>NZ_CP043538.1:5326643-6555179 GCF_000364445.2 Methylobacterium mesophilicum SR1.6/6 | reverse complement strand
CGCTATCGGCCATCAGCATCGCGGGCTCGCTGCCGTGTAGCTTCGTCGGCGGATCGGTCCAGATGGTAGGCCGAGACGGCGACTCAAAAGCCACCGTGACGACCCGCGATCTACGATCCGATCGCTCATAGTTGCCCGGATGCAGGATATGGGCGGCGGCGAGCAGGCCGACTACTGCGATCGCCGTCGTTCCGAGGGTGGATCGATAGTGTTCCATACCGGCAGAACAAACGGCCAAGCTCGCCGTTCCAGCGGAACCTCCGCGATAGCTAACCGTGACTTTACAGCCGCAGCCTGCCGCTCAATCCCCCGATTGAACCGCCCGCTCCAGAATGCGGTGAATTGCTGAGATACGCCTGCAACCAGGATGGCGCTTCGGGGTTGGAAGCCGGACTCCTGACGCGGCCAGAACCCTGTTGGATCCGACGATGCCCACCGAGATGCACGACAAGGCCCACATCGACGTGTTCGACCGCGCCGCTCGCGAGCATTGGGCGCTGCGCTTCGGGGTCACCGAGGAGCGTTTACGCAAGGCCGTGCGGATGGTCGGTTCGCGCGCCACCAGCGTCGCAGCCTATCTCGGCCAGTCCGTCCATTAGACGAACGGCGCAGACCTTGGGTCGGGTCCTCTACGCTAGCTCGAACGGTGATCGCTGGGTCCTTCTGCGTGATCCCACCGATGAGCGAAGCTTCGTCCGGCACGAAGCCAATCCGGCTTCAGGCGGCCATACCACCGACATCGCGTTGTCCGCCTTCCTAGCAGCCGATCGTGGTGGCCCGGAGCACCGCGCGCTTTGGCGGCTCATCGGTGCCCTCCTCGAAGACCACGAACCTAAATCGCAGACAGACTTGGCATAGCCGTGCTGCTACCGCCCGGAGCAACGCTGCCTTGTCGACGATCAAGGCCGCGGCGAAGCCTATCGACGGGCTTGTCGATGGGACAGTCGATGATCAGCGACACCATGAGGCAGCGCCACACCAACGCATGCCCACGACCGACCCCGTGACAGCAGGATCGCCGACGAGGCGTTGATCCCCTGTTTTCGGCCTATTCGCTTCGACCAGCATGGCCGCGGAGAAGCAGCACAGCACGAGGGCGGCGACCCAGAGGCAAGCGCGCAGGGTGCGGGTGGTACGCTTTGACATGCCCGCTAGCGTGGAGCGGCAGCGTTAGCGAACTCTTGCGCACGGCTTCGGAGAAAGAGCTGCGCTACTTCGGATCGATGTTCACGTTGCGGGCCATGACCCAGCCGTGATCACAAGGACCGGTGTACGCCTGCTCGACGGGTACAAGGATCGTCGTCCGGCAGCCGAGTAGGGCCGCCCCGTAGACGACACCTACCCATGGCCCAAGCTTCTCGCAGACCACAACCATATCGCCGTCGTGCAGGCGCCCGATCTCGCGGAAAGGCGCTTCGCCCGGCCCGCTCTGCACGGGCAGGAAGCTTTCGGGCTTCGGGCCGACCTCGACGATACGCCCGTTCTCAGGACAAGCATCGTCGCCGATCGAGCCGTGCATCAGGATCGGCACGTTCAGGGGCGTGGTCTCCGCCACGGCCACGCTGGGCAGCATGAGTGCGAGGAGCAGCCCAAACCGCGACGCTATCGAAGGCATCAGAGATGCAGTGCTGTTGGGTGCCGAAGCCATACGGGCTGCTCTGACGGCGCGGGGTCGGCTCGTGAGCCGCCGCTCGGCCGTGAGTTAGTCGGTCAGGACGGCGATGAGCGAGAACGATGTGGCGAGCACGAACGTGCCCGCCACCAGGGACGAGATAAGCAGCATGTGAAGACCTTGGTGGGATGGCTATATGGCCGTGCTTTCCCAACGCTCAAGGTCAAGCGCAGTTGCGCGACCGAATGCCAGGCATGGCCGCTCGTCCCCGCCCCGATCTGCTCACGGGGCGGGGGAGCGTCCGATCACACCAGTGGTGGGCCGATACGCAACGAGACCCAACAGCATCATGCCTATGCTCGGTTAGGCGGCCGTCACCGACGTCGGCCGGAAGCTGTCCCGGGATGGACGCAATCGCCTCATCGGCGACCGAGGGCCGTCCACTGTGTGACGACCGACTCGTCGGCCGGCATGTAGGCGTCGACGATGGCGCCCTTGCGGTTCACGATGCAGATCATCGTCGCCTGGCGCACCTCGTACATCATCGGCCGGTCGTAGGTGATGCGGAACAGCACCGGCGCGAAGTAGTCACCCTTCTTGTCCGTCTTGTCCGCGCCCATTGAGACTGCTTCGACCTGCTTCATGCCGGCTTTGCCAGCTTCGCTCATGACGACCGCGCGACAGGTATCGACGGTGCGGTTGCGGCCCGGCACCTGCGGCAAAGGCTGTCCGATGGATTGAAGGGCCACGGCTGTCCCCTTCACCAAGCCGGTTCCAGGCACCATCGACAGAATGGTCTGCTCACCAGCCGACATAGAGGCTGCCCCGATCGGCGCGATCTGCCAAGGCATCTGCCATGTGGCGGCCGAGGTATCCGGTGCGGCGGGCGCATCCTGAGCCAGCGCAGGGCCAGCCAAGGCAGAGACGAGGGCAGCGCAGCAGATCGAACGTATGGACATCACGGCTTTCCTTCTTCGCGGGGGTGAACGAGGGGCCGCGGCATCGCGCTAGTCCGTCGGCGCGAGGGCGGGTGGCAACGTCCAGGGAGAGGACGGTGCGGCAGTGGGGGAGGAGGTGGGGCGATTGGCTCGCGCCCGGTGCATGGAGGCCTGTGCGACCGCGCCGGCATCGATCCGCCCCGCCGCCGAGGTCGGCCGGCTGATGATGCTCGCCGTCTGGTCGGTGTCGCGGCCGGGCACCCGAGGCCGCGAAGCCGCTGGTGCCGATTTTGGCCGTCGCAGCGCCCGTGCGTGCCGTGCTGGTCCCGGGTTCAGGACCGGCACCTCGACGGTGCCCACTTCTCGCGGCGGCGCGGTCGTGCTGGCTCGATCCACCACCTGCTGCGCAGGATCGGGACTGAGAGTCGCTACGTGTCCGAGCGGGGGCGCGGTGGTGATCGCCGGTGCGGAGCGAACGATGACTTCGGTCGGGGCCCGCGCCTGTGTCGATCGCGGTGGCAGGATCAACGTCGGCACTGGATCAGCCGGCAGTGTCCGCGTCGTCCTCGTCTCCGCTGGATGTTGCGATGGTGGCGGCACGTCCGGTTCGAGCGTTGCCACCACCGATGGCGGGGCTGCCTTTGCGATGTCTTGGCGATCGGGGCGTTCGTTCCAGGCCGGCGGCCGCTCGTGTGTCAGATGCGCAGCATCGAGCGGTGCGCGGCCGATCAGCGGAAGGCGCGGGTTGACGCGTGGTGGCAGGTGGACCAGCGGCTCGACGGCGTCCGCAGGATCAGGATCCAGGAAGGTGCGGGGTCTGTCGGCGCCGGAGAAGGCATCTGGATCGTTTGCTTGGGAGAGTGGGCCCGTCAGGTGAGGGACTTCAACCCAGGTTGGGAAAGTGGATGGGGATTGTGGCCGAGCAGATGACACTGATGCCGGCTGCCGAACGGACATCATCGAAGTCCAATCGCTGTGGGGGACAAGCCAAGCTGCGCCCAGGGCGAGCAGTGTGAGGGTAGAGAGGCAGGAAATCGAGATGGTAGCCAGAGATGACAGAGAAGCACCGGGCCTTACGACCGCGAGGGGCCGGGCCACGCCAACGGGCTTCAGGTCGCCCACATAGATGGGACCACGCTGCAACATCCTCCGAGAACTGGATTTTGCGAGAGACAGTTCAAGACCGGAGCTTTTGAGAGTCGGCGACAGTTCGGCGTGGTTAAGATCGCGCTCGTGCGCGCCGATTATGCAGGCGGTCCAAATATTCTGCCGCAGAGTCTCGTCCCAGCCGACGAGCTTCGCCTGAATCGGGCGCGTTCCTCCTGTTGATCAGCTGCAGACTCTCACCGCATAGCACAGCTCGCCCACCCCCACGCGAGAATCCTGACAGGAGCGACGTGGCCGGAATCGCCAGCTTCTATGCGGCAACCTGTTCAAGGACGGGGTCTGAGCCGGAATCGGACGATGGTGATGTCCGGACGCACCTCAGACTATGCCGGGGAACGCAGCGGATCGCGGAACGTAGGCTCCAGAGCACGGAGGCGCACACCATGATGCAGGCTGACACCCCGATGCCGGGAGAAGATCCTGGCGCTTTGATCGAAGACCCCTCGCGCCTCGATGAAATCGAGCCCTCGCCAAAGCCCATCGTGCCGGAAGAAGACGATCCAGAGGTTGAGGACACTGAGGTGCAGCCGACCTGATCCGTTGCCCGGGTCGCCCAGTCTGGCCTGCCGATTGCCAAGGGTTTCTGGCTCGTCAGTGAGACCGCGGGCCGACTAGCGGCGCGCTCCTGACGGGGTGCGTCGCCCTTTTAAACAGATCCTGCAAAACCGCCGGCCGCAGATGACGCAGGCGGGTGGCGGACTGAACGCCTACATCCCCTTTACCGAGTCGACGAGGCCGGGCTTCTCGGCTTCGGGAACCGTGTCAGGCGTCTGATCGTCGGTCGCGGCGTCTGGGACCTGCGACTGCTCAGACGGGCCGCCGTCTTCGACGAGTCGTGTCTTGCTGGCGTTCTCGCTGGCAGCGACGTCCTGCGTAGAAGAGGGTTTGGCGCCGTTCTGTTCATCAGCCATCGCGACCTCCCACAGCCATCACGATCCCAACATTCGTGCTTAGCGGTCGCCGAGCATCCCCCTGCCCACGGCAAGCTGGACGACCGCAGCCTCCGTCATGATGAAATCACCCATCCGCCAGTGCTGAAAGCCGTCCCTGTCTTGATACGGCACCACTTTGAGCCCGCCTGCACGTAGGGCTGCTACAGCCTCCAAGATGCCAGAATGGCGGACAGGTTTGCGCCTACCCGCCCAACGGCGCAGCCAAACCAAGATCTGCATGCGCATGGCGGTGACCTTGCCCGGCTGAGAGCCTCTAGCGACTGACGAGCCGGCCCCAGACTGCTAAGGCCATGACTCGCCGCCTGCGTAAGATGCGCCTCAAGGTCTGCCAGGGGAAGACGACGGTGCAATGTCGCCGCTTCATGGCAGGCGGATTGCTTCCGAGAATGGATGGCTGTGTTCCACCTCGAATGCTCCGTCCATCGCCGCTGTATGAGCGGGATCTCGGTCGCGAGTGAACAGATTCACGCGCCGACGGAAGCCGATGCGATCGCGGACTCCGAAGCTTGGTTCTCCCAGCTACTCGCAGGTCGATCAGGGGTTGCGATCCTGAGGGATGAGGCCGGTAAGGTTGTCTGGACCGCTCGGCGAATGGAACCCGTCACAGCATAGCAGTCGCGGCTGCCGCCGAATGGAAGTGCCAGCAATCTTACCCTAAGTATTTTTTACGGACAGCAGACGGTGACGCCATGGACACGCGCCAGCCCACAATCATCGAGGCGATTGCTGAGGGCGCACACGCGCGGGCCATTGGCTTGCCAAAAGATAGCTGCCCCTACGACGCAGACATGCCGGAGCGTAAGGCGTGGCTTGAGGGCTATGACGGTACGCCGACCGAGGATGCGTTCGACAGGCCGATAGGGGATACCTGATCACGGGCGGTAGGCGGCGAAGGCGGATTAGGAGCGACCGCTCTCAATGGGCATCGTTGAGGACGGACCGTAGCGCTCCTCCAACTCGGCCCGGCCGGCGTCAGTGATACTGTACTCGGCGCTGTCCTTCTCGGGATCTGTTCGACCGGTGGCCTCGATCAATCCGAGCACTTCCATGCGGCGCATGTAGACGCTCACTTGGTAGAAGCGCGCGCCGGTCTGAGCGAGCGTGCGAAGACGGTAGAGGCTGCCCGGCGCGAGCTTGTGCATGATCTGCGCTCTATGAAGCCATATCTGGCGTCAGTGCAGACGCAGAACCTGCAGCGCCTTGCGCACCAAACGCTCGCCGCACGGCTTGGCGATGAAATGGGCCTCGTCCGGCAGCAGCGCGGCCTCATGGGGCATGCAACCCGAGCAGACGATGATCCGCGTCTCCGGCCATCGCGCACGGACCGCATGGGCCAGATCGCAGCCGTCCATCACGCCAGGCATGTTCACGTCGGTGTAGAGGAGCGCGACACGCTCATTGGCCTCTAGGTGCTGGAGGGCGCCGTGTGCGTGCTCCGCCTCCAGAACATCGAAGCCCAATGCCGTCAGCATGTCGGCCGCCACGAGTCGGGCGAATTCCTCATCTTCGGCGAGGACGGCGATTGGGCGAGGTGCTGACATGGATTAGTGAATGCAGCCGCACGTTGCGTGTTTCAGCGTGGCTGCAGATTTTTCGATCTCACGCCCCACCGGCAGCGACGACGAGAGCGAGGGCGGCGAGGGCTGTGCCCATGGCGGCGGGATAGCCGCCGGGATGGCGGTGTCGCGACGCTATGGACGTGTATGAGAGGTGAGGCACAATGCTCAACCAAGGCATTGCGATCGCTGCCGGTCGTTCTAGGTACCGTCGCCAGCTCACCGGGGTGCGACTTTCGATGGGGCATATTTCATTCTGGGTCGCGGCTATCGTTGCTCCGTTTCTTTCTATCGTTGTCAACGGCGTGCTCCGTATTTGCTTGGGTAAGCCCCAAAGCGCCGCAGCAGACTTTATTCTGACGATTATTGTATTCGATGTTGTTGTTATATCGCAATCAGAGGATTTCAAAAAGTTCATTATGCCCGCAATGCGTGGCGATATTGGATCTATATTTGCGTGTTTAATATTAATTAATCTGTGTATGTGGTTTGTAGCCATATTTAAAATCGAGGAAAAATGGATAAGTTTTATGATCGCAAGAGCCGCACCTATCGCCCTGGCATCACGGGACCCATATTGGGTACTGTGGTGATGTCGGTCGCCGTGGTAACGTTGAATTTCCTGCCATTCGCCTACGGGGAGTAGCCATGCACGAGTTCCTTGTATCGGCTCTCATCGCTGTACCGGTTGCCTGCGCTGTCTCTGTGCCGGCCGGGCTTCTGATCGCGCGCTTGGCGGTGAAGGGCCCGCCGAGGTGGCTCAAATTTTACAAGGAAACGGTTGAGCCTCAGCAAGCTAAGAGCAAGCCGATCATCTTCGTGGCCTCTGCAGGAACGATCATCGGTGCTTGGCGACAAACCTCGGCCGCTGGAGTGACTTATGGCGGTTTGGAAATCGCCCCACTTGCCGCTCCGTCTGAGGGGACGCTTGTCTTTGACGGCGCGCCGGATGGCGCACCACGAGCGGCGGCGTAATTAATGAGTCTGCCTGCTCAAAATGAAGTCAGATTGCTGCTCTGTGACGAGGTTCGTCTCGAGCAGGGGAACAAGCTGGCTATACTTGGCTTCTTTCCTGGATCTGGAGTCGCACTTCCTCGGTCTGCAGATGATCAGCCTGATGCCGTTCAGGCGCTGACCTTCGTATTCATGATCGAAGGTGGCGAGGGCATTTATGAAGCCGGTATGAAGATTTTTGGTCCGGATGAAACTGTAATATTTGATCAAAATATGGGCTCTATGCAGAAAATGCCTGGAGCAGTCGCTGTCTTAATTTGCAGGGTGTCGCCATTCAAGTCAACCAAATGGGGGGAACAATATGCGATTCTTCGGCTGAACGAACAAGATTATAGAAATTTATTTACCGTACAGCCTAACGCAGTTAGTTGAACCGCCTCAGCCGCACCCTGCCTTCCCTAGCCGCACCACAGGCGCCTCGCCGTTCTCGTCAATGAAGATGAGGCCGCAGCCACTGGTATAGCGGTTGCAGTCTCGGTGCGATCGATCTTGCAGGAGAGGCAACACCATGCCGGCCAGGAGCCAAGATCCAGCCAAGTACAGCACGCTCGCCGAACGGTGCGCAGTCGCCATCGCTGACGCAAACTGGTTCCGCAACATGGCCACACAGGCGTTGCGGGACGAGAAGCCTAAGGGCCGCCTCCGCGCCGCGAGCGCGCGAACCGCGGCACGCATCATCTTGGCGCGGGCAAAGCAGGATGCAGCGATGCACCACGCGATCGCTGAAGCAGCGGCAGCTGGGCGGAAAGTTACCTGAGCTGAAGAGTCTTCAGCGCCTATTCCACGAGGCGGCGGATGGGGTCAGTGCAGGCCGGGCGAGTCGACGAACGATTGGATGCCGTTTTCAGCGACGGCTCGCTCAAAGGCCTCGTAGGCCTCTTGATCGTCCGAGAAGGTCTCGTCCCAGACGGTATGGCCACCCTCGTGGTCGACGACCTCAAGGGTCCACTCGTCATCGGTGCCGGCGAACCGGTAGATGTGGACCTGAACGGTGCACCCGTGACGCGTGACGGATCCACCGAGCGATGAGTCATCGATCTCTCGATCCGGGATGGTGGCCATTGGGCGCCTCTTTCAGGATCCAGCACTCTCGCGCGCCAGTCGCTTCGCCCGCAACTCGGCCGTTCGCTCTTCAACGGCGCGCTTCTCAGCGTCGAGTTCCTGCTGCACCTGCTCCGCCTGTTTCTGACGGGCGGCTTCCCTATCGGCCGCGGACGTCAGCAGCCCGCGGGCGTGGTGCGGCAGCTTAGGCATCGGACTTCAGATAGCCCTTCGCCTTCAGATACTCGGTGAGCAGCCTCACGAATTGCCTCCAGGCTTGGCCCTGCTGGCACTATGCCTGTCCGGACTTGGGGATCAACGTAGGCAGGAAAGAGGCTGGTTTTATCGGGATGCAGGCGAGCCGAGCGAGCCATGATGATATGGCCGCCCGGCGAGCGCGTATCAGGCCTTTCTGAAGGGCGTATGCCCCTTGAAATTTTTGGACTGCGGCTGAGCTTTGCGCGGGTCTGGCTTGTTAGCCAGCAGGCGCTTCACGCGCTCGTTGAAGTCCTGAGGTGTGACAGATTGAGCTTTGCCGGTCGTGAGTTCGCGTGCCATCTCGGCCTCCGCATCGTCACCCAGGGCACGGGATTGCGCGGAGGGATAAGCTCATATGGGCCTTCGATGGGCAAGGCGCCAATCTGGAACTCTGCTGTAGCTCTGTTGGTCCGCTGGTGGACGCATCAAACACGACACGATCGTTCTTTGGGAGCGCAAAAGAGATTTTCAGCGGCGGCGAAGCGCGGCCTCGTCTGATCGTAGCATCGGCTGAGCTTTAGGATCGCATCAAGCCGCTGTTAGACTTCTTGGCCAAACAGGCGCAGGATGCTGCGATCACCAGCCGGTCGCAGACCCGTAGGCGCTGGTGGCTGAGAGTAGCGTGTGCTCCCGCCTGCATCGCGTGGAGCGCCGTCATGCCGCTTTCGACCTTCGAACCGCTCGCTCCAGACGAGTATGAACAAGCCCTTCGCCGGATCGCTCGGCGCGACGCCCTGGCCGACTACAACCGAGGGGTCATCCGAGACAGCCGAGACGCGATCCGGCGCTCACGCGAGCTCCTGGAAGCAACCAAGCATCAGGTTCGCCCGCCGAGCGAAGGAGAGTGAACCTGGTCTCCGTGGCGGCGGGTTCAGGTCACCTGTGCTGCAAGCCACCGAGACCGTCGTCTCTCTTACAAGTAGTCCTCTCAGCCCCTAGGTGGTGTCGATGATCGTTTTCAAGCCGAACCCGCACGCGCTGCGCGTGACGCCCTCCGCGAAGGAGCCCGGCCGCTTCGACTGGTCGATCGCGCGCGACGGCGTCGTCGTCCGCCAGTCGGTTCGATCCTTCGGGTCGGAAGGCGCGTCGGAGGCTGATGGCGACGTGGCCTTTCGGGAGATCACCGCTCGGTGGCAGAGCGCGCGCTGAGGCAGTCCAACCGAAGACCGGCAAATGTCAGCGTCGCCGTGTAGACGATCGCTCCGACCTCATCGCGGACCAGCACGATGAAGGCCTGGTTGTCGCCGTCGCTCGGGATGGCGAAGCGCCCGATCTCGGGCAGCGTCTGCATGGCCAACACGCGAGCGGCATCGACATCGTCGCACTCGCTGCCTTCGTTATCGCGGTGAAAGCCGCGGTCGTGGATGTCGAAGAAGAAGCGAGGCACGCTCGACGCTCGTAGTAAACCAACCCGAAAACGGGCAACCTGCGGCTGGGGCGCGAGTTCTGTCCGATGCCAAACGAGGCGGTGGACGGGGCAGGGGCCCCGCCATAGCTCTCCGGCACGGCCGAAGAGATCCCCAACTCGGCGACCTGCGCCGCTCAACGGGGAGCAACTTTCTCAGCGCCCGTACATTCCTCCCCCCTGTGCCAGCATGAGATTGGTGCAATAAGTTCTGGGAGGTCGAGCCATGAACGGTATAGGACCGCATACCGTTGCGGCCGCCGATCCGGCCGAGTGCCCTAATGACGAGTGGTGCCCTACCGAGTTGGAGCAGGCATTGTTTGAGGCGCTCGACAGAGATTTTGTGAGTACGACTGTCGTTAGGGACAGGGCGCACCTGAAGATCCGGGCGACATCACTGATAGTTGCAAGGAGGATGCTGTCGAGAGCGCTGCCCATCGCGCCGATCCTCTCTGCGCTCTACGAACTGGATCGACGTGGATGGGCCGAACGGCTCGATATCAACGGGTGCACACGGTGGCGCCGGTCCCCGGAACCAAGCGAGGCCCAGCCAGACGCTTGAAGGTGAGGGCCACCGCTGGGCGGGACCAAGGCCATTAACCTCGGCGTTCCAGCGGCACGCCGCTCAGCGTAGGAGCGGTGCAGTCCGCACGATCCCTCCAGCAGAGTGCAGGAACGCCAAATCCCCGGGCCGGCCGCACGTGTCGGCCCAGCTTACTTGGATGACCTGAGCGCTCGGCGCTGTGGTCGCGGGTGTCTCGACCAGCTTCGTGGCGCGGCGCTAGGCAGCGCCGATCCAGCGCACGACCCAGTGTTCGCGTCCGCGGCGTGAGGCTGGCGACTGCTCAGGCTTGGACCAGCGCCGGGCCGGCCGGCCGTCGCCGTCTATGGCTAGAGACATGATGATCCCCTTTCTGGGTCTCCGGAAGTCTCTTGATAGCGTAGCCGTAACCTACGCCACATCCTCCATAAAGGGTAAGCTGCGCAGGTGAGCGGCCTCGACCAGCCACCACACCAACTGGTGCACTGCAAGCGACGCTGAATTGCTCCACCGATCATGCGTCATACCGGTGCCGGCGAACGGCAGCGCAGTGCCATCAGCAGGACGATGATCAAGCCACCGAGTTGCGAAGCGAAGATCGATGGTGTTTGGCGAACGGTATTGGTGGTCGAGGTGCATCATCGGTGTCGTGACGCCCTGAAGCGCTGCCCCGCCTGCCACGGACGTGTGCGGATCTATAGCCATCACCTGCGGGCGCACCGGCCCGTGATGCGGCACGACGAGCCGCACAACGGCTGCCCGCTGATTGTCGCGACCTATTCCGGAACGCCATCGCCGCATCCGAGGGCCATCGACTGACCGTCGTCACGAAGCCACCATCTACGGCTCACGAAGCGGGGGAGCTCCTGCTGCCGGGCATCGGTGTCTCTTCACAAACCGTAAACGCGCCGACGCTATCACAGAGCTGTGATGCTCCAGTATTGCGATGGGTCGGTGCGGTGCCTCAGCTGTTACAGCGGTTTATACGCGACGAGACCGGCGCTACCGCGATTGAATACGGGATGATTGCCGCCCTAATTGCGGTCGCCATTATTGCCTCGTTAAGGCTCGTGGGCGGGCGACTTGCCACGAAATTCACCGCGATCTCCAGCAACCTGAATTGAAGCGTGCTCCACACGCTGGGTGCCGGCGAACCATCAACCGCCGAGCGCGTTGCCGACTCTTCAACGGCAAGGAACGCGACATGAAGGTGATCTCCGCAACCGTCCTCGGAGTGGCTCTACTAAGCGGCGTAGGCCCAGCCTTGGCGCAGCCCTACGGCGGGCGCGACTATGGCTACGACCGCAGCGACTACGGCTCTCGCGACAGGGGCTACGGAGATCGAGGTTACGGAGACCGTGACCGCCGCGATTACGACCGCGACTATGACCGGGGCTCGAGAGGTGGGCGGGGCGACTACGCTTTCAACGAGGAAGAGTATCTGCGCTGCAATCCGGACGTGCGCCGGGCGGTCATAGGTCGAGCAATCAAGTCCGGGCTCGAACACTATCGGAAGGTCGGGATGGCGGAAGGCCGGAAGTTGACCTGCAATTAGAGCGCGACTGCTCGGTGTCAGCAAAGCAGGCCACAAAGAAGCCCGCCACGGCGAACCGGGCGGGCTTAGAATTTCGTCCTGCCAGACAGCTACTTGCCGCTGGGCGCTGCGCCGCTACCGGTGGCTCCGTTACCCGTGCTGTTGTCGCCGGCGGGCGCGCCGGAGGTTGAGGTACTGCCATTGGGCGTGCTCTGCGCCGCAGCCATACCGGCACTGCTAACGACGAGGGCAAGGGCGAGAAGGGCTGACTGCACGCTTCGGTTGGTCATCGGATTTCCGCGTCATAACAGGTCGGCGAAGGCCGACATGGCTGACCAACACAGGTCGTCTACCACTGTTCCTGACGCCAGACTGAGAAGTTGAGGCGGATACGTCCAGCGAGAGCCCCGTTGCCCGATCCAATCGCTGTCTGATCGTGCAGCTACCGCAGACATGCTAATGTGGGTGAGATCCGCACAGCGTCCCGAGGCGTCTGCCATGTCCTCAGCGATCGCGCAAGAAACCGAGCTTGAGATGGTTCGGCGGCATATCCGCGAGGGAGCGGGTCATCTTGCCCGTCAACGATTTCTCATAGCTCGGATGAGAATGGATGGTATCTCGACCGAGGAGGCGGAAACGCTCCTTGCCACCCTCGAGGACAATCATAGGCAACATGAAGCCCAACTCGCACGGATTGTGGGCGTAGGGCGGTGACAACCGTGAAGTGGCGCACTATGGGGTAGCGGGTCGCGACGCCGACCGAACTCCTTGCCCCGAATAAGGATTCTACTACAGGTCGCGAAAATCGAGGCGGGACCCGAGGAGTGCCCCCTATTCCGAATAAAAACCGGGTCGCCTTTTTAAGGGTGCCTCACGGCAGGTCGGCCGGCGGGAAGCTGGCGCCGTCAGCGCGCAGAGCCTGCACTAAGAGCGCCTAACAGAACCGTTTGATCTGCTTGAGGGTGATGAGGCTCGCGGCCAGGGTTGTGAAGGCCTCGTAGATGTCGCCGCGCCGCTCGTAGCGGATGGGCAGGCGGCGGAAGCGGTTGAGGACGCGGCCGGGGCGGCGGAAGAAGCGGGGCGATCTCAGTCCACAGATCGTTGGGAAGAAGGGGGCGAGCCATCCCAGCCAACGCCCGACCACACGATCCGTGCCCGTTCTGTTAGGCGCTCTAAGGCGTTGAGCTGCGCGATGGTGACCGCCGGTTCGCCAGGACTGCAGACGGCGGCACGTCGCAGCCAAGGCAAGCGCCTGGGTGCTATCCGGCGCGACTGCTATGGGCTCCCGCGGCGAGCCGCACGGCCGGCGGGGTGTAGCCCTGTCTGCGGGCCTCGGCAGGCGCGACCCAGATCGGGACGCGGCCGCCTTTCCGCGGGCGCCATTCGAGGCCCGGCGCGTAGTTGTCTCTCATGTCCAGTCTTCCTCTCCATCAGGCGCGAATCCGCCCGACGGCGAAGCTAATCCGTTTCGGCGTCGCAGCCGCGCGGCGACGGCAGGCCAATACCGGCGGTTGCCGAACAGCGGGTCCCGCTTGGGCAAGCCGCCGCGTTCAAGCACAGCGGTGACACCGTCCCACTCCCTCGTCATTTCTGGTACGGCGTCCGAGCCGTAGATCTCGGCGACGATGCGAGCCTCGCTTGGATAGAGTGGCATTGGCTCGGTCTTTGTTTTTGCGGATCGCACTGCTGGCTTCCCCAAGGCGCTTACGCAGGGGGCACGTCATCACGTGCGAGCAGCATTATCACGGATGGGAAGTTTTATAGCAATTGGCATATCTGTGACAGACGT
This sequence comes from Methylobacterium mesophilicum SR1.6/6, assembly GCF_000364445.2. Taxonomy (NCBI): domain Bacteria; kingdom Pseudomonadati; phylum Pseudomonadota; class Alphaproteobacteria; order Hyphomicrobiales; family Methylobacteriaceae; genus Methylobacterium; species Methylobacterium mesophilicum. Next base: position 6,541,371 of record NZ_CP043538.1, on the reverse strand, counting down.
CATCGAGCGTGACGCTTCTCAACAATTGCGATCCTCGCGGCGCAGTGCTGCGATCAGCGTCCGGCATAAAGCATCTGTCTGGGTCGCCTACGGTGCGTTCGTGCTCGCGCATGGGAGCGCCGATCTCTCCGGTGGACCTAGTCTCTCTCGCCGCGACGAAGCTGGACTGATAGGATCGCTCGGGCGGTCAGGTTGACTCAGAATGATGAAGTGCGTTGCGGCCGGCTGCTTCACCCCACAGTTGAGGCACCTCAGACCGGGCACTTCCACGACGCGGTCCTGGGCACACGCTTCTGCAAGTGGTCGATGCTCTCGCCACGGTTGAGCATGTCCACCAGCTCCTGCGCCCGCTGACGCGTGGGCCGGAACACCGGCACGTAATCCACCAAGTAAATCGACCACGCGCCGTCCACGAACTCCTCGACCGCCCACGCGCTCAGGTTCAGGTTATTCCGAGTTGGTCTTATCCGCAGCACGGAATTTTGGTGTTGGCATCGGATTTCGTCTCAGTCGCATATAGGAGGCCGGTTGCCTCTGCCGCTCGCGGCTGTTCACCGAATGCTGACGAACCGATTGGCCGGCTGGAGCAATGGCAAATTCAAACAACGAGTCGGAAAATTAGCATGGCTTGGTGGGTCGGCTAAAATCTCTCACACCGAACACCATGCGCGGATGACGTCGGGGTCATCCTGGGACGTTGCGCGGCCTCCGGAAGCCAAAAATTCATGTGTCGGGTAAAAACCCGGGGTGGGCGGGGACTCATTTCTGGAAAATCGAGGTTCGCCGCAATTTGCGGGGGCATCGTCATGGCGCGGACTCGCATCTCACGGCCAGGAACCGTCGGGCGCCGGTTTCTCGCTGGGCGATGAAGCCACCGCTCAGCACGGTTTCACCTCACCGCCCTCATGCTGCCTTGCGGGAATGGGCTTACGCGCTTCCCCTTCTAATGAACGAACTCAAACGCTTGTCCCTTGCACCCCAACCCAAGAGCGGGTGGTGAGCCGTCATTGCGGGCCGCCCGAAAGCCGCCATTCGGCTTTGCGCCCATCTCAGTCATTCAAGGAGCCTGAAGTGGTGCTCCAGAGCGGACATTTAACGCGGTGGCTGCCATGGCCGGCCACTCGCATAACGCAGGCTAATGGAGCTCGAGTCGGCTGAGGCGGGGTCGTGATGAGCCGTGCCCCATGTCAATCGGTTCAGATGCTGCCAGAGCCAATGGAGCGAGACACGCACTCGCTGAGCGTAGTTCACCAGCAGGATTATGGGCTGGAGCGTGAAAAGTGGCGCTTTCGATGACATTTTCGGCAACGCTGGAGGGGCGTCCGTATCGGCATTCGGCAGGCCAAGCGAGTCCGGTCAGCGCATGACAATCGAAGACGCGCAGACGGCCCTTTGTCCCTGAAGAGCATTTCGGACGAGCCAAACCTCATCTTTCGACGGCGCTGATACGCGAAACCGACTGGTTGTGAGCTCCGCGCAAGATCCCGAACCGGGCGCCTACCCTACCATGGCTTGTTCAAGCGGCGTTTCGCGCCGGCTCCGACGTCTGGTCGATTGCGGCGATGACCTCGCCATGCCGACGACGGATCGGAGTTTATGGCAGTCTTTGGAAACGCCCGGACCCGTCAGGGCTATCTTTGTCGATTGCGAAAGCGCAGGGTGCCAACATCACCGGATCGGTTGATCCAGGCTCCGGTGGCTGAGGGTCCATGCCCCCGCCTGCAACGGACAGGCGCGCATGGCGGACATCATCACGTTCTCCACCAAGCCCCGCTCTCGGCACGCCCGCCGAGCCTATCAGGTGCATCGGTTCGCTCAGGGCGGCGGCGTGCTCAGGTCCTGCATCATCACCGCGCGCGACGACGGTGACGCCAGACGGCAGGCGGCGCGGCTAATCGACGGCCATCGCACCGAGCTCTGGGCCAACAACCGTCTCGTCGCCGTCTTCGGTTCGGTCAGGAGTTTGCTCGCGACCGCGATCCAGCCTGCGGATCAGCCCACGATCGGACGGTGAAGTCGGTTCCGTCCAGCCTCGCAGCATATCCAGGAGCAAGACCATGGCGACTGAAAAGAAGCGCGGGCATCGCGAGACCAAGAAGCCGAAGAAGTCCGTGCCCAAGACCAACGCGGCGGCGCCCTCGAACAAGGGTACGGTCTCGGCTGCCATGAAAACCAGCGGTCGAGGCTGAGGCGATGTCCGACCCTCATGGCTGCACGGTATGGTAGAGTTCGTTCGCCCGCTGATGTGCCCAGTGATGCGGAAGCTGATCGGGATGATCCTCCGCATGTCGCAGCACCCCGGCCTTCAGGAGCGGGGCCAACTGATTGATCAGCTCACGGAGCTCGAGACTGAGGGCATAGCCAAGGATGTTCCTTGGCGGACCGTGGAGGCAATCCGGGCCACCCGGTTGAAGCTGCGCGTCGAGGGCCTCATGCCCAGGACGCCACTCCCGCGCGGTCACTGATGGCTTGGTGCATGACCGGGCACGAGGCGTGCTTGAACGACCTTCGCGCGCTCGTCAGCCGGGCGGACCGGGCCGACCTTGCCGCCCAGGAGATCCTGCTGGAAGTCACCTTGCGCGCGGACGGTGCGGAACAACGGGCGAAGACCCTCGACGGCGCTCGCCGAACTCGGGCGCGATGATGACGCGGACGCGTGCTCGCGGGTGCAGCACGCTTTCCGTATATTGCTGTTCGCGATGATTCAGCGGGCCCGTAAGACGGCAGGATCGATGAAGGGGTGACGTCCGCCGCGGGACGAATCTCCGGGAAGCCGCGCCTTGGCGCCTTACGCGATCAGCTGGCCTAGACGGGCTTACCACACCTCTTCGCTGACGAGCGCACCGTTCTCGTCGAAGATGCCGCGCCAGCCCCTGTTATGCAGCCGGACGGTCACGCGAGTCAGACAGATGCCGTCGCCATCGCTGGACGCGACACGGGCATCGAGCCGTCCCTGCCGGTCCATGCGCTTCAGATCTGCGGTGCTCACCCCAAGCCGAGGCGCCAGTTCGCGGGGATCGACGAGCCAATCACCCACGCGGCCGAATGCGAGCTTCACGGAGCACATCTCCATCAGCGCGGCAGCAGTTTGCGGGGCTGAGACCGACCATAGCACCCTTCCCGCTCGTCGGGGCGACCACGTCGAGCGGGGATGCGGCGAGCAGTCCGGCAGAGCCCGGCGTTCCTGGGTCTCGATCAGATACCGATACTGGCTGCCCCCGCCGTGGCGGCCTGTTGAACGGTGGCACCGTTCCGCAGCGCCATGGCTATGGCGATCGACATGGTGTCGATGGCGAGCGCACGGTCCTGTCCGTAATCGTACGAGCTGTTCCGGCCCGAGCTGAGCCTCGCATAGTAGGCATCCGGGAACTCCTTATCGATCCGGGCCCTGAGGAGACGTGCAGCCGCAGCGTAGTTTTCCTCGAACTTCCGATCCTTGCTCGCAGACGCGCCCTCGAACGTCCCAACTTCCTTGCGCTTTGCGGTCGCATTGGACCTGCGCTCCTGAGCGCTGCCAAGAAAAAACTGGATCGTTTTGGAGATCAGCCACCGGATGACGGGCATTGGGATCTCCTGATCGGGTCGCGACGGACGCACCCACACGGTTTCAATAGCACGATCTATCGGTCCCTGTGGGCTCCGCGATGTAATACGATCAGCCTGCGCCGGTTTGTCCTTCTGCGAGGGACACCGGGGAAACGGAATCGGGCTGGCAGCGTTACGGCCAAGTTCTGCCGCGATGAGCATGGGCATCGCAACGGGGGCGGCCTGTGTAGCCCGGAAGCCAGCAATGAGCCTGTCAAACAAGCGACAGCGCCTCGCTTCACGGAACGTGACGATCCCAGCAGAGCACGCTGCCGGCAGTCACGGCGGCACAATCTGCGGGCCTGGATGCACCAGGATCGCACCGCGGTCGGAGGCCTTCCACACCGGCAAGGATCCCTCGCGTACGAACATGGCGAAGCCTTCGATCGCATCCGGTCGGTCGAAGTCTTCGACGTCGTGCACGGCACGACCGACGATGCAGGCTGAGTCTGGTCCATCGGCCACAGGAGATCGGCTATCTAGCGAGAACATCACGCCGGATCGATCGGGCCTGAGCGCGTCCGGCAGCACGCTGATCCTGCGCCACAGGCAATGCCACCGGGCGCAGGCGTCCGGGCGTTCGGGGTAGATCCCACACCCCGTTCCGGTGTTGTGCCAGCACAGAATCCCTGCGGGCTTGTCGAGAGCTTGGATCTCCAGAACACGACAACACAGTGTGCAGGAGCCACAGGATCGATCCAGAACGGAGGCCTTGAGAAGCCTCGGGGCCGCCTCTCGTCTGCCGCCGCGGAGGTGTATTTCGCTTGGGATGAGCCTGACCTCGCTATCACGCCGCTGCAGTTACAGGCGCCGCTCCCCGCCCGCAGCGCTGGATGACCACCGGAGGCATTCCACAGCCCTCGCCGCGCGATCGAGCAACCCCAGGAAGACGATTAGGGCGGGACGGATGACGCCCGCGATTCCGCCAGCACCGCCCTCAAGTCTTCTGCGGAGCCCTGCCGGTCCTGAAGTTCCGGGTCTTCGGTTCGGGCTTAAGCGGCTTAGGCTTGTTGTCCAGAAGTCGCTTCACTCGCTCGTTGAATTCTTCCGGCGTGACCGCCTGAGCTTTGCCGGTCGAAAATTCACGCGCCATGTCTGCCGCTCCTCGCGTCGTCGCCCAAGGCACCGGATTGCGCGGAGGGAGTACGAGGCTATGCGCTTTCTAGAACCAAAGAACCACTGCTAATTCTTCGATCGAGCGGCGGAGTGCCGGAAAATTGCCGGGTGTAGACGTCGAGGCTAGTCCGTACGCTCGGCTCAAGCTGCCGGCCGTCTCACATGCCGCCACGCCGCGATCGCGCTCCGTCGCGCCTCGAAGGTCGTGCGCAGCCGCGTGCCGGGCTCACCCTGACGCTCGGCGCCGAAGCCGTGGAGCAGAACCGCGTCCGGTCCAAAAACCCGCCGCATCTCAGCGCGCCAGAGGCGGTCCGTAACGGCAAGGACACTCTCGGTCTCCGCGAGGCAATCCATGTTCAAAATCGATCTCCTCCGTTCGCTGCCCTTTTCACAGCGCGATGCTCTGTCCGGAGGTCCAGCTCGACCATGAGAACAGCTTTAGCCGCGACTCCTCTCCGAGCTTCGCTGTCTTACCTTACAGGGCGTAGCGGTTGCGTCAGAGGGCCCGCGCGAGACCGGCCTCCAGATTGAGGGCGCTGGCTGTCTGCTGAGAAAGGCGGACGCCCGTCGGCTCGACGGTCGCGTCCTCCTTCACCACGCGGCGCACGATGGTCAACGCTTCGGTTTCGGATGTGGTGATCGCGACGTAGAACATCACCAATTGTCCGGACAGTTCCGCCTCATCAGGCCGCGTCACCTTGAGGATATAGGCGGTCTGATTGGGTTCGATCATCGCCGCTTCGGCCGAATGAGTAGGCGTGTTCATCATCGCGAGCTTCAACAACCTCGATCGCGCACTGACCTCGCATTTGAGCGCAGTCAGAAAACCTTGGCGGATGTACGTTGCAGGGGGGCGTCTCTCCGTCCGAAGGGCCGGTCGGCAGAGACCACTTAGGTCGCCCGTGTGAGCTCGCCCTCCCGGACGGCGCGCTCGCCGCCCGCGGACCGGATCCGATACGTCGGCTCACCGGAACGATCGTCCGGCGTCAGGCGAACCACTTCGAAGAGGCCGTCGACGATGCTCTTCCCACCGGTATAGCTAACCCCCAGCTGCCTGACCTGCTGGCCGATCTTGAACTTGTGAGACATACGGCATCCTCCGGGTGATGGCGTTTGCAGACTGGGACCGACTTACCGGCGGGCCCGCGCCTTGCGGGCCGCAAAACGCGCGTCGCGCGCGGCCTTCTGCTCGGCCGCGAGGGCAGCCTGCCGGTCCGCCTTTTCCGCAGCCTGACGGACGCGCTCGGTGGCGGCATCGGCCTCCGCGGCCAGAACCTCAGCCTCGCGTGCGGCCTGCGCGGCGAGACGTGCCGCTTCCCGCTCGGTCGACCGCACTTCCCGCGCCTGAACAACCGCGCGTCGCGCAGCTTGGCGGACAAGGAGGGCCGGATCATCGGGTGCGGGGCGCGCCCGGAAGCGAGCCAGCATGGCCTGCCGCGCTTTGGCTGTCGCCTCGAGACGATCGACGAGTTGGTTGCTTTTAAAAGGATTCACGCATTCTCCTGAGGCACACCGGAGTTCAGCTCCGGGGCCTGAAATCGAAGAAGCCGTTCCGCGAAGGGAACGGCTTCGAAGCGCGTCACAGGCGGACGCGCGATGCTCAAGCGGCCTGCAGGCTGCCCGCTGACTGTTTGCCGCTCCGGCGGTCGGTCTCCATTTCGTAGGAAACCTTCTGGCCCTCGCTCAGGCCCTGCATGCCGGCGCGCTCGACAGCGGAGATGTGGACGAACACGTCCTTGCCGCCGTCATCCGGCTGGATGAAGCCGAAGCCTTTGGTGTCGTTGAACCATTTAACGGTGCCGATAGTCATAAGTAATCCATATCAAGTTAGGCAAACAATAAGGCCGGGCGCATAAATCGTACGCGCCCGGTCGCCGGTCGTCGAAAATGGGAGAGATGCAGAGCGCTCGCCCTGTTGAGGCGATACGGCCGGATATCTGGCCAAAAATCGAGGAATCATCTGTACGCTATCACAGTGACGATGACAACCGCGTGGCGAAATAATGTAATTCATGCCGATCCGCGCGGAAAATATTTATCCTGCAGCACCGTCTAGATCGCTTGTGCGGACAGCCCGGACGAGGTGCGAAATGAGCTATCCGCTAGCCCTGTCGCCGAACCTCCTGCTGCGCCAGGTCATCGGTGTTAGCCGGTAATTCTTGCCTGAGATCGGCGATCGGCGGCGTACCCAGATCAGTCGGTCCGCAACTTTGGCTGACTGCTCGGACGCGGCCAGCGGCATAGGTTGAGATGCTGAGGCTTGGGATGCACTCGGCGGACATAAAGCAGCGATGCGTTATCGAAACGGTCCAGAGGCACCACAAGCACACCAAGGGTGCTACCCGCGGCGTCGTGCCCCGCCGCTCACGCTTTAGGCCGCCGACACCAACCTAGATGACGAAGGCGACAAGCAGACGGTTGAGATCTGACATCGCGGACTAGTCTCAGACGTTGTATAAGCATAGACATGCAACGAAGTGATTGTCTCTCCAGCATCAAGGCTATAGCTTTCGTTCCGCTCTCGGCCAGCTTCAGTCGCGTTGACGGACCTCTCGGAATGGCTGGCCTGGGGCGGTTTCCAGCCCTTCCAATTTGGGCGGCAAGGCACTGAGGCAGACGTCGTCTTTAAACCCGCCTTCTATCCCTCTCGGAACTTTGGAGGCTCTGCTCGTGGCCGGTTTGATGGATGTAGATCGTTAGCTGCACCGTGACCGCCTTGATCATATTGCTGGCTTGGCGGCTGAACCTGATGCTTGGTCGCTTCAAGCAACTCGCGCGAGCGCTGGACTGCCTGCAGGGCATTCCGGATGATCCGGTCATTAAATTCGGAGGTTAAGGCGCGCCGGTCGGCTTCGGCGATCGCCCTTTCGTGCTCGGCATGAGAGCCGGTCAGACCGGGAGCCGGGACACCCCGCCGCCAGTCCAAGGCGTGATAGCCCGCAAAGCAGAGTGGGACTCAGCTCGCGGATACCATCAGGGCCAGCGGTCACATGAACGACTGCATCAACAGGCCGGATACAAGACTGCACCCGACCAACTCGTCAGAAGCTCAATTCGCCACTTGCAATGCGGGAGCCATCCACACAGGACCGGCGGCTTTCGACCAGCCTCGGTCATGACGCAGACCCGTGTGAGCGTCTCAGATGGGTGGTTCAGTGACGTTCCGCTTTCAGGCCATCTGCTGGTTGTAGCTGACATCGTGTCCCGACTAGGGATGACTTTATCGAGGTGGGTACCCCCTACATCCCGCAGCGACGCGTTTCGCCGCCGTATATAGCAACCCAGGAAAAACTAGGACGCGTTCGTATCTGCAGTCCAGCCTGACTGCGGACCCGCGACGCAAACTTCGCTGCCCCGGACGCCGAGTGCAGACGCCCTAATCCGGATCTTTCCTCGACCACTAGGGATCGTTCTCGGCATCCGAGGGTTCTCTTGTTGCACCGCAACCATCCCCGAGATCATCCGTCGGCCGCGCGAGTATCCCGCTGCCGCTCGGATCGTGCGGCCTGCCGCGCTGGGAAATCGTGGATCAACGGCCCGCGGTACACAGGACCTCTTCATGCGCGTCGAACTCTCTCTTGCGGCTTCAGCCCTTCTGCTCGGTCTCACGCAGCTCCCGGCTCGGGCCAGCTCCTGCGCCGAGCAGATCGGGACGATCGAACGCCGTCTCGACAGCGCCGGCGCTGTTCACGTGGCCGGTCTTCAGGACGGCCATGCGATCCGCAGCAGCCATTCGCCGAAGGCTCTCGCAGCGGCTCCAACTGGCGACCCCAGCGACGCCACGATGATCCCCACTCCGGCGCACGTCGCTGACGCCCGTCGGCTTCTGAGCCGAGCCGTCGAGGAGGATCGCCAGGGTGATCAGCGGGCGTGCGAGGACACGATGACCCAAGCCAAGGGCATGATTGGCGCGCTGCCGTAGCGCGGCGCAGGAACTCCCGGCTCGGCGTTCAATCCGCGCGGCCTATACCGCATGCCTTCAGAACGATCCGATTGATCGAGGAGCATGTCCCGCAATCCACCAGGATCACCTCATGACACGCCATTCCTCTACCGGCCGTTGGCTCGGGCCGACGCTACTCGGATCCGCCGCAGCGCTCGCGGCATCTGCGTTCTACGCTGCTTCGAAGACGCGGGATGCCGAGCGCCAAACCCCGCCGATCGGCCAGTTCCTCACCGTCGACGGGGTGCGACTGCACTATGTCGAGCGAGGCCGCGGCGAGCCGCTGGTGCTGATCCACGGCAATGGCATGATGATCCAGGATTTTCTGGTCAGCGACATCGTCGACGATCTCGCCAAGCGCTACCGCGTCATCATCATCGACCGGCCCGGTTACGGCTACAGCGATCGCCCGCGCGGCCTCTGGACGCCACGCGCCCACGCCACGCTGTTCCAGAACGCGCTTCAGCAGCTCGGCGTGACGCAAGCCGTCGTGCTCGGGCACTCCTGGGGGACACTGGTTGCGGTCGCCCTCGCGCTTCAGGCCCCGCAGCTCGTCCGTAGCCTCGTCCTGGCCTCCGGGTATTACTATCCGACCGTGCGAGCCGATGTGGTTCTGTTCTCCCCACCTGCCATCCCGGTGCTCGGGGAGGTGATGCGCTACACGATCTCGCCTGTGCTCGGGCGTATTCTGCAGCCCGCCCTGATCAAGGCCATGTTCGCGCCGGCCGCCGTCACAAAGCGCTTCGACCGCACATTCCCGAAAGCCATGATGCTGCGGCCGTTACAGCTACGGGCCTCAGCGGAGGACGCCGCGCTCATGACGCCGGTGACGATCGAGCTTCAAAAGCACTACCGCGACCTGAAGCTCCCGGTGGTGATCATCGTAGGCGGGGACGATCAGATCGCCGACGTCGATCGGCAGTCGAAGCGCCTCCACAGCGAGCTACCCAACAGTGACCTCATTGTCGTCCCTGGCATGGGCCACATGATCCAGCATCTGGCACCGAGAGAGGTTATCGCGGCGATCGACCAAGCATCGGAGCTGGTTCGCGAAGCTGCCTGACGAGCAGACGGTGCGGACGCCCGTGTCGCGATCGTGCGGTCCGAGTATGAGGACGCGCCTGTCCGTCGACGAGGTCGCGTCAGCGATCAAGGCGGGGTGGGCATAATTGAGTGCTTATCACTGCTGCACTCCGAATTTCTGCTTCCGGGAACGGCGCCAACAGGTTTCTACGATGTAATTGGGTCGGTAGCGGCAGGACTGCTCGGGGTGATTTCCTGACTGTCCGCTTTGAGGCAGAAACGTACGGAAGCGAACGTCGCCTTCAATCCCGCATCCGCAGCCAGCCAAACACCTCGCACAGAAGGTTTTCCACCACGAGGTCGTAGTCTCAGCAGACCATCTAGCACACCGTTCCCATGGCTTAATACATGCTAGGCTGCAGCGCGATAGCTTGTGCATCCGCGCGGGTTTGATGGATCGAGAGGTCAATTCCTTGGTCGACCTGCGTATTCACCACCGGACGACATATCGGTATCGCAAGCCGGTCAATCTCGGACCGCACCGGCTCATGATGCGGCCTCGGGAGAGCCGCGACCTTCGATTGCTAGCGAGCGAGGTTACCCTGTCGCCGGACGCCACCATCACTTGGGCTCACGACGTCGCCGGCAATGCCGTGGCTACGGCTGTGTTCAGGTCTCCGACTGAGCGGCTCGTCGTTGAAAGCATAGCTCGGGTCGATCTATCGGCGGCGGCGTATCCGGTTTTTGCCATCGCCGCGTCCGCCATTACGTTCCCGTTCCGGTACACCGACGACGAATGGACCGACCTCGGCAGCTTGACGGTTCTGCAGTATCCCGAGGGGACGCCAAGTGTACGCTCTTGGGCGCAGAGGTTCGTGGCGTCCTACCCGACCGACACCCTATCGCTCCTCAAAGACCTGAACACCGGAGTCGGCAGCGCCATCGCCTATCAAGTTCGGGAAGACGAAGGCACGCAGGCTCCGAGCGAAACCCTTGCCCTTGGGATGGGCTCGTGTCGGGACCTAGCAACCCTGCTCGTCGAGGCAGTGCGGAGTCTCGGCTTCGGAGGCCGGGTCGTTTCCGGCTATCTCCACGACCCGACACGAACGTTACTCGGTTCCGCCGATGCCGGGTCGACACATGCGTGGGCGGAAGTTTTCCTGCCTGGAGCGGGATGGATCACCTTCGATCCAACGAACCGCAAAGTCGGGGGCGCGAACCTGATCCCCGTCGCGGTCGCGCGAGACGTCAGGCAGGCGATGCCATTGGTCGGAAGCTTCGTAGGGCCCGCGGACGCTTTCCTGGACATGTCCGTGGAGGTCAGCGTCAACGAATAGGAACTCGTCCGCGTCTCCGACCGTAACGATTGGGATAGGTTCGACGAACGTGCCGATCAGCGTGAGAAGCTCACATTGCTCGGGCGAACCTTACTTGAATGCGAGGAAGGCTGCGGTTGAGAGAGCCGGTCACCGGCCTATGCAACCTAAGTCCCGCGAGTCCGTTGCATCAGTATCCATTCAATCGGTTGCAATGAGGCGCGATCTTCGTGAGAAGTCGCGAGAAATCGCTTATGTCTTCCAGTCCCACAGCAGTCCTGAGTCGAACCATCACGCATATCGATATCCATGATCGCGCCGTCCGCGCTGCGTGGGCTGAGCGCTACGGCGTGACCGACGCGCAGTTGCGTAAGGCCGTGCGGATGGTGGGTTCGCGGATCACCACACTCTCAAACCATCTTCGCATGGCGTCCACATCGTGATCGCTTCGCTTGCCTCGGATCAAAGGGCGTCATTGGCTGCGCATGAAGTCGGCGTCTTGGTCGTGGACGACAATCCCCTATTCCTGATGGACTTGGCGCAGTTGCTCGCCAATGCCGGCATCGTCGTGTTCGAGGCACGAAATGCGGACGAGGCGCTAGAGGTGCTCTCCACTCGAACTGACGTGCGCATGACGATCACCGATGTGGACATGGGTGATGGTAGCCAAAACGGCTTCCAGCTGGCGAAAACAATTGCTGCGCGGTGGCCGGAGGTGGGCCTGTTGATCGTATCCGGTCAAAGCCATCCGAAAGTGAGCGACCTACCGGAGGGGGCACGGTTCCTCACAAAGCCTTGTGACCCCAACTTACTTACTGGCAACGTGTTTGCTTTCGTGTCTCAGAAGAGTGGCTCCATTTAACGCCCTGCTCATACAAAGACATTCAGATCATAGCGCTGCAGGAGGCGTAGATGCTATGTCGCACTTCGGTCCGCATGATGTCTGCTTTCGGGAACTGCTCACGCCGAGAGCTATGGCGAGGTTGGGTCGACAGAGGACCGTCTGCTTTTCAAGCGGTCAATCTCCGAAGCGGACCAGCTGCTTTCGGCCAGATCCGGCCACGTGGCCAAACGCCTATGAGCGACTGAGTTGGGTGGATTTCTGCCGGTCTGCTTCGGGGAGCCAGAGCGGTCGACGCGGACACCCCGCGATGCGCGCTTATAAACTCAGACGGCCTTCGAGTGCAGCACCACGGCTGGATCTCGACAACTATCGCTCAGGGTATACTGCGCTTCGAGGGGGGTAGCTGGCCAAGTACCGAGCTCGTTCCCACAAATCGATACCATGGCCGTTCGGCAGCATTTCGGCGATAGCTTTCGCTTCGTCATCGCTCCGAGCTTCAATCGCACGGCTTTCACCCACTCTCCCATCGGGGCTGAGGCTGAACACTCGGTACGCCCGGGGCCCCGGGTCGGGTTCATCAATACTGGTTGGCGAGCCTGACACGCGAGAGACCGTCCAATGTGAGCGGAACCACGTAACGGTCGCCGCTTCGAATTGCAGACGCTTACTGCAGTGGATCGAGGGCATGAAGAAACATCGACACAGTCGGCACTGGCAGAGCCGGTAAGATCAATGTTTCATGATCGCCGCTGAACCGCATCCCGGGAAAACGCTGAGACCCCACTAGCCATCCACAATTTTCCTCGAGACCGGGGCGCAGACAAACTTCGTTTCCCGCACCGCCATCAAGTCGTGCGTTGCCATAAGGCAGAACTGCGTTGGCGAATTTCAGATCGTCTATCGATTGCTACCCTGCTCGGCGATCCAGCGGAGGTAGGCGAGGCCCCGCTGTCGAGCATCACGATCAGTAATGCTCGCAAAGATTTCTAAGGCTTCGGCATTTTCGGCAAGAACGCGGTCTCTGTCGCCGTGAGGTTCTACCGTTTGCTTAAATGCGGTTGTTGAGATGGCGAGCGCGGCAGCAATCCTCTTCACCGTCGCGTCTGCGTTCGATCGAGCCTCGGTCTCAGCCAAGTTCCGGATAGACGCTGCGCTCCCTTGCTGACGAGGCGGGACATGGCGAGTCACAGTCGGAGCTCCTGTCGTTTTTAACGATATGGGGAGCCCGGCAAACGACGGTTATGATGCAAATGTACCGGTTAAGGAAGTCGTTGGGAGGTGTGCCGTCACCTTCTCGGATGCTGTACCTTTGCGCTGACGACGAGCAGGTCAACACGACAAGGCAATTGCCACCCTTGGCGGCGTGGAGCCAGCGCAAGGGCAGCGACGACTTGGCGACCGCACCACGTCTAAGAGTGGATTTCCGCCGGTCTGCTAGCGGAAGCGAATGCATTGAAGCAGATGTCGCCGCCGTGGCCGTTTCGGATTGCTGGCATTTACTTTAAATGCTTGCTTAGCTGCGAGTGCTGACGGCGGACATGCTCGCATCTCTTAGAAGGGGTTCTTCCTGCGCAGGGGATCCGGCTTCTGCTCGTCCGGCATAACCTCGTGCAGGTGGTGATGCACAATCCTTGCGCTGAACGGCTTGCCGATGAAGTGTGCGCCGTCCGGCAGATCGTTCGGTCCAGGCTTAATCTGGCCCGACGCGACGACGATCGAGATGTGCGGATAGGTGCTGGCGACTTTGCGGGCGAGGGCGAAGCCATCGTGTACGCCAGGCATCTGCACGTCGGTGAACAGCAGCGTTAGGCACGCGTGGTGTTCCTCAAGCACGAGCAAAGCCTTATCGCCGGAGGCGGCCTCGAAAGTCGTGAACCCTGCTTCCTCCAGGATGTCGACCGCAGCCATTCGGACCATTTCGTCGTCATCGACAACGAGAGCACAGGGCGAAGGGTTCGAGGAGGCGTGGCTCATTTCCCCTCAATGCTACGTCTCACGGAAAGGTCCGGGTGGAACGACCCGAAGTTCAGCCGCCGGCCATGAGATCGACGCCCAGGCCGTCAGCGTGCAGACCACATCCTCGGGGATAGCAGACGTCGACGCCTCCGCCGGCGAGGTGTTCACGGATGTCCGTTTCCGAAGCGCATTGAACGGATCTCCAGCGGAGGCATCGGGTCGCTATAGGACCGTCCGCTTCTTCAGCGCCTCCGCTTCGAAGCGGACCAGCGGCTTTCGGCCAGACTGCGCCACGACGGATCGTCTTTGCGTGCAGGAGCGGACATTCGACTTCGCGCCCAATCCTGACGAAGAGGTCGTGCCGCCGTAATTACCCACGCGTTTGATGGCAGGGTTCAAGCGCCGATGGTTTTGAGGATGGCGTCGAAGGAACTGCTGCCTGTGAGGCGCGCGGTGTCGACGACGGTGCGGATGGCGGCCTCGCCCTCGGCTGGTCCTGAACGCCCGTGCTGCCGTTGACGTGGCCGTAGAGCACCCGCCGCTGGGACAGGCCCTTCATCCGCGCGGTCAGCACATACTGCTTACGGATCTCGTCGAGGAACGAGCTTCATGAGGTCGTGCCTTCTGCCACACCCCACCCCTACCCCTCCCCGCAAGGGGGAGGGAAAAGCTCAATTTTCTCAGGACATTGGTGCCGGATCGAGACGTGTGAATCCGTTTGCCATTGCGGCAGACGGTGCACCCGCCTCACGACTTCCCGGACACCCGCTTCTCGATCCAGCCCGACAGCCAGTCGGCGATGTCGAGGCTGTTCTTGTCCTGCATGAGCATGTGCGAATTGCCGTGGATGCCGATCTCCGGCAGCAGGATCAGCTCGGCCTTGCCGCCTGCCGCGTTCGCCGCCGCCACGAAGCTGCGGCAAAGCTTCAGCCGCGGCGCCCAGCGGGGCGAGGCATCGACGTAGTCGCCGAACAGGACGAGGATCGGCAGGTCCTTGTAGGGGGCGAGGTCATCCTTGGCCGGATCGGGACAGGCGGCAGGCTCGATGGCCACGAGGGCGCGGATCCCCGTGCGATCGAGGGCGGCGGTCTGGAACGGGTAGATTCCCGACTGCGAGTGGGAGACCAGGACCGCGCCCTTCAGGCGCTTGGCAAGTTCCGACAGGGCCGGCACGGTCGGATTCGGGACCGCTAGGGAGGCCGACCAGTCGGGGACCATCTGCTTCCAGAACTCGCCCTGGGCCTCCAGGGGGAATTGCATGCCCGGGAAGACCTTCGGGTATTCCGGGCCGAAGCGGAAGATCGCCCAGGCCGGCTCGCGGCCGGCCGAGAAGACGGTGGGCAGAGAGTTCAGCTCCGCGTGGCCGCTCTTCACGGCGTTGATCTGCGCCGGGCTCGCCGCCGAGCGCCCGCGCCAGGCTTGATCGATCACGTAGGTGGGGAAGCCGCGGCGCACGAAGAACTCGTCCCAGCCCATGCGGCCGTCCGGCGTGGTTTCCCAGGTCTTGCCGGTGAGGCAGCAGCCGTGGATCAGCACCAGCGGCGGGCGCGCGGCCGAGACCGGCACCTGGTAGCGGACATAGATCTGGTCGACGCTGATCGTGCCGGAGGGCGCGTAGGCCGGCAGGGTCGAGAGCGTGTCGGAGGCGACGTCGCGTCCGCCGACGAAGAAACTGCCCTGCTCGGCGATGGTCAGCGGTCCCGGAGGCGGATCCGCCGCCCGGGCGGGGCCGCCGCCGATCAGCATGGCCACGACCGCCGCGCAGGCGGCTCGCCGGGCGCGCGATGGGGCGGGCACTGACGATCCTGCCATGAAATGTCCCGGCCCTCCGCGCTCGGGCCGATCCGGCCCTGTTCAAGCACCGAAGAGCCTAGCATGGAGCGCGGCAATATTGGGATGTCGGTCGACCGCGGCGATGACAGGATCAGGCCGCGATGTCGCGCTCGACCCGCTCCACCGCCTCGGTGGGCAGGTCGAGGGCTTCGGCAAACATCTTCAGGAACTGGCGTTCCTGGAGGGTGTCGGGGTCGATGGCGAGGCGGGCTGCCGCATAGATGCGCGCCGCCGCGTCCGGCCCTGCGACCCGCTCGGCGATCTCGTCGACATCGGCCGGGCTCGCGAGTTCGCGCTCCAGCCACGATCGCCCGTCGGGATCGAGGCCCGCCTCGGCAACGGCCGCATCGAGGCGCTTGCGCTCAGCGGCGTCGACCAACCCGTCGGCCGTTGTGGCCGCCACCATGGCCCGCAGCATCAGCCTGGCCTCGTCCTCGGCGACGTCGGTGAAGTCCGGACCACCCGTCTCGGGGGGCGCCGCGCCGCGCAGGGCCCGGTAGGCGAGCCCGCCGATCAGCGCCAGTCCGCCGAGGGCGGCGCCCGCGGCGAGTCCGCCACGCCGCGCGCGCACCAGCGCGTCGACGATCCGCCTGCTGTCAGCCATGCCATCCTCCCGGGATCAGATCCGAACCGGATCGGAAACCACCCGGGAGGCGGTCGGGTTCAGCCGCGCTCAGGCGTCGGCCTCGTCCTCGTCCTCGTCGATATCCACGAGGAAGACGATATCCGCCTCGTCCTCGTCGTCCGAATCGGCGTCGGCGTGGCGCGGATCGTCGGTGAAGTCACCCTCGCCGTCGTCTTCCGCCAGGGCATCCTCGAAGATCTCGATCTCGTCCTCGGTCGCCGCACGGACCTTGAGCGCCGAGGTGCCGTTCCAGAGCGGCTTGCCCTCGCTCGTCATCGTCCGGATGTCTTCCTTGAAGCCCGTGCAGGTGAAGAGGTCCTTGGCGGACGCCTCGTCGCTGTTGATCACCGCCACGGCGGTGCCGTCGATCTCGAGCGTGAACATGGCCGGCATCCCTCTCGTAACCGTGCTCTGGTGCGCCCGGGTGGTCGGACGGCACCCGACGCGGCGCATCCGCCCCGGGGCGACCCGCGGGTCCCAACCGGCGGTCCTGCGCGCCACGCCGGATGCTGTAGGGATGAACCCGACGGTCGCCAAGCCCGGCCGCTCCGAAGAATCGCGCTCCCGCCTGTGACCGCGTGGATGCCTCAGACCCCGGTCCCGCGGGCGATGGCGCGCTTGACCACCCCTTGCACCTCCGGATTCGACAGGAACAGGTCGTGGTTGATCAGGCCGCCGCCGTAATCGGAGGCGTCGGCGACGCGCACGCCCAGCGCCTCCAGCTTCGCGCGGTCGACTGCGCCGGCCCGGACCCCGCCCGCCAGGGCCGCCGAGAGCTCGAGGGCGCGGTCGTTGGTGGCGGAGATCACGGTGATCTTCGAGACGTCGGGTCCCAGGCGCGCGACGCCGTTGGAGAAGAGGTCGAAATCGATGTCGGGGGCCGCCAGCACCACGGCGCCGATGCGCGACATCGCCGCCTCGCCGGCTTCGGCGCGCAGCATCCGGAGAGTTTCGAGGGTCAGGAGCGTGCCCATGGAATGCGCGACGATATTGATCCGGCCTCCGCTCGGCGATGCGGCGAGCGCCTTCAGCAGGTCCTCGAAGGCATCGCGCGACCAGAGCGCGCTCTCGCGATCGTAATTGTAGTCGAGCGTTGCGGCCGCCGAAGGCCACGTGAACAGGCCCGAGACGCCCCGGAAACGGATGCCGTCCGACAGGCGCGCGGCACTGACGGCGGCCGATTCGAACGATTCGCGGTAGCCGTGGACGTAGATCAGCACGTCGCGTCCCAGCGCGGCCTGCGCGAAGGCCTCAGCGGCGCCCGGTCCGGTCTCAGATTTCGGCACGGCCCCGATCGTCCAGTCGCCGGTGATGACGGAGGAGACCTTACCCAGCAGCGAGCGGTCGGGAGGCGAGAGGCGCACCTCGGCGAAGCTCAGGCCGCGGCCGCGGTCGCTGCTGAAGTATGGGGGCCGGGGCGGGTGACCCACGGGCTTGCGGGTCGTGGCGACCAGCAGCACCGGCATGACGTCGAGGGCCGACTGCTTCTCGGGCAGCGCCGCACCGGTGCCGAGATCATCGGTGACGCAGGCGCCGAGGGATGGAGCGAGGCCTGCGGCGCCCGCGAGGGCACCGAACCGGAGAAGGACGCGGCGTGAGACGGTCTGGCTCGACATGATCCGGGTACGCTCGGGCGGGGGGCACCCTCGTCGCGCAGGATCATGACCGTGGCGGGGCACGCCGCCTGTTGGTCGTTGTGGAGAACCCGCAAGGCCCGGCTTGTGGTCCCCCGGCCACAGGGCGCCGCGGGCTGATCGCGTGTCCGACCCTCTCGACGGCGGCCCGCGCCACAGCCATGAAGAGATCATGACGCCGTCCATCGACATCGAGAGCCTGCGCGAGCGCCTGCTGCGCGGCGACCGCGCCGCCCTGGCCCGGGCCATCACCCTGGCCGAGTCGAAGCGGGCCGATCACCGGGCGCTCGCGGCCGGCCTGATCGACTCGGTCCTGCCGGAGACCGGCAGGGCGATCCGCGTGGGGATCACCGGCGTGCCCGGGGTCGGCAAGTCGACCACCATCGATGCCCTCGGCTCGAACCTGACGGAGGCCGGCCACAAGGTGGCGGTCCTCGCGGTCGACCCGTCCTCCTCCCGCACCGGCGGCTCGATCCTCGGCGACAAGACCCGCATGGCGCGGCTCTCGCACGATCCGAACGCCTTCATCCGCCCCTCGCCGTCATCGGGTACGCTGGGCGGAGTCGCGGCCAAGACCCGCGAGACCATGCTGCTCTGCGAGGCGGCGGGATTCGACGTGATCCTGGTTGAGACCGTGGGCGTCGGTCAGTCGGAGACCGCGGTGGCCGACCTGACCGACTTCTTCCTCGTTCTGATGCTTCCCGGCGCCGGCGACGAGCTGCAGGGCATCAAGAAGGGCATCCTCGAACTCGCCGACATGATCGCGGTCAACAAGGCCGATGCCGGCGAGGCCGAGCAGCGGGCCAACGCGGCGGCCTCGGAATACCGCGCCGCCCTGCACATCCTCACCCCGGCCTTCGCCACGTGGACGCCACCGGTGGTGACGATCTCGGGCTTTCACAACCTACGGCTCGATGCCCTGTGGGCGAAGATCGTCGACCACCGGGAGAAGCTCACCGCCACCGGCGAGATCCAGGCGAAGCGGCGGACGCAGGACGTCAAGTGGATGTGGGCGCTGGTGGACGAGCGCCTGCACCAGCGACTCGTCGGCTCCCCGGAGGTCCGGCGCCGCACCGCCGAGGCGGAAGCGGGCGTCGCCCGCGGCGAGACCTCTCCCGCAGCCGGCGCGACCGCCATCGCCGAGCTGATCGGACTCTGAACCGCTCGGGGACGCCGGCCCCGGAATGCGCAGGTCGGCAGAAATTCATGATCGGTCGGGGGCACAAACGCGATCTCGTGCGTTCCGAGGACGACGGCGTATCGAGGGCGCCCGGTCCCGGCGCCGCGCCCACGTCCAGGAGAGTGCCATGGTTGATACGGATCGGATCGTCGGCGGTGCCAAGGAAGCCGCCGGCAAGGTTCAAGGTGCGGCCGGCGATTTCGTCGGTTCGAACCGCGACTCGGTCGAGGGACGGTTCCGCGAGGCTCAGGGCCAGGCGCAGAACGTCTATGGGCAGGTCAAGGACAGGGCGCGCGACATGGCCGACCGGGCCGGCGACTACGCGAGCGATGCCTACGATCGCGCCGGGGATCTGGCGGGGGACGCCTACGAGCGGGGTGGTTCCTATCTGCGCGACGGCCGCGCGGCCGTGGGGGCTCGCGTGGAGGAGAACCCGCTTGTGGCGCTGCTGATCGCCGGCGCGGTCGGGTACGGCCTCGCGCTGCTGATCCACAGCCGTCGCTGACCGAACGCGGCCCCGTCCGCCCTCGGGCGGGGCCGCCCCCCATTCCAGGGCTACTGCGCCGTCCAGCCGCCATCCATGCTGATGTTGGCGCCGGTGATCTGGCTCGCCGCGTCGGAGCACAGGAACACCGCGAGTGCGGCGACCTGATCGACCGTCACGAACTCCTTGGTCGGCTGCGCTTTGAGCAGCACGTCCTCGATCACCTGCTCCTTGGTCAGGCCGCGGGCCTTCATGGTGTCGGGGATCTGTGCCTCCACCAGCGGCGTCCAGACGTAGCCCGGCGAGATACAGTTCACCGTGATCCTATGAGGCGCGAGTTCGAGCGCGGCCGTCTTGCTCAAGCCGGCGATCCCGTGCTTGGCGGCGACGTAAGCCGACTTGAACGGCGAGGCGACCAGCGAGTGCGCCGAGGCCGTGTTGATGATCCGGCCCCAGCCCCGCGCCTTCATGCCCGGGATCGCGGCGTGCATCGCGTGGAAGGCCGAGGACAGGTTGATCGCGATGATCTGCTCCCACTTGTCCGCCGGGAATTCCTCGATCGGCGAGACGAACTGAATCCCTGCATTGTTGATCAGGACGTCGACGGATCCGAACGCCTGTTCCGCCTCCCGGACCATGGTGGTGATCGCCTCGGGCTTGCTCATGTCGGCGGCCGAGTAGCGGGCCTCGACGCCGTAGGCGCCCTCGATCCCCGCGCGGGTCTCCTCGATGGCATTCGCGTCCCCGAAACCGTTCAGCACGACGTTGGCGCCCTCCGCCGCCAGAGCCCGCGCGATGGCGAGGCCGATGCCGCTGGTGGAGCCTGTGACGAGGGCGGTCTTGGTCTTGAGGGTCATGGGACCTCCTGGGACGCGGACGCACCGTCGATCGGGACGGGCGCCGCGAGCGCGGCGGGACGAAACGGGGATCTAACTAGCGCGTGAAGGCGCCGCCGGCACAGAGGCGGCCGATGGCGGCGCGTCGCGGATGTCACCGGCCTCCGCCACGGCGCGCGCCGCGGCCGGAAATGCGATCTCGACCCGCAGCCCCGGAGCATTGTCGGAGAGGTGCAGGACCCCATGATGCAGGCGCACCACGGCGTTGACCAGGCTGAGTCCGAGCCCGAAACCCGGCCTCGACCGGGCATCCTCCAGCCGGACGAAGCGATCGAGGACGCGGGCGCGCTGTGCCTCCGGGATGCCTTGTCCGTGATCGGAGACGGCGAGCCGGATCGAGTCTTCGGCCCGCCACGCCTCGAGGGTCACCCGGGCCGCGCCTCCCTCTGCGGCAGCCCCGTATTTCAGGGCGTTGTCGACGAGATTGGCCAGGGTCTGGCCAATCAGCTCTCGGTTGCCGGCGATGATCAGCCCCTCCTCCGCGCGCACGTCGAGGACGAGTCCCTGATCCTCCGCCAGGGCCTCGTACAGCTCGCCGACGCCTCTGACCGCGGGGCCGATGTCCAGCGGCACCAGGATCTCCCGCGCACTGCCGGCCTCAAGCCGGGCGATCATCAGGAGCGCGTTGAACACCCGGATCAGCCCGTCCCCCTCCTCGATCACCGCCTCGAGCGCGGCACGCAGCTCGTCCGGCGTCGAGGACCGGCGCAGGGCCTCGTCGGCGCGGTTGCGCAGGCGCGTCAGCGGCGTCTTGAGGTCGTGGGCGATATTGTCGGAGACCTCACGCATCCCGCGCATCAGCTCGCCGATACGCTCCAGCATCAGGTTGAGGCTTGAGGCGAGGCGGTCGAGCTCGTCGCCGTTGCCGGCAACGGGGAGCCGGTCGTCGAGATCACCCGCCATGATGGCCCGGGTGGTCTGGGTCATGGCATCGACGCGCCGCAGGACGCGGCTCGCCGCGAGCCAGCCGCCGATTACGCCCAGGAGCACCACGGCGGCCAGCGAGGTGACGAAGGCCCGCCCGATCACCGCGCGCAGGCGGTCGCGCTCCTCGGTGTCGCGCCCCACGAGGAGCCGGAATCCGCCCGGCAGGGTGAAGACCCGCACGATCGCCCGGTGCGCCTCGGCATCCGAGTCGTTGCGGCCGTAGCGTGTCTCGCTCTGGCCGGGGGTCGCCAGCACGGCGGCGGGGACGTAGCCGACATTGCCGACGACGTGGTCGCCCCCGGCCGTGGTCACGAGGTAGAGCGAGGCCCCCGGCTCGCGCGAGCGCCGCTCCACCACGGTGATCAGCCGGCGCAAACCGCCGGCATTGTACTGTTCCGACAGGCCGTTGATCTCGGCGTCGATGGTCGAGACGATCTGGTCGTCGAGCACCGCGCGGGCGTTCCACGCGACGTAGCCCAACGCCAGGAAGGCGCAGAGTGCGAAGATAGCGAGATAGGCCAGCGACAGCTTGAACGCGGTGGTGCGGAACAGCTTCTGGAAGCGCGCGCCGCTCGTCTCTGGCGGGAGCGCGGCGTCGGCCCGTGGCGTGTTCACCCGGAGCTGCCCTCATCGACGCGCAGCACGTAGCCCGCGCCCCGGACCGTGTGGATGATCGGGGTGGGAAAACCCTTGTCGAGCTTGCCGCGAAGGCGCGAAACGTGGACGTCGATCACGTTGGTCTGCGGATCGAAGTGATAGTCCCAGACATGCTCCAGCAGCATGGTGCGCGTCACGACCTGCCCGGCATGGCGCATCAGGTACTCGAGGAGGCGGAACTCCCGCGGCTGCAGCAGGATCTCGCGCCCGGCGCGGGTCACACGATGTGAAAGGCGGTCAAGCTCCAGGTCGCCGATCCGGTAGCGCGTCTCCTCCGCGGCCCCGGTGCCGAACTGCCGCCGGGCCAGGGCCTCCGTACGGGCGAGCAACTCGGAGAACGCGTAGGGCTTCGGGAGGTAGTCGTCGCCGCCGGCACGAAGACCCTTCACCCGGTCGTCGACCTGCCCCAGCGCCGAGAGGATCAGCACGGGCGTCGCCACCTTCTGCTCGCGGAGCGAGCGGATCAGCGAGAGGCCGTCGAGCTTGGGCAGCATGCGGTCGACGATCAGCACGTCGTAGGCGCCTTCGCGCGCCAGGGCGTACCCGTCGAGGCCATCATGGGCGCTGTCGGCGACATGCCCGGTCTCGCGGAACGCCTTGACCAGGTAGGCCGCCGCCTCCCGATCGTCCTCGATGATGAGCAGTCGCATGGAACTGGTCCATAGCGTGCCACGCAATGCGGGGGAACGTGTCTCGGTCAGCATGGTCAAGCCGATCCCCTCCCCTATCGCCCCATGAGCCGATCGGATGAACGGGCCGGGTCCGCGGGGCGCGAATCCCGACCCGTTCCGAAGCGGCATTGAGGGTCCTCGGAGGGCGCGAGGTTCGCCGCGGCTTCGTCCGCGCGATCCGAGGAGCGGATCGGCGGCTCCGGCACCATCGCGCGCTGCCGATTACGGGACGCTCGCGGCGAGATGACTTCGCGGTAAGGCAAGCTCCGTGAGGGCCACGGTCCAAACGCGAAAAGGCCGCCCCGGAAGGAGCGGCCTTTTCGCGTCGTGTCTCGCGATGAGGGAATGGTTGGAGGTGTGTCCGGCAATTGCGATGGGCAGGCCTGGCGGCGACCGACTCTCCCGTGTCTTGAGACACAGTACCATGGGCGCTGGCGTGTTTAACGGCCGAGTTCGAGATGGGATCGGGTTCTGGGCACGCCGCTCAGGCCACCTCCCACGAAGGAATCAGCGAAATTCGCCCCGCGCAAGAGACGACCCGCGCAAGAGGCAAGCTTGGCTCGGCAGGAGCGCAGCCGCGGGCGTTCAACCGACGACCAAGCTACCCCGTGGGTAATTACGTGCCGCCGACATCTCGAAAGCAGACATCAACTCTGGATTGGTTTCGCTGCCGCCAAGTCGAGGGAGGCCTACCGCAGACGGAGTCGCCGGCCTACAGGCAAAGCACTTGATTAACCCTAATCCGGCTTGATGAACTTGCACTTGCCCCGCAGTGACCACGGTCCCCGCGCCCCTGCCTCGGCGCAGAACGTATCGACCGCCCGGGTAACACCCGGGAAGCGGCCGCCCAGGCGGTCGTAATCGTCGGCGATCAGGAGGCCTCCAGGTCGCAGGACCGGCCACCAGGCGCGCAGGTCCGCCGCGACGGACGCCTCCTCGTGCCCGGCATCGAGATGAATGACATCGGCGGTCACGCCGCGCAGACGCAGAAGTTCCGCGGCATTCACCGAGTCGAGCGGTAACGGCACGATGTGGTCCGTCATGCCTTCGCGCAGCACATTGGCCAGGAAGGTTCGGTAGAGGCTCGGATAGCCATGCTCGGTGGCGAGTTCCGCGAAAAGCGTCTCGTCCGCCCAATGATCGACGGCTCCGAGCCACGTATCGACCGCGATCACGGTGCCGGCGACGTTGTGCTCGGCCATGGATCGCGCAAGAAAGAGCGCGCTAGCTCCCTTCCAAGTCCCAATTTCGACGACCACGCGTGGCCGGAACTCGATCACCGCCTCCTCGAGGTAGGGATGGATGCTGCGCCAGCCTTGAAGGTCGCCGGCGCGTAGGTCCGTCGGGGGATCCGCGAAGGGGTCGCAACCGTGCCACAGGGCGGCGATCAGTTCCTGACGGGTCATGTCACTCTGATTTTAGGCTGTTGAGAAGGCGCAGGAGGGGCAGCCATGCGGGAAGAGCGGTGGGGTCACCCGACGGCGCAGGCCTGCGCGTAGAGCGCCTCGCATCGGTCGAGCCACCGTGCGCGGGTGAACAGGCGCAGGACACGCCCGCGCGGGACCGGCCGCGGGATCGCGATCGCCTCGCCGATAGCGCGGGCAAGACTCTCCTCGTCCCCCGGCGCAGCGAGGGATCCAGATTCGCCAACGACCTCCGGGACGGCGCCCCGGGCGAAGCCGGCGACCGGCAGGCCACAGGCCATCGCCTCGATCGCCGCCAGCCCGAACGGCTCGTCCCAGCACGGGGTGGCCAGGAACACGGAGGCGCGGCCGACCTCCGCAGCCAGATCCGCACCGCTGAGTTGACCGCCGTAGCGGATCGATCCTCCGAGCAACGGCGCGACCTGCCCCTCCCAATATCCGGGCTCCTCGATCGGGCCGAACAGGGTCAGCGGAAGCCCGGCCCGACGCGCCGCCGCGATCGCGTGCGGCGCGCCCTTGTCCGGCGTGATCCGCGCGCACCAGACCGCGCTGCCGTCGCCGCGCGGTCGGTAGGGCCAGGCGGCAGGATCGATGCCGTTGTGGAGCACCGATGCCTCCGGGGGCCCCCCGTCCGGCCACCACGCATCCAGCTGCGCCCGGGACGTCGCGGTGATCCGGTGTCCCGGGGCGGGGCTCGCCTGCACGAACCAGCGGAGGGCATCGTAGGGCGGCACGTGCAGCGACGTGACGGTCGGCGTCGCAGCGGTACGCCGCTTCTCCAGGGGCAATCGGCTCAGGCTGTTGTTGTGGAGCACGTCGAAGCCTCCGGCCGCGATCCGGTCGCAGGCGGCGGTGTAGCCGCTGTCGAGATGACTCTTCAGCCCCACATCGCTCCGGTGCTCCAGGCCGGCATGGCTCCGTTCGTGATGGATCGGGATCACAGGATCCAGGGCGAAGCGCGCGTCGCTATCACCGGAAGCGAACAGCGTGACCGCGTGGCCGCGGGCGGCGAGTCCGTCCGCGAGGCTCCAGGTGTAGGCTTCAAGGCCGCCCGCGAAGGGCGGGGCGATCGGGTGGCGGAGATGAGCGAGGAGCGCGATCCTCACGCCGTCACCGGCGCGGGCTCGCCCGCCCGGGCCTCGATGGCACGGATCACCGAAGCTGAGTTGGTGTAGGGCTGGTGGCCCTGCTGGCCGGTCAGCGCAAGATCGGCGGCGTCGGGCCGGCGCAGGATGCGGATCGGCCGGTCGGGCGTGTCGTCGATCAGGCCCATCACCTTGAAGGCGTAGAGCCAGTGGCCCATCGTGCGGTAGCCCCACTTGGCCTCGAACAGCTCGGCGTTGCGCACCACGCTCTCGAGGTGATGGACCGGCGGCATGTGGTGCGGGTGGTACTGGTGATAGGCGCGCGCGCCCTTCATCCAGGCGATTGGGATGCCGCTCCGGTCGAGGAGCTTGCCGAAGTCGGTGTCCTCGCCGCCATAGCCGGTGTAGCGCTCGTCGAAGCCGCCGGTCGCCAGGAAGGTGGCCCGCTGGATCGCGAAGTTGAGCGACCAGAAGCAGCGGTAATCGTTACAGATCTCGATGCCGGAAGCAGGAGGGCCCCGGCGGTCGGAATGCTTCTCCGCCACGGCGTCAAGCCCGGCGTAGTCCCAGGCTTCCGTCGTGGCGCGCTCGGGCAGGTGCAGCACCTCGCCCATCAGCAACCCGTCGAGCTCGGAGAGGCCCCGCGCGTAATCGGCGACGAGTTCGGGCGCCGGGATGCAATCGACGTCGAGGAAGACCACAGCATCGCCGGATGCCGCCGCCACGCCGCGGTTGCGCGCGGCCGCGAGCGGCAATTCGCGGCCCGGCACGAGGATCTGGCGCATGGGGAAATCGACCGCGGGCAGGTCGTAGGGCGTGTCCTGCATCACCGCGACGATGAACTCGACGGGGGCCTGCGTCTGGCGCTCCAGGCCAAGGAGCACGTTGCGCAGATGGGCCGGCCGGCCCTTCGCGAGGGTCACGACGGAGACGGTGGACATGCGGGCGGCGGGCTCCGGTCGTCGCGGGGGGAGGTGGGCGTTCATTCGGCCGCGAGGTTCTGAAACGAGCTGGGTTCGACCCCGGCGGGTCCAAGGTCCCAGAGCGCGTCGGTCAGCTCTTCGAGCCAGCCGGCGGCGCGGGCGGCGGCTTCGGGGGCATAGAGGCCGCGCAGGGTGGTCCCATCCAGGGCGCGGGCTCGGGCGAGGAGGTCGCGCCAACTCTGGAGATCGCCGGGCCAGATGGGGGCTTGCACGGCGGCCCCGAGGCGGACCAGCGCCTCGGCCTTGCGGGTCTGCTCGGCGAAGTAGCGCCATTCCGGCATGACGATCAGGCGACCGCCGACACGGGCGACCTCATGGACCGTGTTGTCGCCCGCCGAGGCAATCACGATGTCGGCGGCGGCGAGGTAGTCCGTCACAGACGGCACCCAGCCAAGTTCGCGCAGATTGGAGAAATCGGTCTCGTGGCCCTCGCGATGGGTCGGCCCGAGCGTGAGCCACAGGGCATTGGGTTCGGCGCGGGCTGCGACTGTGAGTGGCGCGTAGGGCGTGCCGCTGCCGCCGCCGCCGGTCACCGCCACGACGATCTCGCGCTGAGGGTCAAGGCCAAGCTTGGCGCGAGCCTCCGCGCGCTCCGGCACCCGGTCGACGCTGGTGCACAGGCCGCCACTGTAGAAGGTCTTGGCGCGCAGGTGCGCCGGGTACTCGTCCTGCTCCAAGCGCTCGTCGAAGGGGGCGAGCATCCCGACGCAGGCTTCGTAGGCACCGACATGGCCGATATCGGAGCGGTCGCCGTGCATGCGGATCTGCACCGCCGGCACGCTGGCGATGCGCGCGAGCAGCGCGATCTCCGCCGAGACATCGACCACGAACAGGCCGATTCCGCGCTCGTCGAGATGGTCGAGGATAGCCCGCATGGTCCGGCGCATCGCGTCGAGACCCAGGGGGACGCAGTGCATTACTTGGGGCGTCGGCTCGGCGTAGAGGCGCGCCGTCGGCACAGCGGCGCCGATCATGTTGGGCAGCGCCACGATCTCGATGTCACGGCCGAAGCTGTCGAACAGGTGCGGATCAGCGGTCAGCACCGAGACGGCCCGGTCTCGGGCAAACTCGGCGGCCACCGCCATCGTGCGGTTGGCGTGGCCGCGGCCCTGGTGATGGACGAAGAACGCGATCGGCTTCTTCATGGCGGGAGGCTCGATCTCAGGAGAACAGGGCGTTGGGCCGCAGGGCGGCGGCGATCTCGGGTCCGGTCGGCGGCCGGATCAGGCGGATCGCGGGGGCGTCGGCGTGCCAGTCGATCAGCCCGGCCGCGCGGAACTGGTCGAGCCAGTAGGTCATGCACCAGCGTCCGTGCCGCGCCCGGAACCGCGCCGCGTTCGCGAGGATCGGCGCGAAGTGCTGGAGGGGCGGCACGTGGACCGGATGGTGCTGGTGGTAGGCGCGGGCGCCCGCGACCCAGAAGGTCGGCAGCCCAGATGCGGCGAGCCGGGCGGCGAAGTCCGTCTCCTCACCGCCGTAGCCCACGAAGGCCTCGTCCATGCCGCCGGCCGCGCGCCAAGCCGCGGACGGCAGGGCGAAGGACAGGCCCCAGAGCTGGCCGGCATCGGGTTCCGGCCGCAGACCGGTTTCGGGCAGGGCGGGCCGGGCCGGATGGGGCCGGCCCAGGCGGTCCAGCACCGTGGGATCGGGATCGTGTTCGAGCGCCCGGGGCGGCAGGTAGAGGACTTCGCCGAGGAACAGTCCCCGCGTCGTCCGGGCCGCCCCCGCATAGGCCGCCACCAGACCGGGCGAGGGGATGCAATCCACGTCGAGGAAAAGCAGGAGATCCGCCGTGGCCGCCTCGGCGGCCCGGTTGCGGGCGGCGGCGAGCGGCATCGGCTCGCCCGACACGTGGATATGCCGCACCGGGCAGCCGGGATCGGGTAGATCCGGTGCACGCTCCGGCTGCATCCAGGCGATGACCAGTTCCCGCGGGGGCAGCGTCTGGCGGGCGAGACCCTGCATCAGGTTGCGCAGGCGGTCGGTCCGGCCGCGGACCAGGGTCAGGACGCTGGGAGCCGGCTCCCCCCCGTGCTCATCCGACATCGGCGAGCATCCGGCGGAAGTGCGAGACCCCTTCGATGATGCCCCGGGCGTGGGTCCGGCGGGACACGTAGGAGTGCTTCAGGGCGGCATGGCTTGCGAGGTCATCCGAATAGTTCGCCACGATGATCGCGTGCACCCGAGCGCCCAGCATCTCGATGTCGTTGCCGGAATCGCCAGCCACGAACACGGCGTGCTCCGGTAGGTCGTACAGGGCTCGGACGTGATCGACCGCGGTACCCTTCGAGGCGGCCTCCGGCAGGACGTCGAGATACCGTCCATGACTGTGGATCACGCGCGCGGCGATACCGGCCTCTGCCAAGCGCGCGCGGACGCGCCGTTCGGCCGCGGTATCACCGAAATAGCTCAGCTTCAGGACCCGCTGCTCCAGAGGACCCTGGGGGCTCAGCCCGTCGAGCTCGTCGAGCGCCGCCCGCACGGCGGGCCGATCCCAGCCGGGCGCGATGATCTGGCGCCACGCGGCGTCCGCCGTGTAGGTCACGCCGTTGGCGTCGAGGTGGTAGATTTCGGACCCCACCGAGGTGATCATCACCTGGGGCCGGGGGCTGTCCTGCTGCTCCAGCACCGCCATGGCGCTGTGAAAGGACCGGCCGGTGGCGACGCCGAAAGCCAGCCCCGCCTGCCGGCTGCGCCACCGGCGGAAGATTCCCATCGCTGCGTCGCAGCCGACCAGCGTGTTGTCGATGTCGCAGACGAGCAATTGCCGAGGAGCCGAGGCGGGCGGTTCCGCGGCCAGCAGCGCGCGCAGTAGGACGTGATAGCGGGCGGCGTGCCGATCCCAGTCGTAGGCCGCCGCTGCCCGGGCGCCGCCAGCCACGCAGCGCGCGTAGAGGGCCGGATCGCCCAGGATCCGCAGGCACGCTTCCGCGATCGCCCCGTGGGCCCGGGGATCGACCAAGAGCCCGTTGCCGCAGGTCTCGACGATGTCGTTGGGGCCGCCGCTGTCGGTGGCGACCAGCGGCAAGCCGGCGGCCGAGGCCTCCAGCAGCGTCAGGCCGAACGGCTCGTTGAGGGCCGGGTTGACGAACAGGCCGCCCCGGGCCCGAGCATAGGCGTAGATCGCCGGCACATCCTCCGGACGATGGGTCTTGGGGTAGGCGACACGCCCGTAGAGGTCATAACGGTCGATCAGGACCAGGAGGTCGCGCATCGTCGCGGCCATGTCGCCGTCGAGGGTGTCGATGTCGTCGCGGGTCCCGGCGACGATCACGAGATTGGCGCGGGCCTGGAGCGCACGACTCTCGCCGTAGGCGCGCACCAGCGCCGCGAGATTCTTGCGCGCCACCGGCCGGGCGAGCGCCAGGACCGCCGGCTTGGCCGGATCCTCCAAGAAGCGGTCGATCACGGCGTCGACCCGGGGATGCGGCTTGGCCGCGGCGAAGCGAGCGAGGTCGCTTCCCGGAGGTAGGACGCGGACGTGCCCGGGATCGTAGGCCGCATAACCGGCGTACTGCACCTCGGCCTCGTCCCGCGAGGAGGCGATCACGAGTTGGGCCCGCGCCAACGCCTCCTCCTCGGCGGCGATTCGGCGCGCGAGGTCGGGCTGGACGGGGACCGTGCCCAGCATCGTCGCCTTCACGCGTCCCAGGGAATGGGCCGTAAACACGAAGGGGATGCCAAGGCGATCCTCCACCAGGGTCGCCACCGTCGCCGCGTCCGCGTAGTGCGCGTGAATGAGATCCGGCGCCCGGTCCTGGGCGGCGATCCAGCCGATGAGGTTCTCGGCGAAGGACGCGACCTCGGCGTGCATCGCCTCCTTGGCGCAGTAGTCCGGGGACGCGCTCGCGAGCCGCACGAGCGTGACCTTGTCGGCGATCGGCTCTTCAGGCACGGCGTAGGCGTCACCGAGGGAGCCACGAAACAGACGGGTCGCCACCACGATTCGAGTGAGATCGCGATCCTGCACCGCGGCCGAAACCAGATCGAGCAGGTAGCGGATATGGCCGCCGGTGTCGGCGGTAAGCCCGTAGACGACGCCGTCACCGCGCAGGCAGCCCTGCAGGGCGATGTGCAGGACGAACATCAGGCGTGCGCTGCGGCTCTCGAGCGACCCTGGACACTTAACTTATGTAAAGCGATCGCCGCGCCCCGGCTTAACATATGTAAAGAGGTTGCCGTGCTTCGCGTCGCGCAGGTCGCTCCAAACATTTTTCCCGTTCCCCCAGGCCATCACGGCGGCACCGAGCGGGTTGTGCACGATCTCAGCACAGCGCTACGAAGCTTGGGCGTGGAACTAACATTGTTTGCTTCTTCGGACAGTGCGACAGACTTGCCGCGCGTCGGCGACTATCCGAGCCTCGCCGCTCTGGAACGTCAATACGGGCGCGTCGCACCCGGGGTACCGGCTTCCCTGGACGCCCTGCAGCTGGAGGCCCTTTGCCGGCGGCTGGACGCGTTCGACATCGTTCATTGCCATGGCGAATTTGCGCATGCGGCTCTCCTGGGCGCGCGTCGCCGGCACAGCCTGACCACCATCCACTGGCGGGTGGACGAACTCGACCGGGCGCTTTTCTTTCAGGGCTTCCCCGACCTTCCCGTGGCGGCGATTTCGGCCGCGCAGGCCGCCGGCATCCCGGCCTCCAACCGGGCCGGCATCGTGCATCACGGCATTGACCGGACCCGCTACAGCCTTCGCGGCGTACCGGACGACCATGTCGCCTTCGTCGGCCGCATGACCGACCAGAAGCGGCCCGACGTGGCGATCCGCGTCGCCCGCGCCGCCGGCCTGCCGATCCGGCTCGGCGGCACGATCGATGTCGGCAACCCGGACTATTTCGATCAGCGGGTGCGGCCCCTACTCGGCACCGATGCGACCTATCTCGGGCCCGTCGACGATGCTCGGAAGGGCGAGCTCCTGGGGGCGGCCCGGGCGCTTCTGTTCCCGATTGACTGGCCCGAGCCCTTCGGCCTCGTGATGATCGAGGCGATGGCCTGCGGGACACCGGTGGTCGCCTGGAACCGAGGCTCGGTCCCCGAGATCGTCGAGGACGGGGTCACGGGCTTTATCGTCTCCACCGAGGCCGAGGCGGTCGCAGCCCTCGCCCGCATCGGGCAGCTCGACCGCGCAACAGTCCGCCGCCGATTCGAGGAACGGTTCACCGCCGAGCGCATGGCGCGGGATTACCTGGCCCTCTACCAGCGCCTGCTCGCCGCCTGATGCGCACAGCCCTTTTGACCTGGGACTACCCGCCATCCCCGAGCGGCCTGTCGACCGCGGCCCGGGAGATCGCCGAGAGCCTTGGGGAGGCCGGCGCGGCGGTGACGGTCTTCACCCTCGACCGGACCGGACATGAACAGACGGGCGGCGTCGCAGTGTCGGGCCTCGCCCTGGCGCCCGGAAGTCCCCTGGCGCGCCTGCGCCTCTGGGGCTCGGCCGGTCATCTCGCCGCCCCGCTCGCCTTCCGGCGCGCCGTCCTCGCCGCCCACGACGAGGCGCCGTTCGACGTCGTCGAGGCGACGAACTGGTACGCGCCGGCCG
Organism: Methylobacterium mesophilicum SR1.6/6; assembly: GCF_000364445.2. Taxonomy (NCBI): domain Bacteria; kingdom Pseudomonadati; phylum Pseudomonadota; class Alphaproteobacteria; order Hyphomicrobiales; family Methylobacteriaceae; genus Methylobacterium; species Methylobacterium mesophilicum. Next base: position 6,509,647 of record NZ_CP043538.1, on the reverse strand, counting down.
CGTTGCTGGCCGGCCGTCGAGATCTGCCGCTGGTAACCCGCAGCTCGACGCCGGCCACCTTCACACGCGACCCGGCCGGCAGCTTGCGGAACCGCCTCGATGGCTGGATGGCCGACGGCCTGGAGCGCCGACAGGCCGCGGGAAGCGCCGGGCTCATCGCCAACACGGCGGCGCACGGGGCGGCGGTCGCTCGAGCCTACGGCCTGACCGGACGGCAGCCCGAAGCGGTGATCGGTCTCAGCCTTTCCCCCGAAGTCACCGCTGCCGCGCGCAGCGCCCCCTATCCCCAGGCGGCGGAACCGGTCCGCCTGCTCTTCGTCGGGCGGGCGGAGGCGCGGAAAGGGTTCTGCGCCCTTCTCGGCGCGGCCGCGATCCTCGGTGCCGAGCATGCGCAGGGCGCGCTGCCCGCCTTTCGGCTTGACCTCGTCGGGGTCCCGCCAGACGATCTCCCGACCGATCTGCCCGAGGCTGCGCGGCGGCACATACAGGCTAGAGGTCGAATCGACGGCCTATCGCTGTCAGAGGCCTATGCCGAGGCCCATGCGGTGCTCGCGCCCTCACGCTACGAGAGCTTCGGACTCGTCTACCAGGAGGCGCTCGCCTACGGCCGACCGGTCGTGGCCTGCGCCGAGGATGCGAGCGCCCGCGCCTTCGTCGGCGCGCCCGGCGCCGGTCCCTTGGCCTCGGCAGCGACCGGACCGGCCCTCGCCGATGCCCTGCGCCCGCTCCTCACCGATCCGAACCTGCGCCGCGCCTATCGCACCCGCGCCCTGGCGGCGGCCGGGCGCTTCAGCCGGGCGAGCCTCGGGCGCGAGACCCTGGCGCTCTACGAACGGGCGATCGCGGCGGCGCGCGGCGGCTGATCGTGCAGCCGCCGCGGATCCGGCCTGCTCCGACCCGTCAGTCTGTGTAGGGACGCAGCAGCGCGGCCTCCTCCTCCAAACGTCCGCGACCGGGATCGAGCGCCTCGTAGCGTCGCGAACGTGCCCGCACATGGGCCGAACTGAGGCGGTGCTCGATCCAACCGTGCAGGGCGATGAGACTCCCGGGCCAGCCGCCGTCGAGAACAGGGCGCTCGTGGACGCGACCGGCGTACAGCAGACTGGTGCGATTCAACCGATACTGGACATCTGGGAAGACGTTCGAGAGGACACCGTCAACCCGGTTCGCCCGGGCGAGGCCAACGGAGACCACGCCTTCCGCCTCGGCGAGGGCCGCCAAGGGGGGTAGCAAGCGGCCGGTCGCCGGGTCGAGCGCCTCGTCGGCGTCGAGCTGCAGCATCCAGCCGTGGCGGGCGAAGCCCTGGAGGGCATTGCGCTGCGCGGCGAAATCCCCGTTCAGGGGTCGGGCGGCCACGCGCACCGCCCCCGCGGCGAAGCCCGCGACCATGACCGACTCCGCCGCCTGCGCCGGCTCGTCGATCAGGATCACGACGTCGTCCGTCCAGTCAGCCTGCACCGGCAGCGAGGCCAGGACCGCGTCCCGGTCCGCCGGACGGCAGATAAGGCCAAGGGACACCGGGCGTCCGTCGGCGGCTTCAAGGGCGAACAGCTCAGCTTCGGCCGCCCGGGTACCGTGGGGGTGCCGGAGCTCCGCGCGGCCGGCCTCGTCGCGGGGACAGGCGCCGAGCCGCCAACGGGTCGCGGCGCTACGCAGGGTGTAGAGGTCGAGGCCGTAGGGCGCTTCCCGGTCCGGCGCGAAGACGGGACCGGCGAGGCCTCGGGCCAGATGCGCGCGGCACGCCTCTGCATCCCCATTCTCCACGAGCAGGACCCCGCAGGCGTTGCAGGCCAGCGGGAAGGCGCGGCGCTCACCATCCGGATAGGACAGGGTCCGGTCACTCGGCCCGATCGTGGCGGCCGCACAGACGAAACACCGCCGCATGATCTCCTCTCCCGCGCCCGCGATCAGGCAGGAGAGGCCTGGATGCGTCCGGCCCGCGCCTTACCTTCGCGGTTCACATAACCCCTGCCGCACGTGCTCCCAGACGTCGACCCCCTCTTCGCCGGACGCGCCGGCCTGCCCGCCGACGGGTCCCTCGCCATCGTGGGCAACTCTTCCGGGACGGGTGCATGGGGAGCCGCGATCGATGCGGCCGACAGCGTGGTCCGCTTCAACAATGCGCCCGGTTTCGGCGCCGCCGGCCGCCGCATCACGCATCTCGCACTGGTCAACCGCGGCGGCCAGACGCGGGAATGGCTGGCGGACCGGAACTTCCTCGAGCGTCCGGTGGTCCGCGCCGCGCAGGCCTTCATCCTGCCCTTCCCGATGCTGCCGGCGGAGCACAACGTCCCTGAGCCGATCTGCTGGACCCGCGAGCTTCTAGCGCTGCTGCAACCGTCGGGCCGCCCGGTTCTCCTCCTGCCTGAGACGCTTCACCAGCAGGCTCACACCCTGCTCACCCCCCGCACGGCGGGACGCCCGAACCCGAGCACCGGCTTCCTCGTGACGCTCGCGCTGCTACTCGGCCGCCCGGCGAGTGCCAGACCGGCGCAGGCCTTCGGCTTCGGGTTCGACGGATGGCCCGGTCATCCCTGGGCGGCCGAGCGCGCGTGGTTCGCCGAGGCCGAGGCGGCCGGACGCATCCGTGTGCATCCGCCATCTCCGACCGAGCAATAACGTCATGACCACGCTGATCACCGTCCTGAAGGGCGGCGGGCGCTACGACGCCACCTGGGTCGCCCGTCTCGCAGGCGGCATCCGCCGCCATGCCCCGGCTTTCGAACGGATCGTCTGTCTTACGGACCTGCCAGTGGCCGTCCCGGGCGTGGAGACGATCCCGCTCCGGCACGCTTGGTCGGCTTGGTGGGCTAAGATGGAGGCGTTCCGGCCGGGTCTCAGCACGGGTCCGACCCTCCTGTGCGACCTCGATACGGTGCTGACCGGCCCGGCCGATGTCCTGGCCGAGCCCGGCTTCGCCGCAATGGAGGACTATTTCCACTCGGGTCGCCTCTCCAGTGCGTTGCTGCGCTGGTCCGGGGACGAGCTCGCATCGCTCTACACGACCTTCGCGGCCGACCCCGACCGCTGGATAAGCCCGGGGTCCTGCGGCCCCGTGCCGAACGCCGTGCATGGCGATCAGGTCGTCATCGACCACCTGCTGCGCCGGAGCGGCCGGCAACCGCATTTCATCCAGCGCCTCCATCCCGGCCTGCTCGATTTCTATGATCCCCGGCGCGACTCCCATGGCCCGGTCGTGATCTTCATCGGAGCGGCGAAGCCCGATACGGCGACTGGGGCCGTGTATGCTGCGTGGATGCGTAGCTGACGGAGGATTCCCGACGCCGTCTCGGCCGACGGCATCTGAAGCGTTGTTGTGATCAAGCCGGCCGCAGAGAGTACGACCTATCTGGTCCAGAAGCTCCGAAGCTGTCCTTTGCCTACGGGCCACATTCTCGCATGCCCCCACGTGGCAGTGGGTTGCGGTTCAGCAGGGCGAAGAATGTCTGCATTTCGGGCGGCATTCCGAAGCGGACTGGTGGGTTTCGGCCAAGGGCAGCCACCTGGGCCGAGGAAACATCGCAACGAACATGTCGAGCTAGTCGCTACTAATAAACCGAAGTTCGCGACCAGTGACTCCCTTCGTTAGCGATCAGAGGAACTCGCTCAATCGGCTGCGGTTGGCATGGCATGGCCATAGGCGCCCCGCAAATCAGTCGTCGGGTCATTGGAGACGTCGACACCAGCCAAGCTCACGTCCGGTGCTGCTATGCGGACCCAAGGCACGTCCGCGTCGAGGGGCGTGAGGCCCTCTTCTACGATCCCGCCACCGCCGCCGCGTCTCAAGCCGACATCGAGCGTGCTCGCGTCGCCTGCACGGTTCTGGCAATCCGGGTCGGGAGCTACGACTACGAGGGCATCTACGATGGGATCTAACTCGCCCGTACGTGCTGTCGTGGTGGTCGGAGCAGGCCTCGCGGCCCTGCGTGGGGCCGAGGCTATGCGCCAAGCCGGCTATACGGGTTCGCTCACGATCATTGGGGACGAGTCCTACCGCCCTTACGATCGACCGTCGCTCTCCAAGCACGTCCTGACCGGTCACATCTCCGCAGACGCGACGACCCTGCCGAGCAGCCTCGATGGTGATGTCGACTGGCGCCTCGGCAGTCCGGCTGCGCGCCTCGATCGTGCGGCACAGGTGGTCCACCTCGCCGACGGATCGGCCCTGTCCTACGACCGCCTGCTGATCGCCACCGGCACCCGCGCCCGGCCTTGGCCGAACCCGCACGAGCGCAAGCTCGCCGGTGTCCATTCCCTGCGGTGCCGGGACGATGCGGTCGCCTTGCGCGCAGCGCTCGTCGCCAGGCCGAAGCGCGTTCTGGTGATCGGCGGCGGCCTGATCGGCTGCGAGGTCGCGAGCGCCTGCCGGCACCTCGGCTTGCCGGTGACCCTGGTTCAGCCCGGCCCGGCACCGCTCGGGCGCGCGCTCGGCCGGTATATCGGCGAGATCATCGGCGCCATGCATAAGGTTCGTGGTGTCGAACTGCGACTCGGCGCCGAGGTCGAATGGTTGGAGGATGCGGACGGCCGGCTCGTGCGCGCGCACCTCGCCGACGGCACCGCGATCGAGGCCGACGTGGCGGTGACGGCGCTCGGCGCGGTACGCAACACCGAATGGCTCGCGGGATCCGGTCTGTCGTTCGACGCGGGGGGCGTCGACTGTGACGCGGACGGTCATGCGCTGGACGTGGATGGGCGGCCCGATCTCGCGATCGCGGCGGCGGGCGACGTCGCCCGCTTCCCGCACCCGCTCTACGGCGGGCGCCGCATCGCCGTGGAGCATTGGGGGCACGCGGTCGCGCAGGGCGTGCATGCCGGACGTGTGCTCGCCGGGGACAAGCCCGAACGGGGCTACGCCGCATTGCCCGCCTTCTGGTCCGGGCAAGCGGGCGTGACGATCAAGTCGGTCGGCTTGACCGACGGTGCGGACGCCATGACGATCGCGCACGGCGATCCAGCCGCAGGGCGCTTCCTCGCCCTCTACGGTCGGGCGGGACGGTGCATCGCCGCCGTGTCGGTGGATTGTGGGCGCTGGCTGCCGGCCTACGCCGCACTCATCGCCGAGAACGCGCCGTTTCCACCAAAGGGGGCCGCGACCGATCGGGCCGGCCCACTCAAGATCCTCGCGTCTGGCCTGACCTGACGCCCGTTCGCGGACATGCCATGGCCGACGCCAACCTCCTCGGGCAGATCAAAGACTACGCCAACCGCGCCGACCCATACCCACTCTACGCTCGCCTGCGTCGGAGCCCGGTCTCGCGCCAGGATGAAGTGGGCGAGGAGAGTGAGGCTCCGGGCGAAGTAGCGCGCAGCGTTTGGGTGGCAGCGAGCCACGCTGCCATCACGCGACTGCAGAACGACCCCCGCCTGAGCGTCGAGACCCAGCCGCCGACCAAGCGCCCGTCCACCGGCAACCCGGTGACCGACTACCTCGTCAACCCGATCAAGGACCGGATCACCGACCGACACCAGCCGTTCCTGTTCCGCGACCCGCCCGCGCACGATCTCCTGCGCGCCGCCACCGTGCGCCAGTTCGCCCCCGAGCGGGTCCACGCGATGCGAGCCCGCTCGGAGCGGCTGGTCGGCGAGATGCTCGACCGCAAAATCGGTGCGCGCGTGATCGACGTCGTCGACGACGTCGCCTACCCGCTGCCGGTCGCGGTGATCTGCGAACTGTTCGGGGTGCCGGACGGGGACGAGGCCCGGTTTAGCGATTGGTCGAGCCAGCTCGCCACAGCGGTCGAACCCGGTGTCGTGGTCAGCGACGAGGCCCGCATGGACAACGCCCGGGCCTTCGATGGCATCTCGGACTACCTCTCCGATCTCATCGCCGAGAAACGCAAGCGACCGCGCGACGACCTGCTCTCGGGGTTGGCCAACCAGGTCACTCAGGATGGCTATCGGATGGGCGACTTCGATCTGATCTCCACGGCGATCCTGATCCTGGTCGCCGGCCACGAAACCGCGGTGAACCTGATCGCCAACGCTTGGCTCACACTGCTGCGCCACCCGGACGAGCTGGCGCGCCTGCGCGCCGATCCGAGTCGCGCCCCGCGCGTGGTCGAGGAGGTGATGCGCTACGATCCTCCGGTGCAACTCGTCACCCGCAAGACGCTCAGCGCCATCGACATCGCCGGTATCACGATCCCCGCCGATGAGACGCTCATCCTGATGATGGCCGCCGGCAACCGTGATCCGGCCTCGTTCCCTGACCCGGACCGGTTCGATCCCGATCGCACCGGCACGCGCCATCTCGGTTTCGGCGGCGGCCTGCACTACTGCGTCGGCGCGCCCCTCGGCCGGTTCGAGGCGGAGGCCGCGCTGACTGCGCTGGCGCGCCGGCTGAAGGCCCCGCACCTGATCGAGGATCCGCCGCCCTATCGTCGCCCGGCGACCCTGCGCGGACCGGAGCGTCTGCGGGTGGCTGTCGAGGGGATCCTCTAGCCTGCTTCAGCGCCTGACAGCACGAGTCTCAACCGGGTGCCTCGCACCCACGCCGACCATGGGTCTAGATGCGACGAGGTCTTGCAGGCTCTCTTGCGGGATCATCGAAGTAGAGGCTTTGGCTCGAAACCAGGGCTCGCGCTTCAGGTGTGAACCCGGCTACGAGTTGCTCAAGCTCGATCGTGGCGGGCGTAGGTAGCTGGCATGCCCGACACCCATCCCCTGATCCAGCGTCCAGGTCTGCGGGGCGCGCGTCCGCTCGCCGGGCTGCCCAGTTCGCCGCTCGCTTACGCCCTGCTCGCCGTAGCCTTGACGGCGGTCGGGTGGAACTTCGTGGCCGGCGACGCCGCACGTCGCGAAGGGCTGCACCGCAGGGAGTTGATCAGCCACAGCGAGCGCTTGCTCTCGACGATGAAGGATTTGGAGACCGGCATGCGCGGCTACGCGCTCACCGGCAAGCCCGAGTACCTCGAGCCCTATGCCGATGCGCTGGGTCGCATCCCCAGTGAGGGCGCCTTCCTCGACACCCTCGACGGTGGCTCTTCCGATCCTGCGATCGCAGCACTTGCCACCGTGCGCAAGCTGATCGGCGATGAGACGGTGTTCTCCGACAGGGTCGTCACTGCACGGCGTGACCAGGGGTTCGACAGCGCAGAAGCCCTGATCGAGACTGGCGCGGGCAAGCGCCTGATGGACGCGATCCGTGCCGCCACCGCGACGGCCAACCGATCCGCCGGAGAGGCGTTGGCGGAGAACGACCGTCGCGACAACCTGCGCTACACAGCCCTGACGGCGTTCAGCTTGCTGTGCGCGACCCTCGCGATCGTGCTTCTGGGCCGCCTCGCGATGGTTCGGCGCCGCGAAAGCCAGCGCAGCAGCGGACTGTTCGAGGGCGTGCTCGCCAATGCCCCGGTCGGGCTCGGCTTCCTCGACGGCGGGTTCAACATCCGCCACATGAACCGCGCGCTGGCGACGATGAGCGAGCGCGGCTTCGGCGCAGATCTCGGCGCACCGATCTGGACGCTTCTCCCGAGGCTGGAAGACCAGCTCACCCCGCTACTGGAGGCGGCGCGCGACCACGGCCTCGTCAGCGCCGACGTGCCGGTGAGTGTACCGAGCGAGAGCGCGCCGGGCGGGACGCGCCATTTCCGCATGAGCTTCTACCCGCTGAGCCAGGATGAAGGGTCGGCGGTGGCCACCGGCGTCGGCCTCGTGGTGGCGGACGTGACCATGGCCGTCCAGTCCGAAGCCCAAGTCCGCGCGGGCGAGGCGTTACTCCGGACTGTTCTCGACACACTGCCGGTGGGCGTGCTCATCGCCGAGGCACGATCCGGACGGATCACCGGCCACAACGCCCGCGCCGAGACGATCCTCGGGCACGGGGTACTGCCCGCGCAACCCGGCGACGAGCCTGAGCGCTGGGTCGGCTTCCACGAGGATGGCCGGCCGGTCGAGCCGAGCGAGTGGCCGCTGATCCAAGTGGTGCGCGCCGGCGAGCCGCAGTCCGAGCTGGAAGTTGACTATCAGCGCGGCGATGGTGCCCGCGCCTGGATCGGCTTCGCCGGCGCGCCGATGCGGGCGGCCGACGGCGCGCTCGTCGGTGCTGTCGTGGTGGTGTCCGACATCGACGCGCGCAAGCGCTCGGAGCACGTCCTCGCGGCGGCGAAGGACGCCGCCGAGGAGGCCAATCGCGCCAAGTCCGAGTTTCTGGCCAACATGAGCCATGAGCTCCGCACCCCGCTGTCGGCGGTGATCGGCTACTCGGAGATGCTGCAGGAGGAGATGGAGGACGCCGGCCAGGCGGACCTGCTGCCCGACATGAAGAAGATCGAGGCGAACGCGCGCCACCTGCTCGGGTTAATCAATGACGTGCTCGATCTGTCGAAGATCGAGGCCGAGCGCATGGAGGTGTACCCGGAGAGCCTCGACGTCGCCGCGACCGTGCGCGACGTCGCCGCCACGGTGGAAGCTTTGGTGGAGAAGAAGGGCAACGCCCTGGTCCTCGACATCGCGGACGGGCTCGGCAGCGCGTACACGGACGCGACCAAGCTGCGCCAGTGCCTGATCAACCTGCTGAGCAACGCGGCAAAGTTCACGGACGGCGGGCAAATTACGCTGACGGCACGCCGGCAGACCGACGCCGAGGGCGATCGGCTGGTGTTCGCGGTAACCGACACCGGCATCGGCATGAGCGAGGAGCAGGCGTCACGCTTGTTTCAGCGCTTCAGCCAGGCCGACGCCTCGACCACACGGCGCTTCGGCGGCACGGGGCTGGGCTTGGCGATCACCCGGGCGTTCGCGCACATGCTCGGCGGCGACATCGCTGTCGAGAGCCGCGAGGGCGCTGGCACGACCTTCACCCTGACGCTGCTGCGAGCGTGGCCGAGGGCGAGGAGAAACAGGCGCAGGCGAGATCCCCGCGGGCGCCGCAACCCTCGGCCGAGTCGATAGCGGGCAGTGAGGTCTTGGTCATCGACGACGATCAGGCCACCCGCGACCTGCTCGCGCGTTTTCTGGCCCGAGAAGGCTTCCACGTCGCGACGGCGGGTGACGGACTGGCCGGGCTCGAACAGGCGCGCACGCGGCGTCCGCGCGTGATCCTGCTCGACGTGACCATGCCGCGCATGGACGGATGGACCGTGCTGCGCACCCTGCGCGCCGACCCGGAGCTCGGCGATCTGCCGGTGATCATGGTCACAGTGCTCGACGAGCAGAACCTCGCGTTCTCGCTCGGGGCGACCGACTACCTGCAAAAGCCGGTCGACTGGACGCAGTTGAAGGAAGCGATGGAACGGTTCCGGCCAAAACCCCACGCCGGGCCGGTGCTGATCGTGGACGACGACGCCGACCTGCGCGCGTTGATTGCCTCGCAGCTGACCCGGGACGGCTGGCAGGTGGTCACGGTGGCCGACGGTCGGGCCGGCCTGACGGCGGTCGGCGAGCACCGGCCGCGGTTGATCCTGCTCGATCTGATGATGCCGGAACTGGATGGCTTCGGCTTCCTGCGCCTGCTGCGTACCCGCCCGGAGTGGTACGACATCCCCGTCGTCGTGCTAACGGCCAAGGACGTCACGGCGGACGACTTCCGCCAGTTGGCCGGGCAGGCCGACCGCGTGGTTCAGAAGGCCGGATTGTCCTTCTCCGACCTCTCGGCGCTGCTGAAAACGCTCTACGGAGCCGATCCCACCGAGCATCAGCTCGGTGGGCCGGGGTCGGATCAGGCCGATGGGACCGAATGACCACGACGTCCGAGTGATCGGCTTGTCGGCGCATCCACCGGATCAAAGATGCGGATCGTCGGCCGCTCGGAGCTTGCCCGCGGCGATGGCCGTCCGGAACGCCTGATAGTCCGCCTCGTTCCGATCGCCGTAGGCCATCGCCCAATCGGCCAGGGCCACCCGCAGGTCGGCGCGGTCGTCATGACCGCAATAGCCCGCGATCGCCGCCGCATCCCCGGTCCGCGCGTGGGCCTTGGCCAGCAGCGCGCCGTAGGCGTGCGAGAAGTACAACAGCGACCGACCCGTCATGCGCGCGACCGGGATCTCGCCCTTCATGTTCTTCATCTGCCGCACGTAGAACGGCCGACCCTCGATCTTCGTCCAGCCCAGCAACGGATCGCCTACCGCCTGTAGCAGGCGCTGGCCGTAGATCACGCGCTCGCCCTCGTGATCGGCATAGGGCTTGGGCATGCCACGCACGTACGGCGCGTGGGCCGGTCGCACGGCTTCCTTGACCTGGAGGAAGAGCGCGTCCTGATCCGAGTTGCCGCACAACAGCGCGACGTAGGCGCGGGTGCCGACGCTGCCGACGCCGACGACGCGGTGCGCGACGTCGACCACGTGATAGCGGCTGAGCATGAACCGCCGCTCGCGCGGCAGCGTCTCGGCGTAACGCTCCAGGCCGGTGGTGACGGCCTCGCGCGTGGCCTCGTCGACGCGGACGAGGATCGGCGATTCCTCGCGGAAGCGCCAGCCGCCGTCCGTGCGCCGCTCGCCCACCCGATCGAGCAAGCTGGTGTTGTTCTTCCGCCGCGCCTTCTCGACGGCCTTGCGCACCACGGCTCGCGAACGCGCGTCGATCTCGATGCCGGCGAACGCGAGGTCCTCGGCGCGCGCCGCGCGCTGCCAGACGTCGAGCGAACCGCGCGGGGCGAGGTCGTCCATCGTGTGCTGATAACCCGCCACCGCGCTCAGCGCGGCCTGGCGCCGTTCGGCCGGCGGGACATCGGCATCCCGCGCGGCGACCTCGATGCTCGCGCACAGGCGCTTCAGGTCCCACTCCCACGGCCCGACCGTGACCTCGTCGAAGTCGTTGAGGTCGAGCACCACCTCGCCCTGGGGTGAGCCAAACAGGCCGAAGTTCGAGATATGGGCATCGCCGTTCATCACCACGTCGATGGCGCCGCGCGGTCCCTGTGCGAGATCCCAGGCCATGACCTGTGCGGCCCCACGCAGGAAGGCGAACGGCGAGGATGCCATGCGGGCGACCCGCAGCGGGATCAGGTGCGACTGCCGCCCCTGGTGGGCCGCCTCGATGAGCGCGACCGGGTCGGGACGGTCGCGGGCGAGATCAAACGCGGCCTGAGTTGAGTGCGGCAGTTCCAAGCGCAGGATCTTACCGCTGGCGCGGCGCTTCTCCCACGGCTCCACGCCCGAGCGCAGGTCGATGTGTGGGAAGTCCGCCAGGGGTTCGAGGACCGCCTCTTCGGCAGCTTCGATCACCGCCTCATGCTCATCGACCGCCGCCGAGGTATCCGTGGGATGCGCTGACCGTTCCATCGACCTCGTCCGACCGCCTCAGACCACACCAACGGTTCGACCAGGGAATAAACCCTTCGGCTCAACGTGGACTTAACCGCACACCCCGGCCGAGCGGCGATCCGGCCGTGACAAGGCCCACTGCCTGCTCCAAGCCTCCTCGCGCGACCGTTTGGGGTAGCCGATTTGGTGTTGGAGCGATCATTCTCGACCGCAACCAGTAAGACTATCGCCCGCGGGAGATCAGCTTAGCGGTCGACCGCTCACCACAAACCCGAGGCGCCTACATAGTCGCCGTATGTGCGCGTCAGCTTAGATTCCCTCGTAAGCAGGTGTATCGCATGGAGAAGACGTTCACCGCCCAACGCGAGGATCGCCCTGGCACAGCGTGGCTCGAACGCTTCCGGGCGGGGCGGGACGAAGCCGAGCGGTGGTATTTCGGAGAGGGGAACGCCGAACGCCCATCGGCTTCCGAGTGCCGTGCCGCCCTGCTGCGGCACATGCCGGAACTTGTCCCGCACTACGATCACGTGTGCGGGCTGGTTGGAGACGACGACCTGGCTCACCGCATCCTCAGCCACTATCGCCCGGCACCTCGCCCGCAGGGTTGCAGCCAAGCCGTGTGGCTGGGCGACGAAGGTCCAGCTCTGGTTCGCAACTACGATTATCCCCTCCCCATCATCACCGGGCGCATCGAACTCACCGCGTGGTCCCAGCGGCGCGTGATCGCGATGGCGCAACGACCCTGGGGCGGCTGCCTGGATGGGATGAACGACGATGGACTGGTCGCCAGCTGTACGCTCGGCGGTATGGCCAGGCGCGGGCTGGGCTTCGCCATCATCCTGATGCTCCGCTACGTGCTTGAGACGTGCGGGTCGGTCGGCGAGGCCGTCGCCGCCTTGTGCCGCATCCCGGTCACCCAACTCCACAACGTCACGCTACTCGACGGGACGGGCGAGCATGCCACGCTCTTCCTCGGACCCAGGCGTGAGCCCACTGTGACGTGGCTGAGGACATGCACGAACCATCAAGAGCGGGCGTCACCTGCGTCAGGGTCGTTCCTACGCCAGAGCGTGCTCGACGATGCTCTGGGTGATCCTTCCAGCACGTTAACGGGGCTGACGGCACTCTTCTTCGAGCCGCCGCTGTACTCGCGGAAAGTCGCGTTCACCACAGCCTACACAGCCGTGTACCGACCTGCAGAAAAGCGCGTCGATTATCTCTGGCCCGGGCAGCGTTGGAGCCAGACATTCGAGTGTTTCGTACCTGGGGCGTACAAGCACGACTATGGCGATCTCGAGCGGTGACCGCGGGTGAGGCGTACGTAGTTGCTCGCTTCTTGCACGTGAAGCTCGCCGCCTGGATCGCGGCTTCTCCTCGATCCAGGCGGCGAGCTTCACGTGCAAGGCCGTTAGTCCGCTTCGTCAGCCTTTCTGCCCGGAAGCAGACTTGCTGCTTTCGGCCAGACTACGCCACGCTGGATTGTCGATGAGCGCAAAAGCCGCCGTTCGGCTCTGCGCCCATCCCGGTCATACAGCGGCGCCAATGCGATGCCCCGAAGCGGACGCGCGATCAGCGAGATGAAGCGTTTAACCCGGTTGGAGCCCAAAGTCGGCCTGACCGCGGTCAGCGGACGAAGCTGATGGGCCGGCCAGTGTCGGGGTTAGAGGATGACGCCCATGGCGAGGCCGTAGATCGCCCGCAGGCGGTCGGCGGTCATGATCCCGGCTGGGGGCCGCGGGCGATCAGCCGGCCGGTATCCAGCGCCAGGATCTCGTCGCAGAAGCACACGGCCATGTTGACGTAGTGCAGCACGACGACTCCGAGGCCGCGCTCGGCCGACAAGCGCCGCAGGAGGGCCAGCCCCTCGACCTGATGGCCGACGTCGAGCAACGAGATCGGCTCATCGAGGAGCAGGCACTCGGCATCCTAGGCCACCAGCATGGCAAGCTAGGCGCGCTGGCGCTCGCCCCCCGACACCGTGCGCAGCGCCGACACGCTGTCGGGGACGGGGGCATGCGAATGCTGCTGGCCCGGGCGCTCGCCGTCGAGGCCGCGTGGCTCCTGGCCGATGGGCCGATCACTGCGCTCGATCCCGGCCATCAGCTCGACGCGATGGCGCTGCTGCACGCCGTCAGCCGCAAGAGGGTCGGCGGCGGCGGCGTTCTGCACGACCTGATGCTGGCCGCCCGGTTCTGCGACCGGGTGATCGTCCTCGACGGCAAGGTCCCCGCCGACGGACCGCCCGTGACCGTGCTGGACAACGCGCTGCTGGCGCGCGTGTTCGGCCTCAGTGTCGAGCGCGGGACGTGCGCTGACGGCACACCCTACCTCCTGCCCTGGAGCCGCCCGGGGCCCGTCCGGCAAGGAGATGGTTGATCGTATCGATATTCGCGTCGCTGATCGCCGGCGTCTAGGGGTCGGGCGAGCGAGGTCCTGGGAGGGGGCAATGCCGGAAGCCTTGGACGGACTGGCCGTTAAGCACGTCGAGAGCGCCCGACGCATCTATGAGACCAAATTCTTCCCGATCTCGAATGCGGCCTGCGTCGCCGGAGGACCGTGACGGCTCGGTCAACGGTCGCGGCGCGCCGGAGGATGCGGGATGTGCGGAGCGAACTGCCAGCCTGAGCCGAACTGCCGGCGCGCAGGCGCGGTGCGTCGGGGTTCAGCTACGCCCCCTCTGCCGCCGTTCACCGTCCGGAACGAACGGCGCCAGATCGACCGGCGCCCCCGGAGCGCGCCCGCGGACGGCGACCCGCGCCTCTCCCCCCTCCGCCGCCTCCTCCCGCTCGACCCGGTCCGCATTGTCCTGGAGGCGCGCCAGGATACCAAACAACTGCTCGGTCTCGGCCTCCGTCAGCGTCTCCAGGAAGCGGTGGTGCCGGCGCTGCTTGGCGCCCCAGACCCCGGACCAGGTGACGCGCCCGGATCTGGTCAGCGTGAGGATCTGACGTCGACCATCGGCGGCATCGGCGCTCCTGGCGACGAGGCCGACCTCGGTCAGCTTGGCCACGGCGCGCGAGACGAGCCCCTTGTCCATGAGCGCGGTCCCGGCGACGTCGACGGCGAGGACGGGCTCGTAGTGGCCGATCACGTTCAGGACGTGGACCTCGGCGACGCTCAGGTCGAAATGGCGCAGGTAGTAGCGGACCGCGCTCCTGTTGTAGCTGCTGGCTAGCCGGCCGATGTTGAAGGTAATGTTGTCTAGCAGGCGGTACTCGCCGCGGGGCAGCGGCCGGACGAGCTTGGGGACGTCACCCATGCGGCAGGGATCCTCCGAGAGGCGAGGCGGCACCGGAGTCTCACAACCTGAGAGGAAAAACGCAACCGGCCCGCGGCGGGAGGACCGCCCGCGGGGCTCAGGGGAGGGCGACGAGAACCGCGTCCCCCTCGACGCGGACCGGGTAGGTCCGTAGATCCTCGATGATTGGGGCGCCCTGCCCCTCGCCGGTGCGGACGTCGAACTGGCCGTTGTGCAGCGGGCACTCGATCAGGCAGCCCTCCAGCCAGCCGTCGGTCAGCAACGCGTAGGCGTGCGTGCAGACGTTGTCCGTGCAGTACCACGCCCCGTCGACGCGGAAGAGGGCGAGGCTCAGGCCCGCGACCTCGACCGGCACGGCCTCCCCCTCGCCGACGTCGCCCGTCCCGGCGATCCGCGTCCAGTTGCCGTCCACCGTGTCCTCGCTCACCGCGCGTCACTCCCTGCCATGTCCAGGCGGATCATGTCCTGTCGGATGTAGAGCGACCGCGCGTTGCCGATGAAGAATGCCTCGCGCTGCGCGGGCGTCGGCGCGAGCTTCAGGGCGTGGCGCGGGTCGTCGTAATCCCAGTGCGGGTAATCGGTGGCGAACAGCAGCCTGTCCCAGCCGATCCACCCGATCGTGTCGGAGAGATGCGCGGTCTCGTCCGGCTCCTCCATCGGCTGGGTCGTGAGCCAGAAGTGATCGCGAATGATGGCGCTCGGAGGCCGGGTCACGGCGGGCGTCTCGCTCCGCAAGGTCCGCCATGCCTGGTCGAGGCGCCAGGCGAGCGGCGGGAGCCAGGCGAAGCCTGCCTCGATCAGCACAACGCGCAGATCCGGGACGTGCGCAAACAAACCGCCGAGCACCATGCTGCTCACCATCGCCTGGCACGACTGCGAATGGCCGATCATGTCCTCCGCGTAGTAGCTGGGCCACCCGGTGCCGGTGGTCGGCTGGCCGCCGTTGCCGAAGGCGTGGATCCCGACCGGCAGCCCGGCGCGCGAGGCCGCCTCAAAGATCGGCCAGTAGCGCCGATGGCCCAGCGGCTCGACGGTGCGCGACAGCAGGAGCACCTGGACCATGTCTGCGTGCCCGGCCCAGCGCTCGATCTCGGCGACCGAGGCCGCTGCGTCCTCGTAGGGCACGACGATCGAGGCCTTGAAGCGCCGCTCGCGCCCCGTCCACTCGGCGACCTGCCAGTCGTTGATCGCGGCCGCGAGCGCGCCGGAGAGGTCGAGGTTCTGCATGCCGCCGGGATGCGGGCGGATCATCGCTAGGATGCCGAGCTCGATCCCGTTCGCGTCTAGGTGGTGGGTGCGCATGAAGTCGAGGTCGCTGCCCGGCCGCCCGCCGACCGGGGGCCACGCGTCGCGCCGCGACGCGTCGGGCTGGCTCTTGGGGAATTGCGGCCCGGCCGCGGGACCCTGCCGGGGCCGCTGGCCGAACATGTCGAGATGGTCGCGCCACTTCTTCGGGAGGTAGGCGTAGAGCATCCGGAAGTCGCGCGGGCTGTGGTGGATGTCGCAGTCGGCGATCCCGAGTCGCTGCGCGGCGGCGGCGGCGGGGCGCGGGCGAAGTTCGACGTTCATGCTCGTCTCCTAATGCGAAGGACGCGTCGTCCATGACACTCGGACGGTGCCCTGCCCATCACCGTCCGCGATGCTCTCCAGTCGGACCGACTAGGCGGCGCCGAGCGGCCGCGCGACCGGGGCGTCGGGCTCCCCGCCGAGCGCCTCGATCGTGATCGGCTCGCCGACGCCGAAGTAGAAGAACGCGGCCGCGGCCATCATCACGGACGCGCCGAGCGCCAGCGCGAGCACGAACGAGCCCGTCGAGTCCACGACCATCCCCGTCACGATCGGCGAGAGCGTGCCGCCGAGGTAGGACCCGAAGTTCTGGATGGAGGAGGCCGAGGCCGCGTAGGATTGCGGGGCGATCGCGGTGATCAGTGTCCACTTGCCGGACTGGGCGATCGCCATGAAGAACATCGAGGCTGAGATGGCGGCGAGCGCCCACTCCATTGAGGCGGCGGAGGCGGCCAGCCCGCAGAACACCGACGCCGCGACGTAGCCGAGCGCCGCCGGGAGCTTGCGGCTCTCCACGATCCCCATGGTGCCATGGGCGAGGCGATCGGTCAGCCAGCCGCCCACGATCGAGCCGATGATGGAGCAGGCCAGCGGGATCATAGCCAGCACGCCGGTCCGGGCGATGCTGACGTGGTGCTCCATTTCCAGGTAGCCGGGCAGCCACGTGCCGTACATCCACAGGGCGTAGCCCGAGCAGAAGGCCGCTAGGATCATCCCCCACATCGAGCGGAAGCGGAACAATCGCTTCCAGCTCGCCAGCGTGACGGGCCCGCGGGCGCCCACGCCGTTCTGCGCGAGATAGGCCCGGTCCGCCGCCGCCATTCCGTCGAACCTCGGGTCGCGGTAGAGCGCAAACCACGCGAGCGCCCCGAGCAGGCCGACGACGCCCATCACGACGAACATCGTGCGCCAGCCGAAGGCGAGCATGAGCGCCGTGAGCAGCGGCGTCCCGATCAGGCGGCCGAGGTCGCCGCCGATCGTGTAGACGCCGGTCGGGCGGCCGCGGTCGCGGATCGCGAACCAGTTCGCCACCGTGCGGACCGCGCTCGGGAACGCGGGCGACTCGAAGACCCCAAGCGCAACGCGCGAGCACAGGAAGCCCATGTAGCCCGCCATCGCGCCGCCGGCCGCCTGGGCGAGCGACCACAGGACGAGCGCCCAGCCGAGGAGCCGGCGCGGGCCGACGCGGTCGATCATCAGGCCGACCGGGATCTGGGCCAGCGCGAAGGCGATCGACCACGCCGACTGGAGCGCGCCGATCCCCGTAGCCGAGATGCCGAACTCCTCGCGGATCTTCAGGTTGCCGATCGCGAGCGTCGAGCGATCGATGTAGTTCAGGGCGATCGCGAACGTGCACATCGCGACCGCGACCCACTGCATCCGGCGGAACGCCGGCGACCGGTCCGTGCCCATCGTCTCCACCCGTGGCCGTCTTGTTCTGAGCGCAGAGTAGACCCGAACGCGGGGCTGATGCAAACCAGTTGTCGAAACAACTTTCCTGGGGCATGATGCCTGCGGTCGGCGGTCGCTGGCCACACCGCCCGCAGAGGCGGGTGCCAAGAAAGCAGGACTGAGGGAGGTCAGGGCCATGTCGTGGAGCCCCGCGTCGTCGATCGACTGCGACATCCATCCGTCCGTGCCGAACCTCGCCGCGCTCCGGCCTTACATGGAGGAGCACTGGCGCGCCGTCGTCGAGACGCGCGGCATGGACGACCTCAACTCCATCAGCTACCCGGCCGGCTCGCCGCTGAGCGCGCGCGCCGACTGGCGGCCCGGGACGGGCAAGCCGGCCGCCACCCTGGAGCAGGTCCGCGCGCAGTGCCTGGACGCCTTCGGGTCGGGGACGGCGATCCTGAACTGCCTCTACGGCGTGCAGCTCCTGTTCAGCGAGGACATGGCGGCGGGCTACGCGCGCGCAGTGAACGACTGGATCGCCCGCGAGTGGCTCGACCGCGAGCCGCGCCTGCGCGCCAGCATCGTGGTGCCGGTCCAGAGCGTCGAGTTCGCCGTCGACGAGATCGAGCGCTGCGCGGCCGACCCGCGCTTCGTGCAGGTGCTGCTGCTCGCCGGCGGCGATCACCCGCTGGGCAAGCGGCTGTACTGGCCGATCTACGCGGCGGCCGCGCGCCACGGCCTGGCCGTCGGCATCCACGCCGGCAGCAACTATCACAACCCGCCGACCGCCGTCGGCTGGCCGAGCTACTACACCGAGGATTACGTCGCGCAGGCCCAGGCCTTCCAGACGCAGCTCACGAGCCTGATCTGCGAGGGCGTGTTCTCGAAGTACCCGGACCTGAAGGTCGTGCTGCTCGAATCGGGCTGGACGTGGCTGCCGGCCCACCTGTGGCGGCTGACGAAGTACTGGCGGGGCCTGCGCGCCGAGATCCCCTGGGTCGACCGCTCGCCCGTCGAGATCGTGCGGACCAACGTGCGCCTGTCGCTCACGCCGACCGACGCGCCGCCGAGCACGGACGCCCTGCTACGCATCCTCGACCACATGGGCTCGGACGAATTGCTGCTGTTCTCGACCGACTACCCGCACGCCCAGTTCGAGGGGCAGGATCCCTGGCCCGCGGGACTGCCGGACACTTTGAGGCGCAAGATCGGTGTCGACAACCCGCGGGCGACCTACGCCCGCCTGCTGGAGCCCGTGGCATGAACGTCGAGGTCCGTCCCCAGCGGTTCGCCGCCGCGCCGGCGACACCCGGCATCGCCGATTGCGACATCCACCCGGCCCTACGCTCGCCGAGCGACCTCGACACTTGGCTGGAGCCGCGCTGGCGCGAGTACGCGGCCCAGTACGGCATCCTGCGCCGGCTCGGCATGCACAAGGGCCCGGCCTACCCCAAGAACCAGCCGGACGCCTCGCGCCGCGACGCCTACCCGCCGGAGGGCGGGCGCCAGGGGTCGAGCCCGAGCTTCATGGCGTCCCACCACCTTGACGCCCACAACGTGACGCTCGGCATCCTCAACCCACTGCTGTCGGGCCAGGGCGTCATGAACCCAGACTTCAGCGCCGCGCTCTGCCGCGCGGTCAACCATTGGCAGGAGGAGGCCTGGCTCGCCGCCGACCGGCGCCTCAGGGCCTCGATCGTCGTACCCTACGAGTTCGCCGACGCGGCCGCTGCGGAGATCGCGTTCTGGGCCGCGCGCAACCCGGAGTTCGTGCAGGTGCTGCTGCTCTCGCGCACCGCCGAGCCGCTCGGCAACCGGCGCTACTGGCCGATCTACGAGGCGGCGGCCGAGGCCGGGCTTCCGGTGGCGGTCCACGCCTTCGGCTACGGCGGTAACCCGATCACCAGCACGGGCTGGCCGAGCTACTACATCGAGGAGATGACCGGTCACGCCCAGAGCTGCCAGGCCGGCCTCGCCAGCATGGTCGTCGAGGGCATCTTCGAGCGCTTCCCCACCTTACGCACGGTGATGGTGGAGGCGGGCTTCGCCTGGGCTCCGCCGCTCGCGTGGCGCCTCGACAAGGCGTGGTCCACGCTGCGCGCCGAGACGCCGCACCTGAAGCGTCTGCCGAGCGAGTATCTGCGCGAGCACGTGTGGTGGACGAGCCAGCCGATGGAGGAGCCGGAGCCGCGGGCGCACCTGCTCGACACGATTCAGTGGATGGGCTGGGACCGGCTGCTGTTCGCCACCGACTATCCGCACTGGGACTTCGACGACCCGGCCCACGCGCTGCCGCTCAAGATCGGCGAGGCGGAGCGGCGGGGGTTCTTCTCGGGCAACGCCCACGCCCTCTACGGGGTCGCGGCGTAGGACGCCCGCGGGAGCGCGGCACACATATCGACACCCGATGGCCGCCCCACGAGAAGGTGCCTCGGCGATGGATCGACGACGTTCGGGAGGACACGTCATGGCCAATATTGCGGCGCCCCGCCCAGAGACGGAGACGATCGGCTTCGGCAAGCGCTGGGCGCATATCCTGCCGAGCGTGTTCATCGTCTACACGATCTCCTACCTCGACCGCGTCAACATCGGCACCGCGCTGCCCGCCATTTCGAAGGAGTTCGGTCTCAACCCGACCGAGGCCGGCTTCGTCGGCGGTGTGTTCTTCTGGGGCTACCTCGTCAGCTTCCTGATGGGCGGATGGCTGTCGAACCGCTTCGGCGCCAAGCGGGTGACGCTGGCCTCGCTCGTGGCCTGGAGCCTCGCCGCTATGGCGACGGGCTTCACCACCAGCCTCGCGTCGCTCCTGGTCATGCGCGCCCTGCTTGGGCTCGCCGAGGGGCCGATCTGGTCCTCGATGTCGGCGATCCTGGCGCAGTGGTTCGTGAAGCCCGAGCGGGCGCGCGCCTTCGCGACCTGGAACGCCAGCCTGCCCGTCGGCGCCCTCCTGTCGGGGCCGATCTCGGGCCTCATCATCAGCCACTATAGCTGGCAGACGATGCTCGTGGTTGAGGGTCTGCCGGCGCTGATCTACGCGCTGGTCTGGTCGCGCTTCATCCCGGACACGCCCGACGAGGCGGCTTGGCTCGAACCCGCCGAGCGCGCCGCGCTGGCAGATGGGCTAGCTCGCGAGCAGGCTCAGTTCGACGCGAGCCTCGGCCCGGTGGACCTACGCGGGGTGCTGCTCCATCCCGGCGTGTGGCTGCTGCTGGTTGCCAAGACCTTCAACAACATGATCGCCTACGGCTTCACGCTGTGGCTTCCGACAGCGATCAAGGACGCGAGCGCGCTCGGCATCGGCAGCGTCGGCGTACTCACCGCGCTACCCTACGCGGCGAGCGTCCTCGGCATCTGGCTGATTGGCCTCAGCTCCGACCGCTTCAACGAGCGGCGCCTACACGGGGCGATCCCGATGCTCCTGCTCGCCGCGCTCCTCTACGCGAGTTCGCGCACGGGCGCCGGATCGGTCGCCGCGATGATGGTGTGCGTGACGCTAAGCGGCTTCTTCATGTTCATGACGCTGCCGCTCATGACCGTGATGTTCACCCAGCTCCTGCCGCGCCGGCAGGCGATCGTCGCGATCGCGTTCAGCGGCGCGGTGGCCAACCTCGTCGGCGGCTTCTTCGGCCCGGTCGTTGTCGGCTGGCTGAAGACGATGACCGGCGACGTCTCGGCCGGCTTCACGTTCCTGGCCGCGATCGGGCTGATCGGCGGGTTGCTGATGATGATGGTGCGCACGCCCGAGCATGCCCCGGGCGCCGTCGCTCCCGCGCCGCCTGCCGGCATCGGCGGCGCCCCCTCGGTCGGGCGCGAGTGATTTTTCGGGTTGGCGGGAGAGGACGAGCGCGATGACGAGGGACGAAGTGCGATGATCGAGCCGGGCGCGATTGACTGCGACGTCCATCCGACGGTCCCCGGGCTGGACGCCCTGCTGCCGTACATGGACGGTCACTGGCGGGCGATGGTCGAGACCCGCGGGATCGACGAGCTGAACACGATCAGCTACCCGGCCAACGCGCCGATCACGGCACGCGCCGACTGGCGGCCCGCGGTGGGCAGGCCGGCCGGGACGCTCGCGCAGATGCGGGGCGAGTGCCTCGACGCGTTCGGCTCGTCGCTCGCAATCCTCAACTGCCTGTACGGCGTACAGATGCTGTTCGCTGAAGACATGGCCGCCGCCTTTGCGCGCGCCGTGAACGAGTGGATCGCCCGCGAGTGGCTCGACCGCGAGCCGCGCCTGCGCGCCAGCATCGTGGTCCAGACGCGAAACGTCGAGTTCGCCGTCGACGAGATCGAGCGCTGCGCGGCCGACCCGCGCTTCGTGCAGGTGCTGCTCCTCGCGAGCGGTGAGCACCCGCTCGGGCGGCGGCTGTACTGGCCGATCTACGCGGCGGCTGCGCGCCACGGCCTGGCCGTCGGCATCCACGCCGGCAGCAACTATCACAACCCGCCGACCGCGATGGGTTGGCCAAGCTACTACACAGAGGACTATTTCGCGCAGGCGCAAGCCTTCCAGACGCAGCTCACGAGCCTGATCTGCGAGGGCGTGTTCTCGAAGTACCCGGACCTGAAGGTCGTGCTGCTCGAATCGGGCTGGACGTGGCTGCCGGCCCACCTGTGGCGGCTGACGAAGTACTGGCACGGGCTGCGGATGGAGATTCCCTGGGTCGACCGGCCGCCCGCCGAGATCGTCCGGTCGAACGTCCGGCTGTCGCTCACCCCGACCGACGCTCCGCCGGAACCGGCCGACCTCGCGCGGCTCGTAGAGCACATGCAGTCCGACGACATGCTCCTGTTCTCGACCGACTACCCGCATGGGCAGTTCGAGGGCACGGCCGCGATCCCCGAGGGTCTGCCGCGAGGCCTGCTGCGCAAGATTACCCACGACAATCCGCGGGCAACCTACGCCCGCCTGAGGGAGACGGTAGCATGAACGTCAGCGTCAAGCCTAATGCGGTGGTGCGCGCTGCGGCGCGACCCGCGATCGCGGATTGCGATATCCACCCGATGCGCCGCTCGGCCAGCGACTTCGATCCCTGGCTATCGAAGCGCTGGCGCGAGCACCTCGCGGTCTTCGACGCCGGGCGCCGCCTTGGCATGCAGGCCGGGCCCGCCTACCCCAAGGCCCAGCCCGACGCGGCGCGCCGCGACGCCGTGCCGCCCGAGGGCGGCCGGGCCGGGTCGAGCCTCTCGTTCATGCAGGCCCAGCACCTCGATCCTAACAACGTCGGGCTCGGCATCCTCAACCCGCTCCAATCGGGCCAGGGGATCGCCAACCCCGAGCTCTGCGCCGCGCTCTGCCGCGCGACGAACGAGTGGCAACGCGCCGAGTGGACCTCGAAGGACGCTCGCCTGAAGGCGTCGATCGTCGTACCCTACGAGTTCGCCGACGCGGCCGCCGCGGAGATCCGGCACTGGGCCGGCGATACGGACTTCGTCCAGGTGCTCGTCCTGTCCCGCACCGGCGAGCTGCTCGGCAACCGGCGCTACTGGCCGATCTACGAGGCGGCGGCCGAGGCCGGGCTTCCGGTGGCGGTCCACGCCTTCGGCTACGGCGGCAACCCGATCACCAGCACGGGCTGGCCGAGCTACTACATCGAGGAGATGGCCGGTCACGCCCAGAGCTGCCAGGCCGGCCTCGCCAGCATGGTCGTCGAGGGCATCTTCGAGCGCTTCCCAACGCTCAAGGTGATCATGGTCGAGGCCGGCTTCGCCTGGGCGCCCGCCTGCGCGTGGCGACTGGACAAGCTCTGGAGAAGCTTGAAGGCCGAGACGCCGCACCTGAAGCGTCTGCCGAGCGAGTATCTGCGCGAGCACGTGTGGTGGACGAGCCAGCCGATGGAGGAGCCGGAGCCGCGGGCGCACCTGCTCGACACGATTCAGTGGATGGGCTGGGACCGGCTGCTGTTCGCCACCGACTATCCGCACTGGGACTTCGACGACCCGGCCCACGCACTGCCGCTCAAGATCGGCGAGGCGGAGCGGCGGGGGTTCTTTTCGGGCAATGCCCACGCCCTCTACGGGGTCGCGGCGTGAGCCGGCACGTCGTCGCCCCGACGAGCGAGATCCCGCCGGGCGGCCGCAAGCGCTTCGTGGTGAAAGGCCGGCCAATCGCGATCTTCAACCTGGAGAACGAGTACTACGGCATGCTCGACCGCTGCCCCCATCAGGGCGGCAGCCTGTGCGCCGGGGTCGTCACGGGGCTCGTCCGCTCAAAGGGGCCCGGCCACTACGAGACGATCCGGCCCGGCGAGTTCGTCCGCTGCCCCTGGCACGGCTGGGAGTTCGATATCCGCACGGGTCAGTCCTACTGCGACCCCGAGCGCATCCGCTCGAAGTCCTACCCCGTGTCCGCGCAGTCCGGGGCGAGCGTCGTCGAGGGACCCTACGTGGCCGAGACCGTACCGGTCAGCGTCGAAGGCGAGTACATCGTGGTGGACGTCTGAGCGTGGCCGATCCCGCGATCATCGTGGGCGCCGGCCAGGCCGGCGCACACGCGGCGGCCGCGATGCGTCGGGCCGGATTCGCTGACCCCATCCTCCTCGTCGGCGACGAGGCGAAGCGGCCGTACGAGCGGCCGCCCCTGTCGAAGGAGTGGCTCACCGCCGCCGCGGAGCCCGCGGTCAGCCACTTCCACCCGGAGGCGCACGACGCCGAGAACAAGATCGCGTTCATCGGGGGAACCGCGGCCACCCGCATTGACCCGGGGGCGCGGACCGTGGACCTAGCCGACGGCCGCAGCCTGCGCTACGGCGCGCTGCTGCTGGCCACCGGCGGGCGGGCGCGCCGCCTCGACGTGCCGGGGGCAGAGCGGGTGCTCGCCCTGCGCACCCTCGACGACGCCCGATCCCTGCGCGCCCGCCTGAGCCCTGGCGCCCGCGTCGTCTGCGTCGGGGCGGGGGTGATCGGGCTGGAGGTCGCGTCCTCGGCGCGCGCCCGCGGCTGCGCGGTCACGGTGGTCGAGGCGGGCCCGACCGTCATGGGCCGCTCGCTGCCGCCCGGGATCGCCGCCTGGCTTGCCGACCTGCATCGCGGCGCGGGGGTCCGGCTGATCTTCGGGTCGGGCGTGGCCGCCGTGACTCCCGAGGCAGTCATCCTCGCTGAGGGCACGGCGGTGGCGGCCGACGTCGTTGTCGCCGGGATCGGAATGGTGCGCAACACCGAGCTGGCCGAGGCCGCGGGCGTCGCGCTCGACGGCGGGATCGCGGTCGACGCGTTCGGCCGGACGAACCTTCCGGACATCTACGCGGCGGGCGACGTGGCGGCGTTCTGGTCCCCGCGGCTGGGTCGCCGCCTGCGATGGGAGACGTGGCGCCATGCCCAGGACCACGGCGCCGCGGTCGGCCGCGCGATGGCGGGCGCCGGCGAGCCATACGACGCGGTGCCCTGGTTCTGGACCGACCAGCACGGCCGCTCGCTCCAGGTCGCCGGCGACGTCGCGGCGCGACCGGCGGACGGGTCTTGCGGTCCCTTCGTCATGCGCGGTCGCGCGGGCGAGGCCTCCTTCTCGGCCTGGCTCCTGGACGAAACGGGGGCCGTCACGGCCGTGATCGGGGTCGACGCTCCCCGCGACGTGCGCGCCGGGCAGGCCCTAATCCGCTCGCGCCGCGTGATCGACCCCGCGATCGTCGCGAATCCGGCTGTGACCCCTCAACAACTGGCGAAACTGTGATGTCGGGGGCCGTCACGCCGCAGGAGCAATGTGATGACCCGCCCGATAGCACTGGACCCGGACGGACCTCGCCCGGTGTCAGGTGTCTCCTTGGATCGAAACGATCGTCGTTCGCTGTGATCGTCGGAGTGGTCGTCGTGAGTAGCAGGCGTCCGGGAGTACCGTTGTGGCGACGGTGGTAGAGGCAGGCCTGGCGGCCTCGGTCAAGGCCGATCCGGCAACGGTCCAGGGGAAGGCCGTCGTCCGCCGGGTGATGTGGCGGCTGATGCCGTTCCTGGCGCTGCTCTACTTCATGGCGCAGCTCGACCGCGTGAACGTCTCCTTCGCGGCGCTCACGATGAACGCCGATCTCGGTCTGTCGGCCACCGTCTACGGATGGGGCGCGAGCGTCTTCTTCATCAGCTACGTGGCTCTGGAGGTGCCGAGCAACCTCGTGCTGGAGCGCGTTGGCGCGCGCATCTGGATCGCCCGGATCATGTTCACCTGGGGCCTGCTCGCCGCCGGCATGGCCTTCATCACGGGTCCCTGGAGCTACTACGCGGTCCGTCTTCTCCTTGGGGCGGCCGAGGCCGGCTTCTACCCAGGCGTGATCCTCTATCTGACCTACTGGTTCCCGCGCAGCTATCGCGCGCGCGTGCTAGCCGTCCTGAGCCTCGCGACGCCGCTCTCGACGGCCGCCGGAGCGGTCCTCGCGGCGCCGCTGCTCTCCATGCACGGCGTCCACGGTCTCGCGGGGTGGCAGTGGCTCTTCCTGATTGAGGGGTTGCCCTCCGTGGTCCTGGGCTTCGCCACCCTCAAGGTCTTGACCGACCGGCCGGACGACGCGCGGTGGCTTGGCCCGGCGGAGCGCCGCTGGCTGAGCGCCGAGCTCGCCGCCGAGCGCCGGCAGGCCGGGGAGGACGAGCACGTCTCGTTCGTCGCGAGCCTGCGCGATGCCCGCGTGCTTCTCCTCACGGCGGTGTGGCTGTGCCGGGCCACCTGCCTCTACGGCGTAGCCTTCTTCCTGCCGCAGGTGGTGCGGACGATCGGCGGTTCGACCACGACGACCGCCCTGCTCTCCGCCGTGCCTTTCGTCGCGGGGGCGATCGGCATGCTCGCCCTCGCCTACAGCTCCGACCGCATGCAGGAGCGGCGCTGGCACGTCTTCGCGACCTTCGTAATGATGGCGGTCGGCCTGGGCTGTTCGGCCCTCCTCGGGGCCTCGCCGTGGACGATCCTCGCCCTCTCGATCGCGACCATCGGCAACACGGCCATGGTCCCCTGCTTCTGGCCGATCCCGCCCCTGTTCCTCACCGGCGCGGCCGCCGCGGGCGGGATCGCCTTCATCAACGCGGTCGGCAATATCGGGGGCGTCATCGGCCCCTACGTCGTCGGCGCGATCAAGGACTCGACTGATAGCTTCGCGGGCGGCCTATACGCCCTCGGGGGCGTCGCCGCGCTCGGCGCGATCCTCACCATCTTTGTCCAGACCGCGCCCACGAGGTAGGTCGATTGACGGGTGAACCGCCCTCGATGTCCGGTTTCCCAAAGGTCGTGATCCGAAGCAGTCAGGCCGCTTTCGGCCACATCCGGCCGCATCGTGTCACTGCGAGCGCGATCAATCGTGCTCGTGCAGACTCCGGGCACCCCGTCGGATCGCGTCGCTCGTCCACACTTGTGAATTGCCCGTCACCCCTCCATCACCGCGCCGTGATGGAATGCACAGCACCCGATCGCCTGTCCACATAATGGACATTTTCTTGTATCGCCGTCCATAAACTTGATAGGTCGATGGTTCTCATTCATCCTTTCACGATGAGTGTCGTCCCCCTCTCCAAGCCAATCTCCGGCGCGCTGGCGGCAAGCGACACATCGATCGCTCGTACTCTGGCCAAGGGGCTCGTCGTGCTGGAAGCATTCGGTGCCGGCGGATCTGCCCTCGGCAACGCCGAGATCGCCGTGCGGACTGGTCTTCCACGTCCTACGGTCGCCAGACTGACCAGGACGCTGGCTGAGTTAGGTTACCTCGCCTACGAACCTCGCGGTGCGAAGTATCGCCTTTGGGGCGGCGTCCTGAAGCTCGCTTATCCGCTACTTGCGGAGATGGGGCTCCGACAGATCGCGCGCCCGACGATGCAAGACTTCGCCGATTCAGTGCGTGGGACTGTTTCACTCGGCATCCGATACGGACAGGACATGATCTACGTCGAGACCGCTCGCTCGACGGAGAACCTGCACCATACGCCCGATATCGGTTCGTCTATTCCACTACCGCGGTCGGCGATGGGGCGCGCCCTGTGGTCGCTCCTTGACGACAAATCCGCCTTCGCCCTGCGACGTCAATTTGAGCGCGAGGCTCCAGACCTCTGGGCTCGGTTCGGGGCAGCCGTCGAACAGGCCCGCCGCGATTGCGCGGAACGGGGATTCTGCGTGTCGCGGGGCGACTGGGTCGCGCAGATTCACGCCGCTGCGGTGCCGCTCTTCGTCGATCCGACGACGGGTTTCGCCTTCGCGATCAACTGCGGGCTCCCAGCCTATCGTCTGAGGCCCGAACAGCTCGAGGAGGAGATCGGCCCCCGGCTGGTCGCTCTGGCGGCGAATGTCCGCATGCTGGTCGAACGGCGACGAAGCAGCGGCTGATCGGCCCGCTTCCGCACGCGGGCGGCAGAAGCGCGAGCCCGAAATAAGAGCATGGGAGGAGACGATGATCCGGGATCCGGAGCGCTTCGGCGCGTTCCTGGACGAAGTCCGTGACTTCGTTCGCACGGTCGCGATGCCCGCCGAGGACCTCGTCGAGCGCGAGGATACAATCCCCGACGCGCTCGTCGCCGACATGCGCCGACGCGGCTACTTCGGGTGGTCGATCCCGGAAGCCTACGGAGGCGCCGGGCTGACCACCGAGGAGCTGGCGCTCGCCAATATCGAACTCTCGCGCTGCTCGGTGGCGTTCCGAGCCCGCGTCGGGATCAACACGGGCATCGGCTCGGAGTCGCTCGTGCAGGATGGCAGCGAGGCCCAGAAGGCCGCTTACCTGCCGCGGCTGGCGTCGGGCGAGATCACCGGAGCCTTGGCCCTCACCGAGCCGGAGGCCGGTTCCGATGCCTCAGCGCTGCAGGCGACCGGCGTCTCGATCGGCGACGGCCGGTGGCGGCTGAACGGGCACAAGCGCTACATTACCCTGGCGCCCATCGCCGACCTGTTCACGGTGTTCGTGCGGACGGAAGCCGACGCGGCGCGCAACGCCGACGCCATCACCGTCTTCCTCGTGGAGCGCGACACCGCCGGCCTCTCCACCTCCGGTTCCACGCCGAAGATGGGTCAGGAAGGGGCACCGATCGGCGAGGTCTTCCTCGACGACTGCATCGTCTCCGACAGCGCCATCCTCGGCCAACGCGGCGGTGGCTTCCGCACGATGATGAAGACGCTCAACAAGCAGCGCATCAACCTGGCAGCGCTCGCCACCGGTCCCGCGATCCGCATGCTCGACGATGCGCTCGATCACGCCGCCGGGCGGCGCCAGGCGGGCAAACCGATCGGCGAGCATCAGCTCGTCCAGGCGATGCTCGCCGAGTGCAAGGTCGAGATCGAGGCAGCCCGTGCCCTGATCCTCGAGACGGCGCGCAAGCGCGACCGTGGCGAGGACGTCGCGATGGATGTCTCATTGTGCAAGTACTTCGCCACGGAGATGTGCGGCCGCGTCGCTGACCGCGTCGTGCAGATCTTCGGCGGCCAGGGTTACGTCAAGGGCAGCGGGATCGAGCGCTTCTACCGCGACGTGCGCGCCTTCCGGATCTACGAGGGCACCAGCCAGATCCATCTGCTCAACATCGCGCGCCTGATGCTGCGCGGGAGGACGGCATGACCGGGCCGCTCCAGGGACTGCGCGTCCTCGACATCTCGACCATCATCGCCGCACCCTTCGCCGCGACCCTGCTCGGCGACTACGGGGCCGACGTCCTGAAGGTGGAGATGCCGGGCGCGGGCGACGGGGCCCGCGGCTTCGGGCCGTTCAAGGATGGCCGATCGCTGTGGTGGAAGGTGATCAACCGCGGCAAGGATCTGGTCACCCTCGATCTTCGCCAGCCGGAAGGCGTCGCCCTGTTCAAGCGGCTGCTGCCCGACTTCGACGTGCTGGTCGAGAACTTCAGGCCCGGCACCCTCGACCGCTGGGGCCTGAGCAAGGAAGTCCTCTGGCAGATCCAGCCCCGCCTCGTCATCCTGCGCACGACCGGCTTCGGGCAGACCGGCCCCTACCGGGACCGCCCGGCCTTCGCCCGCGTGTTCGAGGCGATGGCGGGCCTGACCTACATCACCGGTGAGCCCGACGGCGAGCCGATGCACGCGGGCTACCCGCTCGGCGACGCCATCGGCGGTCTGTTCGGGGCGGTCGGCGTTCTGGCGGCCCTCTGGAAGCGCGCCGCCGACCGGGACGCCCCGGGCGAGGAGATCGATCTGTCCCTGACCGAGTCGATCCTGCGCGTCCTAGAGTTCCTGCCCATCGAGTACGATCAGCTCGGCGCGGTGCGGGAGCGCTCGGGCAACCGCAACCAGTACTCCTCGCCTTCCGCCGTCTACCGCACCCGGGACGGGCACTGGGTCACGTTGGCCGGATCGACCGCCGCGATCTGGGCCAACAACTGCCGCGCCATCGGCCGCGCCGATCTCATCGCTGATCCGCGCTTCGCCACGAATGGGCAGCGCACCGAGCATGCGGGTGAGCTGAACCGCATCTTCTCAGATTGGTGCGCCGATCACATCCTCGATGAGGTGCTGGCCGCGTTCCGCGAGAACCACGGCGTGATCGGGCCGATCTACGGCATCGATCAGGTCTTCGCCGATCCGCAGGTCCAGGCTCGCGGGGCGATCGTGCCGGTTCCGGACGAGGATTTCGGATCGGTGCGGATGCAGGCCGTGGTCCCGCGCTTCACCCGGGATCCCGGTTCCGTCCGAGGCGCCGGCGGCGGGCTGGGCCGCGACAACCGGCGGATCTACGGCGAACGACTGGGTCTCACCGCCGAAGAGATCGCCGACCTCGCGAAACGCAAGGTGATCTGACGAACGAAGACAACACGTCCGACGGGAGGATGAGATATGAAACTCGTGGCCGACGACGCGCCCGAGGCGGCCGTCTATCGCAGGATCATCCTGCGCCTGATCCCGTTCCTGCTGCTCCTGTATCTGATCTGCTACATCGACCGCGTGAACATCGGCTTCGCCAAGCTGCAGTTCATGGACGACCTCGGCCTCAACGAGGCACAGTACGGTCTGGCCACGGGCCTCTTCTTCGTCACCTACAGCCTATTCGACATACCCAGCAACCTGATGCTCGCCCGGATCGGGGTTCGCAAGACACTCCTGCGGATCATGATCGCTTGGGGACTGCTCACCGCCGCGCAGATGTTCATTCAGAGTGCCGGCCACCTCTACCTCGTCCGAATCCTGTTCGGCGCCGCGGAGGCCGGCTTCATCCCCGGCATCATGCTGTATCTGACCTACTGGTTCCCCAACCGCTACCGCGGTCGCGTCGTCAGTCTGTTCCTGATGGGCGTGCCGCTGTCGGGCATCATCGGCGGCCCGATCTCCGGCACGATCATGCAGGGCCTGAACGACGTCTGGGGACTGCGTGGCTGGCAGTGGCTGTTCCTGCTGGAGGGCGTCCCGGCGGTGATCCTCGGCTTCGTCGCCTACTGGTATCTCGATGATAAGCCCTCCGACGCGCGGTGGCTCGCCCAGACCGACAAGGCGCAGCTCGAAAGCGATCTGCGCGAGGATCGCGCGAGGGGCGGCCCCGGCGAGAAGCACTCCTTCGCCGAGGCCTTGCGCGACCCGCTGCTCTACGCGATGGCGTTCATGAACTTCGCGGTGAATTGCGGCACCAACGCCGTCAGCTTCTGGACGCCGACCCTGTTGAAAGGCACCGGTCTGACGAACCTCGGGACGATCGGGTGGCTGACCGGCGGCCTCTCGGCCGTCTCAGCCGTCGCCATGATCCTGATCGGGCGCAACTCCGACCGGACGCTGGAGCGACGCTGGCACTTCGCCGCCTGCGGCGTGCTCGGCGCGGGTGCGTTCCTCTGCCTGCCGCTGGCGGCTGGCGATACCGCGGCCACGGTCGTCATCCTGACGCTCGCGGCGATCGGCAACTTCTCCGTGTTCTCGATCTACTGGACGATCCCGACCTCGTACCTGAAGGGCCGGGGCGCGGCGGGCGGTATCGCGCTGGCCAGCATGGTCGGCGCGATGGGCAGCGGCGTCAGTCCGACCATCATCGGCTACCTTCGGGTCCAGACCGGCAGTCTCTATGTCGGCCTCGCTGCCGTCGCCGCGATCGTGCTGGCCGGTGTCGCCACGGCGCTTCTCACCCTGCCGTCCCGTCGCGTGGCTGGTCCGATCGTGGCCGACCCGGTCTCGACCTGAGGCCGAGGCAGCGGATGGATCGCGTCGCGTCGAGCGTATCTGCGACGACATCGTCTGCCGCAGCGGCCACGGACGGCGCGGCCGAGCGGAAGTCGTCCCGCGAACGACCCGAATTGAGGTCGACTGCCCCGGCCCGGCCGCTTGCCTCCAGGCCGGTCCTCGCCCGACGGCCGAGCGGCTCCTATCGGGTGCTTGCCTGCGCACTCGCCGTCGGCCTCGTCGCGGGGCTCCTGGTCGTCTTGATCAAGGCGCTCGTTGTCTGGCTCCAGGCCGCGAGCCTCGGCTTCGTGGCCGAGCACGCCATCCCGGATCTCTCGACGACCGACGCATTCAGAGTGACGCTCGCACTCGCCGCCGCCGGCCTGATCATCGCCGGGGTGACGGCAGCCGCCGAGGCGCTCGATCGTCGGCGCGGGCGCCCAGCCCCGATTGACGCCGTCGAGGCCAATGCGCTGCGCGGCGGGATCCTGACCGGTCGCGACGGCGTATCGGTGGTGGGCCCGATCCTGACGTCCGTCGGGAGTGGCGCCTCCGTCGGGATCGAGGCGGCGGTGACACAGGTCGGCGCCGTCCTGGCGAGCGTGCTGGGGCAGAGACGGCGCCTGGCCCGTTCCGAGATCCGGCTACTCGTCGGTGCCGGTGCGGCTGCCTCGATCGGGGCAGCGTACGACGCGCCGGTGGCAGGCGCGCTCTACGCGTTCGAATTGGTCCTCGGCGAATACAGGCCCAGCATGCTGGCTCCTGTCGGCCTCGCCGCCGCGGCGGGGGCCGTCCTGGCACGCCATCTGGGTGGCGGCGCGGCCGCTTTCGCGCCCCTGCACCTCGGGCCGACGGTGGGCCTCGATATCCTGTTCGCCGCCCTCATCGGTGCGATCTGCGCGCTTCTGGGCATCGCGACGATGGTGATGGCCTCGAGCACGGAACGAGGGCTGCGCCGACTTCTGCCTTGGACCGTGCCGCGGTTCCTGGCGGGAGCGATCGCCCTCGGTCTCCTCGCTCTGGCCTGTCCAGGCGTCCTGGGCAGTGGCCATGCGGGCATCGGTGAAACGGTCGACGGGCGGATCGTCGGCCTGTCCGCCCTCGGTCTCCTCGCGGCCAAGATCGTGGCTTCGGCGATCAGCCTCGGTGCCGGCTATCGCGGCGGCCTGTTCAGCGCGTCGCTCTTGATCGGAGCCCTGGCGGGTCAATCCTTCGCCGCTGCGATGCCTCTGCTGGGTCTGCCGCCAATCCCACCCGCACTATGCGCTGCGATCGGCATGGCGGCGCTCGGCGCCAGCATCATCGGCTGCCCGTTGGCGATGATCTTCCTCGTGCTGGAGACGAGCGGATCGATCGAGCTGGCCGTCGTGGTGGCGATCGGGGCGGCGGTCGCCTCGTTCCTCACGGGACGCCTCTTCGGATACTCGTTCGCCACGTGGCGCTTCCAGCAGAGGGGTCTAGCCCTGGACGGTGGCCAGGACGTGTCGCGGCTGGCGGCGATTTCAATCAAGACCTTGGCGCGGCCGCCGAAGTGCACCCTCGAGGCACATACCGGGCTCGAAGTCGTGCTGCGGGCGGTCTCATCGGCGGGTGGACGGGGCACCGCCGTTTTTGCAGCCGATGGCGCGTTCATCGGCCTGATCGACCCGGTGCTGGTTGAGCTCGCGGTGGCAGGGCCAGTCCTCCCGATCATCGCGGCCGATCTCGTATACGGCACAGCTGGTACGATCACGGATGCCGCCACGGTGGCGGATGCGATCGATCTTTTCCGAGCAGACGACCGCGCCACGATCGCCGTGGTCGAGACTGCCGCCTCCAGCCGCCTCGTCGGCTGCGTCAGAGCACGCGACGCCTTCGCGGCAGCGTCATCGCTGGCGGATGCGCAGCGGTGGTCGGATATCGGCGTCCGATAGCGGCGGCGCGGGTCACGATGAGCCGGTCGCCGAGTTGCACCAGGGGTCTGCTTGCGTGCCAATCGAGCCTCGAAGTAGCCGAGCCGCGATCGGCCAGACGCGATCATTGGTTGCGAGATCTGGATGCGTAAAGCGGCCAGAGTGCACGAGCGGTGTGGATGCCGCTGCGGGTTGAGGCGCTTTGGTAACGCGGCTCTGGTTTCAAAGGGCGAGCTACAGCTCGCCAATTCCGAATTAGCCCCTTTGTTGGCAGGATTATACTTGAAAGCTTTTTATATTTTCAAATACTTAGATGATACGCTAAGCGGGCAGAACTGCTGGATGATTGGTCGTGGGTGCGGTGGTGCCGCAGGCGCGGACGCGCGGATGAATAGGAGGGGCCTAAAGCTTACCACGAAAGCGAATTTTTACTGGCGGCAATGAGCGAATTCAAATGATAGGCTGATGGGGCGGAGCACCGAAGCCTGAGGGGTCGAGGACGAGTGGGCGGCGGGGATGCCGCAAGTGCCATGAAGGTCGCTGGTGCCGGTCGGCGGCAAGGAGAGCTAGCGGCGTCCCTGGTGTCCGAATGCCTTGTGGCGACGGAAGAGGTGCGGCTGGGACCGCCCGAGACAGCCCGAGGGTTGAACGGCAGTTGGGGCAGTCGTGAGCGCACCGGCTATCGTACGGCGGTGGCTGGCGTAGGGGTAGACGCCAGGGGCGCCGCTGGTGCGGTGGATGGGTGCGCCTGGGTCAGGCGCAGGTTGAGAGGGGTTGGATGCGATGTAGCCGGTGGGATACGCGCTCGACACGCCCCGCCGTGCGTCAAAGCGCCGTCCGGTTCTCGGGTCAGTGTCAGGCAGCAACGCGCGCGGCGTCGAACAGGTCGCCGGCCATCCGTTCGATCCGTCCGCGCCAGGCAAGCCGGTCGAGCCAGTCGGCGGGGATATCCGCGGCGCCGTACAGGGCACCGGCGATCTGTCCGGCGACTGCCGCGGTCGTGTCCGCGTCCTGGCCGAGATTGGCGGCCAGCAGCACAGCGTCGCGGAAGGTCGAGGTGCGCGAGACCGCCCAGAGCGCGGCGTGCAGCGAAGCGACCACGTAGCCGGTACCGCGCACCTCGTCGCGGAGCTGGCCTGGCCGGAAGCCCCGGATCCGGTGTGCGGCGTCGGAGACGACAAGGTCCGACAGTGCGGCACCGCCGATGGCCGCCGCGAGGAGGTCGGCGAGGAGCTCGCAGCCCTCGATAGCCTCAAGGGCAGCGTGGGTGACGCGGGACTGGTCCCGAGCGACGCGCAGCATCGCCGTCCGGTCCCGCCAGTGCCGGACGGCGACCGGAGCGAGCCGCATGATCGAGCCGTTGCCGGCCGTGCCCGGATCAGTCGAGCCGGCAATCGGGTCGCTGGTCCGCTCATACCGGCGCAGGGCCGCCGCGGTGGCCGTGCCGATGTCGAAGCAGGCGCCCGTGCAGGAATAGATCCCGTCCCGGTACCAAGACACGAACCGACGAGCGAGGTCGTCGGAGTTGAGGTCGGGGTGAGCGAGCAGGCTGTCGGCCAGGGCGAGGGCCATGGCGGTGTCGTCGGTCCACTGTCCCGGCTTCAAGCGAAACGGGCCGCCGCCGACCATGTCGGACAGGACCGCCCTGCGGGGCTTGGCCGAGAACTCGATGGTGGTGCCGACGGCGTCGCCGACGGCGAGACCGAGCATCGCACCGACGGCCCGGTCGCGAGCGCCGTCTGCCTCGGGACGGACGACTGACTGCGGGCGGCCCTTCCGGACCCAATCCTCCTGAGCGCGTGTCTCGATGGCTCGGGGGTCGCGGGCGCGGCGGACGGCGGCGACGGCCTCTGCTGGAGCGGCACCCAACTCGACGAGGAGCCGAGCGGCGACCATACCGGCCCGGCCCAGGCCGCCCCGGCAGTGGATGAGGACGCGATTGCCGGCGGACACCAGCAAACGCAGACGGGCCGAGTGCTGGGGCCAAGCCGCCTCGAACGCGGCGTCCGGGACGTCGACGTCGCGGATCGGCAGGTGGTGCCACTCTATGAATCGGGCGCGGACTTCGGCGCCGATCTCGCGGATACGATAGCGGTCGAGCTCGTCGGTCTCCATCAGGGTAACGACCGCGGCGGCGCCCCAGGCCGCCACGGCGTCGAGGTCGGCGGCGAGGTCGCGGTCGTGGCGGCCCGTCAGGCCATCCGCCTGCTGCTTGCCGGGGGCGAAGGTGACGCCGACCAGACCGCCGAGGGTCCCGGCGGGCAGTTCGGCGATACGAATGGCGGCGGTTTCACGGTGGCTCGTCATGGCGCGCTCCTGTTTGGCTGATGACGAGCTCACGGTACTCTCGCCCGGACGGCCGAACGGCGCGCGTCGGAATTTTCCGGGTCGGGAGGACAGGGAAACGGTATGGGTTCGTTCGTCGGTTTCTACTGGACGTTCCCGGTGCGGTGGGCAGGCTTCCTCGACTTGCCGGACGACGTAGCCCGGGCGGCGCAGGCGAGCCGCACGGTGGCCTACCAGCGCGCGCTGGTCCGCCGCTTCGTCGACTAGGAGAACGGCAGGCTCGCGCACGAAGTGGTGGCCATGGAGGTCAGCCCGGACCGGGGCACGGCGGCCATCGCGGGCGACGTCGCGCGGGCCGGCCACCTCTGCCGCGAGGCGGGCGCCACGCTCGCGCACGTCGACTTTCACCGAAACGGCGGCTGGCGCCCCCACCCGATCCTCGCCGATGCGCTGGCGGCGCTGCGACGGTCGGGGGTGCCGACCGTGGGCCTCGACGCCGAGGAGATCGTGTTGGACGGGCAGCGCTTCGACCCGGCCGAGCACTTCTCGATGTGGCGGGTGCGGGATGCCGAGGAGCGGGCTCGCAGGCGGCAGGATGTGCCAGCGGCGCTGGCCGCAGCGCTCGCGGAAGCGCCGGAGGGGCGCGGCCGCTGGAAGGCTGTGGCGGAGCTGCTGAACGCGCGGAAGGTGCCGACGTTGGGGGGCAGTGCGACCTGGACGCCCGACAACGTGCGCAAGGCGGCCCGCGCTGTGACGTTAGGGGCATTTGAGCGCGATTCAACCGAAACCGCGCGGACATCCCCGGGGCTATCAGAGATCGGTTAGCCTAAGCTGCCGCGTGTCACGAACGGTCGAGCTGTCATTGCACCGACGGTGACCTCGATCGCCCGGTCCTCCGAGACACTTGGCGGCGAGGGACGTCCAGCGGTCCGGGGATCGGCGGTAGGCGGCGACTGTTCCTTTGCATGTCACCCCATTCAGTAGCATCGGCTAAGCGACGGTCCGAACCGGTTCGATCCACGGCCAGGCCCACAGCCGATCCTGGACGCCGCCGCGTGAGCGCAGTCGGTCCGCGGCAGTGCCGCGACGGGGCAAACGCGGGGCCTCGATAGGGGCAGCGCCTTCTGGAGATGGGCCGGAGATCACCGGCGGCGCCCGAGGGAACACTTCGGCATCGCTGGGTGGGTGTGCCGCCGCCGCGGGGGTGGACACGGGCCGCCGAACCGCCGGAGCTAGCGGGCGGCCTACGGGTCTTTCCGGCCCCTGGGTGTGTTTAGATGAATGTAGTCAGTTGACCACGCTGCGCGCAGTTGGTGGGTCGCTCGGCCTCCGCAGCGAGTCCGCCGGATCTCTCCACCCGGTCAGTCCCGCCCCGCCTCGGCGCAGTCATCGCGGACTCGACGCCAAATCGGCACGTAGGTCGGATCGAGCCGGGCGCGCCGCTCCGCCATGAACCGGTTAAACGAGGACGTCGTCGATAGGACTGCATCCCCGATCGCCAGCCGCAGCCGCCTTTGGCCGGCCTCTTCGACGTCGTCCGTCTCGCGCAGAAGGCCCTACACGCGGTAGAGGTCGACGGTGCCCCCCGCGATCAGCGCGGAGGCGTCAGCTGGATGATCGGCGCCGTCCGAGTGGCACCAGAGCCAGAGCAAGTGTTCCGCGCTGGCCAGTCGTGTTGGGACATCGAACCAGGGGCGGGTGATCGTCTCCGCCAGAAGTCCCGCCTCGGTCGCGCAAATGCAGGGTCTCAGCGTCAGTTTGATCGGCCGCGGACACAGCATCGGGTCCATATACGCCGCGAACCGCCCGCGCGTCGCCTGCACGAGGTCCGCGGCACACGCGCGCCCGCCCGCGCTGAGGTCGGCGACGATCTCGATCGCGCCAACGTACCGCGCCTGCTCGTGAAAGGTCAGGGCGATGCGACCGACGACGGCGTAGGCATAGCCCTCGGCCTCGAGCGCCCCGACGATGTCGCGGAAGACCGCCGGCAGCATACCCGGGGTCGGGTTGGCCGGGTCGTTGACGCCGACCAGGAGCGCCTCGATGTCGGCCGAGCTACCGCGCATGCTGGGGATCTCCGGATCAGGTGCGGTAGTGCGCGTCCGAGCGCACCGCATGGCGCTCCCCGGCGAGGCCGAATACCTGCACGAGTTCAGCGATCGTCTCCGGCCTCTGCAGGCGCCGGTCGGCATAGAGCGTGAACAGCGCTGGCCCACGCATGTAGACCACCCGCCCACGTGGGAACGCTTCATACTCGTGACCCGCGATCGCCGGCGGCAAGCCGCGGCGGCGCAGCGCGGTGGCGCCGAGCCTGCGCCAGGCCTCCCAGACCTCGTGGTGGCCCCGTGGATGGGTGAGGCAGTCGCCGTAGAGTTCCGCTTCCGCCAAGACCGTGCGGTCCGCCACCAGCACGGTGCAGTCACCCTCCGGCACGCTCCAGAAGATGCCGACGCTTGGTAGAGGGTTTGGGATTTCAGGATGATGAGGGCTCGGGCCGGCGGTGTCGCCTGTGGTCATAGCGCGCCCAATCCATAAAGGGACCAAGCTGGCGTCGGGGTGGCGTCGATGATGGCGTTGAGCATGGAACCCGGTCTCGGAAGCTCACGCAGAGCTGATGGAAGGGTTTCCCACGAGGGGCGGGAAAATTTACAGCTGCACGCTAATTTCAGCGCGGCGGACCGACGCACGATCTGCAAAGAGCGCGGTGAGAGGCCACGACGCAGCGGCCGCGAATGCCCAACGTTGGCCGGGTGGTACCTCGGCTGCGCCGACAGGGCGGCAAGGCCAGAACCTGAACATCGACCGATGCCACCTTGGCCTCGTACCCAGCCTGCGCAGGGTCAGAGGACGTCGTCGCTTAGTGCCGGGACGTTTGACCGACGCGGCGCTCGCTGGACCTCAACAGGTTGCGCCGGTCGGCATCGAAGCCCGGCACAGAGGGAGGTTGGGTTCAGCAGGCGTGGCAGACGGTCGACCGCGACCCGATCGATCGGCGATGGCGGGGCTAGAGAACCGCGGGTTCTTAATGGCCGACATGCCGAGGCTGAGATGGCCACGGATCTCCGCGAACAGTCACGGATACCGGCAGATTTTCCGTATATTTTCCGTACGTCCAGCCGGTGCGCCAACAAATTCGATGCTAAGTGGTTGATTTTGTTGGCGCGCCCTACGGGAATCGAACCCGTGTTTTCGCCGTGAAAGGGCGACGTCCTGGACCGCTAGACGAAGGGCGCACTGGCTGGGCCGGGGTTCTATAGTCGGAGCGCGGGCAGCCGGCAACCGCTCATGCGCGGCGGAACTCACGTTTGACCCTGGGCCGGGTTGAGGCAATGGAGGGACATGCCACAGCTTCCTCCCCGCATGACCCTCGTCCTCGGCGGCGCGCGGTCCGGCAAGAGCGCCTACGCCGAGGGGCTGATCGAATCCTGCCCCGGCCCGTGGCTCTATCTCGCCACCGCGCAGGCTTTCGACGACGAGATGGTGGCCCGCATCGCCCAGCACCGCGCCCGGCGATCCGGGCTTTGGCGCACGCGGGACGTGCCGCTGGCCTTGCCGGAGGCGGTCGCCGCGTCCGAGGGGCCCGTCCTGATCGATTGCCTGACACTCTGGCTCACCAACCTGATCCTGGCGGAGGCTGATCCGGCGGAGGCTGCGGAGCGGCTGAGCGCCGCTTGCGACCGGGCGCCGGGTCCGCTGGTCCTGGTCGGCAACGAGGTCGGACTCGGGATCGTGCCGGACAATGCCCTCGCTCGCCGCTTCCGCGACGAGGCCGGCCGCCTGCACCAGCGGCTCGCCGCCCGGGCCGACCGGGTCGTTCTCACCGTGGCGGGCCTGCCGCTGGTCGTGAAGCCGCAGTCCCTCACCCCAGGAGCCCCCGCATGAGCGACGATGCCGCGCGCCACCGCGCCAAGATGGAGAAGCGCAAGGCCGTGCAGGACGCCGAGGTGGCGGGCAAGACCATCGAGAAGGGTCTGCTCCTCGTCCATACCGGCCCCGGCAAGGGAAAGAGCACGGCGGCTCTGGGGCTGATGCTGCGGGCGCTCGGCCGCGGCTGGCGGGTCGGCATGGTGCAGTTCATCAAGGGCGGCTGGGACACGGGCGAGCGCCACGCCGTGGCGGCCTTCGGCGACCGGGTCGTGTGGCATACCCTCGGGGAGGGATTCACCTGGGAGACGCAGGACAAGGCCCGGGACATCGCCGCCTGCCGCCACGCCTGGGCGGTCGCCGAGGGCTTGATGGCCGATTCCACGATCCGCCTGCTCGTCCTCGACGAGCTGAACATCGCGCTGCGCTACGACTACATCGACCTCGACGCGGTCCTGGCCGCGCTCCGCGCGCGGCGGCCGGACCTGAACGTGGTCGTCACCGGCCGCAACGCCAAGCCGGCCCTGATCGAGGCCGCCGACCTCGTCACCGAGATGGGCAGCGTCAAGCATCACTTCGCCGCCGGCGTGAAGGCGCAGGAAGGAATCGAGTTCTGAGCGCGCCGCGGGCGAAGGCCCTGATGATCCAGGGCACCGGCTCCGATGTCGGCAAGTCGCTGCTCGTGGCGGGGCTGGCGCGCGCCTTCACGGAGCGGGGCTTGCGGGTGCGGCCGTTCAAGCCGCAGAACATGTCGAACAACGCCGCCGTCACCGCGGACGGCGGCGAGATCGGCCGGGCGCAGGCACTCCAGGCCCGGGCCGCCCGGGTGGCGCCCTCGGTCCACATGAACCCCGTGCTGCTGAAGCCACAGAGCGAGGTCGGCTCCCAGGTGGTGGTGCAGGGCCGGATGGTCGCCACCGTGAAGGCGCGCGACTACCAGGCCTGGAAGCCCCGGCTCCTGTCCGCCGTCCTCGACAGCTTCGACCGCCTCGCCGCGGAGGCCGATCTGTTGCTCGTGGAGGGCGCGGGCTCGGCCTCCGAGGTGAACCTGCGCGCGGGCGACATCGCCAATATGGGCTTCGCCCGGGCCACCGACACGCCGGTGGTGCTGGTGGGCGACATCGACCGGGGCGGGGTGATCGCCAGCCTCGTCGGCACCAGGGCGGTGATCGCGCCGGAGGA
Source organism: Methylobacterium mesophilicum SR1.6/6 (assembly GCF_000364445.2). NCBI lineage: Bacteria > Pseudomonadati > Pseudomonadota > Alphaproteobacteria > Hyphomicrobiales > Methylobacteriaceae > Methylobacterium > Methylobacterium mesophilicum. Next base: position 6,468,952 of record NZ_CP043538.1, on the reverse strand, counting down.
TTCCGCGCTGGTCGCCGGCTTCATCGTCAACCGGTTCCGCGGCGATCCGAGCCTGTTCGCCGACGGTCTGCGGCTGATCGCCGAGCACACCGGCTGGGCGGCGCTCGGCCTCGTGCCGCACTTCCCCGACGCCGCGCGCCTGCCGGCCGAGGACGTGCTGGGACTGGCGGGCTCCGGGCCGCGCGAGAACGGGGCCGTCACGGTGGCGGTGCCGGTGCTGCCGCGCATCGCCAATTTCGACGACCTCGACCCGCTGCGGGCGGAGCCCGGAATCTCCGTCGTTCTGGTTCGGCCCGGCACACCGATCCCCGCCGCGGCCGCCCTGGTGCTCCTGCCGGGCTCCAAGACCACGATCGACGACCTGGAGGCGTTCCGCGAACAGGGCTGGGACATCGACCTGCGCGCCCATGTCCGCCGGGGCGGGCGCGTGCTCGGGCTCTGCGGCGGCTACCAGATGCTCGGACACAGCCTCGCCGACCCGCACGGGATCGAGGGGGCGCCCCGGACGGTGCCGGGCCTCGGTCTCCTCGCCGTCGACACCGTGATGACGCCGGACAAGCGCCTCGCCGCCGTCACCGGCACGAGCCTGCCGGACGGCGTGCCGTTCGCCGGCTACGAGATGCATATCGGCGCGACGGACGGCCCCGACGCGGCCCGGCCGCTGCTGCGGCTCGCCGACGGGCGCCTGGACGGCGCGGTCTCGGCGGACGGGCGCGTGGCCGGGACCTACGTCCACGGCCTGTTCGCGCAGGATGCCCAGCGGGCGGCGTGGCTCGCGCGCCTCGGGGCGGCGTCGGACGGCGCGGGCTACGAGGCCGGGGTCGAGGCGGCGCTGGACGGACTCGCGCGACACATCGCGGCTCATGTCGACTGCGACCGTCTCCTGGCGCTTGCCCGATAGGCCGGCGCCGCGCCAGGAATTCCTCCCTGTCCTGCCGGTCCCGCCACGAAGGGCCGCACGCGCTCGGAGGAACGCTCCATGCCGCCCACGCAATCGCCCGTCGAGGGGGATCTCGCCGAGAGCACCGTCCGCACGGTGACGCTGCGGCTGATGCCGCTCCTCGGCCTGCTCTACCTGATCGCCTATATCGACCGGCAGAACGTCTCCTACGCCAAGCTGGAGATGGTCGGCAGCCTGGGCCTCAGCGAGACCGCCTACGGGCTCGGGGCGTCGCTGTTCTTCCTCGGCTACTTCCTGTTCGAGGTGCCGGCCAACGTCTTCCTCGAGCGGGTCGGAGCGCGGCTCTGGTTCGCCCGGATCATGATCACCTGGGGGATCGTCACGGTGCTCCTCGGCTTCACGCAGGGCACGGCGATGTTCTACGTGCTGCGCTTCCTGCTCGGCGCCGCCGAGGCCGGCTTCTTCCCCGGCGTGCTGTTCGCGCTGACCCTCTGGTTCCCGCAGGCACACCGGGCGCGGATGATCGGCTGGTTCATGATCGCCAGCGCGATCGCCAACGCGGTCGGCGCCGCTGTGGGCGGGGCTCTGCTCGGACTCGACGGGCTCCTCGGCCTTCAGGGCTGGCAGTGGGTGTTCCTGGCCACCGGCGCGCCGGCGATCCTCATGGCCGCGGTGGTGCTGGTGGTCCTCCCCGACGGGCCCGAGAGCGCCCCTTGGCTGTCGCAGGCCCAGCGCGACTGGCTCGCCCGCACGCTCCGGGCCGAGCGGGAGGAGGGCGGCCATGTCGATCACAGCAACCCGTTCGCCGCGCTCCTCGACCGGCGGGTGCTGATGCTCGCCGGCGTCTACATCTCCCTGCCGCTCGCCGCCTACGGGCTCGGCTACTGGCTCCCCACCGTGGTGAAGGGATTCGGCGTCTCGAACCTCACCAACGGCTTCCTCAACATCATCCCCTGGATGGCGACGGCCTTCGCCCTGTGGTGGGTCCCGCGCCACGCGGCCCGCACCGGCGCGCAGGGCACGGCGCTCACGTGGCACGTGGTCGGGCCGGCGCTGGTCGGCGCGGCCGGCCTGGCGCTCTCCGTGATCCTGCCGGGCAACGCGGTGAAGTTCGCCTGCCTGTGCGTGGCGGCGGCCGGGACCTTCTCGGCGCAGCCGGTCTTCTGGTCGGTGCCGGGGACCTTCCTGCGCGGCGCCACGGCGGCCGCCGGGATCGCGGCGATCAACTCGGTGGGCAATCTCGGCGGCTTCGTCGCTCAGAACGCCGTGCCCTTCATCCGCGACCAGACCAAGAGCGACCTCGTGCCGATGCTGTTCCTGTCGGCCTGCCTCGCTGTGGGCGCCGGCCTGATGTTCGTGGTGCTGTCCGTCCTGCGTCGGGACGCCGCGAAGCGGGCTGCCCCGGCGGTGGTGCGACCGGCCTGAACGGGGGCCGGCTTCGTGCGTTATCCTTCCTCAAGCCGGACGGACCGGCACGATGATGCAAACCCGCAGGCCCGCGGGCCATCGTCGAGGAGGGTACCGCGATGAGCCAGGGATTCCCGCTGATGATCCTCGCCTTCGGCACGCTCGGCGGCATCTGGTTCCTGGCCGCCGCGGCCCGGAAGCAGGTCGCCGACGCGAAGGGGAGCCCGGAGCGCTCCAGCGTCATCCACCACCACGGCGGTGAGCCCCGGCCGAACATGCAGGGCACCGAGCACTGAGCGCCCGCTTGACCCGGATCTTGGGTTTCCAAACGGCTTCAGCCCTTTGGTGGGTTGTCAGGGCAGAGCCCTAGCGGACCCCGGGGCTCTGCCCTGGACCCGCGAAAGGTCTCGGCCTTTCGAGACCGTGATTCGACCGCCCTCAGTCGGCGGCGATCCGCCGGCAATGGTCGAGGGCGGCGCCGATCAGGTTGTCGCTGGCCTCGGGCGTGCGGAACGCGGAATGTGCCGAGAGGGTGACGTTCGGCAGGCCGGCCAGCGGGTGATCCGCCGGCAGGGGCTCGACCGTGAACACGTCGAGCCCGGCTTGCGCCACGTGCCCACGGCGCAGGGCCGCCACCAGGGCGTCCTCGTCGATCACCGCGCCCCGGGCGGTGTTGACCAGGAGGACGCCGGGCTTCATCGCGGCGATGCGCGCGGCGGAGAGGAAGCCGCGGGTCTCGTCGGTGAGGAGCAGGTGGAGCGAGACCACGTCGCTCTCGGCGAGCAGCTGGTCCAGGGGCACGAAGGTGACGCCCGGATGCGCCTTCGGCGTGCGATTCCAGGCGAGCACCCGCATGCCGATGCCTCCGCAGAGCCGCGCCAACTCGGCCGCGATCCCGCCGAAGCCCACGAGGCCGACGGTCTTGCCGGTGAGCTGGATCGCCTCCCGGCGCAGCCATGTCCCGGCGCGCATGGCCCGGTCCATCTCGGGCAGGCCCCGGGCGGCCGCCCACATCAGCGCGAAGGCGCATTCGGCGACCGCCGTGTCGCCGTAGCCCTTGATCGTGTGGACCGCGACGCCGCGTTCGGCCGCGAGCGCCTCCGGGTCCATGTAGCTGCGCGCGCCGGTGCCGAGGAACACCACGTGCTTCAGCCCTTCGCAGGCGCGGGCCACGGCGAGGGGGAGGGCGGTGTGGTCGATCACCGCGATCTCGGCCCCGGCCAGGATTCCCGGCAGGTCCTCCGGGGCGATGGCCGGATCCGGGTGGATGGCGAAGGGCGGATCGTCCGGGCGCAGCAGGCGCCTCGCCACTGCCGCCAGGGTTTCGCTCGCATCCACGAACACCGCGCGCATCGGCTTCCTTCCTGTCCCGGTCGCCCACGATGCGTCCGGAGCGGAGGCCTGCCAAGCCCTGGCTTTGACGGCGCGGTTCAGTCGGCCAGGGCCAGACAGAGGACGAGGAGAGCGAGGACCAGCCCGCCCTGGAGCCAGCAGGCCGTGCGGTAGAGCGTCAGCGCCCGGGCGATGTCGTCCGCCGTGGCCTCGGCCCGGCCGTCGCCCATATGGGCGTCCGGGACGAGGGTGCCGTCGTAGACCCGCGGACCGGCGAGCCGGAGTCCGAGCGCCCCCGCCATGGCGGCTTCCGGCCAGCCGGCATTGGGCGAGCGGTGGCGGCGCGCGTCCCGAACCATCGCCCGGAGCGCACCGCGCGCATCCGCACCGCGCAGGGCCGCCGCCCCGGCGATCAGCAGGCCCGCGAGCCGGGAGGCCGGCAGGTTCACGCCGTCGTCGAGCCGGGCCGCCGCCCAGCCGAAGTCTTCGTAGCGCGGGCTGCGGTGGCCGATCATGCTGTCGGCGGTGTTGATCGCCTTGTAGAGCGCGCCGCCCGGGAGACCGAGGCCGCCGATCCAGAAGGCCGGCGCCACGATCCCGTCGGAGAAGTTTTCGGAAAGACTCTCGATGGCGGCGCGGCAGACCGCCGGTTCGTCGAGGCGTTCGGGGTCGCGCCCGACGATCATCGACACCGCCCGGCGCCCCGCCTCCAGGCCGCCGGTCCGCAGGGCCGTCTCCACCGCGGCGACGTGGTCGTGCAGGCTGCGCTGCGCCGGCAGGCTCGCGCAGAGCAGGCCGAGGAGCAGGAGGGCGGGGAGGGGACCGGTGAGTCCCGCGAGCGCGGCGAGGATCCAGGCGCCCGCGCCCACGGCGGCGAGCAGCAGCGCCAGCGCAAGGCAGCCCGCGCGGCGGCGACGGCGCGGCGAGCCGCGGTTGAGGCCGCGCTCCAGGGCGGCGATGAGCCGGCCGATCCAGGTGACAGGATGGCCGAGGGCCCTGTAGAGCGCGTCCGGATAGCCGGCCACCGCCTCGATCCCAAGGGCGAGGATGAGGACGGCGAGCGTGTCGGCGAACGTACCGGGCAGATGGACCATTCGGTGTGGAGTTTTTCCGCGCGGGAGCCCGCCGCGATCGCCCATGGCGGCGATCTGGGCGGGCTTCGAGAAGCCTTTCCCGATGCGCCAAAACCCTGGCTCGACCTCTCGACGGGGATCAACCCGGTCCCGTATCCCGTGCCGCCCGTGGAGGCCAGCGCCTGGACGCGGCTGCCCGAGGCCGCCGAGGTCCGGGCCCTCCGGGAGGCGGCCGCCCTGGCCTACGGGGCACCGGACGCGGCCCATGTGGTGCCTGCCCCCGGCACACAGATCCTGATCGAGACCCTGCCCCGGCTCCTGGCGCCGACCCGGGTGGCGGTCCTCGGGCCCACCTATGCCGAGCACGCCGCCGCCTGGGCCCGGGCCGGGCACGCGGTGGCGGAGGTTCCGAGCGTCGACGCCCTCGGCGACGCCCGGGTGGCGGTGATCGTCGATCCCAACAACCCGGACGGGCGGACGTTTCCGCTCGCCGCGCGCCGCGCCCTGGCCGAGGCCCTGCAGGCCCGCGGTGGCCTGCTTGTGGCCGACGAGGCCTTCGCGGATCTGGAGCCGGTGGCGAGCCTGTGCCAGCATGTGGCCCCCGGCCTCGTGGTCCTGCGCTCCTTCGGCAAGACCTACGGGCTCGCCGGCCTGCGCCTCGGCTTCGCGGTCGCGGATCCCGGTACGGCAATGCGGCTCGCCGAGGCCCTCGGGCCCTGGGCAGTGTCGGGCCCGGCCCTGGCGATCGGGTGCGCGGCCCTGTCGGATGCGGGCTGGCGCGCGGAGGCGGCCCGCGCCCGGGCGGCGGACGCGGGCCGCCTCGACCGGATGATCGTGCGGGGCGGCGGCCGGATCGTCGGCGGCACCAGCCTGTTCCGGACCGCCGATTTTTCGGATGGGCCGGATCTCTACCGGCGGCTCGCGGCGGCGGGGATCGCGGTGCGCCGCTTCGCGGAGCGCCCGGAGCGTCTGCGCTTCGGCCTGCCGGCGGGGAAGGCGGCGTGGTGCCGGCTGTCTCGGGTTCTCAGGTAGACCGCACACCCGGCGGATGCGGGTCGCGGGCCGCCACGATCACGGCCAGCGCCGAGAAGGCGAGCCCCACCGCGCAGACGCCCGGCCAGCCGACCAGCAGGAAGGCCTGCGAGCCGGCATAGGCGCCGAGTGCCCCGAACACGAACAGGGTCGTGAACAGCACGGTGTTGATGCGGCCCCGCGCCCCCGGAACCAGCGCGTAGGCCCGGGTCTGGTTGGCGATGAGCGCGCCGTTCATGCCGATGTCGATGAGCAGCACCCCGAGCGCCACCGCGACGAGCGACCACGTGCCCCCGGCCCACAGGATCCCGAACGACAGGGCGACCATCAGGCTGCCGCCGAGCACGACGGGCTTGGCCCCCCGCCGGTCGGTGAAGCGGCCCGAGATGGGGGCCACGAAGGCGCCGCAGACGCCGATCACCCCGAACAGGCCCGCCCCGGCGGCGGAGAGCCCGAAGGGCGGCCCCTCCACCAGCAGCGCCAGCGTCGCCCAGAAGGCGTTGAAGCCCGCGAACAGCAGCGCCTGCGACAGGCTCGCCGTGCGCAGGACCGGCTGCGTGCGCGCGAGATGCAGGATCGACAGCATCAGGGCGCGGTAGCGCAGGGGGTGCGTCTGCACCGTGTGCGGCAGGGTGGCCCGCGCGATGCCCGCCATGGCGAGCGCCAGGACAGACGCGACGAGGAAGACCGGCCGCCAGCCGAGATGGGCGCCCAGGAACCCGCTCGCCGTCCGGGCGAGCAGGATGCCGGTCAGGAGCCCGGTCATGACCTGACCGACGATCCGCCCGCGGCTCGCGTCGGGTGCGAGCTCGGCCGCGAACGGCACCGCCTGCTGCGCCGCGCACGACAGCACGCCGACCACCAGATGGGCCAGCGCGAGGCTGGCGAGGTTCGGGGCGAGGCCCACGGCGAGCAAGGCCAGGGCGAGGCCGAGGCACTGCCCCACGATCAGGGCGCGGCGCGGCAGCGCGTCGCCGAGCGGCACGAGTCCGACGATGCCGAGCCCGTAGCCGACCAGCGCCGTGGTCGGCACCCACAGGGCGGCGCGGTCGCCGAACTCGGCGACGATCAGGCCGAGCAGGGGCTGGTTGTAGTAGATGTTGGCCACGGCCCCGCCGGCGATCAGCGTCAGGCCGAGTCTGGCCTTCGCGTCGAGGCTGGCGGTCACGGCTGGGTCGGGGGCAGGCAGACGCGCCGCCGCGGGAGGGCCATGGTCGGGTCCGTGGGTGCGGGGTGAAGATCCGGCCGGAGCGATACGGGGAGAGCGCGCCGCACGGCAAGCGGCGGCGCTGCATCCCTGCCGGCACCCGCCATCACGCCGCAGGCCCTTCACCGGAGCCGGCAGCGCACCATATGCAATCGACATTGTCCGCGCCGCCGGCACACGCGTGGTCCCACCCGTGGTGCACGCGCGGGTGCCGTAAGGCACAGAATCCGGACCTCGAGGCCGGTAGGCTTCCGCACCGGATTACGAACGAGAGGGCGGTTTCGTTCCGTGCGGACACGTCCGGAACCGCCACAGCAGGGAGTACGGGATGCCGAACTACCGCGTCGACTTCGCCAAGGAGATCCTCGGGGTTCCTTTCACGGTCGGGTCCGTCGAGATCACCCGGGCCCGAGATTCCGGACGCGCCCGCCGTGCGGCCGAGCTCCGCTTCGCCCGCCAGCACGGCGTCGGCGACTGGCGGGAGCGGGCCGATCTCGCCACCGTGGCCGAGCGGCTCTGACCCGACGCTGGTCCGACCCGGACCCGGCCGTCACACAACCTTCGCGCCACGACCGCAGGCTGGGAGCCGTCATCCGGGACCGGCCAAGCTCTGGTCGCAGCGGCCGCATCGCCGTAGAGTGACGGCAGGATCGGGAGCGAGATCCATCCCCGCGGCGGGAACGATGGCTCCCGGCCCTGCGCGCGCCCGACCGACGAGCCGGCGTCGGGGGCCCGGAAGCGCGCCAAGTCCGGTCCGGCGGGGTCAGTGCGAAGGTCATGGCGGCGATCTCCTTCTTCGGCGACCTGCTTCAGACCATTAGCGAGCGCGGCCGCGACCTGATCGGGATCGCCCGCGGCGATATCGCGTCCCGGGCGAGCGCCGGAGACCTCGTCAAGCTGTGCGAGGACCTGATCTCCCGGCGCGGCGAGGCCTCCGGCGTGGCGCTGGCCCGCCTGATCCTCGACCGCTACGCCAGCTTCGGCCAAGCGGAGCGCCACGCCTTCCTGCGGGCCATCGCCCTCGACTTCGACGCCGACCATGCCGCCGTCGACGAGGCGATCGCCGCCTACCGCGCCGATCCGTCCCGCGCCCGCCTGGGCAGCCTGCACGAGGCCGCCGAGCCGCGCAGCCAGGAGTTGATCCGGCGCCTTAACCTCGCCCGCGGCGGCACGCTCAGCCTCGTGCGGATGCGCGAGGACCTGCTCGACCTGCGGCGGACGCTCCGGGGCGGCGACCCGGCCGAGCCCGCCCTGCTCGACGCGGTCGACAGCCTCGACTGCGACTTCGAGCACCTGTTCGCCTCGTGGTTCAACCGCGGCTTCCTGGTGCTGCGCCACATCGACTGGACCACGCCGGCCCACATCCTGGAGAAGATCATCCGCTACGAGGCGGTGCACGCCATCGCCGACTGGGACGACCTGCGCGCCCGGATCGAGCCGCCGGACCGGCGCTGCTTCGCGTTCTTCCACCCGGCGCTCGCCGACGAGCCGCTGATCTTCGTGGAGGTGGCGCTCACCGACCAGATCGCGCCGGCGATCGCCCCGATCCTGTCACAGGCGCGCAAGCCCCTGCAGCCGCAGGCGGCCACCACGGCGATCTTCTACTCGATCTCGAACTGCCAGAAGGGGCTCGCCGGCGTCACCTTCGGCAACTTCCTGATCAAGCAGGTGGTCGAGGATCTCACCCGCGAGATTCCGACGCTCAAGACCTTCGTGACGCTCTCGCCGGTGCCGGGCTTCGCCGCGTGGCTCGCTCGGGAGCGACGGGCCGACAGCCCGCAGGGCCTCCTGCCCGAGGATGTCGAGACCCTGCGGGCACTGGACGATCCGGACTGGGCCGCCGACAAGGCCCGCGCCGAGACCGTGCGGCGGGCGCTGATCCCGGCGGCGGCCGCCTACTTCCTGCGCGCCAAGAACGAGCGCGGGCGCCCCCTCGACCCGGTGGCCCGGTTCCACCTCGGCAACGGCGCGCGCCTCGACCGGATCAACTTCCTGGGCGACACCTCGAAGAAAGGGCTGGCGCAGTCCCACGGCCTGATGGTCAACTACCTGTACGACCTCGCCGCCATCGAGCGGAATCACGAGACCTACGCCAATCTCGGAACCGTGGTGGCGGCCCCAGCGGTGACCCGGGAGCTGCGCGCCAAGCTGCCGCCGCCCCGGGCCGTCGTGGTGCTCGCCGAGGCGTAGGACCGGAACCCCGTCCTTGCGAGCGCAGCGAAGCAAGCCGGGTGCGCGACCTCGGTGAGCGCGGCACCGGCCGGATCGCCTCGCTGCGCGCAGAGACGGTTCATGGCTGGATCATGAGAGCTTCGCGTTCAACCGGGTGGCGAAGGCCAGGGTGATGCGCCGGGCGGCGGCCTCCGCGGCCTCGCCTTCCAGGGGCACCCGGCCGTCGAGGATCAGCGCTGCGAGCCCGTGCACCAGCGACCACGCAGCGAGCGTCAGGTCGGCGGCGGGCATGCCCGGGCCGGCGAGGGCGGCTGCCCGTCGCTCCAGGATTCCGTAGGCCCGCGACGCGTCCGGCTTCCGACAAGGTCGCATGAACATCAGCCGGAACAGGGCCGGTCGGCGTCGGGCGAAGGCCACGTAGGCCGCCCCCTGCGCGGCCAGGGCCTCGCTGCCCGACGCGGCGCTATCGGCCGTCTCCAGCTCCGCGGCGAGATCCTCGAACCCCCGGGCGGCCACCGCTTCGAGGAGATCGTCTTTGCCGGGAAAATGCCGGTAGGGCGCCATCGCCGACACCCCGCAGGCGCGCGCCGCCGCCCGCAACGAGAGCGCCGCCTCGCCACCCGCCTCAAGCAGGTCCAGGGCCGCCGCGACCAGGGCCGCGCGCAGGTCACCGTGATGATAGCTTTTCTCCGGATCCAATGTTGACACCGTAAGCATCACGCGCCAAGTTTACACCGTAAGCAAAGCGCAGGAGGCCGCGCCGTGCAAGCCACTCAGCCATCGTCTCGGCAATCCATCCGGCATGCCACCCGGCAAGCCGCCCCCGCCCGCCGCTCGGTGGACCTGTCCGCCTATCCCGACCTCGTCGTCGTCTATCTCGGCTTCCGCGTGACGCGCTGGCGCGGCCTGCTCGCCCTGATGGGGCTCGGGCGCGGCATCGCCGCCTCGGTGCAGAGCCGGCCGGACGGGCTGCTCGCGCACGAGAACCTGTTCTTCGGGCTGACCCATGTCGGCCTGCGACAGTACTGGCGCGACCTCGAGAGCCTCGAACACTTCACCCGCTCGGAGCCGCACCGCACGTGGTGGCGGGATTTCTCCCGGGATCCCAAGGGCTCCGGCTTCTGGCACGAGGCCTATAGCCGGGGTGGGGTCGAGGCGATCTATGTCGGGATGCCCGCGCCCACCGGACTCGGGCTGTTCGCACCAGAACGCGCCCCCGAAGGCGCCTTCCTGTCCTCGCGGCAGCGGCTGGCCGCCTGAAAGGGCTCGCCGAGAGGGTATTCGGGCGGCTATGGGTGCGCGGGACACACAGCCCGTGATAGCTCAAGCTCACGATGACGAACCACCTCTTCTCCCTGATCCGTGACGGCGTCCGCGATCCCGCCAAGACCGTGATCGAGACGCCCGACGGGCGCCGCTACGCTTACGCGGACCTGATTGCCCGCTCCGGCGCCTACGCGGCGGCCCTGCAGGCGGCGGGCGTCCAGCCGGGCGACCGGGTGGCCGTGCAGGTCGAGAAGAGCCCCGAGGTCATCTTCCTGTATCTCGGCGCGGTCCGGGTCGGCGCCGTGTTCCTGCCGCTCAACACCGCCTACACCCCGGCGGAGATCGGCTATTTCCTGGGCGACGCGGAGCCCACCGTGTTCGTCTGCGATCCGGGCCGGCGCGACGCGCTGGCGGAGGTCGCCGCGAAGGTCCGCCAGATCTGGACCCTCGACGGGTCGGGCGGCGGCAGCGCCGCGGAAGCCGCAAACCGGGCGGCGGACCGGGCCGGGAAGGCGGGCGCCGCCTTCGCCGATGTCCCCCGGGGTCCGGAGGATCTCGCGGCGATCCTCTACACGTCGGGCACGACCGGGCGCTCCAAGGGCGCCATGCTGACCCACGACAACCTCGCATCGAACGCCCGGACGCTGGTGGAGTATTGGCGCTTCACCGCCGACGACGTGCTGATCCACGCCCTGCCGGTGTTCCACACCCACGGCCTGTTCGTGGCGACCAACACGGTGCTGGCGAGCGGCGGCTCCATGCTGTTCCTGCCCCGGCTCGATCCGAGGCTGATCCTGAGCCTGATGCCCCGGGCGACCGTGATGATGGGTGTGCCGACCTTCTACACCCGCCTGCTCAAGGAGCCGGGCCTCACGCCGGAGGCGGCCCGAGGCATGCGCCTGTTCGTGTCGGGCTCGGCGCCGCTGCTCGCCGAGACGCATCGCGAATGGCAGGCCCGCACCGGTCACGCCATCCTCGAGCGCTACGGCATGACCGAGACCAACATGAGCACCTCGAACCCCTACGACGGCGACCGGGTCGCCGGCACGGTGGGCTTCCCGCTGCCAGGGGTGTCGCTGCGGGTGGTCGACCCGGAGGGGGGCGCGGTGCTCGGGCCCGACGCGGTCGGCATGATCGAGGTGAAGGGCCCGAACGTATTCCAGGGCTACTGGCGGATGCCCGAGAAGACCGCGGCCGAGTTCCGCGCGGACGGGTTCTTCATCACCGGCGACCTCGGCAAGGTCGATGCCCGGGGCTACGTCCACATCGTCGGGCGGGGCAAGGACCTGATCATCTCGGGCGGCTTCAACGTCTACCCGAAGGAAGTCGAGACCGAGATCGACGCGTTGCCGGGCGTGGTCGAATCCGCCGTGATCGGGCTGGCGCACCCGGATTTCGGCGAAGCGGTCACCGCCGTGGTGGTGAGCGGGCCTGGCTGCCCCGACGAGGCCGGCGTCCAGGCCGCCCTGGAGGAACGTCTGGCGCGGTTCAAATGCCCCAAGCGCGTCCTGTTCGTGGACGAGCTGCCGCGCAACACCATGGGCAAGGTCCAGAAGAACCTGCTCCGGGAGGCGCATGCGGGGCTGTACCGGGACTGATTCAGGTTCCCGGTCGGTCCATCGGTAAAAGGGTACCGAACCGGGGATCGAAGCCGCACCGTCCTTGCGAGCGGCGCGAAGCGATCCAGCGCGGCGCCACGATTCCGGACGTGGCGCGACCCTGGGTCACTTCGCTCCGCTCGTGATGACGGTGTGGGCGTGACGCGCCTGAACCGAAATCCGGATCAGAGATTATGCTGCGTCCGCTCCCCCTCTGGCGGCTTGTGGCCGTCCGGATCCACCACCTTGCGGGCGGCGGCATTGAGGTTGTCCGGATCCAGGGCGGTCTGGACGAACTCACGCCCGATATTGGTCACCTCGCGGGCGTAGCGCAGGCCCTGGTCGCGCACCTCGTCGGCCCAGGGGCCGATGCTGCGGTCCTCCTGGCGCGTGCGCGGCAGCAGCGCCCCGAGGAGCAGGCCCGCGGCCACGCCGACCACGCCGACGAGGAGCGGGTTGTCGTCCACGAAGCGTTCGACGGCGGTACGGCCGCGGTGCAGCCCGTCGATGCCCTGGCTCGTCAGGTCGTCGAGCGCCCGCATGTTGCGGCGATGCAGGGTGCCAGCCCGCTCGCGGGCGTCGTCGTAGGCCGCGGAGGCGCGGTCGCGCGCCTGGTCGGCCGCGCCGCCGAGGCGGTCGTTGATGTCGTCGGCGAGGTCCGACACGGTCCGGCGCGCCTGCCCGGCGAGGTCGGCGGCGCGGTCGCCCACCGCCCGGACGCCGTCCTTCGCGGCAGAAGCGGCATCATGCGGTGCATCGTGCGAGCCCGTCGCCGCGCCGGGCCGGAGCGGGTCGTGCAGGCCGCGCGGATCGGGCCGGAGGGTGAAGTCGCCCGCGGCCGTGCCGGGCGCGCCTGGATCGCCGAGGCCAGCCGGATCCGGCCGCAGGCTCCGGTCGCCGGCGCCGTGCGGCATCCCCGCCTCGGCGGCGAGCTTCTCGGGGGTGCTGGAAGGGGTAGAGCTGCCGGGCTTGTCGGTCATGACGCTGTCCTCGGATGTCGGTCCCGGCGGCCCGCCTTCGGCGCCGGTCTCCCCGGCTCCAGGCCGGGCGCGTGGAAGTTTCGTCCCGGCCTCGCCCGGACGTCAGATCTCGGTCTTGTCCAGCGGATCGCGGACCGGGCGAACCGTCGGAAGATCGGGGTCGTAGCCGCGGGCCGCGCCGGTGTTCAGGGTGGGCACGCGCGCGGCCGAGACCTCGGTGCGCCGACGCTGGGCGTCCTTCGCCATCCGGTTGAACAGCAGTCCGACGCCCGCCGCGATCAGCAGCACCGGCACGGGATTGCGGCGCACCGCCTCCAGGGCGCTGTCGTAGGTTGTGTTCAGGGCCGGCACCCGCCGGGCATTGCCCAGCATCTCGTCCACGAGGTTCGGCACCGAGAGCCGGCCCTGGATGCGGTCGATCGTGTCGTCGAGCCGGGCTCGGCTCTCCTCGATCTCCTTCTCGAGGTCGTTCATCGTACTCATCCGGACACGCGCTCCGACAGGGCCTGGGCATCCTGGCGGACCTGGCGCGTGGTGCGCGTCGGGGCCAGGGTGGAGAGGGAGAGGACGCTGCGCGCCCACAGGGCCATCCCGAGGGCGAGGACCAGCAGCACGCCGCCGACGATCAGAGCTGAGAGCCACTCGGAGCCGACGATCGTGGCGAGCCACTTCACGAAGGCACCGATCAGGACCAGCAGGGCGACCACGGCGAACACCGCCGAGCCGACCATGCAGGCGAGCCCGACGATGAGCTGGCGGAGGTTGCCGGCCATCTCGGCCCGGAACAGCGCGATCTCCTTGCGGGCGAGCTCGTTGGTCTCCCGGAGAGCGTCGCCAATCAGGCTCTGGATGCTGGAGGCGCCGTTGGCGGCGCCCGCCTGGCGGGGATCAGGACCCTGGGCCATGGCGTCAGGCCCGGAAGCTGTCGCGGGCGTCGCCGTCCGGCGCCTCGGGCGGCAGGCTCGACGACTTGATGAAGCGGGCGGCGATCAGGCCGGCCACGAAGGTGCCCACCGCCACCGCCACCGGCGCGCGGCGCGCGAAGGACTCGGCCTCGCTGTAGAAGTCGCCGAGGCTGCGTCGCTCGATCGAGGTGCCGAGCTGCTCCAGGCCGTCGGCGGCGCTGTCGAAGAAGGCGCGCACGTTCGGCTTGTCGCCGAGGTCGCGGCCGGAATTGCGGATCGTCTGGGCGAGGTCGTGGACCGACTGCGCCGCGTCGCTCTTGCGCTGCTCGACATAGCTCTGCGCCTGCAGGCGCGCCGCGTCGATGAGCCCCCGCCCGCGCTCGGCCGCCACATCGGCCAGCCCCTCGACATCGCCCTGCAGGGCGCGCCACTGGGCGCGCTCGTCCGCGGCCCCGTGCGACGCCTGATGCGAGGTCTCGTGGAGCGGATCCGCGAGCGGGTCCTTGGGTGCGTCCTGCGGGAACTCGTTGCCGGCCATGTCGAAAACACTCCTCGCGACGCAGGGTGGGCGCCGCTTGCGGCGACCGCGGCCCCCGCGATGGCTGAGTAACCGATTGGGCACTCACCGGTTCCGGCACCGTTTGCGCTGCCGGCGCGGGCTGCGCGCTGCCTGGGCTTCTTTCCCGGATGCCTGCACCCGGCTCCATCTTGGCGCGGCGCTCAGGCGGCGCTCAGTCTGCGTTCAGACACTGTCTGGCAGAACCGCCACGCTTGCACAACGCGCCCGAAATCGCCGGCCAGTAACCTCCGGCGGCCGGGGCGCGTGACGCAGCGCGGGAACGGAGCGATCGCCCTGTCCTGGAAGGGCGCCGCCTCGACTTGACCCGCGCCCGGCTTCACGCTTGGGTTGCCCCAACTTGGGCTGCCCACTCGGGTTGCCCTAAGAAACAACAAAGGATCGCGCAGGACCCCCGCGCGTTCTGACATATAGTTGATGTCCCGATGCAGGCGCGGCGAGATCCCGACTCGACCCGCGCCCCTGATCCGGAGCCGACCCGCGTGGCACGCCTTGTGATCGTATCGAACCGCGTCGCCGTCCCGGAAGAGGGCGGCAAGGCGGTGGCGGCGGGCGGCCTGGCCGTCGCGGTCAAGGAGGCCTTCACGGCCTACGAGGGATTGTGGTTCGGCTGGAGCGGCACGATCACGGAGGAGCCCTCCGAGGAGCCGACGCTGATCGACCGGGGCCGGGTCCAGTACGCCGTCGTCGACCTCTCGCCGCAGGACCACCTGGAGTACTACGCCGGCTTCGCGAATCGGGCCCTGTGGCCGATCATGCATTACCGGCTCGGTCTCGGCGCGTTCTCGCGCTCGGACTATGCCGGCTACAGCCGCGTGAACCGGACCTTCGCCCGCGCCCTCGCCAAGCTGGTGGAGCCCGACGACATCATCTGGGTTCACGACTATCACCTGCTGCCGCTCGCGGCCGAGCTGCGCGGCCTCGGGCTCGACAACCCGATCGGCTACTTCCACCACATCCCCTGGCCCGCCGCCGACGTGTTCAACTCGCTGCCGGCGAGCACCGAACTGCTGCGCGCCATCGTCGACTACGACCTGATCGGCCTGCAGACCGAGGCCGACGTCCAGAACCTCCAGCGCAACCTCGTCGATACCCAGCGGGCGATCCCGCTGGGCGGCGGCTCGCTGATGGTCGACGGCCGCCGCACCCGGATCCGCGCCTTCCCGATCGGCATCGACGTGGCGGGCTTCAAGGAGGCCGCCGAGAAGGCCAACGCCAACAAGGTCGTGCGCGAGACCATGGCGGGCCTGCGCACCCGCAAGCTGCTGATCGGCGTCGACCGGCTCGACTACTCGAAGGGCGTGCCCGAGCGGATGGAGGCGGTGGAGAGCTTCTTCGCCTCGAACCCAGACCAGCGCGGCAACGTCACCTACATCCAGATCACGCCCAAATCCCGCAGCGAGGTTCCGGAATATGAGCAACTCGCCCGCGAGGTGAACGAGAAGGTCGGCGAGATCAACGGGTCGCTCGGCGACCCCGCTTGGACGCCGATCCAGTACATCACCAAGGCTTATCCGCGCCCCGTGCTCGCCGGCCTGTACCGGGCGGCCCGGGTCGGGCTCGTCACGCCGATGCGCGACGGCATGAACCTCGTCGCCAAGGAATACGTGGTCGCGCAGGCTGAGGACGATCCGGGCGTGCTGGTCCTGTCGAAATTCGCCGGCGCCGCCCGGCAGCTGCCCGAGGCGCTGCTGATCAACCCCTACGACAAGTTCGAGGTGGCGGAGGCGATCCGGGCCGCGCTCTACATGCCGAAGGCGGAGCGGCTGGCGCGCTGGAAGCCGATGGTCGAGCGCATGACCCGCGAGGACGTCGATTGGTGGGCGCGCAACTTCCTGGCGGAGCTAGAGAATTTCCGCACGGTCGAGCGTGAGCCCCCGACCACGACGGCGGCGGCGGCCGAATAGCCGGCTCCGTCCGCTGACCTCCCGCGCCTCCCCCTCCGCGCCCCCCTTCGAGACCGGACGCCCCGCATGATCGCCGTCGACGACGGGGTGCCGGCGCCGCTCGGCGCGCATTTCGACGGGCGCGGCGTCAACTTCGCCCTGTTCTCCGAGCACGCCACCGCGGTCGACATCTGCCTGTTCGAGCCGGGCGAGCGGCACGAGACCCGCACGGTCCGGCTGCCGTGCCGGACCGACGACGTCTGGCACGGCTATCTGCGCGGGGTCCTGCCGGGGCAGCTCTACGGCTACCGGGTGCACGGGCCCTGGGACCCGGCCGCCGGGCACCGCTTCAACCCCTCGAAGCTGGTGCTCGATCCCTACGCCCGGGAGATCCGCGGCCGGATCCGCTGGCACGACGCGCTCTACGGGCACCGGGCGGGGCGGCGAGAGCCGGCGGGAGGACCGGATCGACCGGCGCGACAGCGCGGTCTACATGCCGAAATGCGTGGTCACCGCCCCCGAGGTGCCCGACCTCGCCCTCACGCCGGTGCGCCGGCCGCTCGCCGAGACGGTGGTGTACGAGGCCCACGTCAAGGCGCTGACCCGCACCCATCCCGACATCCCCGAGGCGGAGCGCGGCACCTACGCGGCGCTCGCCCACCCGGCGATCATCGACCACCTCGTGAAGCTCGGCGTGACCGCCCTGGAACTCCTGCCGATCCAGGCCTTCGCGGATGACCGCTTCCTGGTGGAGCGGGGCCTCGTCAACTTCTGGGGATATCAACCCGTCGGCTACTTCGCCCCGGACCCGCGCTACCTGGGGGAGGGGGGCCTCGGCAGCCTGAAGGCGGCGATCCGGGAGCTGAACGCCGCCGGGATCGAGACCTGGCTCGACGTGGTCTACAACCACACCGCCGAGGGCGACCATACCGGCCCGACCCTGTCGTTCCGCGGCATCGACAACGCCAGCTACTACAAGCTCGACACCGCCGACCCGCGCCGCACCATCGACTGCACCGGCTGCGGCAACACCTTCGACGTGAGCCACCCGCGGGTGATGCAGCTGGTGCTGGATTCCCTGCGCCACTGGGTGACCGCCTACGGGATCGCCGGCTTCCGCTTCGATCTCGCCTCCAGCCTCGGGCGCGCGCCGCTGGCCTTCAGCGCGCGGGCGGCCTTCTTCCAGGCGGTGGCGCAGGACCCGGTGCTCGCCCGGGTCAAGATGGTGGCCGAACCCTGGGACATCGGGGAGGGGGGCTACCAGCTCGGCGGCTATCCCCGCGGCTGGAGCGAGTGGAACGACAAGTTCCGCGACGCGACGCGCGGCTTCTGGAAGGGCGATTCCGGCACGCTCGCCAAGGTCACGCAGGGGCTGACCGGCTCGCGGGAGGTGTTCGCGCCGTCCGGGCGCTCGCCGCTGGCCAGCGTCAACTTCATCGCGAGCCACGACGGCTACACGCTCGCCGACACGGTGGCGTACGAGGAAAAGCACAACGCGGCCAACGGCGAGGACAACCGCGACGGCCATAACCACAACGTCAGCCGCAACTACGGCGTCGAGGGCGACACCGACGATGCGGCCATCCTGGCGGTCCGTGCCCGGCAGAAGCGCAACATGCTGGCCACCGTGATTCTGGCCCAGGGTGTGCCGATGCTGCTGATGGGCGACGAGCGCTCCCGCAGCCAGGGCGGCAACAACAACGCCTACGCCCAGGACAATCCGACGAGCTGGATGGATTGGAGCGTCGATCCCGACCCCGCGCTCACGGGGTTCGTGGCCAACCTGCTGGCCCTGCGCCACGCCCAGCCGGCCCTGTGCCGGCGGCGCTTCTTCACCGGCGCGCTGATCGATCCGGACGAGCCCCTGCGCGACGTGCACTGGCTGGCACCCGAGGGCACCGAGATGGAGGTGCGCCACTGGTCCGATGACGGGCTCCAGGTCTTCGGCATGCAGATCGGCAACGACGGCGGGCCGGGCGACCGCCTGCTGATGCTGTTCAACGCCGGAGAGGGGGCCGTCACGTTCCGCCTCGTCCCGGTGGTGGGCGGACCGTGGAGGCCGGTCTTCGACACCGGCGCGCCGGAGGGCGCGCTTCCGCCGGACGCCGCATCCTACGAAGCGGGAGCCGCGGTGCCGCTGCCCGGCCGCACGGTCCTGGTGCTGACGGCGGCCGGGACGGAGAACGGGAGCCGGGGCGGGTGGGTGCCGGGGTGACAGGGGCAAAACCGTTCGAGGATGAGATCGGTGACCGCCCCACGGGCTCTCCCGCCCCCCTCCGCGGGGGAGGGTGACGCGCGCGCGCCATCCCCCAATTGCCACACACCGCATCCGCCATAGCTGCACTGCGGGAACCGGATCGACCCCGGGGCCTTCTCCCACGACAGATGAGCCTGCCGCGCTTGCGCTCCGCGCGGCCAACGACGAGGACGGTGGCCCGATGCGGCGCGCCCACAGCATGGAATTCGGGGCCGAGATGGTCGAGGGCGGCGTCCGCTTCGCCCTCTGGGCGCCCACCGCCCAGAGCGTGGACCTCGTCGTCGACGGTGTCGACCACCCGCTGCCCGAATCCGGCGGCGGCTGGCGGCGCACCGCCCTGCCCGGCGTGAAGCCCGGCGCCCGCTACGGCTTCCGCATCGACGGCGACCTGATCGCCCCCGATCCCGCCTCCCGCTTCCAGCCCGACGACGTCTCGGGCTTGAGCGAGGTGATCGACCCGCGCGCCTTCGAATGGTCCGACGAGGCCTGGGCCGGGCGGCCCTTCGAGGAGGCGGTGATCTACGAGTGCCATGTCGGCACGGCGACGCCGGAGGGCACCTATGCCGGTCTGCAGGGCCGCCTGCCCGACCTCAAGGCGCTGGGCGTCACCGCCATCGAATTGCTGCCGCTCGCCGACTTCAAGGGCTCGCGCAACTGGGGCTATGACGGCGTCCAACCCTACGCCCCCGACGGCGCCTACGGCCGCCCGGACGACCTCAAGCGCCTGATCGACGCCGCCCACGGGCTCGGGCTGATGGTCTACCTCGACGCGGTCTACAACCATTTCGGCCCGGCCGGGAACTACCTCCACGCCTACGCCAAGACCTTCTTCACCGAGCGCCACCAGACGCCCTGGGGCGCGGGCATCAACTTCGACGGCAAGGAGAGCGGCGCCACGGTGCGCCAGTACTTCATCCAGAACGCCCTGTACTGGCTGGAGGAGTACCGCTTCGACGGCCTGCGCTTCGACGCCGTCCACGCGATCCTCGACGATTCGCCCCGCCACTTCCTGGCCGAACTCGGCGAGACGATCCGGAGAACCTTCCCCGACCGGCAGATCCACCTGATGCTGGAGAACGAGGCCAACCAGGCCCGCTGGCTGGAGCGGGACGCCGCCGGGCGCCCGAAGATGCACGACGCGCAGTGGGCCGACGACCTGCACCATTGCTGGCACGTCCTGCTGACGGGCGAGGACGCCGGCTACTATAAAAGCTTTGCCGACAAACCGGTCGCCCACCTCGCCCGCTGCCTCGCGGAGGGCTTTGCGTATCAGGGCGAACCGTTCTCGACCCTCGGCAACCATCCCCGCGGCGAACCCTCCGGGCACCTGCCGCCCTCCGCCTTCGTGACCTTCCTGCAGAACCACGATCAGGTCGGCAACCGGGCGCTCGGCGAGCGGCTCAACCATCTGGCCGATCCCAAGAAACTCGACCTTGCGCGGGCCGGGTTCCTGCTGGCGCCGCAGATTCCGATGCTCTGGATGGGCGAAGAATGGTCGGCCTCGGCGCCGTTCCTGTTCTTCGTCGACTTCGCGCCGGACGAGGCGCTGAACAAAGCGGTGCGCGACGGCCGCCGCCGGGAGTTCAAGAGCTTCGCGGCGTTCGCGGACGACACCTCCAAGATACCCGATCCGACCGAGGCCGAAACCTTCGCGGCGTCCAAGCTCGACTGGTCGGAGCGGGAGCGCTCGCCCCACCGGGAGGTGCTGGCCGACACGACCCGGCTGCTCTCCATACGCCGCGATGTGGTCGTGCCCCTGGCGAAGTCCGGCTACGACGGCGCCGCCGCCACGATGCCGCGGGCGGACGTGGTCGACTGCACGTGGCGCTTCGGCACCGGTACCCTGCGCTTCGTCGCCAATGTCGGCGCTGCGGCCTTCGCGCTGGATCCGGGCGGCGCCCGTGTGGTCTGGACCAACGCCCCGGACGGGGCCGGACGCGATCTGCCCTCCTGGACCGGCGTGTTCCTGACGGAGCCCCGCGCGTGAGCCTTCTCGAAAGACTCGCCGATCTCGTCGGCGTCGCATCCGGCTACACGGACGCCTTCGGCAAGCCTGTCGAGACGCCGCCGGAGGTGCGGCGCGGCCTGCTGGCGGCCCTCGGATTCGCGGTGGAGGACGAGGCGGCGATCGCCGGGAGCCTGGCGCAAGTCGAGCACCTGCGCCGCGGCCTGATCCCGCCGCTCCTGCCCGTGGAGGCCCGCCGGGCCGCCCGGGTGCCGGTGCGCCTGCAGGACGGTGCGCCCCATACCCTGGTCTGGCGCCTCGTGGACGAGCGCGGCACCGCCCGCGAGGGGCGGGCGAACCCGCAAGGGGCGGAGCCGGGCTTCGAGCTGCCGCCGCTGACGCCGGGCTATCACCGCCTCACCGTGCAGGCCGGGCAGAGCCGCACCGAGGCCTGGGTGATCGCCGCGCCGCAGCGCTGCTGGCGCCCGCGCCCCTACACGGAGGAGGGGGCCTCCGACTGGGGGCTCGCCGCCCAGCTCTACGGCCTGCGCTCGGCCACCAATATCGGCATCGGCACCTACGCGGATGCCGGCGAGGCCGCCCGCGAGGCCGCCCTGCGCGGGGCGGCCTTTTTGGGGCTGAGCCCGGTCCACGCCCTGTTCGGCTCCGACCGGACCAAGATCTCGCCCTACTCGCCGTCCTCGCGCCTGTTCCTGGAGACCCTGTTCATCGCGCCGCGCAGCCTGCCGGGGCTCGCGGGCTCCCGGGCCGAGGCGCTGCTGGCCGAGCGCGCGGACGCGATCACGGCGCTGCGGGAGGCGGCCCTCGTCGACCACCAGGGCGTCCACGACGTGCTCGACCCGGTGCTCCGGGCCCTCTGGGCCGAGTCGCCGGCCCGGGCCGGCACCGATGCGGGCTTCGCGCGCTTCCGCCAGGAGGGCGGCGAGGATCTCGAATCGCACGCCCTGTTCGAGGCGCTGTCCGAGCATTTCCGCGGGCAGGGGGCGCACTGGCTGGGCGACTGGCCGGAGGATTACCGCCGCGCCGGCACCGACGCGGTGCGGGCCTTCGCGGCGGAGAACGCGGAGCTCGTCGGCTACCACGCGTGGCTGCAATACCTCGCCGACCGGCAGCTCGCCGAGGCCTCCGCGGCGGCGCTGGGTGCCGGCATGCGGGTCGGGCTCTACCGCGACCTCGCGGTCGGCGCCGACCGGGGCGGATCCGAGATCTGGTCCCATCCCGAGCGCTTCGCCGACAAGGTCTCCATCGGCGCGCCGCCGGACCTGCTGGCGCCCAAGGGCCAGAACTGGGGCCTACCGGCCTTCGACCCGCTGGCGATGGAGCGCGACGGGCTCGCGGCCTTCCGCGCCCTGGTCCAGGCCAACATGCGCCACGCCGGCGCGATCCGGATCGACCACGCCTTCCAGCTCGCCCGCCTGTTCCTGATCCCGCTGGGGGCAGGGGCCCAGGCCGGAGCCTACGTGGCCATGCCGTTCGAGCCGATGCTGGCGGTGCTGCGGCTGGAGAGCCACCGCAACAAGTGCCTCGTCATCGCGGAGGATCTCGGCACGGCGCCCGAGGGTTTTTCCGACGCGCTGATGCGGGCCGGTGTGCTGAGCTACCGGATCCTCGCCTTCGAGCGCGAGGGCGACGGGCGGTTCAAACCGCCCTCGGCCTATCCGCGCGACGCGCTGACCGCCATCACCACCCACGACCTGCCGACTTTCGTCGGCTGGTGGCGCGGGGTCGACACCGACACCCGCCAGTCGCTCGGCCTCTACGACCAGGAGCGGGCCGAGGCCGAGCGGGGCGAGCGGGTGGTGGAACGCCGCCGCCTCGCCGAGGCGCTGGCGGCCGAGCAGCTGCTGCCCGCCGCCGAGCCCCCGGATTCCGCGCCCTTCGAGGCGGCCGCCCGCTACCTCGCCCGGGCGCCCGCGATGCTCACCGCCGTCCAGTACGAGGACGTGGTCTCGGAACTCGCCCAGGCCAACGTGCCGGGCTCGACCGAGGGCTACCCGAACTGGCGGCGCAAGCTCGACCGGGACCTCGTGGACATCGCCGCCCCCGGCGGCCCCCTGGCGAAGCTCGCGGCCGCCCTCTCGGCCGAAGCGCGCGGCCCGCGCTCGGGCGCCGCGCGCCTCGCCGCGCCGCCGCCGCGGTCGACCTACCGGCTGCAGTTCCACAAGGACTTCACCTTCGCGGATGCGGGCCGGATCGTCCCCTACCTGCGCCGGCTCGGGATCAGCCACGTCTACGCCTCGCCGCTCCAGACGGCGCGGCCCGGCTCGACCCACGGCTACGACATCGTCGACCACGGCGCGATCAACCCGGAACTCGGCGGCGAAGAGGGCTTCATCCGGCTCTCCGAGACGCTGCACGCCCACGGGATGAAGCTGCTGCTCGACATCGTCCCGAACCACATGGGCGTCGGCGGCGCCGACAACCCGTGGTGGCTCTCGGTGCTTGAATGGGGCTCGCTGTCGCCGTTCGCCGACGCCTTCGACATCGACTGGCAGCGGCTCGGGGCCGGGCGCAACCTCGTGATCCCGTTCCTCGGCGACCGCTACGGCGAAGCCCTGGAGAAGGGCACGCTGGAGCTGAAATTCGACCCCGACAAGGGCGCCTTCAGCGTCTGGCACTACGAGCACCAGCTGCCGATCCGCCCCTTGAGCTACCCGACGATCCTCAACCGGGTGATCGCCGCCATCGGGGCCGTGGACGACGACACCACCGCGGAATTGCTCGCCATCTCCGAGCGGCTGCGGGCGATGTCCATCGACCCCGACGAGACCCGCAGAAGGAGCTTTCCTGAGGAGGCCGAGGGCCTGAAGCGCCGGCTCGCCGAGATCTACGGCGTGTCGCCGCTGATCCAGGAGGCCACCGCCAGCACGCTGGCGCTGCTCAACGGCTTCAAGGGCCGCCCGGACAGTTTCGGGCCGCTGCACCGGCTGCTGGAGGCGCAGGCCTACCGGCTGGCCCACTGGCGGGTGGCGTCGAGCGACATCAACTACCGCCGCTTCTTCGACGTGAATTCTCTGGCCGGGCTACGGGTCGAGCTGTCCGACATCTTCCACCGCTCGCACGAGACCGTGTTCCGGCACGTCCGCGAGGGCCGGATCGACGGCCTGCGCATCGACCACATCGACGGCCTCGCCGACCCGCTGGGCTACGCGCGGGCGCTCCAGGCGGCGGTCGGACCGGGCTTCTACGTGGTGGTGGAAAAGATCCTGGAGCCGGGCGAGCGGCTGCGGCCCTGGCCGGTCGCCGGGACCACGGGCTACGACGTCCTCAACCAGCTCGACGGGATCCTGGTCGACAAGTCCCGGCGCGGGAAGGTCGAGCGGCTCTACACCTGGGCCACGGGCTTCGACGAGCCCTACGGCTTCCAGCTCCGCGCCGCCAAGGCCGAGATCCTGGAGATCAGCTTCGCGAGCGAATTGGAGGTGCTGACCTCCGACCTGAAGGAGGTCGCCGACGCCGACCGGCGCACCCGCGACTTCACCGTCAACGCGCTGCGCCGGGCGCTGATCGAGATCATCGCGCGCTTCCCGACCTACCGCAGCTACCTGCCGCCGGAGCTGGAGGAGGGGGAGGTCGAGCCCGAGGACGTGCGCCTGATCGAGGGGGCCGTCGCCAAGGCCAAGCGCTGGTCGAGCCTGCCGGACCGCTCGGTCCACGACTTCGCCGCCGACGTCCTGCTCGGGCGGATCGAGACGTCGGGCCCCGGCCGGCCGGACCCGCGGGTTGCCCTGCGCTTCCGCCGCCGGTTCCAGCAGCTCACCGGCCCGGTCATGGCCAAGAGCCTGGAGGACACGCTGTTCTACCGCTACGCCTGTCTCCTCGGCCTCAACGAGGTCGGCGGCGATCCGGGCGAGTACGGCATCGACGCCGAGCACTTCCACGACCTCCAGACCGCCCGCGCCCGCGACTGGCCGAGCGCCATGATCACCACCGCGACCCACGACACCAAGCGCGGCGAGGATGCCCGCACGCGGCTCCTCGCCCTCTCGGAGATCCCCGAGGAATGGGCCAAGGCCTGGGACCTGTGGCAGCGGACGGCCGGTCCCCACCTCGCGCGCATCGACGGCGAGCCGGCCCCCGACGCCAACGACCAGTGGATGTTCTTCCAGGCGATCCTGGGCGCCTGGCCGCTGGAGCTTCTGGAGCGGGATGAGCCCGGGGCGATCGAGGCTTTCCGCGATCGTCTGATCGCCTATGGCGAGAAGGCCATGCGCGAGGGCAAGCGCCGGTCGAGCTGGGTCAACGTCGACGACGTCTACGAGGGCGCGGTCCGGAAGCTGTTTACGGCGCTGATCGCCCCGGGCTCGGATTTCTTGGCGGAGCTCCGGCCCTTCGCCCGGCGGCTCGCCCATCTCGGCATGCTGGCGAGCCTCGGCCGGACGGTCCTGAAATGCACCCTGCCGGGCCTTCCCGACACCTACCAGGGCACGGAAATCTGGGACTTCTCCTTCGTCGATCCCGACAACCGCCGCCCGGTGGACTACCCGGCCCTGGAGCGGATGCTGGAAGAGGGCGGCGAACCGGCGGCGCTTCTGGCGCACTGGCCGGACGGGCGGGTCAAGCAGGCGACCCTGACGCGGCTCCTCGCCGAGCGGTCCGAACGCCCGGATTTTTATGCGAGCGCCGCCTACGAGCCGGTCGACGCGACGGGTCCGCGCGCCGACCACGTGCTCGCCTACCGGCGGACCGATCCCGGCCAGGAGGGCGGCGACCTGTTCGTGGCGGTGCCGCGGCTGGTGGCGGGCTTCGTCGGGGAGGCGGTCTGGTCGGGGGAGGCCTTCGCGGGCACCCGGGTCGATCTCGGCGCGGGGACCCGCTGGCGGGATCTCGCGACGGGGCGGGTGATCGAAGGGCAGGGGGAAGGCGACGGGGCCGATCTCGGCACCCTCCTGCGCGACCTGCCCTACGCGATGCTGCGGCGGGACGCGTGATCCCTTTGTCGTCGCGGGCGCAGCGAAGCGATCCAGGGACACGCGACCTCGGCAGGCGTGGCGCTTCTGGATTGCTTCGCTGCGCTCGCAGGGACGGCGGCGGTCGGGGTGTTTCGACCTGCTCTCCCTCCGCAGCCGTGTCACGCAACTCTGCTGAGACATGTCGGGCCGATCCGCGCGGCACACCCGCGCGGTTCGGGCGTTACGACACAGGGAAGGGGAGCCGAGGGGCCGCATGAACGCACCGACCAAAGCCGCCGCGACGTCCGGAGCCGAGGCCGTCCTGCCGGCCTCGCTCGCGCCCCGGGCCGAGGGGCCGCGGATCTACAACCTGTTCCCGCTCCTGGTCGGGCGCGTCGCGGACTGGACCGCCGAATTGCCGCGGATCGCGGCCCTCGGCTTCGACTGGATCTACCTCAACCCGTTCCACCAGACCGGCGGATCGAAGAGCCTCTACGCGGTGGCCGATCCGGAGCGGCTGGACGAGCGCTTCCGCGACCCCGACGGCACGCCGGACGACGAACAGATCCGCCGCTTCTGCACCGCCGCACAGGCGCTGGGCCTGTCGGTGATGACCGACCTCGTGATCAACCACACCGCCGACGACGCGCGGCTCGCCACCGAGCGGCCCGACCTGTTTATGAAGGAGCCCGACGGCTCGATCATGCACCCGGCCGCCGTCGACCCGGACGACCCGTCGATCCGCACCGTCTGGGGTGATCTGGCCGAGCTCGACTATCACACGCCGGCCGCCCGGGACACGCTGACCCGGATCTGGGGCGCCTACGTGGCGCATCTCCAGGGGCTCGGCGTGAAGGGCTTCCGGTGCGACGCCGCCTACAAGGTGCCGCCGGAGACGTGGCGGGTGCTGATCGGGCAGGCCAAAGAGCGCGACGCTGCCTGCCTGTTCGCCGCCGAAACGCTAGGCTGCACCTTCGAGGAGGCCCGGGCCACGGCCGGCGCCGGCTTCGACTACCTGTTCAACTCCTTCGCGTGGTGGGACCTGAAGA
Organism: Methylobacterium mesophilicum SR1.6/6; assembly: GCF_000364445.2. Lineage (NCBI taxonomy): Bacteria > Pseudomonadati > Pseudomonadota > Alphaproteobacteria > Hyphomicrobiales > Methylobacteriaceae > Methylobacterium > Methylobacterium mesophilicum. The sequence goes on along the minus strand of NZ_CP043538.1, from coordinate 6,442,452 downwards.
AGCCCTGGGCGCTGGAGCAGTACGAGCGCCTGCGGGTGCTCGCCCCCTCCATCGCCTTCCCCGAGAACCACGACATGAAGCGGCTGGCCGCCGACATCGGCGGCGGCCCCGAGGCCGTGGCGCAGCACCTGCGCACCCGCTACGCGCTGGCCGCCTTCTTCTCGGCGGGCGTGCTGATGCCGATCGGCTACGAGTGGGGCTACCGCCGGGCGCTGCACGTGGTCGAGACCACCCCGCGTGACCGCGAGAACGAGACCGGCATCGACATCTCCGCGTCCATCCGGGCGATCAACGCCCTGCGGGCGGAGCTGCCGGCCGCCAACGTCGAGGGCGCGCAGGTCCGGATCTCATCCCCCGACAGCGATCTCGTGGCGCTCGCCCGCTTCGACACCGGCCACCCGGCCTCGGCCCGGCACGGGCTGATCGTGCTCTACAACCCGACCGACAAGCCGGTGCCGGTGGAGGCCGGCGCGCTCATCGCCCGCACCGGCGGCCTGCTCGGCGCCTTCGTCGACCGGACGCCCGAGGCCGAGCCGATCGCCTTCCACCCCGGCAGCGCCATCGACCTGATGCCCGGCGAGCTGCGCATCCTCGCCGCCAACGCCCAGGAGGTCGCCCGGCTTCCCGCCCGCGGGATCCCGGACGGCGAGGGCCGGGTGGTGATCGAGGCGGTGAGCCCCGAACTCGACGGCGGCCGCTCGGCGGTGAAGCGGATCGTCGGCGAGTCCCTGCGGGTCGAGGCCGACATCTTCTCCGACGGCCACGAGATCATTGACGCCGCGATCCTGTCGCGGGTCGCCGGCAGCGACAAGTCCGGCGGCGAGACCTGGCGCGAGGACCCGATGGTCTTCGTCGACAACGACCGCTGGGCCGGGCACTTCCCCCTGGAGCGGAACGCCCGCTACGAGTTCACCCTGATCGCGTGGCGCGACGCGTTCTCGTCCTGGGTGCGCGACACCCTGAAGAAGCGCGCCGCCGGCGTCGACGTCCGCCTGGAGACGATCGAGGGCGTGGCGCTGGTCGGGACCGCCGCCTCCCTGGCGCGCACCCGGGGCGGCCGCGACGCCGAGCGCCTCGCCGCGCTCGTGGCGGCGCTCGCCGCCGAGGAGACCGGCTCGGCCGCCCAGCTCGACCGGATCCTCCAGCCCGACGCGTCGCGCCTCGTGCGCCGGAACGCCGAGCGGGTGAACCTCACCCGGTATCCCGTGACCCTGCCGGTGATCGCCGACCGCCTCGCGGCCCGGTTCTCCGCCTGGTACGAGATCTTCCCGCGCTCCCAGTCGATGGACGTGAATCGCCACGGCACCTTCGACGACGTCATCCGGCGCCTGCCCGAGATCCGCGAGCTCGGCTTCGACGTCCTCTACTTCACGCCGATCCATCCCGTGGGCCGCACCAACCGCAAGGGGAAGAACAACACCCTCAAGGCCGAGCCCGGCGATGTCGGCTCGGTCTACGCGGTGGGCTCGGAGGAGGGCGGCCACGAGGCCGTGCACCCGGACCTCGGCACGCTCGCGGATTTCGAGCGGCTGGTCGCGGCGAGCCACGCCTACGGGATGGAGATCGCCCTCGACTTCGCGATCCAGTGCTCGCCCGACCATCCCTGGATCAAGAACCACCCGGAATGGTTCGAGTGGCGCCCCGACGGCACGCTGAAATTCGCCGAGAACCCGCCGAAGAAGTACGAGGACATCTCGAACGTCCATTTCTACGGCGGTGCCCTGCCCTCGCTCTGGATCGAATTGCGCGACATCCTGCTCGGCTGGTGCGCCCGGGGCGTGCGCATCTTCCGGGTCGACAACCCGCACACCAAGCCGATCCCGTTCTGGGAATGGGTGATCGGCGAGGTCAACGGCCGCTATCCGGACGCGATCTTCCTCGCCGAGGCCTTCACCCGGCCGAAGATGATGAAGAAGCTCGCCAAGGCCGGCTACCAGCAGAGCTACACCTACTTCACGTGGCGCAACACCAAGCAGGAACTGACCGACTACGCCCTGGAGCTGGCCGGCGAGATGGGCGAGTATTACCGCCCGAATTTCTTCGCCAACACGCCCGACATCAACCCGTACTTCCTCCAGACCAGCGGGCGCGCGGGCTTCGTCATCCGCGGCACGCTCGCCGCGACCCTCTCGTCGGTCTACGGCATCTACAACGGCTTCGAGCTGTGCGAGGCCGCGCCGTACCCGGGCAAGGAGGAGTACCTCAACTCGGAAAAGTACGAGCTGAAGGCCTGGGACTACGACCGGCCCGGCAACATCCGCGAGCACATCGTCAAGCTCAACAGGATCCGGCGCGAGAATCCCGCCCTCTGGGACTTCCGCAACGTCACCTTCACGGGCGCCTGGAACGATCAGATCATCGCCTACGCCAAGGCGACGCCGGAGCGCGACAACTGCATCTTCACCATGGTCAACCTCGATCCGAAGAACCGCCAGGAATGCACCTACGAGGTGCCGCTCTGGCTGTTCGGCTTGCCCGATGACGGGGCCGTCGAGGTCGAGGATCTGCTGCAGGGCTACCGGTTCGAGCTGCGCGGCAAGACCCACCGGATCGCCCTCGACCCGGCGGAGCGGTCCTGCGTCATCTGGCGCCTCCGGGCGCCGCGGCGGGTTGCGGGCTGAGGCCGCCCGTGGCACTCGACCATGACACGTGAGACCGGCGGCGGCTTGTCCGTCGCCGACCATTGCACCCCGCGCGGCGGCCCACCGCCCGCGTCCCGGCCGGTCCCCCCGCCGGTTCCGTCAGATTCGACCGATGAGGCAGCGACGCGATGATCGATCGCAGCGACCCGCAATGGTACCGTGACGCCATCATCTACCAGATCCACGTCAAGTCGTTCTTCGACTCGAACAACGACGGGATCGGGGATTTCGAGGGCCTGACCCAGCGCCTCGACTACGTCCGGGACCTCGGCGTCACGGCGATCTGGCTGATGCCGTTCTACCCCTCGCCGCTGCGCGACGACGGCTACGACATCGCCGACTACCGGGACATCAACCCGTCCTACGGGACCATGGACGACTTCAAGGCCTTCGTGGAGGCGGCGCACGAGCGGGGCCTGCGGGTCATCACCGAGCTCGTCATCAACCACACCAGCGACCAGCACCCCTGGTTCCAGGCCGCCCGCGAGGCGCCCCCCGGCTCGCCGGAGCGCGAGTTTTACGTCTGGTCGGACACCGACGAGCCGTACAAGGATACGCGGATCATCTTCCTCGACACCGAGGCCTCGAACTGGACCTGGGATCCGGTCGCCAAGCAGTATTTCTGGCACCGGTTCTACAGCCACCAGCCGGACCTGAACTTCGACAACCCGGCCGTGCTGGAGGCCGTGATCGAGGTCATGCGCTACTGGCTCGACATGGGCGTCGACGGCCTGCGCCTCGACGCGATCCCCTACCTGATCGAGCGCGACGGCACGAACTGCGAGAACCTCGCCGAGACGCACGACGTCATCAAGGCGATCCGCGCCGCGCTCGACGCCAGCTACCCGGACCGGATGCTGCTCGCCGAGGCCAACCAGTGGCCCGAGGAGACCGCCCAGTATTTCGGCGACGGCGACGAATGCCACATGGCGTTCCACTTCCCGCTGATGCCGCGGATGTACATGGCGATCGCCCGGGAGGACCGGCACCCGATCACCGACATCATGCGCCAGACCCCGGAGATCCCCGAGGGCTGCCAGTGGGCGATTTTCTTGCGGAACCACGACGAGCTGACCTTGGAAATGGTCACCGCCGAGGAGCGTGACTACCTCTGGTCGTTCTACGCCGCCGAGCGGCGCGCCCGGATCAACCTCGGCATCCGCCGCCGCCTCGCGCCGCTGCTGGAGAACGACCGGCGCAAGATCGAGCTGATGAAGTCCCTCGTCCTGTCGATGCCCGGCACGCCGGTGCTCTACTACGGCGACGAGATCGGGATGGGCGACAACATCTACCTCGGCGACCGCGACGGCGTGCGCACGCCCATGCAGTGGACCCCCGACCGCAACGGCGGCTTCTCCCGGGCGAACCCGCAGCGCCTGTTCCTGCCGGCGATCCAGGACCCGATCTACGGGTTCGACGCGATCAACGTCGAGGCGCAGACCCAGGCGCAGACGAGCCTGCTGAACTGGACGCGGCGGATGATCGCGATCCGCAACAACAGCGTCGCCCTGGGGCGCGGCACGATCCAGTTCCTCTATCCGGGCAACCGCAAGGTCCTGGCCTGGATCCGCGAGCACGAGGACGAGCGGATCCTGTGCGTGGCGAACCTGTCCCGGGCGCCGCAGGCGGTGCAGCTCGACCTGTCGGAGCTGCGCACCGCGGTGCCGATCGAATTGACCGGCGGCACCGAGTTTCCGCCGATCGGCGACCTGCCCTACCTGCTGACCCTGCCGTCCTACGGGTTCTACTGGTTCAGCTTGAGCGCCGCCCGCTCCGGCGCGGTCGGGCCGCAGCAGGAGCCGCCGGAGCTGTTCACCCTGGTGCTCACCGGCGGCATCGAGACCCTGATGAGCGGGCGTGAGCGCGTCGCCTTCGAGCGCACCGTGGTGCCGCCGTTCCTGATGAGCCGGCGCTGGTTCGGCGCCAAGGGCTCGCGGATCAGGGCCACCAAGGTCATCGACTGCGCCGCCCTGAAGGACGTCGACGGCAGCGCGCGCTTCCTGCTGCCGCGGCTGCAGGTGCAGCTCGCCAACGGCGAGAGCCACGAGTACTTCGTGCCCGTGGGCGTCGACGAGGGCCGCGAGGACGAGACGCTGCTGCCCTTCGCGGTGGCGCGGGTGCGCCGCGGCCCGCGCACCGGCCTGCTCTACGGGGCGGCCGGCTCCAACGACTTCGCCGCCTGCCTGATCGACGACATGCGCGAGGGCACCGAGATCCCTACCGAGAGCGGGCGGCTGGTCTTCGCCACCACCTCGGCCTTCGACCCGGAGGTCACGGTCGACGTGGCCGACATCCGCCGGCTCTCGGCCGAGCAGAGCAACACCTCGATCGCCATCGGCTCGAAGATGATGCTCAAGCTCCTGCGCCGGCTGCAGCCGGGCATGCATCCCGAGATCGAGGTCGGGCGCTTCCTCACCGAGCAGGCGGATTTTTCCAACACGCCCGCCCTGCTCGGCACGCTCGAACACGTGGCCGAGGACGGCACCCGCACGGCCCTCGCGGTGCTCCAGAAATTCGTCATGAACCAGGGCGACGCCTGGACGCTGATGCTGGAGGGCCTGCGCCGGGACTTCGAGACCGTGGTGCTCACCCCCGAGAGCGAGGCCGCTACGCCTGAGGAGGCGTTCCAGGCCCACCGGCCCTGGGCGGACCTGCTCGGGCGGCGCACCGCCGAGCTGCACGCGGCGCTCGCCATCGAGACCGACGACCCGGCCTTCGCGGCCGAGCCCTTCGGCGAGGACGACCTCGCGGTGCTGGCCCGCGACGCGCGCCACCAGGCCGAGCGCGCCTTCCGGGCTCTGAAGGGCCTCGCCGACCGGGGCCTCGATGCCGGCAAGCCGGCCTGCGCGGAACTCGGCCAGCGCCGGAGCGAGGTCGAAGCGCTGATCGCGGCGCTCTCCGCGGAACCGGTGCGGGGCGCCCACAAGACCCGCATCCACGGCGACTACCACCTGGGTCAGGTGCTGGTCGCCGAGAACGACCTGATCATCGTCGACTTCGAGGGCGAGCCCTCGCGCCCGGCCGACGAGCGCCGGGCCAAGTCGATGCCGCTGCGCGACGTCGCCGGACTGATGCGCTCCTTCGCGTACGGCGCCGAGACCGTGACCCGCGAGATCGCCGCCCGGTTCGCCGATGCCGAGGAGCGGGCGCGGGGCGCCGCCACCGCGTGGCGCGGCATGATCGAGGCGGCCTTCCTCGCCGGCTACGAGGCGGCCGTCGAGGGCTCCCGGGCGGCGGTGACCGATCCGGAGAGCCGGACCCGGCTGCTGCGCCTCTGCCTGCTGACCAAGGCGCTCTACGAGGTCGACTACGAGGCCAACAACCGGCCGGACTGGATCGAAATCCCCGCCCGTGGGGTTCTCACCATTCTGGACACGGACGGACACGAGCCCGGAGCATCTGAATGACGGTGATCGACGAGACCTTCGCAACGCGGGTCGACCCGGAGGGGGCGACGGCGCGGTCCGCGGATGTCCCGGGCTCCGGCGCCGCGCAGCCGCCGAGCGTCCATCCGGACGCGATCGCCGCGCTGATGGCCGCCAACCACGGCGATCCCTTCGCGGTGCTCGGCCCCCACCGGGTCGGGCCGAAGGCCTGGGAGGTGCGCGCCGTGCTGCCCGAGGCGCGGGCCGCCACCCTGGTCATGGACGGCCGCACCGTGCCGTTCGAGAAGCGCCACCCGGAGGGGTTCTGGGTCGCGAAGGCCGAGGGCGAGCACCGGCCCCTCTACGAGATCGAGGTGGAATCCTGGGACGGCGCCAAGCGCCGCCGCTACGACCCCTACGGCTTCGGCTCCTCCATCGAGCAGTACGACGTGGCGGCTCTGCGCGAGGTCGGCACCAACCTCGTCTACCGGATGCTCGGCGCCCAGTCGGGCCAGCTCGACGGCATCGACGGCTTCCGCTTCGCCGTCTGGGCGCCCAACGCCCGCAAGGTCAGCGTGGTCGGCGACTTCAACGAGTGGGACGGACGGCGCCACCCGATGCGCCTCTGGCAGGACGGCGGCATCTGGGAGCTGTTCGTGCCGGGCCTCAAGGCCGGCGTGCGCTACAAGTTCGAGATCCGCGGCCCCGACGGCGCCCTCGTGCCGCTCAAGGCCGACCCGGTCGCCTTCGCGGCCCAGCACCCGCCGGAGACCGCCTCGGTCACCCACGGGACCGGGGAGTTCGACTGGCGCGATTCCGGCTGGATGACGACCCGCGGCGCCAAGGACCCCCGCCACGCGGCGATCTCGGTCTACGAGGTCCATCTCGGCTCCTGGGCGCGGGTGCCCGAGGAGGGCAACCGCTACCTGACCTACCGGGAACTCGCCGAGCGCCTGATCCCCTACGTCAAGGATCTCGGCTTCACCCATATCGAGATGCTGCCGATCACCGAGTTCCCGTTCGACGGGTCCTGGGGCTACCAGCCGGTCTCGCTGTTCGCGCCGACGAGCCGCTTCGGCAGCCCTGAGGACTTCGCGGCCTTCGTGGACGCCGCGCACGAGGCCGGCATCGGCGTGCTGCTCGACTGGGTGCCGGGCCACTTCCCCCTCGACGCCCACGGGCTCGGCCTGTTCGACGGCACCCACCTCTACGAGCACGCCGACCCCCGGCAGGGCTTCCACCAGGACTGGGGCACCTACATCTACAATTTCGGGCGCACGGAGGTGGCGACGTTCCTCGCCGCCAATGCCCGGTTCTGGCTGGAGCACTACCACCTCGACGGCCTGCGCGTGGATGCCGTGGCGTCGATGCTCTACCTCGACTATTCGCGTCGCCAGGGCGAGTGGATCCCGAACCGCTACGGCGGCAACGAGAATCTCGACGCCATCGACTTCATGCGCAAGACCAACGAGGCGACCTACAGCCACGCCCCGGGCACGATCACGGTGGCGGAGGAATCGACCTCCTGGCCCGGCGTCTCGCACCCGACCTATACGGGCGGCCTGGGTTTCGGCTTCAAGTGGAACATGGGCTGGATGCACGACACCCTGCATTTCATGCAGGAGGATCCGATCCATCGCCGCTACCACCACCACAACCTGACCTTCGGGCTGCTCTACGCCTTCTCGGAGAATTTCATCCTGCCGCTGTCTCACGACGAGGTGGTGCACGGGAAGGGCTCGCTGCTCGGCAAGATGCCGGGCGACCGCTGGCAGAAATTCGCGAATCTGCGCGCCTATTACGGCTTCATGTGGGGGCATCCCGGCAAGAAGCTGCTGTTCATGGGCGGTGAGTTCGGCCAGGAGCGGGAGTGGAACCACGACAACAGCCTGGACTGGCACCTGCTGGAGGATCCCCTGCACAAGGGCGTCCAGAGCGTGATCCGCGACCTCAACCGGCTCTACACCGCGACGCCCGCCCTCTACAGCCGCGACGTCGAGCATACCGGCTTCCAGTGGCTGGTGGCGGACGACCAGGACAACAGCGTGATCGCCTGGGCCCGCAAGGGCGCCAAGCCCGGCGAGGTCGCGATCGTGGTGGCGAACTTCACGCCGGTGCCGCGGGAGGGCTACCGGATCGGCGTGCCGCAGGCGGGGTTCTACCGCGAGGCGTTCAACTCGGATGCCGGGATCTACGGCGGTTCGAACCTCGGCAACCAGGGCGGCCGCCAGACCGAGGATCAGGCGAGCCACGGCCAGAAGCAGAGCCTGTCGCTGACCCTGCCGCCGCTGGCGACGATGATCTTTTTGTTGCAGGGGTAGGACTCACGCGCACCGCGCGTCTCCCTCCCCCCTTGCGGGGGAGGGAGGATCGCAGGACCGTTGGGCGCCTTTTACGCCGCCCGCCAGCGCAGCCCGACGCTGTTGCCGATCGCCCGCCCGTACAGCCCGGCATAGTTGTCGGCGGCCTGATCCCAGCCGAAGCGGGCCGCCATGGCCCGCCGCCGCATGGCGTTGAGGCGCTTCTTCTGGCCGAAGGCCTCCAGCGCCCGCCGCAAAGCCGCCCCGAAGGACGCCGCCGAGGCCTCCCCGAAGGTGAAGCCCGTCACCCCGTCCTCGACCGTGTCGGCGAGGCCGCCGGTCCGCCGCACGATCGGCAGGGAGCCGAAGCGCTGCGCGTACATCTGGGCCAGCCCGCAGGGCTCGAAGCGCGAGGGCATCAGCAGGAAGTCGCTGCCGGCGAACATCCGCCGGGCCTGCGCCTCCTCGAAGCCGACATGCACCCCGACCGCGTCGGGATGGCGCTTGGCGAGCCCGCGCAGGGCCTGCTCGAACCGGCCCTCGCCCTGGCCGATCACCACGAGCTGGCCGCCCTCGGCCACGATGGCCTCGGCCGCCTGCAGGCTCAGATCGATCCCCTTCTGGTGGACGAGGCGCGACACGATGGCGAAGAGCGGCCCGCGGGAGACCGCCAGGCCGAACTGCCGGCGCACCGCCTCGGCGTTCGCCCGCTTGCCCTTCCAGTCGTCGACCTCGAAGCGCGTGGCGAGGTGCGGGTCGGTGCTCGGGTCCCAGGTCTCGTCGATGCCGTTGAGGATGCCGGCGAGCCGGCCCTGGCCGGCGCGGGTGCGCAGCAGCCCGTCGAGGCCGCAGCCCATCTCGGGGGTCTGAATCTCCCGCGCGTAGGTCTCGCTCACCGTGGTGACCTGCGAGGCGTAGAAGATGCCGGCCTTCAGGAAGGAGAGCTGCCCGTAGAACTCGGCGCCGTCCACCTGGAAGGCGGAATCGGGCACGCCGAGGCGGGGCAGGGCGTCCCGGGGAAACAGGCCCTGGTAGGCGAGGTTGTGGATCGTCAGCACGCTCGGGACCCGCCGGCCGCGCCAGGCGAGGTAGGCGGGGGCGAGCGCCGCCTGCCAGTCGTTGAGGTGCAGGAGGTCGGCCGCCCAGTCGGGATCGGCGCCGGCGGCGAGGTCCGCCGCCGCGAGGCTGAGGCGGGCGAAGCGCAGGTCGTTGTCGCCGAAATCGCCGTTCTGGTCGCCGTAGGGCGTACCGTCGCGCTCGTAGAGATCGGGGCTCAGCAGGACGTAGATGCGCAGCCCGTCGGCCGCCTCCACGAGGCCGAGGTCGCAGGGCGGGACGCCCGCGAAGCCGTCGAGCCGGGCCACCACCGGGATCTCCGGGAAGGCGGCGCGCACCTGCCGGTAACCGGGGATCAGGACGCGGATATCGTAATGCGGCACCAGGGCCCGGGGCAGGGCGGCCGAAACCTCGCCGAGGCCGCCGGTCTTCACGAAATCCGCCATCTCGGGCGTGGCGTACAGGATACGGCGGCGCAGCGAGGCCGGGCGGGCCGGGATTGCTGCGTGCCGGATGTTGTCACCCGCGCCGGCAGACCACTCGGCGAAGGCACCACCGAGACGCGCATCGAGCATTGAAACCGATCCTGGCCGGGCGGAATGCCCCGGTCTGGCAGAGGATCGGGCAGGCACGGCTGTCGCGATCTCAACCACGGTCAATGCTCCTCCGCCGCGACGGTTCCGTTGCGACGCACAAACTAGGCCACCGGCATCCTTAAGCCGACGTTACCCATACCGCACTGCGGCAAGAAATCACCGCGGAAATCGTGCGAGAACCGCCGAATACCCTCAGGCGCGGCTTCTCAGGCGCGGCTCAGGATCACCCCTTCGGCGGCATCGAGGATCAGGGTGGAGGCGGTCCGCTCGCCCGCCCGCCCGGCGCGGGTCGAGAGCAGGATTGTCCAGTCGCCCTCGGGCAGAGGGAGGTCCTGCGCCGACCCGCCGAAGTTCAGGATCACGCGCAGAACCTGATCCTCGGCGAACCGCTCGTAGGCGAACACCTCCGTCCCCCCCGGCGGCAGCGCCCGGTATCCGCCGACGGACAACGCCGCGTGGTCGCGGCGCAGGGCCAGCAGACGCCGGTGCAGGGTGAGCATCGAGGCCGGGTCCGAGCGCTGCGCCTCGACGTTGCGGGTCTCCCAATCCTCGGCGAGCGGCAGCCAGGGTTCGGCGGCGGAGAAGCCCGCGTTCGGGCCGTCGTCCCACTGCATCGGCGTGCGCTCCGGGTCGCGGCCGTGCCCGGGCTCGTTGTGCTCCCACGGGTCGCGGGCGCGCCCGGGCGGGATCGGCACGTGGCCGAGGCCGATCTCGTCGCCGTAATAGAGGGTCGGCGTGCCGCGCAAGGTGAGCAGCAGCATCGCGGCGATGCGGGCCTGATCGGCGCCGACCCGCGCGGCGATGCGCGGCTGGTCATGATTGCCCAGCACCCAGTTCGGCCAGCCGCCCTCGGGCAGGGCCGCCTCGTAATCGGCCACCAGCTCAGCCACCGCGTCGGCCCGCCAGGGCGTCTGGATCAGCTGGAAGTTGAACGGCAGGTCGGCCCCGGTGAGGTCCGGTCCGTAATAGGCCACCAGCCGCTCCACCGGCAGGTAGATTTCGCCGATCAGCACCCGCTCGCCGTACTGGCGCAGCACCGACCGCATCCCGGCGATCACGTCGAAGATCTCCGGCCGGTCGGCGGAGTAGACCTGGGTGAAGCGGTTGATCTCGGGCGAGCCCGGCGCGTAGTCGGGATTGGCCGGGTTGTCGCGAAACCCCGCATCCTTCATCAGGTGCCAGATCACGTCGACCCGGAACCCGTCGACTCCGCGCTCCAGCCAGAAGCGGAGCACGTCGTGCATGGCGTCCCGCACGGCGGGATTGCGCCAGTTGAGGTCCGGCTGCTCCTTCAGGAAGGCGTGGTAGTAGTACTGACCGCTGGCCTCATCCAGCGTCCAGGCCGGGCCGCCGAAGTTCGACAGCCAGTTGTTGGGCGGGCCGCCGCCGGGGGCGGGATCGCGCCAGATATACCAGTCCCGCTTCGGGCTCGACCGCGACGACCGGCTCTCCGCGAACCAGGAATGCGCGATCGAGGAGTGGTTCGGCACGAAGTCGAGGATCACCTTCAGCCGGCGCCGGTGGGCCTCGGCGATCAGGACGTCGAAATCCGCCAGCGTTCCGAACAGCGGGTCGATCCCGCAGTAATCGGCCACGTCGTAGCCGAAATCCGCCATGGGCGAGGGGTAGACCGGCGAGATCCACACGGCGTCGACGCCGAGCCACGCGAGGTAGTCCAGGCGCGCCGTGATCCCCGGCAGGTCGCCGACGCCGTCACCGTTCGTGTCCTGAAAGGAGCGGGGATAGACTTGGTAGACGGTCCCGCGCTTCCACCAGACGGTCTCGGTCATGCTGCCCCTCTCGTCTTGCCGGCCCAAGGCCGCCGCCAGGGTTACCCGCAGACCCGCGCGCTGGCGACCGCCGCCGCGCGGCGGTCCGAAGCCGTCCGAAGCCGCGGAGGCTCTACGTAGAGGTATGCAGGGCCTGTGACTGGAATGTCACGATGGCCTGCCATATGTTCCCGGACGTGCCCGCGCGCCGCGCTGGAGCGGCGCTGCCACGACTTCGCCGGAAGCCGACCGCACACTCGGACGCTTCGGGGCACGGATTGCCGGTCCGTTCATGCGGCGGCAATCCATCACGAGAGATAATCCGCCCACGACGCCCCGGCAGAGAATCCGGGGATCAGACTTTTGGGGGACCCGCACGTGTTGAACGACGTTCTGATCCGGCCCGCGCCGCAAGATGCCGCCCGCCAGGATGCTGCCCGACAGGATACCGCCCGTGACGCGCGCGCTCCGGAGGCTCCGGTGGCCGCTTCATGGACCGCCCCGGTCCTGTCCGCAAGTGGCGATGCGGTGGTGGACCTGCGGGAATCGATCCGCGCCAAGCTCGCCTTCGCGCTGGGCCGGACGCCGGAGAGCGCCCGCCCGCGGGACTGGTTCGCGGCGACCGCCCTCGCCCTGCGCGAGCGGATCGTGGCGGCCTGCATGGCGTCCGAGCGCAGCGTGCCGAACAAGCGCGTCTACTACCTGTCGCTGGAGTTCCTGATCGGCCGGCTGATGTCGGACGCGATGAACAACCTCGGCCTGACCGAGACCACCCGCGCCGCGCTCCGCGAACTCGGGGTCGATCTCGACGCCGTACAGGAGGCCGAGCCGGACGCGGCGCTCGGCAACGGCGGCCTCGGGCGGCTGGCCGCCTGCTTCATGGAGAGCATGGCCAGCATCGGCATCCCGGCCATGGGCTACGGCATCCGCTACGACCACGGCCTGTTCCGCCAGTCCTTCGAGGACGGCTGGCAGCGGGAGGCGCCGGAGACCTGGCTCGCCGAGGGCAACCCCTGGGAGTTCGCCCGGCCCGAGGCGACCTACGCGATCGGCTTCGGCGGCGCGGTCACGATGTCCTCCGCGGAAGCCGGGGTGATCCGGCGCCACTGGCAGCCCGCCGAGACCGTGCGGGCGGTGGCCCACGACGTGCCGGTGGTCGGCTGGCGCGGGCGCCACGTCAACGCCCTGCGCCTGTGGAAGGCCGAGGCCGGCGAGCCCGTGGACCTCGCCCGCTTCAACGGCGGCGACCATGTCGGCGCGGTGGCGGCGCGGATGCGCGCCGAGGCGATCTCCCGGGTGCTCTACCCGAGCGACTCCTCGGCCGAGGGCCAGGAGCTGCGCCTGCGCCAGGAATACTTCTTCACCGCGGCCTCGATCCAGGATCTCGTGGCCCGCCACGTGGCGGAGCGCGGCGACGTCCGGTCCCTGCCGGACCACGCGGCGATCCAGCTCAACGACACGCATCCGGCGATCGCCGTGCCGGAGCTGATGCGGCTCCTGCTCGACGTCTACGGCCTCGCCTGGGAGGATGCGTGGCACGTCACCACCCACACGCTGCACTACACGAACCACACCCTCCTGCCCGAGGCGCTGGAGACCTGGCCGGTGGAGCTGATGGAGCGGCTGCTGCCGCGCCACATGCAGATCATCTACCTGATCAACTGGATGCACCTGGAGGAGCAGGCCAAGCACGGCCGGCAAGGGTCGGCGGATGCCGCCGCCTACCTCGCCGCGATCTCGCTGATCGACGAGTCGCACGGCCGCCGGGTGCGCATGGGGCACCTCGCCTTCCACGGCGCCCGCCGGGTCAACGGCGTCTCGGCGCTGCACACGGACCTGATGCGCTCCACGGTCTTCTCGGACCTGCACGCGCTGGATCCGGACAAGATCGTCAACAAGACCAACGGCATCACCTTCCGCCGCTGGTTCCACAACGCCAATCCGGGCCTCACCCGGCTCGCCGTGGAGACGGTGGGGGCGGGCGTCCTCGACAACCCCGAGCTGCTGCGCGGCCTCGAGGCCCAGGCCGAGGATCCGGCCTTCGTGGCGCGCTACGCGGCCGTGCGCCGGGAGCGCAAGGAAGCCCTGGCGGCGATCATCGCCGAGCGCACCGGCATCGACGTCGATCCGGCCGCTTTGTTCGACGTCCAGGTCAAGCGCATCCACGAGTACAAGCGCCAGCTCCTCAACATCATCGAGACCGTGGCGCTCTACCAGGCGATCAAGGCCGAGCCGCACCGGGACTGGACGCCCCGGGTGAAGATCTTCGCCGGCAAGGCGGCGCCGAGCTACGTCCAGGCGAAGCTGATCATCAAGCTCGCCTGCGACGTCGCCAGGGCGGTGAACGACGATCCCGAGGTCGCGGACCGGCTGAAGGTGGTGTTCCTGCCGAACTACTCGGTGAGCCTCGCCGAATCGATCATCCCGGCCGCCGACCTGTCGGAGCAGATCTCCACGGCCGGCATGGAGGCCTCGGGCACCGGCAACATGAAGTTCGCCCTCAACGGCGCGCTGACCGTGGGCACCCTCGACGGCGCCAACATCGAGATCCGCGACCATGTCGGGGCGGAGAACATCTTCATCTTCGGCCTGGAGGCCGACGGGGTGCGGGCCCGGCAGGCCGAGCCGGACTACGCGGCCCGGGCGATCGAGGCCTCTCCGCGGCTCGCGGCGGCCCTCGACATGATCGCCGCGGGGCGGTTCTCGCCGGATGAGCCGGGCCGGTTCCGGCCGCTCACCGACGACCTGCGCCGGCGCGACCAGTACCTCCTCACCGCCGATTTCGACGATTACTGGCGGGTTCAGCGCGCCATCGACGCCGCGTGGCGCGATCCGCGCGGCTGGTGGGCCAAGGCGATCCGCAACACCGCCCGCATGGCGTGGTTCTCCTCCGACCGGGCGATGCGCGAATACGCCGGGGAGATCTGGCGGGTCCGGCTGGGCTGAGCCCCCGGCCCGCCCCCGAGGGGCGGGTCGGCCGTGCGGACGTCCGCCGTCTTCGGAAGGCCCCGCGGCTCTCAGGCGGCGCGGACGCCGACCAGGAAGCGGCCAACCTCCGCCGAGAGCCGCTCGGACTGGCGCGACAGGGCGGTGGCGGCCGTGAGCACGTGATCGGCCGCGACCCCCGTCCGCTCCGACGCCTCGGCGACGCCGGCGATCGTGCCGGTCACCTCGGTGGCACCCCGCGTCGCGTGGGCGATGTTGCGCACGATCTCCTGGGTCGCCGCGCCCTGCTCCTCCACGGCCGCGGCGATCGCGATCGCGACCCCGTTGATCTCGCGGATCCGCGCGATGATCGTGCCGATCGCCGCGACCGCGGCGCCGGTCACGCCCTGGATCCGCCCGATCTGCGCGGCGATCCCGTCGGTCGCCTTGGCGGTCTTCTCGGCGAGATCCTTCACCTCGCCCGCCACCACGGCGAAGCCGCGGCCGGCCTCGCCGGCGCGGGCCGCCTCGATCGTGGCGTTGAGCGCCAGCAGGTTGGTCTGGCCGGCGATGGACGAGATCAGCCGCACAACGTCGCCGATCTCGGCGGCCGCCGCCTGCAGCTCGGACACGAGGCCGGCGGTCTGGTCGGCCTCGCCGACCGCCTGCTGGGCGAGTTCGGACGAGCCGCTTGCCTGGTGGCCGATCGCCAGGATGGCGCTGCCGAGCCGCTCGGTCGAGGCCGCGACGGTGTTGATGTTGACGGCGGCCTCCTCCGCCGCCGTCGCCACCGCGCCGGATTGGATGGCCGTCTCCCGGGCGGTCTCGGTCATCTGGTGGGCGGTGCCCTCGAGTTCATTCGCCGAGGAGGAGACGCGGTGCACGATCTTGGCCACCGCCTCCTCGAAGGTCCGGGCCAGGCCCATCATGGCGTCCTTGCGCACCCGGGCGGCTCCGGCATCCGCGAGCCGCCTGCGCTCGGCCTCGGCGGCGGCGGTGCGGGCGACCATGGCCTTGATCGCCTCGACCGCCCGGCCGACCGTCCCGATCTCGTCGCCCCGCCGCGCCTCCGCGATCGTGGCCTCGATGTCGCCCTGGGCCATGCGCTGCAGCACGGCGACGAGGCGGTGCAGGGGCCGCGTCACGCCGACCATGACGATGGCCGCGGAGAGGCCCAGGGCGGCGAGCAGGCCCACCAGGGCGGAGCCGATCAGCACCGTCCGCGCCTGCTCGGCCTCCTGCTGGGTGGCGATCTTCGCCTCGCCGAGGCGGGCCGTCGCCAGCGCCTCGTAATCCTGGGCCGCCCTCTCGAACCGGGCCCGGATGTCGCGGCCCGCGACGAGGCCGACCTGGATGGCCGCGGCCCTGTCGTTCCGGAGGGCGAGGGCGTTGGCGCGGTCGAGCAGGTCGAAATAATCCCGGGCTATCCTGCCGATGGTGCGCTGGATATCCTGAACCTCCTTTCGCCGGGAACCCGCCGCCAGCGTCTCGATGCTGTCGGCCACCGCCTTGACGGAGTCCTCGTAGCGTTTGCGATACAGGGGGAGGTCGCTCTCCGGCTGGCCGATGATGATGTTGCGGTTCATGAGGGCCGCGTCGAGGAATTTCTCCCGGAGCTGCGCGAACATCTCCAGTCGCTTGAAATAATAGTCCACCAAATAGATGTTTCTCTGCTCCATGGATTTGAAAGAACTTATCGAATAGGAAATCAATATCGAACTAGCCAGCACCATGATGAGAATCGGTGCAGACATCTTCACCGTCAATTTGGCGTTTCTCAAGAACCGCATCCGCGTTGATCTCCGCCTCGACTCGGGCGGGGGCTTAGCACAGATAAATTCTTTGAATCCAGTCTTCAAAATATTTGTTTTTTGATACGATATATTTTTGCGCAGTCGTCATATATTCGATCCGCATATAAATACAACGCACGCGTCAGACATGCGTAAGACAAGTTGCGGCCGTCGAGCGCCACAGAGCCTGCCGCAGGAAATCGCTGGCTGTCCTGGAGGCATCGACGTCCGCGACGCCCTCGGATCGGGTCGGGAGCCGTGGCGTTCGTCTGCGGGAACCCGGCCTTCCGGTCCGATGAGCCTCGCGGCCGCCGGACGGTCTCAGAGGACCGCCATCGACAACGCGCCGCTGCCTGCTCCGGTCAGGACCGGGCTCACGCCCCACAGCCATCCGCGAGCCGCAGTGCGATGCGACGCAGGGTGCGCGAGAGGCGGTGGCGGAGACGTGCGGCGCGCTCGGAGAGGCTCAGGCGGCGTCGGCAGAAGATGTGCGACACGCGCCCGATCCGCGGGCCCGGATCCGGCGTGCCCTTGCGCAGGGCGATGTCCGGGCGCTGCGCCGACTGCGTGATCCTCAGCAGGCGCGCGGCCGGCAGGGGGACGCTGCGGAACATCGACCGCGTGTAGTAGGAGAATTCATCGTAGGCCACGAGGCCGTGCGCGCGCCCGGTCTGATCCTCGACCGTCAGCGTCCCGGCCTGCGGCCCGTAGGTCACCAGAACGCCGATCACGTCGCGGGGACGCCCGAGCGGGACCTCGACGCGCAGGCCCTCGGGGATCTCCAGGAAATGCAGCGGGATGCCGTTGCGCCGCAATTCGAACCGGCAATCCAGGTCGGGGCGGGTACGCAGCGGCAGGGATTCGAACCGGCCCGGCAGGGTCCGGAACCGGGCGACGTAGGCGCGGCCCGGGAGGGGCGCGCGCAGGAAGCTGTAGACCAGGGTGCCGTAGAGTTCGGCGCCGGCCGGCGTGACGTGGGTCCCGTCCTTCAGGAGATAGGTGATGTCGCCGGCGCCGGCCGCCGCCACCGGGGCGGCGACGTCGAGGGCCCGGATGCCGTAGAGGGCGCGGTACTCCGCGAGCAGGCCGGCCACGGGCTCGGCCGCGTAATCGACGCCGCCCTGGTGCAGGTTGAGGAAGGCCACCGGCAGGTCCCGCCGGGCGGTCGCCGCGAGGATGTCGTCGAGATAGGCCCGCATAGTCGCGCCGTCGAAGTAGCGGACATTGCCGGTGAACAGCTCCAGGAGGACGGAGTCGCAGGGGATCGCGTCCAGGATCTCGTCGATCAGGCAGGCGATGGAGGGCAGGGAGTGGCCGCCCCAGCCGCTCCGCAGCAAGGTCACGGGGCTTCCCTCGGCCTCGGCCAGGGCATTGGCCCGCTCGACATAGCCCGGCAGCTCGGTGACGCTGTAGCCGAGGCAGAGGACGCGGAACATCGGGACTCGGATCGGCTCTGGGTCGGCGTCGCGCGGCGGCCATCCCGGCGCGGGTATCAGCGGAGTGCCACGGCGTCGAGGCGGAAGGCGTCGAGGAAGGCGTCGAGGAAGGCGGCGAGGCGGCAACGGTCGAGCCTCGCGCCGAAAGCCGGCGGCGGCCGTTCCGGCGATTCCCGGGACCGTACCCGATCGCGCTGCCATCGGGCGCGGAGAGCGCTCTAATCGAGCAGGATCGGGTAGCAGCGGGCGCCCACCGTGGCGGCGAGCACCTGCACGGCGCCGACCGTCGAGAGATCGCCGGCCACGTGGACGACGTCGGTGGCGCGCAGGCTCGGCAGATGGGCGCTCAGGGGGCCGGAGCGCACGTCCGGCGGACGCTGGCGGCCGCGGTCGGCGCAGAGCACGATCCGGGCGACGCCGGTGCGGCGCAGCCAGTCCAGGCTCTCGCGCATGTAGAGGTCGAGGGCGTCGCGGGCCCCGACCGCGAGCGTCATCTCGCGGGCGGGCTCGACATAGCGGGCCGCCCGGGCGATCGCCCAGATCGCCCCGAAGCCGGCCCCGGCCGCCACCAGCACGAGGCGTCCGCCCCCGGCGCGGTACTGCCCCCGGCCGACAGGTCCCTTCAGCCGCACCGGCTGGTCGAGCCGAAGCGCGTCGAGCGGGTCGCCCTCGGGGTCGCGGGCAAGGTGGAACACCGCCTCGTTGATCTCGGCCGCGCCGTCGACCCGCAGGGTCGGGCACAGGGTCATCGTGGGCAGCCCCGCGAAGGTCACGAGGGCCTGGTGGCCCGGCTCTCCGGTGGGACGTCGGGTCAGGGTCGCCACGACCTCGACGATGCCGGGACTGAGCCGGCGGATCTCCGTGACCGTGCCCTTCCGGACCGCGACGGGCGGCGGCGCCGCCTCCTCCTGGCCCTGGATCGGGGCGCCCGGGAGGGCCGGCCGGAGGGCCTCGGCCCGGGCCCGGCGGGCCGGGTGGCGGCGGCCGGAGGCCGCGGCACTCCCCTGGCCGGCGAGCAGGTTGCCGGGCTGCGCCTGCAGCGGCGCGATCATGCCTTCGGCCAGCGCCGCCTCCAGCGGCGTGTCGCCGGTCGAGACGCGCACCGACCGGCCGTTCACGACGAGCGAGCAGCGCGCACCCATGGTCTGCCCCCGCATGTCTGCCGGCGGATCAGCGGGCGCGGACGAGGAGCGTGTCGACGAGGGCCGCCCAGCGCTCCCGGGTCGCGCGGACATCGTCGTCCGGGGCGGAGTCGGTGAGGAGCTGGCGCTGCGCCCGCAGGGCCTCGACCTCCTGACGCTGGGCCCGGAGCACCGCCTTCACCACGTGGAGTTCGGTCTCGAGCCGGGTGATCTCCTCGGCCTCGTCCCGGTCGTCCGCGTGGTCCTCCCCGGCGATGTCGGAAAGGCGCGGGTCGCGGCCCATCGGGGGCAAGCGGGTGCGGGCCTGCTGCTCCAGCCGGACCGGCCGGGCCATCAGGCGGCGCACGAGGTCGGAGCTGCCTGCCTGCTGGTTACGCCTCGCCGCCTCGGCCATCCGACCATCCCCGTCGCGGGCGAAGCGCCCGTCCATCAACAGGAGCTTGATCGGACATGGTTAAGGGGGGCTTAAGCCGACCGGTGACGCCGCCCGCTCAGGCCGCCTCCGCGGCCGCCTGCTTCATCACGTCGGCGACGAGCGCGTAGGTCGCGACCCAGGCCTCCCGCACCTCCAGGGTGAAGTCCGGGCCCAGCCCCTGCTCCAGGGTCCACAGCAGGGCCTCCCCCACCGGCGCGTAATGGGCTGCTCGCGTGCCGTACGCGATGTGCTTGCGCCCGAGATCCTGGAGCGCCGGCACGACCGTCTCCGGATGGTTCAGGTTGGCCACCGCGAGCCCCAGCATCGCCATCAGCTTCTGCTTCTGCTCGGTCATGTCGTCCGGGAAGAGGCCGCGCACCTGCGGGGCGATCTCGAACAGGCGGCCGTAGAACAGGTCCGCCGCCGTCCCGGCGATCGGCCGCACCTTCGCGAAACTGTCCTGCACGCGCTTGATCTGTTCGGGCGTCATCGCATCACCGGCCGGAGGATACCTGTCCCTCGCTGATTACACGTGGCTGGCCGGCGCAAAATTGACCGAGATCAATATCAGGCCGCCTCCGGCGCCGCGCCGACGATCTGGCGGGCCTGCAGCAGGGTCATGGGCTCGCCGAAGGCGGGGCCGAGGGCGTACTCGCAGCCGAGCCCGGCGAGCGCCTGGGCGTCGGCCTCCGATTCGCAGCCCTCCGCCACGATGGCGAGATTCAGTTCGCTCGCCATCCGCACGATGGAGCGCAGGATCGCGGTCTGTCCGGTGCCGATCTGGCGCACGAAGGTCGCGTCGACCTTGATCGTGTCGAACGGGAAGCGCTGGAGATAGGAGAGGGCCGAGTAGCCGGTGCCGAAATCCGACAGGCACAGGCCGGCCCCGAGGTCGTGGATCCGCGCCAGCATCTGGGCGGCGTATTCGGGGTTCTCCATCACGAGGCTCTCGCTGAATTCTAGCTTGAGCGAGCCGGGCAGGGCCCCGGAGCGGGCCAGCACGGTCTTCACGTCGTGCAGGAGGTCGTGGCGCAGGAGCTGGCGCGAGGACAGGTTGCAGGCCGCGAAGATCGGCGGCTCGACCTCCAGGGAGCGCTGCCAGGCGGCGAGTTCCAGGGCGGTGCGCTCCAGGGCGAAGATGCCGAGATTGACGATGAAGCCGCTCTCCTCGGCGAGCGGCAGGAAGGTCGAGGCGGGGACGCGCCCGAGCTTCGGGTGGTCCCAGCGCAGCACGGTCTCGAACCCCGCCACGGTGCGGTCCTCGAGACGCACCACCGGCAGGAACAGCACCTTCAGCTCGTTGCGCTCGATCGCCTTGCGCAGGTCGCTCTCGAGCATCAGCCGGTCCGAGCGGTCGGTGCGCATGTGGGCGCGGAACACCTCGATCCGGTCGCCGCCGTTGCGCTTGGCCTGGATCATGGCGATCTCGGCGCTCTTGAACACCTCGTCGCGCTTCAGGCTGGCGCCGGCCTCGTAGAGCGCGAGCCCGATCGAGACGGTCAGGAAGATCTCGCGGTCCGCGTAGGTGATCGGCGTGGCGATCGCCCGGCGGATCATCTCGGCGAAGGCCAGGATCCGGTCGGGGTCGCGCTCGGAGAGCAGGATCACCGCGAACTCGTCGCCCGCCACCCGGGCCAGCGTGTCCTGCGGCCGCAGCAGGCGGCCGAGGCGGCGCGACAGGGTCAGCAGGATCGAGTCGCCCGCCGAGAGGCCGATCGCGTCGTTGATGCCCTTGAACCGGTCGACGTCGAGCACGATCACGGTGGGCTTGAGGCGCTGGTCCTGGCCGGCGAAGGCGAGGGCCGCGTCGAGGCGGTCGCCGAACAATTCGCGGTTCGGCAGGCCGGTGAGGCTGTCGTGCACGGCGTCGTGGAGCAGGCGCTCCTCGGCGGTCTTGATCTCGGTCACGTCCGCGATGGTGCCGACCACCCGGATCACCTCGCCGTCGGCGCCGATCACCGGCCGCGCCTTCAGCCGGTACCAGAAGAACGTGCCGGCCTCCGAGCGCAGGCGGAAATCGTGGACGATGCGGCCGCGTCGCTCCTCGATCACCGTGTCGAGGGCGGCCGAGTAGCGCTCCACGTCGAAGGGGTGGAGCGCGCCGAGCCAGTTGGTTGCCGGCCCCTCCAGGGTGCCGCGGGCGAGGCCGAGCTGGGCCTCGATCTCCGGGCCGACGAAGACCCGGTCGGCGGGCACGTCCCAGTCGAACACCACGTCGCCCGCGCCGGTCAGCGCCAGCGCCCGGCGCTCCGTGTCGGAGACCAGGGCGTGGCTCAGCCCGCCGCCCGCGAAGGCGTGCTGGAGCACCGTGAAGCCGATCAGCATCACGATCAGCACGAGGCCGCCGATCAGCGCCGGCTGCACGAGGTCGCTGCCGATCTGGCCGGTGACCGCGAAGCCCGCCGCCGTCACCCAGACCACGAGCAGCAGCCAGGTCGGCACCAGCAGGATCGCCCGGTCGTAGCCGTTATGGGCGGCGAGGTAGAGGATCAGCAGCAGCCCGATGCCGGCGACCGCCGCGATGGAGATGCGCGCCACCCCCGCCGCCACCGGCGGGTCGAACACCGCGAGCCCGACGAGGCCGGCCAGGAAAGCGAGCCAGAAGAACGCCACGTGGCTGTAGCGCACGTGCCAGCGGGCGAGGTTGAGATAGGCGAACAGGAAGACCAGCAGCGTCGCCCCGAGCACCGCCTCGGCGGAGGCCCGGTAGACCCGCTCGGCGAGTTCGGTGACCGGGAAGACCCGCTGCAGGAAGCCGAAATCGATGCAGGCATAGGCCAGCACCGACCACGCCAGCGCGGCGGCGGCGGGGAAGATGATCGCGCCCTTGACCACGAACACGATGGTCAGGAACAGCGCCAGCAGCCCGCTGATGCCGATGATGATGCCCTTGTAGAGGGTCAGGCCGGCGGCCTTCCGGCGGTAGGCGTCCTGATCCCAGAGGTGGAGCTGGGGGATGTTGGCGCCGCGCAATTCGGCGACGTACGTGACGGTGGTGCCGGGATCGAGCGTGATGGTGAACTGGTCGGCCTCGGGGTTCTCGTCCCGCTCCGGGCGGATGCCCTGGCTCGCCGTGATGGCGGCGATCCGCGAGCCGCCGAGATCGGGCCAGATCACCCCGGAGTCGACCAGCCGGAAATGCGGGGCGACGAGGATGCGGTCGATCTGCTCGTCGGTGTCGTTGGTGAGCGCGAACACGATCCAGTCGGGCCGGGCGCCGGCATCGCGGGCCTTCACGACGATGCGGCGGACGATCCCGTCCTTGCCGGGCGCCGTGGAGATCTGGATCAGGTCGCCGTCCGAGCGGTAGCGCTCGATCGCCGAGGTCAGGTCGATCACCGGGGCGTCGAGGGTGACGCGCACCGCCTCCACGGCCCGGGCGGGCCCGCTGAGCGCGAGGGCACCGACGAGACCGCCAACCAGGGTCAGGAGGAGGGCGAGGATGCGCAAGGGTGTCTGGGTGTCCGGCCGTGCGAGAAGCGGCGTCAGCCGCCCGGGCGGCCTCGATCGATAGGCGCGGGCCTAACCTGGGGCAAGATCCCTGGGCGCGGTCCACAGAGCGCGGATCGCGCCCCTTTGCGGCCAAATCAAGTTGGGTGAGGCGGGGAAGGGGATTCCGGGGCATGATCAGGAGCCACTCAGAGCCTGTTCGGCTCCGAGTCCCCAACCCGCACCCTCATCCTGAGGTGCGGCGAAGCCGCCTCGAAGGAGCCTTCCAGGGATCACAGCGCCTTCTGGAGGGCTCCTTCGAGGCCTTCGCTTCGCTTCGGCACCTCAGGCTGAGGGAGATGGGTTGGATCTTCGTCGCGTTGTGCGGCGCGTTGGAGATCGAGGGATCCGGCAGGCCTCACGCCCCCCGGAGCGCGCCCGCGATCCGGTCGAGGGCGGGCAGCTTGCGGATCGGCCCGATCGCCGCCAGCGTCGGCGTGCCCCGCAGCATCGCGGCGGCGGCCGTCCGCACGTCCTCGACCGTGACGGCATCCACCTTGTCGATCACCTCCCCGGCGGGAATCACCCGGCCCCAGGCCAGGATCTGGCGCGCGTTGCGCTCGATGCGGCCGCCCGGGGTCTCCAGCGCCGAGAGCAGCGACACCTTGAGCTGCGCCTTGGCGCGGGCGATCTCGGTGGCGTCGAGGTCGCGGGCCGCCCGGGCGGTGGCCGCCAGCGTCACGTCGACGAGCTCGGGCAGGTCCGCCCCGGCGGTGCCGGCGCCGATGCCGAACAGCCCGCAATCGGAGAACGGCCAGTGGAAGGCCTGGATCTCGTAGGCGAGGCCGCGGGTCTCGCGCACCTCCTGCCAGAGCCGGGAGGTCAGGCCGCCGCCCAGCACCTGCGCGAACATGTGCAGCGCGTAGTAGCCCTCGTCCCGGAAGGAGAGGCCCGGCAGGCCGATCACCACGTTGGCCTGCTCGAGCTTGCGCGGCATCCGCCGCTCGCCGCCGCCGTAGACGCCCGGCACGGCCTCGGGGGCGGATCTGGCGGGCCGGCCCCCGAAATGGCGCTCGGCCGCCGCCACGATCGCCTCGTGGGTCACGGCCCCGGCGCCGGCCACCACGATCCGGTCCGGCGTGTATTCCCGGTCGAGGTAGGCGCGGATCCCGGCCTCGTCGAAGCTCCGGATCGTCTCGGGCCGCCCGAGGATCGGCCGGCCGACCGGCTGGTCCGGGAAGGCGGCCTCCGTGAAGGCGTCGTAGACCACGTCGTCGGGGGTGTCCTCGACGGCGGCGTATTCCTGCAGGATCAC
Source organism: Methylobacterium mesophilicum SR1.6/6 (assembly GCF_000364445.2). NCBI lineage: Bacteria > Pseudomonadati > Pseudomonadota > Alphaproteobacteria > Hyphomicrobiales > Methylobacteriaceae > Methylobacterium > Methylobacterium mesophilicum. The sequence goes on along the minus strand of NZ_CP043538.1, from coordinate 6,418,269 downwards.
GCCCTTCTCCCGGGCGAGCTCGCCCGCGTCGAACACCGAATCGGTCAGGATGTCGCCGATCACGTCGAGGGCGAGGCCGGCATCCTCGCCGAGCACCCGGGCGGTGTAGCTCGTCCCCTCCGTGGAGGTCGCGGCGTTGATCTCGCCGCCGACATTCTCGATCTCCTCCGCGATCTTCTGCGCCGACCGGGTGCGGGTGCCCTTGAACGCCATGTGCTCGATGAGGTGGGACAGCCCCGCCTCGTCGGCCCGCTCGTTGCGCGAGCCCGCCCCGACCCAGACGCCGAGGCTCGCGGTGGCGACGCCCGGCATCGGCTCGGTCACCACCGTGACGCCGTTGTCGAGCCGCGTGGTCCGCAGCGACGGCGAGGCGGCGTGCGTGGAGAAATGCTGGTTCATCGCCGGCTCACGCGCCCCTCGTGATGCGGGCGCGCTCGCGGATGAGCTTTTCCACGGCGGCCTGGTCGTTCCCCACCCGGGTCAGGCGCTCCGGCCGGTCCATCAGGTCGGCGAGGTGCGGGGGCAGGGGCGGGCGCAGGCCGCCCGTGGCCTTGGCGACCGCGTCCGGGAATTTTGCGGGATGCGCGGTGCCGAGCGCCACCACGGGGGTCGCCGGATCCTGCTCCAGGAGCCGCCGCCCGGCCCGCACGCCGATGGCGCTGTGGGGATCGAGCACCACGCCGGTGGCGGCCTGGGTCAGGGCGATCTCTTCCATCACGTCGGGCTCCGGCACCGCGACGGCGTCGAATTCGGAGCGGACCGTGGCGAGAACCTCGGGGCTCAGCGAGAACCCGCCGGACTGCTTCAGCCCGGCCATCAGCCGCGACAGGGCGGAGGCGTCGCGCCCCAGCGCCTCGAACAGCAGCCGCTCGAAGTTCGAAGAAATCTGGATGTCCATGGAGGGTGAGGTGGTGGGCACCACGCCGCGCAGCGCGTAGGCGCCGTGCTCCAGGGTGCGCACCAGGATGTCGTTGGCGTTGGTGCCGATCATCAGCCGCCCGACCGGCAGGCCCATCTGCTTGGCGACCCAGCCGGCGAGCACGTCGCCGAAATTTCCGGTCGGCACCGCGAAGGAGACCGGCCGGTGCGGCGAGCCCAGCGCCACCGCGCTGGTGAAGTAGTACACGGCCTGCGCCGCCACCCGGGCCCAGTTGATCGAGTTGACCCCCGACAGGCGCACGGAATCGGCGAAGTCGGCGTGCTGGAACAGGGCTTTGACGAGGTTCTGGCAATCGTCGAACGTGCCGTCGACGGCCAGCGCGTGGACGTTCTGCGCCGGCACCGAGGTCATCTGCCGCCGCTGCACCTCCGAGACCCGCCCGTGCGGGTAGAGGATGAACACGTCGACGCGTTCGAGCCCGCCGAAGGCCTCGACCGCCGCCGAGCCGGTGTCGCCCGAGGTCGCGCCCACGATGGTGGCGCGGGCGCCGCGCGCGGCCAGCACGTGGTCCATCAGCCGCCCGAGCAGCTGCATCGCCACGTCCTTGAAGGCGAGCGTCGGCCCGTGGAAGAGCTCCAGCAGGAACAGGTTGTCGTCGAGCTGGGTCAGCGGGCAGACCGCCGGGTGGCGGAACGTCGCGTAGGCGGCCTCGATCATCCGGTCGAGGTCGGGGCCGGCGATGTCACCGTCGATCAGCGGGCGCAGCACCCGCTTGGCGGCCTCCGCGTAGGGCCGGCCCGCCAGGGCGGCGATCTCCGGGCGGCCGATCTGCGGCCAGGTCTGCGGCACGTAGAGCCCGCCGTCGCGGGCGAGGCCCGCCAGGAGCGCATCCGAGAACGAGAGCGGCGCGGCCTCGCCGCGAGTCGAGACGTGGAGCACAGGGTCCTCCGAGGGAAGGCGCTCCCTCTACACGATGCCGGCGGACCTGTCGAAAGGCGGGCGCCTCCCGCGAGCCTCCCGTGCCGCGCGGCCGGTCTGTCCGGAGCGCGGGCCCGGCTTTAACCGGGGCTGAACGCGGCGGTTCAGGGCCGGTTCGACCGCCGCGGATATCGGCCTGTCCGCCCCGCGGCACATCCGCCGGCGGGGCGGACGATCCTCAAGAGAGAGCCGACATGACCCGAATCATCGCCCTCGCGGGCGTCGCGGCCCTGCCCATCATCCGGGCGACGCCGTAGGCGTGGAAGGCGACGCCACCCACGCCCATCGCCGAGACCGCCCACATCCCCCATTTGGCGGTCGCTTGGCTCGTCCCTACCGGTTTAGCCGCGGCGCGAACCAAGGGTTCGGCTGTTCGCCGATTAAAGTGGTACGTGAGCTGGGTTCAGAACGTCGTGAGACAGTTCGGTCCCTATCTGCCGTGGGTGTAGGAGGTTTGAGAGGCTTTGTCCCTAGTACGAGAGGACCGGGATGAACGTACCTCTGGTGGAGCTGTTGTCGCGCCAGCGGCAGTGCAGCATAGCTATGTACGGACGGGATAACCGCTGAAGGCATCTAAGCGGGAAACCCCCCTTAAAACGAGACCTCCCTTGAGGGCCGTGGAAGACGACCACGTCGATAGGCCGGGGGTGCAAGCGCGGCGACGCGTTGAGCCGACCGGTACTAATCGCCCGACAGGCTTGATCGCTCCCGTGTGAGCATGCAGAAGCCGACGCCGTGGGCACGGGCACGGCCTGGCCGGGGTTGGTCTGCGCGGCCAGGCGGTCGAGCTCGGGCCGTTCGATCTCGAGCGGCATGGTGTTGTTGGCGTTGAAGCGCGGATAGCTGCAGATCGTGGCGTTGTTGGACAAAGGCGTGACGCTGGCCACGGGCGGGCGGGCGTCCTCAGCTTCCGCGTGGGCGACGAGGCGGTCGAGCCAGTCGCCGTGGACCTGGGCGTCGGAGTTGAGCAGGACGACGGCGCGGCCCTGGCGCAGGCCGAGCGCGCGGTTGACCGAGCGGACGAAGCCGAGGTTGTGCTCGTTCTCGACGAGGTGGAACAGGCCGCGGCGGGCGAGGTCTGCGAGGTCTGCTGAGAGCTGCGGGTCGGGGGATCGGTCGTTGACGGCGAGCAGGGCGAAGGGTGTCGCCTGGGGGGCCGAGAGGCAGGCGTGGATGGCGCGCAGGGTCTCGCCGCGTCCCTTGTAGACGGGGACGATGACCAGCACGCGGGCGTCGGCGATGGGGAGCGCCTGGGGCAGGCCGTCCCAGTCCTGCGGCGCGGGGGCCGTCATGGGCGGGTAGGCGCCGAGATCCTCGGGGGCGGCCATCAGCCCGGCGTCCCGGCCGGTGCGCACGTAGTGCAGGAACGGCGACTCGCCCGGGGCGAACAGGTGGCCGTAGGCGCGACGATAGAACCGAGTCGAGAAGGCCTTGCTCGGGTCCCGACCCTCGTGCTGCCCGTAGGCGACGAAATGGGCGAGCGGGGCGTGGGCGGCGTCGGGGTTGCGCTTGGCGTAGAAGGCGGCGTCGAAGAAGGGTTCGATCTCCCGGGCCTCTTCGGCGAGCGCCGCCTCCCGCGAATCCGGTTCGCCGTAGCGCGGGTGAAAGGCGCCGGCCGTGATGTCGGTGCCGTGCAGGAGCGCCGTGGCCAGGAAGTGCACCAGGGGCGCCAAGCCGGTCTCGCGCACCCCGGGATGCGCGTCGAGATAGGCCTGCCCGTCGAAATCCGGCCTGGGGTTGCGGCCCTTCCTCCAGCCGGTGTCACAGTAGTCGCGCACCGCGTCGGCCTCCTCGGAGAGCCCGTAGCGCGCCCGGTAGAAGCCGTGGTCGAACGCCCCCGCCACAAGCCGCGCCTGCAGGGCGAGCAGCGCCTCCCGGTCCACGGCCTCCCGGCCGATCGCCCCCAGCCAGCCCGTGTCCGCGACGGGCGCCCGCGCCGGCCGCAACCCGCAGACCCGCAGCAGCGCGGCGAGCGTCGAGCGGCCCGGCCCCGGGTCGCGCAGCTCCCGCCAGCCCGCGCCGGCAAAGTGCAGGTACGGCGCCATCCCGCCGACATCCGGGTAGGTCGCCCGGTACCACGCCTCGTCCACCGCCGGCAGGTTCAGACGCTGCGGCCCGGCAAACGGCTCCGCCCCGGTGAGCCGCGCCTCGGCGACGTGGCGGAAGAACGGGTCGTCCGCCACCGCCCGGCTGCCGGCCCGCGCCTGCACGAAGCCGGTCGGGTCGAAGTCCGGCCGCGGGCTGACCCGCGCCCGCCAGCCTTCGGTCACGTAGTGGCGCAGCAGCGCGTCGTCCGAGGCGCCGGCCAGCGCCTCGGCCTGGGGCTCGGCGAGGCCCCGCCGGTAGTGGGCGGCGTCGAAGTGGGGCGCGAGCGTCCCGAGCCGCAGCGCCAGCGCTTCGGCCGGGTCCGGCCGGGCGGGTCCGCCGTGCAGGACGTAGTGCACCAGCGGGTTCTGGGTGGCGAAGGTGAGGCCGCGGGTGAGGCAGTAGGCCAGGGTGTCGAACTGCGGTGCGGGCTCGCGGCCCTCGCGCCAGCCCGACGCCATGTAGTGGTCGGCCGGGTCGACGCCGGCTGCGGCGATGTCGGGGTTGCCCGCAAGGTAGAAGGCGCCGTCGACGAGGCGGCGGGCGAGGCGCTCGACCTGGGCCGTGTCGCGCGGGGCCAGGGGATAGGCGGTGCCCTCCCCGGTGGACGTCCCCTTGCGGCGGTGTCGCGCGAGCGCGTGGAGGAAGGGGTTGATGCCGGCCGGGGCCAGGTGGGGGTGCTCGGTGAGGTAGGCGGCGGACGAGAAGTCCGGGCGCGGGTCGCGGCCCTCGCGCCAGCCGTGGACGAGGTAGTCGCGCACCGGATCGGCCGTGATGCCGTACCAGCTCGCGTAGAAGTCCGCGTCGAAGTACGGCGCCAGCGCGGCGGCGAGGCGCCCTTCGAGGTCGGGGCCGTCCGCCGCCTCCGTGCCGGCCCAGAAGCGGTGCAGGGCCGCTCGCTTGGCCAGCGGATCGCCGAGGCGACGGACGCGACGCGCGATCTGCATCAGGGGCGAGGCCCGGCCGGTGCCGGTGGAGCCGCGATGCATCTAGGACCCTGCGAAGGCGCGTTCACCCTGTGCCGTCACGGGGCATGGCCTCCATCGACCGCTCTCAGAGCGGTCGCGGTCGCGGCGCGGGTCGCGGATCGGTTCATGGGCGGCAGCTGGCGGGCAGCATCGGGCGCAGGGCGGCGCGAGGGGGGCATGGTTCTGGTTCCCTGTCGCACTAACGGAACCGGCGAAGTCCGTAAACCGTGGGCTGCACCGCCGGCCCGGCTCACGGCGAACGGTGCGGCTTCCCCGTCGAAGGACAGGCCACGGAGCCCCGCCCTTGCGGTTGACTGAGTTTCGATATATCTAGTTTTTCGTCATATCGAAATCGAGTCGAATCATGCATCCCTCTCCTTCGGACTTCATCCATCCCGATCCCTTCGAGGCCTTCCGGTTCCGCGCCCACCGCGGCCCGATGGGCGCCGATCCCCGCGGGCGGCACGGCCATCACGGCCGCGGACCGGGTGACCGCGGCCCGTTCGGCCGCGGCGGCCGCGGCGGCCGCGGCGACCTCGCGCGGTTCTTCGCCCACGGCGACCTGCGCCTCGTCATCCTCCACCTGATCGCCGAGAAGCCCCGGCACGGCTACGAGATCATCAAGGCCATCGAGGAGCGGGTCGGCGGCGCCTACAGCCCGAGCCCCGGCACGGTCTACCCGACGCTCACGCTGCTGGAGGAACTCGGCCACGTGACGGTGACGCCCGGGGAGGGCACCAAGCGGCTGCACACGATCACCCCGGACGGCCAGGCGTTCCTGGACGGCAACCGCCCGACCCTGGAGGCGATCCTCGCCCGGATGGCAGAGGCCGAGGCCGCCCGGGGCGACGGTCCGCCGCCCTCGATCGTGCGCGCCAAGGAGGGTCTGAAGCTCGCCCTGCAGATGCGGCTGGCCCGCGGTCCGCTGAGCGCCGAGCAGGCCGACGCCATCACGGCCGCCCTGGAGGCGGCGACCGCCGCGGTGGAGCGGGCGTGACGGGCCGGGATCATGCGCGGGACGCGGCCGGTGCCTGACCCCCGGCTCGGCTGCCTCGCCCTCGGGATCACCCTGTTCCGGCCGGGTCCGGACCAGCTGGCGCGGGTTCACGCCCAGGCTGCTTCAGGGTTCGCCGCGGTGATCGCCTTCGACAACGGCGGCCTCTCGGGGGAGGCGGCGGAGCGCCTCGCCCGGTCCGGCGTGATCCTGCTGTCGGAGGGGCGGAACCTCGGCATCGCGGAGGCGCTCAACCGGATCGCCGCGGCCGCCCGGGCGGCGGGGGCGGACACGCTCCTGCTCCTCGATCAGGATGCCGAGCCGCCGGAGAACCTCGCCGCCGCGCTGCTGGCGGGCCTCGGCCGGCTGCGGGCCGCCGGGATCCCGGCGGCGGTGGTGGGTCCGGTCCCGGCGCCCACGACGGGACACAAGGCGCCCGCCTACCCGCCCCGCCCCGGCGCTCCGGAGCGGGACGCCCTCGCGCCCGTGCAGTTCCTGGCGACCTCGGGCTCGCTGGTCCATCTCGACGCCTTCGCGCGGATCGGGCCGTTCCGCGCCGACTTCTTCATCGACGGGGTCGAGCTCGAATGGTGCTTTCGCGCCTGGGCCTGCGGTCATGGCTGCTACGTCGCCCGCGACGTCGCGATCCCGCACCGGGTCGGCGGCGGGGTGATCCGGGCCTTCGGGGTCGCGATGCCGCGCCAGCCCCTGTTCCGGATGGCGACCTACCTGCGCAACGCGGTCTACGCGTGGCGCCTGCCGCACGTGCCGCGCCGCTGGAAGCTCGCCCAGGCCGCCTACCTGCCGCTCCAGGCCGGGCTGTACTGGGCGGATGCGGGCTTCCGGCCCGCCGTGCTGCTGCGGCTCCTCGCGGCCGCCCGCGACGGCGCCCTCGGGCGCCTCGGGCCGCCCGAGGATCTCCCGAAGGATCTGCCTTGACCGACCGCCCTGCCCTCGACGTCGTGATCGTCAACTGGAACGGTGGCGCGTTGCTGCGGGCCTGCCTTGCGAGCCTCGCGGCGGCGCGGGACGCCGGGACCGTGCAGGTCACCGTGGTGGACAACGCCTCGACGGACGGCTCCACCGAGGACCTGCCCGCCCTGCCCCGGCCGCTGCGGCTGATCCGGAACGACGCGAATCTCGGCTTCGGCCGTGCCTGCGACCAGGGCGCCGCCGCGGGCGACGCCCCCGCGATCCTGTTCCTCAACCCCGACACCCAGGTCGCGCCGGACGCCCTGGGCATCGCCCGGGCCGCCCTGACGGCCGATCCGCGGACCGGCATCGTCGGGGCGCGGCTCGTCGATCCGGACGGGCGGACCGCGCGCTCCTGCGCCCGGGCCCCGACAGCGCTCGGCCTCCTCGGGCGCGCCCTGGCGCTGGACCGGCTGGGCCTCGTCCGGCCCCACTTCCTGCTCGAATGGGACCACGCCGAGGACCGCGCCGTCGATCAGGTGATGGGCGCCTTCCTGATGATCCGCCGCGACCTGTTCACCGCCCTCGGCGGCTTCGATCCGCGCTTCTTCGTCTACTGGGAGGATGTCGACCTCTGCGCCCGCGCCCGGGCGACCGGCTTTGCCGTGCGGCACGTGGCCGGGGCGGTCGCCCGCCACGAGGGCCAGGGCACGACCCGGCAGGTGCGGGCGCGGCGGCTGTTCTACTTCCTGCGCAGCCAGATCCTCTACGCCGGGAAGCACCATGGGCCGGCCGCGTCCCTCGCGCTCACGGCGGCGAGTTTTGGCGCGCAGGTGCCCCTGCGGCTCGCCCTGGCGCTGGCCCGCCGCGCGCCGGGCGAGGCCGCGGAGGTGCTGCGGGCGGCCTCCCTCCTGGCCGCGGCGCTGCCGGGTCTCGTGCCGGGCCTGCTCGGCGCTCCGCGCTGGCGGCCGTGAGCCCGGCCTTCGCCGGGGGCGCCCGGTTCTGGGGCCTCGCCCTGCTCGGCCTCGGCCTGCCGGTCTGCGTCGCGCTGGCGCTGCGCGTTCCCCCCGACGCGGCCGGCCCAACCCTCCCCGGCACCCTCGGCCTGCGGGCCGGGGCGATGCTCGGCCTCGACCCTGCGGGCGCCGCCCGGCTCGGACAGGGCGCGGCCATCGCCGCCTTCCTGGCCCTGGGCCTCGCCGCGCTGACGGTGGCCGACCGCGGGCGGGAGGTCCTGTTCGCGCTCCTCGGCCTGCCCGCTTCGCTGGCGGCCGCGTCCGGCCCGGACGGACCGGTCCTCGGGCTGGCGGCGCTGGCCGCGGCCTTGCTCACGCCCCGGCCGCTGACGGGCCGCGGCCGACCTTGGCGCCTCGCCGGGGCGGCGCTGGCGATCGCCCTCGCGGTGCTGGCACGGCCGGCCTGCGCGCCGCTCGCCGGGATGCTGCTGGTGCCGTTCCCGCCCCCGAGGCGTCTCGCCCGCTTCTGCCGGGACCGGCTGCCGCTCGCCGTCCTGGCGGTGCTACCGGTTCTCCTCGGCGTGCCGCCCGCCGGCGGGGCCCCCGATCCGGCCCTGGCCGTCCCGCTGCCCTGGCCCCTCTACGGCCTCTGGGCCGCGGCGCTGCTGGTGCTGCCCCTCGCCCTGCGGCGCGGCCCCCTGCCCCCGCCCGCGGAGCGGCTCTGGCTCGTGGCCTGCGCCCTGCTGGGGCTGTGGCTCATGGTCCTGAGGCAGGCCCTCGGACCGGCCGGCGGCGGCCTGTCGCCGCGCGACCTGCTCCCGCTCGCGCCGATGCTGGTCCTGGCCTTCGCCCGGGGGCGGATCGGCACGGCGGCGACGCCGCGCTGGCCGGCGCTCCTTCCGGTCCTGGCCGCCGCCGTCGACGCGGTCGCGCTGCCGGCCCTGGCGTTCCGGCCGTGAGGCGCCCTCGGTCCCGGTCGAGCCTCAATCCCGGTCGAGGAAGTCCAGCAGCGCCCGGTTGAAGGAATCGGGCCGGGTGACGCTGTGGGCGTGGCCGCCCTCCGGGGCGAGGACGAGGCGGGCCCTGGGCAGGGCCGCCGCCAGCCGCTCCGAGCGCGTGTAGGGCACCAGCACGTCGTCCCGGGCGGCCATCACCAGGGTCTCGTGGCCGATCGCCCCGAGGCTGTCCGCGATCTGGAAGCGCTCCAGGGCGCCGATGCGCGTCAGCACGGTCTCGACGCCGGGGAAGTGCGCCAGGGCGTGGGCCTCGTCGGCCGCGACCCGTTCGGCCTCAGCCGACAGCCAGGGCGCCGGGTACAGGAAGATCGCCTGCGCCCGCACGAAGGCCTCCGGCCCGCCCCCGGCCAGGATCGCCCGGCGGGCCGCGAAACAGCGGCGCGTGGCCGGGTCCAGGGCGTCCCAGCCGTTGATCACCACGATCCGCCCGACCCGGTCGGGCGCGTCCAGCGCCATCCGGAGGGCGATCAGGCCGCCCAGCGCGTGGCCGACCACGTCGGCCCGGCCGATCCCGGCGGCGTCCAGCACCGCCACCGCGTCCCGTGCCATGGCGGGGATGTCGTGGTCCGGCTCCAGCGGGCCGGGCGAGCGCCCGGTGCCGCGATGGTCGTAGGTGACGACCCGGAACCGCCCGGTCAGGGCCGACATCTGCGGCGCGAAGTAGCCCGCCGCGCCGCCGAGCCCCGGCGAGAGCAGCACCGGCCGCCCGTCGGCCGGGCCGGCCACCGCGTGATGGAGCGGGCCCATCAGCGGCCGAGATGGGCGATCGACGCGATCTCCACGCGGGCGTCGGGCTTCACGAGCCCGCACTGGATGCAGTAGCGCGCCGGCTTGTCGCCCGGAAAATATTCGGCGTAGACGGCGTTGATCGCCGCGTAGTCGGCCCAGTCCGCCAGGAAGACGTGGTTGAAGGTGACGTCGTCCATCGTGCCGCCCGCGGCCGCGACGACGCCCTTGATGGTCTCCAGCACGTGGCGGGTCTGGGCTGCCGCGTCGCCGACATGGACGACGTTGGCGTCCGCATCCAGCGGCAGCGTGCCCGAGACGTACAGCACCCCGTCGGCCAGCGTGCCCGGCACGTAGGGGGCCAGCGGCTTGCCGGTCCCCGGCGGTATCACGACCTGCTTCGGCATGCCCTCAGTGCCTCTCCCGTTCGACCTGTCGGCCGGGCCGGGCAGGCCGCGCGGGAGGCGCCGCGTCGCGGCGGCGTTCGTGCACCCTGCCGGTGACCGGCCGGGTGCGGGATGCACTTATTCGGCCATATCGAAGCCGGCGGCATCAACCGCCGCGTGCGGGCCTGCGACGAGCGCCGCCTCGAAGGCGGACACGTCCGAGACCCAGCCGAAGAAGGTCTCGATGTTGGACAGCGCCCCGTGGTGCAGGCTCTCCGGCCCGGCCTGATGGGTCGCGTCGGCCAGGACGATCCCGAAGTATTCCCGGTGGAACCCGTCCCGCAGGGTCGATTCCACGCAGACGTTGGTGGCGATTCCGGTGAAGACCAGCGTGGTGATCCCCCGCGCGCGCAGCATGCTGTCGAGGGGCGTGTTGTAGAAGCCGCTGTAGCGTGGCTTGCCCAGGACGATGTCGCCGGGCTCGGGCCTCAGGGCGTCCACCAGGGCGTAGTCCCACGAGCCCTTGGCCAGGAGCTGCGCGTTCGCTTGAGGATTCCGCCGCATCGTTTTGAGAGCGTTGGATTTGTGCCAGTTCGGCGAGCCTGGCCCGCCCGCCTCCGCGTAGCCCGGGTCCCAGCCGTTCTGGAACCACAGGATCCGGATCCCGGCCGCCCGGGCCGCCGCCACCGCCCGGGCGATCCGCGCGATCACCGGCCCGGTGCCCGACACGTCGAACCCCGCGAGGTCGAGGTAGCCCCCCGCGCTCGCGTAGGCGTTCTGCATGTCCACCACGATCAGCACCGTGGCGGCGGGGTCGAAGGCGATCGGCTCGGGCCGGGCGGGCAGGACGACGCCGCCGTGGCGGCCCCGGGGATCGCGGTAGCCGGCGGGGGCGTCCATCAGGCGACCTCGGCGAGCGGCGCGGTGACGTGCCGGCGGGTGCGCATCAGCGGCTGGATCCGCATCCCGAAGGCGTCGAGCCCGTTGAGGAAGTCGTCGAACACCAGCAGCACCCCCTCCACCCCGTCGATCGCCATGATCGTGTCGAGCATCCCCGCAACGCTTTCGTAGCTGCCGATCAGCGTGCCCATGTTGAGGTTCACCGCCGCGGCCGGGTCGGCGAGCTGGCGCACGTTGGTGTCGCCGCCCGACCGGGTGTCGGCCGCCCCCTGGAGGCCGAGCCACGCGATCGCCTCCGCGTCGGCCCCCGCCCGGTAATGCTCCCAGGTGGCCAGCGCGGCGGCGTCGGTCTCGTCGGCGATGATCATGAACAGGGCGTAGCAGGTCACGCGCCGCCCGGTCCCGGCGCGGGCCTCCGCGAGCTTCTCCACCACGGGGGCGAAGGCGGTCGGCGTGTTGAGCCCTTTCCCCAGGCAGAAATTGTAGTCGGCGTACTGCGCCGTGAAGGCGAGCCCCGCCCCGCTCTGGCCGGCGCAGATGATCTTCACGGGCGCCTGCGGCCGGGGGCTGAGCCGGCAGTCGTTCATCTGGAAATACGTGCCCTTGCGGTCGCTGGCGCCCGTCTCCCACAGGTCGCGCAGAACCTGAGCATACTCGGCCAAATAGTCGTATCGGTTGGCGAAATGCGCGTCGCCGGGCCAGAGGCCCATCTGGTCGTATTCCGGCTTCTGCCAGCCGGTGACGAGGTTCACGCCGAAGCGCCCCGGGGCGATCGAGTCGATGGTCGCCGCCATGCGGGCGACGATGGCGGGCGGCAGGCACAGGGTCGCCGCGGTGGCGAACAGCTTGATCCGGCTGGTGACGGCGGCGAGCCCCGCCATCAGGGTGAAGGATTCGAGGTTGTGGTCCCAGAACTCGGTCCTGCCGCCGAAGCCCCGCAGCTTGATCATCGACAGGGCGAAGTCGAGCCCGTAGCCCTCGGCCTTCAGGGTGATCTGCTTGTTGAGTTCGAAGCTCGGGCGATACTGCGGGGCGTTCTCCGAGATCAGCCAGCCGTTGTTGCCGATCGGGATGAACACGCCGACGCTCATGGTGGGCTTCTCGGCGGGCGCCTCGGCCTGCGCCTCCCCGGCGGACGTCTGCGGACTCGACTCGAACTGCGTCATCATCTGCGCTCCGCCCGGCCGCTCCCGCCCCCGCGGAGCCGACTCGGTTGCCGGACGGTCGCAAACCCAGGCCGGGGGGTCAAACCCGCGGCGCCGGATCGGCGCGAAAATGCTCATCTTTCCAGCGACTTGCACAACTGGAGCGCGATCCGTGCTCAACCCGTGCGCGTCGCCGGAACGGACCGGCCCAGCGGTCACGCGCCGAGCGCCTGCGCGGGAATTCAGCGGAGGATTGCTTTCGCTGAGCCGGCGACCATTTCGACAGGGTGAGGATTGATCTCGGTTCGATCCTGCCGGAGTGACGTCGATGCGCGCGTGGCCCGCCCTCCTCCTGGTCCTCGGCCTCGCGGGACCGGCGGCGGCCGACGAGGCCGGACGCGCGGCGGCCCGGGCGGTGATCGCCAAGCAGGAGCAGGCGCTCGGCCGCGACGACGCGCAGACCGCCTACGAGCAGGCCGCGCCGGGGATCCGGGCGCTGTTCCCCAACGCCGACCTGTTCATCGGCATGGTCCGCAACCAGTACCGTCCGGTCTACCGCCACCGCAGCTTCGTGTTCGGCGAGGCGCGGGACACGGACGGCGCGGGCGTGGTCCAGTCGGTGCAGATCCAGGACGAGTACGGCGTCGACTGGACCGCCGAGTACAGCCTCGCCCAGGATCCGGACGGGCAGTGGCGCATCACCGGCTGCCGCCTGACCAAGGCGCCGGGCACCAGCGCCTGAGGGGCGCCCGCCGCTGTCGCGGCGGGCGCGTCCCCGCCGCGACGGCGGCGGGCGCATCGCGCTACCGGGCCTCGGGCCGCAGCGTGGCGAGCTTGTCGACGAACTGCAGCGCGATGTCGGCGCAGGCCTTCGTCGAATCGTCGTCGGCGCATTTCAGGTCGATCCGCGCGTCGCCGCGCTCGAGGACGACATGCGCGCCCTTCGACGGCGGCGGGGCGGCGGGGGCCGTCGGGGCCGGGACCGCGCCGGGGGCCGCCGGGCGGCGGAGGCGGGGCGCGCCNTGTGGCAGAAGGCACGACCACGCTTGATCCTGCACCACCCCCACCTCCAACTCCTCCCCGCAAGGGGGAGGAGAGTGCCCAGGGCCAGCGCGCTGCGTGAATATCGTAGCCCGCAGTACAGGGAGGGAGGAGGCGCGGAAGCCAGTCCGTCGATCCTGAGCCGGTTCAGCCCGGCTTGCGCTCGCTGAGGAACGTGCCCATCCGCTCCAGCGCGCGGCGGATGTTCTCCGCCGAGTTGGCGTAGGAGAGGCGGATGTAGCCCTCGCCGTGGACGCCGAAATCCGGGCCGCCGATCACCGCCACGCCCGCCTCCTCCAGCAGGGTGGAAGCCAGAACCTTCGCCTTCCGGCCTGTCCGCGACATGTTGGGGAAGGCGTAGAACGCCCCTTTCGGCGCGATGCAGGACACGTCCGGCAGGGCGTTCAGCCCGTCCACCACGATCGCCCGCCGCCGGTCGAACTCAGCGACCATCTCGGCCACGCAATCCTGCGGGCCGTCGAGCGCCGCGATGCCGGCCCACTGCGTCGAGGCGTTGACGCAGGAATGCGCGTTGACCGCGAGCTTGCGCGCCGCCTCGTAGAGCGGCTTGGGCCAGACCGACCAGCCGAGCCGCCAGCCGGTCATCGCGTAGGTCTTGGAGGCGCCGTCGAGATAGACCAGCCGGTCGCGGATCTCCTCGTACTTCAGGAGCGAGTGGTGGGCCTCGCCGTCATACGTCATGGTGCCGTAGATCTCGTCCGACAGCACCGCCACGTCCGGGTGCTCGGCCAGACCCTTCACCAGAGCGTCGATCTCGGCCTTCGGGGTCACGCCGCCCGTGGGATTGGCCGGCGAGTTGACGATCAGCAGCCGCGTCTTCGGCGTGATCAGCGCCAGGGTCTCGGCCGCCGAGAAGGCGAAGCCGTTCTCCTCGCGGATCGGCACCGGGACCGGGGTCGCGCCGGTGAACTCGATCATCGAGCGGTAGATCGGAAATCCGGGATCCGGATACAGGATCTCGGTCCCGGGCGCACCGAACATCAGGATCGCCATGAACATGGTGACCTTGCCGCCCGGCACGATCATCACGGAATCCGGCGAGACCTCCACGCCGTGGCGACGATGGATGTCGCGGGCCACGGCCTCGCGCAGCGGCGGGATTCCCACGGCCGGCGTGTAGCCGTGATGACCGTCCCGCAGGGCCTTGATGCCGGCCTCGACCACGTGGCCGGGCGTCGGCATATCGGGCTGGCCGATGCCGAGGTTGATCACGTCCCGGCCCTGGGACGCCAGGGCCTGGGCGCGGGCCAGCACCGCGAAGGCGTTCTCCTCGCCAATGCGGGAGAAGGCCGGGACCACGTGCAGCATCGCGCCCTCCGGGACGTGGACAGTTAGTGCTTGGTCCGCTCGGCGAGCTTCATAGCGCCGACCGACATCGCCACCGCGACGGCGCCCAGGATCACGAAGGTCTTCACCGACGCGTAGAACAAAGCCGGCTCGATGCCCGTGTCGGTGTAGAGCACGAGACCGATCGCCGCGAGCGGCAGCGAAATCAGGATGAAGAGGGGGACGAGCGGGTTCATGGTCGACACTCAGATCCGGCACGCGGGCGTCCGCGGCTCTCAAGGCAGCGGGCCTGCATATCACCCTGCCGCGAAGGTTGGGACCCCGCCGGCCGCAGTTTTTCGCCGGATCGGCATCCCGCTCACTGATGCGCAATCATTTGGCGAGATACTGCTTTATCGGGAGGGTCGACAGGTATGCGCCGAACATCGGTCACGTCGGGAGGCAAAGATGCTGGCAACTCCAGCAGCGGCCCGTCCAGCATCGACAGGCTCGCCCTGCACATCGGCAAGCTCCTGCGGCATCCTGCCTACCGGCGCGAGAGCGTCGTGAGCCCGCTGCTGCGGCGCCATCTGCCGTACGATGCGGGCTATGCCTGGAACGATGAGGCCGCCCTGCGCAAGCGGCTCGGGGCCGCCGGCCTCGACGAGGCGAGCCTCGATCACCTCATCCGCAACGTCCAGGCCGAGTTCACGCGGCTGCGCCGGCCGAGCGACGCCTAGGACGGAAGCGCGGCGTCTGCCCTCAGGCCGGCACCCGCACCGTCGCCCGCAAGCCGCCCAGCGGGCTGTCGTGCAGGGCGATGTCGCCGCCATGGGCGCGGGCAATGTCGCGGGCGATCGCCAGCCCAAGGCCCGAGCCGCCGGCATCCTGGCGGGCATCGTCGAGGCGCACGAACGGCTTGAACACCTCCTCACGGCTCTCGGCCGGGATGCCGGGGCCGTCATCGTCGATGGAGACGAAGAAGGCGCGGGCCTCGAGCCGGCCGGAGATCGCCACGGTCTCGCCGTGGCGCGCGGCGTTGGCGGCGAGATTGAACAGGCAGCGCCGGAACGCCCCCGGACGCACGGTCACCTCCGGCGCCCCGGCAAGGTCGACCGCGGAGACGTGCGCGCCCAGGCGCTCGACGTCGGTGCGCAGATCCTCCAGCAGGGCGCGCATGTCCGTGGGCGTCGCCGGCTCGGCGGAATCGCCGCGGGCGAAGGCGAGGTAGCCCTCCAGCATCCGGCTCATCTCGTCGACGTCCCGGCTGAGATCCTCGATCTCGCTGGTCTGCTCGAACAGGGCGAGCGACAGGCGGAAGCGGGTGAGGATGGTGCGCAGGTCGTGGCTGACGCCGTTCAGCATCGTCGTGCGCTGCTCCATGGCCCGCTCGATGCGCCGCTTCATCTCGATGAAGGCGTGGCCGGCCTGCCGGACCTCGCGGGCGCCGCGGGGCCGGAATTCGATCTCGCGGCCCTTTCCGAACCCCTCCGCCACGGCGGCGAGCCGCAGGATCGGCTTGATCTGATTGCGCAGGAACAGGATCGCGACGCCGAGGAGCACCAGCGAGGAGCCGATCATCCAGACGAGGAAGATGTGCGAGTTCGACGCGTAGGCCTGGCTGCGCCGGGCGGTGATGCGCATCACGCCGTCGGGGATCGCGACGCGGATCTCGATCAGGTTCGAGCGGCCGACCGTGTCGATCCAGAACGGTCGGCGGATCTGACGCTGGATCTCGTCCGAGAGAGCCTCGTCCAGGATCGAGAAGAACGGGCGCGGCCCCGGGGGCGGCAGCTTGGCGCCCTTCAGGATGTCGAGGTCGAGGTTCAGTCGCTCGCCCGCGATGCGCGAGAGGGTATCGGCGTCCTTGTCCTGCGGATAGCTCTCGTAGATGTCGATCAGTGCGGCGACGTCCGCGGTCACCGCCGCCGAAAGGCGCTTGGTGACGAGCTGCCAGTGCCGCTCCATGAAGGTGTAGGCGATCACCGACTGCAGCAGCACCACGGGCGCGATGATGATGATCAGCGACCGGGCATAGAGGCCTTTGGGCAGCACGTCGCCGATCGCCCGGCTGACGCGCTTCCACAGCCGGTGAGGTCCCGAGCGCGGCGGATCCTTCCGCAACGCCCGCGCGAGGACGGGATCGGGGGCGTTCATGGGATGGCTGACCCGCGCCGATCCGGCCCGCGGAAGCGGTGGCAGATCCGTTGGCGAGGGGTCCGTTCGTCGTAAGCCGGCATGGTCCGAGCGGATGCGGGTGCCCGTCCGTTATCGCATCGCGCCTTGGATCGGCCAAGGCAGCCGGCCGGGGCGCGACGCAGCCGCTGATCTCGGCACGGTCAAGCCTCGCGGTGATCGTCGCCCCCCGTCTTTGCGAGCATAGCGAAGCGATCCAGAGGCGCCACACTCGCCGATCTCGCGCTGCCCTGGGTCGCTTCGCTGCGCTCGCAAAGACGCAACAGCCGGTTAGGGACTCCTTGGGGGCCACCGCCGCCTTGCACCGCGCCGCCTGGGCCATACCTGATAGGGCGCGGGGGGCGCCCGCCGGCCGAAGGTCTTCGAGGCCATGCTCAGCACCGATACGAACATCCTCGCCGCCGCCGAATCCTGGCGGCGTGACGGCCGCGCGGTGGCGCTGTCGACCGTGATCGAGACCTGGGGATCGGCCCCGCGACCCGTCGGCAGCCATCTCGTGGTCGACGGCGAGGGCAATTTCCTCGGCTCGGTCTCCGGCGGCTGCGTGGAGGGCGCGGTGATCACCGAGGCGATCGAAGTGATCGAGGCCGGCGCGCCGCGCGTTCTCGAATTCGGCGTCGCCGACGAGACCGCCTGGCGGGCGGGCCTGTCCTGCGGCGGCCGGATCCGGGTCTTCGTCGAGCGGGTCGACTGATGCGCGCCGACATCCTGGAGAAGCTCAACGCCGAACGGACGGCGCGGCGAGCCGCGATCCTCGTCACAGACATCGCCGACGGCAGCCAGCGCCTCGTGCGCGAGGCCGAGATCCCCGCCGATCCGCTCGGCGACACGCTGGGAAAGCATCTCGCTTCGGCCAGGAGCGGCCTCGTGGAAGCCGGGGGGCGGACGCTGTTCCTCACCGTGCAGGTGCCGCCGGTGCGGCTCGTGGTGATCGGCGCCGTCCACATCTCGCAGGCGTTGGCGCCGATGGCGGCGGGGCTCGACCTCGCCCTCACGGTCATCGACCCGCGCACCGCCTTCGCGACGCCGGAGCGCTTCCCGGATATCGAACTCGTGGCCGAGTGGCCGGATTCCGTTCTGGGAAGCCGCGTGCCGCCGCTCGACCGCTACTGCGCCCTCGCGGCGCTGACTCACGATCCCAAGATCGACGATCCGGCGCTCATGGCCGCGCTCGCGGCGGGATGCTTCTACGTGGGGGCCCTCGGCTCGCGGAAGACCCACGCGGCCCGCGTCGCGCGGCTCACCGAAGCCGGGTTCTCGCAGGAGCAGATCGGCCGGATCCACGCGCCGATCGGGCTTGCCATCGGGGCGGTGAGCCCCGCCGAGATCGCCCTCGCGGTCCTGGCCGAGATCGTGGCCTGCCTGCGCCGCGTCCCCCGTCCGGAGGTCGCGTGAGGTTCGGTTCCGTCCCGGTTGCGGAAGCCGCCGGGCTGATCAGCGCCCACACCGTCCGGCGCGACGGCATCACCCTGCGGAAGGGCGCGGTGATTGACCGCGATGTGGCGGGCGATCTCGCGCGCTGCGGCCTCGCCGAGATCGTCGCGGCCGTCCTGGAACCGGGCGATGTCGGCGAGAACGCGGCTGCGGCGCGGCTAGCCAGCCATCTCCGCGGGCCGAATCTGCGCGCGGAGGCGCCCTTTACCGGCCGCTGCAACCTGTTCGCCGGGACCGCTGGCGTGCTCACCCTGGATCCGGCCCGGATCGATGCGGTCAATGCCGTGGACGAGGCCGTGACGGTCGCCACCCTGCCGCGGTTCAAGCCGGTCGTCGAGGGCGAGATGGTCGCCACCGTGAAGATCATCCCCTACGCCGTGCCGGGCGCTGTGCTGGACCGCGCGTGCAGGGCGGCGCCCGAGGGCGGCGTCCTCGCGGTCGCGCCCTATCGCCGGCGCCGGGTGGGTGTGGTCTCGACCCGCCTCCCCAGCCTCAAGGAAGCGACCATCGACAAGACGCACCGCGTGCTCGCCGAGCGCTTGGCCCCCGCCGGTGCGGAGATCGTCGCCGACATCCGGGTGGCGCACGCGGATGCGGCGGTTGCCGCGGCCCTCGCGGAGGCGACCGACGGCGTCGGCGCCGATCTGGTGGTGGTGTTCGGCGCCTCGGCCATCGCCGATCGGCGCGACGTCATCCCGGCCGGCATCGAGGCCGCCGGCGGCCGGGTCGCGCATCTCGGGATGCCGGTCGATCCGGGCAACCTGCTCCTCGTCGGGAGCCGCGGGGACGTGCCGGTGATCGGCGCGCCGGGCTGCGCGCGCTCGCCCAAGGAGAACGGCTTCGACTGGATCCTGCACCGACTCCTTGCGGATCTGCCTGTCACCCGGGCCGATATCGTCGCGCTGGGCGTCGGCGGCCTGCTGATGGAAATCATTTCCCGGCCGCAGCCCCGCGCCGGCGGCGAGACAGCCGAAGGAGATCCCGACGACGAGGTTCCCGACGCGGATGCGTGAGGTCGGCACGGTCCTGCTCGCCGCGGGCCTCGGCAGCCGCTTCGGCCCGGAACCGAAGCTCCTCGCGCGGCTCGACGGCAAGCCGCTGGTGCGCCACGCCGCCGAGGCTGCGCTGGGTGCCGGTCCGCGTCCCGTGGTGGTCGTGCTCGGGGCGCACGCGGAGGCGGTGCTTGCGGCGCTCGACGGGCTGGACCTGATCCGCGTCGAGAACCCGGACTATCGGTCCGGCCTCGCCTCGTCGCTGCAGGCCGGCCTTGCGGTGCTCCCGGCCTCCTGCGCTGGGGCCGTGGTGGTGCTGGGCGACATGCCCCGCGTGACGGCCGCCCATATCGACGGCCTCGCCGCGGCCTTCGCGGGCGCCGCCGCCGAGCCGGCGGCCGTGATACCCGTGCGGGCGGGACGGCGCGGCAACCCGGTCCTCCTCAACCTGCGCCGCCTCGCCCCCGAGATCGGGAGGCTGAGCGGCGATCACGGCGCCGGGCCCCTCCTCAAGGGGCGTGCCGACGTGCTGGAGATCCCTGGTGATGCGGCCACCGCCCTCGACATCGACACGCCGTCCGGCTTGGCAGCCCTGCGGGCCGGCCCCTCGTGACGGGCCGTCTCAGGCCTGTCCATCGCTGCGCCTGCGCGCCGTCCGGGCCTCGTCACGGCACCGGTCGGAACAGTAGCGCACCTCGTCCCACACGCGCTCCCACTTCTTGCGCCACGCGAAGGGGCGGCCGCACTGAGCGCAGATCTTCTCGGGAAGGTCGCCCTTGCGGCGCATGCGCGGCATCCGCCAAGTCCATCCTTTGACCGTTCAGGGACGGCCGGGCACCGGAGCCGCCGGCCGCTTGAGGCGGACATCCTGCCAATGGGCGAGCCCCAGCATTACCGCGAGCCCGCCAAGGTTGACCGCGATCTGCAGCGGCCATGTGGCGTCGAAGGTGCGGTAGAGGATGCGGCCGATGAGCGCCGCCAAGCAGCCGGCCGCGAAGATCTCAAGTGAGTGGCGGCCGCAGGCATCGACCAGCCGAAGCCAGGGGAGCCGGCAGAAGCGCGCCACGGCCGGCGCGCTGAACAGCAGGTAGGACAGGGCCAGGATGTCCAGAAGGCGCAGGGGCCCGACGTGGCTCTTGTCCGGGACGCCGATCGCGAGCGGCTTGAGATCGGGCAGCCCCCAATCGGACCACGAGCCGCCCTGAAGCAGCGCGAACGCCAGGTAGGCTGCGGCGATCGCTGCAGCCCAGCCCCGCCACGGCAGGAGCCCGTTCCCGGCGCGGACCGCCACCGCAAGGGCGGCGCCGATCACGAACAGGAATTGCCACGCGAACGGGTTGAAGTACCATCCGTCATCCACCGCCGCGGCGTTCGGCAGGTTCAACTGATGATCGAGGTTGGCAGTAAGCCACACGGTGCCCGACAGAGCCAGCACCCCCCAGATCCCGCGGCGGATCCCGAAATAGACCAGCGGGAACAGTGCCAGCAGCAGGATGTAGAGCGGCAGGATGTCGAGGTAGTTCGGCAGCGCATTGAGCGCGAGCCCGCGCAGAAGGCCCGGCAGCAATCCCATCTGGATCAGCGGCGCCACGCCGAAGCGTGGCGTCAGGCCGGTGAGATCCATCCAGATCCGGACGATGACCAGGGTGGCGAGCAGCAGGCCCGCCTGAAACAGGTAGATCCGCAGGCAGCGCCGCGCGATGCGGATGAGAGTCGTGCGGATGCCGGAGCGGTGGAACAGGCCGCCATAGGCGATCATCGACGAGTAGCCCGCCAGCAGCACGAAGATCTCGGCCGCGTCCGAAAAGCCGAAATTGTGCAGGGTGAACAGGGCCGGGACGTTGCGGGGGATGTGGTCGACGAAGATCGTCAGCAGCGCGAAGCCGCGCAGCACGTCGACCCGCGCGTCGCGGACCGGCTTGGTGGGGCGCGGCTCTGACGCGGGCCGGCCTGCGGCCGTGGGCCGTTCGAGTTCCTCGGTGGTCGCCACTCAGCCCATCACCGCGCTGTTCGCCAGCCGACACCTTCGGCGGCCGACCGCACTGCAACATAGCGCGATGCGCGGCACGTGCCGCAGGAGACTGCGCCGATCACGCGCCTTTGTTCAAGTGTCGACGGAATCCAGATCGCGCGCCCGGCGCGCCCGGCGCGCTCAGACCCTCGCATCGCAGCTGTGCCCGGTATAGACGCGACGGATCGAACCCGGCTTTCGCCGACCACGCCGGGCAGGGGCAGGGTTCATGCGCGTCCTCGTCACCGGAGCCGGAGACTATCTCGGCCGGCGCCTGCTCGAGGCGCTCCGGCACGGTCTTCCGACCGGCAGCCGCATCCTCGGCATCGACCGGCGCGCGCAGCCAGACCTCGACGGCGTGATCTTCCTCGACCTCGACCCGTTCGAGGCCGACAGGCTGGCGGAGGCGGTGACGGCCTTCGACCCGACCGTCGTCTTCCACCTGGCGGCCCTGGCCTCGGTGGCGCAGTCGAGCGAGACGCCATCCTACGCGTGGCGGGCGGACCTTCTCGGGACGCTCAACCTCGCCGAGGCGGTGGCCAGGACCCGCGCCACCCTGGTGTTCCTGAGTGCGACCGTCGTCTACGGCGAGGCCTTCCGGGACCGCGCGCGCCCCGACGAGGCCGTGACGCCGCGGCCCGATACCATCTCCGGTCGGACCAAGAACGCCTGCGAGTACATCCTGCGCGACGTGCTGGCCAATGCCGGCGTGAAGCACCTCGTGCTGCGGCCGTCGAACTATATCGGACCCCAGCAGAGCGAGACCTTCGTGGTCGCCTCCTTCGCCGGGCAGATCGCCCGTATCGAGCGCGGGCTGGCCCCGCCCGTCCTGGAGGTGGGCGATCTTTCCGCCGGGCGCGACTTCCTCGACGTGGCCGACCTCACCGCGGCCTGCCTGCGGGTGATCGAGCGGATCGACGACCTGCCCGACGGCGGCATCTACAATGTCGGGTCGGGCGTGGTGACACCGGTCGCAGAGATCCTCGACGCCCTGCGGACGCTGACGGGCACGGCCTTCACGGTCCGGGTCGCCGCCGACCGGGTTCGGTCGGCCGGCGTGCGTAGCGAGGGCTGCGACCCGGGCGCCTTCTCTGCCGCCACCGGGTGGACGCCGGCGATCCCGCTCGCGCAGAGCCTGTCGGCGATCCTCGCGGAGGCGCGGGGACGCCTGGGCTGAATCGAACCCGGGAGGACGCGATCGACCTCCCGGCCGCGGCGATCAGCGCGAGAACCGCTTGTACTTGATCTTTTTCGGCATGATCGAATCCGCTCCGAGCCGGCGCACCTTGTCGGCCTCGTAGTCGGAGAAGTTGCCCTCGAACCACTCGACGTGGCTGTCGCCCTCGAAGGCGAGGATGTGGGTGGCGATGCGGTTCAGGAACCAGCGATCGTGGCTGATGATGACCGCGCAGCCGGCGTAATCCTCCAGCGCGTCCTCGAGGGCGCGCAGAGTCTCCATGTCGAGGTCGTTGGTCGGCTCATCGAGGAGCAGCACGTTGGCGCCGCCCTTCAGGGTGCGGGCGAGGTGCACGCGGTTGCGCTCGCCGCCCGAGAGGGTGCCGACCTTCTTCTGCTGGTCAGGCCCCTTGAACGCGAAGGCCGCGCAATAGGCGCGCGAATTGATCTCGCGCTTGTTGAAATAGATGATGTCGTTGCCGCCCGAGACCTCCTGCCAGACCGTGGCGTTCGGATCGAGGGCGTCGCGCGACTGGTCGACATAGCCGAGCTTGACCGTCTCGCCGATATCGATCTTGCCGCTATCGGGCTTCTCCTGGCCGGTGATCATCTTGAACAGGGTGGTCTTGCCGGCCCCGTTCGGGCCGATCACCCCGACGATGCCGCCCGGCGGCAGCTTGAACGAGAGGTCCTCGATCAGCAGCCGGTCGCCGAACGCCTTGCTGAGGTTCTCGAACTCGATGACGTTGTTGCCGAGCCGCTCGTCGATCGGGATGACGATCTGGGCCGCGGCATCGACCTTCTGCTGCTGCTTGGCGACCAGCTCCTCGTAGCGCGTGATGCGCGCCTTCGACTTCGACTGGCGGGCCTTCGGCGAGGCGGCGATCCACTCCTGCTCGCGGGCGATGGAGCGCTGCCGGGCCATGTCCTCGCGGCCCTCCTGCTCCAGGCGCTTCTGCTTCTGAACCAGCCAGGCCGAGTAGTTGCCCTCGTACGGGATGCCCTTGCCGCGGTCGAGCTCCAGGATCCAGCTCGTGACGTTGTCGAGGAAGTAGCGGTCGTGGGTCACGATCAGGATCGCGCCCGGATACTGGCGCAGGTGGCCTTCGAGCCAGTTCACCGTCTCGGCGTCGAGGTGGTTGGTCGGCTCGTCGAGCAGGAGCAACTCCGGCTCCCACAGGAGCAGGCGGCAGAGCGCGATGCGGCGGCGCTCGCCGCCCGAGAGCGTGGCGACCGGCTGCTCGTCGCTCGGGCAGCCCAGGGCCTCCATGGCCTGATCGACCTTCGAGTCGAGCTCCCAGAGGCCCAGGGACTCGATCCGGTCCTGGAGCTCGGTCATCTCGTCGGCGGTCTCCTCCGAGTAGTTCATGGCGAGTTCGTTGTAGCGGTCGAGCATGGCCTGCTTCTCGGCCACGCCCTCCATGACGTTCTCGCGCACCGACTTGTTCGGATCGAGCTGGGGTTCCTGCGGCAGGTAGCCGACGCGCGCGCCCTGCGCGACCCAGCCGTCGCCGGTGAAATCCTTGTCGATGCCTGCCATGATCTTGAGCAGGGTCGACTTGCCGGCGCCGTTGATGCCGAGCACGCCGATCTTGGCATCGGGGTAGAAGGACAGGTTGACGCTATCCAGGACCTTCTTGCCGCCGGTATAGGCCTTCGTCAGGCCCCGCATGTGGTAGATGAATTCGCGAGCCATCGCGGATCGTCCTCGGCGTGGTGTGCGGGATTGCGCGGTGCGTGCCAGCGGCACGGGGCAGGCGCGGGGCCCTGAGCCCTCGTCCTGTACGCGCTTTCCTCACGATATAGAATGACGCCGACCGAGTATCAGCCCCGCAGGGCAGCGGCAAGGCTGGCGGACGGTGGCGCAGGTGCCGCGGCCACTTACGCGAAGGGATTGGGAACCGAAGTCGGCGCGTCGTCGGCGGCCTCGGCCACCGTCTCGGGCAGGTCGCCGGCCTCCAGGACCGCCACGATGGCGTCGATCGTCTGCTTGAGCAGGCGTGCCTGAGCGAGGCCGGCCTTGTCCCGCATCAGGTCGAGGGACCCGTGCAGGGCGATCCGGTCGGTGCCGTTCTCGAAGGAGAGGGCGCCGATGGTGCGCGCGCCGGCCGCATCCGCGAAGGGCTCGAAGGAACCTCCTCCGCCTGTCCCGGCCGACGCCTTGCGCCGGCGTTTGTCCTCGGTCATGGGGCCTCTCAGAAGAGCGCATGCAGGAGGTCGCGGATGATCTTGCGCAGGGCGCGGCTTCCTTCCCGCTGCAGCCAGTCCTGCCACGACTGCTCCTGTCGCGGGCGGCGCTCGTCTCCGCGCGTGAAGGCGTGGGGTTCCGGCAGGTTCATCGCCGCGGTTCGTGCCGCGGCGGGGAGGGCGGGGAACACGTCGATCCCCGCTTCCCGGGTCAGGTCGTCGATCGAGACTGCGCGCCAGTCCTTCGTGTCGTCGTTCCGGGCGAGGTAGGCGCCGGCCTCGCCGCTCGCGGGGTCATAGAGCGCCTTGAACAATAGAGTCGGAACCAGAACGCCGCCCTTGATCTGCTGAACCGCGTCCCCGGAGAAAATCACGCCGGTCACCACGAAGATCGAGCCGCGCCGGCTCGCCAGGCGCCGCGTGCTCTCCTCGATGTCGGACCAGAGGCCGCGGTTCAGCACCCGGTTCTGGGGAACGATATTGGCGAGGCTGAAGGACTCGGCCTGGGCGCTCACCGTCGGCATGTCGCCGGCCGGTGCCAGATGACCGCGGTCGAAGCCGCTTCGGACGTAGTCCTCGAGCGAGGCGCGTCCATCGGCCGGCAGCCGCATCTCCTCGTGGAAAGAGTCATCCCGCGCCACCGTCCGGGCGGCCGCGACGCTCGCCCGCGTGAGGTGCTCGGCGGAGTAGAGCGGCGTGCGTGTCACCCCGGAATCGAGCACCGCGAAGGCCTCGAAGCACAGCGGGATGGTCCGCGCCGCGAGCTTGGCATTGATCAGGACCGGCAGCCGTCCGTCGGCGAAATGAGCCGGGCAGATCTCGTCCCCTCGGACCTGGGCGGCCCCGAGCACCACCAGCATGCAGGCTGCGGCCATGACCCTCCGGGCCTGCCTCACCAGCACACGCGCACCCGCCGCACGCCCTCCGGCGTCGGACGGTCCCGCCACGCGCAGGGCCGGCCGAGGCTGCCGGTGAAGGGCCGCGAATCGCGGTCGGGTCCGCCCGGCGAAACGCGCGCCGGGCAATCGCCCAGGAAGTTGCAGAGGAAGTCGAGGTTGCCGTCCGGCAACCGCGGGCCGGCATAGGCTTGGCTGTTTCCCGTAATCGCGAGCGCCAGCAGGATTGTGCACAGACGAGCCGGACTCAAAGGCGGACCTCTTGTGGCGGTAAGGGCACGAAAGCGAAAAAAACGCCGGCCCGACATTGATCGCGCGGCCGATCATCCGTAACTGGCACTATCATGACAGCGACGGCCGGGCGGCTTCTAGCATGAACGCGCGTCCCTGGGTGCCGTCGTTGCGACAGTCGTACCGCGTGACGGGGCTGTCGCCAGACTCGAACGAGCGGATGCGATCATTGGCCCTATCACCTGAGCAATCGGCGTTGCTGGATCGTATCCCGAACCCTGCTGCGTTGCGCGGTCTTCCGGAGTCGGAGCTGCAGGCGGTGGCGGACGCGGTGCGGGCCGAGATGATCGACGCGGTCTCGATCACCGGCGGCCATCTCGGCTCCGGGCTGGCCGCCCGGCAATCCCGCCGGCCAGCCCGCCCGCTTGTCAGAAGATGGCTCAGCGCCCGGTCCACTTCCGCGGCCGGCGCCGATGAGCCGGGGTATACGGACACTCAGATGGCCCGTCAACAGGGTTGCTGCGGTGCGAAGCATTTTTTCTGTCGCAGGGTCGCGACGGGCGTGTGACGCCTTGCCGTGACATTGCAGGGCCGTCCCGACGCGGCGTGTCAGTAGCCCTTCTTCACCTGCTTGAGCGCCTCGCCGAGACCGTGCGCCACCCGGGCCCGCTCTTCCGGCCCGGCATCCCGGGCCACGAGGGCCTGCTGACGGCGCGAGACCAAAGTCAGGCGCTGGAGGCCGTACTCGTCGTCCTCGACGGTCTCGAGCTTGGTCCAGAGGGGGTTGAACCGCCACTCGCGCCGCTCTCCCCGGTGGCTGACCCGGGCGAGGAGGATCTCGATCTGGGAAATCATCACCTCCTCGAAGGAGCGTCCGCGGCGGAAGCTGACCTTCAGCGCCGCGTAGATCGCCAGCATGTCGAGGCCGAAGAAGCCGGCCACCGGCCAGAAGCCCATGCGCCAGGCCCAGACCGAGACCGTGAGCGAGACCGCGCAGCAGCCGACCATGACCACGCGGAAGCCGCGTCGGCTCAGGGACTGGTGGGGACGGATGGTCGCCGCGAAGACCGGTCGGTCGATCGTGTCCGGATCGAGCCCGTACGGGTGGACGGAAGGATTGCCGCTCGCCATACGATCCATATAACGCGCGCATGCCCGCCAGAAAGCCACCGTCTGCCGTGACGGATCGCGCCAGCCGCCGCTCCGCGACGCCGTCGGCGGGGTCGTCGAAGGGGCCCGCCGCGGCCCGCCTCGGCGGCCCGATCCAGCCAGCCGTCACCGCACAGGTGGTGACAGCTCCCCAGGCGGTGGACACCGCGACCCTCGCGGAGATCTTCCGCCGATTCCAGGCAGCCGAGCCAGAGCCGAAGGGCGAACTGCACTATGTCAACCCGTTCACGCTCCTCGTCGCCGTGGTGCTCTCCGCCCAGGCCACCGACCGCGGCGTCAACCTCGCGACCGGCCCGCTCTTCGCGGTCGCCGACACGCCCGAGAGGATGCTGGCGCTCGGCGAGGAGCGGGTCCGCGACTTCGTGCGGACGATCGGCCTGTTCAACACCAAGGCGAAGAACGTCGTCGCGCTCTCGCGCATCCTCTTGGAGGAGCACGGCGGCGCGGTTCCGGCGAGCCTGGAGGCGCTTCAGGTGCTTCCCGGCGTCGGCGCCAAGACGGCGAGCGTCGTGCTGAACATCGCCTTCGGGGTGCCGCGGATCGCCGTCGACACCCATATCTTCCGGGTCTCGAACCGCATCCCGCTGTTCCTCGGCGCGACCACCGACAAGGTGCAGGCGGGCTTGGAGGCGATCGTGCCGGAAGCCTACCGCCTGCATGCCCATCACTGGCTGATTCTGCACGGCCGCTACACCTGCAAGGCGCGCAAGCCCGAATGCCCGCGCTGCCCCATCGCCGACCTCTGCCGATACCCGTCGAAGACGACGGCGTGAGGGAGTTCCGGGCACGTACGGGGCGCCGTCCGCAATCCCGCCCCGCGGGCTAACGCGTTGTGCTGGCAGCCCGGTTCGGCTAGTTTGGCGCCCGGTCGCCGGGGCCGTCGGGCAGAGGCCGTCCGGCTGCCCGACCTCGCGTCCGGTCGCCGCGCCGCGGATTCCTCCCCATCGTCGCGCATCAGGAGCCTCGGCCCATGGACTTCCTCAAACCACGGTACACGCCTATGAACCGCCGCCGTCGCATCTACGAGGGCAAGGCGAAGGTCCTCTACGAGGGGCCCGAGCCCGGCACGCTCATCCAGCACTTCAAGGATGACGCGACGGCCTTCAACGCGAAGAAGCACGAGGTCATCGACGGCAAGGGCGTGCTGAACAACCGGATCTCCGAGTTCGTTTTCCAGCACCTCAACGACATCGGCGTGCCGACACACTTCATCCGCCGGCTGAACATGCGCGAGCAGCTCATCCGCGAGGTCGAGATCATCCCGCTCGAGGTGGTGGTACGCAACGTTGCGGCCGGGTCGCTCGCCACACGGCTGGGTCTGGAGGAAGGCACCCAGCTGCCGCGCTCGATCATCGAGTTCTACTACAAGAACGATGCGCTCAACGACCCGATGGTCTCCGAGGAGCACATCACCGCCTTCGGCTGGGCGACGCCCCAGGAGATCGACGACATCATGGCGCTGGCGATCCGCGTCAACGACTTCCTGTCCGGCCTCTTCCTCGGCGTCGGGATCCGGCTCGTGGACTTCAAGATGGAGACCGGCCGCCTCTGGGAAGGCGACATGATGCGCATCGTCGTGGCCGACGAGATCTCCCCGGATTCGTGCCGGCTGTGGGACATCAAGTCGTCGGACAAGCTCGACAAGGACCGGTTCCGCAAGGACCTCGGCGGCCTGATCGAGGCCTACACGGAGGTCGCCAAGCGGCTCGGGATCATGTCGGAGAATGAGAAGGTCCAGGGCGGCGGCCCGCGCCTCGTCCAGTAGGCCGTTCAGGCGGGCGGGCGGCGCAGGGGCGCCGGCCCGGCCGCCGGGAAGCCGCGGCGCAGCCGCGCGTGGGTCGAGAGCTCCGGGTCGAAAGCCGGGTGATAATGGGGGTCCTGCACCAGCAGCGGCCCCCATCGTACTTTCAGCGCGGCGATCTCGCGCGCGTGCCGGGCACGGGCCTCCGGGGTCCAGCGGCGGCTCGCCGCCTCGCGGTGGTGCAGGACTGCCTCCGGAACCAGAAGCGTGCGGTAGCCGGTCGCGTTCAGGCGGAGACAGAGATCGACGTCGTTGAAGTCGACGGCGAAGACCGCCGCGTCGAAGCCGCCGACCGCCCGGAACTTCTCCGCCTCGACCGCGAGGCAGGCGGCCGTCACCGCCGAGACCGCGTGGGTGCCGCGCAGGGCGGCGAGGTAGCCGGCGGCATCGCCCGGGAAATGGCGGTGGCCGTGAGTGACGAAGCCGCCCGTACCGAGCACGATTCCGCCGTGCTGGATCCGACCCGCGCCGTCGAGGAGCTTGGCGCCCACGGCGCCGACCTCGGGGCGCAGCGCCTCGCGGGCCATGCGGGCCAGCCAGTCGGGACGGAACGCCTCGACGTCGTTGTTGACGAAGACCAGCAGCCGGCCCCGGGCCCGCGCGGCGGCGGCGTTGTTCATGGCGGCGAAGTTGAACGGCCCGGGACAGGGCACGACGTGCCCCCGCCCCTCCCCTTCCAGGGCGCGCAGGTAGGCGAGGGTTTCCGGCTCCCGGCTGTCGTTGTCGCAGACGAGGATCTCGAGGTTCGGCCAGTCGGTGCAGCGCCGGAGGCTGTCGAGGCAGGGGCGGAGCAGGTCGAGGCGGTCCCGGGTCGGGACGATCACGCTGGCGAGCGGTCGCGGATCGGGGAGCGGGCTCTCCGCCTGCAGGAGACCGCCCGCCGCGACGAGGCGTGTGTCGCGGCGGCCGGTCCGGTCGAGATGGGCGCGCACCACGCCATGGTGCTGCGCGCGCCGCCCATCCCCTGCGGGCGCCGCGGCTCGGTCCGCCCCAGATCCGCCGATCGCCAGGATCTCCGGCAGATGGCCGACGGCGCGCGGGCCGTACCGCTCGGCGATGCGGAAGGCGGCGTCGGCCGGGCTGACCGGATCGGCGCCCGCGTCGAGGGACGCGCGCCGACAGGCCAGGATGGGACCGAGATAGTCGAAGGCGACGAGGCGGTCGGCGTCGAAGACCGGCGGGAGCAGCGGCAGAACCGGGCCGCCCGGCCGCTCCCGGACCAGCGCATCGCCGTAGACGGCGTGGAGATCGGGATCGGCCGCGAAGGCCGCGGCGATCCGCTCCGGCGCGCCGGCCACGAGGGCGCCGTCGCCGATCAGGCGGATATCGCCGTCCGGTTCGCCCGTCGCCAGCGGGAAGCGGGCGAGACACCGCGCCGGCAGCGTGAGGCGGTGGTCGATCCCCACGAGGGCCGCGCACTTCTGGCGAGCCCGCAGCCGTTTGCCGGTCAGCCGCGCCCAGAGGATCGCCCCCGCCTCCCGGGGCTGTCCCACGACATGGCGCGCCGCCGCCACCAGCCCGGGCCAGGACCGCCGCGACGCGCCGAGATGCAGGTCCCGACCGGCATCCGGCCTCATTCCAGATCCTCGCCGAACGTCGTGAGCGACAGGGCGGGATGGTAGAAGGGGTCGTGGCGGATCGCGTCGCGCCAGCGCTCGGAGAACCGGGCTGCCTCCTGCTCGAAACGGGCGCGCTTCGCACCGACGGAGGGGCCGCGGCTGACGGATTCGAGATGCGCGAGCGTCGCGTCGGGGGTCCAGATCGTCTTCCAGCCGGCCGCGCCGAGCCGCAGGCAGAAATCCACGTCGTTGAAATCGACCGGAAAAGCTTCGGCATCGAAGCCGCCCACCGCCAGGTACTTCTCCCGCGACACGGCGAGGCAGGCGGCGGTCACCGCCGAGACCTCGTGCGCCACGCGCAGCCGCCCGAGATGGCCCGGCGTGTCGCCCGGGCGCCGCCGCAGGATGTGACCCGCCCGACCGCCAAGCCCGACCACGACGCCGGCGTGCTGCAGGGTTCCGTCGCCGTAGAGGAGCTTGGCGCCCACGGCTCCCACCTCCGGCCGGCACGCCTGCCGGACCATCCCCTCCAGCCAGCCGGGCTCCAGCACCGCCACGTCGTTGTTGAGCAGGACGACGATCGAGCCCGATGCCTCGGCCACACCGGCATTGACCATCGCGGCGAAGTTGAAGGGCTGTGGGTCGATGCGGATGCGCACCCGCGAGTCGCCGCGCAGCGTCTCGTAATGGGCGAGCACGCCGGGGTCCGTCGACCCGTTGTCGACGATGACCAGCTCGATCGGGGAATAGGCCGTCTCGTGCAGGACGCCGCGGCAGACGCGCGCGATCAGGTCGAGCCGGTCGCGCGAGGGGATCACGACGCTGACCGTCGGCGCCGGCTGCGGCAGGGGCCAGTCCAGCCGGACAGACCCTTGGCGCGGCACGGCGCGGACCGGAACACCGGCCTCCTCAAGCCGGCGGTTGAGCGCGTTCGCCCGCAGGCTTCCGTCGCGCGCATCATCGACGGTGCGGGCAAGGATGCGCGGCACGTGGGCAACCCGCGCGCGCGCCGCGGCGGCGGCGACCTCGACGGCGAGGATCGCCTCCGCGTGCGGACCGGGCGACCGCGGGCCCGACGCGGCGAGAAAGGCGCGCGTCACCAGCAGGGGCCGTCCCGCATAGCCCGTTGCCAGGGCGAGATCCGGGCTCCAATCCGGCTTCAGGCGCGGCCCTCCGTCCTGCCCGACGGCATCGCCGTAGGCGAGGTCCGCGCCCCGGATCGCGTGTGCCAGTTGCGCCAGGGCCTCGGGTTCCGGACGATCGCCGGCGCGGAGGAGGCAGAGGGCGTCGGCATCGGCGATCAGCGCATCCGGGGACGCGCGCTCATCCCAGGCCCGGTGAAGGGCCCGGGCGTCCGCAGCGTCCGGCGCGTCGCCGTCCCAACCGACCGAGATGGCCGTCGCGCGCTGCGTCTGCGCCGCGAGCGCGTCCAGCGTGGCGGTCAGCAGCGCCGCGTCGCCCGGTCCTGCGAGAACGAGGCAGCGGATCCGCAGCCCCGTCGGCGGGATCCGGGCCGGGCGGGCCCGCGCCGCGATCCAGGACGGGAACTGCGCCATCGGCGTCACCGCGCAGGCACCCCGCAGCGTGTCGCGGTAGCGTCGTTCCGAGCCGCGAACCCGCTCGTAAAGCGCGCCGACGAAGCGCCACGGACGTTTCACGAGGCATTGCGCGAGCACCGCGGCCTCGCGGCGAAGCCCCACCCGCTCCAGCGCGAAGTCGGGACCGGCACAGAGGCGGATCTCCCGCGCGTCGCGCGGGATGAGGCCGAGCCAGTGCCCGACGCCCTGGGACGCGCCCGGAAGGATGAAATCCTGAGGCGCAAGGTCGGAGCCGCGCAGGATGCGCAGGATCGGGCGCCGCGCGGTCGCCGAATCTCCGCCGTAGCTCAGCACGATCCAGCCGGCCGCGGCGTCCGGAAGGACGAGGCGTCGATCGAAGACCGGATCATCCGTCGGCTCCAGGCGGAAGCTGGCCGCGCGCCCGAGCCAGAGCCGGCCGCGACCGGCCGCCGTCAGGGCAATCGGTTCGCCGAGGCGCGCCGCGGCGTCACTGGGCAGCGTCGCCTCCGCCGGCGGGCGCCGCTGCCACCGCCGGCTTCCGCCGGCGCGGCTTCGCGGCGGGCTTCGCGCCCCCTTTCCGGCGCCGACGCCCACGGCGATATCGTAATCCGCCGTCATGGCGGCCGGGACGAGCAACTCGTCGGCGACGATGGTGGCGAAGCCCTGCGCCTCACCGGGCCCGACGACCACGCTGGCGCGCTCGACGCGGCTCGTCACCGTCTTGCCGTCATGCCGGATCTGGAACGTGACCGGGACATCGAACCGGCCGGGCGCTCCCGCCGGTCCCAGGAGGACGTTCACCTCGACGCCGGTCTTGACGGTAATCGACCCGTCCTGACGGCGGGTGCACTCCCGGGCGAGGCGGCCGAGGGAGAACTGCGTGCGCACGGTCTCGCCGGCGAGGGTGCGCGAGGCGGCCGCCCCCTCGGCGACCTCCACCGGCGGACAATAGGCCGGCTCCAGGCTCTCGGGCTGCGAGGGTGGCACCGTCGTGCCGCCGAACTTGAACAGGTTGGTGAAGACGTTGCCCTCCGCGGCGCGGGCCGGGACCGTCCCGAGGGCGGTGGCCAAGGCGAGGGCCGCACCGGATCGCATCAGGGCGCGCCACCGCGTCCGAGCAAACTCCAGTTGAGATCCTCCCCGACGTCCGACCATCGCGCGGCTCCCGAGCGGCATCGTCATTTCAGGCTGTCGAACCCAGCCGCGAAGCCCTTCATCGAGAGCGGGATGCCGACGCCCTCCTCGGGCGTCTGGAACACGATGAAGGTCGCCTGCGAGCCGTTCTTGAACTGTCGGATCAGGCCATCGTCCATCACCACCTCGGCCACGCATCCGGTAGTCAGGCAGCGGACAAACCCGGCGCGGCCGATGTCGGTCTGGTCGATCTTGAGACCGAGCCCCGAGGGCAGGAGCACGCCCAGCGGTGCCACCACGCGCAGCAGATAGCCGCGGTTGTCGGCGGTCTTCAGGACGATGACCACGAGCGTCAGGTTCGGGCGGTCCTCGGCGGCGAGGTACTGCACGAGGGCGCATTGCTCGGCCTTCGCGCCGGCCGGCGTCTCGCAGCGGAGCTGCCAGTCGTCGAAGGTCTTACGGACCATGCCCTGGGCCGCGGCCGGCCCCGCGGATGAGAGCGCCGACGCGACGAGAGCCACAAACACCGGCAGCGCGACGCGCCGGGCAGCGCGCCGGAAACGAACGAGCCTCGCGTGAAGCGGCACCACCGATCCCTTCGGAACGCTCCGGCCGCGGACCGGCGGGAGCCGTACAATCGGCGGTGTTCCGACCATGGCGGCCCCCAAGCTGTCAAGCGATCCGGGCGCGGTGTTGCCCATCGGCGCTATTCCTGGGCGCAATGCCGGCCTAGATAAGATTCGGTCAGTCCTCCAGAGCCGGATCCTGAAGTCGTGATGCGCCCGCTCGCCCTCTCGGCCGCCTGCTTGATGGCCACCCTCGCGCAGGCCGGGGCCCAGTCCCTGCCGGTCGGCGAGACCACCTATATCGAACGCTCGCTCAACCACACCGACACGCTGGTGATCGAGCATCCGCCGGTTGCGGCGAACCCGTACGGCCGCCGCAACGGACAGGCGGCCATCGCCGGCTACTGCCGGGACGGCGGCCTGGTCCGCCGGCGGGACGAGTTCGGCAACCCGGTGATCATCCGCCAGCGCGAGGTCTGCGACAGCGTCGCGCCGCGCACTCTGATGCCCGGTGAGGTCGATCCGCGGCCGGCTTGGCCCGCCGACGCCGTCGCACGCCAGCGGGTCCTGCGCGCCAAGGGCTGAGGGCCAAGGGCTGAGGGCCAAGGGCTGAGGGCCAGCGGTCCGGCAGGCGCGGACGGCTCAGCCGTAGCGGTGCAGGCTCGCCCCGTGCCGCTTGAGCCAGGCCTCGGCGGCGTCCACCTCCGAACAGAGCCCGTGCAGGAGCTCCCAGAACCGGGGCGAGTGGTTCATCTCGCGCAGGTGCGCCATCTCGTGGGCGACGAGGTAGTCGAGCACCATGGGTGGCGCCAGGATCAGGCGCCACGAGAAGTTCAGCTCGCGGCGCGCGGTGCAGGATCCCCAGCGGCTGCGCGTGTCGCGCAGGGTGATGCGCGTCGGCCGCTCGCCGAGACGGTCCACGTAGCGCTCGACGGCTTCCGTGAGGTCGCGCCGCGCCTCCCGGACCAGGAACTCGCGGATCCGCCGCGCCACATGGGCCGGCTCGCAGGCGACCGAAAGTACGGCGTCCTCGCCGTCGCCCTCGGCGCGCACGCCGCCGCGGGTGCCGCGCAGCTCGAGGCGGTGCGCCACGCCGCGGACGGGCACGCTGGCGCCCGGCTCGAAGACGACGCGGGCGGGCACGCGCGCCAGACGGGCGGCGATCCATCCCGAATGGCGCGCGGCGAAGAGCTGGGCGGTGTTGATGGCGGTGCGGCTCGGGAGCGTGATCACCACCTCGCCGGTGGCGGCCGACACGCGGAGCGTGATGCGCCGCGCGGTCGGGCGGCGGCGGAGCGCGATGCGGAGGCTGACCCCCGCGTGCTGGACCTCGAGGTGATCTGGATCGGGGCGACGCAGCAGCGCGAGGGGCATGGCCGAATTCTAGCCGGGCCGGGATCCCGGCTCCAGATCCCGCTCTGTGGAATCGGAGCAACACAGCGCGATCCGCGTCCCGGGTCCGAGGCCGGCCCGGGGATGCCCGCATCGCGTCACGACCAGCGGGGGGCGACGCCGTCCCCGAGCCGTACCGGGCGCGCATCGCATTCCGGTCTGCTGTCAGTACGCCCCACGGACCGGCTGACGCGACCGGCGATCGCGATCGCCGCGACGGCGATCACGGCGCCGGCCCCGACATCGACGAAGTAGTGCCCCCCGTCGATCGGCGTCGCGGCGATGAGCATCGCGTTGAGGGCGAGGCCGGGCCAGCGCGTCATCTTCGATATCCAGAAGTAGCGCATGAAGAGGACGCCGAGCGCCGCATGGAAGCTCGGGAAGGTGATGATGCCCTCGACCTGATCGAGGGAGATGACCCGCAACGTGCCGTCGCGCAGTCCGGTCAGGTGAGCGAGGTGAACGTAGGCGGCGGTCGGGTTCAGACCGGGGAAATTCTCCGGCCTCAACCCGAGGTGCACGAACATCGCCACCGCCGGCACGAGACCCGAGATCAGCACTGTGGTCAGGGCAGCGATCATGAAGGCCAGGGCGACCTGCGGCACGGCCCGCAGATGGCCGCCGAATCCGAGCACGATCACCAGCACGATCATCTGCGGCATCAGGCTCCGATAGGCCAGGGACAGGAGCAGGCTGAGCCGGGGATGGTCGTTGAAGCCGTGCAGGTAGGCCAGCCAGTCGAGGCCGAGGGACCGGTCGGCGGCCTCGAAGGTGCCGTCCCAGAGCGGGCCGCCGGTGGCGGCCACCGCGTAGGACAGGAGGGCCGCGCTGGCGCTGAACGCGATGATCTGTGCGAGGCCCGACAGGCTGACCGCGAAGCGCGGCTCGGGGCGCCGCGTGCTGTAGAACGTCGCCAGGCCTTCGAGCACTGCGCAGCTCAGAGCGGGAAGGACCGCGCTGGCGATAGCGAGGGAGAGGCCGGCCGCCCGCATCCAGACGGCCGTCAGGACGGCCATGGCCAAATTCAGCAGCCAGAGACAGGCCCGCATGCGGTTGAAATCGACCGGCATGATGAGCACCGGTCGCCCGGCAGGTCCCCCGGGGAGAAGCATCTTAGCCGGCGACGGCGCGAGTCCAGATCTCGGTCTCGGGGAGCACGAGCAACGCGGCGCCCGCGAGGGCGATCCCGTACGGAATTCCGGTCTTGGCATCGTGCAGATGCAGGGCGAAGGGCATGCGCGCGATGCGCAGCGGCAGCGGGTGTGACCGCGCGAACAGGATCGCGAGGGTCAGCGCTCCGCCGAAGATCGAGGCCACCAGCAGGTAATCGCCGAGCCCGTCCAGGCCCAGCCAGAGGGCCGTAGCGGCCGCCAGCTTGGCGTCGCCCCCGCCGATGATGCCGAAGGCGAACAGCGTGAACGTGGCCGCGAGGACCGCCGCCCCCGCTCCGAGGTGATAGCCGATCTCAACCCAGCTCATCGGCCCGGTTGCGGCAATGATGACGAACCCCGCTACGAGGGCCAGGGAGATCCGGTTCGGGATCAGCATCGTCAGCAGGTCGCTCGCCGCGGCGTAGGCCATCAGGAACGGGAACAGGACCAGCAACCCGAAGCCCGCGGGGCCGAGGCTTGCCATCCCCGAACTTGCCACGCCTGTCACGACCATGTCCGCGCCTACCCTGCCGTTGACGGATCCTGCGGGTTTGACACCGGGTTCCCCCGCTCCGGGCGGGCGGTCTCGACCCCGGCGAACGGCCGCGCCGGCCGGTCGAGGCCCCCGCCCCCTCATCGCGGGCGGGGAGACCTCGGACCTGCCGCAGATCGTGGCCGTCGGAACGTGATCAGTTCAGGTTGTTGGAGATCTGCGTGAACTTCGCGGTGAGGCTGGTGCCGACCGTCCGGAGCGTGGCGATGATGGCGACGGCGATCAGAGCGGCAATCATGCCGTACTCGATGGCGGTGGCGCCGGACTCGTCCGAGGCAAAACGCTTGACCAGGGTCTTCATGAGCAGCGATCCTTCGATCAACAAAGTGCGACTTAGACTTCCGCAATGACCGATGAAGAGTTTTCAGGTCTCGATCGGCGGCCTAGTCACAGTGCCTATTACGCCTTGAAATTCGGTTAAATCGGGTTTGGTTCGCCGACGGGCGCCGGCTGGCTGCCGGCTTGGTGAAGGTTGTCTTTCGACAATCCGGCACGGCGCGGCCCCTCACGTCATGCTTAGCGCTTCTTTCATCGGTGCCCGGTATGCCCGGCGGGAGACCGGTGCCGCGTGCGCCGTCCGCGTCCTCATGGGGATCCCCGATGCGCCGCACCTTGTCGAAGGCGGGCCGAGCCGGCCTCATCCTCCTGCTGATGGGGACTGCCGTATCGGCCGCCCAACCCGAATCGCTGCCGGTGGTGACGGTCCTGGTCGACAACGCCAAAGTCATCCGGCTGCCGGAGAAGACCTCGACCGTCATCGTCGGCAATCCGATCATCGCGGAAGTCACACCGCAGAAGAACGGCGTGCTCGTGCTCACCGGCAAGAGCTTCGGCTCGACCAATCTCATCGCCCTGGACAACGCGGGCGCGATGATCGCGGAGACGACGATCCGGGTCGAGGCGTCCCGGGATTCGACCGTCACGGTCCAGCGCGGGCTCGAGCGGGAGTCCCTCTCCTGCACGCCGAACTGCCAGCCGGCGGTCCAGCTCGGCGACGCGGCGAAGTACTTCGAAGCGAGCAGCGGCCAGGCGGATTCCCGCCGCAAGCTCGCGACGAGCGGCGGCGGAGCCATGTCGGCTGGCGAGCGCTGACCCGCCGGCGCGCGACATCGCGGCGTCGCTGAGGCAGGATCCCCGGCCCGCAGCCGGTGCCACCGTGCCGGCGCGGCAACCTTAGAAGAGAGGTCCGGGCCGATGACGACCATCACGCGCAACCCCGCGCCGCCATCCGTCGATCCCGACCTGCTGGCGGCGTTCCGCGACGTCGCGACGGCGACGATCAGCGACTGTCTCGACCGGATGCCGGTGCTGTCGGGCCTGAGGGCGTTCCATCGGCGCGGGCGCCTTCTCGGCACGGCCTTCACGGTCCGGGTGCGCGCGGGCGACAATCTCGCCATCCACCAGGCGCTGGAGGAGGTCCGTCGCGGAGACGTGATCGTCGTCGACGGCGGGGACGACACGAGCCGGGCCCTGGTCGGCGACATCATGAAGGCGATCGCCGAGAGCCGGGGCGTGGCGGGCTTCGTCATCGACGGCGCCGTTCGCGACAGCGACGCCTTCGCGGACGCGGATTTCCCCTGCTACGCCCGCGCCGCCACGCCGCGCGGGCCGTTCAAGACCGGCCCCGGCGCGATCAACGTGCCGGTCTGTGTCGGCGGCTGGACGGTGAACCCGGGCGACGTGGTGGTCGGCGACGCGGACGGGGTCGTGACCTTCGCCCCCGACATCGCCACTCCGTTGATCGAGGCGGTGCGCGCTCAGGCCGCTCGAGAAACGGAGGTGCTCGCGCTGATCCGGGCCGGCCGCTACGACGGCCGCTATGCCAGGGTCGCGAAGGCCTGAGGATCGTGCCGTCGCGGCCGAGCCGGCGTCCGGACTTTGGTCGGCCTTGCGGAGCGCGGCGGCCCGGTGGACGATGCCGCCATGGAGTCGGGACCCCTCACCTACGCCATCGGCGACATCCACGGCTGCGCCGATCTCCTCGACACGCTTCTCGAGCGGATCGCCACCCATGCGGGCGAGCGGGTGCACCGCCTCGTGTTCCTGGGCGACTACATCGATCGCGGCCCCGACAGCGCGGCGGTGCTGCGCACCGTCAGCCGTCTGAACTGGGCCGAGCCGGATCGCGTCACCTGCCTGATGGGCAACCACGAGCGCATGCTGCTCGACGCGCTCCAGACCCGGGAGGCGGCCGCCCACTGGATGTACAATGGCGGCGAGGCGACCCTGGATTCGTTCGGGGCCCGGGATTCCGGCGGCCTGCCCCGGGACACGCTCGACTGGATCGAGGCGCTGCCGACGCTCCACGACGACGCGGCCCACTGGTTCGTCCATGCCGGCCTGCGGCCCGGCACCGACGCGCCCGGTTCGGACGAGCACGACCGCCTGTGGATCCGCGAGCCGTTCCTGGAGGGCGACCACGATTTCGGCCGGCACGTGGTCCACGGCCACACGCCGCAACGGAGCGGCCGCCCGGAGCAGCGCCGGTTCCGCACCAACCTCGACACCGCGGCCGTCTACGGCGGCGCGCTCACCGCGGGGGTGTTCTCGGAGGCACAAGGGCCGGCATTGGAGTTCCTGCAGGTCCGGGCAGCGTGAGCCGCGACGCGGCCAGGCCGCCGGTCGGAACCGTCAAGCGCCGCGCCGCGCCGGCACCAGCGCGCAAAGGAACCCGACCAGCCAGCCGCCCATCAGCGCGAAGCCGCCCGTGGGGGCGGCCATCGGGAAGAGCGGGCGCTGCAGCCACGTGCGCACCCCGAGGTCGCCGCAGAACAGGATCAGCCCGAGAACCAGCAGCGCCGCCGCGACGCGGGCAAGTCCGGCCCGGACGAGGCCCGCAGCGCCTAACCCGGCCAGCGCCAGGATCGCGGGGGCGTGAAACAGCAGGAACTGCGCCGCCGTCTTGAGCGAATCGGCGCCGGGGATGTGCGCGGCGGCCGCGCTCAGCGCGACGCCGAGGAGGCCCGCAAGGCAGGCGATAGCCACCAGGGCGCGGTCGAAGCCCGAAAGCCTCACGCGCCGCGCTCCGCCAGGAGCTTCGCGATCGCCGCCCGCAGTTCCGGCACGCCGGAATCGTCCCGGCTCGAAGTGAGGATCACCTGCGGATAGGCGGCCGGGCGCTTGGCGAGGCCCGCCTCGATCCCGGCGATCCGACCCGCGACCTCGCTCTTCTTCAGGGAGTCGCCCTTGGTCAGCACGATCTGATAGCTCACCGCCGCCTTGTCGAGGCCGTCCAGCACGTCGGTGTCGATCGACTTGAAGCCGTGTCGGGCGTCGATGAGCATGAACACCCGGGCGAGGCTGGCGCGGCCCTTGAGGTAGGAATGGATCAGCCGGGTCCAGGCTTCGACCTTGGCCTTCTCCACCGCCGCGTAGCCGTAGCCCGGCATGTCCACCAGCGACAGGCGCTCGCCGATCCGGAAGAAGTTGAGCTGCTGCGTCCGCCCCGGCGTATGCGAGGTCCGCGCCAGGGTGTTCCGTCCGGTCAGCGCGTTGATCAGGCTCGACTTGCCAACGTTCGAGCGGCCCGCGAAGGCGATCTCGACGCCCTCCATGGGCGGCAGCCGGTCGAGGGTCTGGGCGGCCGCGTAGAAGTCGGCGGCGCCGGCAAAGAGACGGCGGCCGGCCTCGGTGAGGTCGGCCGCGTCGTCGTTGATCTCGGTCACGGCATCTTGCCCGTCAGCCTTTGCCCGTCAGCTCTTGGTCGCGGCCGCTTTGGTGCCGTTGCCGCGCCGGAACGTCGATCGCAGGTTGTCCCACAGCTCCACCTTCACGCCGTTGCGGCGCATGATGATGTACTGCTGGATCACCGAGAGGGTGTTGTTCCAGGCCCAGTAGATCACGAGGCCGGCGGGGAACGAGCCCAGCATGAAGGTGAACACGATCGGCATGAAGGTGAAGATCTGCGCCTGCACCGGGTCCGGCGGCGCGGGGTTCATCTTCATCTGCACGAACATGGTCACGCCCATGATCAGCGGCCAGACGCCCAGGTGGACGAAGTCGGGCGCCGTAAAGGGCAGCAGGCCGAACAGGTTCACGATGCTCGTCGGATCCGGGGCCGCGAGGTCGTGGATCCAGCCGAAGAACGGCGCGTGGCGCATCTCGATGGTGATGAACAGCACCTTGTAGAGCGCGAAGAAGACCGGGATCTGGATCAGCACCGGCCAGCAGCCGGCGACCGGGTTGATCTTCTCCTTCTTGTACAGCTCCATCGTGGCCTGCTGCTGCTTCATGCGGTCGTCCTTGTACCGCTCGCGGATGGCGGCCATCTCGGGCTGCACGGCCTTCATCTTGGCCATGGAGACGTACGACCGGTTGGCGATCGGCAGGAACAGCAGCTTCAGGCAGAAGGTCACCACAAGGATCGAGACGCCGAAATTGCCGAACAGGTGGTAGAAGAAGTCCAGCGCCCGGAACATCGGCTTGGTGATGAAGAAGAACCAGCCCCAGTCGATCATCAGATCGAAGTGCTTGATGCCGAGGTCCTTCTCGTAGTTGTTGATCAGGTTGACTTCCTTGGCGCCCGCGAACAGGCGCTGGGTGGCCGTGGCCGAGGCGCCGCCCGCGAGGTTCACGGCGTCGCCGCGCACGCTGGCCTGGTAGACGTTGGTGCTGCCGTCGGTCCGGTCCGTGAAGGCGCCGGTGTAGGGCGTCGCCTGATCGGGGATCGCGGCGGCGGCCCAGTATTTGTCGGTGATGCCCACGAAGCCGCCGGTCACGCCGGTCCAGGCCTTGCCCTTGGTGTTGGCGCCGCCGTAGGCGCCCTCCTTGGCGAGCTTGTCGTAGGTGAATTCCTGGAGACCGTCGTTGCCGAGGTAGCCGATCATGCCCTCGTGGAGCACGTAGTAGCCCTGGGTATGCGGCTTACCCCAGCGGGAGACGAGGCTGTACGGGTAGAGCGTGATCGCCCCCGAGCCCTTGTTCTCGACCTCGTCGCGGATCGTGAACATGAACTTGTCGTCGACCGCGATGATCCGCTTGAAGACCAGGCCGGCGCCGTTGTCCCAGGTCAGGGTCACGGGCATGCCCGGCGAGAGCGTCTTGCCGTCGCTGGTCCAGAGGGTGTCGTTGTTAGGCAGCGGCCCGGCATCGGCACCGACCCAGCCGAACTCGGCGTAGTAGGGCGTCTCGGTCCCGGCCGGCGAGAACAGCACGATCTCGGGGCTCTTGGGGTCGATGGTCTCGTGGTAGTTCTTGAGGGAGACGTCGTCGACGCGGCCGCCCTTGAGGGCGATCGAACCCGAGAGGGCCGGGGTCTCGATCCGGATGCGCGGCGAGCGGGCGAGCGCCGCCTCGCGGGAGACCGGGCCGCC
This sequence comes from Methylobacterium mesophilicum SR1.6/6, assembly GCF_000364445.2. NCBI lineage: Bacteria > Pseudomonadati > Pseudomonadota > Alphaproteobacteria > Hyphomicrobiales > Methylobacteriaceae > Methylobacterium > Methylobacterium mesophilicum. The sequence goes on along the minus strand of NZ_CP043538.1, from coordinate 6,376,675 downwards.
CTGCGCGGTCGGCAGCGTGCCGGGCGCGGGCGCGGCCGGGCCGCCTTCCTTCGGGGACGGCGAGGGCACGCCGTCCGGCGTCACGCCCGGGGGCTGCTGCTGTTGCTGCGCGGCCTTGTTCTGCGCCTCGATCTGGCGCTGCTGCTCCATGCGCGGGCCGGCCACGAAGTACTGCCAGCCGAGGAGCACCAGCAGCGACAGGCCGATGGCCACGAACATGTTCGTCTTGTCATTGCCCATCAGGGACACCGCCGCGCGCGTTCGGAGTGACGTCAGGGCGGGCGCCGGTCTCGTCGGACCTGCGCGCGCCTGTGATTCGAGGACCTCTGCCGCGCCCGTACGACGCGCCGATGTCGGCTTGGCCGGACGGCACGGGCTGGCCCGCCTCGTGCGGGAGAGGTGTGGTCTTGGATGGCCGGTCGCCAAACTTGCTTGAAGATCGCTCCCCGGAGGACCGCTTGCCGCGGCCCTGGCCGGGAGGCCGGGGCGCGGCCGGGCGCGTCACCGCGGGCAATGCGCGGCGCAGATCCTCGGCGAGGGCTTCGAAGGGGGCCTCCAGCGCAGGGCGGCGGGCGATCAGCACGATGTCGGCCGACAGGCTCGCGAGGTCGCCCGGCAGATCGGCCGCGACCAGGGTCACGGCGGCGCGCAGGCGGCGGCGGATGCGGTTGCGCTCTGTCGCGTGGCCGACGCGCTTCGTGATGGTGAAGCCGAGCCGGAGGCCGGGCTGTCCGTCCGTCGTCCGGAGACGCCCCTGGGCGCTCATCCGCTCGGTGTGGAAGCGACGCCCCTCGGCTGCCGCCAGGAAGTCCGGTCGTTTCTTAAGCCGCTCGATCGTCGCCATCGATGGTTCGATCCCGGCCGATACCACTTGCCTCGCGGCGCGGATGCGCGAGGGCGTCCGCGCCCGAGAGGATCCGGCCTCAGGCCGACAGCTTCTTGCGGCCGTGGGCGCGACGGCGCGCGATGACCTTGCGGCCGCCGGCGGTGGCCATGCGCGCACGGAAGCCGTGACGGCGCTTACGGACGAGCTTGCTCGGCTGGTAGGTTCTCTTCATGGCTCAGAGCCTTCAAAGGTCGAGGCGCGCTCGCGGGCAGCTGATGCTGCACCCGACCTTCACGCGTCCTGGTTGTCTGCAAACACGAAGGGCGCCCATGCGGGGCGCCACGTCGCGAGTGGCGGGCTTATGGCGGATGGGTCGCGTGAAGTCAACGTTTTGTGGATCTTAATGCCCCTCGAACTGCATCAGCGCGCGCACCTCGACGCCCATGTCGCGCAGGCGCTGCGCGCCACCGATCTCGGGCAGGTCGATGACGAAGCAGGCTGCCACGATCTCGGCGCCGATCTTCTGGAGCAGGTTCACGGCCGCGGTGGCGGTGCCACCCGTGGCGATCAGGTCGTCGACCAGCAACACGCGGTCGCCCGGCTTCACGGCGTCGACGTGGATCTCGATCTCGTCGGTGCCGTATTCCAGGGCGTAGGCCATTGAGACGGTCGTGTGGGGGAGCTTGCCCTTCTTGCGGATCGGCACGAATCCGCAGGAGAGCTGGTGGGCGATGGCCCCGCCCAGGATGAAGCCCCGGGCCTCGATGCCGGCGACCTGGTGGATCTGCCCGCCGGCGTACGGGTGCACCAGCGCGTCCACCGCCCGCCGGAACGCCCGCGGGTCGCTGAGCAGGGTGGTGATGTCGCGGAAGATGATCCCGGGCTTCGGGTAGTCGGGAATCGAACGAATCGACTCCTTCAGCGCGACGTGGCGGCGGGCTTCCATGCGTTCGGCCTTCCGTGGAGAACCGCGGGCTTAAAGCAGAAGCCCGGTGGACTGACCAGTTCGCGGCGGCTCAGGCCGCCTGGACCTTCTTGAGGATGGCGACGAGCTCCCGGTGCAGCCCCTCGTTGCCGCAGGCCACCGAGCGGGGAGCCAAGGGTTCGGCCGCACCATCCGCCGAGGTCACGAAGCCGCCCGCCTCGCGCACTAGGATCACGCCGGCCGCGAAGTCGTAGGTCTGGAGATCGCGCTCCCAGTAGGCATCGAGGCGCCCGCAGGCCACGTAGGCCATGTCGAGGGCCGCCGAGCCCATCCGGCGGGTCCCGCCGGCCACCGCCATCACGGCGCCGAGCTCGCGCAGGAGCCGCGGATGGCTGCCGCGGCCCAGATAGGGCGTGCCGTATCCCACCAGCGCGTCCGCCATGTCCTGGCGGCCGGAGACGCGCAGGCGCCGGTTGTTGAGGTAGGCGCCCTTGCCGCGCTCGGCGACGAACAGCTCGTCCTTGATCGGATCGAAGATCACGCCGGCGACGATCTGGCCCTCGCGCTCAAGACCGACCGAGACCGCGAAGTGCGGCACGCCGTGCAGGAAGTTAGCGGTGCCGTCGAGGGGGTCGACGTGCCAGGTGTGGCTCTTGTCGGTGCCCTCGATGATCCCGTTCTCCTCCAGAACGAGGCTGTAGCCCGGGCGCGCCTTCATGAGGGCGTCGCGCAGCACCTCCTCGGCCTTGCGGTCGGCCGCCGAGACGAAGTCGCCCGGACCTTTGCGCGAGACCTGCAGGTTCTCGACCTCGCCGAAGTCGCGGCGCAGGCCGCGGGCGGCCTTGCGCACGGCGTCGACCATCACGGTCATGAGAGGTGAGGAGATCATCGGTTCGAGACTTTTCGCGAGGACGGATTGGCGCCGTCGTTACAGGGACGCGCCGGAAAAGACGAGATGGAGACAGGAGATGGCGGGGTGCGAGCTTCGGCGCGCGGGCACCGGAATCTCGCCCGCCCCGCAGAGGGGGCAGAGCCGCGGGGAGCGCCGTGCGTCCTACTCCGCCGCCTCGACGAACACGGTCCCGGCCCGCGGCAGATCCAGCGCCTCCCAGGTCTCGGCCAGGGCCGCGGCGAGCTTGGCGATGTGCGCTTCGTCGTGGAACGGCGAGGGCGTGATCCGCAGGCGCTCGGTGCCGCGGGGCACGGTCGGATAGTTGATCGGCTGGATGTAGATGGCGTGGTGCTCGAGCAGGTGGTCGGCCGCCGCCTTGCACAGCTCGGCATCGCCGACCATCACCGGCACGATATGGGTCTCGGTCTCCAGAACCGGCAGGCCCGCCTCCGTCAGCGCCGCCTTGGTGGCAGCCGCCTGGCGCTGATGCGCCTCCCGCTCGACGCTCGAACGCTTGAGGTAGCGCACGGAGGCCCGGGCCGCCGACGCCACGGCGGGCGGCAGGGCCGTCGTGAAGATGAAGCCCGGCGCGAAGCTGCGCACCGCATCGCAGATCGCCGCCGAAGCGGTGATGTAGCCGCCGACGCAGCCGAAACCCTTGGCGAGCGTCCCCTCGATCACGTCGACCCGGTGCATCACCCCGTCGCGCTCGGCGATGCCGCCGCCGCGCGGGCCGTAGAGGCCGACGGCGTGGACCTCGTCCAGGTAGGTCATCGCCCCGTAGCGGTCGGCGAGGTCGCAGATCCGGCCGATCGGCGCCACGTCGCCGTCCATCGAGTAGACGGACTCGAAGACGATCAGCTTGGGTCGGTCGCCCGCGTCCCGCAGCAGCTCCTCCAGGTGCTGGAGGTCGTTGTGCCGGAAGATCTTCTTCGCGCAGCCGGAATGGCGCACGCCCTCGATCATCGAGTTGTGGTTGAAGGCATCCGACAGGATCAGGCAATCCGGGATCAGCTTGGCGATGGTCGAGATGCCGGCCTGGTTGGACACGTAGCCGGACGTGAAGACGAGCCCGGCCTCCTTGCCGTGCAGGTCCGCGAGTTCGCGCTCAAGGTCGACCAGCGGCGAATTGTTGCCCGCGATGTTGCGGGTGCCGCCCGCGCCGACGCCGCAGCGGGCGGCGGTCTCGGTCATGGCCGCCACGACTTCCTTGTGCTGCCCCATGCCGAGATAGTCGTTCGAGCACCACACGGTGATCTCGGTGGTCTTGCCCTCGGGCTGGCGCCACTTGGCGGTGGGAAAGCGGCCGGAGATGCGCTCGATATCGGCGAAGACGCGGTAGCGCCGCTCACCGTGCAGCTGGTCCAGGGCGCCGCGGAAGTAGCGCTCGTATCCAGAGCCGGCGCGCGTCGATCCCCCTGAGGCGAGCATCGTGCTGGGCATCCGGGTGACGGTCATCGAGCGTCCTTCGCGTATTCGGCCGCGCGGGCGGCGCCGGTGGGCGCCGATGTCCCGCGATCGAGGTCCGGCCTCGGTCCAATCCTTCGCGTGAGGGGCGGAAGATACGCGCGGATCTGGAACTGGTTCAAGGTAAGGTTCCGGCATCGCTGCGTTGCATCCGTTGAGAGGGCGGCGCAAAGCCGCTAGCGTCGCCGCCGTCGAGCGGACGAACGTCCCAGCAGATCCTGTCGTCACCGATGCCCCTCCGACCGCGAACAGGCGCCAGCGCCGCTGCCGTCCCCCGCAGCCCCGACCTGGCCCTGCGGCGACGATGGGTCGCGCGATGACGGACGCGAAGGACGTGCGGGCGGCCCGCCTGAAGGCCGCGCTCAGGGAGAATCTGCGGCGGCGCAAGGCGCAGGACCGGGGACGGGCGGAGGTGCGGCCGCCCGCGGATGCGGAACCCGATCCCGAAGGCGGCGCGCGGGACGACGAAGGCGGTCCTGATTCCGACAAAACCGGGCTATAGGCCACGGCCAAGCCTGGGCGCCGCGGCGCCCGCGCACAATTCGGCCGGCCGCGCATCCCCTCGGTGCGTCGCCCGAGGACCCAGCATGGACCGCATCCACATCACCGGCGGCACGCCGCTCAACGGCGTGATCCCGATCTCAGGCGCCAAGAACGCGGCGCTGCCGCTGATGATCGCGAGCCTGCTCACCGGCGAGACGCTGGAGCTGATCAACGTGCCGCGGCTGGCCGACATCGCGGCGCTGACGCGGATCCTTGGCAATCACGGCGTCGACCACATGGTGGTCGGCAAGCGCCCCGGGCAGACCACCGAGACCGGCCAGACGATCCGGCTGACCGCCTCCAACGTCATCGACACCACCGCGCCCTACGACCTGGTCTCGACCATGCGGGCGAGCTTCTGGGTGATCGCGCCGCTGCTCGCCCGGTTCGGCGAGGCCAAGGTCTCGCTGCCCGGCGGCTGCGCCATCGGCACCCGGCCGGTGGACCTGCTGATCATGGCGCTGGAGCGGCTCGGAGCCGAGATCGAGATCGACGCCGGCTACGTCGTCGCCAAGACCAAGAACGGCCTGCGCGGCGCCGAGATCGCCTTCCCCAAGGTGACGGTCGGCGGCACCCACGTGGCGCTGATGGCCGCGGCGCTGGCCTACGGCACCACGGTGATCGAGAACGCCGCCCGCGAGCCGGAGGTGGTCGACCTCGCCGAGTGCCTGAACAAGATGGGCGCCAAGATCCGCGGCGCCGGCACGCCGCATATCGAGATCGAGGGCGTGGCGCGGCTCGGCGGCGCCCGCCACGAGGTGCTGCCGGACCGGATCGAGACCGGGACCTACGCGATGGCGGTGGCGATGGCCGGCGGCGACGTGGTCCTGAAGGACACGCGCGCCGAGCTGCTGCATTCGGCCCTCGACGTCCTGTCGACCACGGGCGCCGAGATCAGCCAGGTCGAGGGCGGGATCCGGGTCCGCCGCAACGGCGCCGGCATCGCGGCGGTCGACGTGACCACGGACCCGTTCCCGGGTTTCCCCACCGACCTGCAGGCGCAGTTCATGGCGCTGATGACCCTGGCCAAGGGCCAGTCGCACATCCGCGAGACGATCTTCGAGAACCGGTTCATGCACGTGCAGGAGCTGGCCCGCCTCGGCGCCAAGATCCGCCTGGAGGGCGACCTCGCGATCGTCGAGGGCGTCGAGCGGCTCAAGGGCGCCCCCGTGATGGCCACGGACCTGCGCGCCTCCGTCTCCCTGGTCATCGCCGGCCTCGCCGCCGAGGGCGAGACCCAGATCAACCGGGTCTACCACCTCGACCGCGGCTTCGAGGCGCTGGAAGCCAAGCTCGGCCGCTGCGGGGCGCGGATCGAGCGCGTGCGGGCGTGACGCGCTGACGCGGCGCGCCGGCCTGTCTCCTCAATCCTCGATCTGCCCGCGCTTGTAGCCGAAGCCCGGGATCTCGCAGCCGCAGGGGGCTCCGGGTGGCGCGGCGCGTGTCAGGCACGTGCCGCGGGCGGTCACGCAGACGCTGTCGTCCACAGGGTGCCGCTCGTAACGGTGGCGCCAGCGCGGGCGGGGCCGGTCGAACGCGTCGTCGGGCGGTGGAGGCGGAGGCGGTGGCCGCCAGCCGTAGCCGTCACCGGCCGGAGGCGGCGGCCGGTGACGCGGCGGGGCGTAGTCCTCGCGGTCCGGGCCCGGCCGACCGTAGATGTGGGGCCTCGCATCTGGGCCGACCTGTGCGGCGGGATCGGCGGCCGGCGATCCCAGAGCCAGCGCGGCCAGAACCGCGCGCATGACGTGCTTGCCCATCCCCGATCCCGACACGAACCGCCCGCCGAGGAGGCTACGCGGCCAGGCTGGACCGAACCTGTCCGGTCCCCCGAAGCACGATCCCGGCCTCAGCCGTTGCCCGCGTGCGGCCGCACCGCTACCTACGCCCTGCCGCCAGCCGCGCCTCCGGGTCTGGCCGGCGTCCCATTGTCCCGAGGATGTCCCCTTCATGGAGCTGCTCAGGCTCGCCGCCCTCGACGCCGAGGATCTGACCGTGATCTCCGCACATCTGCAGGACGCGATCCTGCGCCCGGAGGATCTGACCTACCTCGCCGGCGAGCGGCGCTTCCTCATGGCGGTGCGGCGCTTCGACTGGACGCCGGACGTCCCGCCCCGGCGGCGCCTCGCCGGCCTGCACGTGGAGCGCGTCCTCGGCGTGAAGAGCCGTGGGCTGAAGCCCGCCGACACCACGCCCATGAGCCTGCTCGCCCTGACGTTCGAGCCGACCGAGGCGCCCTCGGGGTTCATCGATCTCGTCTTCTCCGGCGGCGCGGCCCTGCGCCTGGAGGTCGAGTGCATCGAGGTCCGGATGAAGGATCTCGGTCCCGTCTGGGAATCGGCCAACCGCCCGGGCCACGACATCGACACGCCCGACACGACCGCCGGCACGGCGGCCTGACGCGAGACGAAAGGCTTACCCGATGGTCCGGCTCGACAGCAGCGCCCCGAATTTCGCCGCGGATTTCGCGCGCCTGCTCACGGTGAAGCGCGAGATCGCCGAGGACGTGGACGAGGCGGTGCGCGGCATCATCGCCGACGTCGTCGCCCGCGGCGACGACGCCCTGGTCGAGTACACGCGGCGGTTCGACCGTCTCGGCGCCGGCTTCTCGGCCGCCCAGCTGCGGGTCACCGAGGCGGAGATCGCCGCGGCGGTCGAGGCCTGCCCGGCGGACCTGCTGGAGGCGCTGCGGCTCGCCGCGGAGCGGATCGAGGCCTTCCACCGGACCCAGCGGCCCGCGGATCACCGGGCCACCGACGCAATCGGAGTCACCGCCGGCTGGCGCTGGACGGCGCTGGAATCGGTGGGCCTCTACGTCCCCGGCGGGACGGCGAGCTACCCGTCCTCGGTGCTGATGAACGCGATCCCGGCCCGCGTCGCCGGGGTGCCGCGGCTCGTGATGGTGGTGCCGACCCCGGACGGCCAGATGAACCCGCTGGTGCTGGCTGCCGCGCGGCTCGCCGGCGTGCACGAGGTCTACCGGGTAGGCGGCGCCCAGGCGGTGGCGGCCTTGGCCCACGGCACGGACACGATCGCGCCGGTCGCCAAGATCGTCGGACCCGGCAACGCCTGGGTGGCGGCGGCCAAGCGGCGGGTCTTCGGCCAGGTCGGGATCGACATGATCGCCGGCCCCTCCGAGGTGCTGGTTCTGGCCGACGGCCATGCCAACCCGGACTGGATCGCCGCCGACCTCCTGGCCCAGGCCGAGCACGACGTCGCCGCCCAGGCGATCCTCATCACCGACAGCGCCGAACTCGCCGACGCCGTCGAGGGCGCGGTGGAACGCGCGCTGACCACCCTCCCCCGCCAGGAGATCGCCCGGACAAGCTGGCGCGACTACGGCGCCATCGTGCGGGTGCGGGATTTCGACGAGGCCGTGCCCCTCGTCGACCGCCTCGCCCCGGAGCACCTGGAGATCGAGACGGACGACGCGGAGGCGCTCGCCGCCAGGGTGCGCAACGCCGGGGCGATCTTCCTCGGCTCGCACACGCCGGAGGCGATCGGCGACTACGTGGGCGGCCCGAACCACGTCCTGCCCACCGCCCGCTCGGCCCGGTTCTCCTCCGGACTCGGGGTGCTCGACTTCATGAAACGGACGACGATCCTCGCCTGCACGCCGGAGAGCTTGCGGGCGCTCGGTCCGGCGGCGATAAACCTCGGCCGGTCCGAGGGCCTGGAGGGGCACGCCCGCTCCGTCGCGATCCGGCTGAACCTGTGAGGTTTTGGGGATGGCGGAGAAGCAGCGCGGGCCGAACCGCCTCGCGAAGGTGAGCCTCGACGAGGCCTCCATCGCCCGCGGCAATCCGGATCAGGAGCACGAGCGGGCGATCGCCCTGTTCGACATCCTGGAGGACAATTCCTTCACCATTCCAGGCCGGGAGGGGCCCTACGCCCTGACGCTGGGCCTCGTCGAGAACAAGCTGTCCTTCGCCATCTCGTCGGTGGAGGGCGAGCCGGTGATGACGCACCTCCTGTCGCTGACCCCGTTCCGGCGCGTGATCCGCGACTACGAGATGATCTGCGAGAGCTACTACAACGCGATCCGCACCGCCTCGCCGTCGCAGATCGAGGCGATCGACATGGGCCGGCGCGGCCTGCACAACGAGGCCTCCGAGACGCTGAAGCAGCGCCTCGAGGGCAAGGTCGACCTCGACCACGACACGGCGCGCCGCCTGTTCACCCTGATCTTCGCCCTGCACTGGAAGGGCTAGGGCGCCCTCCGCGCCGACCGGCGATGGCTGAGCCCCTCCCCGAGCCCACTCCGAAGAAGCGGCGGGTCCAGTCGGTCCTGTTCATGTGCAACTACAACGCGGTGCGCTCGGTGGCCGCAGAGGCGATCGCGCGCGCCTACTTCGGCAAATCCACCTACGTGCAGTCGGCCGGCGTGCGCTCGGGCGAGCCCACCGATCCCTTCATGGTCGCGGCCCTCGACGAGGTCGGCATCGACGCGAGCCGGCACCGGCCCCGCACCATCGAGGAGCTGGAGGACTGGGAGGGGCTGAACTTCGACCTGATCATCACCCTCGCCCCGGAGGCGCACCACCGGGCCCTGGCCCTGACCCACACCCTCGCGGCCGATGTGGAATACTGGCCGACCCCCGATCCGACGCTCCTGCAGGATGCCTCCCGCGAGCAGCGCCTCGACGCCTATCGCGATGTCCGCGACGGCCTGACCCAGCGGATCAAGGCTCGCCTGAAGGGCTGACGGCACGGGGCGTCGCGGGGCCGTGCGCGGGCCGGACACGCCGGCTCCGCGCGGACGAGACAGGCCGCGCGACCAGAGGCGCCGCGTCGACGATCTTCAACACATCCGCCATCGTGCCAGACGACAAGATCCGGTAAGTTCGGGCTCTGCGCACGTTGATTCGGCGAAATCTGATGAAAACTACAGTCTTGTTGCTATTTTTATTGATGCCTTACTTGGCATCAACAACAATATCTCATGCGCAGTGGCGGCCTTCTGGTGGGTTACTCGACGTCGCGGTAACGCCGAAGTGCTCCGCGACGGGCGGAAAGGTCGCACTGGCAACACAGGACGGCGTCTACCTGTGCCCGTCGCGCGAAGCACAGATCAACGCGCAAGTCGCCGACGCGAGCCACTTCTATCTCGTCCATGCGTACGGGCACCTCGCCATCCACAACACGTCTGACAAGCTGGCCGATTGCTGGGCCGCCCACACGCTGGCGGCGGCACCGCGCGGGCCGCACTTCGTCCGACAGTGGATCAAGCACTGGCGGGCCTACGGGACGACCAATCCGACCTTCGGCACGCCCGAGCAGCGGATCGCGAACGTCCGCGGCTGTTGCGCCTGCGGCGTCTAGACCGGCGGGCGCCGGTCCGGGCCGCGGCGGCTCAGCCGCGGCTGCCGACCAGCCAGGCCCGGATGCGGCCGGCGAGGAGCGGCCGGGCCCGGGCGACGTCGTCCTCGTCGAGGAGCGGCGAGCCGGCCAGGGCGGCGAGATAGGCGTCCTCGGCGCCGCGGCAGGCCCGGAAGGCCGCGTCGGCAGCCAAGTCCCGCTCCGTCAGCGCGGCCTCGATCTGGAAGTTGCGTGTGAGGCAGTCCCGCCAGAGGGCGTGCCGGCCCTCGGTCTCGCTGGCAGCCCGCGCCGTGCCGGAGACATCCAGGACCAGCAGGGCCGCGACAATCGGGGCCGGCGACACGTGGCGGGCTCGCGGCATCGAACTGGCACTCCGTCGCACGACAGAGTGGCGCCGCAGGGTTACCAATCGGTTAAGGAGCCCGCCTGAGGGCGGTCAGCGGTTTGCGGTGGTGACGGGGGAGGTGACGCCGCCGAGGGACACCCAGGCGACGGCGTCCTGGCTCTCGCGCTTGATGAACACGTAGCCGGTCTTGTGCCAGGGCAGGATCGCGCTGGTCTTGTTGTCGAGCACGAGGTCGCCCCGGTCGGTGATCAGGGTGAGCACCGCGTGGCCCTCGCCCTTCTCGTCGATCACCACGGTCATGCGCATCGCCCGCCGCGGCAGCCCGGCCTCGGCCAGCAGGTGGCGCTTGAGCAGCTGGAAGTCCTCGCAGTCGCCGATGCCGTCCTCGGCCAGGTCCCAGCGGTCGGCCACGTGCAGGTGCTCCTGGTCTGTCATCGGCTCGACCGCCTTGTTGACCCGCCGGTTCACCGACACGATCGTCGCCCAGGTCGACGGCGTCAGGCTGATCCGCGCCGGCTCGCTGCGGTCCACCGTGCACTCGGCCGCGTAGGACTGGCAGAACGTCACCCACGCGGCGATCGGACGGGCCTCCCCCTGAACCCGCGCCCCAGCCTCGCTCGGAAGGCTCGCCAGCGTCTGAGCCTGCGCGGTGGCGACACCGGCGAAGCCGAGGGCCGCCAGGGCCAGTGCGGCCGCGGCGCGGCGGCCGCGGGAGAGCCGACGCGATGCAGAGCCGGAAACCAGTCCCTGCATCTTCGAAGCCGCGAACCGCATCGCCGTGACCCAACCGTTAAGCTCTCGTTAACGAAAGCTCTCACGCCGGAGGGCCGGCGGCAATCCGCGGATTAACAAAAGGTTAATGCTGTGCGCAACGCGGATAAGCTGAGGGGACGCGGGGGCCTGCAACCGAGCGCGCACATGGCGCGAAAACGTGAACGCGCGCCGGTGCAATCGATCCGCGGGAACACCGTTATCTCCCCGCCGCGCCACCTCCAAAAAGCTTGTGGGCGGATGGAGGAACGCTCATGCGGTGCGCGGCAGACCTATTTTCCAGCTTGATGCTCGCCGGGATCGCGGCAGGCCTCGTTGCGGCGAGTCCCGCCGCCGCGGCGACACCGCCCGCCGCGCAGCCATCGAGCGCAACCGCAGCGCCCGCGGACCTGAAGAGCGGCGGCCCGACCCAGCCCGCCAAGGTGCAGGACGGTCAGTACACGGACAAGAACGGCGATCCGACGTACCACGTGACCGACGACGGCAAGAAGGTCGACTGGTACACCATGTCGGGCTACCTGCGGTACAGTTCGAACTGCATCGTCTGCCACGGGCCCGACGGCATGGGGTCGACTTACGCGCCCTCGCTCGTCGATGCCCTGAAGGGCATGAGCTACGCGCAGTTCGCCGGCATCGTCGTCGGCGGCAAGAAGGACGTGAACGCCTCGCAGGAGCTGGTCATGCCGGCCTTCGGCGAGAACAAGAACGTCATGTGCTACATGCCCGACATCTACACCTATCTGCGGGCCCGCTCCGAGGGCGCCCTCGGCCGCAACCGGCCGGCGGAGCACGAGCCCAAGCCGGCCGCCTTCGAGAAGGCCGAGGACGCGTGCATGAAGTGAGGCCGCGGGCGCCGGATCCGCAGGTCCGGTCACGGTCCGCCGGACGGTTGCACCGATGGGTTGCGCACGACATACTCACCCCACGACGCTGAAGAGCGGGCAGCAAGCCCGCCGAGGGGGCGCCAGGGGGTAGGAAACGTGGCTCAGGGAACTGGCGTGCGCCGCCATCTGTGCGGCATCCGGACGGCCTGGACGGACGCGGCCTCGGCCGCCGACGCGGTCTCGGACGTCGCCGCCTCCGTGGCCGACGCCGCCCTGTCGCAGATCGTCGTGTTCTTCTCCGCCGATTACGACGCCGAGATCCTGGCCCGCGAGCTGGAAAGCCGCTTCCCCGGCGTGCCGGTGGCCGGCTGCTCGATGTCGGGCGGCATCGCGCCCGCCGGCGGCCTCGATCGCGGCCTCGTCGCCATCGCGTTCCCGGCGGAGCGGTTCCGCATCGTCTCGACGGTGCTGGACGCCATCGACCATCTCGACGTGGAGCGGACCGCCTCGGCGGTGCGGGCGCTACGCCGGACCCTCGATCCGCAGGAGCGGTGCCGCGAGGGCGACCCGGCCGCCACGCAGCGGCGCTTCGCGCTCTCGCTGATCGACGGGCTGACCAACGCCGAGGAGACGGTGGTCTCGGCGATCGCCTGGGCCCTCGACGGGATCCCGATCGTCGGTGGCTCGGCCGGCGACGACCTGCGGTTCCGCGACGCGGTCCTGCTCCACGGCGGCCGGATTCACCGGCAGGCGGCGGTCCTGATCCTGGTCGAGACCGATTTCTCTGTGGAGATCTTCAAGAGCGACAATTTCGAGCCGACGCAGACCAAGTTCGTGGTCACCGCCTCGGACGGCGAGCGCCGCACCGTTCACGAGCTCAACGCCGAGCCGGCGGCGCGGGAATACGCCATGGCGATCGGCCTCGATCCCGAGGGCCTGTCGCCGATGAGCTTCGCCGCCTACCCGCTCGCCGTGAAGGTCGGCGGCGAGTATTTCTGCCGCTCGATCCGGCGGATGAACGAGGACGGGTCGCTCAGCTTCTTCTGCGCGGTGGACGAGGGCGTGGTGCTCACCCTCGCCGAGCCGCGCGACATCGTCGCCTCGACCCGGGCGGAGCTGGCGCGCCTCGACGCGGCGCTGGGGGGCGTCGACCTGATCATCGGCTTCGAGTGCGTGCTGCGCCGCCTCGACGCCGAGAGCCGGCAGGTCCGCCACGGCATCGCCGACCTCTACCGCCGCTACAACGTCGTGGGGTTCGAGACCTTCGGCGAGCAGTACCGGGCGATGCACCTGAACCAGACCTTCACGGGCATCGCCATCGGCCGGTCGCTGGCGGAGGGCGGCGACCTCCCGGTGGCGTCGTGACGCTGCACCCGAACGGCCTCGAGGCCGACGCGTCCCTGCGCCGGCGCATCGAGAAGCTCGAGCGGATCAACGCGGCGCTGATGTCCCATGTCGAGCGCACCATGGACCAGCGGGGCAGCGCCTACTCGCTGTTCCAGACCGCCATCATACTGGAAGGGCGGGTCCGCACGCGCACCGAGGAGCTGACCGGGCTGATGCACCGGCTGGAGCGCTCCAACGAGGCCCTGGCGGCCGCCAAGGAGGAGGCGGAGACCGCCAACCGCTCCAAGACCCGCTTCCTGGCCGCTGCGAGCCACGACCTGCTGCAGCCGGTCAACGCCGCCCGCCTGTCGATCTCGGCGCTGGCCGACCTCGACGTGCCGCCGGAGGCCCGCACCATCGCGGGCCAGGTGGAGCGCGGGCTGCAGACGATCGAGGACCTGATCAAGACGCTCCTCGACATCTCCAAGCTCGACGCGGGCATCGTCCGGCCGCAGCTGCAGCCGGTTTTCCTGCCCGACCTGCTCGCGGAGCTGGCGGAGAGCTTCAAGCCCTTCGCCGAGCGGAAGGGCCTGCGGCTCTCGGTTCGCTGCCCCGACCTCACCGTGACCAGCGACGTGGTGCTCCTGCAGCGCATCCTGCAGAACCTCGTCTCGAACGCGGTCCGGTATACGGCCGCGGGCGGGATCATCCTGGCGGCGCGCCGCCGGGGCGGCGGCGTCCGGGTGGAGGTGACCGATACCGGCTGCGGGATCAGTGCCGAGGATCAGGACTTGGTCTTCGACGAGTTCTTCCGCGGCAGCGCCCGCACGGCCGCCGGGGAGGATCCGGGGCTCGGCCTCGGCCTCTCCATCGTCCGGCGCATGGCCCAGGCGCTCGATCACCCGCTGGCACTGCGCTCGCGGCCCGGCCACGGCACGCGGGTGACCCTGGCGCTGCCCGTCAGCGCCGTCCCGGCCGCCGCGGCGCCGCCCGCCCCGGTGGCGACCCGGCTCTCGGGGGCGCATGTCCTGGTCGTCGAGAACGACGCCTCCACCGCCGACGCCCTGGCGCGCCTCCTGCAGAACTGGGACGCCCGGGTCTCGACCTTCCGGGATCTGGCCGGGGTGCGCGCCGCCGTCGAGGCCGGCGCCCCGCCGCCGGACATACTGGTGCTCGACTACCATCTCGACGACGGCGCCTGCGGGCTCGACGTGGCGGCCTATTTTCGCAGACTGACGACCGAGCCGCTCCCGGTGATCGTCACGACCGCCGACCACACCGGCGCGGTCGAGGACCGGGTGACGGCGACCGGCGCCGAACTCGTGCGCAAGCCGATCAAGCCGGCCCAGCTTCGCTCGCTGCTGACCTACCTGCTGGCTTGAGGGACGAGCCCCGCGCGGCGCCGTTGACCTCCGCCGCGCCGCGAACGAACCCGTCCGCGCCGTGTCATTCAGCACACCGCGCCCCTCGACGGGATGCCCGGCCTGCGCGACAGGGTACGGCCTTCCCGGCGCCTTCTGCGCCCGGATCAACCCCAGCCATCGACGTCACGGACCCGACCGGGACGCCGCAGGAGCGCGCGCGCATGGCGCAGGTCCCGCCCGGTCCCGGCGCCGCCAAGGCCAGCCCTTCGGGCACCCCGCAGGACGGCTTGCCGCCGCGCGAGCGCGTGCTGGCCATGGCGGCGATCGGTCTGGCCATGACCATGGCCGTCCTCGACGGGGCGATCGTCAACGTGGCCTTGCCGGTGATGGCCAAGGACCTCGCGGTGAAGCCCGCCGACGCGATCTTCGTGGTCAACGCCTATCAGGTGGCCGTCACGGCGAGCCTGCTGCCCTTCGCGGCGCTGGGCGACATCTTCGGCTTCCGGAAGGTCTATCTGCCGGGCCTGGCGCTGTTCGTCGCCGCCTCGCTGGCCTGCGCGGTCGCGCCGAGCCTGCCGCTGCTGATCGCGGCGCGGGTCGTCCAGGGGCTCGGCGGCGCGGCGATCATGAGCGTCAATATCGGCTTCGTGCGCTTCATCTACCCGCACCGGATGATCGGCCAGGGCGTGGCCAACGTGGCGCTGGTGGTGGCCGTCGCCTCGGCGGCCGGACCCACCGTGGCGGCCGCGATCCTCTCGGTGGCGACCTGGCCCTGGCTGTTCCTGGTCAACATACCGGTGGGCTTGGCGGCCCTGGCGGTCGCCTCCCGCACCCTGCCGGTGACGCCCGCCAGCAAGCGGCCCTTCGACCTCGTCAGCGCCGTTCTCAACGCGCTGACCTTCGGCCTGCTCATCATCGGCATCGACGGCCTGGGCGACCCGGATGCCCAGCGGATCGCCGCCGCCGAGCTCGTCGGCGCCCTGGTGATCGGCGCGGTGTTCGTCCGCCGCCAGATCCGGCTGCCGGCGCCGCTCCTGCCGGTGGACCTCCTGCGGATCCCCGCCTTCGCCCTGTCGATGGCGACGTCGGTGGCGTCGTTCTGCGCCCAGATGGTCTCCTACGTGGCGCTGCCGTTCTACTTCCAGGACGTGCTGCACCTCTCCAGCACGCAGACCGGCTTCCTGCTCACCCCCTGGCCGATCGCGGTGGCCGCCATGGCGCCGGTCTCCGGGCGCCTTGCCGACCGCTACCCCCCGGGCATTCTCGGCGGGATCGGGCTCGCGATGCTGGCGGCCGGGCTCGTCAGCGTCATCCTCCTGCCCGAGGCCCCCGCGACCCTCGACATCGCCTGGCGCCTGACGCTCTGCGGCCTCGGCTTCGGCCTGTTCCAGTCGCCCAACAACAAGGTGATCGTCACCTCCGCGCCGCGCGAGCGCGCCGGCGGGGCCAGCGGGATGCAGTCGACGGCGCGGCTCACCGGCCAGTCCCTCGGTGCGGCCCTGGTGGCGGTGATCTTCGGCCTGACCCACGGCCTCGGGCCCGAGCGGGCCGTGACCCTGTCGCTCTCCTGCGCGGTGGCGCTCTCGGTGATCGGCGGCTGCGCCAGCGTCCTGCGGCGCAGTCGGAGCGGCTAGACGGCCGGTTCATGCCACCGGCCGCCACGGGTGCGCGTTGACCGCCCGTCAGACGCGCGGGAGGGTCCCATGGATCTCGATCTCACCGGCCGCAAGGCCCTCGTCACCGGCTCCACCGCCGGCATCGGCTACGCCATCGCCAAGGAACTCTGCGATCTCGGGGCCGAGGTCGGCATCAACGGCCGGACGTCCGAGCGGGTCGAGGCGGCCCTGGCCAAGCTGCGGGGCGAGGCGGGTGCCGGCCGCGCCTTCGCGGCCGTGGGCGATGTCGCCACCGCGGCGGGCGTCTCAGCCCTCGTGCAGGCCCTGCCGACGGTGGACATCCTCGTCAACAACACCGGCATCTTCGAGCCGAAGCCGTTCTTCGAGATCCCGGACGCCGACTGGCAGCGCTTCTTCGACGTCAACGTGATGAGCGGCGTGCGCCTGTCGCGGGCCTACGCGCCCGGCATGGCCGAGCGCGGCTGGGGTCGGGTGATCTTCATCTCCAGCGAGTCGGGCATCAATACGCCGACCGAGATGGTCCATTACGGGATGACCAAGACCGCGCAGCTCGCGGTCGCCCGTGGCCTCGCCCAGACGGTGGCCGGGTCCGGCGTGACCGTGAACAGCGTTCTCCCGGGCCCGACCCTGTCGGAGGGGGTCGCCGAATTCATGACGCAGATGGCCGGCGGCAAGGCCGACGCGGATCTCGACGCGATGGGCCGCGCCTTCGTGGCCGAGCACCGCCCCTCCTCGCTGATCCGGCGCCTCGCGCGGGTGGAGGAGGTGGCGAACCTCGTCGCCTACCTGTGCAGCCCGGCGGCGAGCGCCACGACCGGCGCGGCGCTCCGGGTGGATGGCGGCGTGCTGCAGGGCATTTCCTGACGCCGTGGCCGGTCGGGTGGCGACAGGGCCGAACGAGACGCGGGCCCGCTCTTCCGCACGGGCTTGCAGATTTACACATCTGCGTCGGGAAAAACGGGCCTGCGGCTCCGCGCATCCCCTTCCCCGCAGAAGGGAGGAGACGCGCTGAGCCGTCCACGATGCGTGAAACCGCAACCCGCACGGGCGCGGACGCACGTTGCCGGCTGCCTCGACCGGATGGGGCACCAGGGCCGGGAACACCGCACAGCGAAGCCCGGAATCCGAAGCGGCCGATCCCTCGCGATCGCGGCGGCCATCTCCGCCCGATCGGTCAGAACCCGCGGCTCGGGATTCCGGGCTCCCGCCTGTGGCGGACCCCGAAATGATCGTCGGCGCTCGCAGCCGACGCGCGAAGCGTCGGCACGCCAGGGCCGGGGCTCCGGACGCGAAGTCCGGCCTGGCCCTGGGGCGCGCTCAGGCCTTCAGGTGCGCGGCGAGATGCTTGTTCATCTCGAACATCGAGCACTTGTCTTTGCCGAAGACCTTCTTGAGCTTGTCGTCGGCCACGATCTCGCGCTTGTTCTGCGGGTTCTGAAGGTTGTGCTTCTTGATGTAGTCCCAAACCTTGCTGACCACCTCGCCGCGCGGGAGCGGGCTGGTGCCGACGATGGCGCCGAGTTCGGCCGAGGGCTTGAGGGGCTGCTGCAGGGCGTTCGGCTTCGTGCCGGCGGACTTGGTCGCGGCGGGCTTCGCAGCCTTGGCCGGGGCGGCCTTCGTCTCGGGCTTGGTGGTCTTGGCCGCCTTCGGTGCAGCCTTCTCGGTCTTCGTGGCCATAAACTTCCTCCGGTTCTCGGGCCGCAGGCCGGGGCATGAGCGCCCCACGGCCGAGCCAGCATAGCAGCAACTAAGCGGTGCCGCCCCCGTTCCAAGGGGAAATCGCCTTCGCGGGCCTCTCATCCACAAGGCAGGCGCGGAAATCCACACGGGAAGCTGCCGATCCGCACGGTCCGCGAAGATTATTCAACGGATCCGCACGCGCGAAACCTGCTCTTAACAATCCTGCGCCTCAAGTACAGTCATGTTCGCTCCTGCCCTCACGCTCGCGCTGCTGCTCGCCACGGCCCTGGTGACGGCGCTCGGCCTCGGCGTCAGCGCCGAGCCCGCCGCCCGCGGCGCGGAACCGGGGCGCGGTCTGGTCTGAGCCGCCTGCGGTCGCCGGGATTGCCCCGGGGACCGAGCGGGTGCACTGCCGGTCGGCATGACCAACCTGATCGTCCCCGCCACCCTGGAGAGCACCGCCCATGTCGTCCAGGTGGCGCTGAGCCCGGTCTTCCTGCTGTCCGGGATCGCGACGCTGCTCAACGTCTTCGGCACGCGCCTCGCCCGCGTGGCGGACCAGGCCGACCGCGTCTCCGGCCTCCTCGCGGGCGCGGGCGACGCGGAGCGCCTCAGCCTGGGCCGACGCCTCGACCGGCTGCACCTGCGGTCCCTGGCCCTGGACGCCGCCGTGCTGATGGCCGCCCTCGGCGGGGTCGCCACCTGCGGCTCGGTTCTGACGCTGTTCGTCGGGGCCCTGCGCGACAACACGGTGGCGACCGTCCTGTTCGGATTGTTCGGCGCGGCGATCCTGTGCACGCTGTGCGCCCTCGTCGCCTTCGGCTTTGAGATGCTGCTGGCCAGCCGCTCGGTCCGCGACCGGATCAACGAGCGGCGCGCCAGGGCAGGCGTTCCGCCCGATCTCTGAGCGCCCGGCACCCCGCCACGGGCACGCTCCCGGCCGGAGCGCGGAACCTGTGCCCGGCGACCCGCTTAGTCCGCAGGGACAACGGGATGCGGGACGGCCGCATCCGCGACCTGGGAGTGCGTATGCCGACGGACCTGCCCAACGAACGCGCCGTGCGGAAGCCCGGAACCCTGGAACTGGATCCCGCCGGCCCCGGTGTCGCCATCGACGAGACCAGCCGGCTGATCGCGTCCAACAAGGTCGAGGGCACGGATGTCTACGACCGCGGCGGGCGCCATCTCGGGGCCGTCCACAACTTCATGGTGGATAAGGTGTCGGGACAGGTCGCCTACGCGGTGCTGGCCTTCGGGGGCTTCCTGGGGCTGGGCGAGAACCACCACCCCCTCCCCTGGAAGGCGCTGACCTACAGCACCGAGTTCGGAGGCTACGTGGTCGATATCGATCCGGCCGCGCTCGCCGGCGCACCCAGTCACGGGCCGGGCGAGGACGGGTTCGCGGATCCGAGCTACGGCGGCCGGATCGAGGATTTCTACGGCCGGCGCGCGCCGACCGCGTGACCGGGGTTCTCCGGCGTCGCGACGTCGGGGGTCCGCTTCAGAACTTGCCGCCGAGGCCGACGCTGCCGCCGGGGGCCATCATCGGCCCCATCGATCCGCCGCTGCCGCCGCCCGACACGGCCCCGTTGCCGCCGTCGAGGTCCTCACGGCGGATCCGCCGCTCGCTGGCATCCGCCGTCCGCGCCCCGGCGCCGGTGCTCTTGGGCAGCGCCAGCTGCCGGGTCGGGGCTGTCTGGAGCGGGCGGCCGTCGGCGTCGACACCGGCGTTGTGGGGCTCGCGGTTGGGCAGGGCGCCGCGCAGGGACGGCGGCAGGCCGACCTGCGTATCCGGCATCACGCCGCCGCCGCCGCCGAGGGCTTGGCAACCCGCCACCAAGCCGGCCAGGGCGGTGCCGAGCACGAGCCCGCGCGCGGCGGCGCTTCTCGACGGGGGGAGGGTCGACATCGTTCAGTCCTCGCAAGGGGCCGCGGTGCTGTCCGCGGCTCGCATGAGCTTTGATCCGCTCTCTACGCTGGGGTTGCGGCGAAAACCAGACGCTAGCCAGACGCTCCCGCAACCGGCATCGGTTCCCGCCTTCGCCGCGGCCCGAACCTTGCTGCCCGGGCGGCCGGATCCATAACTTCGCCCAGGTCCTGCGGCACGACGGCCGACCGCGGGCGGTTTCCTGCCGATGAGGGCGCTGGAACCGACCGAAACGGTCGCGGTTGCGTCGGCGTATCGATTCGGCCCGGCCCATCCTCAGAGGACGAAGCGTGTTCAGAACCATCCGGATGATCGCGGCCGTCACGCTCGCCCTCTGGGCGTCGGGAGCCGCGGCGCAGGCCCAGCCCGCCGGCAGCGAGGGCGCGTCCGGCGCGGCCCAGCCGCAGGCGCCGGCCGCCACGCCGGCTCCGAACGCGCCGGCGGCTCCGCCCGCCCCCGCCGGGCCGTCCGCCGCTCCGGCGACACCGGCCCCGCCGCAGGCCCAGCAGCAGGGTACCCCGGCGACGGTCCTCGACACCCAGGACTACGAGAGCCTGCTCGGCCGCAGCGTCCGCAGCGCCGGCGGCGACGAACTCGGGCGGGTCATCGACATCATCATCGACAAGGACGGGCATCCCCGCGCCGCGATCATCGATTTCGGCGGCTTCCTCGGCGTCGGCACCCGCAAGATCGCGGTGGATTGGCGGGCCCTGCGCTTCACCCCGGATGGCGGCAAGGAGCGCAAGCTGTCCGTGGCTCTGACCCGCAATCAGGTCCGCGTCTCGCCCGAGTACAAGTCCGGTGAGCCGATCGTCGTGCTCGGCCCCGCGAGCCCGGCCGCCCCCGCCGAGGGGGAGCAGGCGGCAACGCCCGCCGCAACGCCCGCCGCACCTGCCGCCGGCACCGCACCCGCCGGCACTGTACCCGCCGGATCCCCCGCAGCGCAGCCGGCTCCCGCCGGCACGACCCCGGGCGCCCCGGTTCCGCCCGCCCCGGCCCCGGCCGCACCCGCCGCCCCGCCGGAGAAGGCTCCGGATAAATGACGGTGGCTCGATTGAAGGTCAGACCCGCCGCCTCCCCCCGCGAGCGCGAGGTGTCCCGGCAGGATCCGCGGTCCCGCGCCGTCCGCCTGAAGGATCCGGCGGCCGAGCGCCCGCGCGAGCCCGCGGCCGCGGCCGGGACCGCCCCGCCCGAGCGCGCGATCTCGGCGGCGAGCCGGTACGGCCTCGACGCCTTCGCGTTCTTCGTGGCGAACCTGCAGACCGGGTTCGGGCCGTTCCTGGCGGTGTACTTCTCGCAGGCCAAGTGGACGCAGTCCGATATCGGCTTCGCCCTGACCGTCGGCAGCCTCGTGGCGCTCCTCGGGCAGGTCCCCGGCGGCGCCTTCGTCGACGTCGTGCGCTCCAAGCGCTTCGCCGCCGCGGTGGCGGTGGTCGGCATCTCGGGCAGCGCCTTCGCCCTGGCGGTCTGGCCGAGCTTCCTCGTCGTGCTCCTGGCGATGGCGGCCCATTCCGCGGCGAGCTGCGTGCTGACGCCGGCCATCGCGGCGATCAGCATCGGCCTCGTCGGGCGGGCCCGGGCGGGCGAGCGCCTCGGCCGCAACGCCAGCTTCGCGGCGGTCGGCAACGCGCTGGGCGCGGCCGGCATGGGGGCCATCGGCTACTACCTGTCCAACGGCGCCGTGTTCTACCTGACGGCGGCCCTGGTCGTGCCGACTATTATCGCCCTGGCCCGCATCCGGGCCCAGGATATCGACCCGGCCGTGCTCCGGGAGACGCCTCCCGCCCAGGCGACTGCCGTCCTGGCGCCAGCCTCTGCCGGACCGGAGGGGATCCGGGCGCTGCTGACCAATCGCGGACTCCTGTCCTTCTCGGCCTGCATGGTGCTGTTCTTCCTCGCCAACGCCGCGATGCTGCCGCTGGTCGGCAGCGTGCTCACCCTGCGGGCGAGCGAGACTGCCACCGCGCTGGTGGCCGCCTGCATCATGGTCCCGCAGGCGGTGCTGGCCGTCAGCGCCCCAGCGGTCGGCCGAGCGGCCGAGCGGTTCGGGCGCTACCCGGTGCTGCTGTTCGGCTTCGGGGCGCTTCCCCTTCGCGGCCTGATGCTCGCCTACACGACCAACCCCTACGGCCTCGTCGCCATCCAGGTGCTCGACGGGATCTCGGCCTCGGTCCTCGGTGTGATGGTGCCGCTCGTCGTCTCGGACCTCACCCGCGGCACGGGACGCTTCAACCTCGCCCTGGGCGCCGTCGGCACCGCCATGGGGATCGGCGCCGCACTCTCGACTTCGCTGGCCGGAATCATGGCCGACCGTCTCGGCAGCCACAGCGCCTTCCTGGGCCTCGCCATCGTGGGTTTCGCGGCGTTCATGCTGGTGGCGCTGATCATGCCGGAGACGCGCCAGGCCGAGCCCGCGTCCTGACCGGCCGCGGCACCGGATTCGCATGCCTGCGCGAGCGCCGCTCAAGCGGCGTTCAGATTGTGCGGATAAAAGCGCATCGTAGCTGCGGACCGGTGCAACATATGGCAACGCTGTCGCGTTGCCGCTGCGGGTCAGACTGCGCCCGCGCTGCACTCCGCCTCAGCCCGTAAGCCAAAGCCGCGCGAATACGGAATGGTCACCGCGATGGAAGAGCTGCACCGATACGCCGACAGGCCCTTCGCCTTCGTCGGGCGGTACCTCCGCCGCCGCTGGCTGCCGCACCTGGTAATTCTGATCTCGGTGCTGGGTGCCGTCGGCTTCTCGGTCTCCACCGATTATGCCCTCAAGGGCGTGGTCGATGCCCTGACGAAGGGTCCCGGGCCCGGCAACACGGTGGTGTGGGGCGCGCTCGCAGTCCTGATCGCCTTCATCGCCGCCGACAACATGCTCTGGCGCGTGGCGGCGCTCACGGGCGCCTTCACGTTCGTGGGCATCACGGGCGACATCCGGCGCGACCTGTTCCGGCACCTCACCGGCCATTCCCCGACCTTCTTCTCCGACCGCCAGCCCGGCACCCTGGCGTCGCGCATCACGGCAACCTCGAACGCGATCTTCACGGTCGAGAACATGTTCGTGTTCAACGTGATGCCGCCGACGGTCGCGGCCTTCGGGTCGATCGCCTACATCGCCACCGTCAATCTCACCATGGCGGGAATCCTGGCGGGCGTCTTCGCCGCCGTCGTGGTGCTGATGTTCAAGATGGCCTCCGCCGGCAAGCCGCTGCACCACGACTTCGCCGCCAAGGCGGCCTCCGTCGACGGCGAGATGGTCGACCTCGTGGGCAACATGTCGCTCGTGCGCGCCTTCTCGGCGTTCAAGCGCGAGGGCCAGCGCTTCGAGGGCACCATCGCCACCGAGATGCGGGCGCGCCGCTCGTCGCTGCTCTACCTCGAGAAGCTGCGCATCGTGCACGCGGTCCTCACCGTGCTCGCGGTCTTCGGCCTGCTCTACTGGGCAATCCAGATGTGGGAGGCCGGCCAGGCGACGAACGGCCAGGTGGTCCTGGTCTGCACGCTGGGCATCCGCATCCTCGCCGCCACCCGCGACCTCGCGGTGGCGCTGGTCGATGCCACGCAACACACCGCACGCCTGTCCGAGGCGCTCCACACCCTCCTGCAACCCCACGACCTCGTGGATCATCCGGAGGCCAAGCCCCTCACCGGCCAGGGCGCGCAGATCGCCTTCGACCACGTCGCCTTCAGCTACCCGGACGGGCGCGCGGTCTTCACGGACTTCGACCTCGTTATCGAGCCGGGCCAGCGCGTCGGCCTCGTGGGCAAGTCGGGTGGCGGCAAGTCGACCCTGTTCTCGCTGATCCAGCGCTTCTACGACGTGCAGAGCGGAACGATCCGCATCAACGGCCAGGACATCGACCGGGTCACCCAGGAATCCTTGCGCGAGGCCATCACGGTGGTGCCGCAGGATGTCTCGATGTTCCACCGCTCCTTGCGCGAGAACATCCGCTACGGCCGGCCAGAGGCCACCGACGACGAGGTCTGGCAGGCGGCCGAGGCGGCGCACTGCACCGACTTCATCAAGGCGCTGCCGGAAGGCTTCGACACGATCGTGGGCGACCGCGGCGTCAAGCTCTCGGGCGGTCAGCGCCAGCGCATCGCCATCGCACGGGCGATCCTGAAGGATTCCCCGATCCTGCTCCTCGACGAGGCGACCTCGGCGCTGGACGCCGAGTCCGAGCAGGCGATCCGCCACGCGCTGGCGAACCTCATGAAGGGCCGCACCGTCATCGCCATCGCCCACCGGCTCTCGACGCTGCAGGATTTCGACCGGATCGTCGTGCTGGAGGGCGGCCGCATCGCCCAGGACGGTTCGCCCGACAAGCTGACCCATCTCGACGGCTTCTTCCGGGAGTTGATGAAGAAGGAATCCATGGGCACGGCGCTCGCCGCCGCCTAGCGACCCGGGTCGGCGCGACCTTCCGGAGCCTGGCGCCCAGCGAGTGGCCTCGCTGCCTCGTCGGGATCCCAGCCGCCGGGTGTAGCGCCGCGCCTGTTCTCCCGGCCCCGGCGCGCTGCTAGAGCATTCCGCACCCGGACCGGACCTTGCATCGCCCGAGACGTCGCCGACCGGCCCGGCAGCGACGCGCCTCGTGCCTTGAGCCTCACCCTTGCCCGACCTCGCCCACGTCATTCGGGACATCTCCGACGAGATGGCCCAGCGCGCCGACCGGGGCTCGGTCGCCGACTACATCCCCGAACTGGCCCGGGTGGATCCGAACCAGTTCGGCATCGCGGTGATCGACGCCGCCGGCCAGGTCTTCGCGGGCGGCGACTGCGAGACGCCGTTCTCGATCCAGAGCGTCTCGAAGGTCTTCACGCTCACCCTGGCGCTCGGCATGGTCGGCGACCGGCTGTGGAAGCGGGTCGGGCGCGAACCCTCCGGCAACCCGTTCAACTCCATCGTGCAGCTGGAGCGGGAGCGCGGCGTGCCGCGCAACCCGTTCATCAACGCCGGTGCGATCGCGGTGACCGATGTGATCCTCTCGGGCCACGAGCCGCGGGAGGCACTGGGTGAAATCCTGCGCTTCCTCCAGTTCCTGGCCCAGGATTCGTCCATCGCCATCGATGAGACGGTGGCGGCTTCGGAGAAGCGCACAGGTTTCCGTAACACCGCGCTCGCCAACTACATGAAGTCCTTCGGCGTCATCGACAATCCGGTGGACTATACGCTGGGCGTCTACTTCCACCACTGCGCCATCGCCATGAACTGTCGCCAGCTCGCCATGGCGGGCCGGTTCCTCGCCCATAACGGCGTGAACCCGTCGACCGGGCACTCGGTGGTGTCGGCCGAGCGGGCGCGCCGCATCAACGCCATCATGCTGACCTGCGGCCATTACGACGGCTCGGGCGAGTTCGCCTACCGGGTTGGCCTGCCGGGCAAGAGCGGCGTCGGCGGCAGCATCCTGGCGGTAGCACCGGGCAGGGCTTCCATCGCCGTGTGGTCGCCGGGGCTCGACGCCGCCGGCAATTCCCATCTCGGCCGCGTAGCCCTGGAACGGCTGACCCATCGCATGGGCTGGTCGGTGTTCGGGGCGTGAGCCGTGGAGCCCGCGATCAGCGCGGGCGCCCTTGTGGGCTCGGCCGTTCCGAGGCAGTTGCGGGCTGGGGCGGGAACGGAGCTCGGGGCGGCGCATGGCGACGATGGAAGTGCGGGCAGCCCCGGAGGGCCTTGAGACCGGCGTCCTGCTCGCCCGGCTCGACCGCCTGCCGCCGACCCGCACGATCTGGCGGCTCGTGGCGCTGCTCGGCCTCGGCTTCTTTTTCGAGCTCTACGACCTGCTGTTCACCGGCTACGTGGCGCCCGGCCTCGTCAAGGCGGGGATCCTGACCCCGACGACGCCCGGCCTGTTCGGTGCCAGCGGTGTCGCGAGCTTCGTCGCGGCCCTGTTCACCGGCCTGTTCATCGGCACCCTCCTGTGCGGCTGGCTCGCCGACCGCTTCGGGCGCCGGGCGATCTTCACGTGGTCGCTCCTGTCTTATACGGCGGCCAACGTGGTCATGGCCTGCCAGACCGAGGCCTTCGGCCTCAATCTCTGGCGGCTCATCGCGGGCATCGGCCTCGGCCTGGAGATGGTGACGATCGGCAGCTACCTCTCCGAACTGGTACCGAAGGCAATTCGCGGCCGCGCCTTCGCCCTGTGCCAGGGCATCGGCTTCACAGCCGTGCCGGCTGTGGCGTTTCTGTCGTATCTGCTCATCCCGGTCGCCCCGCTGGGCGTCGATGGCTGGCGCTGGGTGGTCCTGATCGGCGCCTCCGCGGCCCTCGTGGTCTGGTGGCTGCGCGCGGGCCTGCCGGAGAGCCCGCGCTGGCTGGTAGAGCACGGGCGCCTCGCGGAGGCGGACGCGGTTCTTCGCCGGCTTGAAGCGCAGGTGGCGGCCGAGTCCGGGCGCCCGCTGCCTGCACCCGCTGCACCAGAACCGGTGCAGCCGCGCGGCGCGTTCCGCGACCTCTGGGTGCCGCCCTACCGGCGCCGGGCGATCATGATGGCAGGCTTCAACGTCTTTCAGACGGTCGGCTTCTACGGCTTCGCGAACTGGGTCCCAACCCTGCTGGTGGCGCAGGGAATCACGGTCACGTCGAGCCTCGCCTACACGGCACTGATCGCGCTTGCTGCCCCGGTCGGCCCGCTGATCGGGCTTCTCATCGCCGACCGGTTCGAGCGCAAGCACGTCATCGTGGCGGCCGCGCTCCTCTACATCGCCTGCGGAATCGCCTTCGCACGCACCACGGACGTCAACGCGATCGTGGCGCTCGGCATCGGCCTGACGCTCGCCTCCAACGTCATGTCGTACAGCTTCCACGCCTATCAGGCCGAGCTGTTCCCGACCGGCATCCGGGCTCGGGCCGTGGGCTTCGTGTACTCATGGAGCCGCTTCTCGGCGATCTTCACCGGGTTCGTCATCGCCTTCGTGCTGCGTCAGGCAGGCACGCCGGGGGTCTTCCTGTTCATCTCGGCGGCGATGCTCATGGCGGGGCTGCTCGTCGGCCTCCTCGGTCCGCGGACGCGGGACGTGGCGCTGGAGAAGATCGTCGGGTGAGGATCCTCACCGGTCCGGCGGCGGACCAAAGCGTCCGAGGTAGCGGCGCGCCCGAGGCAGCGCATCGTGGACGAACTGTCTTGGCTCCCGGAGCCACAGCCCGCCGATGCGCCCGAACCTCCTTTCCGAGATCGGAACTTCCGGCGGCAGCGGGACCAGAGCGGCGCCCCAGCCGGGCATCCGGAGCCGCGCGCGGTCGAAGGTGCGGGCGATGCAAAGATTGCGCACGCAGTAGCCGTAATAGTCGAAGACCCAGGCCTCCGTCGCCACCACGATGTGGTTCCCGGTGGAGCCGGGCGCCGGCTTGAACCAGAGGACGGTCATCCCCGGTCTGCCGTACCGTTCGAGTAAGGCGTGGGCCAGGATGTGGCAGGCGCCGCAAGCGAAGAAGACGCGGTCTGGCAGGTTCCACCGCTTGACCGAATCGTGCTTCGCGCCGGGAGTGCTGCGCAGATACATGCCTCGACGCTCCGCGGATCCGGCTCTCAGGAGCCCGGATCCATGCTAGCCTCTCCGCATGGTCGCACAGCCGAAGCCGCGGATGAATGTCGACGAGTTCCTGGCCTGGGCCGAGGATCGGCCGGGACGCTTCGAGCTGGTCGACGGCGAGGTGTTCGCGATGTCGCCGGAACGGGCCGGGCACGCTCTCGTGAAGTACGCCGCACAGACGGCCCTGCACCGGGCGATCGCCCGCGCCGGGCTCGGCTGTCACATGATGCCCGACGGCATGACCGTCCGCGTCGACGCTAGGACGACGTTCGAGCCCGATGCGCTGGTCTATTGCGGTCCCCGAATGGATCTCGATGCCGTCGAGGTGCCCGATCCCGTCATCGTCGTCGAAGTGCAGTCGCCAGGTACTCGCGCGGTCGATTCGGGCCTCAAACTGACCCGCTATCTCAGCCTTGCGAGCGTGATGCACTACCTGATCGTGGATCCGGTGAAGCGTCTCGTCATTCATCACCGCCGCGCGCAACGCGGCCTCATCGAGACCCGGATCGCGACCGAGGGTACGTTAGACCTGACCCCGCCCGGCCTCAGCCTGCCTGTGCCGGACCTGTTCGCCGATCTGCCGCCGGCCTCCGACCACGGAGCTTGATCCGATCCGAGGCGGATGCCACAGCGGCGCGGACTCGAATCAGGACGCCCGGATGACTGCAGCCCTCGATCTCCTCGTTCTCGGCAACGCGATCGTCGACGTGATCGCCCGGACGGACGACGCGTTCCTCGACGCGCAGGGCGTCACCAAGGGCGCGATGCAGCTCATCGACGAGCCGCGGGCCGAGACCTTGTTCCAGGCCATGGGACAGGCGACGATCGTCTCGGGCGGGTCGGGGGCCAACACAGCCGTGGGCGCGGCCCTGCTCGGCGCCAGGACGAATTTCGTCGGCAAGGTCCGCGACGACGAACTCGGCGGCCTGTTCAGCCACGATCTCCAGGCCACCGGCGTGGGCTTCACGGTCCCGGCCGCGATGGACGGACCGGCGACCGCGCGGTGCCTCATCCTGGTGACGCCGGACGGCGAGCGTACCATGAGCACCTATCTCGGCGCCTGCCAGGGACTCTCGCCCGACGACGTCGACAAGGCGCTCGTGAGCTCGGCCCGGGTCGTCTACCTTGAGGGCTACCTCTGGGATCCGCCGGCCGCCAAGGACGCGTTCCGGAAGGCCGCACAGATCGCCCATCAGGCCGGCAACGCCGTCGCGCTGACCCTGTCTGACGCGTTCTGCGTCGGACGCTACCGGGACGAGTTCCTGGACCTCGTCCGAGACGGCAGCATCGACATCCTGTTCGCCAACATGGGCGAACTCCAGAGCCTCTATCAGACCGACGATCCCGAGGCCGCCGTGGCAGCCCTGCGCGACGAGCGAAACGCCCGTGGGCGGCACCTGCTCGGCCTGGTCACGCGCTCGGCCGACGGCGCCCTGGTGGTGCAGGGCGGAGAGGTCCACGCGGTCGAGGCGAGCCCGGTCGACGCGGTAGTGGACACGACCGGCGCGGGCGACCTGTTTGCGGCCGGCTTCCTGGCGGGGCACGCCCGTGGCCTCGACAACGTAACGAGCGCGCGCCTCGGGACGCTGGCGGCCGCGGAAATCATCCAGCATATCGGCGCCCGCCCGCAGGCCGATCTCGTCGGGCTCGCCAAAGCGCGCGGACTGCTCTGAAGCACCCGCCGGGACAGGCGGCCAGCGTTCGCGCAGGCCGCGCCGGGTCCCGATCAGGCCGCTCGCACCGTTCCGAGGAAGTGCGTCACCTCGCGGCCGAGGGTCTCGGCGTGGTGCGTCAGTTCGGACGCCGCCGTGAGGACCTGGTTCGCCGCGGCCCCGGTCTCCTTCGCGGCCTCCGCCACGCCGGAAATAGTGTCTGTGACCTTGCCCGCGCCCTGCGCGGCCTCTGCCACGTTGCGGACGATCTCCTGCGTGGCGGCCCCCTGCTCCTCGACCGCGGCGGCGATCCGGGTCGCGACGGCGCTGATCTCCTGGATGCGCCCGCTGATCCGGCCCATGGCCGCGACGGCGTCCCCCGTCGATCCCTGGATCCGGGCGATGTGGCTGCTGATCTCGTCGGTCGCCCGGGCGGTCTGGCCGGCCAGCGCCTTCACCTCCGCGGCGACCACGGCGAAGCCGCGGCCGGCCTCACCGGCACGCGCCGCCTCGATCGTCGCGTTGAGCGCCAGCAGGTTGGTCTGCTCGGCGATGGCCGTGATCATCGTCACCACGTCGCCGATGCGGGCCGCCGCGCCGCTCAGATCCTGCACCAGATGGGCGGTGGATTCCGCGTCCTCGACGGCCGCTTGGGTCATCGCCGTGGAGCTTGAGACCTGACGGCCGATCTCCTGGACGGAGGTTCCGAGTTCCTCGGCGGCGGCGGCCGCGGTGTTGACGTTGGATGCTGCCGTGCCGGCCGCGCTCGCCACCAGCCGCGACCGGTCGGCCGTGCCGGTCGCCGCCGTGGTCATGGTCGAGGCCGTGCTCTGAAGCGCCGCCGCCGCCGTCGACACCGTGCCGATGATCCCGCCGACGGCATTCTCGAAAGCTTCGGCGATCTGGCGCATGCCGGCCCGCCGCTGCTCCTCGGCGATGGCGCGTGCCTGGGAAGCCTCCGCCTCAAGGGTCCGATTCCGGAGCAGTCCGTCCTTGAAGACCTGGACGGACGCGGCCATGGCGCCGATCTCGTCGCGCCGCTCCGCGCCGAAGACCGGTACGGTCAGGTCGTCCGCCGCCAAGCGTCTCATCATGTCCGTCAGAGACCGGATCGGCCGCGCCACCGAGCGCCAGACCCACCAGAGCGCCGCTCCCGCGGCGATCAGGCCGATCAGCAACAACCCCAGGGAGAAGATCCAGGCCGCCTGGTAGGCGGCGTCCGCGCGGCGCGTCGCCGTCTCGGTACCCTCAGCGTTTACCTTGGCGAGGTCCGCGAGCGCGTCGAAGCTGTCAACCAGCGGCGGTCGGGCGGGCGCGATCGCGTCGCGGGCCGCGTTCCGGTCTCCCCGCGCGACCGCGGCGACGATCGGCTCGCGCACGGACAGGTACGCCTTCCAACGCTTCTCGAACGCGTCCCACAATGCAGCCTCGCGGGGGGTGCCGACGCGGGCTCTGTATTGCCGGAACTTTCCCGGGATCAAGGCGTCCATCTCGATGAATTCGTTATCGAGGTCCCGGTTCTCGCCCGCGTCGACGGCGACGACCTTGCGGATGGTCGTGGTGTGATAGCGGAGAACTAGGAACTGGAGCGCGTCCAGCTCCCTGTCCTTCCGCAGCCAGGTCTCGCGCGCCTCCCGGCCTGACGACTCGATCGTTTTGAGCTGCACCAAATTGCCAACATCACCTATAATCAAGATCAAAAGTGCGATTATGGATGATAGCGCCAGCTTGAAAGCTATATTTTGAAACCAAATCATCGTCAGCTCCATCGAGATCACACCGCGGATCTGGCAGAGCATGATGACATTTTGCCGTAAATGCTTGGTTTTTCGACGATACGTCCTATGGTTTGTCTAGTGAATTCTTGGCGCGCGGCCCTCAGGGTCGCAGCAACACCTTCCCCACCGCGGCCCTGCGGGTCAGCAGGCCGAAGGCCTCGGGGAACTCGGTCAGCGGATAGACTCCATGAACCTTCGCGGTGAGCTCGCCCTCCGCCACCCAGCCGAGGAGCTGGCGCTGGTCGGCCTGATGCGCCTCCGGCTCGCGGTCCAGAAAGGCGCCCCAGTGGACGCCCTGCACGTCGAGTTCCTTGAGGAGCATCAGGTTCAGGGGCAGCCGCGGGATCGCGCCGGCGGCGAATCCGATCACGAGGTAGCGCCCGCGCCAGCCGAGCGCCCGCAGGGCCGGCTCCGCGTAGGCGTCCCCGACCGCGTCGTAGACCACGTCCACCCCGCCGCCGCTGATTGCGCGCAGCTCGTCCTTGAGCGTCGCGGGGTCGTAGACCAGCGTCGCCTCGGCCCCGTGGGCGCGGGCGACCGCGAGCTTCTCCTCCGAGGAGGCGCAGGCGATCACCCGCGCGCCGATCAGCCGGCCGAGTTCCACCGCGGCGAGGCCGACGCCGCCGGAGGCGCCGAGGACCGCGAGCCACTCACCAGGCTGCAGCCGCGCCCGGTTCGCGAGCGCGTGGAGCGACGTCCCATACGTGATGGTGAGCCCAGCCGCCTGCTCGTCCGGAACGGCGTCCGGAACGGGCGTGAGCTTCCTGGCATCGACGGCGATCAGTTCCGCGCAGCAGCCGTGCCCAGCATGGACGATCACCCGGTCGCCCACCGCGACGCCCGAGCTTCCCTCGCCCAGGGCTTCCACCACGCCGACGCCCTCTCCGCCGGGGGAGAACGGCAGCGGCGGCTTCACCTGATAGCGGCCGGCGACGATGAGCGTATCGAAGAAGTTCAGCGCCGCGAGCCGGATCCGCACCAGGGCCTGCCCAGGGCCGGGCACCGGGTCGGGGCGCTCGGCGATCTCCAGATGCTCCGGCCCGTCGAGCCTCGTGCACAGCAGCGCCCGCATCGCGTATCTCCTCCCCGGCATTTGCCGGTCGATGAGGCCCGAACCGGCGGCGCGGTCAAGCCGTGCCGATCATCTCGCGGATGCGCGCGCCCAGCACCTCCACCACGAACGGCTTGGTGATGACCTGCATGCCGGGATCGAGCTGGCCGTTCCCGAACACGGCGTTCTCCGCGTAGCCGGTGATGAACAGCACCTTGAGCCCCGGCCTATTGACCCGACCGGCCTCGGCCATCTGGCGCCCGTTCATCCCGCCCGGGAGCCCGATATCGGTCACCAGCAGGTCGATGCGCACGTCGGATTGCAGCACCTTGAGGCCGGCGCTGCTGTCGGCGGCCTCGATGGGAGTGTAGCCGAGATCCTCCAGAACCTCGGTGATCAGCATCCGCACGGTCGGCTCGTCGTCCACCACCAGCACTGTCTCCCCTGGGGCGGCCCGCGGCGGCGCGCCGAACCCGGCGTGCGGATCCTCCTCCGCCGCCGCCCCGAGATGGCGCGGCAGGTAGAGGCACACCGTGGTGCCCTGGCCGACCTCCGAGTAGATCCGAACCTGCCCGCCCGATTGCTGCGCGAAGCCGTAGATCATCGAGAGGCCGAGACCGGTCCCCTGCCCCAGCGGCTTGGTCGTGAAGAACGGCTCGAAGACCTTGTCGACGATCTCCGGCGGCATGCCGGTGCCGCTATCGGTGACGCACAGCGACAGATACTGGCCCGCCGGCATGTCGTGGCGCCGGGCGGCGCGCTCGTCGAGCCACGCATTGGCCGTCTCGACGGTGATGCGTCCGCCCTCCGGCATCGCGTCCCGAGCGTTGATGCAGAGGTTCAGGAGCGCGTTCTCCAGCTGCGGCGGATCGACCAGGGCGGTCCAGAGACCGGCGGCGCCGACTACCTCGACGACCACCGCGGGTCCCACGGTGCGCCGGATCAACTCCTCCATGCCGGCGACCAAGCGGTTCACGTTGGTGGGCTTGGGGTCGAGGGTCTGGCGGCGCGAGAAGGCGAGCAGCCGATGAGTCAGGGACGCGGCGCGCTTGGAGGCCCCCTGCGCGGCGTTGATGTAGCGGTCCACGTCCATCATGCG
Source organism: Methylobacterium mesophilicum SR1.6/6 (assembly GCF_000364445.2). Classification (NCBI taxonomy): domain Bacteria; kingdom Pseudomonadati; phylum Pseudomonadota; class Alphaproteobacteria; order Hyphomicrobiales; family Methylobacteriaceae; genus Methylobacterium; species Methylobacterium mesophilicum. Next base: position 6,343,724 of record NZ_CP043538.1, on the reverse strand, counting down.
GCCCTGGCTCAGCCGGGTCTGCATGAGTTCCAGGGATCCCGAGATGCCGGCCAGCAGATTGTTGAAATCGTGCGCGATGCCGCCGGTGAGTTGCCCCACCGCCTCCATCTTCTGGGATTGGCGCAGGGCCTCCTCGGCGGCCGCCAGGGCGTCGGCGCGCTCGCGCTCGGCGGTGAAGTCGCGTCCGACGGCGTTGATCACCCCCTCGCCGGGCCGGGCGGCCCAGCTGATCCAGCGGTAGCTGCCGTCCCGGTGGCGGTAGCGGTTGTCAAATCGCGCGAGACTTGTCCCCTCGGCGAGTTGCCGCGCCCCCTCGATCGTGCGGGTCAGATCGTCGGGATGGACGAGACCCATAAGGTTCGTGCCGACGAGTTCGTCCGCGTGCCAGCCGAGCACCTCGGTCCAGGCCGGGTTCACGGCGGTGATCGTCGCGTCGAACAGGCAGCGCAGCATCATGTCGGAGGAGAGCGTCCACAGGGCGTTGCGGTCGGCGGTGCGCTCCTCGACCTGACGCGCCAGGGTGGCGTTGAGGTTGCGCAGCTCCGCGAGCGCCATCTCGAGCTGAGCCTGGCTGTCCTTGAGGGCGGCGTCGGCGAGCACCCGGCCGGTGGTCTCGTTCGTGAGAATGAACAGCCCGGCGACCCTGCCCTCGGCATCGAGCACCCGCGAGTAGGAGAAGCTCCACCACGTCTCCCGAGCGCCCCGGTCGGTGTCGAGCTGCCATGGCAGATCGACGAAGCGCTCGGGCTGGCCGGCCATGGCGGCGTCGATGATCGGCTTCGCCTGCACCCAGGCATCGGCCCAGACCGCGTCGAACCGCGCGCCCATGGCCCAGGGCAGCCGGGGGCCCAGGAGCGGGAAGTAGGTGTCGTTGAAAAAGAAGTGGAGGTCGGGGCCCCAGGCCAGGATCATCGATTCCGGCGAGTTGAGCACGAGCGAGAGCGCCGCGCGCAACTCCGCCGACCACGTCTCCGGGGCACCGAGGGGATGGCCGGTCCAGTCGCGGGCGCGGATCATGGCCGCAGCTTCGCCGCCGCCGTCGAGGAAGGAGAGAAGATTGGTCACAAGCTACGAACGCGGCATGTCATGGGCGTACGGCGTATGAGCGTCGTCGGCGGCATCTCCAAGAGGCCCGCTCGCAGTTCAACGACGTCGTTTCGGAGCACCACCGTCCTCGCGAGCGGAGCGAAGCAACCCACGGCACCAGGACATTGGCAGGGGTAGCGCTGACCGGCTTGCTTCGCACCAGTTGCAAAGGGGTCGGCTTAACGTCGATCCGACCCGACCTGTCAATGCGCCTCTTGCCAGTTCCCAGCCGCCTTGGCCTCCACCACCAGCGGCACCCGCAGTGTCAGCGCGGGCGCCGGCGCCTCCTCCATCACCGAGGCGATCACCGGGATCGCTTTGTCCACCTCGTCCTCGGCAACCTCGAACACCAGCTCGTCGTGCACCTGCAGCAGCATCTGCGCCTTGAGCTTCTTGGCCGCCAGCGCCGTCTCCATCCGCGCCATGGCCCGGCGGATGATGTCGGCGGCCGAGCCTTGAATCGGCGCGTTGATCGCCTGCCGCTCGACGCTGGCGCGCTCGGACGGGTTGTTGGAGCGGATCTGCGGGTAGTGGCAGACCCGGCCGAACAGGGTCGTCACGAAGCCCTTGTCGCGGCAACTCTTCTTGGTCGTCTCGATGTAGTCTCGGATCCCCGGGAACTGCTCGAAATACTGCTTGATGAACGCCGAGGCCTCCTCGCGGCCGATCCCGAGCCGGTCGGCCAGCCCGAAGGCCGAGATGCCGTAGATGATGCCGAAATTGATGGTCTTGGCCCGCCGCCGCAGGTCAGGGGTCATGTCCTTGAGCGGCACGCCGAACATCGCCGAGGCGGTGGCCGCGTGGATGTCGATCCCGTCCTCGAAGGCCTTCCGGAGTTCCGGAATGTCGGCCATGTGGGCCAGGAGCCGCAACTCGATCTGCGAGTAGTCGGCCGAAATCAGCCGGTTGCCGGGCGCGGCCACGAAGGCGCGGCGGATGCGCCGTCCCTCCTCGGTGCGGATCGGGATGTTCTGCAGGTTCGGCTCGGAGGAGGAGAGTCGCCCCGTCGTGGTCGCCGCCAGGGAGAACGACGTGTGGACCCGCGCGGTTTCGCGATCGGCATGGGTCTGGAGGGAGTCCGTGTAGGTGGATTTCAGCTTCGAGAGCTGGCGGTACTCTAGGATCTTCTTCGGAAGTTCGTGGCCCGCCTGGGCCAGCTCCTCCAGCAGCGTGGCAGGCGTCGCCCATTGGCCGGAGGGTGTCTTCTTGGCCCCCGGCAGGCCCATCTTGCCGAACAGGATGTCGCCGATCTGCTTCGGCGAGCCGACGGAGAACTTCTCGCCGGCATCCTCCTGGATCTCCTCCTCCAGGCGGACAAGGATCTGCGAGAAGTCGCCGGAGAGCCGGCTCAGCATGTCCCGGTCGACCCGGATGCCGCGCTGCTCCATCCGGGCGATCACCGGCAGAAGGGGCCGCTCCAATGTCTCGTAGACCGCGACCCGGTGCTCCGCCACGAGGCGCGGCTTCATCATCCGCCACAGGCGTAAGGTGACGTCCGCGTCCTCGGCCGCGTAGGCGGTGGCCTTATCGATGGCGACCCGGTCGAAGGTCACCTTGTTCCGGCCGGTGCCGGCGACATCGGAAAACGTGATCGGCTGGTGGCCGAGATGGCGGCGGGCAAGCTCGTCCATGCCGTGGCCGCCCTTGCCGGCGTCGAGCACGTAGGAGATCAGCATCGTGTCGTCGAACGGCGCCACCTCGATGCCGTAGCGGGCGAGCACGACCCAGTCGTATTTCAGGTTCTGCCCGACCTTCAGGACGCCCGGATGCTCCAGGAGCGGCTTCAGCCGCGCGAGGGCCTCCTTGAGCGGGATCTGGCCCGGCACCGGCTCGACCACGTCGGAGGGCGCAGCGCCCTCGCCGAACAGGTCGGTGGCGTCGGCCTGCACCTTGGCGGCCTGGACGTGGGCGAGCGGGATGTAGCAGGCGCGGCCGGTCGCCACCGCCAGCGAGACGCCGACGAGGCCGGCCCTGTGGGCGTCGAGGGCATCGGTCTCGGTGTCGACCGCGATCACGCCGGCCTCTTCGGCCTCGGCGATCCATGCGTCGAGCTGCTCCAGGGTCGAGACCGTCTCGTAGGCCGCGGTGTCGAATGGCGCCACCGCCTCGGCGGCGCGTGCCGCCACCACGTTGCCTGGCGTCGCTTCGACGGGGGCCCGGGGCTTGGCGGGGGCGTCGGGCAGGTCGAGATCGGCGAAGGGGTCGACCTCGCCGCCCTCCGGAGGAGCCGCGCCCGGCGGGCGCTCGGCCCCGGCCGCCGCTGTCTCGGGATCCGGCGGCACGGAATCGCCGAAGAACGGCACTGCGTCGCTACCTCCCGCGCCGTTGCTGTAGGCATGCGGCCGGGCGCCCGGCAGGAGTCGCGGATCAGGCTTCACTGCCTCGGGGTCGACGTGCAGCATCTGGGCGATGCGGCGGGTGAGCGTGTTGAACTCCATCGCCTTCAGGAAGCCGACGAGCTTCTCCGGGTCGGGCTTGGGCACGCCGAGTTCGTCCAGCGGCACCGGGACCGGCACGTCCTCCATCAGTGCCACAAGCTTGCGCGAGAGCTTGGCCTGGTCGACGTTGGCCAGCAGCGTCTCGCGGCGCTTCGGCTGCTTGATCTCGCCGGCCCGCTCCAGCAGGGCCTCGAGGTTGCCGAACTCCTTGATCAGCGCCGCCGCGGTCTTGAGGCCGATGCCGGGCACGCCGGGCACGTTGTCGGAGGTGTCGCCGATCAGCGCCAGCGCGTCGCCGATCTGGTTCGGCTGCAGGCCCTCCCACTTGGCGATGATTGCCTCGACATCGAGGTTGCGCTCGGGCCGATAGCCGGGCTTGCCCTTGGCGCCCGACTCGAAATCGTAGAACCGCACCTGCGGCCCGACGAGCTGCATCAGGTCCTTGTCGGAGGAGACGATGATGACGCCCGCGCCCCGCGCCTCGGCTTGGCGGGTGTAGGTGGCGATGAGGTCGTCGGCCTCGTAGCGTTCCAGCTCCACCGCGTGCAGGCCGAAGGCGCGCACCGCGTCGCGCATCAGCGGCATCTGGCGCTTGAGGTCGTCGGGCGCGTCGGGGCGGTGGCCCTTGTAGTCCGGGAACATCTCCTTGCGGAACGAGCCCTCTGACTTGTCGAAGACGATGCCGAGATGGGTCGGCATCGTGCCGGCCGCGCCGTCTTGCAGGAACTGCGCGATCTTGGTGCAGAACAGCCGCACGGCGCCGGTGGGCAGGCCGTCGGAGGGGCGCGAATTGTACTTCTGGTCTTGATTGATCGACTGGAAATAGGCCCGGAAGATGAACGACGAGCCGTCGACCAGGATCACCTGATCGCCGGGGCCGACCTTCTTGGGACTTGCGGAGGCGGTCTCGGCAGTCATGAGGGTGAGCGTCTCGGGGTGATCAGGGGTCAGACATGCGGACCGGCGCGGCGCGGCCGGCCGCAATCAGCACAGGCAGCTCGTCGTGGACGGTGAGCCAGACGATGTCCAGCGTCACGCTATCGTAGCCGTGCCGATAGACGTTGCCCGCGCCCGCGATCTGTCGCCACGGCACGTCGGAGTACCGGGCCTTCGTCCCGGCGCTGAGCCGACGGCTTGCTTCGGAGATGATCTCCAGGCAGCGAATGACTTCGAAATGGGTCCGCTCGTCCGCCGCGAAGGTCGACGACGTGAACCCAGTGACGAAATCAACGGCCCGTTGCGCGTTGACGAGCATATCCGCGCCGGCGGCGCCGTCGCGCTCAGAAAGCGACGAGGGCATCGCACTCGGCTCGCTCCCGGATCCGCCTCTTCAGGCCTTTGCGGTTCGCAATGTCGACTCGGATCGGAAACAGATCATCGATGAACTGGCACAGCCCGACGTTGCCGTAGACACCGCCTACGACCGGTGCGCCGATCTCGATCATCACGTCGACGTCGCTCTCCGCATGCGCCTCCCCCCGGGGCGACGGATCCGAACAAGGCTGCGTGCAGCACCCCACTGCGGCGCAGTTCCGCCTCGTTGGCGCGCAGGATGTCGAGGGCGGCGAGCTTATCCATGGCAACGGGACCGGAGGGATTCGGCGCCTGCCAGCATAGCAGAACCGCGAGGTTGGAAGATCACGCCGCCAACTCCCGCCCCAGCGCCTGCACCCGGCGCAGGTCGTCCACGAAGGCCGCGTAGGCCTCCTCCTTCGCCTCGTCGGGCAGGCGCAGAAGGTAGGACGGGTGGACCGTGATGAAGCCCTGGAAGCGGTTGTCGTGCCGGTCGAACCGGAACGGGCCGCGCGCCCGGGTGATCGGGACCGCCTTGCCGGTCAGCGCCAGCACGGCCGTCGCGCCTAGAGCCACCACCAGCTTCGGGGCCACGAACTCGAGCTCCCGGTCAAGCCACCAGCGATAATGGCTCACCTCGCCAGCCGTCGGCTTCTGGTGGATGCGGCGCTTGCCGCGCTCCTCGAACTTGAAGTGCTTGACCGCATTCGTCAGGTAGCTCACCCCACGGTCGATCCCGGCCTCCGCCATGGCGCGGGACAGGAGCTGCCCGGCCGGCCCGACGAACGGGCGGCCCTGCCGGTCCTCCTGATCGCCGGGCTGCTCGCCCACGAAGGCGACCGTGGCGCCGACCGGCCCTTCACCGAGGACGGCCTGGGTCGCCCCCGGTACCAGCGGCTCAGTCCGGCGGATGATCGCGTTCAGCTCGTCGAGGGTCTTGGGATCCTGGTCGGCCATGGCGGCGACGGCGCGGGCGGGTTCGCGGCGTGTGGGCATGGTCGGCTCCCTCTCGATCATCGCTTCGGTGCGCCCGGCCGCCGCCCGGACGAGGGCGGGGATCGCGGCGGTCTCGGGCATGTTGTGCCAGTACTTCTTGGGCATCTCGGCACGCATGGCCTTCAGATTGGTGCGGGCCGGGTTGAACGTGCTCTCGTAGTAGGTCTGCCAGCCGGCCTCGAAGCCGTCGCCCTCGGGCAGTTGCGTTCGGTCGCCCGGCGGCCCGAACGTCAGGGTCTCGGTATCCCAGTGGGCCGAGCCTTCGGGCGTCAGGATCGACCAGCGCATGCCGCGGAAGCGATTGACGAAGAACGGAGCCGCCGCCTCCAGGATGTGGTGGTCCGGCTCGAACCAAGCGACGTAATGCTCGCCGCCGCTGTCCTCGGCCCGGCGGAAGCGCAGGAAAGCATGCATCTTGTGGAGGTCGCGCCCGATCGCCTTCGCCATCCGGTGCAGGCGGTGGACCAGCGGATCGCTGTCCACCTCCATCAGGTGCCGCTCGCCGTGGCAGACGCGCCAGATCAGCGCGTAGAGCAGGCCATAGCGCTCGGGATCGCGGTGGGGGATCACCTGCGGGATCAAAGCGGCGACGGGTTTCGGAAGGGTGAGCGGCGCGGCGGCAGTATGATCCGCCTCGGCGCCGAACAGGCCGGGGGCGTCCGTCACCGACCACGCCACCACCTCTGGCGGAACGCCATGTGCGACGAGGCCGCGGACGGCCTTGCGGAAGCCGTCGAAGTCGGCGCCCGGACGCAGGGTGATGGTACGCGGCGCGCGCGCCTCCCCATCCCCCTCTGCGGGGGAGGGTAGCCCTCGCGTCAGCGAGGGTCGGGCCGGGACGAAGTCCCGCAAGAGGGGAGCGAGGCTTCCGGAAAAGGCAAGCCCGGCGGGCGCGCCAGCGCCTCTTCCTGCGCCGTCGCTCCCCGCTCCCGACGCGCTTCGCGGGCCACCCTCCCCCGCAGAGGGGGAAGGGAGAGGCTTGGTTCCAGGCCTCATCAGAACAGGCTCAGCTGCGTCGCCGGCTCGACCAGCCGCGCTCGTAGATCGAGCCGGTCGGTCAGCCCGATCGGGCGGTGATCGGCTGCAACGAGGAACGGCCGCGCCCGCTTCAGGCCCGAGGTCAGCCGGGCGACGTCATCCAGGCGCAGGGTGGCGTGGCGGCGTGCCTTGACGATCTTGTCCACCGCCCGTGCGCCGAGCCCCGGCACGCGCAGCAGCCATTCCCGGTCGGCTTTGTTCACGTCCACCGGGAATTTGTCGCGATGCTTCAGTGCCCAGGCGAGCTTCGGGTCGATGTCGAGGGCGAGCATGCCGCCCTCGGAGGCGTCCGCGACCTCGTCGGGCGTGAATTCGTAATACCGCAGAAGCCAGTCGGCTTGGTACAGCCGGTGCTCCCGCTGGAGCGGCGGCGGCTTCGGCGGCAGGATCGCGGAGCCGTCCGGGATCGGGCTGAAGGCGGAATAATAGACCCGCTTCAGACCGACGCTGCCGTAGAGCAGCGCGCTCTTGCGGATCAGCGCCTCGTCGGTGGTGGAATCCGCGCCCACGATCACCTGCGTCGAGTGGCCGGCGGGGGAGAAGCGGCGCTTCTCGGCCTTGGCCTGTACGATGCGCTCGCCGATCTGTGCCATGGCGCCCTGGATCGCGGCACCGTCCTTCTCGGGGGCGAGGCGCTCAAGGCTGGCGTCGGTCGGCAGCTCGACGTTGATCGACAGGCGATCGGCGTAGAGGCCGGCCTCCTCGATCAGCCAGGGACTCGCCTCGGGGATCGACTTTAGGTGGATGTAGCCGGCGAAGCCATGGTCGCGCCGGAGCGATTTCGCCACCCGCGTCAGCAGCTCCATCGTGTGGTCGGGCGACTTGATGATGCCCGAGGAGAGAAACAATCCCTCGATGTAGTTCCGCCGGTAGAAATTCAGGGTGAGGTTGACGACTTCCTCGACCGAGAACTTCGCCCGCCTGACGTTCGAGGAGCGCCGATTGATGCAGTAGGCGCAGTCGAACAGGCACCAATTGGTCAATAGGATCTTGAGCAGCGAGACGCAGCGCCCGTCCGGCGTGTAGGCGTGGCAGATCCCGGCTCCGGTCGTGGAGCCGAGCCCGTCCTTGCCCGCAGCCCGCTTCGGCGCGGCCGAGGAGGCGCAGGAGGCATCGTACTTCGCGGCATCCGCCAGGATGCGCAACTTCTTGGCGAGAGCTTCGTCCATCGAACAGACAATGAACAACCCGGCCGAAGGTGCAAGCGCGGCCGCTCATTCACCCCGAGCCGCGATGCCGCACCCGTCACGCCGGAGCATCGCCCTCGTCGTCGACCACCCGTCGGGCGAGATCGTACGCGAAGCCGGCGCGCGCCAGGGCAGCCAGATCCCGGTCTCGATAGGCGGCCCGCTGATCCGGACGGCGGTGCGGGCCGAGCCGCCGCCGTTTGGCGTAGGCCCGGGCCGCCTGATCCTCAATCCCCTGCGCCTCCCCGTCGGCCAGGGCGTCGCGTTCCGCCTGCATGGCGGCCTCGACTACGTCGCGTGAAACGCCCTTGGCGGCGAGCTTGGCCGAGACGCCGCGGCTCGACGTGCCGCGGCGTCGCAGGGTGGCGAGGCGCATGTCGGCGAAGCGCGTGTCGTCCACGAGACCCGCCGAGACCGCCCGCGCCACGGTCGCGGTGACGAGGTCCGCGAAGGCCGCGGGGTCCTCGCCTCGGGCGCGGGCGCGCTTCTGGACGCGTCGCGCGAGGGTCCGGCGCAGCATCTCGGTCGAGGCGCTGTAGCGCTCCAGGTAATGAAGTGCTGCCCGCTCGAGCCAGGCCGGGCTCACCGGCCCCGGAGGTTTGATCTCCCGCTCACGGCGCTCTGGCGCGGATCCTGCAACGTTTGGCGGTTTCACCGGTTCTTCACGATCTCGACAGGTTTGCGTTCCATGACTCGGGTATGGAACGCGCGCAACGCGACAGGCTCGGCCATGGCCCGAACCACCGTTCTTCGTCCGGTCCCCCGCAGAACCGATGGCGGAGGCGCCTGCATGCCGCGGCGGCATCCCTGATGCGGCGCGAGTGGCTCCTGGTCCTGGTGGCCCTGGGGCTGGCCGCGGTCGCGGCCGGGATCGTCTATCTCTCGCGCCCGAATACCCTGACGGTGGCGGTCGGGCCGCAGGACGGGCCCGAGGCGGCGCTGATCGAGGCCTACGCCAACGCCCTCGACCGGGCTCGCGAAGATGTGCGCCTCAAGGTGGTGCGCTACGGCGACGTCCGCGACAGCGCCATGGCGCTCCAGCGGAACAAGGCTGACCTCGCCGTGGTGCGGCCGGACGTATTCTTGCCCGAGAACGGCCTGACGCTGGCGATCCTGCACGACGAGGCCCTGGTCATCGCGGCGCCCGAGGCGGCCGACATCGACGATGTCCCCGCACTGGCGCGCAAACGCCTCGGCATCGTGGTGCGGCACAGCGCCGACCTGTCCTTCCTGACAAACCTTCTCTCCTTCTACGACCTTGTGCCGGACACGCCCAGCGCGGATGCTGCGGAGGACGGTCAGGGGGCCAGTGAGCCCGAGGCCGCCGCGGGCCACGTCGTCGTGGTGCCCCTCAAGGTCGGCGAGGTCACGGCCGCGCTCACCGACAAGCGCGTCGACGCGGTCGCGGTGATCGCGAGCCCCGCCTCGAAGGCGGCCGCCGCCATGGTGCGGGCCGTCGAGCTCGGCGCGCCGGACCGCAAGATCGGCTTCGTCTCGATCCCGGACGGGGACGCGATCCTGCAGCGCTTCCCAGAGCTCCAAGCGGTGACCATCCCGGCCGGGACGTTCGGGGGCCGCCCGAAACGCCCCGACGAGGAGGTCAAGACCGTTGGCGCCTCGTACCGCCTGATGGCCCGCGGCACGGTGAGCCGAGTCGCGGTCGCCTCGGCGACGCAGCACCTGTTCGAGTGGCGCTCGCGGCTCGCCTCGGCGGCCCCCGTCGCAAAGCTGATGAAGGCGCCGGACTTCGACACCACGGTGGCAGCAACCTCCGCGCGCCTGCCGAACCACCCCGGCGCAGTCGACTATTTCGAGCGCGAGCAGCAGACCTTCCTCGACCGCTACGAGGATTACATCTACCTGTTCGCCTTCTTCGGCGGCACGATCGGCTCCGGCTTCGCCTGGCTCGGACAGCGGCTGGCCCGCAAGCGTCGGGAGCGTGTGGACTTCGTTCTCGACCGCCTCCTCGACATCATGCGCGAGGTGCGCGCGGCGACGAGCAGCGCCGAGCTCGACACCATCGCGGTCGAGACCGACGGGCTGGTGGCCGACGTGGTCTGCTACGCCCGGGAGCGCAGCATCGACGCCCGCACGGTGAGCGCGCTGATCCTGGCGGTCGACGGCGTCCACGCCGCCATCGCGGATGCGCGGCGGCAAATGAGCGAGGCCGAGCCGCGGGCGGCCGGCCGCAACCGGACCGCGCGGTTGCTGGCCCTCGACCTCCCGGCTGCGGAGTAGTGGTCGGCAGCCCGCGCAGCCCGCGGCGTCGGGTGCATCCTCCCGTGGCTGGCGGCGTAGGCATATCATGCTAACGGGAGCCATGTTCGATCCCGTCGCCGCCCTCGACACGGTCCTGGAGAACCTCGACCGGGAGGCCCGCGAGCCCACCAAGCTCCGGGCCGCGCTGGTGCCGCAGCTGCGCCGGGTGATCGAGGAGGGTCACCGCGCCGCTGAGGCGCAGCTCCTCGAGGACCGCAACGGGCTGCGCTGCGCCCAGACGCTCTCGGCGCTGACCGACGCCGTGGTCCGGGCGATCCACGACGCCGTGGTCTGGCGGCTCTACCCCAACGACAACCCCACCACCGGCGAGCAGCTCGCCGTGGTCGCCACCGGCGGCTACGGCCGGGGCACGATGGCGCCGGGCTCGGACATCGATCTGCTGTTCCTGCTCCCCTACAAGCAGACCGCGTGGTCGGAGAGCGTGGTCGAGGGCATGCTCTACGTCCTCTGGGACCTGAAGCTGAAGGTCGGCCACGCAACCCGCTCGGTGGAGGAGTGCCTGCGCGAGGCGCGGGCCGACATGACGATCCGCACCGCCCTCCTGGAGGCGCGGTTCCTGTTCGGCACGCGCACCCTCTACGAGGAGCTGGTGACGCGCTTCGACGCGGAGCTGGTGGTCGGCTCGGCCTCCGAGTTCGTGGACGCCAAGCTGCGCGAGCGCGACATGCGCGTCTCGAAGGCCGGTTCCTCGCGCTACCTCGTCGAACCCAACGTCAAGGACGGCAAGGGCGGTCTGCGTGACCTGAACACGCTGTTCTGGATCGCCAAGTACACCTACCGGGTGCGCGACCAGATCGAACTCGTCAGCGCCGGCCTGTTCACGCCCGAGGAATACGCGCTGTTCGAGCGCTGCGACGAGTTTCTGTGGCGGGTGCGCTGCCACATGCACTTCGCCACGAAGCGCGCGGAGGAGCGCCTGTCCTTCGGCCTGCAGCCGCGGATCGCCGAGCGCTTCGGATACGAGGCGCGGGGCGGCCTTTCCGGCGTCGAGCGCTTCATGAAGGCCTATTTCCGCATCGCCAAGGATGTCGGCGACCTGACCGCCATCGTCTGCGCGGAGCTGGAGGCGCGCCACGCCAAGCGCACGCCGGTGCTGGACCGCTGGATCGGGCGTTTCCGCGACCGCTTCCGCGCCACCGCCATGGAGGCGGAGGACTTCTGGATCGACCACGGCCGCGTGAACCTGCGCGCGGAGGACGCCTTCGAGCGCGACCCCGTCAACCTGATCCGGCTGTTCTGGCTCGCGGACCGGCACAACCTCGCGATCCACCCGGACGCCAAGCGCCTCGCCAGCCGCTCCCTGCGGCTCGTCAACCCGTCGCTGCGCGGGGACCCGGAGGCGAACCGCCTGTTCCTCGACATCCTGACTTCCCGGAACGCCCCCGAGGAGGCGCTGAGAGAGATGAACGAGGCGGGGGTGCTCGGCCGTTTCATCCCGGATTTCGGCCGCATCGTCGCGATGATGCAGTTCAACATGTACCACCACTTCACGGTGGACGAGCACCTGCTGCGCACGGTCGGCGTGCTGGCCGACATCGAATCGGGCCGCAACCAGGAGACCTATCCGCTGGTCTCGCGCCTCGTGCATTCGATCCACAACCGCACGGCGCTCTACGTGGCGATCCTGCTGCACGACATCGCCAAGGGCCGCCCGGAGGATCACTCGATCGCCGGTGCCGCCATCGCCGAGAAGCTCTGCCCGCGCTTCGGCCTCAACCAGGCCGAGACCGAGACGGTGCGCTGGCTGGTGGAGCACCACCTGCTCATGTCGATGACCGCGCAGAGCCGCGACCTATCGGACGCGAAGACGATCGAGCGCTTCGCCGCCAGCGTGCAGAGCCTGGAGCGGCTGAAGCTCCTGACCATCCTGACGGTGGCCGACATCACGGCGGTGGGCCCCGGGGTCTGGACGGCCTGGAAGGGCACCCTGGTCCGCACCCTTTACGACGAGACCGAGGTCTACCTGTCGGGGGGCCATTCCGAGATCGCCCGCACCGACAGGGTGCGCCTCGTCCAGATGAGCCTGCGCGAGCAGCTTCCGGCCTGGGCCTCCGACGAGTTCGACGCCTACGCGGCCCGGCACGGGCAGGCGTACTGGCTCAAGGTCGACGGCACGCGCCAGATCAAGAACGCCATCTTCCTGCGCGACGCGCTGCGCGACGGCCGGACCAGCGCCACCGACGTGGCCCTCGACCCGGTGCGCGGCGTCACCGAGATCACGATCTACTCGCCGGATCACCCGCGCCTGCTCGCCATCATCACCGGGGCCTGTGCGGCCGCGGGCAGCAACATCGTCGACGCGCAGATCTTCACAACCAACGATGGGTTCGCCCTCGACACGATCTTCATCTCCCGCGCGTTCGAGCGGGACGAGGACGAGCTGCGACGGACCAAGCGGGTCACGGCAGCGATCGAGCGGGCCCTCAAGGGCGAGATCCGAATCGCCGACCTCGTCGCCGACAAGCATCCGCAGACCAGCACGCGGGCCAAGACTTTCCCGGTGCCTCCGGACGTGACGATCGACAACGCCCTGTCGAGCCGGGAGACCGTCGTGGAGGTCACGGGCCTGGACCGCCCCGGCCTGCTCTACGAGCTGACCTCCGCCTTCGGCCGTCTCTCGCTCAACATCACCTCGGCCCACGTCGCGACCTTCGGCGAACGGGCCGTTGACGTCTTCTACGTCACCGATCTGACCGGCACCCGCGTCACCCAGCCCGACCGGCAGGCGGCCATCCGCAGCGCCGTCATGGAGGTCTTCGCCGGCGACGTCGCCGCCCTCAAGGCCGAGGGACTGGAAGCCCTCGTGGCGGCGCCGCCGCCGCGCGAAGCCTGACGGCCGGGTTGATTTCGCAGGCCCGCGGCCAGATATCTGCGCCGGTCCCGTCGGCCCCCGAACCACCCTGCCCTCACGACTGAATCGCGATGACGAGCAACGACATGCCCCAGGATGACCAGCGCCAGACCACGGTGGAAGCCGGCGCCGGCGCCGCGCAAGACGCCGCGCCGAACGGCCATGGCGCCGAGGCCACCGTCGATCCCGTAGCCGAGGCCCTCGCCCTGCTGACGGCCGAGCGCGACGAGTTGAAGGACCGGATGCTGCGCACGCTCGCCGAGATGGAGAACCTGCGCCGCCGGACCGAGCGCGAAGTGGCGGATGCCCGCGCCTACGCGGTCACCAACTTCGCGCGGGACGTGCTGAACGTCGCCGACAACATCCGCCGCGCCCTCGACAGCGTCCCGGCCGACGCGAAGGCGACGGCCGACGGCGCGCTGAAGGGCCTGATCGACGGGATCGAGCTCACCGAGCGCGACCTCGCCAAGACCCTGGAGCGCCACGGTGTGAAGATCGTCGAGCCCGAGGGCCAGAAGTTCGATCCGAACCGCCACCAGGCGATGTTCGAGGTGCCGAACCCGGAGGTTCCCGCCGGCACCGTCGTGCAGGTCGTCCAGGCCGGCTACGTCATCGGCGAGCGCGTCCTGCGTCCGGCCCTGGTCGGCGTGGCCAAGGGCGGCCCGAAGGCGGCGGCGAGCCCGGCCGACGCCGCCTGATAGCCCCGCGGCCTGCCCTACTGACAGGGCAGCGCCGTGGCGAAATCCGAGATGAACTGCGCCGTCTGCCGGATCTGAGCGGGCGTGCGCGGGTCGCGGGCGACGGCACCGGCCTCGACTTGGAGACGCCGGTGGCAGGCGCAACTCGTCAGGATTCCCGAGGACGGTTCGGTCGAGCAGGCATCATGGTGCGCGCAGGCGAGGTCCAGCGCGTCGATCGGCGGGTAATCGGGACCGCGACTCCCCGGTCCGCAGAAATTGCCGTAGATCAGGAGCGCCCCGCGCCCGGACGGCCCGGGCGGGACAATGTCCTGCGCCCGCGCGGGCGCCCCGCAGGCGAAGAGCGCGGCTATCAGCGTCGCGACGATGGTCAGGCTGGGAGCGTTCACGGCCGATCCTGTCGGGAATGCCTCCTGGCACCGCGCGGTGGTCCCGTGCGGGGTCCGGCATCCGCGACTCCGACCGGTGGCGGACAGCGTCCGCCGGCGGATCGAGTCCCGGAGCCGAACGACCTGCATAGCGCCCCAGCGGAGCTGAGCCGTCAAGATCTGCAGAACTCAATATTGTCTAGAATCGGTAATTCACACCCGCTCGAACCAGAGCGAATCCCGAGTCTTGTTTGCCGGCACCGTAATACGCGGGAGTGCTGGTGTTGTAGTATGTGGTTCCAGCGAATCCGCGGTCGAGGTGGAGGTACAGCGCTTCGATCTTTGCGGAGAGCTTCTCGGTGAAGGCGTACTCGATGCCGCCGCCAGCCGCGTAGCCGGTCCGGTCGGTCCCGGGCAGCGTGTAGGGGTAGGACGCGGCGTAGGACGAGCGGGAGCCGCCGCCATACGCGAAGCCGCCGGTTCCGTAGACCAGCACCCGGTCGAAGGCGTAACCGAGGCGGCCGCGCACCGTCCCGAAATAATCGAGGCTCGGACGAACGCTGTAGTACGGCGTCGAGCCGAGATAGGCGGCGTCCGCCTTGGCGAGGGAAGCGCCCTGGATGTCGGTCTCGAAGCCGACCACGAAGCCGGAGCCGGGCGTGAATTGATAATTGAACCCGATCTGGCCGCCGCCGGCGAAGCCGCCGGAGCGGCTCCCGCCCGTCACCGCGCCGTAGGTCGGGTCGGTGTAGCCGCTGCTTCCCGAGGGGAACGCGTATCCCGCGTTCAGACCGGCGTAGAAGCCCGTCCAGGTGAAGACCGGCAGCGTCGGCGGAAGCGGCGGAGGCGGCACGCGACGGGGCAAATCCGCCGCTTGGGCAACGGACGCGATCAGGCCTGCCGCGGCACCGAGGAGCACGGCCCGGTAGAATGTCGTCATGGGGGGATCTCGGGTTGGAGCGGCGGAGCCGCGGGGTCAGAGAGCCAGCAGGAGCAGGCCCACGACGGTGACGGAGAGGATGAGGCAGAGCGCCAGATCGAGGATCGGGGCGCCACCGCAGGTGGGCGCCGGCCGCGCGGAGCCGTCGCCGGCACCGAACAGGGCGATCACGCGCGCACCTCCGGCAGACTGGAGACTCCCGCGGCAGTTTTCACGGCTCGCAGGGCGCGTTTCGGCGTGACGGCACCCGAGGGTACCGCCGCCCCGTCTGAGGGGTTGACGGGAGCGGCGGTCTGCGGCGCCCTCGGTACGCCGGCGCGGTGGACCGTATCCGCATAAGCGATTCCGAGGGCGGGCAGGGCGAGGGCAGCCGCGACGCAGGAGACGCGTCGCAGCTGCAGCATGGCTTGGTGGTGTCCGGAGCAGCGGGGGCCCGAGGGCGTGGTCAGTTTGATCGGCGGCAGCGCGTCATGAACGAAGCTGCGGGTTACGAGCGTCATGCCATCGGCTCCGCTTTTGGCGTGGGAAATTTGACCACGCCTCGAAGCTACGTGTGCAAAAATCCCACGTCAATTCGGAAACTGCTCATGCGTGTGCGCCGCCGCACGTTGTGGGATTGTCTCCCACGACGCTTCCTATATCGATGAGGCCATGTCGGAGACTGCCGAAACACCGCGGGACGGCGCCAGCCTGCACGCCCCCCTGGCGCGGCTTCTGCGCCCGCTCGTACGCCTGCTGGTATCGCGCGGCATCACCTTCCCGGCCCTCACCGATCTGCTGCGCGAACTCTACGTGAACGTCGCCGAATACGACTTCGCGCTCACCGGCAAGGAGCAGACGGACAGCCGCGTCTCCCTGCTCACCGGCATTCACCGCAAGGAGGTCCGCCGGCTGCGCGGCGCGGGCGCTCCGGTCAGCGCCGTGCCGGCCGTCGTCTCGCGCACCAGCCGGATCATCGCCCGCTGGATCGCCGATCCGGCCTTCACCGATCCGCAGGGGCATCCGTTGCCGCTGCCGCGGACGGCCGAGGGTGGCGCGCCGTCGTTCGAGGCCCTGGTCTCGGGTGTCACCCGCGACCTGAGGCCCCGGGCCGTGCTCGACGAGTGGCTCGACCGCGGGCTCGCCTTCCTGGATGCCGGGGACCGGATCGTGCTGGCGGAGGCCGCCTACGTGCCCCGGGGCGACGGCGCGGAGGGGCCACAGCTCTATTATTTCGGCCGCAACCTGCACGATCACATCGCGGCCGCCGTGGGCAACATCGTCGGCGAGGCGCCGCGTTTCCTCGAACGGGCCGTCCACTACGACGGCCTGTCGAAGGAACTCGCGATCCGGCTCGAGGCGCGGGCGCGCGAGATCGCCATGGAGGCCCTGCAGCAGGCCAACCGGGAGGCGCACGCCGCCTGCCAGACCGATTCGGGCGGCGAGCATCGCTGGAACTTCGGCCTCTACGTCTACACGGAAGCCACGCCGCCGACCCGTCCCTCGGGCGAGCGCTGAGGGGCCGTCCGGTGCGATCCTCGCCAAACCGCCGGCTGGTCCTGCGCCTCCTCGCGGGCGCCGCGGCCCTGCTGCCCGATTCCGTCAGGCCCCAGGAGGCGCCGCGCGACCAGGGCATCGGCGGCACCGGCATGATGCGGACCGACGAGCCGCGGCCTCCACCCCTCGGCGAAGGCGACCGCGGCATCGGCGGCACCGGCGTGATCGGCACGATCCGCCGCTTCGGCTCGATCATCGTCAACGACCTGCGCATCGCCTACCCGCCCGAGGTGGAGGTGCGGATCGACGGCGAGCCCGCGAAGGCCACCGACCTGAAGATCGGACAGGTGGTCCACGTGGTCGCGCGGCCGGACGGCGGCCACCTCGCCACGCGCCGCATCGACGTGACGAGCGAGGTGGTCGGCCCGGTCGATTCGGTCGCGCCCGGGCGCATGGTTGTGCTCGGCCAGCGGGTTCTGACGACGGATCTCACCGGCGACTGGAAGCCGGGCGCACGGGTCGCGGTCAGCGGCCTGCGGCGGCCGGACGGCGTGATCGTGGCGAGCCTCGTCGAGGCCCGCGGGTCCGGACCGGACCGTGTCGCCGGCCCGGTCCGGCGCGGGGCGGACGGCGTCCTCGCGATCGGCGGCCTGCGGCTGACCGGGGCCGAGGCCCTGCCGGCGGGAAAGCGCGCCCTGGTCACCGGCACCGCGGCGAACGGCGCCCTCCGCGTGACCAACGCCGCGCAGATGGGCCTGCCGTTTCCGCCGGGCCTGAGGCAGGTCTCCATCGAGTCCTATATCGGCCGGGCCGGCGCCGGGCTCGACCTCGGCTCGGGCTACGCCGTGACCGGCCGCCCGAGCGCCGCGGTGCCGCGCCAGGGCAGCGTGCGCGCAGTCCTGACCGCCTCGGTCGCGCGGGACGGCGACCTGACGGTGGAGCGGCTGCGGATCGAGAACCGCATCGCGCCCGAACGGCCGCAGCCGGACGCGCCGCAGTTCCAGCGGCAGCGGGACCACCTGGACCTGCGCAACCTGCCCGACGACGTGCCCGGGCGGTTCGGCGCCGAGCCCTGGCGCCAGGGCAATGTCGGCGGTCCCGAACTCCGCGGACCGGCGGTCGATACGCGGCCGGGCGCCGGCACGGTGCCCGGAGCGGAGGCCCCCGGGCGCTTCGGGGCGCCGCGCGAGGGTTTCGGCGGCGGTCAGCCCCCGGGCCCCGGCGCCTTCCCGGTCGGTCCCGGCGGGTTCGGCGGCCCGGCCGGCGGAGCCGGAGGGCCGGGCGCCGGTCCGGGCGGCTTCGGCGGCCCTGGCGGATTCGGCGGTCCCGGGGGCGGCGGGGGGCGACGCTAGCGGGTTGCGCCTGTACGGAGCCTCGTCGGGAAATGGCCGTCCCACCCATCCCCCTCATCCTGAGGTGCGGCGAAGCCGCCTCGAAGGAGCCCTCTGGGAACCGTGCGACTTCTGGAAGGCTCCTTCGAGGCCTCCGCCGCGCTCCGGCACCTCAGGATGAGGGGGGAGGGTTGAGATCATCGGTGTCCAGATCACCAGGATCCGAACCTCTGTCTTGTCCTGTGACCCAGCGCGATCAGGAACGGCGCGACCGCGAAGCCGCGCAGGTTTATGCGCCGTCTTTGCGGGTTTCGCGGAGGGTCGGGGGACCCCGCTCCGTGGCCCTCCGAAGGCCTCAGACCTCCGCCTCGCGGTCGAGCAGGGCGCGCTTGCGGGCGACACCCCAGCGGTAACCCGACAGGGCTCCGTCCGAGCGCACCACCCGGTGACAAGGGATCGCGACCGCCAGCGCGTTGGCCCCGCAGGCCTGGGCGACGGCCCGCGTCGCGGCGGGCAGGCCGATCGCGCGGGCGATCTCGGCGTAACTCGCCGTCGATCCCACCGGGATCTTCCGCAATGCCTCCCAGACCCGCTGCTGGAAGGCAGTGCCGCGAATGTCGAGCGGCAGATCGAGCCCCTCACCGGGCGCCTCCACGAGGCCGACGATCTGCGCCATCCAGCGCTCGAAGGTCGGGTCGCCCCCCTCGAGAGCCGCGCCGGGGAAGCGATCCTGAAGGTCCCGCAGCAGGATATCCGGCCCGTCGCCGAGCAGGATGGCGCAGACGCCCCGGTCGGTCGCCGCCACGAGGATCGCCCCCAGGGAGCAGGCGCCGATCCCAAATCGGATGGCAAGGCCGGCACCGCCCTTCCGGTAGGCCGCAGGCGCCATCCCGAGGCGCGGGGCGCCCCCCGCGTAGAAGCGGCTCGCCGCGCCGTAGCCGGCCTCGTAGAGCGCTTCCGTCACCGAGGCGGCGCCCGGAAGCCGTTCGGCCAGGACGGCGGCGCGGTGGGCGGCGGCGTAGGCCTTCGGCGTCACGCCGGTGGCGGCCTTGAACACCCGGTGGAAGTGGTAGGCGCTCAGGCCGGCGGCGCCGGCGAGCTCGGCGAGCGTCGGCATCGTCTCGGCCGCCTCGATCATGCGGCAGGCGCGGGCGACCGACTCCGCCCGGCGCTGGGCCAAGCCGGGCTCGTCCGGCCGGCAGCGCCGGCACGGCCGAAAGCCCGCGGCCTCGGCCTCGGCGCAGGTCGCATGAAAGCTGACGTTCTCGGGCCGCGCCGCGCGGGAGGCACAGCTCGGCCGGCAATACACCCCCGTGGTGCGGACCGCGTACACGAAGCGGCCGTCCGCGCGCGCGTCGCGGGCGGAGAGGGCGGCCCAGCGCTCGGCGTCGTCGGGATCTGAGTGCGGGACGAAGCTCATGGCGGCGGCACTATGCGGCTTGGCGTGGGCGTTGAGGAGAGGCATGACGGGCCTGGCGGGCGGGAGGGATCGTCGCTTCATCCTGTCGTCCCGCCGCCTGACGCGCATCCCGCTCCTTGCTGTCGAATCCGCCGGGCCGGCAGAGGGGCGCGCCGCCGATCGTGCGAGTGTACCGTGGCCTCAAGCATCCCCGAGCACATCCATGTCGGACAGGACGACTGGCTCTTCCTGAAGACCGGGACGAACGACGTCCTCGGCCAGTACGAGCGGGCGGACGAGACGACGGAGCTCATCTGGCAGTGGCGCAGCCTCGTCGCGACCCGGGAGCGGCGGCTGAGGTCCATGGGCATCCTGTACCGCCACGTCGTCGCCCCGGAGAAGCTGATGATCTACGATCACCGGCTCGACGGGCTCACGATCCGGCCGGCCGCCTCGCCGGCCTACCGCCTGCTGCACAACGAGCCGCCGCTCGGCCGCGGCGGACTCCTCGCCCGCTACGCCGCTCGGCGTCGGCGGCAGCGCTGGCGGGAGACCTGCATCGATCTGGTGGCGCCGATGCGGGCGCAGCGCGACGCGGCCGACCTCTACTGCCGGACCGACACCCACTGGTCCCCCGACGGGTGCTACCTGGCCTACGCGGAGATCTGCCGGGCGCTGGGCGCCGAGCCGCGGCAGGACCTGCGGGAACGACCGTCCTTCGAGACCGATCACGACGGCGATCTGGGCAGCGCCTTCGATCCGCCCCGCCGGGCGCGCTCACGCACCGTCCTGATGCAGCGGGACGCGGTGCGGACCTACGGCAGCCCGATCGTCGAGGCGCGCGAGAAGGCCGGGCTTCTGCACACGCTCCATGTCGGCGCCCACGTGATCTACGGCAACGCCAGCGCCACCGACCCGCGCCGGCTGGTGCTGTTCGGCGATTCGTTCTCGCACGTCATGCCGTACATGCTGACGATCCTGCTGGCTGAGACGTTCCGCGAGGTGCACTTCATCTGGAGCACCTCGCTGGACTGGCCGTATATCGAGCGGGTCCGGCCCGACATCGTGCTCACCGAGGTGGCCGAGCGCTTCATGGTCCAGCTGCCCGACGACACCTTCTCGGTGGAGCGCTACGCGCAGGAGCGCTTCGGCGCGGAGCTCGCGGCGGCGGGCGGCTGAGCGCCGGTCGCAATTCTCACGACCATGTCGCGTCTCGGAGCCTGAACCCCGTCATCCCGGGACTGCGCAGCAGGGCCCGGGATCCAGAACCTCGACGCGTGCTCGGACCGGCTCTGTTGGCGGCTCTGGATTGCCCGCCTCCGGCGTGCCCCTTCGGGTCCGGGTTCGCCCTCGGCGCCCCGGAAGGTCAGGGCTCGATGGCAGGCGGGCAGCAGACATCGGAGCCGTCGCAAGTCGGGACTCCGGTGTCTTGGCCGACGCGGTGAACGCTCAGGCCTGCAGCTTGGCCACCAGCGCGTCCGACAGGGCGAAGTTCACGTAGACGTTCTGCACGTCTTCCTGATCCTCGATCACCTCCACGAGGCGGATCAGCTTCTCGCCGGTCTCGTCGTCCACATCGATCGTGTTCTGCGCCTTCCAGATCAGGCCGGTGCGGCTCGGATCGCCGAACCGGGCCTCCAGCGCCTTGGCGACCTCGCCGTAGGAATCCTGGGCGCAGATGACCTCGTGGCCGTCCTCGCCGGAGCTGACGTCGTCGGCACCGGCCTCGATGGCGGCCTCCAGCATCGTGTCGGCATCGGCCACGGAGGCCGGATAGGCGATCACCCCGACCCGGTCGAACATGAAGGCGACGGCGCCAGTCTCGGCGAGGCTGCCGCCGGACTTGGTGAAGGCCGAGCGCACGTCCGAGGCCGTGCGGTTGCGATTGTCGGTCTGCGCCTCGACGATCAGCGCGGCTCCGCCCGGACCGTAACCCTCGTAGCGGATGTCCTCGAAATTCTCGCCGTCGGCACCGGCGGCCTTCTTGATGGCGCGCTCGATGTTGTCCTTGGGCATGTTCTCGGCGCGGGCCGCCAGGATCGCGGCGCGCAGGCGCGGGTTCATCGCCGGGTCGGGCGTGCCGAGCTTGGCCGCCACCGTGATCTCGCGGGCGAGCTTGCCGAACACCTTCGAGCGGACCGCGTCCACCCGGCCCTTCCGGTGCATGATGTTCTTGAACTGCGAATGGCCTGCCATGGCGATGAGACTTTTGTTCGTTGGCGAGGGCGGATGTCCGGGACCCCGCCCCCGCGGCTGTGAGGTCGCCGCGTTATAGGCCGCCGCCTTCCGGCGAAGCAACGCGCCCGCTCACGGCGTTGGTGATCGGCGGCAGCGGAAAGATTGCCGCGTCCGGGCGTTGCCGCAGGGATTCTCTCTCAACCGGATGCCCGATGCCGAGCCGGAACGGACGCAACACGGTCATGGTGGCGGGCGCGAGCGCGGGCGTCGGCCGCGCGGTGGCGCATGAATTCGCCCGGCACGGCTGGAACGTCGGGCTCATCGCGCGGGGCGAGGTGGGGCTCCGGGGCACGATCCGCGACGTGGAGCGGGCCGGCGGCCGGGCCATGGCCTTCGCGGCCGACGTCGCCGACGCGGAGGCCGTCGCCCAGGCCGCCGACGAACTGGCGGAGCGGTTCGGCAGCATCGACGTCTGGGTCAACAACGCGATGGTGACGATCTACGCGCCGGTGCAGGAGACGAGCCCGGGCGAGTTCCGGCGCGCCACCGAGGTCACCTATCTCGGGCAGGTGCACGGCACGCTCGCGGCGCTCCGCCACATGGTCCCCCGGGACCGGGGCACGATCGTCCATATCGGTTCGGCGCTGGCGTACCGGTCGATCCCGCTCCAGGCCAGCTACTGCGCCGCCAAGGCGGCCGTGCGCGGCTTCGTCGATTCCCTGCGCAGCGAGCTGCTCCACGACGGCAGCCGGGTCCGGCTGACGATGGTGCAGCTGCCGGCCGTGAACACGCCGCAGTTCGACTGGGCGCGCTCGCGGCTGCCGCGGAGGCTCGAGCCGGTGCCGCCGATCTACCAGCCCGAGGCCATCGCCCGCCACGTGTTCCGCGCGGCGCACGACGCACCGCGGGAACTCTGGATCGGCGCCTCGGCCTGGAAGGCCATCGTCGGAAACATGCTGATCCCGGGCTGGATCGACGGCTACCTCGCCCGGCACGGCTATCGCGGGGAGATGACCAGCGTGCAGGCTCAGAAGAACCGCCCCGACAATCTCTACGATCCGGTCGACACCGATCCCGGGGCGCATGGGCGCTTCGACGGCCGGGCGACCGGGCATGTGGCGGCCGCCGACCCGCGCTGGCTGAAGCTCGGGCTCGCCGCGGCACTGGGCGTGGTGGCCGGCACGATGCTGTTCGCCACCGAGGCGCACGGGCAGACCGACGGGCGGCGCCGCGGCAGGCGTGCCGCGTCCGAGGCCATCGGTCCGGATGCAGCTACTCGATGACCTCGTCGGCCCTGGCGAGGAGCGCGGGCGGAACCTCCAGCTCAAGCGCCTTCGCGGCCACGAGGTTGATGATCATCTCGTACCGCGTCGGCAATTGAACCGGCAGCCCCGCCGGATCAGCGCCTTTCAGGATTGCGTTCACGTAGGTGGCCGCACGCTGAAGCTGGCTCGGGGCATTGACGCCGTAAGAGAGAAGGCCGCCGCTACGGGCGAAATAGGCGTCTCCGTAAACACCCGGGAGCTTGTAGCGGCTGGCGAGGCCCGTGATGAGGCTTCGGCTGCCCAGGGTCAGCGCGTGCGGTGCAACCACGACGGCATTTCCGTTCCCCGCCTCGGCGAAGCCGGTCATCAGGGTCTCGATCTCCGGTACGGTGCGGACCGGAATCCCGGTCAGCTCGAAGCCCAGACGGGGCGCCGACTCCTGCGCGGAGTGCCAGAACTCGACATGGGGCGACGCGGCCGGGTGGTACATGAAACCTACCCGCCGTGAGCCAGGGCTCACCGCCTTGAGCACCTCAAGCCACTTGCTGCCCATCGGCTGCTCGAAATTCGCGAAGCCGGTGAGGTTGCGTCCGGGTCGATTGATGGAGGCGGCATAGCGGCTCCCGACCGGATCCCCGATGAAGACGAACACGATCGGAATCGATCGGGTCTCCTGCATCGCGATCGTGACGACCTGATTGGTCCCCGCCACGATGACGTCCGGCTTGAGGGCGATCAACTCGCGAACGAAGGTGCGTGCCCGGTCCGCGTCGATCCCGGGCCACCGGTAATCGATCCGGATGGCGTGACCGTCCTCAAGACCGAGCTTCTGCAGACCTTCGGTGAAAGCCTGTACACACAGAAGCGTCTGCTGATCTTGCTCCGGAAATCCAAGTATAACGCCGATGCGCCGCTGTTCGGCTCCCGCCCAGGACCGGCGCGGCCATGTCGCGGCGGCCGCGGTCAAGAGACCCAGGAGCGCGCGCCGCCTCATCCTCAGCCCCTTCAGCCGATGCGGTTCAGATCCCACCTTAATGCAGTTCACCCGTCCCAGATTGCAACAAGGATCCGCAAAGACCAATAACCGATCGACATCAGCCTTTGGCCTAGCCGGCCGGCTGGCGATACCTTGAAAGCTGACGGCGTGGAAGGTCAGCCCAACTTCATCGCCGGGTAGATCGGTCGGACAACCTCGCCGACCGCGCGGAATCGGATATGCGGCTCCGGCCGGCCAGGAAACCTCCGACCGCGAAATCGAACGGCCTGTGCGTTTCAACGCCCCGTATCGAGGGGTGCTTCGAAAGCAGGGCCTCGCCGAGCGGGACGATGTCCCACCTGCCGCGTCGTGCTGCGGGATCCCAGGACCGGGAGAACGGGCGAGCCCCGGGTCGGCAAGCTGAACGAGACGCCGTAAGGGCTGCGGCAGCGACCGGACTGCCAAGCACCCGATCCGGATCGCCTGAAAGAACCCGCGCATGGGCGGAGCGTCAGCGACGTCCCGCGTGCCAATCCTGCAAGGCGGCCACCGTCACCACCCCGCCCGGCCATTCCAGCCCGGCGATATGCCGATGCGGTTGCCCCGGTTCGCCGAGATCCGAGACCGCCGAGAAAGCGCCGTCGAGCTGGTGGCTGTCGGTGTAGCGGCTGCGGGTCGCCAGGACCGGCAGGCCGGCGGCGCGGGCCGAGTCGATGCCGGCAGCGGAATCCTCGACGGCCACGGCCTCCCCGGGGGCGACGTTCAGGCCGGCGAGCGCCAGGAGAAACACGTCCGGCGCGGGCTTCTTGCGTTCCGCCTCGTCGCCGGCCGCGATCACGTCGAACGGGGTGGCGCCCGGCGGGAAATTCACCGCCAGGAGCTGATCGACGTTCGGCCGGCTGGTGGTGGTGGCCACGGCCAGGAGGATTCCCGCCTCCCGCGCCTCGGCGATCAGCCGCGCGATGCCGGGCCGCAGCGGCAGCCGGGTCTCCTTTACGAGGTCGCCGTAGGCTGCGGTCTTGCGGGTGTGGATCTCCGGCGCCAGAGCATGGAACGCCGCGGCCTCCGCCGCGTGCCGCGTGTCGATGTAGTGGGCGAGCCGCTCCTTGCCGCCCATGACGGTGAGCAGGTCGGCGTAGAGCGCCGGGTCCCAGTGCCACGGCAGGCCGACCTCCGCGAAGGCACGGTTGAACGCCTGCCGGTGTAGGTCCTCGGTCTCGGCGAGGGTGCCGTCGACGTCGAAGATCAGGGCCCTCAGCACGACAGGTCGCGACCGGAGGCGCCCTCCGCGCCGTCCCGGATCGCCGCGATGCGCGCGGCGTAGCCGTCCGGGCCGCTGCTGAAGACGGCGTTGCCGGCCACGAAGGTATCGGCGCCCGCCCGGCTCGCGGCCTTGACGGTCTCGGGGTCGATACCGCCGTCGACCTGGATGCGAATGTCCCGGCCGGCCACCATGGCCCGCACCCGGGCCACCGACTCCATGGCGCCCTTGATGAAGCTCTGCCCGCCGAAGCCGGGATTGACCGTCATCACCAGCACGAGGTCGACGAGGTCGAGCACCGGCTCGACCATGGCGGCCGGCGTGCCCGGATTGATCGCCACGCCGGCGCGCTTGCCGAGGTCGCGGATCGTCTGGAGCGAGCGGTGGATGTGCGGCCCGGCCTCGGCATGGACCGTGATCCCGTCGGCACCGGCCTGGGCGAAGGCCGCGAGGTACGGATCGGCCGGGGCGATCATCAGGTGCACGTCGAAGAACTTTTCCGTGTGCGGGCGCAGGGCCTTCACCACTGGCGGCCCGAAGGTGATGTTGGGCACGAAGTGGCCGTCCATCACGTCGAGGTGGATCCAGTCGGCGCCCGCCGCGTCCACGGCGCGCGTTTCCTCGGCGAGCTTCGAGAAGTCGGCGGACAGGATGGACGGGGCGATGACGGGAGGAAGCATCACAGGTCTTTCAGCAGCAGCGGGCTCTGATCACGGTCGGCCGGGGCCGGTGCAACTCTGGCCCTCATCCTGAGGTGCCGCGGGGCAGCCTCGAAGGAGGCCTCCAGGGCTCGCAGGCTGGCCGGAGGGCTCCTTCGAGGCCTCCGCTGCGCTCCGGCACCTCAGGATGAGGGTCTGATTGGGATCAACGTTTCGGATGGCGCGACGGTGCGTCTTCTCCCTTACGCCAGCCGGCGGCGGCGCTCGACGAGCTGCATGATCATCGGCGTCAGGATCAGCTGCATGGCGAGGTCGAGCTTGCCGCCCGGGATCACGATGGAATTGGCCCGGCTCATGAAGCTGTCGTGGATCATGGAGACGAGATACGAGAAGTCGATCCCCTTCGGATCCTTGAAGCGGATCACCACCATCGATTCGTCGGCGGTGGGTATCCAGCGGGCGATGAACGGGTTCGAGGTGTCGACCGTCGGCACCCGCTGGAAGTTGATATCGGTGAACGAGAATTGCGGGCAGATGGTCTGCACGTAGTCGGGCATGCGCCGCAGGATCACGTCGGTGACAGCATCCGTGGAGTAGCCGCGGAACGAGCGGTCCCGGTGCAGCTTCTGGATCCATTCGAGGTTGATCACCGGCACGACGCCGATCTTCAGGTCGGCGTAGCGGGCTATGTCGACGTCCTGATCGGCCACGCAGCCGTGCAGGCCCTCGTAGAAGAGCAGATCGGAATCCGGCGGGAAGGCCTCCCAATCCGAGAAACTGCCCTCCGGGATGCCGTACAGGCGGGCGTCGTGCTGATCGTGGGCATAGTGACGGGTACGGCCGGTACCGGACTCGGCGTAGCTGCGGAACACCGCCTCCAGCTCCGGCAGGAGATTGGCCCGCGGCGCGAAGTGCGACAGGGTCGGCTCCCGCGCCATCATGCCCCGCATCGTGTCCCGGTCGAAGGCGTGGAAGCCGTCGCCCTCGATGAACACCGCCCGCACATCCTCCCGGCGGAAGATCTGCTCGAAGGTGTTGCGCACCGAGGTGGTCCCGGCCCCCGAGGAGCCGGTAACCGAGATGATGGGGTGCCGCGCCGACATGGTTTGACGACTTCGCCGAGCGGCTACGAGCGCATCAAGCCGCGCTGGCCGAACAGCGGCGAGCGGCCGGCATCGGGCTTGCCGCCGCCGTAATAGGCGGCGACGCAGCTCACCTCCTCGGTGGAGCCGCAGACCAGCGGCGCGCGCTCGTGGATGCCGGTGGCCACCAGGTCGAGGATGCGCGTCTGGCCGTCGGTAGCGGCGCCGCCGGCCTGCTCAACCAGCATCGCCACGGGGGCGACCTCGTAGAGCAGCCGCAGGCGGCCGCGGGCGTAGTTCTTCCGGGCGTCGCCCGGGTACAGGAACACGCCGCCACGGGTGAGCACGCGCTGGATGTCGGCCACCAGGGAGGCGAGCCAGCGCATGTTGTAGTCCTTGTCGCGCGGGCCTTCGGTGCCGCGCTGGCAATCCTCGATGTAGGCCTTCACCGGAGCGTCCCAGTGCCGGGCGTTCGAGGCGTTGATGGCGAATTCCTTGGCGGAGGCCGGCACCGACATGGCCGGGCTCGTCAGGCGGAACTGCCCCTCCGCGCGGTCCAGCACGTAGGATTGCGTGCCGTCGCCGAGCGTCAGGATCAGCGCGGTGGCCGGGCCGTAGGTCACGAATCCGGCGGCGATCTGTGCCGAGCCGGGCGTCGTGAACGAGGCGAGCGGGTTAGCGGGATCCTTGATCGACGGCCGGATGCCGAAGATCATGCCCACCGCCATGTTGACGCCGATGTTGGACGAGCCGTCGAGCGGGTCGATGGCGACGGCGAGCGGCGCATCCGGGTTCAGCCGCATCACCTCCTCGGCCTCCTCGGAGGCGACTTCGGCGACGGGGGCGGCGCGCAGGGCGGCGGTCACGCTCTCGTGCGCGATGACGTCGAGCGCCTTCTGGACGTCGCCGTCACTGTTGTGCTCGCCGGCCGCCGCGAGGTCGCCGCTGAGCGCGCCGCGCCCGATCCGCTCGCTGATCTCCACCGCCGAGCGCGCCACCGCCGCGATCACCGTGGCGGCGTCCTTCAGGGCCGGGTTGGCCGACACGGCCTGCGCCAGGCAGGCCTCGAGGGGTGTCCCGATCGCCGCTGAAATTGCCATCGGCCTACTCCTCCTGCTCGGATCCCGTCCGCCGGGATCGCGCGTTCCGCGCGGGTTCTGTAACGGCCGCATCCCTGCCAAGATAGCGGTCTCTGCCCGCAGATCGACAGGAACTCGTGGCGGGGCCTTCAAGAT
Organism: Methylobacterium mesophilicum SR1.6/6; assembly: GCF_000364445.2. Taxonomy (NCBI): domain Bacteria; kingdom Pseudomonadati; phylum Pseudomonadota; class Alphaproteobacteria; order Hyphomicrobiales; family Methylobacteriaceae; genus Methylobacterium; species Methylobacterium mesophilicum. The sequence continues at coordinate 6,315,687 of NZ_CP043538.1, read as the reverse complement.
TTCTGTGCGATCTTGTGCCATAGGACGAAAAAAACGAGACCTCCGCCGAGAAACTCGCCATGCGCAACCTCTCCCTCAAGCAGCTCCAGGCGGTCGCTGCGGTGGCCCGCCTCGGCACCATGACCCGGGCGGCGCAGGAGCTGAACGTCACCTCGGCCGCCCTCTACGCGCGCATCCGCCAGCTGGAGGAGGAGGCCGGGCTCCTGCTGTTCGACCGGACGCCCGGGGGCCTCAAGCCGACCGATGCGGGCCGCGAGATGCTCTGGGCGATCGACAGCATCAACACCGTGCTGGAGACCTGCACGGACCGGCTGCGCACCCTGCGCGGGGCCGAGGGCGGGCGCGTCGCTCTGGGCGTCGTCTCCACCGCCAAGTACTTCGCCCCGCAGGTGATCGCCGGCTTCGTCAAGAAGCATCCCGGCGTCGAGATCAGCCTGTCGGTGCGCAACCGCGGCCAGACCGTCGAGGCCCTGCGCGGCTACGAGATCGACTTCGCCCTGATGGGCCGGCCGCCCCGGGACTTCCCGATCGAGGCCGCGACCTTCGGGCCGCACCCGATCGTGCTGATCGCCCCCCCGGGGCACCCGCTGGCGGGCAAGTCCGGGCTGAATCGCGAGGATCTCGCCGACCAGCCGTTCTTCCTGCGCGAGGAGGGCTCGGGCACCCGCATGGTGTTCGAGGAATTCATGGCCGGCGTGCTGGTGAAGCGGGCGCCGCTCGACATCGACACCGGCTCGAACGAGACCATCAAGCAGGCGGTCATGGCCGGGCTCGGGATCGCGCTGCTCTCGGTCCATTCGGTGGCGGCCGAGCTGGAGAGCGGCCGTCTCGTGCTCCTCGACGTGAAGGGCCTGCCGATCCGGCGCGACTGGTACGCGGTCCGGCGCGCCGACAAGGTGCTCGGGCCGGCCGCCTCCGCGGTCTGGTCGTACCTGATGTCGGAGGGCGCGCGCAGCCTGCCCGGCGTCGCGCAGAGCGGGCTGGCCCTCGCGGGAGCCCGGGCGTGAGCACGACCGGCATCGTCGTCGCGGGCGCGGGCCAGGCAGGCTTCCAGCTCGCCGCCTCCCTCCGCGAGGGCGGATTCAGGGAGCCGATCACCCTGGTGGGCGACGAAACCGCCCTCCCCTACCAGCGGCCGCCCCTGTCGAAGGCCTACCTCGCCGGCAAGACCGATCCGGAGGGGCTGCTCCTGCGCCCGCCCGGCTTCTTCGCCGAGCACGCGATCGACCATCGGCCGGGCATCCGGGCCGTCGCCATCGACCGGGCGGAGCGCGGCCTCGAGCTCTCGGACGGCACGCGCCTGAGCTACGACCATCTCGTACTGGCCACCGGCGCCCGCAACCGGCCCCTGCCCGTCTCCGGCGCGGACCTCGACGGCGTGCGCCAGCTGCGCGGCCTCGCCGATGCCGACGCGCTCAAGGCGGCGATCGAGGCCGCCCGGGCGATCGTGGTGGTGGGCGCCGGCTTCATCGGGCTCGAATTCGCGGCCGTCGCCGCCGCGCGCGGGCTCTGCGTGACGGTGATCGAGGCGGCCGAACGGCCGATGGCCCGGGCGGTCTCGGCCGAGATGGGGGACTTCTTCCGCGCCGCCCAGGCAGCGATGGGCGTGCGCTTCCTCTTCGGAGCGGGCGTGACGGCGATCCTCGGGCGCGACGGTCGCGTCGCCGGCGTGGCCCTCGCGGACGGGCGGGAATTGCCGGCCGATCTCGTGCTCGTCGGGATCGGCGTTCTTCCGAACCGGGAGCTCGCGGTCGCGGCGGGCCTGCCGGCCGAGGACGGGGTGCGGGTCGACGCGTTCCTCGCCACGCCCGATCCGGCGATCTCGGCGATCGGCGACTGCGCCCGCTTCCCCAGCCCCTTCGCCCGCGGGCTCACGCCGGACGGCACGGTGCGCATTGAATCCGTGCAGAACGCCATCGACCAGGGACGCTGCCTCGCGGCCCGGCTCACGGGCAGGCCCGCGGCCTACGGCGCGCTGCCCTGGTTCTGGAGCGACCAGGGCCCGCACAAGCTGCAGATCGCCGGGCTGTCGGGCCCTGGCGACGCCAGCGTGGTCCGCGGCTCCGGTTCCGCCTTCTCGGTGTTCCGCTTCCGGGACGGGCGCCTGAGCGCGGTCGAATCCGTCGACCGGGCGGGCGACCACATGATCGCCCGGCGCCTGCTCGCCGCCGGGACGCCGCTCACGCCCGAACAGGCGGCCGATCCCGGCTTCGACCTCAAGGCGCTGGCGCTGCGGAAGGCCTGAGGCCGCTCAGCCCGGGAACGCCACCGGTGGCGGCTTCTGCCGCAGGGCGAGGGCGGTGCCGATGCCGAGCGCCAGGATGGTCACGGCGCATCCGGCGAGCGCCCCGAACTGGCCGAGCCGGAGGAGCGCCTGCCCGATCACCGCGACGCCGAGCGCCTGCCCGCAGAAGAACGAGAAGGCGTGGAGCGCCACCGCGGAGGCGCGGGCGGTGGGCGCAACCTCGGTGACCTGGGTCTGGTAGGTGTTGTGCAGCATGTAGAAGCCGAGGCCCATGGCGGTGAGTGCGGCGCAGTCGACCTGCCAGGAGCCGGCGAGGCCGACCACCGTGAGCGACGCGCCGCAGATCAGGCCGCCGCCGATCAGCATCCGCGGCAGGCCGAGCAGCCGCACCAGCAGCCCGACCAGCGCCGAGTAGAGCAGGCCGCCGACGGCGAACCCCGCCAGCACGAGGCCGGCCTCCCGCGGACCGCCCTCGCCCCTGGCCTCGATCAGCGGCGCGAGGTGCGGGAATACGCCGAAGATCGCGATCGCCTCGATGAACACCGCCGAGAACAGCACCCGCGCCCGGGGATTGCGCAGGATCGTGCGGTAGCGCGTCACCGCCTCGCCGAAGGCCGGGCGGCGGGCGGCGGCCCGGCCGGTCCGGTCGAAGCCGAACACGGTGGCCGCGCAGGCGAAGGCCGCCACGGCGGCGGTCACCGCGAAGACCCCGCGCCAGCCGATCGCCGCCTCGATCAGGCCCGCGAAGGTCGAGCCGGACAGCTGGCCGAGGATCACCGCCACGAGGAACCGCCCGATCGCCACTTGCCGGCTCTCCATCGGCACGCGGTCGCCGAGCAGGGCCAGCGACAGGGGGATGCAGCCCCCCGCCGCAGCGCCCGCCAGCATGCGCAGGCCGAACAGGCTGCCGATGTCGGGGGCGATGCTGCACAGGGTGAGGGCGACGGCGAGCACCGCGAGGCAGGTGCTCATCACCCGCTCCTTCCCGAGGGCGTCGCCGATCGGGCCGAGCACCGGCTGGATGAACGCGTAGGGCAGCGCGAAGGCCGTGGAGAGGAGCGCCACCGTGTGGGCGTCGCTCGCGAGGTCGCGGGCGAGAACGCCCACCAGAGGCTCGACCGAGCGCAGCGCGAAGGTGCTGCCGAAGCCCGCGCAGGCCAGCACCACGATCAGCCGCGGGATCGACGTGGCCGGGGGCGCGGCCCGGGCCGCGGCAGGCGTGAGAGCCGGCTCTGTGCTGTCGGTCATGGGGAGACGCTTCGCGACGCGGACCAAATCAGACCCGCGGCATCGCATCTCCCTTGCCGGAGCGGAACCCCGCCGCGCGACAGATCAGTGCGCGTAGAACGCAGGATCAGAATTGTCGCTCGGGTGCGCGAAGGCCCAGCGCAGGGCGGAGGACAGCGGCACGTTGTAGGTCAGGCCGCGCGGCGGCACCGGCTTCAGGAACCAGCGGTCGTAGAGCGTCATGATCTCGGGGCTCCGGTAGAGCTCGGCCGTCGCCCGGTCGACGACGGCCTTGAAGGCCGGATCGTCCCTGCGCAGCATGATCCCGTAGGGCTCCGGGTTGGACAGCGTCTCGTCGCTGACCACGTAGGCGGAGGGCTCCTTGGACTGCGCGGCCACGACGCTGAGCTGCACGTCGTCCATCACGAAGGCCGCGGCCCGGCCGGTCTCCACGAGCAGGAACGCCTCCGGCACGTCCTTGGCGGCGATCACCGTGATGCCGAGCTTCCGCTCGTTGTTGGCCTTGATCAGCATCAGGATGTTGGTCGAGCCCGCCACCGACGAGACGGTCTTGCCACGCAGGTCATCCAGGCTGGCGATGTTCTGGTCCTTCCGGGACACGAAGCGGGTCGCCGTCAGGAAATGCGTGTTGGTAAAGTCCACCTGCTTCTTGCGGTCGGCGTTGTTGGTCGTCGTCCCACATTCGAGGTCGATCGTGCCGTTGGTCATCAGCGGGATGCGGGAGGAGGAATTGACGAACTCCATCCCGATCTCCAGGCCCGGCATCTGCAACTCGCGTTTCACGGCGTCGGCGATCTTCAGGCAGATATCGACCGCGAAGCCGACCACCTTCTGGTTCTGATCCAGGTAGCTGAACGGGGTTGCGGTATCGCGCACGCCGAGGACCAGCCTGTTGTTGTCGCGGATCTTCCTGAGTGTGCCGGTGCGTTCGGCCGACTCGGCGGGAGCACCGAGGAGAAGCGCGGCGAGAAGGGGAGCGAGCAGACGCATGGGCTTGGGTGTTCCGGTCGCGCTGTGGAGGCCCACGGTGAGTCCGGCGCCTGGGAGCCCGACCGCGCGCCGGATCGGGCTCCCGGGGATCGCCTCAGCAAGAGTCCGGCCGCAATCAGGCCGATGCGGCCGCCTCGTGCGCCGCCGCCAGTTCCGCATCCGCGGCCGCGACCTTCAGGGATGCCGGCCGCGCCCGGATCCGCTCGACATAGGCGTTCAGCACCGGATGGGGCGCGACCAGTCCGAAACCCATGGTCCAGCCGAGGGCGCCCCCCCACAGGATGTCGGCGGCGCTGAAGCGCTCGCCGAGGAGGTACGGCCCCGGGGTCAGCGCCTCGGTGACGCGGGCGATGACGCTGTCGTAATCGGCGTAGGCCGACATGGCGCGCGGGCCCGGCTCCCGCTTGAGGTAGCGGTCGATCACCGCGGGCTCGTAGCAGGAGCCGTAGAACACCATCCAGCGCAGGTAGGTCGCGCGGGCGGGATCGGTCGCCGCCGGGGCGAGGCCCGCCTCCGGGAAGAGGTCGGCGAGATAGAGGTAGACGGCCGCCTGTTCGGTGACCAGAGCCTCGCCGTTGCGGATCGCCGGCACCTTCGCCATCGGGTTGATGGCCCGGTACGCGTCCTGGAGATGCTCGCCCGCGCGCATGTTGAGGGCGTGCAGCCGGTACGGCACACCCAACTCCTCGAGGAGCACACGCACTCCGGAAGAGCGCGTATTGGGTGCGTGATAGAACTCGATCTCGGGTTTGTTCGCCATACTGTCCCTGCCAGTATTGTGGAATCGCGGCGCGGCACGCTCTTACCGGGGGAAGTCCGGGTCAACCCGGGTCGCGACCGGAACATCACACGGACCGGAATCGCGGCTTGAGCGTTGGGCCATTGTGCGATGCCGCGCGTTGGGGTGCCTGCTGGCGCGACGCGGGCCGGGGGTGCGAGTGTTCGATGGCGAAGATTCTGCTGGTCGAGGATCACGAAGAGATCTGGGATTTCCTCTCCCGTCGCCTGAAGCGGCGCGGCTACGAGGTGATCCTGGCGCATGACGGCGAGGCCGGCGTCCGGCAGGCCCGGTCCGGCCAGCCGGACGTGATCCTGCTCGACATGAACCTCCCGGTCCTCGACGGCTGGTCTGTCGCGCGCGCGCTGAAATCCGGCACCGACACGCGGGCGATCCCGATCATCGCCCTCACCGCCCACGCGATGTCGGGCGACCGGGACAAGGCGATTCAGGCCGGCTGCGACGACTATCATCCGAAGCCCGTCGATTTCTCGAAGCTCCTCAGCCAGATCAGCGCCGCCCTCGGCGAGACCGCGCAGGCCGGCTGACATGGCACCGGATCGGCGCGCCGTCCTCCCCCAGGCCGCGCATGCGGTCGACACCCGATCCGATCCGAGTGGAGCATCCCGTTGAGCGAGGATCCCGTCACCGCCCAGCGCCTGCGGGAAGGCCTACCGGTCATCGTCGCGCTGGCCTCGCTCCTCCTCGTCGTGGCGACGATGGCGGCGCTCTATCTCGGCCGTGAGATCCTCGTGCCGGTGACGCTGGCGATCCTGCTCAGCTTCGTCCTCGTGCCGGCGGTCCGGATGCTGCGGCGCCTGCGGGTGCCGCGGGCGCCCGCGGTGCTCCTGGTGGTGGTGATCGTGTTCGGCGCCCTGTTCGGCATCGGCAGCCTGATCGCCAGCGAGGCATCCCAGCTCGCCGCCGACCTGCCGCGCTACACGCTGGTGATGCGGACCAAGATCAAGGACCTGCGCGGGGCGACGGCTGGCACCGGAACGCTCTCGCGGATCGCCGACATGGTGCAGGACCTGAGCGCCACCCTTCAGCCGCCGCCGGCCGCCGAGATCAAGGGCGAGCCCGGCTCGCCCACGCACCCGATCACCGTGGAACTCACCCCCGTCCGCGCCAGCGTGATCGACACGCTGCAGACCTTCGCGGGCCCCGTGCTCCACCCGTTGGCCACGACCGGCCTGATCCTGATCTTCACGATCTTCATCCTGCTCCAGCGCGAGGATCTGCGGAACCGGGCGATCAAGCTCGCCGGCGGCTCGGGCGACCTGCGCCGCACCACGGCGGCGATCGACGATGCCACGAGCCGGCTGAGCCGGTTCTTCCTGGCGCAGCTCGCCCTCAACATCGCCTTCGGCGTGGTGATCGGCTTCGGGCTCTGGATCATCGGCGTGCCGAGCCCGACGCTGTTCGGCGTGCTCGCCGCGATCCTGCGCTTCGTGCCCTATATCGGCGCCGCGATCAGCGCGCTGCTGCCGCTGATCCTCGCCGCCGCGGTCGATCCCGGCTGGAGCATGGTGATCGCCACCGCGGCCCTGTTCCTGGTGGTCGAGCCGATCTGCGGCCACGTGATCGAGCCGCTGCTCTACGGCCACTCGACCGGCCTCTCGCCGGTCGCCGTCATCCTGGCGGCGACGATCTGGACCTTCCTGTGGGGCCCGATCGGCCTCGTGCTGGCGACCCCCCTCACCGTCTGCCTCGTGGTGCTCGGACGGCACGTGCAGAGGCTCTGGTACCTCGACGTGCTGCTCGGCGACCAGCCCGCCCTGTCGCCCCCGGAGATCTTCTACCAGCGCATGCTCGCCGGCGATCCCGTGGAGGCGATCGACCAGGGCTGGCAGTTCCTGAAGGAGCGGGCCCTCGTCACCTACTACGACGAGGTCGCCCTGGCGGGCCTGCTGCTCGCGCAGGAGGATCTCTCGCGCGGGACGCTCGACCGCGAACGCCAGGCGGAGGTCGGCACAGCGATCCGTACGGTGGTGGATCGTCTGGGCACCGCCCCGGTCGCGCGGCGGCCCCGGCGGGGATCCGGACGCGGTCCCGACACCGAGACCGCCGCCGCGCTGGCTGCCGTCGGGCCTGACCGGCAGGTGGCGGGCATCGTGCTGTCGCGCGAGGATCTCGCCCCCGGCTGGCGCAGCGAGACACCGGTCCTGTGCGTGTCGAGCCGCGGCCCCTTCGACGAGGCGGCGACGCTGATGCTGAGCCAGATCTTGGCACGGCACGGGCTCGCCTCGCAGATCCTGTCGATGGCGGCGATCCGCGCCGGCGAGCGGCCCGAGAACCCCGAGGGTCTCGCGCTGATCTGCTTCTCCTACCTGGAGCCGGTAAGTCTGTCGCAGATCCGCTTCACGGTCCGGCAGGCCCGCGCCGCGGTGCCGGGGGTGCGCATCCTCGTCGGCTTCTGGCGCGAGCGCGATCCGGCGACACTCGATCGCCTGCGACGGGCGACCTCGGCCGACTTCCTGGTGACGTCGCTCAACGAGGCGCTCTCGGCGGTCCTGGGTGCCTGCCGCGAGACGGCACCCGCGCGGACCAGCCCGGCACCGGCCGCCGCGCTTCCCGGCCCGGCACGGACGGCGGCGGCGTGACGTCTCCGCGGCGCCCCGGCGCTCCCCACAGGCGCGACACCACCGACGGGACCGGGCGGTCGACATCGCGTCTCGGACCACTAGAGTCGCGCGCCGAGCTGAAGCGGCGCCGCATCGACCGCCTGCACGGCCTCAGGGTGAAGACCGCCTCGCATGTCTGAAACACCCGAAACCCCACCGGTCGGCGCAGGTCCGCAAGTCAGGGACAGCGCACCGAGCGATGTGACCGATCGCAAGAGCGACATCTTCTTCGCCGCTGTCGAGACCACGCGGATGCCGATGATCGTCACCGATCCGCGGCAGCCCGACAACCCGATCATCTTCGCCAACCGGGCGTTCCTGGCGATGACCGGCTATACGCCCGAGGAGCTGATCGGCCGCAATTGCCGCTTCCTGCAGGGTCCTGACACCGACCGGTCGACGGTGACACAGGTTCGCTCGGCGATCGCCGAGAAGCGGGAATTCGCTACCGAGATCCTGAATTACCGCAAGAACGGCTCGACTTTCTGGAACGCCCTGTTCGTCTCGCCGGTCTACAACGCCGACGGCGAGCTCGTGTACTATTTCGGCTCGCAGCTCGACGTCTCCCGGCGCCGCGACGCCGAGGAGGCGCTGGGCCAGGCCCAGAAGATGGAGGCGCTCGGCCAACTCACCGGCGGCATCGCGCACGATTTCAACAACCTGCTGCAGGTGATCGTCGGCTACGTCGACATCCTGGCCGCCGGCCTGGAGAAGCCCGACGCCGACCGGGCCCGGCTCGGCCGTGCCACCGAGAACATCCGGCAGGCGGCCGAGCGTGCCACGACCCTGACGCAGCAGCTCCTGGCCTTCGCGCGCAAGCAGCGCCTGGAGGGACGCGCCGTCAACCTGAACACCCTGGTTGAGGGCATGGGCGAGATGGTCGCCCGCTCCGTGGGCGAGGCCGTGAAGATCGAGCTCGACCTCGCCGCGGACCTCTGGAACTGCCGGGTCGATCCGACCCAGGCCGAGGTCGCCATCCTCAACGTGCTGATCAACGCCCGGGACGCGATGCCGGACGGCGGCACGGTGCGGATCACCACGGAGAACAGCGAGATCGCCGCGAGCGGCGAGGTCGGCCCGCTGCGCGACGGCCGCTACGTCAGCATCGCCATCCGGGACTCCGGCACCGGCATCCCGCCGGCGGTGCTCGCCCGGGTGATGGACCCGTTCTTCACGACCAAGGAAGAGGGCAAGGGCACCGGCCTCGGCCTGTCGATGGTCTACGGCTTCGCCAAGCAGTCGGGCGGCGCGGCGCAGATCGAGTCCGCGGTCGGCGAGGGCACGACGGTGCGCCTGTCCTTCCCGGCGACGGACGGTGACGTGAACGCCCCCGCCAAGGTCTCGCTCCGGGCCGTGGACCGGCAGGGCACCGAGACCATCCTGATCGTCGACGACCGCGAGGACGTGGCGGAACTCGCCCGGACCATCCTGCGGGACTTCGGCTACACGACGCTGACCGCGGGCAACGCCCGCGAGGCCCTGGAGATCTTGGATTCCAGCGGGCGGGTCGACCTGCTGTTCACCGACCTGATCATGCCGGGGGGGATGAACGGCGTGCTGCTCGCCCGCGAAGCGCTCCGCCGCCAGCCGCGGCTCAAGGTTCTGCTGGCAACCGGCTACGCGGAGGCGAGCCTGGAGCGAACCGATATCGGCGGCTCGGAGTTTGATCTGCTCAACAAGCCCTACCGGCGCACGGAGCTGGTCCGCCGCGTGCGCACCCTCCTCGACGGGCCGACCGGCGTGGGCTGATCTCACGGGAGACGGGCGATGTCTCAGGGCGACAAATCGAAATACACCGACAAGCAGAAACGCAAGGCTGAGCACATCGCAGAGTCCTACGAAGCCCGCGGCGTGCCGGAGAAGGAAGCCGAGGCCCGCGCCTGGGCCACCGTCAACAAGGACGATGGCGGCGGCAAGAAGCCGGGCGGCTCGGGCCGGGGCAAGGCCACCGGACATCCGGCAGCCCACAAGGGCGGCGCGACCGGGGGCAAGGCGTCCGCGGGACGGACCGCGGCCGAGCGCTCCGCCTCGGCCAAGAAGGCCGCCGCAACCCGGAAGGCGAACGCCGCGGCGCGGGCGTGAACGGCTGGGATGATGGTTTAAAGGTCCAGGAAGAATGCGATCGCGGCACTCACATCCCGCAGGACGACGTCTTCCAGGGCACCGATTGTCTGATTGATCTTCGTCGTCGGTACCGTGACGATCTTGTCGATCTGCACTTGGCTGTCGACCGTCAACCCGTTTCTCGTCGTAGGCTTCACATCCACGCGCAGCATCGATGCATGCGCGACGAGTTCCGTGGTAATCAGGCATACCGTCACGCTGTCGAGACCGGCGAACGCGCTGTTCTGTAGGATTACCCACGGCCGTGGCTTGCCGGTGTAAGCGCCTTTGGTCGCCAGAATGACGATGTCGCCGCGATCAAGCATCGTCCAGGTCCTGCACGTCCTCGATCAGCGCGAGGCTCTCTGCTGCATCCGGAGCGGCGGTCACGACGCGGGATTGTCGGGCCGCCTCGCGTCTCAGACTGTCGCGGACATACTGCTGCATGAGTTGCCGCAGGACATCGCTGGTGGTGGTGTGCTCGCGTTGCACAGCTTCGGTGAACGCGGTTCTCAGACGACTATCCGTCCTGACTTGAATGACGGTGCTGTCGCGTCCCATCGCCGCCTCCTGTGCACGACCGCGGTGTACGACAGGCCGCGAGCGCAGCAAAATCGAAGACACAAGCAGCGGGAGCCAAAAAGGGCATCGGGTTTGGGACGAAGGCAGCGGCAGGAAGCCAGCTGGCCCGGGCGGCGGCAAGTCTGCTGGGCCGTCGGTCGCGTCGTCTGGGGCAAGGCGTCCGCGGGGCGCACGGCGGCCGAGCGCTCAGCCTCGGCCAGGAAGGCCGCAGCGACCCGGAAGGCGAGCGCCGCGGCGCGGGCGTGAGCCGGATCGACGAGCAAAGGCTGGACCGCCCCGTTTTTGCGAGCAGAGCGAAGCAACCCAGGAGCGCCACGGTCGCCGACGTCGTGCTGTCCTGGGTCGCTTCGCTGCGCTCGCGATGACGGTCCGCGCCATCGGAAGCGACTCACGGCGACCTTAGCCCTTCTGCTCGACCAGCTTGACCAGCGTGTGCAGCATCCGGTTGGCCGGCGTCGGGATGCCGAGCGCCGCGCCCTTGCGCACGACATAGCCGTTGAGATGATCGATCTCGCTGGGCCGACCGCGGGCGAGGTCCTGGGCGGTGGACGAGCGCTGGTCGGCCATGGCCGTGCTCAGCGCCATGACGCTGTCGAAGATGTCGGGCGCCACCGAGACGCCCGCGGCTTCGGCGACGGTGACGCATTCCTGCACCACGTCGGTCATGGCGGCGACGACGCCCTCGCCCTGGACCAGCCGGCCGTAAGGCAGCTGCGTCAGGGCCGAGAGGGCGTTGTAGGCGCAGTTCATGATGAGCTTGCCCCACAGCGCGTCCAGGGCGCGCCCCGAGACGGTCGTGGGGGCACCGGCCGCGGTCAGGGCGGCGGCGATCCGGTCGCTCGCCTCGGAGGCGCCCAGGATCAGGTCGCCCCGGCCGTTGTGCCGGACGCGGCCCGGCCCGGCCATGGCGGTGGCGACGTAGACCGCCACGGGTACGACCGCCCGACCCAGGAGATCGGCGAGGCGCTCAGCGTTGTCGACGCCGTTCTGGAGGCTCAGGATCGTCGCGGACGGCTCGAGATGCGCCGCGATCATCGCACCCGCCGCTTCGGTGTCGCCGGACTTCACGCAGACCAGCACGAGGTCGGCTCCGGCGACCCCGTCACCATCCACGGTCGCCCGTACGGGTACGGCGGCCGTTTTCTCCGAACCTTCGAGCACGAGGCCGTCCGCGCGCACGGCCTCGACGAGGGCCGGTCGGCCGATCAGCGTCACCGCGTGGCCGGCGCGCGCCAGGAGGAATCCATAATAGCAGCCGACCGCGCCGGCCCCCACGACAGCGACGTTCATTCCGCCCTCGCTCATCGCGCCGCGGCCGCCGCCTGCTCGGGATGAAACGGCGCCGCACCCTGGCTGCCGGTGCGGACATGATCGAGGAGGGCCTGGGCCGGATGGCGCAGGCGCACACCGTCGACGAGCTTCGCTTGGCAGCGGCAGGAATAGCCGTCCGCCAGCAGAACGCAGCCCGGCGCCTCGGCCACGTGCCGCGCCCAGCTCAGGCCGTAGATCGCCTCCGACGTCGGCCGGTGGCGTGTCTCGTGGCCATAGGTGCCGGCCATCCCGCAGCAGCCGGCCGCCGGCACCTCGAGCCGCAACCCGAGATGGGCGAACAGGGCCTGCCAGTCGCGGACCGCGCCCGGCGCGTTGGTGCGCTCGGTGCAGTGGGGCAGGAGACGCAGGGTGCCGCCACGCTGGCGCGGCGCGATCCGGTCAAGCTGCGTAGCGAGCCACTCCTGCAGAAGGTGGACCTTCGGCAGGTCGAAGTCGCCGCCCAGGGCCTGCGCGTATTCGGACCGGTAGGTCAGCGTCATCGACGGGTCGATCCCGACCAGCGGCACGCCCTGGCGCGCCAGATCCCGCAACATCGCGGCGTTGGACCGGGCGACGGCGGCGAAGCGGCCCAGGAATCCGTGCACATGCAGCGGCTTGCCGTTCGGCCGATAGGGCACGAGCCAGGGCTTGAAGCCGAGGGCGATCAGGAGGGCGCAAGCATCGGCCACGACCTCGGCGTCGAAGTGGCTGGTGAAGGCGTCCTGCACCACCAGAACCGCGTTCTCCCGCGCCCGCGGGTCGAGCCCGGCCAGCGCCTGCGGGGTCGCGACGGCGACGCCGAGAGACGCCAGACGGACCTTGAGGGATACGGGCGACAGGCCCGGGATCCCGACCAATCCGGCCTTGGCCAGCAGCAGGCGCGCGACCGGGTTGGTCAGGAGCGCGTTGCTCAGCCGCGGCGCCCTGCCGGCGAGCGGCAGGAGCGGCTCCAGCGCGGCCACGAGGTGATCCTTCAGGGGCCGGGCATAGCGCGTGTGGTAGAGCGCCAGGAACTTCGCCCGGAATGTCGGCACATCGACCTTGATCGGGCAGGAGCCCGTGCAGGACTTGCAGGCGAGGCAGCCGTCCATCGCCTCCTTGACGGCGTGGGAGAAGTCCTCGGCCCCGGACCGCCGGCGGAAGCCGCTCCGCAGCGTCGCCGCCACCTCCCGCACCCATCCGGCGCGCTGCCGCGCCAGCTCCGCGGCCGGATCGATGCCGGATTCCGCCGCGCGGCGCAGCCACTCGCGCATCAGCGAGGCGCGACCCTTGGGCGAGTGTCTGCGCTCCCGCGTCGCCTTCCAGGACGGGCACATGGCCTCGTCGGCGTCGAAGCTGAAGCAGGCGCCGTTGCCGTTGCAGTGGAGCGCTTCGTCGAAATCCTGGCGGACCGGCGCCGGGATCGTCCGGTCCTGCTCCCCGCGGCGCGGCACCCCATCGATACGGGTCAGCCCCGTCCCCTTCGCTGAGGCGATCTTGCCCGGGTTCATGCGGTCGCCCGGGTCGAAGGCGCGCTTGATCGCCTCGAGGGCCGGCATCAGCGGCCCGAACGTCTCCGGCACGAACTCCGATCGAAAGCCCTTGCCGTGCTCGCCCCAGAGCAGGCCGCCATACTTGGCGGTGAGCGCCACGACACCCTCCGTCACCTCGCGGATCAGGCCGTTCTGCGCCGGGTCCTTCAAGTCGATGGCCGGCCGGACGTGCAGCACGCCGGCATCGACGTGGCCGAACATGCCGTAACGCAGGCCCTCGCCATCGAGGAGCGCCCGGAACTCGGCGATGAAGTCGGCAAGCCGCTCCGGCGGCACGGCCGTATCCTCCACGAAGGGGATCGGGCGGGCGTTCCCTTTGGCGGCACCCAGCAGGCCCACCGCCTTCTTGCGCATCGTCCAGATCCGCTCGATCGCCTCGCCCCGGGCGATGGTGAAGCCGAGGCGCTTGGTGTCGGTGCCGCGCTCGGCCTCCAGCAGGCCGGTAAGCCGCCCGAGGGCAGCCTCCACGCTCGCCTCATCGTCGCCGACGAATTCTACGAGGTTGATCCCGTCCACCGGCCGCCCCGCCGGATCGTCGGGGAAGAAGGCGCGTACCTCGGCCCAGATCGGATCCTTGCGGGCGAGCGCCAGCACCGTCGAGTCGATGGTCTCCACCGAGGCGGCGCCGAACGGCAGCAGCGCCTGGGCATCGCGGAGCGCCGCGTCGAAATCGACGTAGGAGAGCGCCACCAGGACCGCGGCCTTCGGGATCGGCAGCACATTGAGCCGCGCCTCGGCGATCAGCGCCAGCGTGCCCTCCGAGCCGCAGATCACGCTCTTCAGGTCGAACCGGCCCGCCGCATCGCGCAGGTGTGCGAGGTCGTAACCCGTGAGGCAGCGGTTGAGCTTGGGGAAGCGCTCGGCGATCAGTGCCGCGTTCGTGGTGACGACCGCGTCGACGGTCCGGTGGATCTCGCCGACCCGGTCGTTGCGGCCCTTGGCGGCTTCGAGGCCGGCCGCGTCCAGCGGCTCGGCGGTCCAGACCGTGCCGTCGGTGAACACGCAGGTCAGCGCCAGGACGTGGTCGCGGGTCTTGCCGTAGAGACACGAGCCCTGCCCGCAGGCATCGGTGGAGATCATGCCGCCGAGGGTGGCGCGGTTCGAGGTGGAGAGTTCCGGCGCGAAGAACAGGCCGTGCTTGGCCAATTCCCGGTTGAGCTGATCCTTCACCACGCCCGGCTCGACCCGGGCCGTGCGATTCGCGACGTCGATCTCCAGGATGCGGTTCATGTGGCGCGAGGTGTCGACCACGAGGCCGTGGCCCAGGGACTGGCCGTTGGTGCCGGTGGCGCCGCCCCGGGGCCGGATCACGATCTCGGAAAAGCGCGGGTCGTCCAGGAGCTTGGCGATGCGCACGAGGTCGTCACGGGTGCGGGGGAAGGCCACGGCCCCCGGCTCGACCTGATAGATCGAGTTATCGGTCGCGAAGACGGTGCGGTCGGCGTCTGACAAAGTCAGGTCGCCCTCGAAACCGCGCAGGCGCAGCTCGGCGCAGGCCGCGGCGTAGAGCGGCACGGCCTCGGTATGGCGGGTCAGGACCGGGATCATTCAAGCCTTCTACACCCGGCGTATCGCGAGGGAAGATCGGCGGTTTCGGCGAGAACGTCGCGGCCACGCGAGGGACGGGCGCGCCCCGTCCTATGCCGGCTGCATGGGGCGCGGCAGGAAGGGAAACCGGAAGGAGCGCGCATCGGACAACGCTGGCATCCGGCTTGCCAAGAAGGCGGCACCTTCGGGACGGATGCCCATGAACACGAGCGTGGAACGCGTCAGGGACGCCCTGGCCGAGCTGATCAAGGCGGCCCTCATCTCCGACGACAGTCGCAGTCTCGCCTGCCGTGACGCCGGTCGCGCGAAGCTCGGGGCGCTCGCGGATGACCCGCCCGACCCGGCGAGCCTGCGCATGGACGGCGCCTGGACGCTGGCGATCCAGGAGGCGGAGACGCCCGACCTGGCACCGCAGGAAGGACAGGTGAACCTGACCCTCCCGCGCGCCTGCCCCTTCGCCCTGGAAGCCATCCTCGCGCCCGGCTTCGACGTGGACGCGGCGGTGGATCACATCCGGAAGATCGCTTCCACCGGCTGATCGCGCCTGTTGAGGACGTTCGGCCCGGCGTTGCCGCGGAGGGGCCGGATACCCATCTTAGGATCACAGGACCGGACAGCCGGTCCGACGCCCGCACCCGGGCCCTGTCTTCCGAGAACCGTCCGGCACCCACCTTTTGGCACGACGCACCACCGCCCCGGCGGACGAGCCCGCCGCTCCCCCGCCCCTCCCCACCCGTGAGCAGATCCTCGCCTTCGTCGCCGAGTCGAAGAAGCGCGTCGGCAAGCGCGAGATCGCCCAGGCTTTCGGCATCAAGGGGGCCGCCAAGATCGACCTGAAGCGTCTGCTCAAAGAGATCGAGGAGGACGGCGCCCTCGACCGGGGCCGCAGCGGCCTCGCCCCGGTGGGTCATCTGCCGCCGGTCGTGCTTGCAGACATCCGATCGCGGGACCGCCACGGTGATTTCCTGGCGGTGCCCGCAGAATGGACCGGCACGGGCAAACCGCCGGCCATCGTGCTGACCCAGGGGCGCGGCCCCCGCAAGGGCAGCCGGCCGGCGGCGGGAATTGGCGACCGGGCCCTGATCCGCGTCGCGCGCGACGCGGAGGGCGGCTACACGGGCCGGGTCGTCAAGGTCATCGGGAAGAACCGCGCCGAGATCATCGGCGTCTACCGGACCGGCGCGCAGGGCGGCCGGATCGTGCCCGTGGAGAAGCGCTCGCAGGGGCGCGAGATCCTGATCCCGCCCGGCGAGGAAGGCGAAGCCCGCGACGGCGATCTGGTCAGCGTCTCGATGGAGCGGGAGACGCGCTTCGGCCTGCCGCGGGGCCGCGTCCGGGAGCGGCTGGGTTCGCTGGGCTCCGAGAAGGCGGTGAGCCTGATCGCGCTGCACCTGCACAACATCCCGCACGTCTTCGCGGAGGCGACTCTCGCGGAGGCCGACGCCGCCAAGCCCGCCACGCTGAAGGGCCGGGAAGACTGGCGCGACCGGCCGCTCGTCACCATCGACCCGCCGGACGCCAAGGATCACGACGACGCCGTCATGGCCGAGGCCGATCACGACCCGGCCAATCCCGGCGGCTTCGTCCTCACCGTCGCCATCGCGGACGTGGCCGCCTATGTGCGCGCGGGTTCGAGCCTCGACCGCGAGGCCCTGGAGCGGGGCAATTCGGTCTACTTCCCCGACCGGGTGGTGCCGATGCTGCCCGAGCGGATCTCCAACGACCTGTGCTCGCTCCGGGAGGGCGAGGACCGGCCGGCTCTGGCCGTACGCATGGTCATCGCTGCCGACGGCGCGAAGCGCCGCCACAGCTTCCACCGGGTGATGATGCGCTCGCGGGCCAAGCTCGCCTACGCGCAGGCGCAGGCCGCCATCGAGGGGCATCCGGACGACGCGACCGGGCCGCTCCTGGAGACGGCGCTTCGCCCCCTCTGGACGGCCTACGCGGCCCTGCGTGAGGCCCGGGACCGCCGCGGCCCGCTCGCCCTGGATCTGCCCGAGCGCAAGGTCCTGCTCTCGCCCGACGGCGCCGTCGACCGGGTGATCGTACCGGAACGCCTCGACGCGCACCGGCTAATCGAGGAGTTCATGATCCAGGCGAATGTCGCCGCCGCCGAGACCTTGGAGCACGCCCGTCAGCCGCTGATCTACCGTGTTCACGACGAGCCCGCGCTGGAGAAGATGCGGGCGCTGGGCGAGGTTCTGGCTTCGGTGGGCATCAAGCTGCCCAAGGAGGGGGCGCTGCGTCCCGCCCTGTTCAACCGGATCCTCGCCATGGCGGCCGAGACCGAGCACGGCGTCTTCCTCAACGAGGTGATCCTGCGCAGCCAGGCGCAGGCGGTCTACGCCGCCGAGAATCTGGGCCATTTCGGCCTGAACCTGCGTCGCTACGCGCATTTCACGTCGCCGATCAGGCGCTATGCGGACCTGATCGTCCACCGGGCGCTGATCACCGCCTGCAGGCTCGGTACCGACGGGCTCGCGTCCGACATCTCGGCGGGGGAACTCGCGCAGATCGGCGAGCAGATCTCGGCGGCCGAGCGTCGGGCCATGGCGGCTGAGCGCGAGACCATCGACCGGCTGATCGCCCACCACCTCGCCGATCAGGTCGGGGCCACCTTCGAGGGCCAGATCGCGGGCGTGACCCGCGCCGGCCTGTTCATCAAGCTCGACGAGACCGGGGCGGACGGCTTCGTGCCGGTCTCGCAGCTCGGCGCCGACTATTTCCGCCACGAGGAGGGCCGCCACGCCCTCGTGGGCGAACGGACCGGGGAGACGTTCCGCCTCGGCGACCGGGTCGAGGTGCGCCTCGTGGAGGCCGCGCCGGTGGCCGGCGCCCTGCGCTTCGAGCTGCTCAGCGAGGGCCGGAGCCGCTCCGGCGCGCGGAAGGCCGGCCCGGGCAAGAAGCCCGGCGGACGTCCGTTCAAGGCCGCGCCGCCCGGTCGCCCGTCCGGCATCCGCAACACCGGGTCGCGCCATCGCGGCTCGCGCCGCTGATCCGGGCGGTGTAGAGCCTGGACATGGCCGCCGACGCGATTCCCCAGCGCACCCGCCTGATCCCCGCCATGGCCCGCGGCTTCATCGGTCGCTGCCCGCATTGCGGCCAGGGCCGGATCTTCGGCCGGTTCCTCAAGGTGCGGCCGGAATGCGATGTCTGCGGCCTGGAGCTGCATCACCATCGGGCCGATGACCTGCCACCCTACGTGGTGATCTTCATCGTGGCCCACATCGTCGGCTACCTGATCCTGGAGACGGAGAGCGCCTACGAGGTGCCGCTCTGGGTGGAGATGGGCGTCTGGCCGGTCTTCACGCTCCTGTTCGCGCTCGTCCTGCTTCAGCCGGTCAAGGGCGCCGTCGTCGGGTTGCAATACGCCCTTGGCATGCACGGCTTCGCCACGTTACCGCGGAGCCGCCCCGCCCCGGGGACGAAGGAGACCCGCCTTGCCGGAGCCGCAGCAGGAGCCGCAGATCACCACAACTCCTGAGCGCAGGGCCGCAGCGGCGCGCCTGCGCCCCCGGGACGCCGCCACCATGATCGTGATCGACCGGCGCGGGCGGGGCGGCCCGAAGGTCTTGATGGGCCGGCGCAATCCGAACCTCGCTTTCATGCCGGGCAAGTTCGTCTTCCCGGGCGGCCGGATCGAGCTCGGTGACCGCCACATGCCGGTGGCCGGCGCCCTGCCCGATTACGCTGAGGCGGCGCTGACCCGGCTGGTGTCCCGGCCCCCGCACCATCTCGGGCGCGCCCTCGCCCTGGCGGCCATCCGCGAAACCTACGAGGAGACCGGCCTGCTGCTCGGCACGACCGAGCACGGCGCTCCCGAGGACGCGCCCGCGGGCTGGGAGGGCTTCACCCGGCACGGCGTGCTGCCGGACCTGGAAGCGCTTCACCTCGTCGCCCGGGCGATCACGCCGCCGAAGCGCGTGCGCCGGTTCGACACGCGCTTCTTCGCGGTCGACCACCGCATGGTGGCGGCCGAGGAACCGGGCCGGGTGCAGGCCGACGCCGAGTTCACCGAACTCGCCTGGGTCCGGCTCGACGCGGCGCGCAAGCTCGACCTGCCGTACATAACGCGCGCCATCTTGGACGACCTTGAGGCGCAGATCGCCGCCGATTTCGCGCCGCACCGGATGATCCCCTTCCACTACGAACGCTACGGCCGCCGCGAGCGGGTGGCCTTGTGAGCCGTCCAGAGGAGCGGAGGCGGGACGCGCGGCGGGGAATCAGGTCGGAGGATGTCGCGGCGATCTCGGCCGCCATCACATGCGTGACCGTCGTCGGCATCGGGTTGAGCCTGTCGATCCCGCTCCTGTCGATCGAGCTGGAGCGGCGCGGCGCGTCGAGCACCCTGATCGGGCTCAACACCGCGGTGGCCGGCCTCGCCAGTATCGGCACCGTCCCGTTCGTGCCGCGGCTCGCCGCGCGAATCGGCGTCGCCCCGCTGCTCGGGCTCGCGCTCGCGGTCGGGGCGGTCAGCCTCGCGCTGTTCCCGCTCCTGCCGGGGATCGCCCTGTGGTTCCCCCTGCGCTTCGTGTTCTCGACGACGCTCGGCGCGCTGTTCGTCCTCTCCGAGTACTGGATCAACGCCGCAGCACCACCGGAGCGACGCGGCCTCGTGATGGGCATCTACGCCACCGTCCTGGCCGCGGGCTTCGCGGTCGGCCCGCTGCTGCTGGCGCTCGTCGGAACCGAAGGGCCCGCGCCCTACGCCACGGGGGCTGTGCTGATGCTGGCCGGGGGGCTGCCGATCGTGGTCGCCCGCGGGCTGTCGCCGACGATCGAAACCGGCTCCGGCCGCGGCCTCCTCGGCTATCTACGGCTCGCCCCCGGGGCGCTGGCGGCCGCCCTCGCCTACGGGGCGGTGGAGACCGGAATCTTCGCGATCCTGCCCCTGTATGGCCTGCGCCTCGGCTACGACGCCCAGGGGGCGGCCGGGCTCGTCAGCTTGGTCGCCCTCGGCAACGTGCTGTTCCAGATCCCGTTCGGCTGGCTCGCCGACCGGCTCGACCGCGGCGCGGTGCTGCTCGGCGCCGGCCTCGCGGGCGCGGCCGGCTCGGCTCTGATTCCGCTCGCGGCCGGCAGCCCGGCGGCATTCGGCCTGCTTCTCCTCGTCTGGGGCGGGATCGCCGGCACGCTCTACACCGTCGGACTGGCGATGCTCGGCGACCGCACGCCGCCGAACGACCTCGCCGGTGCCAACGCGGCCTTCGTGGTACTCTACAATGTCGGCCTCATGCTGGGACCGCCCCTGATCGGGGGCGGGCTCGACCTCGTGCCGCCGCACGGCTTCGCCCTGGCGTTGCTGGCGCTCTTTCTGGCCTTCGCCGGATGGCTCGCCGCGACCGGGCGCGGGCGCGCCCGCTCTTGACCTGCCGGGCCCGATCGGGCATTCACCCGCCCGTATTCGGCCGGGCCCTCCCGGCCATTTGCGTTTCGCTCACGCGGAATGCCGCACCCTGCAGGAGCGCCGCGCCATGGCCAAGGCCGTCACCGTCAAGATCAAGCTCGTCTCCACCGCCGACACGGGCTACTTCTACGTCACCAAGAAGAACTCCCGGACGCAGACCGAGAAGCTGTCGATGCGCAAGTACGACCCGGTGGCGCGCAAGCACGTCGAGTTCAAAGAATCTAAGATCAAGTAATCAGCAGGACGTTACAGCTTGACGACTTGCGAAGCCGCCCCGACCGGGCGGCTTTTCTTATGCGAGATTCAGCATCGCCACGATGTCCGAGATCGCGGTCCGGCCTGAGCTGCTGCCGCAGCGAGGGCTTGGCCCGCGCTCACAGCGCGGCGTGCACGCCCTCGACGAAATGCTTGATGTCGGCGATGACCGGCGCTCGGCGCGCGAAGGGGAGGCCGATCGAAAGCAGTGTTCCACCGTGCCCGAGCCCCGGATAGATGTGCATCTCCGGGTCGTTTCCGGCCGCCTTCAACCGGTCCGCGAGTGCGATCGTGCCGGATGGCCTGACGTCCTGATCGTTCGCGCCGGTGAGCAGCAGCATGGCCGGGTGCGGCCCCGCGGCATGATTGATCGGCTGCAGGGTTGGATCGCTACCGGCGAAGACTTCCTCGTCCACGGTCTCGGTCAGGGATGACACCGTGTAGGGTCCCGAAAGCCCGATGACGCCCGCCAAGGCTGCCGGGCTTGAGCCCGCGTGCTCGAGCCACGTCCCATCGAGCCCCAGCATGGCGGCAGCCCAGGCGCCGGAGGAATGTCCGGCCACCACGACGCGCTTCGGATCGCCCCCGAAGGTCTCGGCGTGGGCGATTGTCCAGGCAACGGCGGCGGCGTTGTCGGTCAGAATGTCGGACAGGCTCCCGTTCGGGAAATGGCGGTATTCCGGGATCACCGTGACGATGCCCTGCCGCGCCAGGGCCGCGCCGAGGAAGGCGACCGCCTTCTTGGAACCGGAGCGCCACCCACCGCCGTAGAGGAAAACCACGACGGGATGGGGACCGGCCGTGTTCGGCTGATAGACGTCCGCCAGTTGCTGACCTCCGGCGGCGTAGGAGACGTCCTTATGGACGCGAACCTCGGCAGGCGCGAGGAGGTTCAGGAGCATCAGCGCCACGCCGAGGACCTTGCTGGATATATAGCTCAGCATGAGCCGCGCATCCCCGGTCAAAAGTGGGCGGCGAGGACGATACCAGATGGTAAACCGTCACGATAGGCACTTCGGCACTCGATTCACGTAATTTGAATACAGTCTATCGTGACGTGCCGCGGCACTGTCACCGAGATCTCTGCCGCGGCGGTCCGGTGCGACGGCTGACCCGGCGGCCGACGCTGCTCACATCCAGCTCGGAGCGGCGAGGCCGGTGCTCGGGACAGCGGGAAGCGCCTCCTCCGAGCGCGCCGCCGGGACCCTCTGCACGTCGCGCAGGAGTTCACGCAGCGCCCGTCCGAGTTCGAGCTGCGCCTGGACCGAGCTGAGGTTGTGATCGACGCCGGGTATGACCATGACCGGGGCGCCGAGACGCCGGTCGGCCCGGCCGGGGAAGCGCCCCAGGTGGCGGCGGGCGGCGATGAGGCCGGGATCTCCCGCACTGTAGAGCAGACGAATCTGGGCGCCCCGGCGCCGGAGACCGGCGATCCGCCGGGCCACGGAGCCGCCGGGGACACCCGGACGCCACGCCCGGCGTGCACGCCGTAGGGCCGCAGCCGCACCCCGTCGGGCCAGGGCTCCGGCGATCGCCCTGACGTGGATCTTCCCGGAGAGCAGGCGGCGCCACGTCGAACCCTGCGCGAGAAGCCCCGCATAGGTGTGGACGCTCCCGAAAGTCTGCCGGATCACGGTGTCGAGATCCTGATCCGGGTCCCAGTCGAAGCAGTAGAGATTGATCAGGAGCGCCCCGTCGATGCGCGGGTCGCGGCAGAGAGCCTGGAACGCCGCGTAGGCACCGCTGCAACCGCCGACCAATACGATCGGGCCGCCCGTGCCGGCCACGTGGTCGATCGCCGCCACGACATCGGCGAAGCCGTCCGGCGCGAAGAGGGGTCTGCTGTCGTCCGGCCGCCCCGCGCTGTCGCCGATGCCGCGGAGATCGAAGCGAGCCGAGGCGACACCTTCGGCCGCAAGGCGCCGGGCGAGATCCGTCGTCTGGCGTCCCCACCCGGAACGCACGGTCATGCCCGTCGAGACGAAGAGCACCGTCGCGGCTGCGGGATCCGCCACGCGCGGCTCGCACTGGATCCCGAAGAGGCCTGGAACGGATCGGATCGGCCTTTCCGTCCATCCCGATCCCTCCAAGTGGGCCGGCTGCAGGACCGCCGGCAGCGGCGCAGAGACCGCCATCGCCTCGGCGGCGAAGGCCGTGACGCGGCTGAAATCCGCCTCCGGCACGCTCGCGAAGATCGGATCGCCGACGAGTTGGGCGAGGCCTGGAAACGGCCCGGCGGTGACGGCACAGCCGAGGGCTTCGAGACGGGCGGCGAGGGCCTTGGCCTCCGGAGCGAGGAGCAGGATGCTACGGGCCGGCGACCGCTCGATCCGCGCGAGGTCGAGGTGCGCGAGGTCGGCGAGGAACGACGCCCCCATGCGGAACCCGCCGATGTCGAGGCTGTCCGGCTCCTGCGGCGGAACCGAGCCGTCCGGCAAGCGTCCGATCGTCTGGGCGCGCAGCCGCATCTCGCGCAGATATGCCCGTCCGCTGGCGACCGGCGCCAGCAGGACGAGGCGGTCCACCGCCTCCGCCTCTGCCGCCAGGGCCGCGAAGGCCCCGCCAAGACGCAGGCCGACGAGGGTGATCTCGGCGACCCCGGCCATCTCGCGCAGGAAGCGGATGGCCTGATGGATCGCCGCAACGCAGCCGGCGACCCGCAACTCTGCGGGATCACCGGAGTCGCCCTCACCGGGATAGTCGAAGCGCAGGGTCGGGCAGCCGGCAGCCGCGAGGTCTCCCGCCAGCGCGCGCCAGGGCCGGTGGGCCGCCATCTGCTCGAAGCCGTGGGCGCCGCAGAGGACCACGCCGCGCCGGCCCGCCGCCGGATGGAACCAGCCGAAGAGGCCGTCGAAGGTCACGGGAAACGGCTCGTCCGCCCTGGCGGAACGCGCGCCCCCGGATCCAGCCTCAATCGTCATGGCCGAATTCCGCGACCGCGTTGCCGTTGATCGCGCGAACCTGGCCGCGCGGGAGCCGGGCGCAGCCCGGGAAGGCGATGGTCCGCACCGACCCCGGCGCGAGATGGAAATAGTTATCGTCCGGAAGCGCCCCTGAGGTCTGGATCTGCACGCCGAGGGCGAGACGATCCGCGGCGATGCGCAGCCCGGGGCCCGCATCCGTCGCCACGGGTTCGGCGCGCAGGCCGATGTCCTCTCGCGCGACCGAACGACCGCCCGGGAAGTGGAAGCTCTCGGCGAGGATGGTCCCGTCCGCGCCGATCAGCCGGGCCTGCGCCAGATCGTGGACGCGCGGTCCGAACCGGTAGCTGTCGGTGGCGTCGAAGAAGCGGCCAAGCAGCTCGGCGGAGGAGAGCGTCAGGGTGGAGCGTGCCCCCACCGCGACGACCCGCTCGGCCTGGGCCGCGACCCGACCGCCGGCATCGGACAGGCTCAGCGCCAGCGTCATCTCCCGCGCCGTGTCGGTCTCGTTCAGGACATGGAGATGCAGGCCGTCGAGCCCCTCGTCACTGATCACGACCTGCACCGGCCGGAAGGCCCGCTTCAGCGCGTACCACCCGGATTTCGGCCGCTGCGTCCAGTCGATCACGCCCCAGCCCGCTCCCGGCCCGAGGTCGCGCAGCATCAGGACGAGGCCACCCGCCGTCGGCGATTGCGGCCGGCGCCACTCCGCGAAGGTCGCCTCCATCACCTCGGCCACGGCGGCGCGCCCGAGTTCGAGGTAGCGCTCCGGATCGTGCGCGCGCAGCGCGGCGGGATCGACGCCGTAGAGCACGCCGACATAGTGGTCGCGCACGGTCTCGAAATCCCAGTCGGCCCCCCGGTCGCGGGGGATTCCTGCGGCCCAGCGTGGATCATCCGGTCCCGCCGGCCCCGGGGTTCCGGGCTCGGGCGGATTGGCGAAGGCGAGGCACTCGCTGGCGAAGCCGACCTGCGCCCGACGGGCATCCTCGAGGGGGCGCCGATAGGCGCCGACGCCGAAATAATGCGTGCAGCCCTCGCGCGGCAGGAACGGCAAGGCACCCCCGGACGGCGAGTTGGGAACCACCACGAGGTCGGGGCGCAGCGTCGCCGCGAGCGCGCCGAGGCCCGTCGCGCAGAAGGCGTCGGCCCAGACGGACCGCGGCGCGCCGAGCATGGCCGCCTGCTGCCAGACCTCGCTGCCACCGCAGAGCACGCAGAGGGACGGCGCCGTCTGCGTCCGGTCGAGGAAGGCCGTAACCTCCCCGGCCAGCCGGCCGGCGAAGTCCGGATCACCGTGCGGATAGTCGAAATTCGCCAGCATCAGATCCTGCCAGACCAGGATGCCGAGTTCGTCGCACAGGTCGTAGAAGTCCGTGGCCGGGTAGAGCGTCGTGCCCGGCACGCGCAGCATGTTCATGCCGGCTTCGCGCGCGAGGGTGAGCAGGGTGCGGTCTCCCTCGGCACCGAGCCCGACGAGGTCCGGCGGCATCCAGTTGGCCCCGCGGCAGAAGACCGGCACCCCGTTGACCGCGAGCGACAGGCCCTCCTCGAACGGCCGGGTCAGCGACAGGCTCCGGAATCCCACCCGACCGAGATCGAGCAGCGCGCCGTCGACGCGCGCCGCGGCGGGGTGGAGATGCGGCGTCCCGTGGGTGTGCGGCCACCAGGGCGCGATGCCGGGCAGCACCAGTTCGCCCGCGAACAGGCCGGGCTCGATCGCGGTCAGCGGCGCTTCGCGCCCGGCGCAGACGAGCACGGCCGAGGTGGTCCCGCTGTCGAGGTGAAGGCGCGCGAAGAGGCGGCCAGTCTCCCCGTCGAAGGTCGCGCGCAGGTCGGCCGCCGCGGGTTCGGATTTCACGGCCTCCACGGTCACCGGACCGAAGGGACCGACGTGATCGATCTCCGGGCACCATCCCGGCATGAAGCCGAGGAGGCTGGTGCGCTGGTGGCGCAATGAGCCGGGCGTGATCATCCATGGCCGCCAGCGCCCGCGCCGGGCCGGACGGTCGAGGTCCGCGCGCAGCGATCGGAAGCAGATCGCGAGGTCGGCTTCCCCGCCGAGGTCGGCCTCGATGGCCTGCGGCTCGAACATCGAGCGGGACGTCAGGACCGGCACGCCGTCGAGCCAGATCTCCGCGAGCGTCGCGAGTCCCTCGAAGCGCAGGCGAACCCTCCCGGAGCCGACGAGGCGTGCGCGATACCAGACGTCGCGGTCGTGGATCGGCTCGGGCGCCGTCTCGCTCCAGCGCCCGGCGGCGCGCAGCGCCGCCGCGGCGGTCCCCGGAACGGTGGCGGGGATCCAGTCGGTCACCCCGTCGAGGTCTCCGGGGTTCGCGCAGGCGCCGGGCGGCGTCAGGGCGAGGCGCCACGGCCCGGGCGTGCCGCCGGGCACCCAGCCCTCGACGCTGCGGATGCGGGCCATGGATCGCTCTTAGGAGGCGAGAGCCCGGTCGAGGGACGCGAAGACGCGGTCGTAGGTCGCCGCGATCGGATCGAGGCGCGACGCCAGCCCCGCGGCGCTCTTCCGGTGGAAGGCGCGGGCGAGCTGGAACTGGAAGGCCTTCGCCTCGCGGCTCAGGTCGGCCGCCGCCTCGGTCGCGGGCGCGAATGCTCCGATGCCCTGGCCCTCGAGCCACGCCAGATGACTGGAGAGCATCTCGAAATTGGCGCCGAGCTGGCGGGTGGTGTTGAAGGCGTAGGCGTGGAACACACTGAGCGGCTGACACACCAGCCCGTCGGCCGTCGCGGCGAGCGCGTCGCGGAAGGCCAGGACAGGATTGTGCCGCGGCGCCCGGGCGCGATGCCGCACGAGCAGGTCGCGGGCGGCCCCGGGAAGCTCGGCCGGGTCCATGGGCGGCGCGACGGCCTTCACGAACTCGGCGTAGGGCGGCAGCGTCGCCGGGCCGAAAATCCCGGCGTAATCCGCGCCGGAGAGCCGGAAGCGGCCGGCATTGTGGAGGTAGTCGAGTTCGCCCGCCGCCGGATCGATGGCCAGGATGCCGATCGTCGTCTTGCCGTGGTCCCGGCCGTAGGTCGTTCCGCTCGTGTCGGGCAGATAGATCGCGTCGACCTCGACCAGCACGGGCCGGCCGGCCTTCGCCTGGATCACGGCATGCGCCTCGATCCCCGCGTAGACCGCGAGTTCAAGCACCTCCAGCCCGTAGAGGCGCTCGATGTCGCCCGGGGGCGGCTTGAAGAAGGTGAACTGGTCGCCCTCGAAGTCCTGGCGCAGGGTGAAGCCCAGCATGGCCTCCGGCACGAGGCCACGGCCGTGCAGCAGCTCGATCCAGAGATCCACGTAGCAGTTCGTCTCCGGCCAGTCCCGGCCGGCATCGTGGAGCGCGTGCGGGAGGTAGGGGTCCGCGAGCCCGGACCCCGACGGCAGGCGAAGGGCGGCCGTCACCGCCTCAGCCCCACAGCGTGGCGCGCACGGCCTCGGGCCATTCGGCGAGGTCGAGGCCGTGATGGCGCAGGAGCGCCAGGGTGATCCGCTCCAGTCCGAAGCCGACGCAGGCAGTGTGGGCGACGCCACCATCAGCCTGACGCAGCCCCCAGGTGGTGCCGAAATGGTCCTGGTGGTAGTTGAAGCTGAGGCAGGCGGTCGGCTTGTCGACGCTGTTGACCGGCACGTTCAGCTCGAACTTGAGGCCCTGCTCCCGCTGGTTGTTGGCCATCATCCGGCCGGCCCGTCCGAAGAACGGGTCGTTGGCCACGTCGATGGCGAGCGGGAGGTCGAGGTCGCGGATCATGGCGGTGCCGCGCTCGAGCCAGGATTCACGGAACGCCAGAACCTGCTCGGGGCTGCCCATGCGCACGTACTCGCGCATCCGGAAGAGCTGCATCCGGGTCGGCTCCAGCGAGGGCTCGCGCCGGAAGCAGTAGGATTGCAGGTCGAACAGGCGCCCTTCGGCGGGGAGCGGTCCCCGGGCGGCGGCGGCCGGGTAGAGCGGGTAGCAGGCCGCAGGCGTCAGGACGATGTCGGTCGCCTCCTGCTGGCCCGTCCAGTCGCGCCCGGCCTCGACACAGGCGAGGATCTCGGCATGGCCCGCGGAATCGCCGCAGAAGCTGTGCACCGTGCCTGCGAGGTTCGGGAAGCCCTTGAGGTAGCCGCTCCGCTCGAAGGCCGGCCGGCTCATGCCGGGCGGGAAACGCATGACCTCGGCGCCGTCCGCCGCGCCGAGGCGCGTGATCAGCCGGTCGAGGGCATCGACGACGCTCTCGAAGGCGCCGCTCCGGCCGTAGAGACCGTCGACCCCGGTGCGGATCAGCAGACCGTGGTCGAACAGGCGGTCGAGGAAGGTCGGCTCCGCGACCGGTGCCCCTTCGGCACGATCCTCGCCGTGAGAGGAGGACAGCGATTCCATCACACGCTCATGAGCTGGCCGCTGCCCTTCTGCACGAGCAGGAGCTTGGCGGTGTTGGCGAGGATACGGTCGTTGCCGATCATCAGCGGCGCCGACAGGACGTCGCGCAGTGGTCGGCCCAGGCTGAAGGGCGTGTCGTTGCGGTAGCCCGCGAGCCCGACGATCGCGAGCGCGCGCCGCACGATATCCACGGCCATGTCGGAGACCGTGACCTTCAGGTTGTTCAGCATCACCGAGAAGCCGATCGACCCGATCGTGTCGGCGTCCCCGTGCGCGTCCTCGAAGCGGCGCAGGGCCGACACGATGGTGCCGCGCATGGCCTGATGCGCGTTGGAGACCTCGGCCAGCCGCGTCGCCGTGGGCGGCACCTGACCGGGCCGGCGCCGCGCCTCGGCCTGCACGAAGGCGCGGGCGCGGTC
This sequence comes from Methylobacterium mesophilicum SR1.6/6, assembly GCF_000364445.2. NCBI lineage: Bacteria > Pseudomonadati > Pseudomonadota > Alphaproteobacteria > Hyphomicrobiales > Methylobacteriaceae > Methylobacterium > Methylobacterium mesophilicum. Next base: position 6,287,357 of record NZ_CP043538.1, on the reverse strand, counting down.
GACCGCGTAGGTCGTGATGCCGTACCACACGCTGCTCCAGAGCAGATGGGACGAAGCCAGCATCGACTGCGCGGCGATCTCCGCGAAGGGCTTCGGCAGGATCTGCTCGAGAGGCACGTCACGGGCCTCGAGGCGGAACCCTTCGCTGCAGGTACCCCGCATGCCCAGCGTATCCCAGTCGCCGGTGCGCACGAGGGAGATCTGATCGGCGAGCAGCGCCACGAGCACCTGATCGGAGGTCGGAGCATCCGGGTTGCGGCGGGCCGTGGCCAGGATCAGGTCGGCGTGCGACCCGTAGGAGATCACCGACGCGTCCTTGCCCAGGGAGAACACATCGCCGGTCGCCTCGACCGCGCAGAGGCTGTTGCGCAGGTCGCCGCCGATGCCGGCCTCGGTGGTCGAGGACGCCACGAGCAGCTGCTCGCGGGCGATCCGCTCCATCAGCCGGCAGTGCCACGCGCTGTCGAGGCCGTGCGTGACAAGGCTCGACACCTTGATGTGGTGCATCGCGAACACCATCGCGGCCGCGCTGCAGGCATGGCCGAGGGTGCTGCACAGCTCGGCAATCTGCGTGAGCCCTGCGCCCTCGCCGCCGAACTGGCTCGGAATCTGGAGGCCGAGCAGGCGCTCGGCCTTCATGGCGGCGACGGCTTCCTCAGGGAAGCGGCCATCGCGGTCGACGGCGTCGGCGTGGCGCGCTGCCACAGCCGCCGCCCGCTCAGCGCGCGCGGTCAGAGTGCTCATGCGGCGTCCTGATGGATCAGCGTGGAGACGGCCTCGCGGATCGAGCGGATCGACGCGAAGGACTTGCGGTTCAGGAGGCTGTCGGGAAACTCGACGCTGAAGCGCTCTTCGAGCGCGAGCATCAGTTGCACCGAACCGAACGAGTCCAGACCAAGGTCGAACAGGCTGTCGTCCTCGGAGAGTTGATCGGCCTTGCCGGCGAATGCCTCGTTCGAGCCGAGGATCTCACGGATGATGTGTGTGATATTCAAGGCAGAACCCCTTCGAAGTTGTCGCAACCCTATAGAGCCGACCGACCGCGAGTCAAATACTACATTGAACAATAGTAAGCGAATTTAATCCGGGCCGTCTTGGATTCGCAATCGGAAACGTCGCCACTGTGACTGCCAAGGGTTAGGCATCCGCCCTCCCGAAGCAACGAGCATTCTCGCTAACGGCTCCGATCGCTTAATTTCAAGCGCACAGAACGCATAAATCACATAAACGTGATCTCAATCCGTGTCCAGTACTTAAACTTGGAACGACCCCTAAGAGACAGCATGTGTATTTAGGAAGAATCTGGAGATTTCGTGACTCCGCGGGTCGGGATCCGGCAGGGTACCCCGGCCACGTCTGACCTGGGCGGGCGGCCATCCCCGGACGGCACGTCATGATCTACAATCTGCAGGTTCTGCGCGCCCTCGCGTCATACGGCGTGTTCCTGACCCATTTCGGCCCCTATGCGGCGCCGATCCTGCCGAGGCCGGACCTCTTCGCCTTCGGCGCGACCGGCGTCGATGTCTTCTTCGTCCTGTCCGGCTTCATCATGTTCGTGAGCACGAGCGGGCGTGGGGAGACGGCCGGACGCTTCCTGCTGCGGCGGGCGGCGCGGGTCGTTCCGGTCTACTGGCTTGTCACAGTGGGGCTGGCTCTGATCGCCATGACCGGCTTGAAGCCCATCGGGATCATGGAATTCCGAGCGGAGTATCTGCTGCAGTCTCTGCTGTTCGTGCCGTTCTCGCGCGGCGGCTACATCGAGCCATTGGTCTCGGTCGGCTGGACGCTCAATTATGAGATGTTCTTCTACGCAGCCTTCGCCGGCCTGCTGCTGGTGCCGATGCTTGCTCAGAGAGCGCTGGCCGCAGGTGCGCTTTTCGCCGGGCTGATGCTCCTCGGCCTCCTGCCCGGCCCGGGGTTCTACTGGGCGTTCTACACGAAGCCGATCGTGGTCGAATTCGCCGCCGGGATCGGGCTCGGATACGTCTATCTGCGCCTCGGCGCGCCGAACCCGGACTTCCCGGTTCGGCGCGTGGCCGTGGCAGCCTTCGCGGCGGCCGGCCTGCTCATTCTGGGCGGACAGGTCGTCGCCGATGCCTGTGGCTACGGACCTGAAATGACCGGTTTCATGCGGCCGCTGGTCTGGGGCACCGCAGCAACCCTCATCGTCGGCGCGATGCTCCTTCTGGAGCGCGGCGGGGTCTTGGTGCGCTCGCGCTGGCTGCTCGCGCAGGGAAATGCCAGCTACTCCTTCTACCTCGTCCACAACCTCCTCTTGCACACCGCCGCGAAGGTCGTGTCGCCCATCCTGGCTCCAGGCCTTCCGCGGGTCACGCTGATCTTCCTGCTCGCGTTTGTGGCCTCGGCCGCGATCGGAGACATGCTGTACCGGCACGTCGAAGTCCCGCTGAGCGCGGCCCTGCGGCGCCGGTTCGATCGGCAGCCGGCCTCCCGCCCTGTGGCGGAGGCCGCAACCTCGTAACCGGACCTCAACTGCCAGATCGAGGCGGACGCGGCGGGCCACCCATGATGGACGCTCGCGCCGCCTGCGCGCGGCGGGATCCAGATGCCTCGCCCGAGGCCGCTTGACGTCCGACGACCACGGATATCGAGACGTCGGGCAGCCGACCCGAAATCGATATCGAACTTAATATTAAATTGCAATTAATCTTACTATCGCTCTTTCCTCACTGAACGGATGCTATTTAATCCTTGCATTCGCGGCGTTGACTTCTTTTTTATCCGCGAAAACTCTACTCCCCGTAGGCAGCACCGCATTTCCAGGGCGAGATCCGCTTGGCGGACACCCGCCCCCGACGTTCGGCGCACCGACGAGGAAGCTGCGATGCGTGTCGCGATCGTACACGACTGGTTGTATGTGGTCGGAGGTGCCGAGCGGGTCCTCGAGCAGTTGCTCAGGATCTATCCCGGCGCGGACGTCTACGCGCTGTTCGACTTCCTGCCGGAGGAGGATCGGGCCCGCCTCGGCTACGAGCAGGCGCATACCAGCTTCATCCAGCGCATGCCCTTCGCGCGCACGCGGCACCGGAACTACCTGCCTTTGATGCCCCTCGCGATCGAGCAATTCGACCTGTCGGCCTACGACCTCGTCATCTCGAGCAGCTACGCGGTGGCGAAGGGCGTCCTGACCGGACCCGACCAGCTGCACGTATCCTACATCCACTCGCCCATGCGCTACGCCTGGGACATGCAGCATACCTATCTGCGGGAGAGCGGTTGCGAGGCCGGGGTCAAGAGCCTGCTCGCCCGCCTCGTGCTGCATCGGATGCGGGTGTGGGACTTCCGAACCGCGGCCGGGCCGAACGCCATCGTGGCCAATTCGGCCTTCGTGGCCCGGCGGATCAAGAAGGTCTACGGCCGTTCCGCGGAGGTGATCCACCCGCCGATCACGCTGTCCGACCAGCGCTTCGAGGGGCCGCGCGGGAACCACTTCCTCGTCGCGAGCCGGCTCGTCCCCTACAAGAACGTCGAGGCGGTGGTGCGCGCCTTCGCGCAACTCCCGGACCTCCACCTCACCGTGGCGGGCACCGGTCCGGACGCCGCGCATCTCCGGGCGATCGCCGGACCCAACGTCTCCTTCGCCGGCTTCGTCTCCGACGCGGGGCTGCGCCACCTCATGGCCACCGCCCGCGCCTTCATCTTCGCCGCCGAGGAGGATTTCGGCATCATCGTGCTGGAGGCCTCCTCCGAGGGCACGCCCGTGCTGGCGCTCGGCCGCGGGGGCGCCCGGGAAACCGTCCAGGTGCGCGGCCCGCAGCGCACCGGCATGTTCTTCGAGACCCCCGAACCCGATGCGGTCGCGGCCTGCGTGCGGCGGTTCATCCAGCAGGAGGACCATTTCACCCGGGAGGCCTGCAGGTCCCAGGCGGAGATGTTCTCGGCCGATCTGTTCCGGGTCCGCTTCTCGCGCTTCGTGGACGAGCAGATGGCTCAGCATCGGGCGGCCTGCGAGACCCGGCCGCGCATCCTTCCGCGACTCGAAGCTGTGGGCTGAGGACGATGTCCATGTCGCTCATGACGGTCGACCTGGCGAACCGGTCTCCGGTCCGCGCCGCCCCGCCGGCGACGGAGCGCCGCGAGGGTCTCGCCGCGCCCCTCGCCCGGATCTGGCGCCGCCGCACCCTGTTCGCGGTGGTGTTCACCGCGGTCCTCGGCCTCGCCATCACAGCCCTGATGATGATCCAGCCGCAATACGTGGCGAGCGGCTCTGTCATCGTGGCGGAGGCCGAACCGGGCGCCCACAACGCCTCGATGGCCTGGATCCAGAAGATCGGCGACCCCGCCGACATCGAGAGCCAGATCCTGGTGATCCGCTCCCCGCGGCTACTGCGGCTCGCGATCGAGGACGGCCTCGCCGCCCCCGTGCTGGCCGAGTGCCGCTACGCCGCCACCGGCGGACGTCCCGCGACGATCTCGGAGAAGAAGGACGCGGCCTGCCTGAAGCTGACGACCGACCGCAACGCCCTCGTCGAGTACCTGCAGAAGCGTTACGCCGTCACCAGTTCCGGGCGGTCCCGCATCATCACCATCGGCTACAAGTCGCCGCTGCCCGAGACGGCGCAGACGATGGCCAGCGCCCTCATCAACGCCTTCCTCGAGGATCAGCGCGAGGCCCAGGCCTCCAGCCGCAAGTCCGCGGCCGACTGGCTGCACACCGAGGTCAGTCAGCTCGACGCGTCGATCCGCAGCGACGAGACCCGGATCCAGGATTTCCGGCGCCGCAAGGGGCTGCTGAAGGGGTCGAGCGCGCCGATCAGCGCCGAGCGCCTCACCAACATCAGCCATCAGCTCGCCAATGCCGAGGCCGCGAAGGCGGACGCCGCCGCGCGCCTCGGCGAGATCGAGAACCGAAGCCGCGACGGCTCCGAAAGCGCCCCCGCGGTGCTGGCCAGCCCGACCATCGTGGCGCTCAAGCAGCAGCTCAGCGGCGTCAGCGCCCAGCTCGCCAACCAGAGCACAAACCTCGGGACGAACCATCCGGCGATCCGGGCGCTGATCACCGAGCGGGCGAGCCTGCGCGCGCGCATCGATCAGGAGATCGGCACCATCGCGCAGGGATTGCGCAAGACCTACGAGGCGTCGAGCGCCCTGGCCACGTCGCTCCGCGCGCAGCTCGAGACGGCCAAGACCGAGGCGGCCGCCGCCATGGACGACGAGGCCTCGATCGAGGGCATGGTCCGCAACGCCGAGATCAAGCGCACACGCTACGCCGATCTCGTCAAGCGCACGGGCGAGCTGGAGACCGAGCGGCGCATCCTCACCGGCAGCACCCGGCTGGTCAGCCTCGCCGAACTGCCGCAGGAGCCGTTCTCGCCCAAGACCCTGCCGTTCCTGGCAGGCGGCATCGTGCTCGCGGGCGTGCTGGCCTCCGCGGCGGCGCTCCTGCGCGACGTCACCGACCGGCGGGTGCGGACCTCCGCGCAGTTGATGGCGGGGACCGGCGCCCCGGTCTTCGCCCAGCTGCCGTGGCTGGAGGCCCCCGGCTTGGTCGGGCGCCTCTCCGACCGCCATCGGGAACTCGACCTGCCCGACGCCCTGGCGCGGGCGCGGATCGACCCGACGATGCAGAACGTCCTGCGCAACCTCCACGCCCATCTGGTGCTGGTGGGCCGGAGCGCCTCGCAGGTCGTCCTGGTGACCTCGTCGAAACCCCGCGAGGGCAAGTCGTTCACCGCCTTCGCGATGGCGGGGATCGGTGCGGCGAGCGGGCGCCGGGTGCTCCTGGTCGAGTGCGACTTGCGCCGGCCGAACTTCGAGGGATCGCTCGGCCTCGGACGAAGCCCCGGGCTCGGCGGCGTTCTCCGCAACGAGATCGACCCCGCCGACGCCGTAGTCTCGACCGGCCGCTTCGACGTGATCCCGGCCGGGACCCCCACGCCGGACTCGACCGAGTTGCTGATGAGCGAACGCATGCGCGACTTCATCGCCTGGAGCCGCCGCTACGACCTCGTTCTCCTCGACACGCCGCCGACCAGCCTCCTGATGGACGCGTCGATGCTCGCCCGCCACGTGGACGGCGTGCTCTGCTGCGCGCGCTACGGCCGCTCGCAGCTCTCCGACACCGTCGAGACCGTGGCGAACCTGCGCCGGGCGGGGGGCACAGTCCTCGGCATCGCCATGACGATGGTCAGGCCGGGCCTGCAGCCGACCTACGACGTGACGCCGCTTCCCGAGCCGCGCCACGCGGAGGCGGTGTGATGAGCGGCGCCCTGCCCGCCGAGGCGCTTCCTGCCGGCCGGCCCCTCGACGGAAGCCGCGGGGTCCAGATCGCGGAGCGCAGCCGCCCCCGGGTGCTGTTCGTCAGCCATACCGGGACGATGTCGGGGGCGGAACTCGTCCTGCGCGACGTCGTGCGCCCCTGGCCCGGCTCGGCAGCCTTCCTGTTCGAGGACGGCGCCCTCGCCAGCGACCTGAGGAGCCGGGGTCTCGAGATCCGCCTGGCGCGTCGCGGCACCGGCCTGTCGGGCCTGCGCCGCGATGCCTCGCCCCTGCGCGCCCTTCCGGTGCTCGGGCGGCTCGCGGGGCTCGCGCTGGAGCTGGCCGGCGCCGCGCGCGACTGCGACGTCGTCTACGCCAATTCGCAGAAGGCCTTCCTGCTCTCGGCGCTGCCCGCCCGGTTGGCCGGTCGCCCGATCATCTGGCACCTGCACGACATCCTCGACGGCGCCCATTTCGGCCGGGCCCAGCGGATCGTGCAGGCGCGCCTCGCCAACCTCTGCGCGGCCCGGGTCGTCGTGCCGTCGCAGGCTGCGGCGGACGCCTTCGTGCGGGCCGGCGGGCGATCGCACCTGGCGACGATCGTGCCGAACGGCCTCGACCTCGACCGCGATCCCCGCCCCCCGGCGGTTCTGCGGGCCGAACTCGGCCTGCCGGTGGGGCCCCTCATCGGCGTGTTCAGCCGCCTCGCGCCCTGGAAGGGGCAGGACGTGGTGATCGAGGCGCTGGCCACGCTTCCCGGTGTCCGATGCATCGTGGTCGGCGCGCCCCTGTTCGGCGAGGACGCCTACGCCGCGCAGCTGCGCGATCTGGCGGCGGCGCGCGGCGTCGCGGACCGGGTGCTGTTCCTCGGCCAGCGCGGGGACGTGCCCACGCTGATGCAGGCGGTGGACGCGGTCGTGCACCCGTCGGTGGATCCCGAGCCGTTCGGCCGGACCCTCGTCGAGGCGATGCTGGCCGGCGTGCCGGTGGTCGCCACGGACGCGGGCGCCTCGTCCGAGATCCTCGACGGCGGCGCCGCCGGCACCCTCGTGCCGCCGCGGCGGCCCGACCGCCTCGCCGCTGCACTCGCGGAGCTGCTGGCGGCGCCGGACGCCTTCGCGCCGCGCACCCGCCTCGCCCGGGAGCGGGCGCTGTCCCGCTACGGGGCGGCCGGGATGCAGACCGCCCTCGCCGACCTCATCCGCCAGGTCGCCGCCCGCGCCTGAGCGGCCGGCGATCCTCCCAAACGATCGGAGCCGATGGAACCGACATGCCGCGCGTCCTCGTGAACATGCCGAGCCAGTTCGCCGGGCGGCCGTCCGGGGTCGCGCTCGTCGCCTTCCGGGTGATCGCCGGGTTGCTCGAGCGGGGCACCTTCTCGGTCGTGCTCCGCTCGCCTTGGACGCGCGCGCAGCTGCCCCCGGCGATCCGCGACCGGATCGAGGTGGTCACGGTCGCGCGCCCGCGCATCATGCTGCTCGACGTCCTGCGGCAGGCCTTCGCAGTCCCGAAGCTGTGCCGGACCCGGAACATCGACGTGGTTCTCAATGCCGACCCCTACGGTGCGGCCTTCGGGGGACGCGCGCGGGTCAGCGTCGTCCACGATCTCTACTTCCGGACGATGCCCGACCGCACGGGGTCGCGCGAGGCGCTGACCACGGACCCGATCTTCCGGCTGGTCCTCGGCAACAGCGCCCGGGTCGTCGCGGTCTCGGCGACGACCCGGGCCGACCTCGGGCGCCACTATCCGTTCCTGCGGGACCGGACGCAGACGATCCCCTCCGCCGCGATGCTCGATCCCGCGGCGACGGATCCGACGTTCGAAGCCCCGGCCGGGCCCTTCGTGCTGGCGGTGGGCAACGCCCTCTACAACAAGAACTTCGCGACCCTGGCCCGGGCCGTCGTCGCCCTCGGCCAGCCCGAACTCAGGATCGTCCACGTGGGCGAGGATCCGGACGAGGCGATCGCCGGCGCCCTCGGCGACGCCCCGGTGCGGCTGACGCGCCTGGCGCGGGTCGGCGAGGGCCGGCTCGCCGCCCTCTACCGGAGCGCCCTGTGCCTGTGCGTGCCGTCCTTCGCCGAGGGCTTCTGCCTGCCCGTCCTCGAGGCGCAGGCGCTGGGCTGCCCGGTGATCTGCTCGAACCGGTCCGCCACCCCCGAGATCGCCGGCGCGGGCGCGCTGACCTTCGACCCCGCCGACGCCGCGGCTCTGACGGCCTGCCTGCGCCGCCTCATCGACGAGCCCGGGCTGCGGGACGCGCTGATCGCCCGCGGTCACGACAACGCCCGCCGGTACGACTGGGCCGAGACGGCTCGCCGTTACGAGGCGCTGCTCCTCGACGCGCTCCGCGACGCCGCGCGCGCGGATCCCGCCCGGGAGGTGCCGCATGCGCATCCTGCACCTTAGCTCCCTCTACGCGCCCGAGCAGGTCGGCGGCGCGGAGCTGATGGTCGAGACGCTGGCGCGCAGCCAGGTCGGGCTGGGCCACGCCGTCGCGGTCGCGGTCGCCTGCGCCTCCCGGCAGGTGCAGGCGCCGGCGATGCAGGACGGCGTCACCGTCTACCGCACCGGCCACGGGACGCCGTTCCACATCCTCGATTGGCCGCAGCGCGGGCGCCTCGACCGCCTTCGCTACAAGCTCGCCACCCAGTGGAACCGGCCGACGCTCGCCCGGATGGCGGCCGCGGTCCGGGACTTCGCGCCGGACGTCGTCAACACGCACTCGATCTCGGAGCTGCCCCCGGCCATCTGGCCGATGCTCCGGCGGCTCGGCGTCCCGGTGGTGCATACGCTGCACGACTTCACGAGCCTCTGCACCAACGGCGCGATGGCACGGCACGGCCAAGCCTGCGCCGGCCAGCACCTGAAATGCCGGGTCTATTCGGAGCCGCACCGGCGCTGCCAGCGGGCGGTCACGGCGGTCGCCGCCGTGGGTTCGGACATCCTGGACCGGCACGTCGCGGCCGGCTTCTTCGAGACGGTGCCGGCGGCCCTGCGTCAGGTGATCTGGAACCCGATCCCGCTGGCTGACCCGCCGACCCGCGAGCCGCGATCACCGGGCGCGCCCGTGCGGTTCGGCTATCTCGGCCGCATCGAGCCGTCGAAGGGTTTCGACGTGCTGCTCGACGCCTGCCGGCGCCTGCCGCACCGGGGCTGGCACCTCGCGGTCGCCGGCCGGGCCGCGGACGGGCTCGACCGCTACCAAACCCGAGCCGAGGGGCTGCCGGTCACCTTCCTGGGCTACGCGGAGCGCGACGCCTTCCTGGACGGCATCGACTGCCTCGTCGTCCCGCCGGTCTGGCCCGAGGCTTTCGGCCGGACGGTGGCGGAAGCCTATGGCCGCGGCGTGCCGGTGATCGGGACCGCCATCGGCGGCATCGGCGAGCAGATCGGCTACGGCCCGTGGCTCGTGCCGCCCGGCGACCCCGCTGCCCTGGCCACGGCGATGGCGCGGGTCATCGACGAGCCCGGCCGGCTCGCCGACGGGCTCGCCCGCGCCGCGGCGGTCCGCGCCGGGACCGATCCGGCCGCCGTCGCGTCCGCCTACCTCGATCTCTACGCTGCGGCCCGCAGCGCTTTGCTTTCCGAACCCTCCCCGGCGCGCGCGAAGCGCCCGCACCTCAGCGAGTGCCGTCCATGACCGCCGCCGCCCTGCCCCAGGCCTACGCCCGCCTCATGCCCGGCACGCCGGCCGCCTCGGGTCGCGACGCGCGGCTCGACAGCAGTGCCCTGCGCGCCGCCACGACGCCGCTGCGGATCCTGCACCTCAGCGCGCTCTACCCGCCCTACATCGTGGGCGGCGCGGAGCGCTCGGTGGAGCACCTCGCCGAGGAACTGGTCGCGGCGGGCCACACGGTCGCGGCGGCCTGCATCGCTCGGGAGCCCGAGCCCAAGAGCGTGCGCGGTGGCGTCACCGTCTACCGCATGGCGCACCACAACGATTTCTGGCTGGAGGACTGGCCCAAGGCGAGCCGCGTCGGCCGTGCCTGGGCGAAGCTCAAGCAGCAGTGGAATTTCGCCATCGCGGCCGAGTTCGGCCGGGTCCTCGACGACTTCCGGCCCGACATCGTCAACACGCACTCGCTTCTCGACGTCTCGACCCTGGTCTGGCGCGAGGCGGCCAAGCGCGGCATCCCGATCGTCCACACGGTCTGCGAGTACGACCTGATCTGCGGCAACGCCGCCATGTTCAAGAACGGCAAGCCGTGCGAGCGCTGGCACCTCGGCTGCAAGGTGGTCAACGCGGCCAAGCAGGTCACCAACCGCGCCGTGGACGCCGTCGTGAGCGTCGGCACCGAGATCCTCAAGACCCACGTCGCCCACGGCCTGTTCACCCATCTCGCGCCGGAGCGCCGCCGGGTGATCTTCTACTCCTGCACCGTCCCGGAGGGCGACCCGGAGGCGCGGCGGCGGATCGACCGGACGGGCAAGCCGATGACCTTCGGCTATCTCGGCCGGATCAACACCGAGAAGGGCGTCGGCACGCTGATCGACGCGTTCCGCCGGATCGGGCCCGGCGACTGGCGCTGCCTCGTGGCCGGGCAGGCGATGGACGACTCGATCGAACGCTTCAAGGCGCGGGCCGACGGCCTGCCGGTGGAGTTCGTCGGCTGGGCCAAGCCCGCCGACTTCCTCAGCGCCATCGACGTGCTCGTCGTGCCGTCGTTCTGGGCCGAGCCCTCGCCGCGCACGATCTACGAAGCCTACACGATGGGCGTCCCGGTGATCGGCGCCGCCTCGGGCGGGATTCCCGAACTCATCGGCGAGGACAACGCCGACTGGCTGTTCACGCCGGGCGACGATGCCGACCTCGCCGCGCGGCTGCAGGCCGTGATCGCGCGGGGGCGCGGCGATCTGCCGGATGAGCGCAGCTTCCAGCACGTCATCCGCGAATCGACCTCGGAGCGCGTCGCCGAGAAGTACCTCGACCTCTACGCCGAACTCGTCGCCGAGCGTCGGGCGGCCCGGCCGTGAGCGCCGGCACGCCGGTTCTGACCGAGGCCGCGGCGGCCGCGGACGCCTCCGAGATCGTGCCGGGCCTCTCCGGCAGGGAGGTGACCGGCCGATCCTTCGACGCGGCGCGGTGGGTCGCGCTCGCCTCCGTGGGCAACGTCGTCCTGAGCTTCGGGGTCTTCCTCGTGCTCGCGCGACTGATCGGCCCGGCGGAGTTCGGGATGGTGGCGATCGCCGCCGTCTTCATCGACATCCTGCAGATCGTGGCCCGCTGCGGCCTGCCGGACGCGGTGGTGCAGCGCGCCGATTGCGACGAAGACTTCGCCGCCACCGCGTTCTGGGTGATGCTCGCGGCGGGCGCGCTCTGCGCGGCGGCGCTGGTGGCCCTCTCGGCCCCGATCGCCTGGATCTTCGACCTGCCGGAGCTGCGCCCGGTCCTGTGCGCGCTCTCGGCCTGTTTCGTGATCACCGCCGCCGGCGCCATCCACGAGGCGCGCCTGCAGCGCAGCTTCGGCTTCCGGAAGCTCGCCCTGCGGGCGCTCGGCTCCAACATCCTGGGGGGCGCGGCCGCCCTGGCGCTGGCGTTTGCCGGCTACGGCGTCTGGAGCCTCGTTGTGCAGCGCCTCGTCGCCGCCACGGCGACCACGCTGCTGACCTGGACGGCGTCCCGCTGGATCCCGGCCCGCCGGGTGGACCTCGCCGCCGCGCGCGCGCAGATCGCCTTCGGCTCGCGGATCTTCTGCACCTACCTGCTGCTCGTCGCGTCGATCCGCAGCCAGGAGGTGATCGCCGCCTACTTCCTGTCGGCCGCCGATGTCGGGTACCTGCGCCTCGCGTGGCGGTGCATCGACCTCGTGAGCCAAGTGGCGGTCATCCCCCTCACCACGGTCGGCCTGACCACCTATGCCCGCCTGCAGGACCAACCGGCGGAGCTCGCAGCGGCCTTCCGGGGCTTCACCGTGGCCTCGGCCTTCGTGGCGGTCCCGGCCTTCTTCGGCATGGCGGCCGTCGCCCCGACGCTGATCCCGTTCCTGTTCGGCGACCAGTGGCACGATGCGGCGCCGGTCCTGCGGACGCTGGCGCTCCTGGCGCCGGAATTCGTCGCCACCTCGATGCTGTGGATGATCTTCACCGCGCTCGGGCAGACCGGCACCGCACTGCGGCTGGCGGGCGCCCAGTTCGGCCTCGGCGCGGTGGCAGCCGTCGTGACGGCGCCCCTGGGACTCGCGGCTCTGGCCGCCGGGCACGTGGTGCGGGCCTACCTGTTCACGCCCCTGATCGTGGGCCGGGCCGGCCGCCTCGTCTCGGTGAGCAACCTGAACCTCGCCCGCGTGCTCCTGCCGGTGACGACCTGCGCGGCGGTGATGGCGGGATTGGTTCTGCTGGTCCAGGACCCGATCCGCGAGGCCTTCGGCGACCGGTTCGGCCTGTTCGCGGCGGTCGGGGTCGGCGTCCTGGCCTATGCCGGGCTCGCCCAGGCCCTCATGCGGAATACGGTGCGGACCGCCCTCGCCTTCTTCCTGCGCCGCAACGGCTGATCTGCACCCTCCGCCAACCTTTGTGGGCGAGAGTGACGGCGACGGACCGGCACCCGCGGCGGGATGCGCGGGCGTTCGAACGGGTCGGGACCATGACGGGACGGACAGCGTCGATGAGGGAGCACGCGCCGGCATCGTCCGTCGTGGTCGACGGCGCAGCCGTTTTCCTCCTCGGCGCGGCCCTGCAGTTCAACGTTCTCACCTCGTCCTTCGGGTTGCCGTTCCAGCGCCTGTCCGATCTCCTGCCCTTCCTGCTGATCCCCTGGTTCGGCCTACGCCGCGCCGTCGTCGCGGAAGCCCTGCACAACATCGCGCCGATCATGGGGATCGTCGCCCTGATCGCGATCTCTCTGGTCCTGAAGGCGCACACGCTGGCGGGCGACATCTACCTGACGCTCGTCCTGCTGCTCTACATCGTCCAGGGGTTCATCCTGCTCGTCCTGTTCCGCGACCGGCGCCTCGAGAATGCCTTCTGCATGGGCCTGCTGGCGGGCCTCCTCGGATCCGTCGCCGTCCTGCTGCTCGCCTCGACGGGCGCGTCCCTGGAGCGCTTCGGCCTCGCGGTTCCGACGGACGGGGTCGACGAGGAACTGAGGCTGTTCTTCCAGGACAAGCTGGGCGGGCTCTGGGTCTCCGGAAACGAGACCGGCCACGTCTTCGCGGTCGCCGGGGCTGCGGCACTGCTGCTGAGCCTGCGCTACCGCGTGAAGGCGATCTACCTCGTCTATGTCGCGGCCCTGCTGACGAGCTTCCCCCTGACGAACAACCGGGCGGGCCTGTTCATGCCGCTGCTGTGTCTGGCCGTGCTGATGCGGCGGAACCTGCGGGCGCCCGTCGTGCTGAGCGTGCTCGGGATCCTGAGCGTCCTGGCGATCGCTTGGTCGCTGACCGGGGACATCCCCCTCCCCGGGACCCTGGCGCAGGCGCTCGAGAGGCGCTTCGCCGCGGACACCAACCTCTCCGGCAACGTCGACGAGCGGTTCCTGTCCGGGGTCTCCGCCCTTCAGCTCGTCGCCGCCTACCCGTTCGGCGTCGGCGAGATCGCCCGGCGCGAGGAACTCCAGGCGCTCACCGGCCTCGTGACGCCGCATAACGGGTTCGTCTCCCTGGCGCTGCAGAGCGGACTCGCCACGCTTCTGCTCCTCGTCGCGGGGCTCATACGGATCCTGACGGCGCCCGCGGCTGCCGGTCCGCTGCTGACCTACACAGCCCTGTTCCTGATCCCGTCGCTGATGTTCGAGGAGCTCTCGGTCAATCAGTACGTCCTGTTCTTCATGGCCCTCGTCGTGGCGTCGCTGGCGATCCCGCTCGACCCCGCAGCCCGGCAGTCGGGGCCAGACGATCGGATCCCCGTCTGACCGCATCGCTCGAGACTACGCCGTCATGACGGTTGCAGTCGCCTGCCCCAGGGTTGCGCACCCTCGATCGGCCCAGCGTTGTCCCGATCGCTTCACGCCGCGCGCGGCCGGCAGCGCCGGAGCCGTTACCCGGACAGGCCGGGCCGCCGTGCACCGGGCGCAGGTCAGATCGCGACCCGCGCAGTCTTCAGGCGTGCTGCGCGATGATGCCCCGCACGGCAGCCAGCATACGCGCTCGGGCATAGGGCTTGCGCAGGAAACAGGCCCCGCTCGGCACGTCGCCGGGAACCGGCTCGACCTTGCCGGAGGTCATGATGATGCCGACCTTCGGCCAGCGGCGGTCGATGCAGGCCGCCAAGACGATACCGTCGAGCCGACCGCGCAGATCGATATCGGTGATGACCACACGAATAGTGTCTAAATTTTCCAAGGCACAGACAGCATCCGCCGCGCTGCAGACGTCAACGGCCTCGTATCCGGCGATTTCCAGTCCCTCGACGGCGGCCATCCGCTCAATGACTTCATCTTCCACGACGAGTACCGCTGGCTGTGAACGGCGCGGCATCTTCGAGCGCGAACACATCACCAGAAATTCTCCGCCGCCACCCCTCACGGTTCATGAACTATCAAATCCGCGCCTCGATCAAGCCACGCAGAGTTGCAATTTATCAAGTTTTGTAAGCAGAAGTGGCATTTACAGCGCCGCCGCGCGCATAAAACGCTGCCGCCATTGTGCTTTTGCGGAAAACATGATCTTTATACAGAAGTGCCATCCGAAAGTCTGAGATTATAACTTGAGTTGCGTATTCGAATGCAATACAGGTTGCGCATAGCTCGGCGCCGGGCCGAAGGCAGCGTCGATATAGCCTCCCAGACTATCGAGGCGCCGACCGTCACCGCGGCGATCGAGGTTGCCAGCCGCGCCATGGGCGCGTTCCTGGCGGATGTACCGGGCATCGGGATCCTCACAGAGGACGCTGCGGGCGGCCTCGTCTGGTCCTGCCGACGGAACATGCCCTCTCCGCCGGAGCCCGAGTTTTTCCTGTCCTGACGTGCCTCTGACCCGGCCGGCCTGGGCGGCGCGGCCGGTGGTCAGGCCTGCGCGGATCGAGACAGGTCGGGGTCCAGCGTCCGCGCGAGCGACCGGGCGATAGCGACCAGAGCCGTCACGATGGGTGTCGACGGCTCCCGGCGCGGGGCCACGAGGCCGATCGTGTGCTCCAGGTCCGGGGCGGTGATCGGAATGGCGCGCACGCCATCCATGGGGCCCAGGGCGTCCACCAGGATCTCCGGCATGATCGAGGCCCAGCGCAGGGTGCGCACATGGGTCAGCAGCACGATCATCGAGTTGGACTCGAGGGTGGCGGCGGGGTCCGCGCCGGCCTCGCGGATCTGCTGGTCGATGATCCGCCTGTTCTGCATGTTGGGCGTGAGCAGGCAGAGCGGCAGGCTGCTGGTCTCGGCCCAGGTGACGCTCGACCGCCCGTCGAAAGGGCCGCCGATGGCCGTCACCAGGCGGTAGCGCTCCCGGTACAGCGGGACCGACACCACGCGCCCCAGGGGCTCGTTGTCGAGATAGGTGAGCCCGGCATCGGCCTCCAGATTCTCGATCAGTGAGAAGATGTCTGCCGAGGTCGCGGACTCCACCGAGAGTCGCACGTCGGGATGGCGTTCCCGATAGGGCGTCGTCAGCTCCACGACCATCGGCAGGGCGGTCGGGATCGCGGCAATGCGCAGGTGGCCTGTCAGCCCTCGGCGCAGGCCCGTGACCTCCTCGTGCATCGCCCGCGCGTCGGCCACGATGCGGCGCGCCCATTCCAGCACCCGCTCACCCTCGGGGGTGAAGCCCTGGAAACGGGATCCGCGCAGAACGAGCTGCACGCCGAAGCGGTTCTCCAGCTGCTTCACGCCGGCCGACAGGGTCTGCTGGGTCACCCCGCAGGCTTCGGCGGCATGGCCGAAATGCTGCTCACGGGCGAGCGCGAGCAGGAAGTCCAGCTTGTCGATCACGACGGAAGGATCCCGGCACGGCGAGGCGCGCCGAGCCTAGCGGCCCGCCGCGCCCGCCACAACCGGCGGCCCGGCCTCAGCGGAACAGGATGAAGGCCTTCGACAGGGTGATGCCGATGCCCCAGACGATCGGGATGCCGACCACCGCCCAGGCCAGGGCGGCGCCGAGGCTGAAACCGCCGCGCCCGATGCCGAAGGATCCGGACGGCCCATCGGCCGTGGCGCCGGTGCGGACGTCGAGGGACGCCCGCTCGGAATCGGACATGAACCAGCGCTGGGCCAGGGGCCGGACCAGGAGGTTGCAGAGGAAACCGACCGCCAGGAAGCTCGCCAGCACGTACATGGTCCGGCCGTAGAGGTCCGCCCCCTGCACGCCCGCGGCGACCTGCGCCTCGCGGATCTTGGTGATGACGAACGGCCCGACGATGCCCGCCATCGACCACGCGGTGAGCAGACGCCCGTGGATGGCACCCACGAACTGTGTGCCGAACACGTCGGCGAGGTAGGCCGGGACCGTCGCGAAGCCGCCGCCGTACATGGACAGGATCACGCAGAAGATCGCGACGAACAAAGCCTGCGAGCCGATGCCGGCCGCCCAGGGCGCCGCCGCGTAGAGCAGGCCGCCCAGCGCGAAGAAGATCGCGTAGGTGCCCTTCCGCCCGATCCGGTCCGACATCGAGGCCCAGAAGAATCGGCCCAGGATGTTGAACAGCGAGAGCAGGCCGACGAAGCCGGCCGCGATTGCCGCGACCTGCGCCTTCTGGCCGCCGTCGAGGGCGGCGAAGCCGGTGCCCGGCAGGCCGATCAGCTCGCCGCCGAAGATCTCCTGGAGCATCGGCGAGGCCAGCGCCAGCACGCCGATACCGGCGGAGACGTTGAGGAACAGGACGAGCCAGATCATCCAGAACTGGAAGGTCTTGTGCGCGTCCCGCAGGTGGACGTGACCCGAGGCGATCATGGCGTTCTTGGCGGTCGGAGCCGTCCAGCCATCCGGGCGCCAGCCGGCCGGAGGAACGCGGTAGCCGAAGGCGCCGCCCAGCATGAACAGGATGTAGCCGACCCCCATCACCGCGAGCGTCTGCCAGACACCGGCCGAGTCCGCGGTCCGGAAGCCCTTGATCAGGGTGTCTGCGAGCGGCGAGCCGATCATCGCACCGCCCCCGAAGCCCATGATGGCCATGCCGGTGGCCATGCCGCGGCGGTCGGGGAACCACTTGATGAGGGTCGAAACCGGCGAGATGTAGCCGAGGCCGAGCCCGACGCCGCCGATCAGGCCCATGCCGAGCCAGACCAGCCAGAGCTGGTGGACATAGACGCCGAGCGCGCCGATCAGGAAGCCGCCGCCCCAGCACAACGCGGCCACGATGCCGGCCTTGCGCGGGCCCGCGCGCTCCAGCCATCCGCCGAACAGGGCGGCCGACAGGCCGAGCACGACGATGCCGATGGAGAAGACCGTAACGAGGTCGCTGACGCGCCAGTCACAGGTGGTGGTGAACAGGGCAGTCATCACGCCCATGTCGGGGCAGGCGGCCGGCGCGGGCTTGCCGACGGAGAGCGCCCGCGTCAGCGGAAGCCAGAAGACCGAGAGGCCGTAGGCCATCCCGATGCAGAGATGGATCGCGAGCGCCGCCGGCGGAACCAGCCACCGGTTGAAGCCCGGCCGGGCGACGATGCGCTCGCGCGAGAGCAGACCCGGCGCGACATCGGGCGCGACCGCACCCGCAACCCCAAGACTCATGACGTCATCCTCTCCGGCAGCCACTTGGATGGGCGGCTTGTCGGAGGATGATGCGCGATCTGTGTGCAGGGCACCAGAGTCGCGCCACGCTTGGGCGACATTTTTAATCCTGATTGCAACGGTTTGTATGCAGCAGGGCCAAAGAAAAGGGCCCCGCAAGGGGTCCTGATCACGCGCGCTCCGCGCTTTACCGCCGGTCTCAGCCCGCGTCGCTGGCCCCGGCCCCGGCGAGTTGCGGGTCCCGGGTCGCGGGACGCACCGGGCTGTCGGCGGCCGGCTCGGCGCCGTGCAGCGCCCGCCGCACCAGATCGTCGACCCGGTCGCCCTGCTCCGGCAGGGCGGCCTCGAGATGCGCGATCATCTTGGGCGTCCAGAACGCCTTGATGTGCTTCTGGATTCCCGCGACCGCCTCCTCCTCCGGGTAGGACCGGAAGAAGGTGGCGATCTGGTTGGCCATGCGGACGAGCTTGTCCGCCTGCGTCACCGCGCTCATCGGGTACTCTTACTCTGCCGCGTCGAGGGTCTGGGCGATCCGGGTCAGGGAGAAGTCCTCCTCGTAGAACTTCGCCTGCCAGTCGGAGGGCCGGTTGGTCCGCCGGACCTGCACCGCCGTCACCTTGTACTCGGGGCAATTGGTCGCCCAGTCCGAGTAGTCGGTGGTGATGACGTTGGCGCCGGTCTTGGCGTGGTGGAAGGTGGTGTAGACCACGCCGGGCTGCATCCGCTCGGAGACCTTGGCCTTCAGGGCGATGTCGCCCGAGCGGCTCTCCAGGGCGACGAGGTCGCCGTCCACGATGCCGCGCAGCTCCGCGTCGAACGGGTGGATCTCCAGCACGTCCTCCTCGTGCCAGCGCGAGTTCTCGGTGCGCCGGGTCTGCGCGCCGACATTGTACTGGGACAGGATCCGGCCCGTGGTCAGGATCAGCGGGAACTTCGCGCCCGTCCGCTCCTCGGTGGCCACGAACTCGGTGATCATGAACCGGCCCTTGCCGCGGACGAACCGGTCCACGTGCATCATCGGCGTGCCGAGCGGCGCCTTCTCGTTGCAGGGCCACTGCACCGAGCCAAGTTCGTCGAGCTTGGCGTAGGACACGCCGGTGAAGCTCGGGGTGAGCGAGGCGATCTCGTCCATGATCTCGGACGGGTGGCTGTAGTTCATCGGGTAACCCAGCGCGTTGGAGAGCAGCACCGTGCCCTCCCAGTCGCCGTAGCCGCCCATCGGGGCCATGACCTTGCGCACGCGGGAGATGCGGCGCTCGGCATTGGTGAAGGTCCCGTCCTTCTCGAGGAACGAGGCGCCCGGCAGGAAGACGTGCGCGTATTTGGCGGTCTCGTTCAGGAACAGATCCTGGACGACGATGCACTCCATCGCCTTCAGGCCCGAGGTCACGTGGTGCGTGTCCGGGTCCGACTGGGCGATGTCCTCACCCTGGATGTACATGCCCTTGAACGAGCCCTCGACGGCCTCGTCGAGCATGTTGGTGATGCGCAGGCCCGGGGCGTTGTCGAGCTTGGCGCCCCAGAGGGCCTCGAAGCTCTCGCGGGTCGCGTCGTCCGACACGTGGCGGTAGCCGGTGAGCTCGTGCGGGAACGAGCCCATGTCGCAGGAGCCCTGGACGTTGTTCTGGCCGCGCAGCGGGTTCACGCCGGCGCCGAGCTTGCCGATGTTGCCGGTGGCCATGGCAATGTTGGCCATGCCCATGACCATGGTCGAACCCTGGCTGTGCTCGGTGACGCCCAGCCCGTAGTAGATGCCGGCCGCGCCGCCCTTGGCGTAGAGCCGGGCCGCGCCGCGGACCTCCGCCGGGTCGAGACCGGTGAAGGGCTGCTGGCTTTCCGGGGAGTGCCGCTCATCGGCGATGAACCGGGCCCAGGACTCGAACTCGGCCAGATCGCAGCGCTCGCGGACATAGGCCTCGTCGACCAGCCCCTCGGTGACGATCACGTGCGCCAGCGCGTTGATGAAGGCGACGTTGGAGCCGGGCTTCAGCGGCAGGTGATAGTCGGCCTTGATGTGGGGCGACTTCACGAGGTCGATCTTGCGCGGATCGGCGACGATCAGCTTGGCGCCCTGGCGCAGCCGCTTCTTCATCCGCGAGCCGAAGACCGGATGGCCGTCGGTCGGGTTGGCGCCGATCACCAGGATCACGTCGGAATGCTCGACCGACTTGAAGTCCTGCGTGCCGGCCGAGGTGCCGAGCGTCGACATCAGGCCGTAGCCGGTCGGCGAGTGGCAGACGCGGGCGCAGGTGTCGACGTTGTTGTTGCCGAAGGCGGCGCGCACCAGCTTCTGGACGAGATAGGCCTCCTCGTTGGTGCAGCGCGACGAGGTGATGCCGCCGACCGAATCCTTGCCGTACTTGGCCTGGATCCGCTTGAACTCGGAGGCCGCGCGGTCGATCGCCTCCTCCCAGGAGACCTCACGCCACGGATCCGTGATCTTCTCGCGGATCATCGGCTTGGTGATGCGGTCCTTGTGGGTGGCGTAGCCGTAGGCGAAGCGGCCCTTCACGCAGCTATGGCCCTCGTTGGCCTTGCCGCCCTTGTAGGGGACCATGCGGACGACGCGCTCGCCCTGCATCTCGGCCTTGAACGAGCAGCCGACGCCGCAATACGCGCAGGTCGTCACCTCCGCGTGCTCGGGCTGGCCGTACGCGTGGATCGATTTCTCCTGCAACGTGGCCGTCGGACACGCCTGGACGCAGGCGCCGCAGGAGACGCACTCGGACTCGAAGAAGTTGGTCGGGCCGGCCGCCACGCGGCTGTCGAAGCCGCGGCCCGCGATGGTCAGCGCGAAGGTGCCCTGCACCTCCTCGCAGGCGCGGACGCAGCGGTTGCAGACGATGCACTTCGACGGGTCGTAGGTGAAGTACGGGTTCGACTCGTCCTTCGGCAGGTACTTCTCGGAGCTCGGCCGGACGTGGTTGTCGCCCTCGTAGCCGTAGCGCACGTCGCGCAGGCCGACGACGCCCGCCTGGGTCTGCAGCTCGCAGTCGCCGTTCGCCGCGCAGGTCAGGCAGTCGAGGGGGTGGTCGGAGATGTAGAGCTCCATCACGCCCTTGCGGAGCTTGGCGAGCTTCTCGTTCTGCGTGTGCACCACCATGCCGTTCTCGGCCGGGGTCGTGCAGGAGGCCGGGGTGCCGCGCCGCCCCTCGATCTCCACGAGGCACAGGCGGCAGGAGCCGAACGGCTCCAGCGAGTCGGTGGCGCAGAGCTTCGGGATCTGCGTGCCGGCATGCATCGCCGCCGCCATCACCGAGGTACCGGCCGGCACCGTCACCGACATGCCGTCGATCGTCAGCGTCACCGTCTGCTCGCTGACGCGGATCGGCGTGCCGTAGTCGATCTCCTTGATCAGGCCCATCGACGTCTCCTCACTCGGCCGCGGCCGGCAGATCGCCGGCGCGCCTGAAATCCTCGGGGAAATGGGTGATCGCGCTCATCACCGGCATGGGCGTCAGACCGCCCATGGCGCAGAGCGAACCGTCGGTCATGACCTCGCAGAGGTCCTCGACCAGCTTCAGGTTCGCCTCCGGCCGGATGCCGGCGATCACCTTGTCCATGGTCTCGACGCCGCGGGTCGCGCCGATGCGGCAGGGCGTGCACTTGCCGCACGACTCGGTGGCGCAGAACTCGAAGGCGAAGCGGGCCTGAGAGGCCATGTCGACGGTGTCGTCGAACACCACGATGCCGCCGTGGCCGACGAGGCCCTTCTTGGCCGCCATCGCCTCGTAATCGAGGGGCGTGTCGAGGAGATGGTCGGGGAAGTAGGCCCCGAGCGGCCCGCCGACCTGCACGGCCCGGACCGGCCTCCCTGAGCGGGTGCCGCCGCCGAAATCCTCGATGACCTGACGGAGGGTGATGCCGAAGGCCATCTCGATCAGGCCGCCGTGCCTGACGTTGCCGGCGAGCTGGATCGGCAGGGTGCCGAGCGACCGGCCCATGCCGTAATCGGCGTAGGCCCTGGCGCCGTTCTCCAGGATCCACGGCACGGCCGTGAAGGTCATGACGTTGTTGACCAGCGTCGGCTTGCCGAGGAAGCCCTTGAGCGCCGGGATCGGCGGCTTCGCCCGCACGATGCCGCGCTTGCCCTCCAGGCTCTCCAGCAGCGATGTCTCCTCGCCGCAGATGTAGGCGCCGGCGCCGAGGCGCACTTCCAAGTGGAAGGTCTTGCCCGAACCGAGGATGTTGTCGCCGAGCACGCCGGCCTGGATGCCGTTGGCGATCGCCTCCTTGAGGGTGGCGAAGGCCTGCGGGTACTCGGAGCGCAGGTAGATGTAGCCGTGGGTGGCACCGGTCGCGACGGCCGCGATGGTCATGCCCTCGATGAGGTTGAAGGGGTCGCCCTCCATCATCATCCGGTCGGCGAAGGTGCCGGAATCGCCCTCGTCGGCGTTGCAGACCACGTATTTCTGGTCCGCCTTGGCGAGCATCACGGTGTTCCACTTGATGCCGGCCGGGAAGCCGGCACCGCCCCGGCCGCGCAGGCCGGAATCGCGCACCGCCGCGACGATGCCCTCGGCATCGAGCTTCAGGGCGGCCTCCAGGCCGCGATAGCCGCCATGGGCCCGGTAATCCTCGACGGAGACCGGATCGATCACGCCGCAGCGGTGGAAGGTCAGGCGCTGCTGCCGCGCGAGGTAGGGGATCGTCTCCGGATCGCCGAGGCGCAGGGCGTGGTCGCCGCCCGTGGTCAGGCCGGCATCCAAAAGGGCATCGACGTCCTTGACCGTCACCGGCCCGTAGGCGACCCGCCCCTCGGGCGTGCCGACCTCGACCATCGGCTCCAGCCAGAACAGGCCGCGGGAGCCGGTGCGGACGATGGTGACGTCCAGGCCGCGGCGCTCGGCGCCGGCGAAGAGGGCACGGGCGACCTTGTTGGCGCCGAGGCCGAGCGCGACGGCGTCGCGCGGGATGTAAAGCGTGACGCTCACTGGCGCACCTCCGTCAGGGCGGCCTCAAGGGCGTCGGCGGTCAGATGCGCGACCGGCTCACCGTCCACCAGCGCGGCGGGGCCGTTGGCGCAGAGGCCGAGGCAGTAGACCGGCTCGACCGTGGCGCTGCCGTCAGCCGTCGTCTCGTGCCAGCCGCAGCCCAGGCGGCCGAGGATCTCGCGGTGCAGCTTGTCCGAACCCATGGCCTGACAGGCTTCGGCCCGGCACAGCTTCACCTCGTGACGGCCGGCGGGGTGGGCTCGGAAGTCGTGGTAGAAGGTGATGCAGCCGTGCACCTCGGCGCGGGACAGGTTCAGGGCGTCCGCGATCAGCGGAACGGCGCCGGAATCCACGTAGCCGAACGTCTCCTGCAGCGCGTGCAGGATCGGCAGCGTGGCCCCTTCGAGATGGGTGTGTTCGGCGATGATCCCGGATGCGCGCTCTGCGCTCCAGGGCTCGTGACGCGCCATGGTTTCCAGCCCAGTCTGTTCCTGTTCTAAGGCGAAGAGGAACAGAATTGCCGGTTGGCTTCAATCGAGCTGTCCGGTTGCGCGACAAAGGACGTTTGTCGAGCTGTAACTCGCGGATTCGCCGGTTCGATACCAAAGGTTTAAGTGGCTGAGGAAAAAGATTTTCTCGGTCTCAACAGGGCCCAGGATCTTTTTGCGTGCACCGCAACAAAAATGGGTGCCCTGCAATAAATTGCATCCTACCTGCAGATGACTGACCGGTCTCCGCCATGGCCAACCGTCTTTGCGCGCGGAGCGAAGCAACCCAGTAGCGCCACGCTTGCCGATTTCGCGATTCCCTGGATTGCTTCGCTCCGCGCGCCATGACGGCACCCCCGTTTCAGAACTCCATCTCCAGCTCTTCGATCTCGTCCGGCTCGTCGGCGGCGGCCTCGGCCCACTCGACCATCAGCGGCCAGTGCAGGATCGTGTCGCGGTAGGCGGCGGCACGGGGCGGCAGGGAAACGTCATAGGTGCGGAAGCGGGTGCAGACCGGCGCGAACATGGCATCCGCCAGGCACGGCCGCGCGCCGAACAGGTACGGCCCGTCGTAGCGGTCGAGGCAATCGTCGAAGATCGTGACGATGCGCTCGATATCGGCTTTCGCGCCGTTGAACACCCGAAAGTCAGGGTGGAACGCCCGCAGATTCATCGGCAGGGCCGAGCGCAGATTGACGAAACCGGAATGCATCTCGCCGGAGATCGAGCGACAATGGGCCCGCTCCGCCACGTTCCCGGGCAGGAAGCCGGCCTCCGGGAATGTCTCGGCCAGGTACTCGGCGATGGCGAGGCAGTCCCAAACCACGACAGTGCCATGGCGCAGGCGCGGCACCAGGAAGGACGGCGACAGGTGCAGCAGTTCCGCCCGGCTGTTGAGATCGGCTCCGGACAGAACCTCGGTCTCGAAGTCGAGCCCCGCCATCCGGCAGATCAGCCAGCCCCGCAGGGACCACGAGGAGTAGTTGCGGCTCGAGATGGTGAGCGTTGCGGCCGTCATCGTCCTGCCCCCAGGCGCATCGCCGATCCTACGGCTTCGATGTCGCATCCAAGACTCGTGCCGAGTGCGGGAGGCGAATCACGGCCGCGAGCGATTCTACTCCCGTCGCAGGAGCGCGGCGACCTCGGCCTCCTCGGCAGCCGAGAGGGTCCGGGCGGGAGCGGCCGGCCGGCGCCGCGCGAGGCGCCAGATCCCGAATGCGCCGAGCAGCACCGCGAGCACGGGCGTCAGCCACAGCAGAAGGGTGTGCAGCGCGAAGACCGGCCGCAGGAGCACGAACTCACCGTAGCGGGCGACGACGTAATCGCGCACCGCCGTGTCGCTGTCGCCCTTCTCCAGGCGCTCACGGACGATCAGGCGCAGATCCTTGGCCAGCGGCGCGTCGGAATCGTCGATCGACTGATTCTGGCAGACGAGGCAGCGCAACTCAGCGGAGATCTCCCGGGCTCGGTGTTCCAGAACGGGATCCTTCAGCACCTCGTCGGGCTGGACGGCGTGGGCCGGGATCGACGCGATCAGGGCGATCGCGGCGATCACCGTGCGGCGTGCGCGGGCCGCCATCACTCGGCCGGCACCGCGGCCGGCAACGGCCGCGCCTTCGCCTTGGCGGGGACGCCGACGCGCATCCGGCGATCGGTGAGCGACAGGCCGCCGCCGAGTGCCATCACCACGGCCCCGAGCCAGATCAGCAGCACCAGCGGCTTGTAGTACAGGCGCAGGCCGACGCCGCCGTCCTGGCTCATCTCGCCGAGGCTGGCATAGACCTGGCTCGCGCCCACCGTCAGCAGGCCCGATTCCGTCACCGCCATCTTGCGGCTCGGATAGAAGCGCTTGCCCGTCTCCACGTGCCCGACCTCGTCGCCGGAGCGGGTCCGGATCGTCAGGGAGGCGGCGGCCTCCTCGTAGTTGGGACCCTGGCGCGGCCCGACCCGATCGAGGGTCGCCACGTAGGGGCCGGTCGCGAGGGTCTGGCCGGGCTTCAGCGTCGCCAGCCCCTCGGTCGCCCAGCCCTGGGCAGCGATGCCCAGCACCACCACGCCGACGCCGGCATGGGCGAGCGCGGTCCCCCAGGCCGAGCGCGGCAGGCCGACGGCCCGTCGACCGATCTGGCCGATCGAGCGCGCCCGGCTCGCACCGTAGCCGCGGGCGCGGGAGACGATCTCCAGCGCGGAGCCAATCAGCAGGTAGGCGCCCAAGCCGATCCCGACTGGTGCCATGACCGGGCCGCCCCAGGTGAGCGCCAGCACCGCGAAGCCGACCACCAACGCGACCGAAAGCGCGGCGAACAGGCGCTGTGCCGCGGCGAGGACGTCGCCGCGCTTCCAGGCGAGCGCCTGCCCGAAGGGCACGATCAGCAGCAGCGGGATCGCGAGCGGCACGAAGGTGGAATTGAAGAACGGCGGCCCGACCGTGATCTTCTCGCCGGTCAGCATCTCCAGCACCAGCGGGTAGAGGGTACCCACCAGCACGGTGGCGCAGCCCGCGACCAGGAACAGGTTGTTGAGGACGAGCGACCCCTCGCGGGAGATCGGCGCGAAGAGGCCGCCCTGGCGCAGGAGCGGCGCCCGCCACGCGAACAGCGTCAGCGAGCCGCCGATGAACAGCACCAGGATCGCCAGGATGAAGACGCCGCGGGTCGGGTCGGTGGCGAAGGAGTGCACCGAGGTGATCACCCCCGAGCGGACCAGGAAGGTGCCGATCAGCGAGAGCGAGAAGGTCAGGATGGCGAGCAGCACCGTCCAGACCTTCAGGGCGTCGCGCTTCTCCATCACCACGGTGGAGTGCAGCAGCGCCGTGCCGGCGATCCACGGCATCAGGGAGGCGTTCTCGACCGGATCCCAGAACCACCAGCCGCCCCAGCCGAGCTCGTAATAGGCCCAGTAGGAGCCCATCGCGATCCCGAGCGTCAGGAAGCACCACGCGGTCAGCGTCCAGGGTCGCACCGCCCGGGCCCAGACGGCGTCGATCCGGCCGTCGATCAGCGCGGCCACCGCGAAGGCGAAGCTGATCGAGAAGCCGACATAGCCGAGGTAGAGGAGCGGCGGGTGGATCGCGAGGCCGGGATCCTGCAGGAGCGGGTTGAGGTCGTTGCCCTCCAGCGGCGCCGGGATCACGCGGCTGAACGGGTTGGAAGTCGTGATGATGAACAGCACGAACACGAAGGTGATCAGCCCCTGGACGCCCAGCGTGCTGGCCCGCAGCCGCGGCGGCACGGAGTTCTTCGCCGCCGCGACGCAGGCGCCGAACAGGGTGAGGATCAGGACCCAGAGGAGCATCGAGCCCTCGTGGTTCCCCCAGACGCCGGAGATCTTGTAGATCAGTGGCTTCTGCGTGTGCGAGTTCTCGACCACGTTCTGGACCGAGAAGTCGGACGTGACGTGCGCGTAGGTGAGCGCCGCGAAGGCGAAGAGCACGCAGGCGAAGGCGCCGAGCGCCGCCTGCGAGGCGGTCTGGCGCAGGGCCGGGTCGCCCGACCGCGCGGCCCAGATCGGCATCACCACCTGGACGAGGGAGATCGCCAGCGCGAGCGCGAGGGCGAAGTGGCCGGTCTCGACGATCATGCGAAGTCTCTCACCGCTCGCTGCGCGGGCCGAGGGTGCTGTCCGCCGCCGCGGTGGCGGGCTTCGGCGCCGGAGCGGCCTTGCTCGGGCCGCCCTCCTGCCAGCGTCCCTGCGCCTTCAGCGCGTCGGCCACCTCACGGGGCATGTAGGATTCGTCGTGCTTGGCGAGCACGGTGTCGGCGCGGAACTGGCCGCCCGGCTCAAGGACACCCTCGGCGACCACGCCCTGCCCTTCCCGGAACAGGTCCGGCAGCATCCCCTTGTAGTGGACCTCGACGGTCTCGTTCGTGTCGGTGACGGCGAAATCGACCGTCTGATCGGGGCCGCGCTTGAGCGAGCCGTCCTTCACCAATCCCCCGAGCCGCAGGCGCGTGCCCGGGGCGATGGCCTGCTTGGCGATGTCGGTGGGTGAGCGGAAGAACACGATCGAGCCACTCATGGCGAACAGGATCAGCCCGACGGCGAGCGCGAGCACGCTGCCGCAGGCGGCGATCAGGATCAGGCGGCGGCTCTTACGCGTCACGATATGTCCACCCCGCGATCCGGGGGGCGGTCTCCCGCCCGGACCCGAACCGTTCTCTTTCTGGCTCATCAGGGTGTCGGCTCCGCGCGGTCCCGGGTCAAGGGCAGGCGTCGGGACCGATTGTCGTACGGAGGCGTTCGGAGACGGTTTTGGCGGCCCCTCGCGACCTTGTGGGATCAAGGGTTGGGTTTGGCCGGCAGATCGAGTTCCCGGGCAAGCCCGTCGAGGCGGGCGACGGCCTCGCTGTTCGCGGCGAGCGCCATCCGGGCGCGGTCGAGGGCGCTGATCGCCTTCTCGCGCTCGCCGAGGGTGCTGTAGGAGCGCACGAGGCGCATCCACTCGTCCGGCATGCCGCCCCGCGCGGCGAGGCGCCGGTCGAGCCCTTCGACCATGCCGCGAATCGCCGCGTCGCGTTCCGCCTGCGGCATGGCCCGCACGGCCGCCATCGCGGCCTCGGTCTCGGCGCGGGCCGCCGGACCAGTCTCGGCCGGCCGGGCCGGAGCACCGCCGCCGCCGAGACCGACGGCGCGGGCGCCCTGTTCCACCTGGGCAAGACCCTGTGGATCACCCGCGAGGGCGGTGCGGGCCCGGGCCAGGGCAGCCGCTGCCTGATCCTGCTCGCCGAGCACGACGCGGGACCGGACGAGCCGGAGCCACTCGTCGGGGGTGCCGCCGCCGGCCTTCAGCCGGGCGTCGAGCCCGTCGACCATGCCGCGGATCGCCGCCTGCTGCTCAGCGGGAATCTTCGGCTCCGTCGGAGGCGCCGCCGGCGGCGGCGGCTCGCCCTTGAGCCGGGCCAGCGTCTGGCGCACGACCCCGAGCCAGGGCGCGTCCGGCGGCCCGGCGGCTTCGAGGGTCGAGAGCTGGCGGATCGCCTCGCTGGTGTCGCCGGCCTGCTCGGCCGCCCGGGCGAGGTAGAACCGGGGCTTGGGCGCGTTCGGATCCTTGGCCTGCGCCTTCTCGAAGAGGGCCTTCGCCTCGGGCGAGACGGTGCCGTCGCCCGCCGCCGTGAGGGCCTCGGCCTGATCGGCGAGGATATCGGCGCTCTCGCCCTTGATGCGCGCGATGTTCCCGTAGGCGCGCGCCGCGTCGTCGAAGCGGCCGGTGCGCATGTAGACCGGGGCGAGCACGGCCCAGCCGCGGGCGTCGTTCGGGTCGCGGGCGAGGCGCGCCTCGATCTGACCCATGGCCTTCATCAGCTCGTCGGCGCCGCCGCGCGCGGCCTGCCGGTCGGCCTCGGTCTGCGCGGGCAGCTCGGGTGAGCCGTAGAGACCGTAGGCGATCAGCGCCACGAGGGGGATGGTGGAGAGCGCGAAGGCGGAGGCGGCCCGGCGCCTGCGCAGGCGCGGCTCGGCCGGGCGCGCCGCCTCGGCGACGCCATCCTGCGCGGCCTCGCGCTCCGCCTCGCGGCTTGCCCGGAGCAGGCGGCGGCCCGCCTCCGCCTTGGCGGTCTCGGCCTCGTCCGGGGCGATCAGCCCGCGCTCCAGATCGCGCGCGATCTCGGCGATCTGATCCTCGTAAAACGCGGTCTCGGTGGCGAGGCCGGATCCGCCGGCCTCGCCGGTCGGGACGGCGGCACGGCGCGACATCGGCCAGAGCAGGCCGAGCACGGCCGCCGCGGTCAGGGCCGCCAGAATGAACCAGATCGCCGTCATGGACCTTATCGCCAACGAGCCGGACCGGCCCGCTCCTCCCCACGCCATGTGGAGCCGGCAGCTTGACGCCACGACGCCTCCCGACGGCGGCACGGTGTCACGCAACTATCCCGCGAAGACAAGGGCCTAGCCAGGGCCATGAGGCCGCGTCCAGCCGCGCGGCATCCACATCGGAGGTGAACAGCCTCAGTGCGCGGCGGCTCCGACCGGCGCGTCGCCCGGCACCTCCAGCACCGCCCGCAGGCCGCCGAGAGCCGCCTGTTCCAGAGTGAAGCGCCCTCGGTACAGGGCGGCGAGATCGGCCACGATCGACAGGCCGAGGCCGGAGCCGGGCTTCGATTCGTCCAGTCGCCGGCCGCGGCCGAGCACGGCCTGGCGGGCCTCCGGCGGCAGGCCGGGCCCGTCATCCTCGATGGCCACGACGAGGTGGGGATAATCGTCCTTGTCCACCGCTTCGGCCCGGATCGCCACCCGGGCATTCGCCCATTTCGAAGCGTTGTCGACGAGGTTGCCGACCATCTCCTCGAAATCCTGCCGCTCACCCCGGAAGCGCAGGCCCGGCGGCACGTGGACATCGTAGGCGATGTCCTTGTCCCGGTAGATTTTCCCGAACGTCCGGACGAGTCCGGCGAGCGCCGGCTCGACCTCCGTCGACGTCCCGAGGGTGCCGGCGAGCGCGGCGGCGCGAGCCCGGTCGAGGTGGTAGTTGACCTGATCGCGCATCACCGCGGCCTGCTCGCGGATCTTCTGCGCCAGCTCTTCGGGCGCGTCCGAGGCGCCGACCTCGTTGACGATGATCGAGAGCGGCGTCTTCAGGGCGTGGGCAAGGTTGCCGACCTGGGTGCGGGCGCGCTCCAGGATCTCCCGGTTGGTCTCGATCAGGAGGTTCACCTCGCCCGTGAGCGGCGCGATGTCGCGGGGATAGGTGCCGGTGATGCGGTCGGCCTCGCCCCGGCGCACGGCGCCGAGCGCGGCACGCATCTTCTTCAAGGGCGCGAGGCCGAACCGGATCTGCAGCAGGGTGGTGATCGCCAGCGACAGGCCGAGCAGGCCGAAGGTGATGGTCAGCGAGTTGCGGAAGCGATCGACGTCGTTGACGATCTCGTCGGCGGGACCGGCGACCCGGACCGTGTAGCGGCCCTCCTCGCCGAGATCGACGTCGCGCTCCATGATGCGCAGGAGGCGCCCGTCCTGCCCCTTGCCGTAGCCCTGGCGGATCTGACCGACCCCGACCTTGCCGTCGGAATCGGTCGCGGCCGGCAGCGGCACGCCCACGAGGGAGCGGGAGGTGCGCACGTCCCGGGGCTTCGCGTCGGGCTTGCCGACCTGCCAGTACCATCCGGACAGGGGCAGGTCGAAGCGCGGGTCGCCCAGCGAGAAGGTCCGGCTCTCCGGATCGTTGGGCGAGACGAGGTCGGTGGCGAGATTGTTGGCGAAGACGAGCAGCCGGCTGTCGAAGGACCGCTCGGTGTTCTCGCGGTAGAGGGTCGTGAGAATCCAGGCCGCGATCAGCAGGATCGCGGAGCTCGCCAGGAAGGCCGAAACGGCGAGCCGCACCGCGATGGAGCGGCGGCGCAGGGAGAGGAGGCCGATGAGATCAATCACGACGCGGTCACCACGCGACCCGATCCTTCACGCACGGCTCCTGGCGGCCCGGCCAGCCGCCGCACCGATCTGCAGCGCGGCTTCGCCCGGGTCAAGGACGCGCGTCGGCCGTCCAGGCGGCCGGCGAACCGGCACCCGCGCGGTCCGCGCGGGTGCCGGCCCCGGGGATCAGCCTCCACGGAAGGCGGGGGATCGAAACCGCCGACCCGGACTCCGACGGCCTTTCGGGTCCTGGCGCGACCCGGAGGGATCGCGCCGGGACCTCACACGAGCGGACGCGTGACCGGGGCCACGGGCTGCACGGGCGCGAAGACGACCGCGTCGATGCACGGGCCGACGTCGCCGGGGCTGAAGATCGTCACGGGCGCAGCCCCCGTTTTCAGTGAGACCGGCAGGGTTCGCTGCCAGAAACTGATCCAGCTGTAGGTGTACCGCAGCCGTGCCGAGCCGACGAGTGTGCCGGCTTCCGATACGTTGAGGCTCAGATCCACCACCTGCGGATTGTAGTCGTGCTTGCCGGCGACCTGCGCGTTCGAATACACGACCGTCAGATCGTAATCGCCCGCGCCGACAGACGACGGCCGGCTGATCTCGAGGGCATTGGTCGAACCTCCTCCGAGGCCGCTCACGTAGCCGGTCCCGGACACGTTGGAACCCGCCGAGTGATCGACCCCCGTGAACTTCGCGGCCCCGAGCACGCGCACCGTCTCGGCCGAGACACGACAGGCGTTCGCATCCGCCCCGCGGTTTCTCCGTGTGGTGAGCGCCTGGACCCGCACCTCCGCCGATGACGAGAGGACGATCTCGTTGATGCCTTCGACGAGATGGAGGCACAGGTTGCTCCGCCACCGGCCGGCCTTGTCGACGGCGGGTACGGTGAACGGGCGCCCGTTCACGGACACGGTGACCGCCGCAGGGTCCGACGCGGTCCAGGCGAAGTCCACATCGTAGTAGCCGCGCTCGATCGCCGTCACGTAGATGGAGGCCTTCCCTTGCCCCGACAGCACGGCGCAGCCTGAGTCGGTCGCGCCCCAGTCGAGCTTCGATCCGCCGCTCAACCGGAAGGTGGTGGACGGATATTCGGTGACCTCGCCGTCGTCGCCGGAACCGTAGAGGAAGCCGCTTGCACCGCCACGGAAAGCTCCTGTTCTTGATTTGTTTCCAAAATCCGCCGTCACCGTGTTGTTTGGCGCGCCGCTCGTCTGACCCAGCGTAGTGGTATCCGACATGTTGATCTCCGGGTGGTGGGGGTTCGCCCCTGCCATGCCGCAGGACGGGCATGGCTCATCCGCCTACGACGAACGACTTTGCCGGCCGCACCTTTCGGTGGGCCGGTCATCCGAGCGTTCGCCGTCGATCAGAGCTGGGAGCGGGGTGCAGAGCGCCCGCAGCCCCATCGGGCGCGGGGCCGGAACGCCCGAAAAGGGCGATCCGCGAGGGCCTCAGGAAGTCAGATGCGGAGGGCTTCGCCGTCGGCGGCGAAGCGATGGAGCTGAGTCCGCTCGGGGACGACCACCACCGCGGCGCCGCGGTCGATCCGGACCTCGCCGCTCACGCGGGCATTCACGGTGCCGCCCTCGTTCAGGTGGACATGGATGAACGTGTCGGATCCGAGGTGTTCCGAGGCGGAGGCGATGCCGGCTAGCCCGTCGGCCGGGCTTTGGCCAGAGGCCGGCACGATGACGAGATGTTCGGGCCGGATGCCGACGAGCGG
The DNA here is from genome assembly GCF_000364445.2 of Methylobacterium mesophilicum SR1.6/6. NCBI lineage: Bacteria > Pseudomonadati > Pseudomonadota > Alphaproteobacteria > Hyphomicrobiales > Methylobacteriaceae > Methylobacterium > Methylobacterium mesophilicum. The sequence goes on along the minus strand of NZ_CP043538.1, from coordinate 6,255,042 downwards.
GGCACCCAGCGCGTCCGCCGCCGGGCCACGCAGGATGTTCATCGTCGGCGAGCCGATGAACTGCGCGACGAACAGGTTGGCGGGATTGTTGTAGATCTCCAGAGGCGCGCCGATCTGCTCGATGCGCCCGCGGTTGAGCACCACGATCGTGTCGGCCATGGTCATCGCCTCGACCTGATCGTGCGTGACGTAGATCATCGTGGTTCCGAGCTGCCGATGCAGCTCGGAGATCTCGAGCCGCATGCCGACCCGCAGGGCGGCATCGAGGTTCGACAGGGGCTCGTCGAACAGGAACGCCTTCGGCGCGCGGACGATGGCCCGGCCGATGGCGACGCGCTGGCGCTGGCCGCCCGACAGCTGGCTCGGACGGCGGTCGACGAATTCGGTCAGGTTGAGCCGGGTGGCCGCCTCAGCGACCTTCTCGGCGATCACCGACTTCGGCACCCCGGCCATCTTCAGCGGGAAACCGATGTTCTCGGCAACGCTCATGTGCGGGTATAGCGCGTAGGATTGGAACACCATGGCGAGGCCGCGCTCGCCCGGCGGCGCCTCGCTCACGTCCCGTCCGTCGATCTCGATCGTGCCGCTGGAGATCTCCTCCAGCCCGGCGATCAGACGCAGCAGGGTCGACTTTCCGCACCCCGAGGGTCCGACGAAGACCACGAACTCGCCTTGACCAATCTCCAGATCGAGGGGCGGGATCACGGTCCTGTCTCCGAACGCCTTCGTGACCCGCCGCAAGCGAATGGACGTCATCGCGCACGCAACCTTCTGATCTCGTTGTGCAATCCGCCTCAGATCAGCCCTTCACCGCTCCGGCGGCGAGGCCGGTGATCAGGAACCGCTGCACGTAGACGAAGCCAAGCGCCACCGGCAGGGCGGCCAGCACGGACGCCGCCGTCAGCGATCCCCAATCCGTCTGGTGCGATCCCTTGAAGATCATGATGCCGGGGGTCAGCGTGCGGCGGACATCGTCGTTGATCAGCACGTAGCCGAACATGAATTCGTTCCAGGCGGCGATGAACGCGAAGACAGCGGTCGCCATCAGGCCCGGAAGGCTGACCGGCAGGAGGATGCGCAGGATGAAGCCCAGGCGCGAGCACCCGTCCATCGCTGCGGCTTCCTCCAGCTCGCGCGGGATCGCGTCGAAGAACCCCTTCAGCATGAAGCTCGCGAGCGGCACCATGAAGGTGCAGTAGACGATGACCAGGGCCGCGTAGGTGCTGAGAAGCCCCATGTTGCGGATCAGGACGTAGAGGGGGATCAGCAGCAGGACGCCGGGGATCATCTGCGAGAGGATCAGCCCTCCGGCGACGATCTGTGTCACCGGGAGATAGGACCAGCGACTCATCGCGTAGCTGGCGAAGATCGAGAGGGATACCGTCAGGATCGTCGAGGCCCCGGCGACGATCACGCTGTTGCCGAAATAGATCAGGAACGGGCTCTCCAGCACGACGGAGCGGAAGTTGCTCAGGGTCGGGCTCGCGATCCAGAGCGTCGGCGCGGTGCTGAAGACCTCGCCGGGCGGCTTGAACGCCGTGTCGATCATCCAGAGGAACGGGAAGACGCAGAAGGCCACGAAGAAGGCCAGCACGAGGCCGGTGGCGAGGCCCGACACGGTCCTGTGACGCGCGGAGACAACCATGATCAGCGCGCCGCCCGCGCCCGGGCGAGGCCGGCCTGTACGAGGAACAGCGCTGCCATCGCGGCCATCGACAGGGTGGCCAGGGCGCAGGCGAGGCCGACGTCGAACTCCTGCAGGGCGTAGCGGTAGATCAGGATCGGCAGCGTTTCCGTCGCATCGAGCGGGCCGCCCTGGGTCATCACCCAGATGAAGTCGAAGTTGATCGCCGTCCAGATCACGTGGACGACGATCAGGGTAAGCGACACCGTCCGGACGTGCGGCAGCGTGATGACGACGAAGCGCCGGACGGTCCCCGCGCCGTCCAGGGCTGCGGCCTCGTACAGGTCGTCCGGGATCGACGACAGCGCCGCCAGGAGGCTGATCGTGTAGAAGGGGAAGCTGCGCCAGATGTTGACCAGGGTCACGGTGAGCAGGGCCGTCTCGCTGTGCCCGAGCCAGTCGTGGGGCGTGGTCAGCAGGCCCGCGCGGACCAGCCAGGCGTTCAGGACGCCGTAATCGGGATTGAGCAGCCAGGCCCAGTTGACGCCCGCGATGGCGATCGGGATCACCCAGGGCAGGATGATGAGGCCGCGCACCACCGCCCGGCCCCGGAATGGCCGGGCCAGCGCCAGGGCCGATGCGAGGCCGCAGGCGTATTCTCCGGCCACGGACACGACGGTCCACACCAGCGTGTGCATCAGCGCCGGCAGGAAGTGCTCGTCGTCCAGCACCGTTCGGAAATTCTCCAGGCCCGCGAAGCCGCCGACCCTCGCGTCGATCAGGCTGGCGTGGTGCAGGCTGTTCCAGACCACGCCGGCGAGGGGGGCGGCGATGAGGGCCGTGACCAGCACCGCGACCGGCGCGAGGAAGGCGCAGGCGGCCCGGACCCGCGCGGACGGCCAGACGGTGTGTCGGGCCTTGCGTCCGGTGCCGGCCTGCGGCCCGGACGCGATCGATCCGGTTGCCATATTCATGGTCGTCACGCGTGCGCCTCCCAGCGCCTGAATTCCGGATGCCGCACCGGCGGAGGCCGGTACCGCGCGCTATTCCGAGAGCTGTCCGGAGCGCTTCAGGCTCTTGTTGACCGATTGCCCGAGCCAGGCCGCAACGGCGGCCGGCTTCTCGCCCTTGAGGAGCACGCGCCCGAGGGCCGTCTCCATGTCGCGGGGGATCGATCCGAGGACGATCGGCGGGAAGGACACGCCGATCGGCACCAGCGCGGTGAACGGCCTGCCCCAGACCGGATCGCTCTGAACGTCGGAGCGCGGCGAGCGGTCCGGGAACATCGCCGTCTGGACGCCCCGGCTCAGCAGGAAGGTGGCGAGCTTCCACGCGGCATCGAGGTGCTTGCCGGTGAAGACGTAGAGCGGCGCAATCTCGAAGAAGGTCGCGGCAATCCGTCCAACCGGCGGCGGCGCCACGGCGACATCCCGCATCGCCTGCGGATTCTGGTCGATGCGGCCCTTCATCCAGGAGCCGTTCATCACCATCGCGTACTGGCCGAGGGCGAAGTTGGTGTCTTCATCCTCCCAACTCCAGTTGACGGATTGCGGCGCGATCGCCTTCTCGGAGAGCAGCCGCCCGTACAGCGACAGGACCCCGGTCACCCGCTCGAGCTCTTCGGGCGCCTCGGCCCAGGTGTTGCGGTACTTCCCGTCCGGCATCCGCTTGGCGATCTCGACGCCGTTCTGGGCCAGGCAGGTGAAGAGTTCCTGCACCGCGCGGACCCCCTTGCCGGCGATGCCGAAGCCCGGCTTGCCGGTCTCGGCCTGGATGGCCGCGGACGCCTGCACCAGCTCGTCCCAGGTCCTGGGCGGCGTCTCGATGCCGGCCGCCTTGAGCATGTCGGCGTGATAGAGCAGCGCGCGCAGGCCGAGATAGTTGGGCAATGCCCGCAGCTTGCCGTCGATCGTCAGGTTCCGGACGACGTTGGGATACAGCGCGCCGAGATCGGGCCAGGCCTTGGCGTGGGCGCTGAGATCGGCCAGCACGCCCATCCTGTTGAACTCCCCGAGCCACTCGCCCAGGCCCCAGGCCATGTCCGGCGCATCGCCGCCCGCCAGCCCCGTGACCAGCTTGTCGTGCAGGGCGTCGTAGGCGATGACCTGCGTCTTGACCTTGATGTCGGGGTTGGCGGCCTCGAACTCCGCGATGGCCGCCTGGGCCGCCTTGGCCTCCGCCTGGAGCGGGTCCCACGCGACCCAGTAGGCGAGCGTGACCGGCTCGGCGCGCACGGGCCCCGCGGCCAACAGCGGGAACAAGACCGCCATCGCCAGCATCTGGCGCCAGTAGATCGCCACGGTGTCCTCCCCCGAAAAGTCTTGGTTTCTAGGTCTTGGTTTCTAGGTCTTGGCTTTTTGCGCTTGGCTTTTTCTTGGACGGCCGGTGTCTCAGGCGACGATCTGCTCGTCCGGCGCGACGGTCTCGTTGCCGGTGCGCTGCGCGGTCCGGATCTCCTCGACCGACCGCACCGGGAGCCGCGCGGCCCCGGCCCAGTCCCTGCGCCGCACCGTCGCGTTCGCCAGCCGCCGTTTCGCCCCCTCGATGGCCCCCGCGTATTGCGGCAACCACGCGGCCTGGGCGACGACCATCTCGTCGACCATCTGCCAGACCTCGTCAGGCATGCAGACCGCGCCCACCAGCGGGTCGTTCAGCACCGCCTGCTTCAGCAGGTCGAGGTCACCGGTCACCGCCGCCTTGACCGACATCCGCTGGACGTTGATGGACGCGATGCAGGGCGCCGCGCAGGCATCGGACAGGCTCAGGCCCGCGACCATGTTGAGGCCGAGCCGGTCGACGAACCCGGTGCTCTCGACGATGGCGTCCGCGGGGAGATTCGAGATCAGGCCGTTGTTCTTGACGTTGAAGTGGCCGCGATAGACCCGCCCGGTCTCCAGCGCCTCGATGATGTAGCTGGCGTGCTCGACGGTCCTGCGGGCCGGGTCGATGATCCGGCTGGAACTGGCGAGGTACTGCGGGAACTCGTGCTCGAACCAGTTCCGCCCCTCGGTGCAGACCCGCAGGCAGCCCCCGGTCTCGCCGTGGATCCAGTCCGAGAGGTCGATCCAGCGCGCGATCTCGTCGGGACGCTTGCGGTACCAGGGCAGGTACTCGGACAGGTGCCCGTTGGACTCGGTCGAGTAGACGCCGAACCGGCGCAGGACGTCGATCCGGACCTTCTCCTGCCTGGAGATCACCGGATGCCGCTCGTAGGCGGCCAGCAGTTCCTCGGCCGGCACGCGCCGGCCGCGCCAGCGGATGTCGACGTACCAGGTCTGATGGTTGATCCCGGTGCAGACGTACTCGATCTCGTGCGGGTCCTCGGCGCCGAGGACTTCGGCGATCTGCTTCCAGCCGTGCTGGATGCCGTGGCACAGGCCGATCGTGTCCACCCCGCCGTAGTCGATCGCCGCCCAGGTGTTCATCGCCATCGGGTTGGCGTAGTTCAGCAGGCGGGCGCCCGGCTCGGCGACCGCGCGGATGTCCCTGCAGAAGTCGAGGAGCGCCGCGATCGAGCGCTGCCCGTACAGGATGCCGCCGGCGCAGAGCGTGTCCCCGACGCACTGGTCGACGCCGTAGCGAAGCGGGATCCGGATATCCTCCGCGAAGGCCTCCAGGCCCCCGATGCGGGTGCAGTTGATGACGTACCGGGCGCCAGCCAGCGCCTCGCGCCGGTCCGTGGTGGCCGAGATCTTGGTCGGCAGCCCGTTGGCGGAGATCATCCGGTTGAGGATCTCCGCGATCATCCCGAGATTACGCTCGTTGATATCGGTCAGGGCGACCTCGATATCGTGCAGTTCGGGCACGCACAGAATATCTCGTACTAACGTTCGCGTAAAACCGACGCTCCCGGCGCCGATGATGGCGATCTTGAAATTGGCCATCCCGTCCTCCCACGATCCGCGAGATGTCACGTCGCACGGACTATTTCCGGAGATCTTCTTCTTGCTATGAGACGACGCTACGATCGGCGCCCGGACCGTGGTAGAGGAAATTAGAACCTTCGCGGGTAATCTTGTGCTCGATGCGCTGGTGCAGGCGGGGCCGTTCCGCAGAGACATCTCGTTCCCGCTTCGGCACGGCGGCTTCCACGTCATGCCGACGAGCGCCGGGTACGAGCGGGCGCTTCCTGGCTCCTACGACTGGGACGGGCTGAAGCGCGGTCAGGCCCCGTTCTCCGTGCTGCAGCACACGGTCGCCGGCCGGGGGCGCCTGCGCTACGAGCGGCGCCTGTGGCGGCCGGAGGCCGGGCAGACCATGCTGGTCTCGATCCCGCACGCCCATCGCTACTGGATCGAGCCGGGCGAGGACTGGTCGTTCTTCTGGATCGCGGTCACCGGCCGGGAGGCCCTGCGCCTCAACCGGGCGATCCTGCGGTCGGCCGGTCCGATCTTCCGCCTGCGGACCGAGACGGTGGATGCCCTCGCGGCGGTCTGCACATCGCTGCGGGCGCCCGTGCCGGGCGCGGGGCAGGCCTCCAGTCTCGCCTACCGGGCGATCATGCTGGTCCACGACGACGTGATGGCCCGCGCGGAGCGGAGCGACGCCGCGACGGGGAACGACGCCGTCGACCGCACCGTCGCCTTCATCGGCGCGAATCTGGATGCGGCGCTCGACATCGAGACGCTGGCGGGGGTCGCCGGCGTGAGCCGATCGCGTTTCAGCCGCCTGTTCGCCCGCAGCAAGGGCGTGGCGCCGGCCGAGTTCGTGGCCCGGCAACGGATGGACTTGGCGGCCCGCCTGCTGGCCAACGGCCAGATCAGCATCAAGGCCGTCTCCCGCGGGTGCGGATATCCAGACCCCAACTACTTCGCCAAGGTCTTCCGGCGCGCCTACGGGATCAGCCCGACGGAGTTCCGGAGCACCGGCATGGACGCGGATCCCGGCCGCGCCGCGGCGACGGCCCGGCCGTAACCGGTCCGGCGCCCTCGGCCTCGCCCGCCGTATCGCGGCGCGTCAGCGGGGAACCGGCGCGTCGACATACACCGCGCCCCGCATCAGCGGCCGCGCCGTGCGGAAGAACGCGCCCCGCTCGGCCCGCCACGTGTCACCGTCGCGCGTGACGGCGGCGTCGGCGGTGAGGACCCCGGACGGCATGCCGACGCGCAGGGCCGCCTCCGTGGCGCGGGCCGCCTCGTGGACGAGGCTGCCTTCGATTCGGGCGGCCACCGCGAGGCACAGGGTGGCGGTGAGCGGCAGCGCCTGATGCGGCACGCCGTTGGAGATGACGCGGGCGGTCAGGTCGACCGCGGCGGCGCGGATCGTCTCCCCCGAGAGGCTGGCGGCCTCCTGCGGCGGCGACACCAGCCCCACGAAGGGCACGTGGACGATGCGGGCCGCCGCATCGAGATCCGGCGCGATGCCCATCGCCACGGAGGCGACCCGGCGGATCTTAGCGAGCCGATCGAGGAGACCGGGCACCGCCTCCAGGGCGGCGGGCAGCTCGGTGCCGGCGAGCCCGAGATCGGCGGCGCGGACGAAGACGCAGGCATTGGCCGCGTCCACCAGCGAGGCCTCGATCGGGCCGAGGCCGGACACGTCGAGGGTCTGGCGAACCACGCCGGTCGGCAAGAGCCGGCCCGTCGTCGCGCCGCCCGGATCGACGAAGTCGAGGCGGATCGGTGCGCCCGTGCCGGCGACGCCGGGGATCGCGAGGTCGCCGCGATAGACGCTGCGGCCGCCCTCAACGGCGAAGCTGGACTCGATCAGCTTGCGCGTGTTGGTGTTGTAGATCCGCAGGCTCACCGGGCCGTCCGGACCCTCGACCAGCCCCTCGTCCACCGCGAAGGGCCCGACCGCCGCGAGCATGTTGCCGCAATTGCCCGAGAGGTCGATCCGCCCGTCGCGGACCACCACCTGCACGAAGGTGTAGTCGATGTCGGCGTCCGGCCGCGCGGAACGCTCGATCACGCAGATCTTCGACACCGAGGAGACGCCGCCGCCCATGCCGTTGAGCTGACGGCCGAACGGGTCGGGGCTGTCCATGGCGGAGAGGAAGACCGGCTCCCAGGCGGCGAGGTCGCCCGGCACGTCGCGCCTGTGCAACATCAGGGCCTTGCTGGTGCCGCCGCGCATGAACACGGCGGGCAGCGTGCCGGGGGCCGACACGGCCCTCAGACCCGGGCCGGCGGCTGGTTGGGATCCACGAGGTAGCCAAGGCCGCGGACGGTCTGGATCAGGTCGACGGCGAGCTTCTTGCGCAGCCGCCCGACGAACACCTCGATGGTGTTCGAGTCGCGGTCGAAATCCTGGTCGTAGAGGTGCTCGGTCAGCTCGGCCCGGGACACGACCCGGCCGGTATGGTGCATCAGGTAGGAGAGCAACCGGTATTCGTGGCTCGTCAGCTTCACCTGGGCGCCGTCGACGAAGACCTTGCCGGAGCGCGTGTCGAGGGTCACGGGCCCGCAGGCGATCTGGCTGGTGGCGTGGCCGGCGGCTCGGCGGAGCAGCGCGCGGACCCGGGCCATCAGCTCCTCCATGTGGAAGGGCTTGGTGACGTAGTCGTCGGCGCCGGCATCGAAGCCGTCGACCTTGTCGGACCAGCGGTCGCGCGCGGTGAGGATGATCACCGGCGTCTTCACCCCGGCCCGGCGCCACTTCTGCAGCACCGTCACGCCGTCGGCCTTGGGCAGGCCCATGTCGAGGATGATGGCGTCGTAGGGCTCGCTCTCGCCGAGATAGCCGCCTTCCTCGCCGTCATAGGCCTTGTCGGCGACATAACCGGCCTCCTCCAGGGCGGCCACGACCTGCCGGTTGATGTCCTTGTCATCCTCCACGACGAGCAGACGCACGGCTCACTCCCCTCCGAAACGGTTTCGGCGCCCGCTCAATACTGTCCAGCCACGCTGCCGGTGCGCGCGTCGACGATCACGTGCACGAAATGACCGTCCCGGCGCAAGGCGGTGAGCATGTAGACGAGGGTGTCCTCGTAACGGCAGAGGCTCGCCCGCTGGATCTCGGCCCGGGGGATCACCGTGCGGGCCGCGCGGATCGCCGCCACGGGCGGGATCACCCGCCGCTCGCCGACCTCCTCGCGCATGTCGGCCGGCGACAGGCAGGTCTCGATCCGCAGGGGCGCCTGCCCGGAGACCGCGCCCGTCTGCGGGGCCGGCCCGTCATCCGCCATGGTGCCGAGGCCGCCCGCGGCGAGGGCCGCGGCGGTCAGGCTGATGGCGACGAGGGCGATGGCGTAGCGCATTGCCAGGAGATGTGCGCCGAGGGCACTGAATGCGTCCTGAATACGGGGCCGTAAGCGCCGCGCGGCGACCGGGCTGGCCTGCGGGACGGAGGACGATCGGACGGTGCGCGGCATCGTGCCGGCATTACGGCCGAGGCGCCGCCAGGTTCCGCCGCGTCGACCGGTTCGCACAGGCAAGCGGAGCCCCTCATCGAAGCCCGCCGGGATGCGCGTCGCGGCACCCCGCGGCGCTCAGCGCCGTCCGCGCCGGCATGTCGGACGCGGTCGCCTGCGCGGCGAGGAAAGGGCCGCCGGAGGAGCAGGGGCGGGCTCCGATCTGCGCCCCCGCCTGGAGCGCGGCCGACAGGGCCGCGGCGCCCGAGAGGGCGAGCCAGAGGCGGTCGAGGATCCGGTCCCGGCACAGGTTCATCTCAACCTCCCACGACAAGCGCCCAGAGGGCCCGCAGGGCGGGGATGCGCTCCACGAGCCACGCGATCTGATCCGAGAACCAGTGTGCGGCCGTGGCCGCCGCGACGAAGGCCAGCACCGTCGCGTGCTTGAGCCGGCGCAGATAGCGGCGCAGCGCCCGCCGCTCGATCTGCTCGTCCACCAGTTCGTCCAGCGCGGCGAGGCGCGGCACGGTCTGGCGCGCGAACCACGCGTGCCAGAAAGGCGGGAAGCGGATCGTCCGGGCACGGCCTCCGAGGGCGCCGGAACCGACCTCGTCCTCGCCGGGCTCGGCGGCGGGCCTGCGGATGTTGGTCATGACCTTCCCCTGTCCCAGGGTGGGCCGGGCGCGCGGAAGCGCCCGGCCGTGCGGGTGCCGGAAGCCGGCGGTGCCTCAGCCGCGTCGCGCGGCGGTCTTCCGCGTCGGGGCCACCTGCAGCTGCGTCAGCGCCGGGGCGAGGACGTTGGCGGCGCTGGCCTGCGGGTCGAGGGGCAGCGCCCGGAAGATGCGGGCGGCGACACCCTCCGGGCCGCCCGCACGCCGCACCACGCGGGCCGGCGCGGTGGCGAGCACGTGCCGGGCGCCGGCGGCCACGACCGCGGCGCCGAGATCGACGCTGACCGTCCGGCCCTTCGCCGCGCCGGCCACGGCGTTCTGACCGTAGGCGGCCCCCGCCCGGATCGCCGCCTCGACCCGGTCCCGGGTCAGCACGGAGGCGGCCCAGGGCGCGACCCGGGCGACGCCGGCCGTCACCGCCGCGGCGGCGATCGGCACCAGCACGGCCGAGACCGGCTGAAGCAGGGCGACCAGCCAGTCGCCCCACGGCACGCTCACGGCCGCGGCGGACGCATCCCCCGCCTGCGCGGGCGGCAGCAGGGCGGCGAACGCGAGGGCGGCGCAGGCGAGCGCGAGCCCCGCTCGGATGCGGTGCGTCATGGGCGGTCTCCGTTGTCAGGCGCGCGGCGGACCCGGCCGGCTCGGGAACGGCTTGCGCGGGTGCGGCTCAGCCGGCGCCGCGGGATCCGGGCGGCGCGGGAGCGTCACCGCCGCCGAGGGCGGCGAGCGCCCGGCGGGCCCAGGCGAGGCGGCTCGGCAGCGCCACGATGCCGGGCCGCTCGAAGCGGCGGCAGACCGCCTCGGTGGCGGCCTCGAGCGTCGCGGCCGTCTGCAGGACGGCCAGCGCCGGGGCCTCGGTGCTGCGCAGTTCCGCGCAGAGATAACCGTAGGCCGCCTCCGGGGCCGCAGGATCGAGGCCGCGCGCCCGGCACCACGCCTCCATCGCGATGCGCCGCGGCCCCGTCCACTGGGCGAGTCCCCAGCCCCCGCGGGCGCCGGCGACCGTCGGGGCGATCTCCTGAAGGTGGCGGAACCCGCCGCTCTCATGGCCGAGATTCCCGAGGAGGCCCGCGGCCTGCACGGCGGTCAGGCCGAGGTCGCGCATCAGGCGGGGCCCGAGGCGGCGGCATTCGGAGGCGAAGACGCCGTCCTGCGCCGGGCCATGTGGGACGGTCTTCATGTGGGTTCCCCTCATGGCGGGCCGGCCGCGGCCGGGCTAAGGCCCTGCGGGACACGCCCTCGGGCGGCGCGGGCGGGGTGGATCGTGGGACGCGGACAGGACAGGCCGCTGGTGTTCATCGGCGATTCGATCACCGCGGCCTGGGGCCTCGCGCGGGCCGAGACCTTCGCGCGCCACGGCTTCCTGGCCCGGGGGGTGCCGGGCGAGACGAGCGGACAGATCCGGGCCCGCTTCCTGCGGGATGCGGGCGGTGCGCGCGGCGTTCACCTGCTCTGCGGGATCAACGACATCGCCGAGGTCGACGGCCCGGTCACGGACGCCGCGATCCGCGAGAACATCCTCGCCATGGGCCGGCTCGCCTTCGAGGCCGGGCTCCCGCTCTGGATCGGCAGCGTGATGCCGAGCGACTTCTGGGGCTGGCGGCCCGAATTGCGGCCGGTGGCGCGCATCCGCGCCCTGAACGCGTGGCTGCACGCCACCTGCGCGGCGGGGTCCGCCCGGCTCATCGAGTATCACGCGCCGCTCGCCACCGCCTCCGGGGCGCTCCGCCCGGCGCTGACCGACGACGGCATCCACCTGAACGCGGCCGGCTACGCGGCGATCGAGCCGGTCATGCTGGCGGCGCTGGTGCCGGGGTGAGCGGAGCGACCGCGCCCGTCATTCCAGGGCGCCGCAGGCGAGCCCGGAACGACGGTGGGTTCATCGAAGAACGAGATGGCGCGGCACGTTCATGCAGCCGCCCGCACCCCGGCCGCCAGCGGCGTGCCGTCGGCCCGCTGGTAGTGCCACACGCGCCAGCGGCCCGCCGCGTCCGAGAGGGCGAGGCAGGTGTCGTCGGCCGCCGTGACGATGTCGGCCCGGGTCGGCAGCGCGAGCTTGCCCGCGTCGTGGACCAGCCGCGCGCCCGCGGCGAAGCGCACGAGCCGCTCCCGGTCGGGCACCGCGCCGAAGCTGGTGATCGTCGCCGTCCCGGTGACGAGCACGCGCCGCGTGCCGGTGCCGCCGAGATCGGTGGTCGCCCCGGAGGCCAGCGCGGTCTCGGACGAGGCGAAGTCGATCCCGCCGGTGTTCGCCGAGGCGGTGAGCGCCGTGGCGTAGGCGGCGCCGTCCGCCGAGACCTTGAGGCTGAAATCGTCGCTGCCGAGGAGGCCGAGCAGTGCCCGGGCGGCGTAGCCGGTCTCGAAGACCAGGGCCGCGTCCCGTGCGGCGGACTTCTTGTTGACGGACACCCGCATGTCCCCGGAGCCCGGCGTGGCGTCGTCCCAGGTGAGCAGCGCCGCGTCCGATTTGACGGCGAGGCGGTTGTCGGAATCCGCACCCGTGTTGATGCCGAGGCGGCTCACGCGCTCGATCGCCGCGAGGCTCCGGCGGAAGCTCGTCCAGGCCGCGCCGTCGAAGACGTAGAGGTCGGCCTCGTCGATCAGGTAGGCGAACCAGCCGGCCCGCGGCGCCGAGCCGGTCCAGACGCCGTCGGCGTAGCGGACGACATGCCCCGCGAGACCGGCCCAGGCACCCCCGGGATCGGCCGCGGACACGAGGTACCGGTCGCCGTCGGCTGGGCTCGGCGGCGGCGCGGTCAGATCCTTGTCCAGGCAGGCGAGCTGGACCAGGGCGTCGAGGAGGCCGAGCGCCTCGTTGTGGGTGACGTGCTTCTGGGCCTGGCTCGCCGCGATCAGCGGCAGGCCGAGATGGGGCGTGACATCGGACAAGGGCACCTCCGGGGGTTCAGGCCGCGCGGACGGGGATGCGGGCGCGGCAGGCGGGTCCGGGCCCGGCGACGGCGCCGATCTGCGCCACGGCCACGTCGAGGCTCCGCTGCGGGCCGCCGAAATCCGCCGCCTCGTCGGCGTAGACGACCTGCTGGGCCTCGGCCCGGAGCGTGCGCATGACGGCGCCGGAGGCCGAGAACAGCGTGACGGCATAGGCCTCGGCTTCATCCAGCGGGATCTCCGCGGGCTCCCAGGCATCGCCGTCGCGCCGCGCCCGCCGGATCCAGGAGATCCGCACGCCCTCCGCGGCCCGCCGCGCCCGCAGGTGGACGGGGCGCAGGGGCCGCAGCGCGTCGAGGCCTGCCGTGGCGGCAAGCTCCGTGAAGGCCGGGTCGCCGGGGTCCCGGTCCGCCGGCCCGATCCGGTAGCGGAAGCCGCGCCCGGCCTCGTCCAGGCGGTCGACCAGGGGCACAACCGCGCCATCGTCGAGGCGCACGATCAGGCTGCCGGCGGGCGCGGCGCGTCCCGCAGCCGCCTCGCTGCCCGCGAGCCCGCGCAGCAAGCAGGACAGCCGGTAGGTGTCGGGCCCGATCAGCGCGGCCTGCGCCGCCCCGAGCAGCTCCAGCGTGCCGTCCGGGCCGATCAGGGCGAACAGGTTGCCGCCCGCCAGCATCGCGGCCTCGCCGATGGCGGCGAGCGCCCCGCCCCGGCGCAGGGTGACGTCGAGGTGGATGCCGCGCTGGATCCGCCACAGCGGCCCGGCGGGGAGCGGCGACAGCGTCTTCCCGAGGCAGGCGGGGTAATCGACGTGGCCGTGCAGGCTGAACGCGCCCGCCGCCTCCGCGCGCCAGATCGCTGCCGCGCCCGGCCACGGCTCGGCCGCCACCGCGCACCATTGCAGGATGGTCAAGGAACCGCGGTCCGCCGGCAGATCGAGGGCGAGCGCGAGCGGCGGCCCCGGGAAGACCGGGGCGGCTGCCTCCGGCTGGGCCGGGCTCCGGGCGAGGAGCCGCCCCGGCCCTCCCCGCGGCGGCACGCCGCTCGCCTCGATCCGGCGGCCGGTGGGCGCGTCGTCGATCCGGTCGATCTTGCGCAGCACCGCGCCGCCCGGCACGTCGGCGGGGACCGCCAGGAGGTCGCCGGGCTCCAGCTCGACCCGGCGCGGGCTGAGGGTGAAGGTCGCGCTGTCGCGGGCCGCGATGGCCCGGTCGAGGATCGCCTCGGCCAGCCCGTCGCCGGTCTCGCGCCGCGTGACGATCGCCGCATCGATCCGGGTCTCGCGGCGGCGGGCGCCGGCCGGCCGCACGGCCGCCGACGTAGCCCGCCGGTATTCCGGGCTCTCGGCCTCGGTGATGCCGAGTTCCACGGAACGCGGCAGGGCGCTCTCCTCGGCGCGGACCTGGGCGAGCACCGGCTTCTCCTCCGAGAGCCGGACGAGATCCGCCTCGGCGAGCACCAGGGGCCGGTCGCGGCGGGGTCCGCGCAGGTGCAGGCGGCCGGCCACCGCGGAGACGTCGAGGCCGTAGACCTGCGCCAGGGTCTCCAGGGCGCCGCGGGCCGTGAGCGGCCGGTCGATGACGTAGCCGTCGAGGTAGGCGGCGGCCTCCACCGAGACGGCGGCGTCGAAGCCGAACTCTTCGAGGATCTTCAAAACCAGCAGGTCGAGGTCGCAGCCCTCGATCCGGCCCGTGATCCAGTGGCCGATGCGCCAGTTGGCGGTGTCGGCCCAGACGCCCCGCACCGTCGGGAAGGCCGGGAACGGCCGCGCGTCCCAGGCCCAGACGAAGATCCCGTCCGGATCGACCATCCGGCCGCCATAGACCGGCGAGAGCGGGTTGTCGGCCTCGCTTAAGCCGGGATCGGCCGGGTCGAACCGGGCGAGCGTGGCCTCGAGCCCGCGGAGCTGGATCAGCTCGTCGCGCAGGCCGCGGGATCCCGGTGGATAGGCGCCCTCGGGGGTCTTCGGGTCCGGGAAGACGTTGGGGCCGTTGGTGCCCTTGTCCACCGCCGGCACGCCGACCTCGGTGAACCAGACCGGCTTCCCCTTGGGCACCCAGGCGGTGGTGCGGGTCTCGACGTCGTTGTCGCGCTCGACATGCGGGTTCGCCCACCACGAAGCGAGATCCTTCGGCCGGTAGATCCACGGCTTGCCGTGGGCGCCGTCGGTGATCGGGCGGCGGTCCTGGGCAGCGCGCGCCGCCGCGTCGGCATAGTACCAGTCGAAGGCCTCGCCGGAGCCGCCGCGGGCCCGGAGATAGCCCCGGTCGTTGATGTCGCCGGAAGCCGCGAGGTCGGCGTGCTCCGGCGCATCGCGCCAGTCGGAGACCGGCGGATACCAGTCGATCCCGACCGCCGCGATGGCGGGATCGGCGAAGAGGTCGTCGAGGGGGAACCGCACCGTGGCGCCGCCGTCGCGGACATGGGCGCCGTACTCGGTCCAGTCGGCGCCGTAGACGAGGGAGACGCCCGGCCCGAGGCGCTCGCGCAATGCGGCCGCGAGCCCCCGGAGCGCCTGCACGGCCGGGTAGCCGGCGGCGCCCCGCACCCGGGTGAGGCCGACGAACTCGCTGCCGATGACGAAGCCCGCGAGCCGTACGCCGGTAGCCGCCCATCGCGCCGCCATGTCGGCGTAGTGCAGCACCTCGGCGCGGTAGCCGTTGGCGAAGAACGCCTCCACCTGCGCGTCGGCGGCGGCCGTCCCGTCCGGGCTGTCCGGGAGCCCCGGCGCCGGATCGCAGGTGATGTGCCCGCGCCAGGGATAAGGCGGCTGGGACGCCCCCGGGGTGCGGGGATCGGGCAGGCCGTTGCCGCTCGCCACGTCCATCATCACGAACGGATAGAGCAGCACCTCCAGGCCGCGGCGCGCCAATTCGGCCACCAGCCGGGTCAGCCCGGCATCCGCGGGCGTTCCGCCATAGGCCGGGGTGCCGTCCGGCAGGGTCGAGACCACCTCGGCCGCAGGGCGGGCGATCCCCGCCACGGACCAGTCCTCGGGCAGCGCACGCTTCCGGCCGGTCTCGACCTTGGGCACCACCCGGCAGGAGCCGGCGCGCAGGTCGGTGCCGAACCACGTCGCCACCACGGCGACCCGGCGCAGGTTCGGGCACAGGGCCTGGAGGGCGTCGAGGGACGCGATCACGTCGGTGGTGCGCTGGAGCTGGTGACGGTTGGCCGCCTCGGTCCGGCCGAGGCCGAGATCGACGGTGACGCGGTCCGGATCGAGGGCGAACTCCCCGGCTCCCGGGATCAGGTCGACGGCGCGGACGCGGCCGAACAGGCCGTTGACCGGTCGGATCACCTCGAAGGCGAATTGCGGCACGCGGTTGCCGAAATCGGCAAGCGGCAGGTTCTCGAACACCACGTAGGCGAGACCGCGATAGGCCGGCGCGTTCGCGGACCCCTCCTTGGCGACGATCAGCGGGTCGGGCTCCTGCGCGGGGCCGCCCGTATGGACCCGGATCGTGAGGCCGACCTGATCAATCTCCCTTCCGTCCGCCCAGATTCGCCGGACGAAGGCGACCTCGCCCTCGCACAGCCCGACCGCGAGGTTGGCGTAGTAGGCGTAGCGGGTCGTGACGGTCTTCTGGCCGCCCAGGGCCTTGGCGGGCATGGCGGCGCGCTGCACCGTCGTGTTCGCGACCTCCAGCGGGCGGGTCGCCCAGATCAGGGTCCCGCCGATGCGGGCCCGGCCGTAGATCCGGGGGATCGGATCGCCCTCCGTGGAGGTGAGCCCGGCCACATCCGCGAGGCGCGGGCCCTCGACGAAGCGCGTGCGCCCGGAGCCCGCCAGGGCGCCGCCGAGCGCCGAGCCCGCGACCGAGCCGAGCACCCGCCCGACCACAGCCCCGATCGGGCCGCCGAGCGCGGTGCCCACCGCGGCCCCGGCCGAGGACAGGATCAGCGTGGCCATGGCGGGACTCCGGGCTCGATGAGCACGTGGTTCATACGAGAGAATTGCGGAACCGTATCCGGTCGGATACGGCTCGTCCGTGACGACGATCCTGCTGTCCGATACCTTCCGGACGTGGCCCGCGGGCCTGAAGGATCACCGCGCGAAAGCGCGTATCGCGGCACAAATCCGTGCCGCAGGCTTCGACAACGTCGGGAACGTCAAACCGGTCGGTTCGGGCGTGTGCGAGATGCGGATCCCCTACGGACCGGGATATCGCGTCTACTATGTGCGGCGAGGCGAAGTGACGTCCTTGCTCCTGTGCGGCGGCGATAAAGCCAGCCAGACGCGGGACATTCAGAGGGCCAAAAGGATGGCCGCGAACCTCGACGGGACCGTCTGATGCGCTTCACACCCTTCGATGCCTCTGAATTCCTCGACAGCGAGGCGGCAATCGCCGAATACTTGGCCGCGGCCCTCGACGATCCCGATCCGGAGCTTTTCATCGCGGCTCTGGGCGATGTCGCCAAAGCCCGCGGCATGTCGCAGATCGCCCGGGAAGCCGGCGTCGGACGGGAAAGCCTCTACAAGGCTCTCACGCCCGGCTCGAAGCTCCGCTACGAAACCGTTCGCAAGGTGATGGATGTGCTCGGCGTCAAGCTGACTGTGTCGCCGGCTTCGTAAAGGCCGATCTCCGGAAACCGGAACACCCCCGTCAGGTGCCGCCGCCACCATCCGGTGAGCGCCACCTCGGTGACGACGGCGCCGTCATGGGCGTGGATCATGGCGCCGTCGCCGGTGGCGATGGCGCAGTGGCGGGCCGGCAGGTGGCGGCGGAAGGCGAAGAGCAGCACGTCGCCGTCCCGGGGCGCCGCAGCGGCCAGCCGGCCGGGCACCGGCACGAGGTGGCGGGATGCTGCCTCTGTGAGCGGGTCGGTGCCGGGAGCAGCGGATTCCGCCCAGGCGGCGCCATAGGGCGGCGGCACCTCGGGCTCGGCCCCGTAGAGCCCGCGCCACACCCCGCGCAGCAGCCCGAGACAGTCGCAGCCGATCCCGCGCAACGAGGCCTGATGCCGGTACGGCGTCCCCAGCCACAGCCGGGCCTCGCCGAGCACCGCCGCGCCGATCTCCCGCCGCATCGCGCTCATCGGAACAGGCTCCCGCCATCGAGGGTGTGGTCCGAGCCCGGCACCGCCCGCGCCACCGCGTCGTTGCCGGGCATGTGCGGGAAGCCCTGGAAGTTGACCGTGTTGGCGAACCGGTCCCGGCAGGTCGCGAGGCGCTTGTCGCAGCCGGCCGTGAGGCTGAAGCCGTCACCGTGGGCGATCGGCCGGGGCGGCACGGTCCAGAGTTCGATCAGGGCGCCGAGCTGGAGCCGCACATCGGCCGCGTGCCCGGCATTGGCGCCCTGCGTCCAGGTGAGCCGGCCGCCGGTGAACAGGCCGTCGGCGAAGGCGCCCGCCAGCTCCGCCGACAGCGTCGCGGGCTCCGGGATCGCGGTCACGCGGCCGGTGGTCCGCCATGGTGCGAGGTCGACCCGGCAGCGCGCGTCCCCGAGATCGGCGCCGCAGGTGGCGCGGTAGCTGCGCCCGCGCTCGGCGTCGAGGCGGTGGGTGAGGCCGCGCAGCTCCGCCACGAACGCGTCGCCCTCGCGGCGGACCTCGCCGATCGTGGCGAGGTCGAGGAGCAGCCGCGTCCCGGGGTTGGTCCAGTCGACCAGCCAGGTCTCCACCGAAGCAGCGTCGTAGAGGCCGCCGGCGATATCGGCCTCGGTCAGGCCGAAGCTGCTCAGCGCCCCCGCCACGTCGCCGCCCGAGACCGCGAAGCCGAGTTCCGCGCGGGCCTCGGCGGCTTCCAGGCCGGTCCGGGCCTCGTGGACGAGGCCGGCGACCATCAGGTCGCGGTCGTGGTCGGTGAAGCCGAGGGCGAGCCCGTCCCGCCGCCGCAGGGACCAGCAGCGGCACAGGGTGGTCACGCCCCCCGCCAGATGGGCCGCGAAGGCCTCCGGGATGTCGCGCATGATCCCCTCCTCACGGCACGATCTCGACGAGGGGCACCTTCGGGATCTCGCCCGCCGTGAAGGCCGCGAGATCGACGGTGAGGTCGTCGGTGTCGAAGCGGACCGGCACGTCGAAGGCGAAGCCCGCCGTCACGGCGGCGCCCGCGGCCGGCACGTGGCCGGCCGCGAAGGCGACGAGGCCGGTCGCCGGGTCGCACCCGAAAGCCTCGGGCCCGACCTCCCGGCCGCCGACCGCCACCCGGACGGAGCCCGCCACCGGTTTGGCGATCCGGCGGCGGTAGGGCGCGAAGCCGCTGCCGTAGGTCTTGACCAGCGGGAAGACCGCCGTGTCGCCGTCGCCGGTGCCGAGGGGCTGGTCGAGGGGGCCGATGGGGCGGCCGGGAGGCCCGGAGCGCCCGTCGACCCGGTCGCGGAAGCGGAAGCCGTAGAGCCGCCCGCGCCGCTCCTCGAAGAAGGCCAGCACGGCGTGGAGCGCGTCGAGACCGCGCAGGCCGAAGCCGGCATCGTAGCGGCGGCGGGAATCGGCCCAGCGGCCATTCCGGTGCTCACGGCCGGAGCCCAGGGTCACGATCTCGGTGAGCCGCTGCGGCCCGCCGCCGGCGCGCAGCGAGACGTCGAGGGGAAAGAGCACCTCGTGGAAGTCGTCGGCCATGGCGGAAGCCTCCGGTTCGTCGCCCCGTTGCCGCGTCGTGGGAGGTCATCGCTGCCGGATCGCAGCGCCTGAAAAAAGTCTTCCGGAAAGAGCCGAAAAATCAAAAACGTCGTTCATCGACAAACGACGGCATCCGATCGAATATCGACGAGATGAGTCGGAAGAAATCAGAAGTCCTTTCGGTCCGCATCTCTTAATCTATCGCGCGTGATCTGCGCGTCGCGCCGCCAATCTGCCAGAGGTATCGTCCGATGAGCGCCATTCCACAGCCCCTTCACGCCCCTGCCCTCGACATCCGCCGCGTCGCCGGCCGGATCGGCGCGGAGATCCGCGGCGTCGCCCTCGCGGGCGATCTCGATGCCGGGACCGTCGCGGCGATCCGGGAGGCGCTCACCACCCACAAGGTGGTGTTCTTCCGCGACCAGACCCTCGACGAGGCGGGCCAGGAGGCGTTCGGCCGCCTGCTCGGCGACCTCGTCCCGCACCCGACGGTGCCCTCGCTCGCGGGGACGGCGGGCATCCTCGACATCGACGGCAGCCGGGGCGAGCGGGCCAGTTCCTGGCACACCGACGTGACCTTCGTGCCGGCCTACCCGGCGATCTCGATCCTGCGCGCCGTGACGCTGCCGCCCTACGGCGGCGACACACTCTGGGCCAACACGGCGGCGGCCTACGCGGACCTGCCGGAACCCCTGCGCGACCTCGCCGACCGGCTCTGGGCGCTGCATTCCAACGTCTACGACTACGTGGGCGGGCGCGTGAACGTCTCGGAGGCAGGGCGACGGCGCCACGAGGAGGTGTTCACCCGGACCGTGTTCGAGACCGAGCACCCGCTGGTCCACGTGCATCCGGAGACCGGCGAGCGCTCGCTGATCGTCGGGCACTTCATCCAGCGGATCCTCGGGCTGACCACGGCGGATTCGCAGCACCTGCTGGCGATCTTCCACGATCACGCCACGCGGCCCGAGAACACCGTGCGCTGGTCGTGGCGGACCGGCGACGTGGCGATCTGGGACAACCGCGCCACGGTCCACCGGGCCGTGGACGATTACGGCGATGCCCCCCGGGTGGTCCGCCGCGTGACGATCCAGGGCGTGGCCCCGGTGAGCGTCGACGGCCGCCGCAGCCACGCGCGGGAGACGGAGTCGCGCAAGGCGGCGTGAGGGCGCGGACGCGCGGGGCGATCCGTCACGTCGCCCGCTGACCCCGCGCCACCGCGCGGGCGAGGCTCGCGGTCACCTGGGCCTCCGACCGGCGGAAGGCACCCGGGTCGGGCGTCGCGATGTGTACGGTCACCGAGACCGGCCGGGCCGGTGCCCCGCCGGAGGCGACGCCGAGGCGGCCGTGCGGCCCCCGGGTCAGGGGCAGGATCGCCTCGGGACCGGCCTCGCCCATCAGCCCGGTGCCGCCCGCCATCGGGAAATAGGTCGGCGCGGCCACCACCCCGCCCGCCGCGAAGGGCTGCACCCGCCCGCCCCGGAACACGCCGCCGCGGGCGAAGCCGGCCTCGGCGCCGGCGCCCAGCAGGCCGTTGACGAGGCCGCTCACCCCGGACTGGATCGGCCCGGCCGCCGCCCGGGCCGCCGCGCCGGCGAGGCGGGCGCCGATCGTGCCGAGCACCCCGTCCAGGCTGCGGCCCGAGGCGGCGCCCCGGGTCAGGGCCGCGTCGAGGCTGCGGCCGAAATTCTGCGCCAGCCGGTCGAGGGTCTCGAGCTGCGTGATCCGCGCGGCGTCCTGGGTGTCGGGTTCGGTCTCGGCCATGGGGCGCCTCAGGTGGGGTCGGGATAGGCTACGAGCAGCCGCTCGAAGGCTTCGCGGGTCATGGGCTCCGGCCCGGCGCGTCGGCCGAGTGCCGCGGCGAACTCGCGCGGCGTCGCCGCCCAGAACGCCGCGGGGCTCCAGCGCAGCGCCCCGAGGCCGAGGGCCAGGGCGTCGTCCCACGGGAAGGCATATCGAGCCGGGGCTGGATGCGCGGCGTCCGGCCCCGGCTCTAGGGAGGGTTTGCGGGTGTCGATGCCTCCCCGAAGGCCGCCGCGAGAACCGCGCCGAGGGCCTCCGACAGGGCGTCGAGGCCGCCCGCGAGGGGCAGCCGGGCCACCGCCGCGTCGTCGATGTCGTGGCCACCGCCGCGCAGCGCGACGCCCAGCAGGGCGATCAGGTCGCGCGCCGAGACGCGGCCGCCCGCGAAGCGTTCGGCGAGGCCCGCGAGGTCTCCGGCCTGGACTGCGCCCTCCAGCTCGGCGAGGGCCCCGAGGGTCAGGCAGAGGGTGTAGCGCCGCCCGCTGAGGACGAGCGGCACCTCGCCGCGGATCCGGTTGGCCATGGGACTCACCCCCGGGGTCAGGCCGCCGCGAAGGCGAGCGCGCCGGCGGAATCGAGGCTGATGTCGAACGTGACCTCCCCGGCATGATCGCCCCGGTATTCGAGGCTCGCGATCTGGAACGGGCCCTCCAGGATCCCGAAGGCCGGCACCACCACCTGGAACGTCTCGATCGCCCCCTCGAAGAAGATCAGCCGCAGGCGCGCGTCCGAGGCCTGATCGCGGAACACGCCGGAGCCCGCGATCGCGGCCCGGCGCACGCCGGCCCCGGCGAGAAGCTCCCGCCACCGGCCGGCGGAATCGGCGTTGGTGACGTCCACGGTCTCGGCGTTGAGCGTGATCTGGCGTGTGCGCAGGCCCGCCACCGCCACGAAGCCGCCCGCGCCGTCCCCGGCCCGGAGCAGCAGATCCTTGCCCTTCTGCGCGCCCATCGACGTCCTCCTCACAGGTTCTCGGTGACGGCCTCGAGTGTCAGGCTCGCCCGGGCCTCGCCGGTCCGGACGTCGCGACGGGCGCGGATCGTCTTCACCCGCAGGGTGACGAGCCGGCAGCCGGCGAGCGGCATCGCGTCGTCCGCGAGCAGCGCCGCCATGCGCTCCGCCGCGTCGAGGGCGGTTCGGACGGAGCCGGGCTTGGCGATCACCGCGATCTCGTGGCCGTGACGGTGGCGCTCGGCGCCGTCGACGGAATCGTCCTGGATCTCGGCGTCGCCGAAAAGGGCGTAGACCGGGACCGAACCCCGGGGCGGCTCGTCGTAGAGCCGGACCCGGCCGCCCAGCAGGGATGCCAGGGCGGCGTCGGTCGAGAAGCGGGCGATCAGGCCGGCGCGGAGCGCCAGAAGCGGGCTCGGATCGGTCACGACCGGTTCTCCCGCGGCAGTTCCTCCACGTGGCAGATCAGGTCGCGGCCCCGCGCGTCCGGCTCGGCGACGGCGCGGATCGCGAACCGCCGGGGGCCGGCAGCGAGGCGCATCGTCGGGTCGAGCGCGGCCCGGCCTCGCAGGGTGATGCGGTAGGCGGGCAGCGTGTCGGTCCGGCCGCCGGCCAAGCGGTCGAGGATGCCGGCCGGGGCAAGCGCCCCCCACAGGACCGGGCCCGCCACGTAGCGCCGCAGGACCCCGCCGAACCCGTCGGGCTCCTCCACGGGCCGTTCGAGGACGAAGCGGCGGCGGCGCGCCCCGAGCGGCGGGCGTTGGGACTGGATCGGCATCGGGCTGGCTCCGCGGGCGAACGTCACAGCCGCATCCGGCGGAAGGGCGCGGCCAAATCCGCGGCCGTGTCGGCGGCCGCGCCGTCCGGCTCGTCGCCGCGATGCTCGTAGCGGGCGGCGGCGAGCCGGAGGATCGCGAGGCGCAGGGGCGCCGGAAGCGGCAGACCGTCGCCGCCGTAGCCCGCCGCGACCTCGATCAGGATCATTCGGTCACCGGGATCCGGCACGGACGGATCGACCCGCAGGCCCGGCGCCTCGACCGGGTCCGGACCGAGCCGCACGAGACCGTCCGCCAGGGTGGTGAGGGCGCCGCCGGCCTCCGCGAAGCCGGCGCGCAGGACCGCCACCAGCGGGCTCAGCGGCAGGGGGATCTGCCCGTCCGGCGGCCAGGCGGCGCGTGCGATCCGGTAGCGGCCCGGAACCAGGATCCGGCGGGTCTCGACCTCCAGGCTGGCGCGGACGGCGGTGATCAGCGCCTGGAGCAGCCCCTCCTCCGCGTCCCCGGCGTCGGAATCGAGGCGCAGGTAGCCGCGCAGGTCGGCCACGCTCACCGGCTCGACGGCGGCGGCATCGATGCGTAACGGGATCATCGCGCGTCCCTCATCCAAGGTGTTCCGATGCTGGTCTCGAAGCGTCGCCCGGCGGCCTGCGCCGTGGCGGCGGCAGCTCAGACAGCCGCCCTGACAGCCGCCCTGGCGCTCGCGAGCCCGCCGGCCCGGGCGATCGTCGGCGGCGCGGAGGCGCCGGCCGGCGGCGCCGTGATGGTCCTGTCGTCGAAGGGCGGCGTCTGCACCGGGGTCGTCCTCGCCCCCGACACGGTGCTCACCGCCGGCCACTGCGCCGCCGACGCCCGGGAGCACCGCGTCCATTTCCGCGACGCCGCCGGGGAGCCGGTCCTCGTGGAGGTGGCGGCGCGCGCAGTGCATCCCGGCTACGACGCGGGCGCCGCGACGGGCCGGCGGCGCTCCATCGACCTCGCGCTCCTGCGCACCGCGACGCCGCTGCCGCCGCGCTTCGTCCCCGTGACCCTGAGCGCCGCGACCCCGCTGGCCGGCGAGAGCCTGACGGTGTCGGGCTACGGCGCCGCCAGGCCGGGCGACCCGCGCTCCACCGGCACCTACCGCAGCATCGGCCTGCCGGTGATCGAGCCCTACGGGCCGAGCCGCATCCTGGTCTGGCTGAAGGGCGGCGCCGGCGGCGCCTGCCAGGGGGATTCCGGTGGCCCGGTCGCCGGGCCGGACGGGGCCGTCCTGGCGCTGGCCGCCTGGGTCGGGGGCGCCTGCGGCGGCCTCACCCAGGGTGTCCTGGTCGGGCCCCAGCGCGGCTGGATCGACCGGATCCTCGCGGATTGGGGCCGGAGCGCTCACTGGATCGCGTAGGATCCGCAGGGAACCTCACCTTGGCCGGGCTATTGCCTTGCTCTAGGCTCAAACCGCGCCGCATCCTCGCCCCCGGCGCCCCCACCCGCGCCGACGGCGCCCCCGGAGTGCCCGATGTCCCCTCGCCCGATCCGCAAGGCCGGTCTCCGCGAGCGCCTCCTGCGCGGAAGCCTCGGGAGCGGTCTCCTCGGTGCGGCGCTGCTCGGCGTCCTGACCGGGTTACTGCCGGCCCCGGCCCAGGCGGTGATCAACGGCACGACCACCCGCGACCCGAACGGGGCGCGCAGCTTCGTGGTCCGCATCGAGAGCACGGAGGGCGAGATCTGCTCCGGCACGCTGATCGCGCCCGACCTCGTGCTCAGCGCGGCCCACTGCGTGATGCGCCCGGCCGGCTACACGGTGATCAGCGTCGACCGGAGCTTCCGCCAGCACCGGACCCCGGTGATCGCCGCGAGCATGCACCCGGACTTCGTGCCCGGCACCACGCCGGAGGATCAGCCCGGCGTCGACCTCGCGCTGCTCAAGCTCGAGCGTCCCCTGGGCTCGGATTACGCGCCCCTCGACCCGCGCGGTGCCGCCGCGATCGACACCGGTGCGTCGGTCGACATCGCGGGATTCGGCGTGGTGGCCGAGAACCGGCGCGGCTCGGCGCGGGTCCTCCGGCTGGCGCATCTCGTCTCGATCGGATCGCTGCAGGTCGCCAATCGGGTCACCGTGGTGACCGACCGGCGGCGCATGGCCGAGACCGCGGGGGCCGGGGCGTGCCTGGGCGATTCCGGCGGCCCGATCCTGGCGGGCGGTCCCGGCGGCTACCGGATCGTCGGCGTGGTGAGCTGGTCGAGCGGCGCCCTGCAGCAGGGTGTCCGCCGGACCGCCTGCGGCGGCTTCACCGCCGTGACGCCGGTGGCCGAGCACGCCGGCTGGATCTCGGCGCGCTCGGCGGAACTGTCCCAGGTGCAGGCGGGCGCGGCGCCGCATCGCAGCCGCTCCGACTGGATGGCCCGCCCGGCCCGCCGCTAGCGCGGCGGCGGATCCGGGCTTCGGCCTGCGGGGAGCGCGGGACGCTTCGCCGCCCGCTTATCCCCCGCGCCCGCGGGAACCTCGGCCCGCATCGGCACTTTCGCATCCGAACCTTTCCGGCTCACGGAGCGAGAGCATGGCCGACACCGGCACCAGCAACACCCCCCGGGCGCACAAGACCCGGAACAACACCGACTCGAACGCCAAGAAGGTCTCGATCGAGGCGCTCAACGCGCGCTTGGCGGACGGCATCGACCTCGCCCTGGCGATCAAGCAGGCGCACTGGAACCTCAAGGGCCCGCAATTCATCGGCGTCCACGAGATGCTCGACGGGTTCCGCACCGAACTCGACGAGTTCAACGACAGCGTCGCCGAGCGCGCGGTGCAGCTCGGCGCCACGGCGTTCGGCTCGACCCAGGCGGTGGCGGAGCGCACCAAGCTCCCGGCCTACCCGACCGGCATCTACGCCATCGCCGACCACATCGCCGCGCTGATCGACAGCTACGCCGCCTACGCCAACGCCGTGCGGCAGAACATCGACGAGACCGACGAGGCGGGCGATCCCGACACGGCGGACCTGTTCACCGAGATCTCCCGGGCGGTCGACAAGCACCTCTGGTTCCTCGAGGCGCACGTGCAGGAGCCCACCGGGACGCTGCGCGACGGCAATTCCGGGCGCTGAGGCTCAGCACCCGGACAGATCGCGCCGGATACCGGCGTGGTCCGGAACCGGCACCTCTACGGAGCCGACGGATTTCACAGGTCCGCGGCTCCGCCCTCTCGGTCACGATCCGCATCGTCATTCCGGGGCGCCGCAGGCGAGCCCGGAATCCGGAACCCCGGTCCTTGCACGCCCCCGGCACGTCGGCGTGTCCGGGTTCCGGGCTCCGCTTCGCGGCCCAGGAATGACGGAACGGCATAGGGGCGCACGCCGTCTGCCCGTTCGAGCGCGAAGGCAGGGCGACGTGCGCCCGCCGCGAACCCCGCGCCTCAGCTGAACTTCAAGAGCTTGATGGCGTCGAAGTCCTGCACGCCGCCGCCGACGCGCTTGGTGGTGTAGAACAGCACGTAGGGCTTGGCCGAGTACGGATCCCGCAGGACGCGCATCCCGGTGCGGTCCACCACCACGTAGCCGCGCCGGAAGTCGCCGAAGGCCACCGACAGGCTGTCCTTGCCGGGATCGGGCATCGCCTCGGCCTCCGTCACAGGGAAGCCGACCAGCGTGGCGGACCGGTCGGCGGCGAGCGGCGGCTGCCAGAGGTAGTTGCCCTCCGCGTCCTTGAACTTCCGGATCGCGCTCTGGGTGCGCCGGTTCATCACGAAGCCGGCATTCTGCCGGTAGGCCGCCCGCAGGCCGTAGATCAGGTCGAACAGCACGTCCCCCGGATTGGCCGACGGGAAGGCGCCGGCCGTCCCGGTGGCCACGACGCCGAGCTTGCCCGGCACCCAGGCGGCGTTGGCGACCGTGTCGTAGGTGAGGAAGCCCCGCGGGCGGCTCGCGCCGTTGCCGGACACGAAGGCGACGCCCTCCTGCTCGGCGAAGGCGGTCTCCACCTCCGCCGAGAGCCACGCGTCGAGGTCCACCGCGGCGTCGTCCAGCAGCGTCTGCGTGGCGGCCGGCATCGCGTAGAGCTCCATCGCCGGGAGCGCGATCTCCGACAGGGCCGGCGCGGCGGTCTCCGGGCGCGGCGCGGTCTCGGCCGCCCAGCCGGTGACCGGCGCGCCCACCGAGACCGCGCGCTTGTACTGCGCGCCGGAGATCTGCTGCACGCTGGCGATGGACCGGATCGGCGAGATCTGGCCGAGGCGCGCCAGCACGGTCCGCTCGATCGTGTCGGGGACGAGGTAGCCGCCATCCGGACCGGAGCCGGCCGACAGGGCCTTGGCCTCCAGGCGCTTGAGCCCGGCACTCTCGCCCGCCCGCACGTAGAGGTCGAAGGCCGCCTTGTGCTCGTGCGCGGTCGCGTCCTCCCGGGTGCCCGGCTGGCCCAGCGGCGGCCGCGCCCGCTCCAAAGTGATCCGGTCGAGGCGGGTGCGGGCGGCGTCGAGCGCCGCGTCGATGCGGGCGAGCTTCTCCTCGGTGAGCACGTCGGTGCCGAGCCGGCCCTCGATCCGGCCGAGGCGGGCGTCGTTCGTCTCCTTGAAGGCCGCGAAGGCTGTGGCGAGCTCGTCGAGGGCGGAGCGGACCGTGCCGCCCTCTGGCCGGGACGCCTTGTTCTCCAGGTCGGGCCGTGTGTCGGGCAGGCCGCTCTTGGTCTCGAAGGCGGTGCGGGCCATCGGGGTGCTGGCATCCATCGGGGGACCTCGTCGTCGGGGGTGGGACATCAGGGCCGCCCGGCCGATCTCGGCGGGCGGACCGGCGCGATCCGCCGGGCGAGCCCGCGGATGGCGTCGGCGAGCGGAAGCACGGCGGGCTCCGGCCTCGCCCGGGCCGCCTGCTGCAGCGGGAAGGTCACCAGGGAGATCTCCCAGAGGTCGACCTGATGGAGCCGGCGCTCGCCGCCGCCGCCCTTGCGCGCGAGCAAGGTCCTGAAGCCGATCGACAGGCCGTCGAGCCCGCCGCCCCGCATCAGGGCGTCGACTTCCCGGGCGCGCTGCACCGCGAGGTTGAGCTGCCCCTCGGCAAACAGGCCTCGGGCATCCTCGCGCAGGGAGAGCCAGCGGCCGATGGGCTCGGCCGGATCGTGCTGGAACAGCAGCCGCACCCCGGCGGCGCCGCGCCGGGCGAGGCTCGCCGCGAAGGCGCCCGCCACCACCACGTCGCGGCCGAGATCGGGCACGCCGAAGACGCTGGCGTAGCCGCTGAAATGGCCGTCCATGGGAGGATCCTCGGATTGCGGGCGTTCTCGATCGGGGCGGTCCGGAGCGGGTCAGCGGCGCGCCGCTCACGCGCGCAAAGCCGAAAGGCCTGACACATCGGGTTCGAGGGCGCCTCCGGTCGGGAAGTCTGGCGGTCCAGACCTCTCAGGCGGGCTCCCTCCCCTCTGCGCTACGCTGTTCGCATATCTCTGTCGGAGAGGGGCTGAACGGTCCCGCGCGTTCCCCTCCCCCCTCTGTGGGGGAGGGAGGGCGCGTGGGGCAACTGGACTGACTCATCGGCCGACCTGACGACGATCCCGCACCGGATGTGTGAATCCGCTCGCCCCTTGCGAGGGAAGGAGACGTCGCGGGTCGAGCCCCGAAACGTGACGACCGCAGCCCGTTCAAACGGAAGCAGACCCGCGTCGTCAGCCCCCCGTCCCGCGCTCCATCTCCGGCGGGTAGCCCACCGCCTCGCGCTTCTCCGCCACCGACAGGAAGTCCGCGGCCTGGACCCGCCGCCACAGGGATTCGCGCTCGGCGGCGAGGGCCTCGATCCGGTCGAGGTCGGGCTCCAGGTCCACGGGCCCGAAGGCGGGTTCCAGCCAGGACGCCAGCGCCTGCGCGGTGCGGGCCGCAAGCGGGATCAGGGTTTGCCGGTACAGGGCGCGGTTGGCCTCGGCGTAGTTGGCGTGGGTGCTGTCGCCGGGCAGCCCCAGCAGCAGCGGCGGCACCCCGAAGGCGAGGGCGATCTCCCGGGCTGCCGCGTTCTTGGCCTCGACGAAATCCATGTCCCGGGGCGAGAGGGCGAGGGGCTTCCAGTCCAGCCCGCCCTCCAGCAGCAGCGGTCGGCCGGCATTGCCGGCGCCCTGGTAGTTCGACTCCAGCTCCGCCTTCAGCCGGTCGAATTGCGGCTCGGAGAGCGTCGCCCCGGCGAAGACCAGCGCGCCGGAGGGACGCGCCGCGTTGTCGAGGAGCGCCTTGTTCCAGGCGCTCGCGGCGTTGTGGATGTCCAGCGCGGTGGCGGCGGCCTCGATCGGCGCGAGCCCGCCGCAATCGTCCTCCGGATGGAACAGGGCGAGGGCCAGGATTGGTGCCACCTCGGGGAGGCCCGGCGCGGGCAGGTCGAACCGGCGGCTGCGCCCGCCCACGGTATAAAGGTAGGCGGCCGGCCAGCCGTCCGGACCCGGCAGCATCCGCATCCGGCCCGGCCGTAAGGCCTGGAGCGCCGCCACCCGGCCCTCGAGGCCGACCGCCTCCAGATAGGCCGTGCCGGTGAGCAGCAGGTCGGCGTAGACGGTCTCGAGGAGATGCGTGCCGCTCTCCCGCGGGTTCGGGCGGGCGAGGAGCGCCAGGAGGTCGCCCGCCCGCTCCGCGCCGGGACCGGTGGCGATCAGGGGCAGCCGCGCGGCGCTCTCGGCGACGAGCCGGACCGCCCGGTGGACCACCGGATTGCCCTGGTAGCCGGCCCGGGCCAGGGCCGCCGGATCGCGGGGCGTCCAGCTGGCGCGACCCTCGGCGTAGAACGCGAAGGACGGGGCCGCGACCGCCTTGGTGGCCAGCGCCGGCGCGGACCCGCCGGCGGCCCGGCGCGCGAGCCGCGCCAGCCGTTCGAGGACAGTCGACATGCCGGTCCGCTCCTGAGCCGTGGTCAAGCGCCGCCCGATCGCGCCCCAGTAATCGGGCGCGGCCTCACAACAATCCGGAGGATTTGTTCCGCGCGAAGCCGCGCCGTGGCGCGCTGGCTACAGCATGGCACAAGAAATTGTGTATACAGGATGCAGTTCGTTCCAGAGACCACGAACCGACTCACGGCGCGCTTCTCGCAGAGGCGCGCCGTATTGTTTTGGGCGCCCGACGCTCAGAGGCACCGGATCCGCGGCTGCGGCCGGCTCTCCAGCATCAGGTGGGTGAGCGCCCAGACCAGGGCGTCGAGCCGGTCGGGCGAGGCTCCGCCGGTCAGGCCGTCCGGACCGAAATCGCAGAGTTCGTCCTCCAGCGCCGGGAAAGTCCCGACGTGGTGGACCAGCCCGCGGGCGTAGAGCAGCGACACCGGCTCCGCCCGCAGGTACTTGCCGCGGGTCGCGTGGACCCGGGTCACCGGGACGGCGGGGTCGCACTGCGCCAGCACGGCGGCGGCCATCTCGCCGCCCTGGTTGACCTCGACCACGAGGGCGTCGGCCGCGAGGCGGTGATACAGCGCCAGAGCCGCGCCGGCCCAGGCCTGCGGGGTGGCGCGGGCGAGGCTCGCATCGGCCAGGACATAGGCGTGGGGTCCGGCCCGCCCGGCGGCCACGATCCCGCAGGCATCGGAGCGCGCCCCCGAGGCGGCGGGGGGATCCACCGCCACGACGATCCGTCCGAGATCCGGCGCGGCGGCGACCCGGGCGGCCTCCAGGGCGGTCCGGTCCCACAGGGCGTCGTCCCGGTCGGTGATCAGCTCGCCGTCGAGTTCCTGGCGGCCGAGCCGGGTGCCGGCGTAGCGCCCGACCACCCGCTCCAGGAAGTCCGGCGCGAGGTGTTCGGCGTTGTCGTGGGTCCGGGCGCGGCTCACCACCGTACGCGGGTCGTCGAGCAGGCGCCGGATCAGCGGCACCGGCCGGGGCGTCGTGGTCACGAGGTTGCGCGGCCGGGCGCCGAGGCGCAGGCCGAACTGCAGCATGTCGAAGGCCATCTCGGGCCGGCGCCACTTGGCGGCCTCGTCGCACCACGCGGCGCCGAATTGCGGGCCCCGGAGCGCGTCCGGTTCCTCCGCCGAGAAGGCGAGCGCGACCGCGCCGTTGGCCCATTCGAGGCGTCGCCGGCTCGGCGACCAAGCCGGACGGCCCCGGCCGCGCGCCGGGAGGCTCAGGAACCCGGAGGGTCCGTCAACCATCACGTCGCGGACATCGCGATGCGTCTCGCCGACCAGCGCGATCCGGCCCACCGGTGCGGCCGTGAAGGCCGGATCGCCCCGCGCGAGGGCATCGACCCACTCGGCGCCGGTGCGGGTCTTGCCGCTGCCGCGGCCGCCGATCACCGCCCACGTCGTCCAGGGTTCGGCATCGTCCGGCGGCAGCTGGTCGGGCCGGGCCTGGTGCAGCCAGTCCCCGGCAAGGGTCCGGAGCAGGTCCGGCGGCAGGGTGGCGAGGAAGTCAGGCAGCCGCCCGGCCGCCGACAAAGCCAGCATAGCGTCGCGCGATCTCCGCGCGCAGGGCGGGCAGGTCGGGCTCGGTGCCGCCATCGTCCCCCTCTCCCCCGCCGCTGCGCGCACCGTCCGCCTCCACCGTATCCAGCAGCCGCTTGAGACCGCCGAGATCGCGCAGCACCCGGGCGGAGTCGCGCGAGGCCGGCCCCTCTGCGCTCAGCGCCGCGTCGAAGGCGGCGATCTGGCGGACGATGTGGGCCCGCAGATGCGCTCGCAGGGTGATCGGGTCGGTCGCCGCGCCGCGTTCCGGCCGCACGAACACGGCGGGCGACAGTTTCAGGGCCGTCCCGAAGATGGCGACCATCCTGTCCGGGGTGAGGCGCCCGAGCCCGAGGATCTCGGTGACGTCGCCGGGATCGTTGCCGGGGGCGCAGAGCAGCCGGACGAGGGCGGCCCGCCGCTCCGCCGGCCACAGCCCCGCGGCGAGCCATCGCCGTCGCCGCGGCGGCCTGAGCCAGCCGGCCCGGACGTTCCAGGTTCTGATTGTGCCCGCCGGGATGCCGGTGCGGGCGCTGATCGCCGCGTCTGTAAGCGCGGTCTCGGCCAGCAGACGCAGCACCTCGGCGTGCTGCTCGGCCGGGTGTTTCCTGCCCCGCCGCCGCATCGCGCCTCTCCGCACACGTCTCGACCGTGCTCCGTTGATAGCCTCGGAGCGTCGCGATGTCAAGCAATAATTCCTATCAATCGCCCATTCTAGGAATTCTGGCGCGACCGGGGAGGCAAGCCTCGCTACGGCGGACCGACGCCGCCTCGCACCCGGGCCGGTCCCTGGACGCGCATCGACCGGACATTGCAGGGGCCCGAAAGTTCTCGCCCTTATCATGCATGTGAATCAATGCCGCTCCGACGGATGAAAGCCGGAACGGCAACCGACTCGACACGTTGACCGGCGCCATCCGCACGCAACAACGCCGTCTCAAGCACAGAATCAGAGCGAATCGGGTACAGAATGGTCGGTGAGCCACCAGGGACCGGAGCGGCCGAGCCGCTGGACGACGGCCCCGCGGGGGATCCCGGGACGGAGCCGGCGCAGGGGACGGCGGAAGCCGCCGCCCTGAGCGATAGCTTCAAGCGATTCGCCGACGTTGTGCCCCTGATGATGTGGCGCTCGGACGAGAGCGGCCACGCGATCCATCACAACGAGTGCTGGCTGAAATTCACCGGGCGTCCCCTGGAGGAGGAACTGGGCCTCGGCTGGCGCAGAGGCCTGCACCCGGAGGATTTCGAGCGCCACGCCAGGATCGTCGCCACGGCCTTCGAGGCGCGGGAACCCTTCACCGTCGAGTTCCGGCTGCGGCGGCATGACGGCGAATATCGCTGGCTGCTCGACACGGCCCGACCCCTCGTGGAGGACGGCCGGTTCCAGGGTTATCTCGGTTCCTGCTTCGACATCACCGACCGCAAGCACGCGGAGGAGCACATCGAGCACGCGCTTGCCGAGAAGGAGGCGCTGCTCGCCGAGGTCTATCACCGCGTCCGCAACAACCTTCAGGTGATGGTCAGTCTGATCGGCCTTTACGGGCGGGCGGCGCCGGATGCCTGCCGCGGCAGCTTCGAGGCCCTGGGCCAGCGGGTTCGGGCGATCGCGCTGGTGCAGCAGCACCTCCACGAGGCGCCCCACATCGCGTCGATCGACCTGAAGGACTACCTGTACCGCCTCGCCTCGGGCCTGGGCCAGCTCCGACGGGCCGGGCGGATCAGCGTCCAGGTCGGCGGGGCCGGGAACGGGCTCGTCGAGCCGAGGACCGCGAACGCGCTCGGCATGATCGTCGCGGAGATCGTGGCCGAGTGCCTCGACGCCACCGCCGAGCATGTCGCCTGCTCGATTACCATCGACATGGCGGCTGCCTCGGGCGAGCCCCTGCGCCTGGCGATCGTCTCCGGGGTGAGCGAGATGGCCGCGTCGGGCCGCCCCAACGTGCCGAAGCTCGGCCCCCGTCTCATCGCCGCCTACGCGGCTCAGGCCGAGATCGCCGTCACCGGCGATGCCAGCCCGGGCGATCCCCTGAGGCTGACCCTGCCGCCGGCGAGTCCCGCGCCGCAATGAGCGCCCGCGGCGCCGGACCCCGTCGCCATTGCGGCGCCGGCGGCCTATAGGGCGCTGACCCCTCCGGACCCGGCCGCCCATGCTTCCCCCGATCGATACCATCATCGACAATTTCGAGATCGTCGAGGACGACGACATGCGGCTCGAGTACCTGATCGAGCTCGGCCGCGCGCTGCCGCCGATGCCCGAGGCGGAGCGGACCGAGGCGAACCGCGTCCACGGCTGCGAGAGTCAGGTCTGGATCGACACGGAGCTGGAGCGGTCCGGCGGGCCGCCGCGCCTCGTGCTGCATGGCTTCAGCGACTCGTTCATCGTCCGCGGCTTCGTGGCGCTGATGGTGGCGCTCTACACCGGCAAGACCCCGCAGGAGGCCGCCGAGACCGACGGCCTCGACCTGTTCCGCCAGCTCCGGTTCGGCGCCCACGTGACCTCGAAGCGCTCGAACGGCGTGCGGGCCATGGCCGAGCGCATTCACCGTGACGCGGTCCGTCTCGCCGCGGAAGGGTGAGGCGCCACCGCCGTCACCGCGCGGCGCGGCGCCCGGTCGGCTTTTCGAGACCGGCGCGCAGGCGAGTCCCGACCGGCAGACCGGACGCCCGGCTCGCTAACGCGGACGGGCCGATAGGGCCGGGATCCTCGCCTCGGCTGTTGATCCGGCCGTATCCGGCGCCTTATACCAATGGGGGGATGGCGACCGGCAATGTGACGCGGATTCACTTCTGGGCAGTCAGTCCTGCTCCATGTTAGAATTTCGACCTTGCCGGTCGTTGGCGGCCGTTGAGAAGGGTCGCAGGGAAGGCGGCAGAGAACGTTGCCGGATCGGTTCGAACAAAGCCGCATTGACGCTGAGATCGGCCGTCGCGAAGCCAGCCATGATCCGTTCGCCGCCGCTGTGCGGGCGACACGGATGCCGATGCTGATCACAGACCCTCACAAGCCCGACAATCCCATCGTCTTCGTCAACGATGCCTTCTTCAAGCTGACCGGATACGCCCGCGCAGAAGTGATCGGGCGGAACTGCCGTTTCCTGCAGGGGCCCGAGACGCAACGCGCGGATGTCGACAAGCTGCGGGATGCCATCGAACGTCGGACGACGATCGAGCTCGAACTTCTGAATTACAAGAAGTGTGGTGAAACCTTCTGGAACCGGCTGCTGATCTCGCCGGTGTTCGATCAGGACGGACAGCTCACCTTCTTCTTTGCCTCCCAGTACGATGTGACCCTTGAACGCGAGAAGCTGGCCCGCGTCCAGCGCGACCGGGATGCCCTGGAGCAGGAGGTCGAGCGCCGCACCCTCGCTCTGACGCGCAGCCAGGATCGCATGCGTTTCATCATGAAGGCGGGCCGATTCGGCTCGTGGACGCTGGATCTGGCCGATATGCGCTTGGTCGCCTCCGACGTCTGCAAGGAGAATTTCGGTCGGGATGTCCACGACCCGTTCGGCTACGAGGATCTGATCGCGAGCATTGTGCCGGAGGACCAGGGGCGCATGCGGGCGGCCGTGCAGGACTCGATCAGCCAGCACACCGACTACGACATCGAGTACCGTATCCAGACCCCCAAGGGCGAAGTCCGGTGGCTGCAGATCCGCGGGCAGACGTTCTACGACGTGGACGGCCAACCGTTGAGCATGGCGGGCGTGTCGATCGACATCACGGAACGCAAGCGCGGCGAGGAGCATCGGGCCCTGTTGGCGGCCGAGCTGAATCACCGGGTCAAGAACTCGATGGCGACGATGCAATCCATCGCCCACCAGACCCTCAGCAATGCCGCATCGCTGGCCGATGCGCGGACGACACTGGACGCCCGGCTGCTCTCCCTGGCGACCGCCCACGACGTGCTGACGCGCGAGAGCTGGGAAGGGGCGACACTGGCGGAGATCGCCGAGGGCGCTCTGCAACCGTTCCGCCAGAGAAATGGCAAGCGCTTCAAGATCGGCGGCCCGCACGTGAGGCTGTCGCCCCGGCAGGCCCTGGCCTTCGTGATGGCGCTGCACGAACTGGCGACCAACGCGGTCAAGTACGGCGCCCTGTCCAGCCGCGCGGGCCGGATCGATCTCAGCTGGGACGTCGTCGGCGATGCGCAACCGGAGCGGCTGCTGGTGCGCTGGGAGGAACTCGGCGGCCCACCGGTCGCGCTGCCGCAGCGCAAGGGGTTCGGCTCTCGGATGATCGAGCGGGCACTCGCCGCCGAACTCGGCGGAACGGCGGACATCGACTACCGGCCGCGCGGCTTGGTCTGCACGGTCGAAGCCCCCCTGCCGGACATGACCGGATCCATTCCGGCCTGAACGACGCCGGGTCCCGGTGGCGCAACCCGCGATCGGAACATCGCAAGCACAAAGCGGAACCCTGCGCGTCATATGTTAAGGTGGCGCTCGCCAACACGAGAACATCGCGGCGGGACAGTCCGGTTCGCGTCGCTCCCGCGCCTCGACGAGATCACCGGCCTGCAAGGGCCGGAACATGACCACGCTCGCCGCCATCGTCAGGATCAGCACCAGCAGGACGATGCACAAGCCGGCGCACTGGTCCGGGCTGTGCCAAGTTCGCAGGACCCCAAGGGCGCCCGCGGCGAAGACCAACGTGACGGCGAGCGTCAAGGCTGAGCCTTGAACGGCGAGGTCGTCGAGCATCGAGGCCACTTCCTCACCGAGCCCGTCGGGGCTTGTCGGCAAGCGTCGCCGCTCATCCATGTTCCTGCGCGACGGAGGTTCGTCCGAACCGAGACAGATGGCCGGCGGCGCGTCGGCGCTGGGTATCGATCGGCTGGGCAACCTCCGCTTCGATGGGGCGCCATCCCGGAGGCGGTCCGGCTCAAGATCCGTCACGCCAGCCGAAGGCCGCCGGCTTGACTGAGGATCGCAGGCGGACGTTGTGCGCCTCTGCAACCGGTCGAGCCCAAACGGTTCCGGATCCCGGATCGCCACCGCGATCGTCGGCCTCGCACCGTCCACGGAGGCGAAGCCGGCGGACGCGCCGCCGTCACCCCCGCCACAGGCGCAGGCGCCCGCTATCCGGCCCGGTCGCCTCACGCTCCAGGCCGTAATGCTCGGCCAGCCGTCCCAGGGCGATGCGCGCCACGACCTTCGCCGAACGGGCCGGCCAGCGCCGTTCGGTCTCGATCCGCTCCAGTCCCTTGAGGAAGCCGCAGAGGTCGATCAGCAGGCCCGACAGGTCGCTCCCGACCGCGTCGAGCGCACCGCGCACCCGCTGCCGGGCCGCGATCACGTGGTCCGCCGCCGAGGCCGGGTCGCGCGGTCCGCCGCCATCGACCCGGACGGCGCCGAACTCAGACCCCATCCGCGGCAGCAGCGCGGCGGCGTTCATGTCCCGGCGCAGCCGCTCCCCCGCCTCGAAGGAGGCCGTGTCGATCAGCGGCGCGCCGTCCCGGTCGCGCCGCCGCACCATCCAGGCCAGCGGATTCTCCGCCGCGTTGCGCAGGACCGGTCCCGCCTCCCCCCTCCCCTCCACGATGGTCAGATCGCGGTGCTGCCCTGCGAAGGCCATGTCGCCCCCGACCGCGTCCCGGCGCAGTCGCGCCCGCCCGGCGGCGGTGATCGTCAGCCGCGTTCCCGCGCAGTCCCAGGTTGCCAGGTCGGCCGCCGCGAGGTTGCGGCCGGAGGCCATGGCGAAGCGGCCGCCGCCCACCGAGATCCCGTCTCCGCCGCGCCGGATCACCAGGGCCTCCTCCACCAGGGGATCGGGCCGCGCATACGCCTCCACCTCCCCCAGCCGCGCCAGCAGGCGTCGCGCCTCCGCCGGAAGGGCGTCCGGCCGCGCCCGCTCCCGCTTCGGCCGCCCAGCCTTCGCGGACTTGTTCCTGACCAATTTGTTCATGTTTTGTTCCGGACCCAGCGCGCGAGATGCGCACGCGCTCCATAGTCTCAGGAAATCTTATCGGGTAAAGGCTTATTTACCTACAACCCACAGCTAGGTCGCGCTCCGGCGAAGGAATGCCGGCCCGGCGTCGGAGCGCGCATCACGCCGAAGGCTTGGAGCCGGATGCGCCGCGCGTTCCGCGGGTCGGCGGGTGGTGCAGGACGTCGGCGATCTCCTCCTCCGACTTGCCGCGGACCTCGTAGCCCATCGCCTCGAACCGGTCGATGAGCGCGGCGCTCGTCACCGCGGAGCGGGCTGCCCAGGCCGCGAGCCTGTGGTTCACCTGTTCCAGATCCGCTTCGGAATGCGTGTCCTGCGGATCCGGCTGCGGATCGTGGATCGCAACCATGTCGGCACCTCGGAGTCGAGCCGGCGACCGCCGCGCGGTCGCGCCGCGGCCCGCGGTTCAACGTCCGACTCCCGTTCGGGCTCCCGGGCGGGCGGCACGCGCGTTCCGGGCCGCCGCCAAGGACACTTCGCCGCTGCCGCGGACCGGCAGGAACAGCGGTGCCGGTCCGCGGATTCGCCGTCCATGCCCGTCGCCACCAGAGCCCCTGCCACGCCGCGCAAGCGCAAGACGGCGCTCCTGCCCACCGACCCCGCCCTCACCGAGAAGGCGCTCGCGATCCATGCCCGGCTCTGCCCGGTCTACGGCTGCCCGATCCCGTACTTCCACAGCCTCGATCCGGTCAGCGAACTCGTCTCCTCGCTCCTGTCGCACCGGACCCGCAACGCCGAGTCCGGCCGCGCCTTCAAGGCGCTGCGGGCGCGCTTCCCGGACTGGGAGGCGGTGATCGCGGCCGAGGTGCCGGAGATCGAGGCCGCCATCGCGGGGGTGACGTGGCCGGAGTTGAAGGCGCCGCGCATCCGCGACGTGCTCCGCGCGCTCCGAGACCGGTGCGGCAGCCTCGACCTCGCCTTCCTGGCCGACATGGAGGTTGAGGCCGCGCGGGCATGGCTGCAGGCGATTCCGGGCGTCGGGCCGAAGACGAGCGCCGCGGTGCTGTCGTTCTCGACCCTGCGGATGCCGGCCCTGCCGGTGGACAGCCACCATCACCGGGTCGCCCAGCGCCTCGGGCTGATCGGCGCGCGGGTCGATGTCGGGCCGGCGCACGCGATCCTGCGGGCGCAGCTCCCGGCCGACTGGAGCGCGCAGGACATCTACGACAATCACGAGATCCTGATGCTGCACGGCCAGCAGGTCTGCCACCATCGGAAACCCGCCTGCGGGCGCTGCGTCCTGGTCGACCTCTGCCCCAGCGCGCGACGGCCGATGCGGGAGCCGTGAGGCGTCCTTGACCGGTCCGGCCTACGGGTGCGAGTAACCCCGCGCCCGGACGGCGCGGAGCCCCGGCTTTTACGTATCAGGATCGGCGCCGATGGCCGCGTTCACCGAATTGGTCTTCTCGGGCGTCCAGCCCACCGGCAACCTGCATCTCGGAAACTATCTCGGGGCGGTGAAGCGCTTCGTCGAGATGCAGGACCGCGACGCGCAGTGCCTGTACTGCGTGGTCGACCTGCACGCGATCACCGTCTGGCAGGATCCGGAGGCCCTGCGCGGCCAGATCCGCGAGGTCACGGCCGCCTTCCTCGCCGCCGGCATCGATCCCAAGCGCGCGATCGTGTTCAACCAGAGCCAAGTGCCGCAGCACGCCGAGCTCGCCTGGGTGTTCAACTGCGTCGCCCGCCTCGGCTGGCTGAACCGCATGACCCAGTTCAAGGAGAAGGCCGGCAAGGACCGGGAGAACGCCTCGATCGGCCTCTACGACTACCCGGTGCTGATGGCCGCCGACATTCTGGCCTACCGGGCGACGCACGTGCCCGTCGGCGAGGACCAGAAGCAGCACCTGGAGCTGACCCGGGACATCGCCCAGAAGTTCAACACCGATTTCTCGGGATCGATCACCGCGCACGGCCACGGCGACGCGTTCTTCCCGATCACCGAGCCGCTGATCGGCGGCCCGGCCGCCCGGGTCATGTCGCTGCGCGACGGCACCAAGAAGATGTCGAAGTCGGACCCGTCCGACAACGCCCGCATCAACCTCACGGACGACGCGGACGCCATCGCGCAGAAGATCCGCCGGGCGAAGACCGATCCGGAGCCCCTCCCCTCCGAGGTGGCGGGCCTGAAGGAGCGGCCGGAGGCCGACAACCTCGTGGGGATCTACGCGGCGCTCGCCGGCATCAGCCGCGAGGACGTGCTGCGCGATTTCGGGGGGGCGCAGTTCTCGACCTTCAAGCCGGCTTTGGCCGACCTCGCGGTGACGAGCCTCGCGCCGATCGCCGAGGAGATGCGCCGCCTCACCGCCGATCCGGGCCACATCGACGCCGTGCTGGCCGACGGCTCTGCCCGGGCCGAGGCCATCGCGGCGCAGACCCTGGACGCCGTCAAGGACATCGTCGGCTTCGTCCGGCGGGGTCCCAGCCTGCAGGCGGT
Organism: Methylobacterium mesophilicum SR1.6/6; assembly: GCF_000364445.2. Classification (NCBI taxonomy): domain Bacteria; kingdom Pseudomonadati; phylum Pseudomonadota; class Alphaproteobacteria; order Hyphomicrobiales; family Methylobacteriaceae; genus Methylobacterium; species Methylobacterium mesophilicum. The sequence goes on along the minus strand of NZ_CP043538.1, from coordinate 6,215,727 downwards.
GCGGTGACCGTCCGGGCGCTGGTCTTCGACGTCTTCGGGACGCTGGTCGACTGGCGATCCGGAATCGCCCGCGAGGCCGGGCGTCTGCTGGCGCCCGTCGCGCCGAACCTCGATGCCGGCGCCTTCGCGGATGCGTGGCGCGCCCGCTACCAGCCCTCCATGGAGCCGGTGCGCTCCGGCGCCCGTCCCTTCGTCGACCTCGACACGCTCCAGGCCGAGTCCCTGCCGGACGTCCTGGCGCAGTTCGGCATCGCGGGCGTGGCGCAGGACGTGCGGCGGGAGCTGGTCCAGGCCTGGCACACGCTCGATGCGTGGTCCGAGGTGCCGGAGGCGCTGCGGCGCTTACGGGAAAAGCACCTCCTGGCGCCGAACTCGAACGGGCATGTCCGGCTGATGGCCGACCTCGCCCGCCGCAACGGCCTGATCTTCGACGCGGTGCTCGGCGCCGGCTATTCCCGCGACTACAAGCCGAAGGCGGCGCTCTACCGCGACGCCGTGGCGGCGTTCGGCTTCGCCGCCGGCGAGACCATGATGGTCGCCGCCCATTCCAGCGATCTCGCGGCGGCTGCGAGCCACGGGCTCGCCACCGCCCACATCGCCCGGCCCCACGAGCACGGCCCCGCCGGCGGCGAGGCGGCGCCGACGGTGCCGGTCACCCACGCGGCGCGGGACCTGGCGGATCTCGCCGACCAGCTCGGTTGCTGAACGGGATCAACGGAGGGGTGCGATGGCCGATTGGAACCCCGCCCTCTACAGCCGCTTCGAGGATGAGCGGACGCGCCCGGCCGCCGAGCTCCTCGCGCGCGTGCCCCTCGACGCGCCGCTCCTGGCCTACGACCTCGGCTGCGGGCCCGGCAACTCCACCGCGCTGATCGCGGCGCGCTTTCCCGGCACGGAGGTGATCGGCCTCGACACTTCCCCGGCGATGCTGGAAAGCGCCCGCGTGCGCCTCCCGGGCCTCGCCTTCGCGCAGGCCGATGCCGGGACGTGGACCCCTGATCGGGCGCCGGACCTGATCTATGCCAACGCGGTTCTCCAGTGGCTGCCGGACCACGCGACCCTGCTGCCGCGGCTCTTCGGGCTCCTCGCCCCGGGCGGCGTGCTCGCCGTGCAGATGCCCGACAATCTCGCCGAGCCGACACACCGCCTGATGCGCGAGGTGGCCGGCGCGGGGCCCTGGTCGGCGGCGATCGGGGATCCGGCCGTGGCCGGCCGCCTCGGGCGCATGCTGGAGCCGGCCGCCTATCACGACCTGCTGGCGCCGCACGCCGCCGCCGTCGATGTCTGGCGCACCGCCTATCACCACCGGATGGCGGATGCCGCCGCCATCGTGGAGTGGGTGAGCGCCACCGGGCTCCGGCCGTTCCTCGATCCGCTCGATCCCGAGGAACGGGCCGGCTTCCTGGCGGCCTACACGCGCGCGATTGACGCCGCCTACCCGCCGCGCAGCGACGGGCGGCGCCTGCTCGCGTTTCCGCGGGTGTTCGTCGTGGCGCGGGCGCGGTAGCGGCTCAGGCTTCGCCGCGGGCCATCAGCGCCTCGTACTCGGAGACCTCGAGCCTGCCCTCCTGGGCGACACGCGCCTTGTCGGCGTCGCTGATCACGTCGCCCGCGAGATCGAGGCGCTTCCAGGCGGCGAGCGGCGTCTCGCGGCCGGGCTGCGGCACGTACTTGTTCTGCTCGAGCTTCTTGTACTTGTGGATGTAGCGCGGGCAGTTGACCCAGATCTTCGTCACCGCGACCTTCACGAGGTACTTGGCCTCGGTGTATTCGGCCATCAGCGCGTCGTCGCGCAGCAGCGTCGCGTGGCCCTGAACGCGGATGCGGTGCGGCGTCTCGAAATCGATGAACAGCAGGCCGACCTTGGCCTGCCCCTCGATGTTGCCCATCGAGTAGAACATGCCGTTGCCGTCGAAGCCCGGGAACACGAGCGTGCCGGGGTCGGGCACCTTCACGAAGCCCGTGGGGCCGCCCTTGTAGGAGACGGTCGGCATGCCGTCAGGGTCGACGGTCGAGAGGAAGAACATGTCGCGGGAGCCGATGAAGGCGGCCTCGTCCGGCTGAACAGTCTCGTGGACCCAGTCCTCGTCGAGGCGCACGGCGAGTCTGGTCGTGCCGAACTCCTCCTGCAGCGCCCGGTGCGCGTCGGAATAGAGCGATGCCATGGGTGTCCTCTCCGCTTGCCGGTCCTCGTACGCGCGGGACCGCTGCCGGGCTTATGGCCGGGATGTCCGGTGCCGGACAACCCGGAACGCGAAGGGCCGGCCACGCCTTCGCGCGACCGGCCCCAGCGCGGCCGGGCAGAGCCCGGCCGCGTCGTTCGAGAAAGGATCAGTTGCGGGTCTTGTCGACCAGCGCCTTCTCGGAGATCCACGGCATCATGCCGCGGAGCTTGGCGCCGACCTCCTCGATCGGGTGAGCGGCGAGCTTGGCGCGGGTCGCCTTGAACGAGGTCTGGTTGACCTTGTTCTCCAGCATCCAGTTGCGGGTGAAGGTGCCCGACTGGATGTCGTTCAGCACGCGCTTCATCTCGGCCTTGGTCTCGGGCGTCACGATGCGCGGGCCGGTGACGTACTCGCCGTACTCGGCCGTGTTGGAGATCGAGTAGTTCATGTTGGCGATGCCGCCCTCGTAGATGAGGTCGACGATCAGCTTCACCTCGTGGAGGCACTCGAAATAGGCCATCTCGGGGGCGTAGCCCGCCTCGACCAGGGTCTCGAAGCCGGCCTTGATCAGCTCGACGAGGCCGCCGCAGAGCACGGCCTGCTCGCCGAACAGATCGGTCTCGCACTCCTCCTTGAAGGTGGTCTCGATGATGCCGGCGCGGCCGCCGCCATTGGCCGAGGCGTACGACAGGCCGAGGTCGTGGGCGTTGCCGGAGGCGTCCTGCGCGATGGCGATCAGGGTCGGCACGCCGCCGCCGCGGAGGTACTCGGAACGCACGGTGTGGCCGGGGCCCTTCGGGGCGACCATCAGGACGTCGAGGTCCTTGCGCGGCTCGATCAGGTTGAAGTGGACGTTGAGGCCGTGGGCGAACAGGAGCGCGGCGCCCTGCTTCATGTTGCCCTCGAGGGACTCGCGGTAGATGTCGCCCTGCAGCTCGTCGGGGGTGAGCATCATGACCACGTCGGCTTGACGGGCGGCCTCGGCGACCGACAGGACCTTGAAGCCCTCGTGCTCGGCCTTCTTGGCGGTGGCGGAGCCCTCGCGCAGCGCGATGACGATGTCCTTCACGCCGGAATCGCGCAGGTTGAGCGCGTGGGCGTGGCCCTGGCTGCCGTAGCCGACGATGGCGACCTTCTTGCCCTTGATCAGGTTCAGGTCGGCGTCGCGATCGTAATACACCCGCATGTCTGTCTCCTCTTAGACTTGGTGTTTCGGGTCGGGTTTGGCCCGGCCGTAGAGGGCCAGGAACTGCTCGACGGCGCGGCCCGCGTCGCGCCGGATCTCGGCCCCGTCGAGGTCGAGTGTCTCGCCGAGCAGAAGGCGAATCTGGATATCCCGGCCGACGAGGCCGAAGAAGGTGCGGAAGGCGGCCTCGCTGTCGGCGAAGGTCAGCAGGCCGGCGGCGCGCCCCGCCTCCAGCACGGGCTTCACCCGCTCGCCGATGGCGAAGCGCCCGTTCGCCAGGACGATGCCGCCGAGGTTGCTCTTGCGCGAGCCCGCATGCGCGATGGCGATGCGGTTCAGCGCCACCGAGGTCGGGCCGGTGATGACCTCCAGCCACGTCGCGGCGAAATCCTGCAGGCGCTCCCGCAGGGTCGCGCCGTCGAGCACCTGAGCGCTGTCAGTCCCGGCATGGACCCGGGAGGCCTGCCAGCGCACCGTCGCGGTCAGCAACCCGTCCCGGTCGCCGAACCACTTGTAGAGCGTCTCCTTCGAGCAGCTCGCCCGGCGCGCGACGGCGTCCATGGTGACCTGCTCGCCGTCCTCGACCATCAGGCCGAGCACGGCGTCCAGCACCGCCTGCTGGCGGGCCGACGGGGCTTCCTGCTCTGCTGTGGCGCTGGCCTGCATCATCTCGAGTGGCGTACCGTACCGTACGGTACGCGCTGTAGGCCGATTCGACCGCCGCGGCAAGAGGGTCTGGGGTCCTCGAATCCCGCCAACCCCATTCGATCCCACCCTCGACCTCATCCTGAGGTGCTGCGCAGCAGCTTCGAAGGAGGGTTCCAGAAGGCGCCACCTGCCCTGGAAGGCTCCTTCGAGGCCTCCGCTGCGCTCCGGCGCCTCAGGATGAGGTCGAGCGTGGGATCACTGTCGTAAGGCGGAACGCCGGATTACAGCTTTGTGGCCGATCCGGCGATCACGGGCTTCAGCGCGGGAGCGGCAGCCCCTCGCGGGCGAAGACGGCATGCACGGCCGGTCGCTCGGCGACGCGGCGGGCATGGGCGGTCCAGGCCGGGAAGCGGCCGGCCATGTCGAACCGGAGCGTCGGTCCGTTGGCCCAGAACCAAAAGACCATCAGGTAGGCGTCCACCACGCTGAACCGGTCGCCCACGGCCCAGCCGCCGTGCGAGAGGCGCACCTCGGTCATGGTGGCGAGATCCGCGTAGGTGTTGGCGGCCTTGGCCTTGATGCCCTCGAAGGCACTCTCGTCCTCGGTGTAGCGCTCAGGGCGGCGGACATGGGCGTAGGTGATGTGATGGTTGCAGGCGAGCCAGCCGAGCCATTCGTCGGCGGCCGCCTGCTCGCGGAGATCCGTGGGCCACAGCCCCTTCTCCGGCACCTGACGGGCGACGTGGCGCAGGATGGCCGCGCATTCGGTGAGCACCCAGCCATCCTCGGTCAGGGCCGGCACGCGGCCCCGATCGTTGATCGCAAGGTATTCCGGCCGGCGCTGGTCGCCCGCCGCGAGGTCGAGCTTGACGCCCTCGTATGGAAGCCCGGATTCCTCCAGGACGATGTGGGCGGCGAGCGAGCAGGCGCCGGGGGCGTAGTAGAGGGTGCGGGCGGTCATGCGGGGTCCTTGATCGACGAACGCGGGCGCGGCGTTTTCGGCAACAACGGCCAACCGACTGCCGCCAGGAGATCCGATGATAGGCTTCGGCTCCCCCGAGCACCGACTGGCCGCGCGTCGAGACCTCAGAGCGGCTCCGCCCCGCGCCCCATCGCGGAGATGCCGGTCCGGCAGATCTCCACGAGCCCGATCACGCTCATCAGGCGCACGAACCGGTCGATCTCCTCGGTGGCGCCGGTCAGCTCGAACACGAAGGAGTTGAGTGTGGCATCCAGCGTCTTGGCGCCGAAGGCGGCGGCCAGCCGCAGGGCCTCGCTGCGGTGCTCGCCCTCGCCCTTCACCTTCACGAGGCAGATCTCGCGCTCGATGGCGTTGCCCTGGAGCGTCAGGTCCACGACCCGGTGCACCGGCACCAGCCGGTCGAGCTGCGCCTTGATCTGCTCGATCACGGCGTTGGTGCCCGCGGTCACGATGGTGATGCGCGAGATGTGGCGCGCCTCCTCGGTCTCGGAGACGGTCAGGCTCTCGATGTTGTAGCCGCGGCCGGAGAACATCCCCGAGATGCGGGCGAGCACGCCGGGCTCGTTGTCGACGATCACCGCGAGCGTGTGCCGATTGATCGGCTCGACGCGGACGGGCTCGGGGTAGTGGGTGTTCATCGCGTTCATCGCGGGGCAAGTCCTCGTCGTTCGACCCAACGCCGCCGCAGCGGCGGATCGCGGCCCGGCGACGAGCCGGGCCGCCCTCCCTCACACCAGCATCTTGCCTTCCTCGGAGATCACGTCGCCGAGCTCGACGCCGGTCTCGCCGAGGTAATCGGACAGGAGCATCTCGTTGTGCGCCTTGCCCGACGGGATCATCGGGAAGCAGTTCTCGGTTTTGTCGACGATGCAGTCGAAGATCACCGGGCCGTCATGGCTGAGCATCTCCGCGATGGCGCCGTCGAGGTCGCCCGGCTTCTCGCAGCGCATACCCTTCGCGCCGTAGGCCTCCGCGAGCTTCACGAAATCCGGCAGGCTCTCCGAGTAGCTCTGGGAGTAGCGCGAGCCGTGCAGCAGCTCCTGCCACTGGCGGACCATGCCCATGTACTCGTTGTTCAGGATGAACACCTTGATCGGCAGGCGGTACTGCACCGCCGTCGACATCTCCTGCATGTTCATCAGGATCGAGGCCTCGCCGGCGATGTCGATCACGAGCCCCTCCGGGTGCGCGAGCTGCGTGCCGATCGCCGCCGGCAGGCCGTAGCCCATCGTGCCGAGGCCGCCCGACGTCATCCAGCGGTTCGGCTCGTCGTACTTGAAGTACTGGGCGGCCCACATCTGGTGCTGGCCGACTTCCGTCGTGATGTAGGTCTCGCGGCTCTTGCAGGCCTCGTAGAGGCGCTGGACCGCGTATTGCGGCTTGATGATCGTGCCCGACGGCCAGTAGGCGAGGCAGTCCCGCGCCTTCCAGGCGTTGATCTTCTGGAACCACGGATCGAGGTTCGATTTGTCGGGCCGCGACGGCAGGGCGCGCCACGCCTCCAGCATGTCGCCGAGCACCGAGGCGCAGTCGCCGACGATCCCGACATCGACCTTGACGACCTTGTTGATCGAGGAGGCGTCGACGTCGATGTGGATCTTCTTGGAGAAGGGCGAGAACGCGTCGAGCCGGCCGGTGATCCGGTCGTCGAACCGGGCGCCGACGCAGATCATCACGTCGCACTCGTGCATCGCGAGGTTGGCCTCGTAGGTCCCGTGCATGCCGAGCATGCCCAGGAACTTCTCGTCCGTGCCCGGATAGGCGCCGAGTCCCATCAGCGTCGAGGTGATCGGGAAGCCGGTCTCGCGGACGAGCTCGCGCAGCAGGCGCGACGCCTCCGGGCCCGAGTTGATCACGCCGCCGCCGGTGTAGAAGACCGGCCGGCGGGCGGTCGCCATCAGGTCGACGGCCGCGCGGATCCGGTCGGCATCGCCCTTGACGGCCGGGCGGTAGGTCTTGTGGCTCGCGATCTCCGGGCGCTCGTAGAGGCCGGAGGCGAACTGGATGTCCTTGGGCAGATCGACCACGACCGGGCCCGGCCGGCCGTTCGCCGCGACGTAGAACGCCTCGTGCAGGATGCGCGGCAGGTCGTCGATCGATTTGACCAGGTAATTGTGCTTCGTGCAGTGGCGCGTGATGCCGACCGTGTCGCATTCCTGGAACGCGTCGGTGCCGATCAGGTGCGTCGGAACCTGGCCAGTGATGCAGACCAGCGGGATCGAATCCAGCATCGCGTCGGTGAGCCCGGTGACGATGTTGGTGGCGCCGGGGCCCGAGGTGACGAGGACGCAGCCGACCTTCCCGGATGAGCGGGCATAGCCCTCCGCAGCGTGGACGGCGCCCTGCTCGTGGCGGACGAGGATGTGCTTGACGGCGTTCTGGTGGAAGAGCGCGTCGTAGATCGGCAGTACGGCGCCGCCCGGATACCCGAACAGCGTGTCGACACCCTGATCCTGGAAGGCCCGGATGACCATCTCGGCCCCGGTCATGACCTCGCCGCCCATGCTCGTCTCCTCGCGCTCTCCGGGGCCACCGCGATCCTCGAATCGCCGCCCTACCCCGTCCTCTCTCCCGGCACCCCCGTCTGGTGAAGCGGTGTCCGCCTCGCCCGAAGGTGTCTCTCGCCTCGGATAACCGTCCGTCTCAGACCCATCCGCCCGGACGCGGGCAACAAAAAAGGGCCCCGAGGGACCCTGCATGCGCCACCGCCCGGATCGCGGCCCTAGCTCAGGGCCGCCCCGTCGGTGACGCTACCGCTACAATAAGGACCGTGGTCATCGGATATCCGAACCTGCCCCGCGGCGGCCTCATGATCCGGAACTCGGTCATGGTGGGCGCGCGAAGTGTCGGGCCTCTTAGCGGAGTGTGCGGGGCTGGTCAACGCGTCCGCGCGTGCAATCGCGCCGGTTCCGCGCCGGTTCGGTGCCGGAGCCCAAGTCTCACTGGAGCGGCGGCGGGTAGCGGCGAACCCAGCTGCTCGCCGCGTCGTAAGCCGCGCCGAGCTGCAGGCAAGCGAGCTCGCCGTGATTCGGGCCGACGATCTGGATGCCGGTGGGCAGCCCGGCCTCGCCGAAGCCGGCCGGCACGGCCAGCGCCGGCAGGCCCGACATCGTCGCGGGGATCGTGATCTGCATCCAGCGGTGATAGGTGTCCATCGCCCGTCCGCCCACCGTCTCGGGCCAGCGCAGGTTCTTGTCGAACGGGAAGACCTGGGCGCTCGGCATGATCACGTAGTCGTAGCTCTCCATGAAGCGGCGCAGGGTCTCGTACCAGCGGGTGCGCCCCTCCAGCGCTGCGATGATCCGGTCGGCGCCGAGCGCCAGCCCCCGCTCGACCTCCCAGGCCGCCTCCGGTTTGAGCAGGGCCCGGTGGCGGGGCTCGTCGTAGAACGGGCGGAGGTTCGCCGCGACGGTCAGTGCCCGCAGCACCAGCCAGTCCTGCCAAAGCCGCTCCATGTCGTAGCGCGGCATCGCCTCCTCGACGGTGCAGCCGATCTCCGCGAAGGTCGCCAGGGCGGCGCGCCCGACGTCGAGCACGCCAGGATCGAACGGGATCTGGCCGCCGCAATCGCCGAGCCACGCGATCCGGGTCCCGCGGAAGTCGCGAGCGAGCGGGCTCGCGAAGGCGGACGGGTCCTGCCGGATGGCGTTCGGGCAGCGCGGGTCGTAGCCCGCCAGCACCGAGAGCATCAGGCCGATATCGCCGGGCGTGCGCCCGATCGCCCCGAGCACGCCGAGGCTCGGGCTGAACACGTCCTTGGCCTCGGCGGGGATCCGGCCCCAGCTCGGGCGCAGGCCGTAGCAGTTGTTGAAGGCCGGCGGGTTGCGCAGGGAGCCGGCATGGTCGCTGCCGTCGGCCACCGGCTGCATCCGCAGGGCCACCGCCACGGCGGCGCCGCCGCTCGACCCGCCCCCGGTCTTGTCCGGATCGTAGGCGTTGCCGGTGGCGCCGTAGACCGGGTTGAAGCTGTGCGAGCCGAGGCCGAACTCCGGGATGTTGGTCTTGCCGATGAAGATCGCCCCGGCGGCGCGCAGGCGGGTGACCATGATCGAGTCGGTGTCGGCGACCCGGTCGGCGAAGATCGGCGATCCTTGCGTGAACCGCAGCCCGCGGACCGGGTCGAGATCCTTCACGGCCAGCGGGAAGCCGTGCAGCGGCCCGACGGCCTCGCCGCGCGCCAGGACGGCATCGGCGGCCTCGGCCTCCCGCAGGAGCGCGGCGTCGTCCGCCAAGCCCACGAGGGCGTTCACCTGCGGGTTGATCCGGTGGATCCGCTCCAGATAGGCACGCATCACCTCGGCGCAGGAGACGACCCGACCGCGAATGGCGGCGGCGAGATCCACGGCGCCCATGGCGGTGATGCCGTCCTGTCGCGCGTCCTGCATCGTACCCTCCTCCGGATCAACCGAAGATCGGTAACCGGAGGTTGGATCCAGGCAAAGATGGCTCTGGCTGATTGGATGGATCGCCGATCATCGTCTTTGCGCGCGCAGCGAAGCGATCCAGTGTCGCGCGACGATCACCGATGTCGCGCTGCCCCGCGTCGCTTCGCTGCGCTCGCGATGCCGGAGCGCAGCCATCGCCCTGGTCCGTCACGCCACCGACCAGGGCAGCGCCTCCTCGCCCCGGAACACCACCACCGCCGTGTCGTCCACCGCGACCGCCTCGGCGATGCGGCTCTCCCGACGCTCCAGGGTCACGGTCCCGGCATTCGGCTCCAGCCCGTGGAAGCGGGCGCCGTTGAGCGACGCGAAGGCCTCGAACTTGTCCAGCGCCCCCTCCTCGTCGAAGACCTGCACGTAGGTCTGGAGCGCGGAAGGCCCGCAGAACACGCCGGCGCAGCCGCAGGACGCCTCCTTGGCGCCGCGGACATGCGGGGCGGTGTCGGTGCCGAGGTAGAAGCAGGCCTCGCCCGATGTCGCGGCCTTGCGCAGGGCGAGCCGGTGCCGCTCGCGCTTGGCCACCGGCAGGCAGTAGAGGTGCGGCCGCAGGCCCCCCTGGAAGATGTGCGTCCGGTTGATGACGAGGTGGTGCGGCGTGATCGTCGCCGCGCACCGGCTCCGGTGTTCCCGGACCATGTCGAGGATCTCCGCCGTGGTGGCGTGCTCCACGGTGACCTTCAGCCCCTGATGGCGGCCGAGCAGCGGAATCAGGCTGCCCTCCATGAAGGCGGCCTCCCGGTCGAAGATGTCGATCTCCGAGTCGGTCGCCTCGCCGTGGATCAGGAGCGGCATGCCGATCCGCTCCATGCGCTCCAGCACCGGCGCGACCCCGAGAAGGTCGGTGACGCCCGCGTGCGAGTTCGTGGTCGCGCCGGCCGGATACAACTTGGCGGCGACCCAGACCTTGTCCCGGAAGCCGCGCTCGATCTCGTCCGGATCGGTGTCGTCCCGCAGGTAGCAGGTCATCAGCGGCGTGAAATCCTGGCCTTCCGGCAGCGCGGCGAGGATGCGCTCGCGGTAGGCGCTGGCGGCCGCCACCGTGGTCACCGGCGGCACGAGGTTCGGCATGATGATGCCCCGGGCGAACTGCGCCGCCGTGTAGGGCAGCACCGCCTTCAGCATGGCCCCGTCGCGCAGGTGGATGTGCCAGTCGTCCGGCCGGCGGATCGTGATCCGCTCGACCGGCTTCGCCTCCTGGCGCTCGGCGGAAAACAGTTCGGCGACGCCCATCGCGATCCTCCCCTCAGGCCTGGCCGAAGGCGGAGATGCCGCCGTGGGCGGCCGACCATTCGGCCGGCGCGTCGAGGAAGCTCTCGACCTCGGCCAGCGTCTTCGGGTCGAAGGTGCCCATCTCCTTCGCCACCGCCAGCACGTCCCGCCACGTGGTGAGGTAGTGGAGCTTGATGCCGATCTCCTGCATCAGCGCGGCGCTGTCGGGGAAGATGTCGTAGTAGAACAGCACGAAGCAGTGCTCGACCTGGGCGCCCGAATCGCGCAGGGCTTTGCAGAAATTGACCTTGCTGCGCCCGTCGGTGGCGAGGTCCTCGACCAGCAGGGTCCGGGCGCCCTCGACGATCTCGCCCTCGATCTGGGCGTTGCGGCCGAAGCCCTTGGGCTTCTTCCGGATGTACTGCATCGGCAGCATCATCCGGTCGGCGATCCAGGCCGCGAAGGGGATGCCGGCGGTCTCGCCGCCCGCGATGTGGGTCAGCTGCTCGTAGCCGATCTCGCGCACGATCGTGGCGGTGGCGAAGTCCATCAGCGTCGCGCGCAGGCGGGGGAACGAGATGATCTTCCGGCTGTCGGTGTAGACCGGGCTCGCCCAGCCGGAGGTGAACTTGAACGGCTCGTCCTTGTAGAACAGGACGGCCCCGATCTCGAGGAACATCTTGGCCGCCTCGCGGGCGATCACCGCTCGGTCGAGGGGCAGGAAGGGGCTGGTCATGCGGCGTGCGCGCTCCGCTTGAGGCGCTCTCCGGGACGGTGGGGACCGGTCGGGCCGGGGAGCGTGCGTGGAAATGAGGCCTGATCGCCCTCCTCCGCCCTGTCTCCGCCAGCGTCAACCCTGATCGCGGCGCTATCCGCGGTTCACGCAGTCCTGCCCGACCGCAGATGCGCGAGGTGCCGGATCGCCAGGGCGTAGCCGTGCGTCCCGAAGCCCGCCAGCACGGCCGTGGCGGCGAGGGAGATGTAAGAGTGGTGGCGGAAGGCCTCGCGCCGGTGGACGTTCGAGATGTGGCACTCGATCACCGGCACCTCGCAGGTGTTCAGCGCATCGAGGAGCGCCACCGAGGTGTGGGTGTAGGCGCCCGCGTTGATGACGATGCCGGCCGAGCCCACGCGGAATTCGTGGATCGCGTCGATCAGCACGTGCTCGGCGTTGCTCTGGCGGCACACGACCGCGAGGCCGAAGCCTGCCGCGGTCTCGCGGCACAGGGCCTCGACGTCGGCCAGCGTCTCGCGGCCGTAGATCTCCGGCTGGCGCTTGCCGAGCAGGTTCAGGTTGGGCCCGTTCAGGACCAGGACGGTGTCATGCATCGTGCGCCTCGCGGCCCGAGAGGTGCGGCAAGCGCCGCCAAGACACAAGTCCGGACTGTCATCCGGCCGGAGATGTCCCGCGTACGGGCCTACCGCCCGCGCCGGGCGGTTCAGATCCTGGATCCGCGACGCTATCCCGGTCGCCGAGACCCGTTGAGGCACGGAGGACAGGCGGATGGCAGAATCCCGGAGCGCGGCGCCCGTGGTGATCGCGGTGGCGATCACCGGCTCCGTGCCGCGCAAGGCCGACAACCCGGCGGTGCCGGTGACCGTGCCCGAGCAGATCGAGTCGACGCATCAGGCCTTCGAGGCCGGCGCCACGCTCTGCCACATCCACGTGCGCAACGACGACGAGTCGCCCTCCTCCGACCCAGAGAGATTCGCCGCCGTGCAGGAGGGGCTGCGCAAGCACTGCCCCGGGATGATCGTGCAGTTCTCCACCGGCGGGCGCGGGCGCGACCCGGCCGCCCGGGGCCTGTCGCTGAAGCACCGGCCCGACATGGCCTCGCTGTCCACCGGTTCGGTGAACTTCCCGACGATCGTCTACGAGAACGCCGCGAGCCTCGTGACCGACCTCGCCGGCCAGATGAAGCAGCACGGCATCCGGCCCGAGATCGAGATCTTCGACCTCTCGCACCTGCACGGCGCCAAGCGGCTGGTGGAGGCGGGCCTGATCGACGCGCGCCCGCATGTGCAGTTCGTGATGGGCGTCCAGAACGCGATGCCGGCCGAGGAGCACCTCCTCGACATCCTGCTCGCCGAGACCCGGCGGATCCTGCCCGAGGCGACCTGGACGGCGGCCGGCATCGGCCGCAACCAGGCGGTGGTCATGGAGTGGGCGCTGAGCCGCGGCGCGGATGCGGTGCGCACCGGCCTGGAGGACAACATCCGGGTGACGAAGGATCGCTTGGCCGCCAGCAACGCCGAGCTGGTCGGCCTCGCGGCCGAGGCGGTCCGCCGCCACGATCGCCGCGTAGCCTCGCCTGCCGAGGCCCGCGTCGCGCTGGGCATCGGCTGAGGCCACCTTCTCATGGGCCGTACGGCGTGCTAACGATCCGCCCGCGCGGGTGTAGCTCAATGGTAGAGCAGCAGCCTTCCAAGCTGAATACCCGGGTTCGATTCCCGGTACCCGCTCCATTCAAAATTCTTCGATCGTCACGGCACCGTGAGCGCTCTCGAAGTGGCGGCATCGCGGTGTGCTGCCACGCCGCGTCCTACAGCGCCACTCCATGACCGCCGCCCGGATGCCGCTCTGCGCCGGCCCACAGCCTCTGAGGCGACAGGATTGGGCAGGCGCCAGGTCGCCGGCCGTCAATGACTGAGGCGGGAGGGAACCTGCACGGCCCGGTGAGTCTCGACCAACAGCGCGAGGGGCAGCCACGGCTTCGGGAGCGCGGTGACTGCAGGAGGCAGGCGGGATGGTGGACCGCCCGCGGTCGCCAGGATGACCGGGATCCCGGGCCATGATCGGTGCAGCACCTGAACGAGGCCGAACCCGTCGAGGGTGCCGGTGAGCTGCTGATCGGCGACCACGAGCGCGACCTCGCCACTCCGCCGCTGCAGGGCCTGCAAAGCCTCCTCGCCTGTGTCACAGCACTCGACGTTCAGCTCACTTGCGCGCAGCAGCGTGGCAGCCTGTTCCGCCATACTCGGGCACCGTCCGACCACCACGACGAGCGGGGTGGGGGTCGGCTCCTCGATATCCGGCAGTTCCAGGCGCGCCAGCAGTTCCAGCAACGGCTGGGGCCAGTCCTCGCACTCCTCGATCGGCAGCAATTGGGCGAGGCCGTAGGCGACGGCATTCAGAAGTGGGTTGTCGACGCCGTCACAGCCGCCTTCGTAGACGTAATCGATCTGCTCCATCCAACTCCCGTACCGGACGACGCCCTTCCTGCACCGGTCCGGCCCAACTGATTTGCATCAAGATCTGCAGGGTGAATGGCGCGAGACGTCCAGAGTTGCACGACGGGCGCGGAAAAATCATCCCTCGGGTGTGCAAGGTCGTTCGCGGTCGTTCATGCGGCGCCGAGCGTTCCAGCCCCGCTCGCAGCGACGTGGACACACGTCGAACCTCGGCCGGGCAGAACGATGCGTTCGCGGGCTCTAAGGTCTGGATGCCTTGATCTCGGAGACCGTCAATTCAAGCCAGACGTTGATCTGGCCGATGCCGTGTTCTTCGGCCGACCGCTCATCCTCACTTCCGACACCGTCGCCGGTGAACAAGCATGCTTTCGGGAACCGGGAGCAAGGCGACCGCTTGGTTTAAGGCTTCGAAGTGTTTCGAGGAGGAGAGGTCATGCTCGTCTTCGCTCTTCTGTTCGCCGCCCTGGCCGTGGTCGGGGCGCTCGTCGGCCTCGGTCAGCTCGGTCACCCGATCTACGCTCAATCGCTGCACAGTTACGGCTGGGGCCTGACCGTGAACGCCGTCGCGCTCGCTGTTTTCTTTGTGCTGATCGGTCGAGGCCGGCTGCGCCACTGAAGGGGCGTCGAGACCCCACACGATGGGCCGGCCGCATCGCCCGACATGCCTTCCCCGTCGGACCGCGCTCGCTCAGTGACGGACATCGGGTGCGGCGGCGATCGATGATGCCGTTCGCCTCGAACACCGCGAGGAAGGCCGCAGATGCGGCCTGCGCGGCCGCGACGCGCTCGTGCCAGGCGGTGCAGCCTCCGTTCTGGTCGACCGCCTCCAGCCGCCAAGGTTCGGTCGTGCCCAGGGCCCGGTCGATCTCGACTTCAACGGTGATGCAACGGTGAATCCGTCACGGGTGAACCGGCCGGACAGCGGCGAATGCTCAAAGTCGTGATCCGCGTCCATCACCGGAGCCGGTCCGTTCTCACCCTCCTCCGGAGCCTGATGGCCACGGTCGTAGCCAGGTCGAAGGGCGATCAGGAGGTCAGGTGCTCGCGCGCCCGTCGCAGCGCCCGAAGACGTTTCGTCCGCTCATCCTGTGCCTGTCGCTCGGCTTCGATCTCCGCCCAGACCTCGCTCGAAGATGACTCGCGGATCTCGGCTTTGAGCTGAAGGCTCGTGCGGTCGGCGTAGCGGGACGTCGGAAAGTGAGACATGCACCCTCTTCGTTGGCCAGCGTCGGGTCGAGATAGGGCGCTAATCCGCGGCGTCGCATCGCTACGACCACAGAGGCCACGATACCGGGGCCGGTTGAAGACGAGCACGATGAGTCATCCGCGGCGTCAGGATGGATGACAGGTCCGTCGTAGCACCCCGCCGGTCGCGTCAGGCTCGACGTCGTGCGGCGGCCTGCCTCGGCGCCTGTGCCGCCCTGCCCCGCCGATTGCCGCGTCCACCGGGCACCTTGGCCTGCGCTGCGCCAGGGGCCGACGGTTCCGCTCCACGCTGCGGCCGCGCGGCGTGCGCGTCGAGGAAGCGCCGACAGGCGTCAAAGTCCGTCTCGCACTCCGATGGGCATGGAATGCCTCGCTGCTCGGCCAGACTGCGTGCGTAACCGCGCATCGCCGCGCTCGGGGTCCGGCGGTCGCCGGATTGGCCGGTATTCCCCTCCCGAGGCGTGCGCGGCCCGGCATGAGTGTCGAGAAAAGCCCGGCAGACGCTGATGCTGCTCTTGCAGCCGCGCGGCAGCGTCACGCCCCTCCGCTCGGCCAAGCTCACCGCGAACGACACCATGGCCGGCGTCGGCGGCCGATCGTCCGCCCGACTTGGCGGGATCAGGCTCGGATCGAGGCTGACGACGGGCGAGCTTGAGATCGCGGCGATCAGCTCGTCGAGGCGCGCGCGCGTGCGCTGCCGGAAGGCGTCGGCGCGCTCGATGGCCTCGGCCCGCGTGGTCGCGCGACCGATCTCGGCCAGCTCCGCCTCGAACAGGGCGCGCCCGACCGGGTCGCCATAGGCCGGGAACACGCGTCGCACCGCCGCCATGAAGGCCAGCCCGACCTCGGTCACTTCGATGGCCGGATCCTTGCCGTTGGCCAGCGTGATGTAACGGCTCTTCAGGAGCTTGGGTAGGATCGTGTCGCGGGTGGCGGCCGTGCCGAGGCCCTTGGGTTCGTTCGGGTTGACCGGGTTCTCCAGGGCGCGCTTGACCGCCGGATCATCGATCTGGTCGATCAGCCGGCCCATCACCACCGGCAACTCGCCGCGGGTGATCCGCCGCGGCGGCTCGGTCATCGCGGTGGCGACATCCGCGCCCGCGGCCGATGCACCCTCCCCGTCGTTCACAAGTGGCAGGCGTGCGGACGTGGCCTCGGCCTCGCGCTTGGCCTTGCCGGGCACGACGTCCGCTTCGAGTTCGGCCTCGCTGCCGTAGATCGCACGCCAGCCCGGGGCGCGGATGACGCTGCCTGAAACGGCAAACCGCTTCGCGCCCAGCGGCGTCCCGACCTCGGCCGTGACGGTCGTTCGGGCGTCGATGCCGTCGGGCAGGTGGGCGGCGAGAAAGGCCTTCGCGACGAGTTCCCACAACCGGAACTGGTCGGCCGAAAGCCGGCTGCGCTCCGGCACCTTGCGCAGGGGCACGATGGCATGGTGCTCGCCCGGGTCCTTGACGTAGTGCCCCTTCGCCCCGCGTCGGATCAGGGGCACCTCGCCTCCCGGACTGACGTCGCGCATGTCGGTCAGCACGGTCGCGATGGCGGCGACGATCGCGGCGGCATCACCCGCCTGCCCGTCCGGCAGGTACTCGGACTCCGTGCGCGGGTAGCTGAGGTAACCCTGGTCGTACAGCTCCTGAGCGAGCCCTGCCGTGTGCTGCGGGTCCCAGCCGAACCGCTTGGCGCAGCGCCGCGCCAGGGTGTCCTTGGAGAACAGACGAGGGGGCGCGCGGCGCACGTCCTTGTGCGCGACCGCCAGGGGGCCCGACCAGGTCGTGGCCGCCTGCCGGATCGTCTCGGCGATGGCCGCGTCGAAGATCCGATCCTTGGGGGCGTGCCAC
Source organism: Methylobacterium mesophilicum SR1.6/6 (assembly GCF_000364445.2). Classification (NCBI taxonomy): domain Bacteria; kingdom Pseudomonadati; phylum Pseudomonadota; class Alphaproteobacteria; order Hyphomicrobiales; family Methylobacteriaceae; genus Methylobacterium; species Methylobacterium mesophilicum. Next base: position 6,198,856 of record NZ_CP043538.1, on the reverse strand, counting down.
AGCGTCAGTTCGGCACCGGATTGCGTGCTCAGGTGCAGGGCGACCTTGAAGAAGTCCTGCGGCACGAAGGAGCGGATGCGCGCCTCCAGGTCGGCCAGAATGGCGAGGGTGGGCGTCTGCACGCCACCGAAGCGCCAGGGTTCCCGGAACTCGGGCGGGCGCAGGCGCAGCGAGATGGCCCGGGTGCCGTTCAGCCCGAGGTGGTAGTCCTCGTACTGCCTGCACAGCGCTTCGAGGTAGGCGGCGTAGTCGCGCTCGCCCGAGCCGACTTCCTTGGCCAGGGCCGCGAAGGCGCGCCGGATCGAGACATCGTCGAGCGCGCCGAGCTTGATCCGGTCGACGCGGCCACGCCAGCCGAGGTGCTCCAGCACCTCCCAGGCGATCATGGAACCCTCGCGCCCGGGATCGGTCGCGATGATCACGCGCTCGACGCCGCTCAGCGCCTGCCGGATGGCGGCGATCTTCGGCTCGTGCGATTGCCCGGACCGGTTCGTGCCGCAACTGACCGGGATCGTGGCGAGCGTGATGGGCAGCGCATCGAAGCGCCAGGGCTTCCACTCGGGTCGGATACTGCCCGGCTCTTCGGCGGACAGCAGGTGCCCCTCGGCGGCCACGCAGACGGTGTTCGGTGAGCGGAAGAAGCGCTGCAGCTGCCGCATCGCCGAGGGTTTCTCGAAGAAGAACAGCGTGCGGCCGGAACGTGAAGGTGACATGTCGCTGCCCACGGTAGCGCCCGCCGCGCCCGACCACGAGTTCACATTTTGTTCCATAGCGGCCTCGCATGCAACCGGCTCGGCTCAAGAACGTCGCGGCGCGATCTCGGTCAGCGCACCGCGTGCAAGGAAAGACAGGTGGCTGTCCGGTTTGCGGCCGCAAGCGGCCCGTCCGTTTCCAGACTCAGCTGGTGGAGAAGCGGACGGTCGCCACTCTCAATCTCATCGCCCGGGGTGGCGGCGACAGAGCCTTCGTGCGGTCTTGAGCGCTCACACTGCTCAAGAGCATGGGTTCCGCGGCTGGCTGCGCGGTTGCCGCCCGCTCGAACCGGCCGGGCGGCAATGACCGAAGACGACGACGGTGATCGCCCTAGCGCGTCCGGGCCCGCGCATGTCGACGACCTGTCTGGCAGGGAAGCCGCGCAGGCCGCGCGCCGCGTTCGGCCATTCGTCGCACCGGGCGACCTCACCGAACTGTGGCGGCTGTGGGCCGTTGCCGCGTGACCAGCACAGATGAGGTCACGATGTCGAATCCCGCGAAGGGTCAGTCCGGTGACGGCCAGCACCATGCGACGCGGAGCGCACAGGAGCAGAAGACGGCCGAGGTCCAAGCGGCCGGAAGCGCCAAGGCCGATGCCGGCCATCCTGTGGTGATGGAGGGTGGGAAAGCCGAGACGCCGACGGAGGGCAGAGGCCATCCGAAATCGGCCGCGTCCAACGCACCGTCCGGCGCAACCAGCGACGCCGCCACGAGCACGGCGACGGCGGGCAAGGCCGAGAAGGAAGCCGCGGCGGCGGCAGGTGCCGACAAGGATCAGCACGGTCGCGGGCATCGCAAGGCTGAATAGCGGGACTGCACGCAGCGGGAGCGGCCGGCCACTCCCACAAGGCGCGCTCCCGAACGCAGCCAAAAGGGCACACGTCACAGGAACGCGCTTCGTCGCGTTGACGAAGCTTTGGCCGATCACCTAGCCTGACTGTGACGGTTCCCCTCGGGGATCAAAAGGGAACGCGGTGAGGAGCCTGCTCCAAGGCCGCGGCTGCCCCCGCAACTGTAAGCGGCGAGCCCAGCACCACCGCGTCACTGGATGAGACCCATCCGGGAAGACGGTGCGAGGGCGGCGACCCGCGAGCCAGGAGACCTGCCGTCAGCCGTGGTCACACGCGAAACGCGCCGGGCGGGGTGTCCTGGTGGGTGTCGAGACAGCCGCGCTGACGCGGTTGTCTCGGACTTGTTCGCGGTGACGTGCCACTGCCGTTGCCGAGGCTCCCGTGTTCCACCGTCAAACCGGCCGACGGCTCTCGACCTTGTCGGGCCTCGGCCTCGCCGCACTCGCATCAGCGGCTGTAGCCCAGGACCGATCCACGTCGCGTGCGGCGACCACCGAGGCGACGCTGGAGGAGATCTCGGTCACGGCGGAGACCGCCGCGGCCATGGCTCCGCAAGCCGGTCCGTCCGCGAGCGCAGGCTATGTCGGAGGCACGACCGGCATCGGCGGGATCAGCACACCGGTGGACTCCGCCAGTTCCGGCGTCATCACGGGTGCGCAGGTCAACAGCCGCCCCGTGACCCGCCCCGGCGAGGTGCTGGAGGCGGTGCCGGGGCTGATCGTCACACAGCACTCGGGCGAGGGCAAAGCCAATCAGTTTTTCCTGCGCGGCTTCAACCTCGACCACGGCACCGACATCGCGCTGTTCCTCGACGGCATGCCGCTCAACATGCGCACCCACGCCCACGGCCAGGGCTACGCCGACATCAACTTCCTCATCCCCGAGCTTGTCGGTGCCGTGGAATTCCACAAGGGGCCGTATTTCGTGCGCGACGGCGATTTCGCCTCCGCGGGCTCGGTGCGGATCGACTACCTCGACGCGACACCCAGGAACGTCGCCCTCACATCGATCGGCAGCTTCGGCTACAAGCGCGCCCTGTCGATCACCACCGTGCCGCTGGGCGAGGGCAACCTGCTCCTGGCTGGCGAGGCGCAGGTCTATGACGGCCCGTGGGTCGTCCCGGACGCGCTGCGCAAGATCAACGGGGTGGCCCGCTACAGCCAGGGCACACCGCTCGACGGCTTCTCGATCACCGGCATGGCCTACGCAGCCCGGTGGACGGCGACCAACCAGATCCCCGAGCGCGCCGTCGTCTCTGGCCTCATCAGCCGCTACGGCACGATCAATCCCGCGGATGGCGGAGACACCTCGCGCTTCTCGCTCTCGGGCAAGTTCAGTGCGACGGACGATACGGGCGTGACGCGGGCCTCGGCCTACATCATCCGGTCCCAGCTGAACCTGTTCAACGATTTCACCTACTTCCTCAACGACCCGGTCAATGGCGACCAGTTCCACCAGCTCGATCAACGCATTATCGGCGGCGGCGAGGCCCTGCACATCTTCCAGGGCGACCTGTTCGGGCGCCCGATGGAGAACGAGATCGGCGTGCAGACGCGGACCGACTCGATCCGTGTCGGTCTGTTCAACACCACGAACCGGCAGTACCGTTCCGGGGTGCTCGACGATCGCGTGCTGGAGACGAGCGGGGCCTTCTACTTCGACAACCGGGTCCGCTGGACCGACTGGCTGCGCACCTCGATCGGCTTCCGCGCGGACGGCTACTCCGCCAGCGTCGTCTCGGACACGCCGGCCAATTCCGGCCAAGCGCGGGACGGCATCGTCAACCCGAAGCTCGGCCTGACGCTCGGGCCGTGGTTCGACACCGAACTCTACGTGAATTACGGCGGCGGCTTCCACTCGAACGACGTGCGCGGCGTGACCGCCACCGTCGACCCGACGTCGTCGCTGTTCAACACCACCCGCTCGCCGTTCCTGGTGCCGTCCACGGGCTACGAGGTCGGGCTGCGCAACCGCTCCATCGCCGGTCTGGAGACGAGCCTCGCCCTGTTCCGGCTCGACTTCGCCTCGGAGAACCTGTTCCAGGGCGACACCGGCACGACGGAGCCGAGTCGCCCGACCCGGCGCTTCGGTGTCGAGTGGACGAACCGCTACGCCGTAACGCCCTGGCTGTCGCTGGAGGGGGACCTGACGATCACCAACGCCCGGTTCTCGGACTACGATCCGGTCGGCAACCGCGTGCCCGAGGCGCCCACCACCATCGCCTCGGCGGGCGTCACCTTCGGCGAGCCGCTCGGCTGGTTCGGCTCCCTGAGATTCCGCTACTTCGGCCCGCGACCCCTGATTGAGGACAACTCGATCCGCTCGCGACCGACCGCGCTGTTCAACGGCCGGGTTGGCTACAATTTCGAGACCGGCATCAGCGTCTCGCTGGACGTGCTGAACCTGACCAACAGCAAGTCCGACCAGATCACTTACGCGTACGTGTCCCGCCTGCCCGGCGAGGCGGCGGAGGGGCTGATCGACCGGGTCTTCCATCCGGTGGAGCCCACGGCCGTGCGCCTGACCATCGCGGGTCGCTTCTGAGCCCACCCGCGTGCGTCCGGACGCTCGGCGGGCCTTTTCTGGGCCAGAGGCGGGCGCGGAGACGACGGTCCGCGTCCATGCTTTGCTGCTCGAAGGCGGGCCGGCGCAGATCCACACCGAGCGGCCCGTCCGCTTGCGACCCAACCCAGCCGCCCCGACCGCTGCCGACTCTTCTCAGAAGCGGCCGCTCGTCAGCCGTCCGGCAACTTCGGCTCGGGGTGGATGTCAGTCTGTTGGCTTTTGGTCGAGAAGTCGTCAGAGCGCACGAAATCCTAGGGCTTCCGCAGGGGCATTCGTTCCTCGGAGGGCGATACAAGCCCAGCCCCGATCGCGATCCAGACGAGATGGGCATCGGTGCGCGCCCCGAGAGTGGCGCGGATCACCGAGAGGTTGTTGTGCACCGTCTTGAGGCTCAGACACAGCGCCTCGGCTACGCTCTGGGCGGTCATCCCGCCCGCGGTCAGGCTCAGGATTTCGAGTTCCCGCGGGCTGAGGTCGTCGAGCGCCGTGCGCCCCCCGGCCACCTCGTCCTGGGCGATCGCGCGCGCGATGTCGGCGCTCATCGCTCGCTCGCCGCGGAGCACGGCGGCCACCGCCGCCAGCAGCTCACGGGGTGAGCTCGCCTTGCTGACATACCCGCTCGCCCCTGCGGCGAAGGCTTGGCGCGCGATCAACGCTCCGGTGCGCATGCTGAACACGACGATGCGGGCGGCCCCGTCCCATTGGCGGATGTGACGGATGGCCTCGATGCCGCTCGGGCCGGGCAGCGACAGGTCGAGGATCACGAGATCGGGCTCGTGAGCCTTGTATTGGCAATAGGCCGCTGCCGCGCTCTCGGCTTCCGCGACCACGACCAAGCCTGGCTGTCGCTCGATCAGGCGGCGATAGCCCTCCCGCACGACGGGATGGTCATCGACGAGGAGGATGGACGTGGCCATGCGGCGACCTCAGCCGACGGTTGGCACGGATGCGCAGGCCCGGATCCCGGTGCCGGTGCCGGTGAGCGAGAACGCTCCGCCGAGGGCGGCGAGCCGTGCGCGGATGCCGACGAGCCCCCGGCCGGTATGGGACGCGGCTCGGGACGCATCGCCGCCGCCGTCGTCGTCCAGCGTCAGCGTCACCGTCCGTGGCCCGGCCTCCGACCGGTCGAGCCGCAGGAAGACCCGGCTCGGCCTGCCGTGGCGCAAGGCGTTCGTCAGGAGTTCCTGCGCGATCCGGTAGAGGCTCGCCGCGACGTTCTCGGGCATGTCGGTGAGATCGCCCGTCACATCGAGATGCAGGGCCGGGCCGGACCTGAGTTGTCCTCGCCAGTCCGCGACGAGGCTACGCAGCGCCTCCTCCAGACCGGCTTCGGCGAGATCCGGCAGTTCGAGGCGGGCCAGCGCTCCACGCAGGCTCTCCCGCATGGTGGCGATGATGGCCTCGATGCCCTGGGCGTCATCGCGAAGATCCGCGCGCTCCGGGGGCGCCGCCAGTTCGATCGCTGCGGCACGGGCACCCACGGCGGCAAGGCACTGGCCGAAGGCATCGTGCAGGTCGCGCGCGAGGGCCTGCCGCTCGTCTTCCTGAACCGTGACGAGCCGCTGCATCAGGCCCGCGCGCTCGGCTTCGGTGTGGGCGAGCCGGTCAGCGAGTGCGTTGCAGGCGCGGGCAACGCGGTCGAACTCGGTGGCGGCGAAGCGTGGCAGCGACGGTCGGGGGCCGGCCGTGTCGAGGTTCTCCAGCCCCTGCACGATCCGCCCGGCCGGAGCGACGAGGCGCATCACGGCGAGCCAGTTCAGCAGCACCGTCGCCGCAGCCAGACCGAGGGCGAGGCCCGCTGCAAGGCACGTCCGCCGCCAGAGACGCGCCGCCGATGCCATCGGATCGGGCCATGTCGTGACGCTGCCGATCGTGCGCTCGCGAAACACGACCGCCCGGATCGTTGGCGCGGTATCGGTTCCCCGGACGAGCGCCGTGCGGAACCACGCGGGGGCGGCATCGAGGCCGTCCCAGTCACCGCAGAAGCGGCGGGGCAATTCCACGCCGAGATGGATGTCGGCGCAGATGCCCGGCAGGAGCGTGAGGACCGCCGGTGCGGCCTGCGGCGCGCTGACCGGCATCGCGGCCGGCCCGGCGCTTCCGAGGCCCGGCTGCCGCGCCAGCTGCGCGGCGATCCGATCCGCCGACATGGCGGCTTCCGCACGGAGGCTCGCATGGGCGTCCCAGGCGGCCCATGCGATCGCCCCCGCCAAGCAGAGCACGGCGACCACGAGAAGGCGAAGACCGAGATGCGTGGGCAGGCTCATGGATCAAACGGCCGCGCTCGGAGCGAGGGCGTGATTTGGCACCGGGATCGTCGGGGTGCGCAAGCCATCGCTCAAGCAGACGGGAAGAATGCCCGGATCTCCGCGGGCGGACTTCCCTGGTCTGATCCCGGCACGATCCGGAGGATGGCGCTGTCCCCTCTCCGAGGAGCCGGCCATGTCGCCTCAACTCTCCCGCCGCACCCTGCTGGCCGCGTCCGCCCTGGTCCCGCTCGGGCTGCACCGCCCTGCGGCAGCCGCGCCCGTGAGGGGTCCGTACCGGGTCGGCGCGTTCACGGTGACACCGTTGCGCGACGGGCTCTTTCCGCTGGAGCCGAGCATGATCCCGGCCGCCGAGAGCCAAGCCGGACAGGCCTTGTTGAAGGATGCCGGCCTTCCCGCGACGGGCCCGTCGCCGGAGCCGGTCAACGCGTTCCTGATCCGACGCGGGGAACGGCACTGGCTGCTCGATGCGGGCTGCGGCACCGTGCTCGGGCCGGGATTCAACCGTGTGACCGCGGCACTGGCGGCGGAGGGCGTGCGGCCGGATCAGGTCGAGACCATCTGGCTGAGCCATCTGCATGCCGACCACGCGGGTGGTCTCCTGACGCCGAACCGCCTCGCGCGGTTCGCGAACGCGGAACTCGTGTTGCAGGAGCGTGAGGTGACCTACTGGTCGGATGCGGCGGCCAGAGCCTCTGCTCCGGCCGCGTTGAGCCCGATGTTCGATACGGCGCAGGCGGTGCTGGCGGCCTATCCCGACCGGATCCGGCGTGTCTCCGGCGAAGCGGAACTCGCGCCGGGCATCCATGCGCTGCCGCTGCCCGGCCATACACCGGGGCATATGGGCGTGTTGATCGCGGACGGATCCGATCGGCTGCTGATCTGGGGCGATATCGTCCACTCGCGGGTGCTGCAGATGCCGCACCCGGATTGGACGGTGATCTGGGATGCCGATCCGGCGGAGGCGATCACGACGCGACGGCGCATTCTCGACCGCGCGGCGGCGGAGGGCTTGAGGGTGACCGGGATGCACCTCGCCACGAGCGGACGGATCGAGCGCGCCGATGCGGGATACGCGTTGATCTAGGCATATGCTCCCGGGATTGGATGTGCCGGGTCGATCCTGAAGCGGTGGGACTTCGTCGTAAGGGCGCCGAGGCTGACCCGCCGGGTATCAGGCTGCGCAGGGTCTTGAGCCTACGAGCGTGATGCATGCGCGCCGCCCGGCACGGTCACGTCCGCGACCGCGACCGCCCCCGGCTGGCTGCCCGGGTGGCTCGCCGCCACCCCCAGGAACCGCCGGTTCAAGGTCGGGTCGGGGTGCCCGGTGAGTTCGAGCCGGTGCCCCGGCACGGGCCGCGCGCCGGCCCGTGCCCTTGCCATGGCGCGCCTCATGATGCCGGAGGCGTACCTCCCCCGAGCGCGTCCCGGCACCGTGTCCCCGTCAGGCCGCTCCGAGATAGGACGCTTCCAGCCCCTTGTCCGCCGACAGCTCCGCGGCCGTCCCGCGCGCGACGACCCGGCCCTGCTCCAGCACGTAGCCGCGATCGGCGACCGTGAGGGCCAAAGCCGCCATCTGGTCCACGATCAGGATGGTGACACCCTCGTCGCGCAGCTCGGCCACGGTGGCGTAGAGAGCGTTGATCATCGCCGGGGCGAGGCCGAGGGACGGCTCGTCGAGCAGCAGGATGCGCGGATGCGCCATCAACCCGCGGGCGATCGCCAGCATCTGCTGCTCGCCGCCGGAGAGCAGGCCCGCCCGGCTTGCCGCCCGCTCGCGCAGCCGCGGGAACCGGTCGAGCAGGCGCTCCACCTCGGCCGGGTCGATCGGCGTCCCGCGCCCGAAGGCGCCGAGGCGGATGTTCTCGACGACGCTCAGCTCCGGGAAGACCTGCCGGCCCTCCGGCACCAGGACGAGGCCGCTCCGGGCGATCCGGTGGGCGGGCAGCGCGTCGATGCGCCGATCGCCGAACACGACCGATCCCGCGACCGGGCGGAGAAGCCCCGCGAGCGCCCGCATGGCCGTGGACTTGCCGGCGCCGTTCGCGCCCAGCAGGGCGACGGTCTCGCCCGGCCGCACGTCGAGATGGACGCCGTCGAGGACCGGCGCGGCGCCGTAGCCGGCGGTCAGGTCGAGGACGGCGAGGACGGCATCCGCCGGCCCCTGCCACGGCGCGCTCCGCGGCCGGGCCGGCGTGTCGGCGCCGCCGAGATAGGCGCGCAGCACCGCCGGGTCGCGCCGGATCTCGGCGGGCGTGCCCCGCGCGATCGGGCGTCCGGCATCAATGACGAGGATGTGGTCGGAGATGCCCATCACCAGGGGCATGTCGTGCTCGACCAGGACCACCGCGACGCCGCTGTCGGCGATCCGGCGGATCAGCCGGGCCAGCCGGTCGGTGTCGGCCCGTGACAGGCCGGCGGCGGGCTCGTCGAGGAGCAGGACCGCAGGGCTGCCGGCGAGGGCCCGGGCGATCTCCACGAGCCGCCTGTCGACATGGGGCAGCTCGGCGGCCGGGCGGTCGAGGGCGCCGCGGTAGCCCACGAAGGCGAGGAGCGCGGCGGCCGTCTCGCGATCCCGCACCCGCGCGCGGCGCCAGAGCCGGCCCGGCGCGAGGCCGAGGGCCACGTTGTCGACCACCGGGAGCGAGCCGAACAGGCGCGTGGTCTGGTAGGTGCGCGCGATGCCGGCGCGGGCGACGACGTAAGCCGGCCGCCCGGCGAGGTCGCGTCCACCCAGCCGGATCGCCCCGGCGCTCGGGCGGTAGAAGCCCGAGACCATGTTGAGCAATGTGGTCTTGCCGGCGCCGTTCGGCCCGATCACGCTGGTGACGGCCGCTGCCTGAGCGGTGAGATCGACCCCCTCCGCCGCCGTGATGCCGCCGAAGCGGATGCCGATGCCGTCGAGGACGAGGGCCTCGCGCGCCGCCGTGCCGGGCAGCGGCGCCGCCCCGCCATCCCCGGCGGCCGGCGCCTCGCGGCCGCGGGGCAGCAGCCGGGCGAGGCTGCCGACCAGCCCCGAGGGCACCAGCCACAGCACCGCCAGGGTCGCGACGCCGAAGAACAGCAGGCGGTACTCGGCGAGGCCGGACAGCGCCTCCGGCAGCAGCACGGTGACGAGGGCCCCGAAGAGCGGACCGAGCACCGTGCCGGCGCCGCCGACGATCACCGACAGGACGAACAGGATCGACTGCGAGAACGGGAACGAGCTCGGCGCGATGAACAGCATCAGCGGCGGCAGGACCGCCCCCGCGAGGCCGGTCAGGGCGGCGGAGATCGCGAAGGCCAGGGTCTTCACCCGGACCGGGTCGAAGCCCAGAGCCGCCGCGGCGACGTCGGCGTCGCGCACGGCGCGCATCGCCCGGCCGAGGCGGCTGCGGGCGAGGACATCGAACCCGGCGAGGCTCGCGCCGGCCGCGAGCACCGCCAGCACCGCGAGCCCGGCCGCGGTCACGGGTTCGCCGAACAGCGTCGGCGCGTCCGTGACGACGAGGCCGTTCTGGCCGCCGGTCAGCTCGCCGCCCTCGATCAGGCCGTGCTCGACGATGAAGCCGAAGGCGATCGTCAGCATGGCGAGGTAGGGGCCCTTCACCCGCATCGCCGGCACCGCCACGAGGCCGCCGACGAGCGCGGCGATCAGCGCCGCGGCCGGGAGCGCCAGCCAGAAGCTGACGCCGTGAAGCGTCAGGATCGCGCTCGCGTAGGCGCCGATCGCGTAGAAGCCGGCCTGGCCGAAGGAGATCAGCCCGGTCAGGCCCAGGAGCACGTTGAGGCCGACGCCGGCCACCGTGGTCAGCGCCACGAGGGCGATCACGAAGTGGCTGTAGCCGGTGGTCAGCGCGACGAGGCCGAGCGCGGCGGCGGTGAGGCCGGCGATGCCGAGCCGCATCGCCGGGCCTGAGCGCAGACGGTGCATCGCGTCAGACCTTGTTGACCGCGGCGCGGCCGAGCAGGCCGTCGGGGCGCAGGGTGAGGGCCAGGATGATCACCGAGAACACCACGAGCTGCGTGTAGGTCGAGCCCAGGGTCGCGGTGACGCCGGCCTCGACGAGGCCGTAGAGGAGCCCCGCCAGGATCACCCCGGTGGCGGAGCCGATGCCGCCGAGGATCGCCACCGCGAAGGCCTTGATGCCGAACAGCGTGCCGAGCTCGGCCGAGACCGAGAAGAGCGGTGCGATCAGCAGCCCCGCGATGCCGGCCAGCACCGCCGAGAGCGCGAAGGCGCAGGCCACGGTGCGGCGCACGTCGATCCCCATCAGCCGGGCGGCGTCGGCGTTCTGCGCCACGGCGAGCAGGACGCGGCCGAGATCGGTCTTCCGGAACACCGTGCGGATCGCGAAGGCGAGCGCGATCCCGACGACCGGGATCACGAGCTGCAGCGGGTAGATGCCGGTCCCGAGGATCTCCACCGGCTTCGTGGCCAGCGGCGAGGGCAGGCTGCGCGGCTCCTTGCCGAAGGTGAACAGCACGGTGTTGTCGAGGACGATGCCGCCCGCCACGGTCGCCAGGAGCCACGCGTCCGAGCCGCGCGCCACGAACGGGCGGACCAGCGCCCGCTCGACCACGAGGCCGAACAGGGCGCAGCCCACGAGCGCCAGGACGATCGCGGCCGGCATCGGCCAGCCGAGGGTGACGCCGAGCGCGTAGGCCAGGACCGCGCCCAGGGTGACGACGCTCCCCTGCGCGAAGTTCACGGTCCCCGACACCGCGTAGGTCACGTGGAAGCCGAGCGCCACGAGGCCGTACATGCTGCCGAGGCCGAGGCCGCTGACGAGGATGGAGGTCAGCATCGCCGGGCTCAGTTGGTCACCGCGACGATCTCACCGTCCTTGAAGCGGGTGAACACGTAGTCCTCCGGGCCCAGCGCGTCGTGCCGGCCGGGGGCGAAGGGCTTGTCGTAGGTTTTGATCAGGCCCGGATAGGTGCCGATCTTGTAGAAGCCGTCACGGACCTTCGGGCCCTCGGTGGAGCCGGCGGCCTGGATGGCCAGAGCCAGCAGGTGTGTCGCGTCGTAGGCGTTGGCGATGCCGACCGCGGGGGTGACGTCGGCCATCGACTTGATCGCCGGGTACTTGGCCTTGAGCGCGTCGAGCACCGCGGTCGCCTTCGGCGATGCGTTGCCCGCGAAGGTGAAAGTCTGGATGAAGTGCACCTTGCCGGCGCTCGGGCCGGCGAGCTCGTCGAAGCGGCCGCCCGCCGGACCCCAGTGTGAGACGACCGGCACCGACCAGCCCATCCGGTCCAGCGACTTCACCACCTGGGCCGAGGGGCCGACATTGCCGACGAGGAACAGCGCGTCGGCGCCGGCCTCCTTCAGCCGCGACAGCTGGGGCACCATGTCGACGTCGTTGGCCTCGTACTTCTCGATGCCGGCCGCCGGGAGGTTGGCGGCCTGCAGGGCGTCCTTGAGGCCCTTCTGGTTCGACTCGCCCCAGGCATTGTTGATGAGGATCATGCCGGGCTTCTTCGCCCCGTAGGTCTTCACCGCGTAGGCGACCAGCGCCTCGTCGACGAGGGCGTCGACCGCCGAGACGCGGAAAGCGTAGTTGTCGGCCGCACCGTTGCGGGTGATGCCGGTGCCGGCCGCCCAGGGGCCGATGAACGGCACCTTCATCTGGTTGGCGATCGGCACGATCGCCATCGAGACCGGCGTGTCGAGGCCGCCGACCACCGCGACGACGCCGACCCGCTGGATCAGCTCGCGGGTCGCCAGCACGCCCTTGGACGGGTTGGCCTCGTCGTCGCGGGCCACGAGCTCGAGGGGTCGCCCGAGGACGCCGCCCTTGGCGTTGATCTCGTCGATGGCGAGCCCGATCCCGCGGGAGATCGCCTCGCCGGATTTCGCGGACTGGCCGCTCAGGGCCGTCACGAGGCCGATCTTGACGGTGTCGGCACCGTGCGCGGTCGTGACCGCGAGGCCGAGCAGCGCGCTCGTCGTCACCGCGATGCGGCGCAGGGTCGGGGGCAGGAAGGAGGCCATGGCGTGTCTCCGAGGGCGGGGCGCCCCAACCGTCCGCAACCTCCATGCCACCCGGAATTGGCAGATTCGGCCGCTGCACGGACAACTGACTGTAGGCCCGTAGGCATCCTGTGCTCAATCCAGCGTCAAAGTGCATACACTTCCTGCATGCACTGTCGCGGATTTTGCGGCACTCTGGACCGACAGGAGGCCTGCCATGACCGACGTGACCCACGATGCGGCAACCGCCCGCGACGCCGCCAACGTCACCGCCTACCTCGAGGCCTCGATGGTCCCGGATCCCGAGACGGCCGCCCGCTACATGGCGCCGGGCACCCGGATCGTGTTCACCGGCGCCCGGGTCTTCAACCATCCGTCCGAGGTCACGGCCTTCAATGCCGGCCGCTACGCCTGGGTGAAGAAGCGGATGGAACGGCTCGACGTGGTCCCGGGCGACGGCGTCACCACGGTCTACAGCCTCGGGACGCTGTACGGCGCGTGGCCGGACGGCACGCCTTTCGAGGGCAACCGCTACGTCGACCGCTTCACCGTGCGGGACGGGCTGATCGTCGGCATGGAGGTCTGGAACGACAGCGCCGAGCGCCTGCTGTCAAAGCACGGGCTCACGGCCTGACGGCTCAGGCTCCGCCGCCCGCCACGTAGGGGGCCAGCAGGCGGCCGAGATCGCGCTCCCGCGGGGCCGGGGGCACGATGCGCGCCCGCTCCGCCACCGCGTCGAGGTGGTGGTCCATGAGCGCGGCGGCGCGGTCGGCATCGCCCGCGACCAGGGCGGCGACGATATCGCGGTGCTCGCTCACGGCGCAGTCCGAGGAATGCGGCCGGCTGTAGAGGGACAGGATAAGGGCGCAGCGGTAGCCGAGCTCCGCGACGTAGCGGGTCAGCACGGCGCTGCCGGTCATCTCGGCGAGCATCAGGTGGAATTCCGTCGCGAGCCGGATCAACAGCGCCTCGGGCCCGCCCCGGGCGGCCTCCTCGCGGGCGATCTGGTCCAGCAGCGCCTGACGCTGCGCCGGGCTGAGCTGCCCGGCGAGGCGGCGCACCACCAGCCGCTCCAGTCCGAGGCGCACGTCGAAGGTGTCGCGCGCCTCCTCCCAGCTCGGCGTCGCCACGACGGCGATGCGATTGCGGCGCAGGTCGACCAGACCTTCCCCGGCCAGCCGCAGCAGGGCCTGCCGGGCGATGGTGCGGCTCACCCCGAACCGCTCGCCGAGGGCGTCCTCCGGCAGGCGGTCGCCGGGGGTGAGCGCCCGTTCCACGATGGCCCGGCGCAGGGTCTGGCAGATCGCGCCCACGCGATCCCCCTCGTCCGCCGCCTTCATCGACGTCGCGGCCTTCGCGCCGTCGCCCCTGCGGACTGGTCGATCATGATCCTCTCCGGGGCCGCACTCCGCTCCGGCGACCCGGGCGGACGTCCGGTGCGCTGTCTGCCGAAACGGACCTCCCGGTGCAACGGTCACGCCACGGGTTTCAGGCCCGCGCGAGGCCCGACGGCCTCTCCGGCGGACCGGTCCGAAGCAAGGCATCAGAGTTCAGGTCTCGCTGGCCTCCGTCATCGCTCGATGATGGATCACTATTTCAAAGCGTGTTTTTCAGCGCGGACAGGGGTCGCCAAGTCCGTTGGGACACAACAGGTCCGTTGGCATACAATTTGCCGAAAATACTGCTTCACGAGGTTTGCCATGCCGCGCTCATCGCATGCCCGCTCCAACCGCCGCGCCTTCGCGACCCTGCCGGTGCGTCCACGTCTCGGCGGAGCTGCGCGGCCGGGTGAGCCGGCGAAATCCGATGCGGCCAGGCATGGCGCGCGCGAACCCTCCTATCTCGGCGGCGACCGGACCGATGCGGGTTCACCCCTGATGCCCTCGAAGGTGCACGCATGAACTTCGATCTCGTCCTTCGGAATGGGCGCTTGCCGGAGGCGGACGCCGAGCCGATTGACATTGCGATCCGGGACGGCCGCATCGCCGCGCTCGGCCGCGCCCTCGTCTGCGACGCGCCGGAGGAGGATCTCGGCGGCAGGCTCGTCGTGCCGGGCTTCGTCGAGACCCACGTGCACCTCGACAAGTCCTGCCTGCTCGGCCGCTGCGCGTGCCGCGAGGGCACGCTGGCGGAGGCGGTGGCCGCGGTCGCGCAGGCCAAGCGCGCATTCACCGAAGACGACGTCTACGCGCGGGCGGAGCGGACGCTGCGCAGGGCCGTCACGCAGGGCACGATGCGCGTGCGGACCCACGTCGAGGCCGATCCGCGCGTCGGGCTGACGAGCGTGCGTGCGCTGACGCGCCTGAAGCGGGATTATGCCTGGGCTGTCGCGCTGCAGCTCTGCATCTTCCCGCAGGAAGGCCTGCTCGACGATCCGGGCTGCGAGGAGGTTTTGGTCGAAGGTCTGGAGAGCGGCGCCGATGTCATCGGCGGCGCCCCCTACATGGATCGGGATTCGCATGGGCAGATCGCCCGCATCTTCGCGCTCGCGCGGCGCTACGACGTCGACATCGACCTCCACCTCGACTTCGGCCTCGATCCCGCGCATCTCGACGCCGTCGAGGTGTGCCGGCTGACCGACCAGTACGGGTGGGGCGGGCGCGTCGCCGTGGGCCACGTGACGAAGTTCTCTTCCGTCCCGCCCGACCAGCTCGAGCGGATCGGGCGGATGCTCGCCGCCTCTGGGGTCGCGGCCACCGTCCTGCCCGCCACGGACCTCTTCCTGACCGGTCGCGACCACGACAGGGACGTGCCCCGCGGCGTCACGCCGGCCCACCGCCTACGCGAATTCGGCGTCACCTGCTCGCTGTCGACCAACAACGTGCTGAACCCGTTCACGCCCTTCGGCGACTGCTCGCTCGTCCGGATGGCCAACCTCTACGCCAACATCTGCCAGATCGGCACGCCCGCCGGCCTCGCCGGGTGCCTGGAGATGGTGACATCGCAATCGGCGCGCCTCCTGAACCTCGCCGACTACGGGATCGCGGAAGGGAACCCCGCCGACCTCGTCGTGCTCGACACGGACACGCCCGCGAACGCAGTCTCCGAACTGGCGCAGCCGCTCTTCGGACTGAAGGCCGGTGCGCGTACCTTCACCCGTCCCGCTCCCACCCTCCACGAGCCGCGATGAGCATCACCGACACGATCGGCGCCTTCTGCGCCCACGGCCTCGTCGAGCGGCAGGACCGGACGGACGGGCCTCTGGCCGGCCTCACCTTCGCGGTGAAAGACTTCTTCGATCTGGCCGGCGTGCCGACCGGGGCGGGCTCGCCCGAATGGCTCGCGACCCATCCGGTGCCGACGCGGACGGCCCCCGCCGTCGAGCGCCTGTTCGAGGCCGGCGCACGACTCGTCGGCAAGACGCACACCGACGAGCTCGCCTGGAGCCTCAACGGCGAGAACGCCCATTACGGGACGCCGATCAACGTCGCCGCACCGGGCCGCATCCCCGGCGGCTCGTCCTCGGGGTCCGCGGCGGCCACGGCGGCGGGCCTCGTCGATTTCGCGATCGGGTCCGACACGGGCGGCTCCGTCCGGCTTCCCGCGTCCTATTGCGGGCTCTACGGTATCCGCACGACCCACGGCCGGATCACGCTCGAAGGCGCCGTGCCGCTCGCCCCGAGCTACGACACGCTCGGCTGGTTCACCCGCGATCCCGAGCTGCTCCGCCGCGTCGGCCACGTCCTGCTCGCGCCGGTCGCGGAGCGGCCCCGTCCGCGCCGTCTGATCGTCGCGCGCGACCTGTTCCACAGGGCGGGTCCCGACGTCGAGGCCGCCCTCGCCCCGGCGCTGGAGCGCCTCGCCGGGCTGTTCGCCGTGGTGGACGAGGCGACTGTCGCGGGCGAGGACCTGGACGCCTGGCGCAACGCATTCCGCCTCATCCAGTCGGCCGAAGCCTGGGCCTGCCACGGCGCCTGGATCACGGCGACGCGGCCAAGTCTCGGACCCGGCGTACGCGAACGGTTTGCGGCTGCCGCGGTGCTGGATCGCGGCGCGGTCGCGGCGGCGGAGCGGCTTCGCGCGACGATCCGCGAACGGATCCTCGGCCTGGTTTCCGATGCCGTTCTGGTCCTGCCGAGCGCGCCGGGTATCGCGCCGCTGCTGAACACGCCCGAGCCCGTGCTCGACGTCTTCCGGGCCCGGGCGCTCGATCTCCTGTGCTCCGCCGGCCACGCCGGCTTGCCGCAGATCTCCATCCCGGCCGCGCAGATCTCGGGTTGTCCGATCGGCCTCTCGATCGCGGCCGAGCCGGGCCACGATGAAGCTCTCCTCGCACTCGCGTCGGAACTCGGGTCGCTCACAACCGCCTCGCAGCGGCAATAACCCGCCGGCCGTCCCCTTCGTCTGATGCCTTCGACGGACGCCCGTCGCAGGGCCGCAGGATCTGGCATACAGTTTCCGTGAGGATGCTTCGGTCGGCGGGGCTCGGCCGTCATCACGAGCGAAGCGAAGTGACCCAGGGCAGCGGGCCGTCTGCCGGCGTGGCGCAACTGGGTTGCTTCGCTTCGCTCGCAAAGACGGCAGAGCCGAAGCGATCTACCGGAAACGGTATCGGGCGAGATCTGTCCGTTCGGCCGGCGCCGACATCCCGACCGAACACGGCCGGCCGAGCCCGCCGCATTCCCGGATCTGGTTTTCCGGCTACCCATGGCTGCGGCCATGCCGTGGCCTGCGACTCGGCCCAAATACCACTCAGATCACATCCCGGTCCGCGGATGGGCTGCAGCCGAAATGCGCGCGGTAGCGGCGCGAAAAATGCGCCGCGCTCGAGAACCCGCAGGCGGACGCGATCTCCCCCACTGTCAGGGGGCTCTGGCGCAACAGGCGCCGCGCGTGGGCCAGGCGGATGGCCCGGTACTGCGCCGAGAAACGCAGGCCCCGCTTGTCGAGGAAGAGCCGGTCGAGGTGACGGGCGCTGACGGCGGCGAGGCGGGCCATGGCCTGACGGCTCAGCGGCGCCTCGACCGTCTTCTCCATCGTTTCGAGAACCGTGAGCAGGCCCGGATGGTGAACACCGTACCGCTCCGCCGCGGACGCGCGCTGCGGGTCGTCCGCGGCCCCCACCGCCGTGTGCAGGAACCAGTCCGAGACGCGGCGCGCGAAGGCCGCGCCCATGCGTTCGGCGATCAGCCGGTGGGCCATGTCGAGGGGGGCGACCCCGCCGCCGCAGGTCAGGCGGTCGGCATCGGCGACGTAGCGCGCCCGCGTGAGCCGTGCCTCCGGAAACGCCTCGACCGTGGCGCCGGCATATTCCCAGTGCAGGGTGAAGGCGCGCTCCTCCAGCAGCCCCGCCGCGGCCATCAGGTAGGGGCCGCCCGATATGCCGCCGACGCGGACGCCGAACCGGGCCATGCGCCGCAAGGCCGCGTGGATCGCCGGCCTGTCCCACCCGGTCGGCTCGCCGCCCGCGCAGATGAAGAGGGTGTGGAGATGCCCGCGCTCCCGCGGCAGCCCCTCGGTCGGGACCTCCACGCCGGAGGAGGACGCGACCCGTCCCGCGGCCTCGCCGAAGTAGCGCAGGCGATAGAGGGCGCGCCCCGCCAGGTCGTTGGCCGCCCGGAACGGCTCGCAGGCCGAGGCGAACGACAACAGCGCGAAACCCGGGACGAGGAGGAAGCCGATCTCCTGCGGCCGGTCCCCCGATTCCGGGGGGCTTGCGTCCGCCGTCTGCGTTCCGGGTTGGCTCATCCGTGCAAGAAACCGTCTGCTGCGGACAAGCGCAACCGGCACGGGACGCCATTCTGGCTGCTCCCCCTTCGATCCGGGACGCCATCCGCATGCCCAACGCCCTGTGCCCACCCGCGTTCGTCGCCAGCGCCCGCGGGCAGGCCCGATGAAACGCCGGGTCGACGTCGCGGTCCTCGGGCTCGGCGCCATGGGCAGCGCCGTCCTGTATCAGCTGGCCAGGCGCGGGGCCGCGGTCGTCGGGATCGACCGCTTCGCCCCGCCGCACGCGTTCGGATCGAGCCACGGCGAGACGCGGATCACCCGTCAGGCCGTCGGCGAGGGGCGCGACTACGTCCCGTTCGTCACCGCCTCGCACCGGATCTGGCGCGCGCTGGAAGCGGAGACAGGCGAGACCCTGCTGAACGCCTGCGGCGCCCTCGTCATGGCGCTCGGTCACGGGATCTCGTCCCATCACGGCAAACCGGATTTCGTCGGCCGCTCGATCAGCGCCGCGCAGGGGGCCGGGATCGCCCACGAGGTGCTCGACGGCGCCGAGGTCGCCCGCCGCTTCCCGCAATTCCTCAACCTCAAGGGCGACGAGAAGGCCTATTACGAGCCGGGCGGCGGCTACGTGTTCCCGGAGCGCTGCCTCGCGGCGCAGCTTACCTGCGCGGCCGCGTCGGGCGCCGAGATCCGGACCGGCTGCACGGTGCGGGCGCTCGGCCAGGACGGGGCCGGGATCCGCATCGAGACCGAGGACGGCGCGATCCTGGCCGACCGCGCCGTGGTCGCCGCCGGCGCCTGGACGGCGCCGCTGCTCGGACGCCCGTTCGACCGGCTGCTCACGGTCCGGCGCCAGCTGCTGCACTGGTACAAACTGGCGGACGACTCGGCCTATGGCCCGCAGGCTCCGGTCTTCATCTGGATGTACGGTACCACCGACACCGAGTACCTCTACGGCTTCCCGCCGCTGCCGGGAGAGGGCGCAATCAAGGTCGCCACCGAGCAGTACGACACCGCCACCACCGCCGACGGGGTGGAGCGCCGCGTCGATCCGTCGGAATCCGACGCGATGTACCGGCTGCGCGTCGCGGACCGACTGGCCGGCACCACACCGGAGGTCGTCCGGGCGGCGGCCTGCGTCTACACGGTGACCCCCGACCGCGGCTTCATCATCGACCGGCATCCCGGCATGGACCGGGTCCTCGTGGTCTCCGCCTGCTCGGGGCACGGCTTCAAGCACTCGGCCGGCATCGGCGAGGCCGTCGCCGCGGAACTGGCCGGCGGGCCGGGCCAAGTCGATCTCGCCCCTTTCACCCTCGCTCGCTTCGGTTGATACGCTGGCCGATGGCTCGTGGATTGCTTGAAACCATGCCAAGATCGGCACCGCGATCAGTACAGGCCCGCAGGACAGCTCCGATGCGACACACGATCCGCACCCTCCTGACGACCGGAGCGCTGGCGCTCGCCGCGCTCTCGGCCGTCGCGCTGCCCGGCCGGGCCGGGGCCGCCGACGGCGTCGAGGCGATCAAGAAGCGCGGGACGCTGATCGTCGGCGTGAAGGCGGATTACAGGCCGTTCGGCTTCCGCGATCCGAGCGGCACGATCATCGGGCTCGAGCCCGACCTCGCCGCCGACCTCGCCAAGCGGCTCGGCGTGAAGCTCGAGCTGGTGCCGGTGGTCTCGGCCAACCGGATCGAGTTCCTGCAGCAGGGCAAGGTCGATCTGCTGATCGCCACGCTCTCCGACAAGCCGGAGCGCCGCCGCGTCGTGCAGGCGATCGACCCGCAATACTATTCCGACTTCGTGAACGTGCTGCTGCCCAAGGCGTCCGGCATCACCGACTGGGCGCAGCTGAAGGGCAAGCCGCTCTGCGCGACCTCGGGCGCGTGGTACAACAAGGACGTGGCGCGCACCTACGGGGCGGAGATCATCGCGTTCGACGGCTCGGAGAAGCCGCTCTTCGCGCTCAAGCAGGGCAACTGCCTCGGCTACGTCTACGACCAGAGCATGCTGCAGGGTAAGCTGCTCGACGACGACTGGAAGGCCAACTACGCCCTGCCGCTCAAGGGCATCCTCGACGCGCCGTGGATGATGGCGGTGGCGCAGGGCAACACCACGCTCCAGGCCGCCGTCGAGGACGCCACCAAGGACTGGATGAAGACCGGCTTCATCGTCGACGAGGAGAAGAAGTGGGGCATCGAGCCGACCGCTTACTCGAAGGCGATGCACGAGAAGTACAAGAACGCGACCAACTGATGCGGTCCTGCACGACGGCTCGCGCGCGCTCCGCCGAAATGGACACCGGTTCGGCGCACGAGCGCGCGTCGGGACAGGGCCGGGGAGCCGCGCGCGATTGCGACGCGATCGGGCGCGGCTCCAAGAGCGTTCGCCCGCGATGATCGCCACGATCCAGGCGTGGTTCCAGCAGCTCTACGAGACCACGGGCTTCAACTTCACGGTCTTCTACGACCCCTACGACTGGGACCGCTACGTCGCCGGCCTGCGGATGACGCTGCTGCTCGGGATCAGCACGATCCTGTTGAGCCTCGTCATCGGCGCCGTCGGGGCGCTCCTGCAGAGCGGGCCGTCGCGCGTGCTGCGGGCGCTGGTCAACGGCTTCGTCGTGGTGTTCCGCAACACGCCGCCGCTCGTGCAGATCTTCTTCTTCTACTTCGGCCTCGGGACGCTGCTCCCGGACATCCGCTCGGCGGACGGCCTGCGCGCGCCGATCCTCAACAACGTCCAATGGGCGATCATCTCGCTGTCGCTGTTCGCGGGCGCGTTCAACGTCGAGATCTTCCGCTCCGGGATCGAGGCCGTGCCGCGGACCACGGTCGAGGCCGCCGAGGCCCTGGGCTACACCCGCTTCAAGGCCTACCGCCACGTCGTCCTGCCGCTGGCCCTGCGCGTCTGCCTGCCGGCCCTGAACAACAACCTGATCAACCTCCTGAAGACCACGACGCTCGCCTACGCCATCGCGGTCCCCGAGACGCTCTACGCGGTCAAGCAGATCTGGTCCGAGTCGCAGAACGTCCTTGAGATGATGCTCGTCCTGCTCGCGACCTACGCGATCTTCGTCGGCGTGCTCGTCTGGATCATGCATCGCTGGGAGCGGGCCCTGCGCATCCCGGGCTACGGCCGATGAGCGCCCCGGACCCGGACCGCCCGGGCGACCTGCCGGTCCTCCTGCCGTTCGCACTCGCCGATCACCGCCCGGCGGCGCGCCTGCGGCCGGCCCATCTCTGGCTGCTCGCCGGCCTCGCCCTCGTGGCGGTGCCGGCCTGGGCGCAGGGCGGGGCCGCCGCGCTGTCGCCGCTGGAGGTCGTGATCAAGTGGGCGCCCCTGCTGCTCACGGGCTTCGCCTTCAACGTCGCGATCTCGCTGATGGCGATGGCGATCGGCACCGTCGCGGGGATCGGGCTCGGGCTGGCCATGATGGCCGAGGGCCGCGTGCTGCCCCGCCTCGCGTGGTGTGCCACGCAGGTCTTCCGCAACGTGCCCTGGCTGGTGCTGCTGTTCTTCGTGATGTTTCTGGTGCCGTTCCAGGTCACGGTGTTCGGCATCCGGGTGCCGCTCCCCGACTGGGTCAAGGCAACCTTCGGATTCAGCCTGCCGGTCATGGCCAACGTCGCCGAGATCGTCCGCGGCGCGGTGCGCTCGGTGCCCAACACCCAGTGGGAGGCGGCCGAATCCCTGGCCTTCACCCGGCGGCAGACGCTGTGGCGCATCATCCTGCCCCAGTGCGTGAAGCGGATGCTGCCGCCCTGGATGAACGTCTATTCGCTGATCGCCATGGCGACCGTGCAGGCCTCGATCGTCGGGGTCACCGAGATGCTGACGCTGACCGCGCAGGTCCACGCGGCCGAGGGCGGCCGCCCCGAGCTGTTCGCCCCGCTCTACGGCTTCGCGCTGCTCTGCTTCTTCGTCTACTGCTACCCGATCGACCGGCTGACCGCCCGCCTGGAACGCCGCTTCGAGACCCGTTGAGCCCGATGCCCGCACCTGCCGCCAGCAGCCCGTCCCCGGGCTGGACGCCCGATCAGCCGATCGTCCGCCTCGCCGACGTGCACAAATCCTTCGGGACCTTCGAGGTCCTGAAAGGCATCAGCTTCGACGTGCGCAAGGGCGAGGTCGTCTGCATCATCGGTCCCTCGGGCTCGGGCAAGTCGACGCTGATCCGCTGCGTCAACGCGCTGGTGCCGGTCACGGCGGGCTCGATCGAGGTCGAGGGGATCGACGTCACCGATCCGCGGCTCGACAAGCTGGCGCTGCGCCGCAAGGTCGGCATGGTGTTCCAGCAGTACAACCTGTTCCCGCACAAGACCGCGCTGCAGAACGTGATGATGGCCCCCATCCACGTCCTCGGTCAGGACCGGCGCGAGGTCGAGGCCCGCGCCCGGGCGCTCCTCGCCAAGGTCCGGCTGGCCGGCAAGGAGGACGCCTACCCGGGTGAATTGTCCGGCGGCCAGCAGCAGCGCGTGGCCATCGCCCGCTCGCTGGCGATGCGGCCGGACGTGATGCTGTTCGACGAGGTCACCGCCGCCCTGGACCCGGAGACGGTCAAGGAGGTGCTGGTCACGATCCGCGAACTCGCCGAGGAGGGCATGACCTGCATGCTCGTCACCCACGAGATGAACTTCGCCCGCGACGTCGCCGACCACATCTATTTCACCGACCGCGGCGTGATCGTCGAGCACGGGCCGCCCGCGACCTTCTTCGCCTCGGCCCAGGACCCGCGCACCCGCCGCTTCCTCTCGCAGGTGCTCTGACCTTCGGCCGACGCGCCGGACGCCCGATCAGACGTCGAGCGTGGTCTCGCGCTCCCAGGCGGTGAAATGGGCGCAGTAGCTGTCCCACTCGCCCTGCTTGAGCTTGAGGTAGGCGGACGAGAAGGCACCGCCCAGATTCACCCGCAGGGCCTCGTCGGCCTCGAAGGCCCGCAGGGCGTCGAGCAGGTTGAGCGGCAGGCGCGGGGCGCCGGAAACCGTGTGGCCGTCCCGGTACATGTCGACGTCGCTGTGCGGCCCGGGATCGGCCGCGTGCGCCAGACCGTCGAGGCCGGCGGCCAGGATCGCCGCCTGGAGCAGGTAGGGGTTGGCGGCGCCGTCGGGCAGGCGCAGCTCGAACCGGCCCGGCCCGGGCACCCGGACCATGTGGGTGCGGTTGTTGCCGGTCCAGGTCACGGCGTTCGGCGCCCAGGTCGCCCCCGAGATCGTGCGCGGCGCGTTGATGCGCTTGTAGGAATTGACCGTCGGGTTGGTGATCGCGGCAAGCGCGGGCGCGTGCCGCATGATCCCGCCCAGGAAGTGCCGGCCCCGGGCCGACAGGCCGAACGGCATCTCGGGATCCGCGAAGGCGTTCACGGTGCCGGCGCTGTTCCACACCGAGACGTGGCAGTGGCAGCCGTTGCCGGTGAGGCCGGGGAACGGCTTCGGCATGAAGGTCGCCCGCAGGCCGTGCCGCTCGGCCACTGACCGGACCATGAACTTGAAGAAGGCGTGCTTGTCGGCGGTGGCCAGCGCGTCGTCGTATTCCCAGTTCATCTCGAACTGCCCGTTCGCGTCCTCATGGTCGTTCTGGTAGGGCCCCCAGCCCAGAGCCAGCATGTGGTCGCAGATCTCGGCGATCACGTCGTAGCGGCGCATCAGCGCCTGCTGGTCGTAGCAGGATTTTTCTGCCCGATCCTGGTGGTCGGAGATCGCCGCCCCGTCCGCGGTCAGCAGGAAGAACTCGGCCTCGACGCCGGTCTTGACCCGCAGTCCCTCGGCGGCGGCCCGCGCCACGAGCTGCTTCAGCACCACCCGCGGCGCCTGGTCGACGGGCGCGTCCGCCATGGTGCAGTCGGCCGCCACCCAGGCGACGTCCGGCTTCCAGGGCAGGCGGATCACCGAGGCGGCATCCGGCATCGCGAACAGGTCGGGATGGGCCGGGGTGAGGTCGAGCCAGGTGGCGAAGCCCGCGAAGCCCGCGCCGTCGCGCTGCATGGCGCCGATCGCCTGCGCGGGCACCAGCTTGGCGCGCTGGCAGCCGAACAGGTCCGTGTAGGAGATCATGAAGTACTTCACGCCGTGCTCGGCGGCGTAAGTCGAAAGGTCGGTCTTCACGGCAGCCCCCTGAGCGGATCGGGTGGGGGCCGGCCGCGCCCCGTTCCGGCGCGACCGGCGGGGTTGAAGGGCCCTAGAAGCCCGCTTTGCCCGGGTACCAGTCGGTGCCGGCCAGCGGCACGCGGGCCATGGCGGCGGCCTCGAGCGTCAGCGCGACGAGGTCCTCGGGCTCCAGATTGTGCAGGTGGTTGTGGCCGCAGGCGCGGGCGATGGTCTGCGCCTCCAGGGTCATGACCTTCAGGTAATTGGCGAGCTTCCGGCCGGCGCGGACCGGGTCGAGGCGGGCCGCCAGCTCGGGGTCCTGCGTGGTGATGCCCGCGGGGTCGCGGCCCTCGTGCCAGTCGTCGTAGGCGCCCGCGGTGGTGCCGAGCTTGCGGTACTCCTCCTCGTAGGCCGGGTCGTTGTCGCCGATGGCGACGAGCGCCGCGGTGCCGATCGAGACCGCGTCCGCCCCCAGCGCGATGGCCTTGGCGACGTCGGCGCCCGAGCGGATGCCGCCGGAGATCACGAGCTGCACCTCCCGGTGCAGGCCGAGATCCTGCAGCGCCTGCACGGCGGGCCGGATGCAGGCGAGCGTCGGCTGGCCGACATGCTCGATGAACACGTCCTGGGTCGCCGCCGTGCCGCCCTGCATGCCGTCGAGGACGACGACGTCGGCCCCGGCCTTCGCGGCGAGCGCGGTGTCGTAATAGGGCCGCGCGCCGCCGACCTTCACGTAGATCGGCTTCTCCCAGTCGGTGATCTCGCGCAATTCGCCGATCTTGATCTCGAGATCGTCGGGGCCGGTCCAGTCCGGGTGCCGGCAGGCGGAGCGCTGGTCGATGCCCTTGGGCAGGTCGCGCATCGCGGCGACCCGGTCGGAGATCTTCTGGCCGAGCAGCATGCCGCCGCCGCCGGGCTTCGCGCCCTGGCCGACCACCACCTCGATGGCGTCGGCGCGCCGGAGGTCGCGCGGGCTCATGCCGTAGCGGGAGGGCAGGTACTGGTAGACGAGGATGTCGGAATGGCCGCGCTCCTCGTCGGTCATGCCGCCGTCACCGGTGGTGGTGGACGTGCCGGCGAGGCTCGCGCCGCGGCCCAGCGCCTCCTTGGCGTTGGCGGACAGGGATCCGAAGCTCATACCGGCGATGGTGATCGGGATCTTCAGCGTGATCGGCTGCTTTGCAAACCGCGTGCCGAGGGTGACGCCGGTCCCGCAGGTCTCCCGGTAACCCTCCAGGGGGTAGCGCGACATTGAGGCACCGAGGAACAGCAGGTCGTCGAGATGCGGGAGCTTGCGCTTCGTGCCGCCGCCGCGGATGTCGTAGAGGCCGGTGGCCGCGGCCCGGCGGATCTCCGCCATCGTGTGGTCGTCGAAGGTCGCCGACTTGCGCGGCGGCATCGGCGGGTTCTGGTAAGTCATGACCGGTCTCCCGCTCAGTAGGCGTTGTCGAAGTTGAAGCTGTAGAGTTTGCGGGCCGAGCCGTAGCGCCGGAATTCTTCCGGCCGGACGTCCGTGACCCCCGCCCGGTCCAGCAGGGCGGCGAGATGCTCCACGTGCTCGGGGCGCATCGGCTTCTCGATGCAGTCGGCCCCGAGGCTCTTCACGCTGCCGCGCACGAACAGCTTCGCCTCGTAGAGCGAGTCGCCCAGCGCCTCGCCGGCATCGCCCAGCACCACCAGCGAGCCGGACTGGCCCATGAAGGCCGACATGTGCCCGATCGAGCCGTGCACGACGATGTCGATCCCCTTCATGGAGATGCCGCAGCGCGAGGCCGCGTTGCCCTTGATGACGAGGAGGCCGCCGCGCCCGGTGGCGCCGGCATATTGCGAGGCGTCGCCCTCGATCACGACGGTGCCGGACATCATGTTCTCGGCGACGCCGGGACCCGCCGAGCCCTGCACCGTGACGGTGCCGCCGTCGTTCATGCCGGCGCAGTAATAGCCGACCGAGCCCCGCACCGTGACGGTGACGGGCCCGTCGATCCCGACCGCCACCGCGTGCTGGCCGCGCGGGTTCAGCACCTCGAAGGCGGTGTCGTTGGCGCCCGGGGCGACGCCGTGGAGGGCCTGATTCAGGGCGCGCAGGGGCGTCGCCGCCAGATCGAAGACGGGCATGGGCGAGATCCGTGACGTAAAAGGCTGCGGGGCGGCTCAGGCGGCCTGCCGCTGATCCCAGAAGTAGACGGTCGCCGGCTCGGGCTCCCAGACCCGGGCGGTCTCGATCCCCGGCAGGCCGACGAGCGCCCGGTATTCCGAGCCGAAGGCGACGTAGCGGTCGGTCTCGGCCATGATCGCGGGCTTGCAGGCGATCGGGTCGCGCAGCACCCCGAAGCCGGACTTGGTGCCGACCACGAAGGTGAAGAACCCGTCGAGATCCGTGAGCGCCCCCGCGAGCGCCGCGCCGAGATCCCGGCCCCGCGCCATCGCGGTGGTGAGGTAGGCCGCCGCGACCTCGGAATCGTTCTGGGTCTCGAATTCCATGCCGTCGCGGGCGAGGCTCCGGCGCAGGTTGTTGTGGTTCGACAGCGAGCCGTTATGGACGAGGCACTGGTCGGCGCCCGTGGAGAACGGGTGCGCGCCCATCGTGGTCACGGCCGATTCCGTCGCCATCCGGGTGTGGCCGATGCCGTGGGTGCCCGACATCCCGGCGATCCCGAAGCGTGCGACCACGTCCTTCGGCAGGCCGACCTCCTTGTAGATCTCGACGCTCTCGCCGGCGCCCATCACGCGCAGGTCCGGCGAGAGGCCCTTCAGGGCGCTCCGCGTCGCGTCGAGGCGGTCGGTCGCCACGGTGATCACCGCGTGCGAGCTCTTCACCGCCACCTGCGCCGAGCCGCCGGAGGCCTCCGCGAGGCGCTGCTCCAGGGCGGGGAAATCCGCCTCCGGGCGTGCCGATTGCACGGTGATCTTCGACAGCCCAGGCGTCGGTGGCCCGTAGATCGCGAGGCCGGCAGAGTCCGGTCCCCGATCCGTCATGGTGACGAGCATGTCGGCCAGCAGGGCGCCGAGCTGCGGCTCCAGGGCGGGGTCCTTCAGGAACAATCCGACGATGCCACACATGGCACCACCTCCGTCGCGGGTTCGCCCAGAGCATAGGCGGCCTCACACGCGGAAATCAACTGGCAGGAAATAAAATTTCTTCCTGAGAACTTTGAGCCGATCAGTCCGCCCCGCCGGGTTGCGGATAGGCGATCACCGAGAGGTAGCGGGCCGGCAGCACCAGGAGTTCCGCCGGCCCGTGCGGGGCGTCGGCGTCGAAGAACAGGCTGTCGCCCGGCTGCATGTGGAAGTGCCGGTCCCCGTGCCGGTACAGCACCTCGCCCTCCAGCATGTAGAGGAACTCCAGGCCGGCGTGCTGGAAGGTCGGGAACACGTCCGAATCGGTCGTGAGCGTGATCAGGTACGGCTCGACCGTGACCCCGCTGGTGTTCTCGTGGATGTGCCCGAGCAGGTTGTACTGGTGCCCGGCGCGCGTGCCGCGCCGCTCCAGCTCGACGCCCTCGCCGGCCTTGACGAAGACCGCGTTGCGGACCTCCTCGTAGCGCCGGAAGAAGCCGGTGATTGGCATGCCGAGCGCCTGGGCGAGCAGCTGCAGCGTCGTCAGGGACGGCGAGATGTTGCCGTTCTCGATCTTCGAGAGCATGCCGGGCGACAGGCCGGTGGCCGCGGCGAGGTCCGCGGAGGTGAGGCCCAGACGCTTCCGGCGCTCGCGCACTTCGTGGCCGATCGCCCGTTCGAGGTTGTTCTCGCGCGGCTCGCGGACGGCGTGCGGATCCTGCGACAGGACCGGCTCGCGCGCCGGCTCCGGCCCATCCCCCACCGCCCGGTTCGACGCGCCTGACGGCATGGCGGCTCCTCCTCCTCGGCGGTCGCGGGCTGCGGCCGCACGGATCCTCGGCCGCCCTGCCGCGGCGCCGGACGCCTGTCAACGGATCGGCACCCGCCGGCCCGCAAACGTCAGCCGGTCCGCTTCTTGCTCGCTCCTCCGCCACGGATTGGACTCAAGGCTGGCGGACCGGGAGATCCTGCATGCGTCGATCCCTGCACACGGATGAGGAGATCGCCTTCCTGCTCGACGAGGCCGCGCGCGGCATCCCCATCGCCGAGATCTGCGCGAGTGCTGGGATCTCGCTCGGCACCTTCTATCGCTGGCGGCGACGGCTCGGCGGCCTGAAGCCCGGGGGTGTGGCCCGGCTCGATCGGGTCGAGCGGGAGAATGCCGATCTCCGGGCGGAGGTGCTGCGGCTGCGGGCCGCCCTGCTCGTCCAGCCGCCGCGCGGGGCACCGGCCACGACGGAGCGCGCGAGCCTGCGCCAGCCGCCGCAGCATCGCGGCGCCTATGCCTGCGTCGGCCGATTCGCCTTCGGGCGCAGCGCGAACTGAGGCGGTCTCCGGCTGGATGCGTCGGGTGCGGCGTCCCGCTCCGTCATCGCGAGCACAGCGAAGCGACCCAGGGCCGCGGGACATCGGTAAGCGTGGCGCTGCTGGATTGCTTCGGTGCGCTCGCAATGACGGGATCGGCCTCGGCCGAGACTGCGCTCAGGCGGCCCCGGACGACGCGAGGGCTGTCTTGGGCATCAGCATGTGCACGCCCTTGTTGCCGTCGACCGTCTGGGTGATCCGCAGGTTCCCGGCGAGCGAGCACAGCATGTAGGCCTGGTTGCGGGTCAGCCGGGTCCGTGCGCAGACGAGGCGCACCATCTCGCGCACGGCCTGGCGCATCGCCTCGTCGAGGCTCTCGTGCAGGCCGATCGACATCAGGTCGGTGGGCGTCTCGGCAAAGGGCCACGCGCCCGGGATGTCCTTGCGCACGGTGAGCCGGAAGGTGCCGGTCAGCCCGGTCTCCAGGGCGGTGATGCAGACCTCGCCGTCGCCCTGCACGCCGTGTCCGTCGCCCGCGTAGAAGCCGCCGCCCGGGTTGAACACCGGCAGGTAGAGGGTGGTGCCGACGCGCAGCTCCTTGTTGTCCATGTTGCCGCCGAAGGCGCGGGGCACCGGGCTGCCGACCCGGCCCCAGGCGGCGGGCGGGGCAGTGCCCATGATGCCGAAGAACGGGTCGAGGGGCAGCTCCGTGTCCCAGGGCAGGCGGCAGAGGCCGCGGGCGGTGTCGATGTCGGCGTGGACGGTCTCGTACTCGGTGAACTCGTCCGGCAGGGTGCCCAGCAGCGGCAGGATCGCCACGAAGCCCCAGTCGAGGCGGAATTTCAGGTCGAGGATGTCGACCTGCAGCATGTCGCCGGGCTCGGCGCCCGCCACGTGGACCGGGCCGGTGACGAAGTGCGGGCCGGGACCGCGCTCCAGGGTGTCGAGGGCGTGGAGCAGGTCGGCGGGAACGCGGGCCGGATCGGGGTGGAGCGACTCGCGCCCGCCCGCCGGGTGCGAGTGCAGGGTGACGGTGTCGCCGGACGCGACGGTGAGGACGGGCGGCAGCGCGGCGTCGAAATAGCCGAGCACCATGGTCTCGGGCGTCGCGGGGATCTCGTGATGGGTCGGCACGGCGGCTCCTGGTTTGTCCGTCAGACGGCGATGTGACGGGTGAGGGCTTCGGGGTTCAACGCCTTCGGATCGCCGCGCTCGACGACGCTGCCGCGGGACAGAACCACCACGGAATCGGCGACCCGGAGGGCGAAATCGAGGTACTGCTCCACGAGCAGAACGGTGATCCGGCCCTTGAGCCCGGCGATCACCGCTTCGATCGCGGCGACGATCGAGGGCTGGATGCCCTCGGTCGGCTCGTCGAGCAGGAGCGCGCGGGGCCGCGTGGCGAGCGCCCGGGCGATGGCGAGCTGCTGCTGCTGGCCGCCCGAGAGGTTGCCGCCCGGGCGGTGCCAGAGGCCGCGCAGCGCCGGGAACAGGGTGACCGCCTCGTCCACCGCGTCGGTCCGCTCCAGCCCGTGGGCCCGGGCCGCCACCCTCAAATTCTCCGCGACGGTCAGATCCGAAAAGATCTCGCGTCCCTGTGGCACGTAGGCGAGGCCCGCGCGGGCGCGCCGGTCGGGCGACAGGCGCGTCAGCTCGGTCCGGTCGAGGGCGATCCGGCCGCGGCTTTCCGGGATCAGGCCGGTGAGGCAGCGCAGCAGCGTGGTCTTGCCGGCGCCGTTGCGGCCGAGCACGGCGAGGCAGGTCCCCGGCTCGACCGCGAGGCCGATCCCGCGCAGCACCTGGGCGCTGCCGTAATGCTGGTCGAGCCCTTCGACGGCGAGGCGTGCGGGCACGTCGGTCATCGGCCGAGGAACACCTCGATCACTTGGGGCTCGACCCGCGCGCCCGCCATGCTGCCCTCGTAGAGGGTGCGGCCCTCGTGCAGCACCGTCACCCGGTCGGCGATGGCCTCGACGAAGGCCATGTCGTGCTCGATCACCAGGATCGCCCGGTCCGGCCGGCGCAAGCTCCGGATCAGCGCGGCGGTCTGCGCGGTCTCGGCATCGGAGAGCCCGGCCACCGGCTCGTCGAGGAGGAGCAGCGCCGGCTCGGCGGCGAGCACCATGCCGATCTCCAGCCACTGCTTCTCGCCGTGGGCGAGGCTGCCGGCCGGCACCGCGGCGCGGGAGCCGAGGCCGATCTCGCCGAGGAGTGCGGCGATACGGGCCGGGCGGTCGCGTGCGGGGAGGTCGGGCCCGCAGCCGATCTCCAGGTTCTCGCGCACGGTGAGCGCCGGGAAGACGCTGGGCTTCTGGAACTTCCGCCGCACGCCGGCCTTCGCGATCTCGGCCTCGGAGCGCTTGGTCAGGTCGATATGATCGCCGAGCATCACCCGGCCGGAGACCGGCTTAGTGATTCCTGAGATCACGTCGAGGAGCGTGGTCTTGCCGGCGCCGTTCGGGCCGATCACGGCCCGCACCTCGCCGGGATCGACGGCGAGCGAGACGGCATCCAGCGCCGTGAACCGGCCGAAGGCAACGGTGAGGGCGTCGACCACGAGGGCGGTCATCGCATGCTCCGCAGCCAGGTCGGGCGCGGGCGCCAGCCCACGAGGTCGAGGAGCCCGTTCGGCAGGACCAGCACCACGAGCAGCACGAGCCCGGACAGGACGAACGGCCACGCCTCCGGCATCGCGGCGCTGAGCCAGAACTTCAAGCCGTTGACGAGGATCGCGCCGATCACCGCCCCGCCGAGCCGCCCCAGACCGCCGATGGCCACCCAGACGGCGATCTCGATGGACAGGTCGGGCGCCAGCACCCGCGGGTTGATGATGCCGACCTGCGGCACGTACAGGATGCCGGCCAGCGCCGCGATCATGGCCGAGAGGCACCAGATCCCGAGCTTCAGCCGGGTGGTGCTGTAGCCGAGCGTGCGCAGGCGGGTCTCGTCGTCGCGGCAGGCGAGCATCCGCCGCCCGACGGCGCTGCCGACGAGGAGCCGCGCGCCGGCGAGCACCCCCGCCAGCGTCAGGAGGGCGGCGACGGCGAGCCCGGTGACCACGCCGGGGGAGCCCATCGGCCAGCCGAACAGCAGGGGGAAGCCGGTCATGCCGTTGTTGCCGCCGAGCCCGGTATCGTTGCGGTACATCAGCAGCATCGCGACGTAGACGAGCGCCTGGCTGATGATCGAGAAGTAGACGCCGTTGACCCGCGAGCGGAACGAGGCGAGCCCGAACACGAAGGCGACCAGGCCGGCCAGCGCCAGGGCCAGGACGAACGCGTACGGCGCGTGGTCGAGGCCCGCCCAGTAGGCCGGCAGGCTCTTCCAGCCCATGAACTGCACGAAGTCCGGCAGCACCCCGGTCACCGCGGCGCCGTGGGCCAGCAGGTGCATCGCGCAGACATAGCCGCCGATGGCGAAGAACAGCCCGTGCCCGAGGCTGAGAATCCCGAGATAGCCCCAGACCAGATCGAGCGACACGGCGAGGATCGCGAAGGCGGCGAGCTGGCCGAGCGCGTTGACGAGATACGGGGCGGGCGGTGCCGCGAGGAGGGCCGCCGCGGCGGCGAGGCAGAGCCCGACGAGCCCGGCGACCAGGGGATCGCGCGCGGCGCGCCGCGCCGGTCCGGTTGCCGGAGCGAGGGCGGCCTGCACGGCGCCGCTCATCGCCGCCGCCGCACGGCGAACAACCCCTCGGGCCGGCGCTGCAGGAACAGGATGATGCCGACCAGCACGATCACCTTGGCGGCGACCGCGCCGGAGACCGGCTCGATCAGCACGTTGGCGCCCCCGACCCCGAGGGCCGCCACCAGGGTCCCGACGAGGCTGCCGACGCCGCCCAGCACCACCACCATGAAGCTGTCGACGATGAAGCCCGACCCCATGCCGGGATTGACGCTGTAGATCGGGCAGAGCGCCACCCCGGCGAGCCCGGCCAGGCCCGATCCCAAGCCGAAGGCCAGGCGGTCGACCCGCCGGGTCGGCAGCCCGAGGCAGGCGGCCATGTCGCGGTTCTGGGTCACGGCGCGGATGTCGAGCCCGAGCGGGGTGCGGCGCAGGATCAGGAGCGTCAGGACGAGGGTCGCCGCCGCGAAGCCGATGGCGAACAACCGGTTCCAGGTCATGACGAAATCGGCATAGAGGGGCACGCCGCCGCTGACATAGGCCGGCATGACGAATTGCAGGTTCTGGGTGCCGACCGTCACGCGGACGAGGTTCACCAGGAACAGGCTCACCGCCCAGGTGGCGAGCAGGCTCATCAACGGCCGCCGGTAGAGGTGGCGCAGGATCAGCGCCTCGACCACGATCCCCACCAGGGCGACCGCCCCGAACGCCACCGGGATGGCGGCGAGCAGGTACAGGTCGATCAGACCGGGGGCGAGGCGGCGGAAGGCCTCCTGCACGCCGTAGGTGGCGTAGGCGCCGAGCATGATGAACTCGCCCTGGGCGAGGTTGATCACGCCCATCAGCCCGAAGATGATTGCGAGCCCGGCCGCCGCCATGAACAGGATGCTGGCGAAGCTCAGGCCGTTGTAGACGACCGCGAGGCCATTCCCGATCGCGACCGCCCGGGAGACCTGCGCGAGCCCCGCATCGAGGGCTGTTCGGAAGGCCGGATCGGTCGCGTAGGCGGGATCGGTCTTGAGGGCCGCCAGCCGCGCCTGCGCGGTCCCCGACGGACTGGCCGCCACGGCCGCGATGGCCGCCCGGCGCCGGGCCGGATCGGGCGACGACAGGGCGGCCGCCTGGGCGAGGCCGGCGATCGTCCCCTTCAGCGCGGGATCCGCCTCCGCGTCGCGAGCCCGGTCGAGCACGGCCGCCGGGACGGTGGCGATGCGCCGCTCCAGAACCGCGAGGCCGGCGGCGCGGGCGGCCGGATCCGGGCCGGCCAGCAGCGCGACGGCGCCCCGCGCGGTCTCGACGGCCGCGCGCTGGCGCAGGCCGAGGACCGGCGCGCGCGCCTCGGCAGCCGGCCGCGTCGCGCCGGTGAGCGCGTCACGGCCCTCCGGCGCGCCCGGTCGGTCGAGCAGGAGCGCGCCGTCCGCCGGGCAGGACAGGCGGCGCTCGGCCAGCGCGCCGAGGAGCCGGCCGGCGAAGGTGAGATCCTCCGCCGGCAGATCGCCGCCGGCCTGGACGAGGCCCTCGGCCCCGCGAACCTGCGCGGTGCCGTCCCCGCACAGATCCGCCGCGAAAGCCGCACGATCGAGCGGCGCCGCGCAGGCCGGAACCGCCAGCAGCGCCAGGCAGCAGAGGGCCAAGAGCGCGCGGAACGGATCAGCCATAGGGGCTGAACGGGACCGGCTTCGGGGCGTCCGGGGATTGCCAGAGGACGTCGAAGCCGCGCTTCTCGTTGACCGAGCCGATGAACACGCCGCGGGAGACGTAGTTGTTCTCGCCCGTCATGGTCAGCGTGTAGCCCGACGGGTCGTCGAAGCTGAGGCCCGCGAAGGCCTTGCGCACCTCCGGAACCGCGAAGGACCCGGCCTTGGCGGCGGCGAGCGCCCAGAGATGGACGCTGTCATAGGCCGAGACCATCGGGTCGATCACCGTGTCGGCGCTGAACGGGACGTTCTTCGCCTTCACGTAGGCGGCCCAATCGGCGAGGAATTTCTGGTTGCGCTCGCCCTTGGCGGCCTGGAGATAGGCCCAGCAGTTCAGGTGGCCGACGAGCTTGGCCGTATCGAGCCCCTCGAGATCGGCTTCCACCATGTCGAGGCCGAGGATCGGCACGTCGGTGGCGCTGATGCCCTGGTTGGCGAACTCGCGCAGGAAGTCGGGGATCGAGGAGCCGACGACGGTGAGCACCACGATCGCCTGGCCGCCCGGTTGGCTGGCGAAGCTGCGGACCTGGTTCACCAGCGTCTGGAAGTTCGAGAAGCCGAACGGCACGTATTCCTCGCGCCACGCGCTCTCGGGGATGCCCTTGCTCGTCCAGTAGCCCTTGAGCTGCTTGTTGATCGTGCGCGGCCAGACGTAGTCCGAGCCGATCATGAAGAAGCGCTTCGCCCCGACCCCGTCCGAGCCCATCAGGTAATCGACCGCCGGCAGCACGGAACTCGCGGGCGGCGAGTTCACGTAGACGACGTTCTTCGAGTTCTCGTCGCCCTCGAAGTGCAGCGGGTAGAACAGGAGGCCGTCATTCTGCTCGACGACCGGCAGCACCGACTTGCGCGACACGGAGGTCCAGCAGCTGAACAGGGCGGCGACCTTGTCCTGCTGGAGCATCTGCCGGCCGACCTGGGCGTAGAGCGGCCAGTCCGAGGCGGGATCGGAGGTCAGCACCTCGATCTGGCGGCCGTTGACGCCGCCGCGCCCGTTGATCGCGTCGGCGGCCATGCGGACCACGTGGTTCAGCCGGCCCTCGAGATTGGCCATCGTGCCCGACGACGAGAACAGGCAGCCGAGCTTGACGGTGTCGGCGGCGAAGGCCGGCCGGATGAGGGCTGGGGCCGCGAGCAGCGCCGCCGTGCCCGAGAGGCCTGTGCCCAAGACGCCGCGTCGCGTGAGATGCGTCATCGACCCCGAAGCTCCCCTGGATGGACCGCCCGATTGTCGGCCGGGGGCGGGGAGACGGGAAGGTCAAAGAGGCTGCAGGTCGGCGCGGGGCTTGCGCATATTGGCGGCACTTGTGCGCGCGGCGGGCGGTCTTCCGCCGGGAACGTCAAAATTGTCGTCTCGGGTCTCGAACCGGTGTCGCCCGGCGCCCCAGGACGGGAGGCCCGCCTGTCACCCCGTCCGGCCGGTATCAGGCCGCCATCGTCGCCGCGGCCTCGGCCTCCGCGCGCATCCACACGGCCGTGTCGTGGAAGACCGCGCCCCCGGACGGGAGTGCGGCCTCGTCCGAGGTCAGCGCATTGATGCCGTGCCCCGGGCCGCCGAATTCGGCGGCCGGCCAGATGCTCTCCACCACCACGGTGCCCGGCCGCTGGCCCGGCACGTACCGCGCATGCAGAACCACCTCGCCCTGCGCGCTGCCCAGGCGGGCGAGCGCGCCGTCCACGACGCCGAAGCGGAGGCCGTCCTCCGGGGCGATCAGCACCTGCGGGCGGCCCTCGCGCTTGCGGGCGTTCGGCGTCTCCGTGAAGGTGGAGTTCAGGAACTGTCGGGCCGGAGCGGTGACGAGACGCAGCGGTCGCTCGTCGGTGGCGCCGTCGATCAGCGGCAGCCAGTCGGGCAGCGGGGACAGCCGGCCCTCCGTATCCCCCAGGGCCCGCCAATCGGCCCGGAAGCGGAACCGGCCGTCCGGATGCGCGAACCCGTCGAGGAAGTGGGCGGATCGGAACGGCAGCTGGACATCCAGCCAGCGCCGCTCCGCCAGCGCCGCGGCGGACGGGTAGCCGGAGGCGCGCAGCGTCGCGTCCGCCAGCTCCAGCGCGGTCATCCGGAAGGTCGGGTGGTCGAGGCCGAAGCGACGGGCCAGGGCGCAGACGAGTTCGTGGTTGGAGATCGCCTCGCCGGGCGGGTCGATCGCCGCGAGCCCGATCTGGATGTGGCTGTGGCCCATCGCCTGGTAGATGTCGTCGTGCTCCAGGAACATCGTCGCCGGCAGCACGATGTCGGCGTAGCGCGCCGTCTCGGTCATGAACTGCTCGTGCACGACCGTGAACAGGTCGTCGCGCATCAATCCCTGCCGTACGCGGTTGCTGTCCGGGCAGACCGAGGCGGGGTTGCCGCTCTGCACGAGCAGGGCGTGGACGCCGGGGCCGCCGTGCAGCGCCGCCGCGTCGCCGGTCAGCACGCTGGCGATGCGGCTCATGTCGAGCTCCCGGATCGCCGGGTCGCGCAGGGCCGTGCCCTCGATCAGCGATTTGTCCCAGCCGAAGATGCCCTTGTTGGTGAACAGGGCGCCGCCGCCCTCGTGCCGCCACTTGCCGGTGACGGTGGGCAGACAGGTCACGGCGTGCATCGCCGCGGCGCCGCCGCGCCCGCGGGTGAAGCCGTAGCCGCAGCGGATGTAGGCCCGCGGCGTGGCGTTGTAGAGCGCCGCGAAATCCTCGATCTCCGCGATGGTCAGGCCGGTGATCTCGGACGCCCAGGCCGGTCCGCGCGGCGCCAGATGCGCCTCGAGCGCCTCCGGCGCGTCGGCGTAGGCCGCCATGTAAGCCCGGTCGGCATGGCCGTCGCGGAAGGCGCAGTGCATCACCGCGCAGGCGAGCGCCGCATCCGTGCCGGGCCGGACGGCGAGGTGCAGGTCGGCCGCCGCCGCGGTGCCGGTGCGGTACGGGTCGATGACCACGAGCTTCGCCCCGCGCTCCTTCCGGGCGCGCGTGACATGGGACATGACGTTGACCTGGGTGGAGACCGGGTTGGTGCCCCACAGCACGTTCAGGTCGGCGACCGCCATCTCCCGGCTGTCCGAGCCCGAGATCCGGCCGCAGCCGGCGGTCCAGCCGGCCCCCGCGATCGTGGAGCAGATCGTGCCCTTGCGGCCGGACCAGCGCAGGGCATGGCGCAGCCGGAAGATGCCGTCGCGCTGCACGAGGCCCATCGTGCCGCCGGAGCTGTAGGCCCAGGCGGCTTCGCTGCCGTGGCGCCCGGTCGCCGCGTCGAAGCCGGCGACGACGCGGTCGAGCGCCTCGTCCCAGCCGATCCGGCGGAACGCGCCGCTGCCCTTCTCACCCGTGCGCAGGAGCGGGTGGAGCACACGGTCCGGATGGTGGATCCGCTCGGCGTAGCGGGTCACCTTGTTGCAGATCACGCCGCCCGTGTACGGGTTGTCCGCGCCGCGCACGGTTCCGATCCTCGCCCCGTCCAGCACCTCGACGTCTAGCGCGCAGGTGCTGGGGCAATCGTGCGGGCAGACGGAAGATCGGATCTCGGGCATCGGCGCGCCTCTGGCTCAGTCAGCGCGGGCGACCGTAGCCGCGCCGCACCGGGATGGCGAGTGAGAGCAGCGTCCATGCCGGCCCGTCGTCAGGCGTCTGGCGACGGATTCCGTGTCCGCTGTCCGAGCTGGCCTTCTTCGAGACGGGCCAGGCGCTTTCGGCCAGACGTCGTCACGCCTGATCGCCCTCGCGCGCAAGACCGGACGGTCTGCAGAGCGCCCATCGCGGCCGTCCATCCGCCCTCGGCTGAAGCCCAAAAGCACGCGTCGGTGCGGTGTGGGGATTCGGTCTGCGGCGCACCGCAGGTCGACGTCGAGCCCGCAACGCGCGAAGCCAGACTGCGACCGACGGTAGAGGTCGCCAGATCGGATCTGTTGGTAACAGGTGACCTCGGTCGACTCACCCGATCAGCGCAGTCGGACGTCGGCCATCCAGGCCGCGTCACCCCTCCGTGATGATCCGCTCCAGCGGAATGTCGTGCGATTGCGGGCAGATCGTCTTCAGGCGTCCGAGTTCGAAGCCGACACCAATGGAGCGCGGCCGCTGCGGCATTGCGGCGATCGTCCGATCATAGAAGCCGCCGCCATAGCCGAGCCGGTAGCCCTGACTGTCAAACCCGACCAGCGGCACCACGAGGAGGTCGGGGAAGACCGTCTCGCCCGACTCAGGCATCGGGATCTTCCAAGTTCCCTGCACCATCAGGCTGCCAGGGGACCACTCACGGAAGACGAGCGGCTGCCCGCGCTCGATGATCACCGGCAGGGCAAGGCGTGAGCCGCGCTCCTGCATCGCGGTAAGAACGGCTCGTGGATCATACTCGCCGCGGAAGGGCCAGTAGAAGCCGATCAATCGGCCGGCATACGGCGCGAGCGCCGCTTCCAGGGCCCGGCTGATCCTCTCGCTCCAGGCGGACCGATCCTCAGCCGAAATGCTGCGACGCTGCGCGATCAGTCTGTCCCGGGTTTCCTTTCGCCAGTCACGGATCGTCGGCCAATCCGCATTGGCGGCTGGCCATTCCGGACCGGAGCCGGTGACCTCACACACCTCATTCACGGAACTCATGGTCTCGCTCCCGCCGCTCCCGCCTTGCTGTCTCTAAAAACGCCACTGGTCAGTACAGGCGCATCCCGTGTCGCGTCGGCTATTGCCCGCCGAAGGCGCGCAAGGGGCGTCCGGCTTCCGACCGGTGCATCATCACGGCGGTTCCCGCGGCATCATCGATCGCGGCAAGCCGAGGCCCCACGGCTGCATGAAGGGACATCTCGCTGCGATCCAGGACGAGGTTGACGCGCTCGCACCATTCGCTGTCCGGGCTGTCAGCTGCTTCCGCTTCCCGAAGCGCCTCGGCGATCACTTGATGAACCTCGCTCACGAGCTGGCGTGTCAGGGGTGGCCGTGTTCTCGCAGCATATGCCTCACTGATGATGCCGGCCCACTCGTCCGCCGTTCGACCAGAGTGCGTGCCCATATGCCCTCCCCTGCGCCCCGAAATGTACTCAATATTCAGTTCAAGCCCGAGTGATTACACTTACATTGAGCATCAGATACATTCATCAAGCACTGAACCCAACGCTTGGCGACAACGGCGTTTCCACGACGGGAACAGGCCGATTGAACAACCGCGCAACGCCGCGCAGTCCTCGGGAGGGGACATACACAAGGTGGCTGCCGAACCGGGCCGGTCCTCGGTTCGGTTACGGCGAGCGACAGGATCGCGCGCCGGGGCCACTGCAGGTGACGGCCGCCGTCATGAGCACGTCGGGCGGTGGATCATTCGCTTCGGATCGCATGCAGCCGGCCGCTTCACGCCTATCCCGGCCATCCAGCGAGCTTTGAAGACGTCGCGCAAGCGGTTGCCATCGGCTGTTCGCGGACCGGGGTTCGACGATGACAGGATGGAGGATGAACCGAACAGCCGATCTGTGTCGGCAATTGATGCCCCGGCCGCCCGTCGCTTCGATCTCGCCTCGCGTTCACGGGAAAGGATCGAGCCTGGACGAGGCTCCGCCTTCAGGTGTTCTCGACCTTCGAGAAGATGGTCGTCTCGAGCGCGATGTGGCCCTCCGCGGCCTTCGGCTGCGAACACCGTTCGACGGCGTGAAACACCGCGTGGATCGCCGCGGCCGTTTTCTCGTCGGCGCGGACGAGGCGCCCGGTCCAGGCCGTGATTTCCTGTGGCGACGACGTGCTGGTCACGAAGCCGATGATGTCACCCTCGGCCGTGCCGACCAGGATGCGGCTTCGATGCGTCTGCGCGAGGCCGGGATCGGCGGCGGTGTAGGTCCCGGACACGGCCTCGCCCATCTGGAGGAGGCGAAGTTCCGCGCCTGCTTGGCTCCGCCAGACACCATCGAACATCGTTGCCCAAGCCCGCCGATCGAGCGGCCGTTCGCACGGCCAATCACAAGCGATATAGCAGGTTTGATATAACGGATGCGTGGGCCCGGCAATGCTGGCGCGGTCCGCGTCTGGTGGGGTTCCGGGTGCGGCCTCGCTACCAGAGGGCTCCATGCGGATGGAACCGAACGACGTCGCCCGGCACGACCTCGGTCCGGCCATCCTCCAGCTCCACGAGGCCGTCGGTTTCGGTGAGCGATGACAGCATGCCTGCGCCGTCGCGCTGGAACTTCCAGGCTTCCCAGGTGCCGTCGGCGTCCCGGGCGAGGCTGACCCTGACGAACTCCCTGCGGCCCGCGCGCTTCCGATAGGAGAAGGCCGCCCTGACGGTGAATCCGGGCGGCGGCGCGTAGGCCTCGCCGGCGAGCCGGGCGAGGAGCGGCCGCACGACGAACAACAGGGTGACGTAGACGGCGACCGGGTTGCCCGGCAGGCCCAGGAACGGCTTGCCGTCGATCATGCCCATCGCGACCGGCCGTCCCGGCTTGATCCCCAGCCTCCAGAACACGAGGCGCCCGATGGTCTCGACGGCGGTCTTCACGTGGTCCTCGTCGCCGGTCGAGACGCCGCCCGAGGTGAGGATCACGTCATGCTCGGCAGCCGCCGCCGAGAGCCTCGCGGCGACCGCCGCCGGGTCGTCACGGATGACGCCGAGGTCACGCACCGCGACGCCCATCCGCCGGAGAAGAGCGAGCAGCAGGATGCGGTTCGAGTCGTAGATCGCGCCCGGTCTCAGGGGCGTCCCCGGCTCGACGAGCTCGTTGCCCGTCGAGAACACGCCGACCCGCAGGGGGCGGCGGACCTTCACCGTGCGCAGGCCGACCGCGGTCGCCAGAGCCAGGTCCTGCGGCCGGAGACGCCGGCCGGCCGGGACGATCGACGAGCCCTTCGCCACGTCCTCGCCGGCGTCACGGCTGTTGGCGCCCCGCTTCAGCCCGAGCGGCAGGGACACCCGGCCGTCGGGCAGGACCTGGACGTCCTCCTGCATGAAGACGGTGTCGGCCTCCGACGGCATCGGGGCCCCGGTGAAGATCCGGGCGGCCGAGCCCGCCACCGACACCCCTTCGGACGAGCCGCCGGCCGTGACGACCGCCCCGACCGTCAGCACCGTGGCGTCGGAGGCGCGCAGGTCCGCGAAACGGACCGCGTATCCGTCGACGGCCGAGTTGGGGAATGGCGGGACGTCGATGGGCGCGACGCAATCCTCGGCCAGGATGCGTCCGTCGGCGTCCGAGACGGGAACGTCCTCGGTACCGACGACCGCTACCAGCCGCTCGCCGAACAGGGCGTGCGCGTCCTCGATGGTCATCAGAGGACCGCCGAACGCGAAGCAGTCGTCGCTGAGCTGGGCCATCCGGCTAGAGCCTCCCGAGGACGTCTTCGAAGGAAACGGCCACGTCGAGCATCAGCCCCGTCACCGCCTCCGCGTCGTTCAGATCTACGACGGGAATGCCCGAGGCCGGAAATGCGACGTCGCTCGCGATGCCCACGACGGTGGCGTCCAGAGGATGGATGGGCGGGCGGCCGTTGTCGGCGCGGTGGACCTCGATCTTGGGGATCGGCTCCCGCTTGTACCCTTCCACGACGACGAGGTCGCAGGGGCTGATCCGCCGCAGGAGCTGACTGAGGGTCGCCTCCCGCTCGTCGCGCAGCTCGTGGACCTGGGCCCAACGCCGGCCCGACGAGACCAGGACCTCGCTCGCCCCCGCCCTGCGGTGCTCGTAGGAGTCCTTCCCGGGCCAGTCCGTGTCGAAGTCGTGGTGGGCGTGCTTGAGGGTCGCCACCTTCACCCCGCGGGCGACGAGCAGGGGGATGGCCCGGACCAGCAGGCTGGTCTTGCCGGCCCCGCTCCACCCGGCAAGTCCGATTACGCGCATGCCGGACACCGCTGACAGCCTCCCTCGTGCCGTTTCCACTGCCCCGCGGAATGGCTCAGGGCAAGCGTCGGCCACGCCGCCGGGACGCGCGGCCGCGACCCCGCGCAAATTGAAACGCCTTCAAAAACGATATAACACCTCCGCTATAACGGCTGCCATTTGGTATGCCACGAGCGAGCGCCACGCCAACGGACCCGAACGGGCACGCCATGCACGACTTCAACCGTCCCTCGATCGCGCAGGCCTGAGCATGGGCGACGCATCCCCCACGGCGGACTGGGCCGACATCGTGACGGACGCCTACTGCGCCGACGCGAAACCGCCGCTCACGCAGGAGCTCGCCGACCGAGTCCGCGAGGCGCTCGCGAAAGCGGTCGCTGCCCCGGCCGGAGACGCGCTGGGCTCCCTGATGGACCGCCTGAACGAAGGCCTGGACGCGTTCGAGACCGAGCTGCGCTCCGTCGTCGGCCCCAGGGTCACGTCCCTGGACGAGGCGACGGGAGCCGTCGCGATGAAACACCGGTCCGAAGCCGGCCAGCCGCTCCGGGCCTTCGGCGGCCAGTAGCCCCGACCGGACCGCAGGACGCCGCGACCACCCGCCCCAGCAGTTGAGAACCAGATACCGCAATGAGTGAGGCACCGGGGACAGTCAGGACCTTCTCGCATCCCGGCCGGGGGCGGAACAAGGCGCGCAGCGTC
This sequence comes from Methylobacterium mesophilicum SR1.6/6, assembly GCF_000364445.2. Taxonomy (NCBI): domain Bacteria; kingdom Pseudomonadati; phylum Pseudomonadota; class Alphaproteobacteria; order Hyphomicrobiales; family Methylobacteriaceae; genus Methylobacterium; species Methylobacterium mesophilicum. The sequence goes on along the minus strand of NZ_CP043538.1, from coordinate 6,156,548 downwards.
CCCAAGGGGCGCCAGGTCGAGCCGCGGGCGAAGGTCGAGATCGAGGAGCTTCTCGGCTCGCGCCCGCGCCAGCGCGACCTGCTCATCGAGCACCTCCACCTGATCCAGGACACCTACGGCCAGATCAGCGCCGAGCACCTGGCGGCGCTGGCCGACGAGATGGCGCTGGCCTTCGCCGAGGTGTTCGAGACCGCGACCTTCTACGCGCATTTCGACGTCGTGAAGGAGGGCGACGCCTCCATCCCGCGGCTGACCGTCCGGGTCTGCGACAGCATCACCTGCGCGATGTTCGGCGCCGACGAGCTGCTGGAGACGCTCCAGCGGGAGCTCGCCTCCGACGCCGTCCGCGTCGTGCGCGCGCCCTGCGTCGGCCTGTGCGACCACGCGCCCGCCGTCGAGGTCGGGCACAACTTCCTGCACAAGGCCGACCTCGCCTCCGTGCGGGCCGCGGTCGAGGCCGGCGACACGCACGCCCACATCCCGGACTACGTCGACTACGAGGCGTATCGGGCCGCCGGCGGGTACGCGACCCTCGACCGGCTCCGCAGCGGCGACCTCCCGGTCGACGACGTCCTGACGGTGCTCGACGACGGCGGCCTGCGCGGCCTCGGCGGCGCGGGCTTCCCGACGGGGCGCAAGTGGCGCTCGGTGCGCGGCGAGCCCGGGCCCCGGCTGATGGCGGTCAACGGGGACGAGGGCGAGCCCGGCACCTTCAAGGACCAGCTCTACCTCAACACCGACCCGCACCGCTTCCTCGAAGGCATGCTGATCGGCGCCCACGTCGTCGAGGCGCCCGAGGTCTACATCTACCTGCGCGACGAGTATCCCATCTCCCGCGAGATCCTGACGCGCGAGATCGCGAAGCTCCCCGCGGGCGGCCCGCGCATCCATCTGCGCCGCGGCGCCGGCGCCTATATCTGCGGCGAGGAATCCTCGCTGATCGAGTCCCTTGAGGGCAAGCGCGGGCTGCCGCGGCACAAGCCGCCGTTCCCGTTCCAGGTCGGCCTGTTCAACCGTCCGACGCTGATCAACAACATTGAGACGCTGTTCTGGGTCCGCGACCTGATCGAGCGGGGCGGCGCGTGGTGGAAGAGCCACGGCCGCAACGACCGCGTCGGCCTGCGCTCGTACTCGGTCTCGGGACGCGTGAAGGAGCCGGGCGTGAAGCTCGCCCCGTCCGGCCTCACCATCCAGGAACTGATCGACGAGTATTGCGGCGGCATGGCGGAGGGCCACACCTTCGCGGCCTACCTGCCGGGCGGCGCGTCGGGCGGCATCCTGCCGGCGTCGATGAACGACATCCCGCTCGATTTCGGGACGCTGGAGAAGTACGGCTGCTTCATCGGCTCCGCCGCCGTGGTGGTCCTGTCGCACCGGGACGATGTGCGCGGCGCCGCGTTGAACCTGATGAAGTTCTTCGAGGACGAGAGCTGCGGGCAGTGCACCCCCTGCCGTTCGGGGACCCAGAAGGCCCGTATCCTGATGGAGCAGGGCGTCTGGGACACCGAGCTCCTTGGCGAGTTGTCCCAGTGCATGCGGGACGCCTCGATCTGCGGCCTCGGCCAGGCCGCCTCGAACCCCCTCAGCAGCGTCATCAAGTACTTCCCGGACCTGTTCCCCGCGCCACACGCCGCGGCGGCCGAGTGAGGGAACCGATGGCGCCCGCGAACCCTATCCCGATGTCCGAGCCAGGAGCGGCCGCATGAGCAACGCCCCCGAACAGCGCGGCGACAAGACCGAGAAGCCCGAGATCCGGGCCAACGGGCTGCAGGATGCCGGCGGCCCCGCGCAGGGCCCGAAGCCGGGGGCCGGCGGCTCCTACTCGGAAGGCGCGAAGGCGGGCGGCCAGGCGGCCCCGGAGCCGTCGGGCCTGCACGACCTGAAGGAGCGGCCGACCGCCCCCCGACCATCGCGTTCGAGCTCGACGGACAGCAGGTCGAGGCCGCCCCCGGCGAGACGATCTGGGCCGTCGCCAAGCGCCTCGGCACCCACATCCCGCACCTCTGCCACAAGCCCGAGCCCGGCTACCGCCCGGACGGCAATTGCCGCGCCTGCATGGTCGAGATTGAGGGCGAGCGCGTGCTGGCCGCCTCGTGCAAGCGCACGCCGGCCGTGGGCATGAAGGTCAAGTCCGCGACCGAGCGCGCCACCAAGGCCCGCGCCATGGTGCTCGAACTGCTCGTGGCCGACCAGCCCGAGCGCGAGACCTCGCACGACCCGACCTCGCATTTCTGGGTGCAGGCCGACTTCCTCGACGTGTCCGAGAGCCGCTTCCCAGCGGCCGAGCGCTGGACCGGCGACTTCAGCCACCCGGCCATGAGCGTCAATCTCGACGCCTGCATCCAGTGCAACCTCTGCGTCCGCGCCTGCCGCGAGGTCCAGGTCAACGACGTGATCGGCATGGCCTACCGCTCGGCCGACGCCAAGATCGTGTTCGACTTCGACGATCCGATGGGCGGCTCGACCTGCGTGGCCTGCGGCGAGTGCGTCCAGGCCTGTCCGACCGGCGCGCTGATGCCGTCCGCTTATCTCGACGCCGAGCACAACACCCGGACGGTCTATCCCGACCGCGAGGTGACCTCGCTGTGCCCCTATTGCGGCGTTGGCTGCCAAGTCTCCTACAAGGTGAAGGACGAGAAGATCGTCTACGCCGAGGGCGTGGACGGCCCGGCCAACCACAACCGGCTCTGCGTGAAGGGCCGCTTCGGCTTCGACTACGTCCATCACCCCCACCGCCTGACCGCGCCGCTGATCCGCCTGGACAACGTCCCGAAGGACGCCAACGACCAGGTCGATCCGGCCAACCCGTGGACGCACTTCCGCGAGGCGACCTGGGAGGAGGCGCTCGACCGCGCCGCCGGCGGCCTCAAGACGGTCCGCGACACGCACGGCCGCAAGGCGCTGGCCGGCTTCGGCTCCGCGAAGGGCTCGAACGAGGAGGCCTACCTCTTCCAGAAGCTCGTCCGGCTCGGGTTCGGCTCGAACAACGTCGACCACTGCACCCGGCTGTGCCACGCCTCGTCGGTCGCCGCCCTCATGGAGGGGCTGAACTCGGGCGCCGTGTCGGCGCCGTTCTCGGCGGCGCTCGATGCCGAGGTCATCATCGTGATCGGCGCCAACCCGACCGTGAACCACCCGGTGGCGGCGACGTTCCTCAAGAATGCCGTGAAGCAGCGCGGCGCCAAGCTGATCGTCATGGATCCGCGCCGGCAGGTGCTGTCGCGGCACGCCTACAAGCACCTCGCGTTCAAGCCCGGCTCGGACGTGGCGATGCTCAACGCGATGCTCAACGTGATCATCGAGGAGCGGCTCTACGACGAGCAGTACATCGCCGGCTACACCGAGAATTTCGAGGCGCTCAAGGAGAAGATCGTCGAGTTCACGCCGGAGAAGATGGCTTCGGTCTGCGGCATCGACGCGGAGACCCTGCGCGAGGTCGCCCGGCTCTACGCCCGCGCCAAGTCGTCGATCATCTTCTGGGGCATGGGCATCAGCCAGCACGTCCACGGCACGGACAACTCGCGCTGCCTGATCGCCCTCGCCCTCGTCACGGGGCAGATCGGGCGGCCGGGCACCGGCCTGCACCCGCTGCGCGGCCAGAACAACGTCCAGGGCGCGTCCGACGCCGGCCTGATCCCGATGGTCTATCCGGACTACCAGTCGGTCGAGAAGGCCGTGGTGCGGGAGATGTTCGAGGAGTTCTGGGGTCAGAAGCTCGACCCGCAAAGGGGCCTCACCGTCGTCGAGATCATGCGGGCGATCCACGCCGGCGAGATCAGGGGCATGTTCGTCGAGGGCGAGAACCCCGCGATGTCCGACCCGGACCTCAACCACGCCCGGCACGCCCTGGCGATGCTCGACCACCTCGTCGTGCAGGACCTGTTCCTGACGGAGACCGCCTTCCACGCCGACGTGGTGCTGCCGGCCTCGGCCTTCGCCGAGAAGGCCGGCACCTTCACCAACACCGACCGTCGCGTGCAGATCTCGCAGCCGGTGGTGTCCCCGCCGGGCGACGCGCGGCAGGATTGGTGGATCATCCAGGAACTGGGAAAGCGCCTCGGCCTGCCCTGGAACTACGGCGGCCCGGCCGACATCTTCCGCGAGATGGCCATGGTGATGCCGTCGTTCAACAACATCACCTGGGAGCGCCTGGAGCGCGAGGGCGCCGTGACCTACCCGGTCGACGCGCCGGACAAGCCCGGCAACGAGATCATCTTCTACGCCGGCTTCCCCACGGAGAGCGGGCGCGCGAAGATCGTCCCGGCCGCGGTGGTGCCCCCGGACGAGTTGCCGGACGACGACTACCCGATGGTCCTGTCGACCGGCCGCGTGCTGGAACACTGGCACACCGGATCGATGACCCGGCGCGCCGGCGTCCTCGACGCGCTGGAACCCGAGGCGGTCGCCTTCATGGCCCCGAAGGAGCTCTACCGGCTCGGACTGGAGCCCGGCGATACGATGAAGCTGGAGACGCGCCGCGGCGCGGTCCACCTGAAGGTGCGCTCCGACCGCGACGTGCCGGTCGGCATGATCTTCATGCCGTTCTGCTACGCCGAGGCCGCGGCCAACCTGCTGACGAACCCGGCGCTCGACCCGATGGGCAAGATCCCGGAGTTCAAGTTCTGCGCGGCCCGGGTCTCCACCGTCCACGCGACGCCCATGGCCGCCGAGTAGGCGGCGTGACCTCCGGCGGCGCGCCCGGGCGTGCCGCCGGACTGTGACGACGGACATCGGGTGGATGCGGCTGGCCTACCGGCACCGAGCCGCGGGCAGAGACCGTTTCCGGTCGATCGAGTCGGTGCCGTCTTTGCGAGCGCAGCGAAGCATTCCAGTCGGCGCCCCGCTGACAGATGTCGCGCAGCCCTGGGTCGCTTCGCTGCGCTCGCGATGACGGAGCGGGCTGCGCAGACCGAAGCCGACGCCCCACCTCGAGAGACCGCTCCCGACGGATGCGCGCCTCCGCGCGGCGATCCTTAGGAATCGGGCTTCATCAGGGAGGCGAGGAGGTCGAGCTCGCCCGCCACGGCCTCCGAGGCGAGCCGCTCCATGCGCAGGTAACTGTCGAGGATGGCGTCGCCCGTGCTCGTCAGGACCGCCCCGCCACCCCGGCGTCCCCCCTTGCTGGCGGAGACGAGCGGCTCCTGGAACGCCTTGTTCAACGTATCGATGAGGTACCAGGCTCGCTTGTAGCTCATGCCCATCCGGCGCCCCGCGGCGGCGATGGAGCCGGTGTCGCGGATGCCGCTCAGGAGGGCGGCCTTGCCCGGTCCCAGCAGGGTGTCCGAGCCGAGCTCGATCCGCAAACTGATGCTCGTGTCCTCGCCCAACGCACACCGCCGCTTCGATGAAGGCCCCAGCGCCTCGCAGGCGTCCCTACGCGAAACGGCCGCGCCGATCATCCCGGCGGGCGACAGGATCGTCCGTCCCGTTCCGTCGTTGCGGGTCCACCGCATCGCGGCTCCGGGGCACGCCGCCCGCGACGAGGCCGGCCAACCGCGCGCGTCACGCGGATTCTGCAGCCGGCGAGAAGCCCAGAGCGCGCAGTGCCGCGGCCGTCTCGGGCTCGCCCAGCAGTCCCAGGAAGGCTGCGAGCGCGGGCATCCCCTTGGCCTGCTCGCAATACGCGAGGTCGTAAGCCTCCTCCGTCAGCGGACGGAAGCCCAGCCCGTAGGCATCCGCGACGCTCGCAATGGCCACGCCCCAGTCCGCCCTGCCCTGGGACACCGCCGCGGCGACGGCGTTGTGCGAGCGCGGCTGGTTCCAGAACCCCGCCGGCCGGGCACCGTTCAGCAGCCCGTCCACGAGCAGCCGCGTGCCCGATCCGGCATTGCGGTTGACCATCACGGCGTCGGAGTCGGCGAGCGCGGCGGCGACCGCGTCCGCGGCGTCGCGACCTTCGAACCGGGCGTCGCCGCGGCGAAACACGACGCCCTGGAGGCGGCGCCAACCGGGCGCGAGGGACATCCCCTCAGCGAGGAGCGGGGTGTTGTACCGGCCCGTCTCGGGATCGAAGAGGTGCATGGCGGCGACATCGCATTCGCCGCGCCGCAGGGCGGCGAGGCCTCCGGCCGACCCGACCCAGATGGTGCGGGCCCGGTAGCCGCGCTCGGCGAACAGGCCGACCACCCGGTCCAGGCCGATGCAATGGCTGCCGACGATCGTCAGGTCGGGCGCCCGGACGCCGGCGCCCAGGCGGACCACGGCGACGCCCTCTCCGGCCTCGACGCCCGCGCGCGCGGCCGGAACCGCGAAGAACCCGTCCGCCTGCGAAAAGGCGGTGACCGAACCCGAGCCCTTCGGCAGCGGCAGGGCGATCGTCCCCTCGGTGCCGTGGGCGAGGGAGGTCATCACGAACTCGGTGCGGCCGAGCTCGGAGGGCACCCGTTGCGACACGCGCGCCGCGATCGTCTCGTCCTCCCGCGGCGGCAGCCCGGCAAGCGCCCGCACGAGGGGAACGACGAAGTCGTGGAAGGTGAACATCGCGGAGGTGGGGAAGCCCGGCAGGACGATGACCGGCTTTCCCTGCGCCACCGCCACGCAGAGCGGCTTCCCGGGCTTCAGCGCCACGCCGTGGAACAGGATTCCCGGCTCGCCGAGGCGGGACAGCACCCGGTGCGAGACGTCGCCGGCGCCTTTCGACGTGCCCCCCGAGAGCACGACGAGGTCGCTGTCCTCCAGGGCGGACCGGAGGGCTGCCTCGAGGACGGCAGCCTCGTCGCGCACGATCCCGAGCCGGACCGGTTCCCCGCCGTTCTCGGTCACCGCGGCCGCGATGATCGCGCCGTTGGAATCGTAGATCGCGCCTTCGGGCAGAGGCTCGCCCGGTGCGACCAGCTCGTCCCCGGTGGACAGGATTGCGACGCGCGGGCGTCCGGTGACGTCGACGGCCGCCAGGCCGCACGCCGCCAGCATGCCGATCTCGCGGGCGGTGATCCGCGTTCCCGTGCGCAGCACCGTCTCGCCGCGGGCCATGTCGGCCCCGGCATAGCCCACGAACTGCGCGGGCCGCACCGCGGTCAGGACATCGACGGCGAGACTCCGGGCGTCGAATTCCGAGTGCTCGATCATCACCACGGCGTCGGCCCCGCGGGGGATCATGCCGCCGGTGGCGATCGGCGTCGCCGTTCCCGGCCGGACGACGACGGTCGGCGCGACCCCGCAGGCGAGGATCTCGCGGTTCAGCGTGAAACGCCGCGGGCTCGCCGGCCCGGCGCCTTCCGTGTCGGTCGCGCGCAGGGCGAAACCGTCGACCAGGGACCGGTCGAAGGGCGGGACGTCCATCGGCGAGGCGACGTCGCGGGCCAGAACGCGCCCGAGCGCGTCGTCCAACGACACCGTCTCGGACGGCAGGCGCGCGTGCGGGACCGCCGCCCGGAACCGCGCGAGCGCCTCGTCCCGGCTCATCACCTTGAGAAACTGCTCCTGGCTCGAGGCCGCGGCGAGGCGCGCGGCGAAATCCGCCGCCTCGTCACGATCCGCGTCGGCGCTCACAGGGCCCAAACCTCTGCCTCCTCGCCCGCCTGGAAACCTTCGCTCTCCGGCTCGACCACGACGATGCCGTCCGCCTGCACCAACCGACCGAGCGGAAGGCCGGCTCCGCCGAGCGGCTCGACGCCATCCGGCCCGCTTCGGACGAAGACGACCTCGGACAGACCGATCGACGAGACGATCTTCCGGAGGAGGACGTGCCGCCGAGGCGAGCTTTCCCGCGCGCCGGCGAGCCGCGCGATGAGGGGACGGCCGAGGGCCAGGAACGCGGCGAGCGCCGCCTCGGGACGCCCGGGCACCACAAGAACCGGCCTGCCGGCCGCGGAGCCGACCGCGGTGGTTTCCCCGGGCCGCATCGCGATGCCGTGCGCGCGGATTTCCCCGGCGAGGGCGAGGGCCGCCGCGCTGTGGTCCGAGCGGCCGAAACCGCTGCCCCCGACCACCAGCACCGCGTCCGCCGTACCGCCGCGGAGGGCCTCGGCGATCTCCTCGACTCCCCGGGCGCGAACCGCCTCGGTCGCCCCGCCCGCCCGCGCGATCAGACGCCGGAGCAGGGGCGACACGGTATCGAGGCTGGACGTCCCCGCGGCGACGACGCGCAGGAGCGGCTGACGGACCTCCACCGCCGTCAGGCCGACCGCCTCCAGGACGAGCAGGTGAAGCGGCTGGATCCGGATGCCCGCCTCGATCAGCCGCGCGTTGCCGGCAACGTCGTCGCCCACCCCAAACACGCCTTCCCGCGGGGCGATGTCCGCGACGACCATGCCGTCCGCGAATCCCTCCGGGGGCAGGACGGCATCGGTGCCGGAGGGCAGCGGCTGTCCCGCCTCGACCCAGGGCGGTGGCCGCGCCAGGAAGATCGGCGCGTAGGCCGACGCGCCGCCCACCGCAGCGGCCTCGACCGCGAAGCCGTCGCGCATCGCCGTCAGGCCCGCGGGCACGGCGGCGTGCGCGACGACCGCCGCCGCGGCGACGCGTCCGAGCGCCTCTGCGAGCGGGACCGTTGCGGGGGCGACGGGAGCAGCCGCGCCGCCGAGCAGGTTCGCCGCCTCCCGGAGCGGGATCAGCGCCGAGGACGCATTCCGGATCATCGTGGCGGCGATGCGCCATCCGGGACCGATGTTCAAGGGCCGGCGTGGCGGTCGACCCGGCGTGCACCGCGCTCACGTCCCGACGGACGCCGCGTCGGCGCGTCCGCGTGCGGCCCTGCCTGGAACTGCGCCGCCGACGAGCCCCCGCGGCGAGCAAGGTCATCCGCGAACGGGGCCGTGCGCACATCCCCGGCGGGGACGATGGCCGCGTCGGGCGTCCCGACGACACGACAACGGTCGCCCCGGGCGGTATGCTCGCCGACGATCCGCGCGCGCTTTTCTGGTCGCCATGACAGGTCCCTTCCGCCGAACCCGCATCCTGAGGTCGGCCTCATCGGCCGGTCTCGTCACCTGCCTCGTCCCAGTCCCGAGGACCGCCCCGGGCGCATGATGCAGACGCTCCAGGACGTCCTGTCCCGCCTGTTCAGCCTGGATCGCGACGTGCTGGCGATCGCGTGGCTGTCGCTGCGGGTCAGCCTCACCGCCGTCGGTATCGGTCTCGTGCTCGGCATACCGCTGGGCGCGTTCCTGGCTGTCGCCCGCTTCCCCGGACGCGCCGCCGCGGTCGGCCTGCTGAACGCCTTCATGGGGCTGCCGCCGGTGCTCGTCGGCCTCACGCTCTACCTCGTCCTCTCCCGCTCCGGACCGCTCGGACCGCTCGGCCTGCTGTTCACCCCCGGCGCGATGATCGCCGCGCAGGCGACGCTCGCGACCCCGCTCGTCGCCGCCCTGACGCAGCAGGTCGTCGCCGACGCCCGGGTGCATCTCGGGGAGCAGCTGCGCTCCCTCGGGCTCTCGGCGCCGCGTCAGGCCGGGGCGATGATCTACGACGTGCGCTTCTCCCTGGTGACCGCGGCGCTCGCCGCGTTCGGCCGGGCGATCTCGGAGATCGGAGCGGTCCTCGTCGTCGGCGGGAACATCGACGGGTATACCCGCACGATGACGACGGCGATCTCGCTGGAGACCCAGAAGGGCGATCTCAGCCTCGCCCTGGCGCTCGGCCTCGTGCTGATCGGCCTCGTTCTGGTGGTCAATCTCGCCGTGGCCCTGCTCCGCCGGCATGCCGCGCAGGTGTATGGATGAGCGCGACGCCGGCCGTCCGCCTCGAAGACGTGACGCTGTCCCTCGACGGGCGAACGGTGCTCGACCGCCTCTGCCTGGAGGTCGCGCGGGGCAGCGTCACGGCCGTCATCGGCCCGAACGGCGCGGGCAAGAGCGTCACCCTCAGGGTCGTCGACGGGCTCCTGCGACCTGACGGCGGAACGGTACGGGTCGGCCCGCAGCGCCGGGCCTTCGTGTTCCAGCGGCCGGGGCTGATCCGCGCGACCGCGGCCGCGAACGTCGCGCTGGCTCTCGGAGGCCTGCCCCGTCCTGCGCGCACCGCGCGGGTGGAGGAAGCGCTCGCCCGCGTCCGCCTCTCGGAGCGCGCCCGCGATGCCGCGACGCGGTTCTCCGGCGGCGAGCAGCAGCGGCTGGCGCTGGCCCGCGCCTGGGCGGTCGGACCGGACCTGCTGCTCCTCGACGAGCCGACCGCAAACCTCGACCCCGCCTCGACCGAGATCGTCGAGGACCTGGTGTCCGCGATGGCGCGGGCGGGCACCACGGTGGTGCTCGTCTCGCACAATCTCGGGCAGGTGGCGCGCCTCGCCGACACGGCGATCGTGCTGGCCTCCGGCCGCGCCATCGAGCATGGTCCCGCCCGCCAGATCCTGTTCTCGCCCCGCACGTCCGAGGCGCGGGCCTACCTCGCTGGGGAATTGCCGTGGACCCCTTCCGTCGTCGCCTCCTGACCTTCGCGTTGGCCGCGCTCCTGAGCGCGGCCGGCCTGCTGCCGTCGGCCGACGCCGAACCGACCTCGATCGTCGTCGCCTCGACGACCTCGACCGAGCAGTCCGGCCTGTTCAAGCACATCCTCCCGCTCTTCCGGGAGACGTCCGGGATCGACGTGAAGGTGGTCGCCCTGGGCACGGGCCAGGCGCTCGACGCCGCGCGCCGCGGCGATGCCGACGTGGTGCTGGTCCACGACCGTCCGGCCGAGGACAAGTTCCTCGCCGAGGGCTTCGCGAAGCGGCGGTACGACGTGATGTACAACGATTTCGTGCTGATCGGCCCGGCCTCCGATCCTGCCGGCGTGCGCGGCCTGAGCGTGAATGCGGCCTTCGCCAAGCTCGCGGCCAGCCAGGCGGCGTTCGTCTCGCGCGGCGACCGCTCGGGCACCCACAGCGCCGAATTGCGCAGCTGGAAGGAGGCGGGCGTCGATCTCGCATCCGTGCGCGGCCCCTGGTACCGGGATGTCGGCCAGGGCATGGGCCCCGCGCTCAACACGGCCTCGGCCCTCGGCGCCTACATCCTCGCCGACCGGGGGACATGGCTCGCGTTCAAGAATCGCGCCGATCTGGTCATCCTGGTTCAGGGGGACCCGAACCTCTTCAATCCCTACGGCGTGATGCTGGTGAACCCCGATCGGCATCCTGGCGTGAAGGCGAAGGAGGGACAGGCCTTCATCGACTGGCTCGTCTCACCGGAGGGGCAGCAGGCGATTGCGGGCTACAAGGTCGGCGGCGAACAGCTGTTCTTCCCGAGCGTCGGCGCGCGCGTGACGCGCTGACCCGGTATCCGCGAGCCGGGGGCCGGACTGGCGTCGACGCGCTGAGGCCGCGTGCGACATCGGACGAAGCTCATCGTGGCGCCTTTGCGGAAGACCTCGGCCGTGAACAGCCCGCCGCACCAAACTCCGGTCGGCTGCGCTGATGTTCGAGTGTCGCGTCGGCGAGCCTGATCAAGCCAGGATACGGAGCGCTCGTACGGACCGACCCCGACGAAGCCATCGCATGAACGGCCGCCTTCGCGGCGCTCCCGTGTGGGTATCGCGGGCAATCCCGGGTCTTTAGGAGGCCGTCCGCTTTCCCTGCGCGCTCGCTCCGAAGCGGATCAGCGGCTTGCGGCCATTCCGAGAAGCGCAACCATCGGTTCTGAACGGCCGGGTCGGGTGGATTTCTGCCCGTCCCCTTCCGGGCGATTATATGGAAAAGCAGACACCGCGGCCGCGCCGTTCACGGCACGGGGCGATCTTCCGCAACGCCTGATGTGCTCGATAATGGACCCAGCTCCGAAGCCTCGGCCTGACCATCGGCAGACACGAAGGGGGCGCGGAGCGTGCTGGGTGCCTGCTCCCAGAACATTTCCCGGTTGCCGATCAACACGCCCGCCATGTCGTCTATGCGCCGCATGAGGGCCGTGGCGGCCTCGTACTCCGGGCCGCCGATCTTGGCCTGGCCGCTCAACGCAGTGGCGGCCGTGCGGCATGTGCATACTATGTCGATCATGCGGGCACTGGTTTCGTGAGAAATGATGCGTGCTGATCGTCCAGGCATGCAAGTATATTAGAACGTAATAGGAGCATTTGCCAGCTATCAGCGTGAGTCTCGTACCGCTATAGCTCGGTGCTGCTGAGCGGGAGGTGCGCGGTCATGCCAACACTCGCGGGAATAACCGTCTTCATGGCGGGCCGACATTCGATCGGTCTAACGACCCTGGCCGATGACGATGACGAAACTCGCATCGTCGCGCTGCGGGTCCGTGTGGATGAAGAGCTGGTCGGCACCGTCGATGGCGACTGGCGGGACGACGATCACGATGGGATCGAGGCGGCTGCCCTCGCCTACATCAAGGCGCAGGGCATCCCGTTACAGGACGCCTAGCGGTTCAAAAGGGAAGGTTTTTTTCACTCTGACCGGCATCGCGACTCGGGTAACTCAGTAAATGCCTATGGCCTTGCGCCCGGCTAAGTCGCCCGGCCGCCTATGGGCATACGAAGGGGCGAAGGTAGAGCTTTCGCCCCAACATAAGAGGCGGTGATGCAGACCTACACGGCGTCGATCGACCTTGACCCGGAACAGGCGGCGGCGGTGCGGGCGGCGGCACGGTTCTTCGGCCTGTCGATGCCCGCGTTTCTGGACCTGTGCCTGCAACACGGGGTCGAGTGGGCGCAGGGTATGGCCGGGACGGCCGAGATGGACGACGATCCAAAAGACTAGGCCGCTTCGCGCTCAGTCAATTCGACGGTGAAGGTGCGGCGCACGGCTCGTCCTCGGTGAGCATGTCGGCGTAGCGAAGCAGCTTGGCATGCTGCTTCGCAGGATCGGTGCGCCACACTCCGGTTTCACCGTCGAGCCAGTCCCATTCGCCGGTCGCCAGCCGGACAGCGGCGGCGAAGATGGCTTCATGGCGCGGCGTCCGGCTGGCGGCGCGGCATACCTGCCGGATAGAGCGCCCGGTGAGCCGGGCGAGCTGCCGGACGGTTTCGGCCTCGTCGGCCGTCATGCGCTCGCGCGTCATCGGGTGGGCTTGGCCTCCGCTGCGGGCCGATCGACTATAGACAAGTCGAGAGCGGGAAGAATCCCCTGTGCCAGGCGGAGAGATGCGGACCTGTAGAACGGCCCATGAACGTCCGCTTTTGAAAAGTGCCGATGGCCCTCGGAACGGCGGACACGGGTCGTCCGAGGTCCGTCCGCTTTTCAGGCCGAACTTCGCCGAAGCGGACCGACGACGTCCGGCCAGCATCTGGCGGTGCCGATCGCTCGCCGCAGGGTCTCAGATCGGCGGAACGACGACCGTCGGCCACGGGGCGGAAGCGGGCGAAGCGGCGCGCGCGCATTGGCTATGGGATCTGAGGATCTCGGTGGTCGCTCATCAACGACGGTGCGTCGGTGATATCGTCCATGACGAGTTGGTTCAAAGCACAGATGAACGACGACAGCCGGTAGCCGTCGTGGCGCGAGAGCGCATTGTCGAAAGCTCGGACGTTCCAGAACGGGTCGTTCGGGCGGGTGATCGGAGCAAGGCCCGTCAACTGGAGGCCGTGGAGGAAGCGTGCGGCCGGCCCGTTCTCGCCCGATCCACCGGGCGCCAAGTCGGCGCTGTCCCAGAAGGTGCCGCGCCGGGCCGCGCGCGCGGTCCGGGCTCGCGTCAGCCAGTGATCTGAGCGCGGGCAGTCGATGTCGGCATCGGCGAGGGTGGCATAGGGGTGGTGCCGCTCGAGGCCCGGCGCGTCGAGGCCGAGCAACTCGTGGGTTGTGCCGAAGGGCGCAGCCGAAGGCTGAGCATCGGCGAGCACGCCCGCCGCGGGCCGGGGCGGATCGAGGTTGCCGATGGTGTGCGAATCCTCGCGCGTGGTGTTCTGGAACGGGAACGTGGCCGCCAGCAGCGACAGGGTGCGCAGCGGCAGCGTCAGCAACGCGGCTCCGAGATCGATGGGCGGCGGCGGGCTGCAGCTTTCGCCGCGGGGCTGACGGCCTTCGAACCGAGCCGCCACACGGTCGAGATAGCCTGCGGCCGGGCGGAAATCGAACTTGAAGGTGGGGAACAGGTCGTGCGTGGCCCAGTCGTAATCGACGCCCGCATCGAACATGCTGTCGGTCGCCGCGAGCCGGCCCCGGATCTTGCGGCGTTCGGCGGCGAAGGCATCGTCGACATCGAGGCCGATCCACGCGCAGTCTCCAGGCCGAAGGCCGCCCGCCGGGAAGGCGAGAGCCGCGGTCACCGACATCAGGACTGGCCGCTGGTCGGACGGAAAGTACCCGTCATCGCGCTCAACCTCTGAAGCCGGCGTGTGTGCGTCGGCATGGTCGGCCAATTTCATCCAGACCTCGCGCTGGATTGCCGTCCACTTGCTCGCCTCGGACGCGGGGTTGATCAGGACGACGAGGTTGCCGAGGACCGGCGGCAGCGTTTCGCCGAATCGGTGCCGGCGCACCGCCTTGACCATGTCATCCTTGAGTCCGCTCGCCAGCATGTTGCCGCCGAGGCTGTGCCCGGCGACGATCAGCTTGTTGTGCGTGCCCGGCGCGCTGAGCGTCGTCTCCAGCGTGCGGAGGGCTGAGATCGCCGCGGGCGCGATGGCCTCGCTCACCGGCTTTCGATCGAACAGGGTGGCGCCAGCCGACAGGTTTCCGAAGAAGCCACCGATCGTGTCGCCTAACCAGAGCCGCAGGCCGCGCTCGTCGACCCGCGCTCCGCGCCAGCCGACATAGATCGCCGTGACATCCATGTCGCAGACGCCGGGGTCGCTCCGACAGCGCTGTGCAAGGAAACGGGCGGCGTGGGCCGCATAGAGGCGCAGGTCTGCCACGTTGCCGTCGCCGATCCGCGCATCGTGCCGCCAGCCGTGGACGAATGCGATCACGTAGTGGGACCCGGTCGAGAGATGTTTCTTCAGGGCGTCCAGCTGCGTGATGACGGGCTTGATCGTCGTGGCCGACACGCCCTTGGCGCGCATCTCGGTGTCCATGGCGTGGCGAAGCATCGCGCTGTCGATGGCCGTGTCGCTCGCCCCCTCGCGAGAGACCAGCGCGTAGGGTTCGCCATCCTCCTGGAACTCGATGAAGCCGAGGTGGTATGAGAGGTCCTGTCGGCCGGCCTCGCGGGCCGGGACAACATGGCGCTGAAGCACGCAGCGCAGCCGCGTCGCCCAACGCGCATCCGTCGCGATGACCGCGTCTTCATCGTTGCTAGCGTCGACCCAGCCGTCGCCGTCGGACACCATCGCGGCCCGCAACGTGTCGCGACCCGTATCGGCCAGGATCGTCCAACCCGTCGCGAGCCCATCGCGGCATTCGGCAAGGCTCGGGTCGAGGTTGCGATAGGCTTGCGCCTGATCGGTCGAGAGCACGACGTAGTTCAGGAACAGGATGCCAAACGCACCGAGGACGAGCGCGCCAGCAATCTTGGCGGCGGCCCGCAACGCGTACAGGACGCCACGATTGAGGCCGAGGGCTCCCCGGTAGACGGCGTGCCGCCGCTTGCCCTGCCACGTCCTGCGGCGGACGGTCATCACGCCCGCCTCCGGATCGGGGGCACCGACGCGTGCCGCATCAGTCGGGTCGCATACGCCGTCATCGCACGTCCTTCCCGCCCTACCGCCCTTCGGTCGCTGTCGCTTCATTGTTACGGGACGGACGATGATGATCCAGTCCCGGTAACTGCATCGCCGAGGCCGGCGAAATCCCGTCGATCGAACCGGGAGGGATTCATCATGATGCGTGCGATTCTGCCGGCCGTCGCTCTCCTCGCCGGCACGGGCGTGGCCGCGTCCTCCTTGTCGAGTCTCATCGGCGCCTGGGGGCACGATTTCGTCGTCACGCCGTTCGAGCCGATGCAGCTCATGGTCGCGATGGCGACTGACAAGACCACCGGCAAGCACGTCAACGTCATCAAGATGCCGGCCGGTCAGGTGATGGCGCTGGTGCCCCTCGATCAGATGGCGAAAATGCCGGAGATCGACCGTGAGAGCCTGATGTCCGTAAAGGGGGGCGAGTGAGCGATCGGCCGCACGCTCGAGTCTCGGCTGCGGTGACGCCCTCAGCTCCGGCGGTCGGCTGCACACGTGCCTCCGCAACCCCGTCGGCCCCGGATGCCGCGCATCCGCGAACAGCCGCACGCAATCTGCGGCGCTATGGGGCCAGGCCGCGCCCGGGATGGCCAGTCGCGGTGGGAGGCGTAGGGTTCCGGAGGGGGCGTGACGAGGCCGCTGTGACCGAGCGGTCGCGTCGGTAGTGGACGGCGACCGCGCCGCAGCGGAGCGGCGTGGCCGAGATCAGTTCGAGCCGTCGCGTGCTCAGCAGCCCATCCTGGTAGAGGGTCGGTCCATGACCGGCGATCCTCGGGTGGACGAGGAATCTGTACTCGTCGATGAGATCCAGTTGGTCCAGCGCGGTCGCGAGCTTGCCGCTACCGAGGAGCAGGCCCCCTGGGGTCGCGTCCTTGAGCGTCTGCACGCTCGTGCGCAGGTTGCCGGCGACACGGTGGCTGTTGGTCCACGGGAAGGCCGTTCGCGTCGCGGACACGACGTATTTCGTCTTGGTCTCCAGCTTGACCGCCCACGCGCGTATCGACGGCGGCGCCTCCACGTCGCCGCGGGCGACCCCGGGCCAGTAGCGCTCCATCATCTCGTAGGTGACGCGACCCCAAAGCATTGCCCCGCTCGCGTCCATCAGGCGGGTGAAGAAGGCGAGCGTCTCGTCGTCGGATGTCCCCTCTCGGTGATCGACGCAGCCGTCCAGGGTGACGTTGATGCTGAAGGTCAATCGTCCCATGCGGGGATGCTAACCCACGCGCGGGACAACGCGTAGGCCCATCGGATGCGGTTGATGGGAGACGTCCGCCCCGGGGCGGCTTCCTGCGTATACACGTCCGGGCGAAAGACGCATCAAGGCCGCCATCGCCGGTCAGGCTGCTCTCGGCCGAGCGCGGATCCGAGAATCCTCCGGTCCGGAGACCATCGAGAATCAGCAAGCCTCCGCTGTATCCTGGCCGAGCGCGGAAGCGGCGACCTGCGCCGAGGAACGCCGTCTCAGACGACGTGACGCGGAAGTGTGTCCAGGGCTTGCCGGAGCAGGCCATACTTCGCCTGGGTCACGCGCAACTCGCGGAACCAGTCGACCAGTCGCTTCCAAGGGTCGTTCAGCTGCTTCAGGCCCGCGGCGAAGGCCACGACTGTACCGAGCTCGGTCCGGCCGTTCACGACGAGATAGCCGCCCACGCCCAAGGACAGCGCCACCCCGGAATGGTGCAACAGGTTCATCAGGAAGTTCATCGAGAACTTCAGCTTGAAGATGCCCATGTTAAGCCGGAACACGTGGTCGATACGCGCCTTTTGCAAGTTCGATGGTTTGTGTCGTCCCTGGCCGATGATGCCGCCGCTGATACGGCGCAACGTACCCGTCCGCTTGACGACACGCCGATTGATGGCCCGCTGCATCAACGGCACGAACACCATTTGCGGCGAGAAGATCGCCAGCGCCAGGGCCGCCATCAGCTGGTCGAGGTACAGCATGTACCCGAACGTCCCGGCCACGATCCCGCCCTGAAGGATCGGTTCCGATACGCTCACCCCGACGAAGGCGCCGACCGGCTCTGCCTCCGCCAGGACGAGCGAGACCTCCACGCCCTCGACCTCGGCAGTGTCTGCCGGAGCAAAGGTGCCGAGGTCCTGCAGCAGCGTCTCGCGGAGGCTGCGAACGGCGCTCTCGCCGACGTAGCTGCGGTACACGTTAAGCCCGAGCTTCAGCACGCCCATCACGGTGGCCGCCGCGATGTACAGCAGTGCGAGCAGGACGATGGTCCGGGCGTTCCCGCCGGGAAGAGCCGCGTTGATGATGCGTCGCTGAAGCTCGAGGGGCGCCAGATCCGCGACGAACAGAACGATCGCCATCAGCACCAGGCCAAGCTGATGGACACCGCTCGCCTTCTTGATGAACGCCGGGAGCGTCCGCGGCGTCCCGAGCCGGCAGTCCTCCGGCCCGACGCGGGGCGCACTCGAAGCCAGGATCGCGATCGCGGGCGGCATAGGACCTCCGTGCCGAACCTCATGTCCTCCTTCGGCAAGGGTGGGCATTGCGCTCGATCAACCGTGTCGGACACGGCCCCGATCGCGTTGCAGGAAGGCCGCCCCGTTCGCCTGCCGGGGATCCTGTCTCGTTGAGTTGGATCAAGGTCCCAGCCGGACGCGTGATCGAGTGTGCCACCCCTGAACCGGCCAGCCCGGATCCCGGAGGTGGTCATGCGCATCGCCAACATCATGGTCTCGATCGACCTCGGCGCCGCGTCCGCGCACCGCGTACGCTCAGCGGCCAGCCTCGCGGAGCGGTTCGGGGCCAAGCTGACCGGCGTCGCGGCACGGCCCGTCTTCGGTCCCATGCCGGTCGGCAACATGCGTGACGTCGAGCGCGTCTGGGCGATCGAGGAACGTCTGACGGAGGAGCAACTCGCGGAGGCCAAGGCGCTCTTCGAGCGCATGGCCGGGCAGGCGCTCAGGACGGACTGGCACTTCGCGCCCACCGATCCGTTGACGTACCTCAGTGCCCGGGCGCGCACCGCCGACCTTGTCGTCGTCGGCCGGCAGGGTCCTGCGGACGGTGACCCTGGTCCGATGAGGGTGCCCGCCGGGGCACTCCTGATGGAGGTCGGACGACCCGTACTCGTTGTCCCGCCGGGCATCGAGCACCTCGCCGCCGAGCGGGTCGTGGTGGCCTGGAAGGATGCGCCCGAAGCACGCCGCGCCCTTCATGACGCCTTGCCGTTCTTGGGACAGGCCGATCAGGTCTGCGTGGTGGCCGTGGGACCGGACGCGGACAACGTCGGTGCCGAGGGCGCAGCCGAGTACCTGTCCGGGCACGGGATCAGAGCCACGACCCACCTGATCCGCAAGCCAGGGATCGACACCGCGGACGAGATCCTCCGGTTCGCACGGCGGGAGGACGCGGACCTCATTGTCATGGGCGCCTACGGCCACTCCAGGCTGCGTGAGTGGGTCTTCGGCGATGTCACGCGCGACGTCCTGCAAACGACCCCCGTCTGCTGCCTGATGAGCCACTGATGTAGCCGCGCCCCCTCCTCGCCGTCGTCCTGGCAGCCACGCCGTTCCGTCCCGCCGCACCCGCGACGGCGGGGGACCGGCAGGTGCGCCAGGGCGAGAGCCTCACTCGGACGGACTGCGCTGGGGCCGCGCGGTCGGGCGCAACGGGATCGCCCGCTTCATGCCGCGCCGCCCGTCCGCGAGTTGCAGGCGCGCGCGCCGTCGAGCCGCTCGGCGAGGCGCTCACCGGGGGCATCCGCGCCGGCCAGCCTGACGCAGCCGAAGCGACGATCATCCAAGCGAATGGGCGCCGTCCCTTAAGCGGACGCTGCCGTGTGCGATCGGGCCTACACAAAACGTCGGCTTACGGAGCGTAGCGCCGTCGCGAGCGGCTGTTCTCGCCGCGATCCGGTCACGCAGCCGGATGTGACGCCAACCCACGAACGGACGCGACCAGCCGATCGCGGTGCGCCGGCGATATGGACACCTCGTTTGAAGATTGTATACGATTGCTAGACATTTCGACTGAGGTGTCGTCGCCGCGACACGGCGACCGCGACGTCGCTCAAGGTCATGCGCTTCCGCGGGCGGCGGGCACGAGACCCACTATGCATCTTCTGTACTCGACAGACACGCTGCCGTCCGCGAACAGGTTCAAGGTCTGGCGCGATCTGCTCTCAGAGCGGTACGGAGAGTTCGAGTTTACCCGCATCGATGACCGGGCGTTCACGAGCAAGATCGAGGCGACGAAGATCGGGTCCCTGCCGCTCGCGCGCATCACGCAAAGTGCAGCGGAGCAGACAAGCAGGAGGCGGCCGCGCAGCTATGATCCCGACACGGCGCTGGCGATCTTCAAGCTGGCTGGCGCGACGTCGGGAACCATCCAAGACGACCGCGCGGCCGTTCAGCGGCCCGGAGAACTGGTCGTTCTCACGCGGCGGCCCAGCGTGTTGGGAACACCTGACGATGGTCAGTCGCTGTTGATCGAGTTGCCGCGCGCCCGACTGGAGAGCGTGCTCGGCCCCTCCAACCTCTACACGTCGTTGACCATCGGGGCGGAACTGGCCTCTACGACGCTGGCCCTGACGTATTTCCGAGAGCTGATCCAGGTCGAGGGACAGCTCAGCGCCGACGCGGCGGAGCGCATGTCGTCGATCGGGACCGACCTGATCGTGGCCAGCATTGCCGAGCGCATGGCCAAGGACGTGCCCCGGCCGCTGCACAGCAGCCTTGTGGTCCAGCGTGCCAAGGCTCACGTCGAGGCCAATCTGCACGATCGGACGCTTGATCCGCCCCGGCTCGCGGCCGCCATGGGCGTCTCGCTGCGCCGGCTCCAAGAGTTGTTCCACGAGCGTGGCCAGCACATCTCCGACTGGATCTGGGAGCGCCGGCTGACGATGGCAGCCAAGCGCCTGGCCGATCCAGCCTGCCTGCACCTGCCGATCGGCACGCTGGCCTATGAGTGCGGGTTCACCAGCCAAGCGCACTTCTCCCGGCGCTTCAAGCACAGGTACGGCTACTCGCCCGGTGAACATCGCCGCATGGCCCAGCGGCCAATGTGATGATCTGTCCGAGGTGCGGACAGCGGCTCGACAGTGCTGGCCGCTGCCGTGTGTTGCGCCCTCCAAGCCGGGCGCACAATTCTGGGCCACCTTCAACCCGATCTTCCGACAGAGCCTTCGCGCGCCTGCTGCTGTCGTCCGGACAACGTTGGTGTTCCCGACGGTCGCTCACCGTGCAGGTCAGGACAGCCAAAAGGGCTGCAAACCTGTCGGGAAATCGTGGACGTTATTCAAATGTCGGCACAATGAAGGGTGCCGACATGGCGCGAGACTGCTGCGGCGTCCGGTCTGCCGCATTGCGCATCCCGAAACAGATCATCCGCTGAGAGCGAGCTTCAGTCGCGTCCGTGTTCGCCGATGCACGGCCGCGTTGAGCGGATTTGAGACCGTCTGCCTTCAGGCGTCGAGATAGACGAGCGGACGGCTTGCCTCCGTCCCGGCCGCCTGGATATCTGGGCCTCGTCGCGTCCTGAGATCAACCATCCGTCAGCCGCCAGGGAACCGCGGTTCCGAGTCGAAACAAATCTTGGCCTCTCGGAAGCGGGCACGCGCAGCATATGCAAGTGCGAGCCCCGCCCTTGGATAGCTTACGCCAAGTCGCCGGCCGTTCTTGATGAGCATTCGACGCCGGTGACTTTATTTAATCTGGCGGGCGCGCCAAATCCGATGCGCCCAGGGCAAGTCGCCGCTCGGATGCGTGTGTTGCCGTTTCGCAACAGGAAACTCAATAGATTTCTGGATTATAACTCGTCTAAATTAAATTGCAGTCCGGACAACCAGATCTCTCTGTGAGATGCGTGACAGACCGGAATCGCTCTTAGATCAATTATAGATTTATTGTGTCCGTCGCGCCGGAATAAATCTTGATGCGCATCGTGCCGCGAAAGTATCTCCGCATCCGAAGGCAAACAGCTTTTCGATACGTATCGGCTTCCGTGCGGAGCCGCGGAGTGAGTGATGCGCAGGACCTTCCCGTTTCAGCTTGTCGGGCTTCTCTTGACGACCACCTTCACTGCGACGACAGCGCCGGCGCAACAGGGCGCTGCTCCCGCCGAACTGGGTGAAGTCGTTACGCTGGACCAGCTCACGGTCGAAGGTGCAGGCGAGCGCCTGGAACCGCAGGGGGGCGTCACCATCGGCTATCTGACCAAGCAGACGCGGAGCGCCACGAAGACGAGCACGCCGGTCATCGACATCCCGCAATCCATCACCGTCGTTCCGCGTGAGCAGTTTCTCGATCAGAACTACCAAAACCTGACCGAGCAGCTGCGCTTCGTGCCGGGCCTGATCCCCGCGCAGGGCGAGAGCAATCGCGATCAAGTTCTGATCCGCGGCCAGAACACCAGCGCGGACTTTTACATCGACGGTATCCGCGATGACGTCCAATATTTCCGCGATCTGTACAATATACAGCGGATCGAGGTTCTGAAGGGGCCGGACTCGCTCATCTTCGGCCGCGGCGGCGGCGGCGGCGTCATCAACCGCGTTCTCAAGGAGGCGGACGGCTACCGAGTCCGGGAGGTCGTGGCCGGCGGCGGCCAGTTCGGCGACAAGCGCGTCGCCGTCGATGTCGGCGACCGGATCAGCGACAGCGTCTTCTTCCGCCTGAACGGCGTGTTCGAGGATTCGGGGACCTACCGCCAGTTCGGCGACCTGACCCGCTACGGCGTCAATCCGACCGCCACCGTCCTCATCGGCCCGCAGACGACGCTGAAGCTCTCGTACGAATACTTCCACGACCAGCGCTTCCCCGACCGGGGTATCCCCTCGCAGTTCGGTCGCCCCTACCGGTACCGCGACAATATCCGGACCTTCTTCGGCAACCCGAACGTGAATGCCACGAAGGTCGATGCCAATATCGCGACCGTGCAGCTCGATCATCAGTTCGACTCGGGAGTCGAGATGCACAGCCAGCTGCGCTTCGCCGATTATGACCGGTACTACGTCAACACGCTTCCGGGCGGCGCCGTGAACGCGGCCGGGACCGCCGTGACCATCACCGGGTACCGCAACGACACGCCGCGGACCAACTACTTCAGCCAGAACGATTTCACGTACAGATTCCTGACCGGGGACATCAAGCACACGCTCCTCGGGGGCTTCGAACTGGGCTACCAGGAGGGGTTGGCCTACCGGCAATCCCTGTTCTTCGGAAATGGCCTCGCGAGCAGCGTCGTGGTCAACCCGCTCCGCCCGCTGACCTTCTCGCCGACCTTCCTGCGCAACAACGGCACGACGGATTCCAACGCGCGCTACAGCCTCGGCCTCGCCGCCGTCTACGCGCAGGACCAGATCGACGTCACGGACTGGCTGCAGCTCGTCGGCGGCCTGCGGTACGACCATTTCGACTTCGCATCCACGGACCGGCGCACGCTGCTGACCAACACCCGCGTGGACGATCCGATCTCGCCGCGCGCCGGTCTCGTGCTGAAGCCGCTGCCGAACCTCGCCCTCTACACGAGCTACAGCGTCTCCTATCTCCCTTCGTCGGGAGACCAGATCGGCAACTTCACCCCAGGCTTGGTCATCGCGAAGCCGGAGCAGTTCGAGAACACCGAAGTCGGCATCAAATACGACGTCAACCCGCGCTTCCAACTCACCGCGGCGGCCTACAACCTGGATCGTTACAACCAGCGCCTGGCCGATCCCAACAACCCCGGCTTCTTCATCCTGTCGGGAAAGACCAATACCCGAGGCTTCGAGATCGGCGCCAACGGGTACGTCACCGACTGGTGGCAGATCGCGGGCGGCTATGCCTTCACCGATGCACGCATCGC
Source organism: Methylobacterium mesophilicum SR1.6/6 (assembly GCF_000364445.2). Classification (NCBI taxonomy): domain Bacteria; kingdom Pseudomonadati; phylum Pseudomonadota; class Alphaproteobacteria; order Hyphomicrobiales; family Methylobacteriaceae; genus Methylobacterium; species Methylobacterium mesophilicum. The sequence goes on along the minus strand of NZ_CP043538.1, from coordinate 6,133,276 downwards.
CAGCGCGACCTCGGCCATCATCGTGGCCGGGAACACGGTGGGCCTCGTACCTTTCAACGCCTTCACGCTGTGGAACAAATTCGATGTGAGCCAGGCCTTTTCCATCGGCGTCGGCCTCCTGAACTACGCACATACCTTCGCAGCCTCGGACAACACCGTTCGCCTGCCGGGCTACACCCGGATCGATCTCGGATTGTTCTACAACATCAGCGAGTCCGTCCGCGCTCAGGTCAATATCGAGAACTTGTTCGACCGACGCTACATCGCTACGGCTGACAACAACAACAACATCACGCCGGGCGCTCCCCGGACGATCAGGGCGCAGATCATTGCCCGGTTCTGATCGCGGCCGTTCTCGAGTCGCGACGGCGGCAGGCGTGTCCGCGCTTGCGAAAAGCGGACGCACAAGCGTCCGCCCGCCCGCCCGCCGGGGCGGCTGAGTCGGTATTGATCTACCGCAACCCTCGCTTTGGCTCTTCGGCCCAGAATTGCCACGCTGTCGCTAGGGGTGACAGCCGCTACCGCTGGCGTCTCGGTCGACTTTTCCTCCCCCGAGATGCCGGCGGTGGCGTCACCCGCCGAGGCCGGCGCCATGTCAGACGACGAGGGCGACGCATCCGGGCCACCGCCGTCGTTCGTCCGGACGCGGTACACGTTCGTCTTGCTCAACGAACGCGCCGAGTGGTGCGATCTTCGCTCACTCTACGCCGTCGACGATGCCGAGGCCTTGGCGGTATCCAAGGCTCTGGCGAAGGGTCGACCCTTTGAGATGTGGCATGGCTTCCGCTGTGTCGGCGTCTTCTCGGGCACGGAGCATTGAACGCGCGCCCACCCGAGCCGATCATGCGCGGAGGGCCCTTGCCACGCCTCAACCTGCCCGCCGGACGGTGATCGTCCCGCTCGGCTCCCTCGGGCTCGGGCTCGTCGGGGCGGGCGCTGCGCGACCTCCGCAGGTGCCGCACGGTCTCGGCATTCCGCGTTGCGATCCCCAAACAAGGACCGTACGATTGCCGTCTCGAACTCCGGTCAGTCCGGGAAGGTGCGCGTCCGGAACCGTCGCAATGTCGCGGCGCCCTCGGCGCGGCATCGCATGTTGAACCGCGCGATGGAGCGTCGGATGCTCCCGCCTTCCAAGCTGACGACGTGGGCTCTATTCCCGTCACCTGCTCCATCCCGCACCGGGGTGAGCCTTTTCCGGATCAGGCCAGCATCATGAAGGTTTCGGCGGACCTGTGTATCGTCCCGATGGGCGTCGGCCCGTCGGTCTCGCCGTACGTGCGCGCGATCAAAGGGATCATCGAGGCGAGCGGCCTGACCGCCACGATGCACCCCAACGGCACCAACATTGAGGGCGAACTCTCGGAGATCTGCGCCCTCGCCGAGCGATGTGAGGCCAAGCTCGCGGAAATGGGGGTGCAGCGCACCTTCTTCACGCTGATCTTCTCGACGCGACGGGACAAGGACCAATCCATGGCCGACAAGCTGACCGCCGTCTCCTGAGGCGGCGCGCGGCGCGATTGCCGCGCGGATCTGGTTCCGAGGCTGCCTCAGCCGTGGCAGGTGCAGCCGGCATTCTCGCAGCCGGCGTGATCCTTGTGCCCGTCGGCGCATTCGTCACAGCAATACGCCTTGCCGTCCCGGGACACCGCCTTGCTCACCGGAATCACGCAGACGCAGTCCTGGCAGGCACATTTCACCATGTCGACATCGACGCTGGCCATGGTCTCCTCCTCGCTTCTTGTGTCTAGCGGTCGACGTTAGATCCGCCGCCTCGGGAAAGGAAGCCGGGCGGGGCCGCAGTGACGCGCCCGTGATCCCATTCCGCGCCTCGCGCGTTCCCCCGGTCCGGTCGCTGGCGTGCCGGATGGGAGGACGGCATGGCCGAGCAAGAGACCGGTGCAGTGCGGATCGAGCCCTATGACGGCCCGGCAGGCGGCTGGGGCTCCGCGCGCTCCCTGGTCGAGATCCTGACGCGTGAGGGCGTGCCGGTCACCGGCTCGGCGATGCTGCTGAAGCAGAACAAGCCGGACGGGTACATGTGTGTGTCCTGCGCCTGGGCGAAGCCCGCCAAGCCGCTCGCCTTCGAGTATTGCGAGAACGGCGCCAAGGCGACCGCCTGGGAGCAGACGCGACGGCGCGCGACCCCGGATTTCTTCGCCGAGCACACCGTGACCGAGCTGCTCGGCTGGAGCGACTATGCCCTGGAGGAGCAGGGCCGCCTCACGCATCCCATGCGGTACGATCCGGCGACCGACCGCTACCGGCCCGTCTCCTGGGGCGAGGCGATGGGCGAGATCGGCCGGGAGCTGGCGGCGCTCCGCGCGGAGGATCCGCGCGCGGTGGTGTTCTACGCCTCGGGCCGCGCCTCCCTCGAGACCAGCTACATGTGGGCGCTCCTGGCCCGGCTCTACGGCAACAACAACCTGCCGGACTCCTCCAACATGTGCCACGAGCCGACCTCCGTGGCGCTGCCGCAATCGATCGGCGCGCCGGTGGGCACGGTGCTGCTGGAGGATTTCGAGACCACCGATCTGATCTTCTTCTTCGGCCAGAACGTCGGCTCGAACGCGCCGCGGATGCTGCACCCGCTCCAGGAGGCGCGGCGCCGGGGGGCGCAGATCATTACCTTCAACCCGCTGCGCGAGCGCGGCCTGGAGCGCTTCACCGATCCGCAATCGCCGGTGGAGATGCTGACCCGCTCTTCCACCCGAATCTCGACCCAGTATCATCCGGTGAAGGCGGGCGGCGACCTCGCGGCGATCACCGGCCTGTGCAAGGCCCTCCTCGCCATGGACCGCGAGGCCGTGGCCGCCGGCCGGCCCGGCGTGCTCGACCACGCCTTCATCGCCGAGCACACCCACGGCTTCGATGACTTCGTCCGGTTCTGCGAGGGTCAGGACTGGGCGGCGCTGGAGCGGCGCTCCGGCCTGTCGCGCGCGGCCCTGGAAGCCGCCGCCGCCGCCTATGCCCGCGCCAAGGCGGTGATCGGGGTCTACGGCATGGGCCTGACGCAGCACCGCAAGGGCACCGAAACCGTCCGGATGCTGGTCAACCTGCTGCTGCTGCGCGGCAATATCGGCAAGCCCGGGGCCGGAATCTGCCCGGTGCGGGGCCACTCGAACGTCCAGGGCCAGCGCACGGTCGGGATCACCGAGAAGCCGGAACTGGCGCCCCTGGACAAGCTCAAGGAGCTGTACGGCTTCGAGCCTCCGCGGGAGAAGGGGCTGAACACGGTCGAGGCCTGCGAGGGGATCCTCGACGGGCGGGTGAGAGGCTTCGTGAGCCTCGGCGGTAATTTTGTCCGCGCGATCCCCGATACCGGGCGGATGGAGCCGGCGTGGCGCCGACAGCGCCTGACCGTTCAGATCTCCACCAAGCTCAACCGATCCCACCTCTTGACCGGGGCGGTCGCCTACATCCTGCCCTGCCTGGGCCGGATCGAGATCGATCGGCAGGCGAGCGGGCCGCAGGCCGTGTCGATGGAGAGCTCCACCGCGCAGTTCCACGGCTCACGGGGCACGGCCGACCCGGTGGGGCCGCAGGTGCGCTCCGAACCCTGGATCGTGGCGGAGATCGCCAAGGCGACCCTGCCCCCGAACCCGCGCGTCCCGTGGGATTCCTGGGTCGCCGACTACGCCCGCGTGCGCGACGCCATCGAGGCGACCTACCCGACGGTGTTCCACGACCTGAACGGCCGGATGTTCCAGCCGGGGGGGCTGATCAAGCCCCTCGGGGCGCGGGACCGGAAGTGGGAAACCGAGACCGGCAAGGCGAACTTCGCGGTGCCGGAGGGTCTGGAGGCCGACCCCGACCTGCCGCCCCGCAGCCCGGACGTGCTCGACCTCATCACGCTCCGGTCGAACGACCAGTTCAACACGACGGTCTACGGCTACGACGACCGCTTCCGCGGCGTGAAGGGCACCCGCGACGTGCTGTTCATGAACCGGCGCGACATCGCCCGGCTCGGGCTCGCGGACGGCGGCGGTGTCGACGTGGAAACGGAGGCCGGCGATCGGGTGAAGCGGCGCGTCGGCGGCCTTCGCGTAGTCGCCTACGACATCCCGGAGGGCAATTGCGGCGGCTACTATCCGGAGCTGAACGTCCTTCTGCCCCTGTGGCACCATGACGAGCAGTCCAAGACACCGGCCGCAAAGGCCATCACCGTGCGGGTGACGCCGGTGGCCCGTCCCGGCTGAGGGAACCGTCTGGCGCATCGGCGCGCGCTCCGGCAAGGATCCGCGATGGATCAGGCGACCCCACCCGACGCGCGGCCGGACACGCGCCTCTCCGATCTCCTCGACCGGATCGCCGCCGGGGCGCCGCTGCGGGAGCCGGGAGCCGACCTCTCGCACCTGAGCGCCTCCCGCGACGCTCTGGCCACGCTGCCCGGCCTCGGGGTGGCTCCGGCCGCGGATCCCGAATCCGGCGGCCTGCCGCTCGCGGGGGCCGACCTGTCTCGCGCCCGGATGGAGGAGGCCGATCTCACCGGCGCGAACCTGCGCCGGGCCAACCTCGCCGGCGCTGTCGGGCGCTCCACCCGCTTCGCCGGCGCGATCCTGGAGGCGGCCGACCTCTCCGACGCCGATCTTTCCGGCGCGGACTTCACCGACATCGTCGCCGGACAGGTGAAGTTCACCGGCGCCATGCTGGAGGACGCGCGGTTCGGCCAAGCCGCGATGCGCTTCGCCGACCTGTCCGGTGCTCTCCTGGACGGGACAGACTTCGCGGGCGCCGACCTCTGGGGGGCGGATTTCTCCGGGGCGGACGCGGACGACACCGTGTTCCGCGCCGCGCGTCTCGACGAGGCCAAGCTCGCCGATACCAACCTCACCCACGCCGATTTCGCCGGCGCGAGCCTGACGAAGGCGACACTGGCGGGCTCGCGGCTGCGTGGGGCCAACTTCGCCGGTGCGAAGCTCGACGGCGCCGACCTCTCCGGCGCCGACCTGTCGGACACCGACCTCGTGCGGCTGAACCTTGCCACCTGCCGGTTGAAGCACGCCCGCTTCGCCGGCGCGTGGCTCAACGGCACGCGGATGAGCGTCGAGCAGCTCGGGGGCGCCGTGGGCGAGGAGGTGGCCGGCGCCTACGAGGCCGCGCAGGCGAGCTATCTCGCCCTGGAGCAGAACTGGAAGAGCATCGGCAGCCACGATGCGGCGAGCTGGGCCTACAAGCGCGGCCGCCGGATGGGACGCTTCCACGCCGGGCGGCAGGCCCGCGATGCCTGGACCGACCGGGACTGGACCGGATTGGTGCGTCACGGCTACCGCTGGACGGCCGACCGCTTCGTCGAGTGGCTGTGCGACTACGGCGAAAGCCTGTCGCGCATCGCCCGGGCCTTCGCGCTGCTGATCGTCGTGTTCGCGGGCCTGTTCGGGCTGACCGGCGGCCTGTTCATCGTGGAGGGGCCGGAGGCGGGCCCGACCTACAATCCCCTCGATCTCCTGAGCTACAGCGCCCTCAACATGATGACGGCGAACCCGCCGGAGATCGGCCTCAAGCCCACCGGCCGCGTCACCAACCTGCTGGTCGGTATCGAGGGCGGCGTCGGCATCATCCTGATGGGGCTCTACGGCTTCGTCCTGGGCAACCGGTTGCGGCGATGATCGTCTGCGGAGCCGCGTCAGCGGCGCCCTCCAGGAACGCGCCGCCCTATTCCCCCTCGCTGAGCCGCTCGATGACGAGGCTCAGATCCTTGCGCAGGGCGCGGATCTCCGGCTCGCTGAGTTCGAGCTGGCACATCACGCTCTCCCGGACCGAGACCGCCTCGGAGCGCAGAGCGGCGCCCTGCGGGGTCAGCGCGATCTCCACCTCACGCTCGTCGGACTGGCGGCGGGTGCGGCGCAGGAAGCCGGCGGTCTCCAGGCGCTTGAGAACCGGCGTCAGCGTGCCGGAATCGAGGCGCAGGCGTCGGCCGATCTCGGAGACCGTCACGCCGTCCTGCTCCCAGAGGACCAGAAGAACGAGGTACTGCGGGTAGGTCAGACCGAGCCGTTCGAGGAACGGCCGGTACGACTTGGTCATCCGGTGCGCGGCCGCGTAGAGCGCGTAGCACAGCTGATTGTCCAAGAGGAGCGGATCCACCTCGCGCTCCACCTCCATCGTCTCGACAGTGGGCACCATATCGTTCGCCTATCGCGGTCCGGGCACCGCTACTCTCGACCGCGACCGCGGATGGATCCGTATAGCACAACACGCGAGGCCAGCGCACAAGGTCCGGCCCGGCAACAGGATTTCGCACAGCGGGGTGCGGTTCACGATTCGTTAGCCCGGCCGTGGGAGCGCCGCCAACGTGTCGAGGAAGCCGGCCTCGTCCTCCAGGGTCCGGAGATCCAGGAGGATCGCGTCGCCGCTGATGCGGCCGATGACCGGCACTGGCAGGGCGCGCAGGCGCTCGGTCAAGCGCTTGCAGCGCCCGCCGGCGCCGCGGCGCGGGTCCGCGCCGCCGACGGCCGGGGTGAGGACGAGGGCGGCGCTCGGCAGCGTCTCCACCGGCAGGGCCCCGGAGCCGATCTGGCTGATGCACGCCGCCACCGAGACCGTCGCCCATCCCGAGACCCGCTCCGCCACGGCGGGGGCGAGATCCTTCGCCCGCGCGGCGATGTCCGCACGGTCGCGCGTCAGCAGGCGGAGCGTCGGCAGTTCCTCGGCCAGCCGCTCCGGGTGGAGGTACAGCCGCAGCACCGCCTCGAGCGCCGCGTAGGTCATCTTGTCGACGCGCAGCGCCCGCTTCAGCGGGTTCTTACGGATGCGGGCGACGAGATCCTTCCGGCCGGCAACGATGCCGCACTGGACCGCCCCCAGCAGCTTGTCGCCGCTGAACGTCACCAGATCCGCCCGCTCCAGGGCCGCGCGGATGGTGGGCTCGGGCGGCAGCCCGTAGGCCGCGAGATCCGCGAGGCTGCCGCTGCCAAGGTCGTCCGCCAACGGCACACCGCGTTCCCGGCAGAGGGCGTACAGGGCCTCCGGATCCGCGGCGGCCGTGAAACCCGCGATGGCGTAGTTGCTCGGATGCACCTTCATGACGAGGCCGGTGCGCGGCCCGATCGCCTCCGCGTAGTCGCGCAGATGCGTGCGGTTGGTGGTGCCGACCTCGCGCAGGCGGCAGCCGGCCCGCACCATCACGTCCGGGATCCGGAAGGAGCCGCCAATCTCCACCAGCTCGCCCCGCGAGACGATGACCTCGCGGCGCATGGCCAGCGCGTTGAGCACCAGCAGGACTGCGGCCGCGTTGTTGTTGACCACCACCGCCGCCTCGGCGCCCGTGAGCCGGCGGATCAGGCCCTCCACGTGGTCGTCCCGCTCGCCGCGGGCACCGGTGGCGAGGTCGAATTCGAGGTTGCTCGCCTGCGTCATGACGGCGGCCACCGCCTCGGCGGCCGACCGGGGCAGCAGGGCGCGACCGAGATTGGTGTGCAGCACCGTGCCGGTGAGGTTGAAGACCGGGCGCAGGCACGGGCGGCGCTCGGCGGCGAGGCGCGCGGCCGCGGCGTCGCGGAGGGCCGCCGCATCCGGCACGCGGCCGCCCGCGGCCCGCAGATCGGCGAGCACGGCCCGGACCGCGCCCGTGAAGGCGCTCCGCCCGTAGGCGGCGAGAACCTCAGCGTCGGCACCGCCCACGAGATGCTCGACCGAGGGAGGCCGGAGCGAACCGGGCGCCACGCTGTCTGGCATCGGCCTTGTCTCTGCGGACGAACTCATACGGGATCAGACATAACAATACTCCTGTACAGGGCCAGCCTAATCCAGCGCGCGTAATCCGCGCAGGTTGTTCTGTCCCCAGCACGCCGTTAAGGCCAGATCCGGAAAACAGTGGTCGGCGGCATCCCGCCCCTTGCGGGAATGCTCCGGCCGCGCGACCACGAAGACCCGCCGAGCCCTCTCGGGAGACGCCGCCATGTCCCGATCGACCACCCTGATCCACCCGATGATCCTGTGCGGCGGGACGGGGACGCGCCTGTGGCCCGCTTCGCGGGAGAGCATGCCCAAGCAATTCGCCCGGCTGGTGGATGCGGACCGCTCGACCTTCCAGGCGACGCTGGCGCGGGTGTCGGACGCCACGGTCTTCGCCACGCCCACGGTGATCGCCTCGGCCGAGGCCCGCTTCATCGTCGCCGAGCAGCGCGACCAGCTCGGGCTCTCCGCCGCCATCCTGCTCGAGCCGCAGGGCCGGGACTCCGCCGCCGCCGTGGCGGTGGCGGCGCTCCACGCCGCGGCCATCGACCCGCAGGCCGTGGTGCTGATCATGGCCGCCGACCACGTCGTGCCCGACACAGCGGCCTACGTCGACGCCGTGCAGCGGGCCGCCGCCGGTGCGCGGGCCGGCTACACCATGACGCTCGGCATCGAGCCGCACCGGCCGGCCACCGATTACGGCTACATCCGCCGCGGCGAGCCGATCGCCGAGGCGCCGGGCGCGGCGCGCGTCGCCCGCTTCGTCGAGAAGCCCGACCGTGAAGGCGCCGAGGCACTGATCGCCGAGGGCGCGGTGTGGAATTCGGGCTACTTCCTGTTCCGCGCCGACCTGATGCTGGCCGAGCTCGAGACCTTCGTGCCCGAGGTGCTGGCGGCCGCGCGCGCGGCGCTGGAGGCGGCGGTGACCGACCTCGACTTCGTGCGCCTGGACGCAGCCGCCTTCGCCAAGGCGCCCAAAATCTCGATCGACTACGCGGTGATGGAGCGGACCGAGCGGGCCGGCGTGCTGCCGGTGTCGTTCGCGTGGTCGGATGTCGGCACCTGGGACGCGGTCTGGCAGGTGCTGGACCACGACGCGGCCGGCAATGCCGTGCGGGGCCGGGTATCACTGATCGGCACCAAGAACAGCCTCGTCCACAGCCAGGGCGAGGGCCTGACCGCCGTGGTCGGCCTGGAGGACGTGGTGGTGGTCTCCACGCCCGACGCCGTGCTGGTCGCCTCCAAGGCCCATTCGGGGCAGGTGAAGGAGTTGGTCAACGCCCTGCGGGCGGACGGCGTGCCGGAGGCGGACTCGCACCTGCGGATGTACCGCCCCTGGGGCTGGTACCAGCGGATCGACATCGGCGAGCGCTTCCAGGTGAAGCGCATCCAGGTGGTGCCGGGCGGTCGGCTGTCGCTGCAGAAGCACTACCACCGGGCCGAGCACTGGGTGGTGGTGCGCGGCACCGCCGAGGTGACGGTGGACGAGCGGGTGGTGCTGGTCCACGAGAACGAGGCCATCTACCTGCCGATCGGCTCGATGCACCGCCTCTCGAACCCCGGCAAGATCCCGCTGGAGCTGATCGAGGTTCAGGTCGGCTCCTATACCGGCGAGGACGACATCATCCGCGTCGAGGATATCTACGGGCGCTGAGGCCGAAACCGGCCGGCACGGTCCGGTGTGGGTTCGACTGTTGTGACCGGTGCGGCGGCCGGAACGCCCCTTGCGATGGGCGGGCCCTGTGGCTTCGGGATGAGCCTCAGGGCCCGCGATCGTCACGGCACGTTGGTTACGGCTTGTTGGCGGGAGCCGGATTAGTCGTCGTCGGCGGAGGCGCAGGGTTTGCCGGCGCCGTGCTGGCCGGGGGCGGAGGCGGCGCGGGAGCGTCGGCCTTCTTCTCGTCCTTGCAGGCCGTGAGGGCGAGCAGGCCGACGAGCGGCAGCAGATAGCGAATGCGCATGAGCGTTCCTCTTTGGCCAATGTGGGTGAGAGGAACGTAACGCGGCCGCTGTTTGATCCAGTCCGGATCGATCCGGGCCACGCGCCCGACGCCAGCCCGGTAGATCATGCCGCCAAGGATGCGTGCCGCCGGTTCGTCGCGGATGCACCGCCCGCAGACTGTCATTCGCGGCCGCTCGCGACCCGGCGAGGTCATGCCCGGCATCCTGCATCGCGCGGGAAGGCGGACGCTGCCTCAGATCACCGCCAGGGCTGGACTTCATACCCACCGAAGATGCGCTCGCGCGGCAAGTCGAAGATGAAGTAGGGGTTGAGCGGCGGCGGCGCGCCCACCGCGTCCAGCCTCTTGCGCTGTTCGGCGGAGAGCACGATGTCGAGCGCGGCGACGTTCTGTTGGAGCTGTTTCGGGCGGCTCGCCCCGACCAGCACCGAGGACACGCCGGTTCGCCCTGCCACCCAAGCCAGCGCCACCTCCGCCATGGACCGGCCGATCTCGCCGGCCACCGCGCGCAGCGCGTCGACGACCCGGAAGTTCTGTTCGGTGAACAGCATTCCGCCGAAGGGGTTGTCGCCGTTAAGCCGGCCGTCGCTGCCGCCCTCGATGGTCTGGCCCGAGCGGTTCGGCAGGCTGCCAGCTGGACCGGCCTCCGCGATCTTCTCGCGACCGTACTTGCCCGTGAGAAGGCCGGCGGCGAGCGGGCTCCAGGCCACCAGACCCATGCCCATCGCCGCGCCTGCCGGCAGGATGTCGAGTTCGACCCCGCGATCTGCGAGCGAGTAGCAATATTGCAGCCCGATCGGCTCCGGCAGGCCGTGCGCGCGGGCGAGCGTCACGATCTGCGCAGCATACCAGCCAGGCGCGTTCGAGAAGCCGTAGTGAAGGATATCGCCGCGTCGGACCGCATCCGTGAGAGCGCGCAAGACCTCCTCGGGTGGCGTGGTGCGGTCCCAGACGTGGGTCCAGTAGAGATCGATGAAGTCCGTGCCGAGCCGTCGCAGAGAGCCTTCCAACCCGTCGCGGATGTTGCGCGCCGAGTTGCCACCGGCCAGCGGCGTGTCGGTACGGCGGGGAAAGCCGGACTTGGTGGCGATCACCATCCGGTCGCGCAGCTTCCGCTCAGCCAGGAAGCGGCCGAGCATCCGCTCGCTCTCACCCCCTGAATAGACGTCCGCGGTATCGACGAAGTTGCCGCCCGCCTCGACATAGCCATCGAAGATCTCGCGAGAGCTTGCCTCGTCCGCACCCCAACGGCCTGCGCCGAAGGTCATGGTGCCGAGCGCCAGCGGGCTGACGAGCACACCGGAGCGGCCGAGTGTACGATAAGTCGAAAGCGTCATTGATGCCCCTCCTTCAGGATTGCAGCGGAGATAGCACCGGCATCGCTGTCGAATTACCGTTCTCATCCGGCAATGGCTTTTGAGTTCGGTGCAGCAATGGCTCGAGGCGACCTGGACGATCTGGCAGCGTTCGCGGCAATCGCGCAGGCGCGTAGCTTCACGCGGGCCGCCGCCCGGCTCGGTCTGTCGCCCTCCGCCCTCAGCCACACGTTGCGGGATCTGGAACGGCGGCTCGGCGTGCGTCTCCTCGCTCGCACGACGCGCAGCGTCGCGCCGACGGCGGCGGGCCGGCACCTTCTCAAGTCGCTCCAGCCCGCGCTGGACGAGATCGGCCAGGGGCTCGCAGCGTTAGCGGACTGGCGCGACGCACCGTCCGGCACGTTGCGCCTGACCACCTACAGTCACGGTGCCCGCACGGTGCTGGAACCACGGCTGCCACGCTTCCTGCTCGACCATCCCGACATCGCAGTGGAGGTCGTCGTGGACGACCGTTTGGTGGATATCGTCGCCGACGGGTTCGATGCCGGCATCCGGCTCGGCGACACCGTCGAGCGCGACATGGTGACCGCGCGCGTTGGCCCCGACCTCAAGACCGTCGTGGTCGGGACGCCGGACTACTTCGCCGTCCATCCTCGACCCGAGAGCCCGGCCGACCTGCGAGAGCACCGCTGCATCAACTACCGCTTGATCGGCGCTGGTGGACTTCTTCCCTGGGAGTTTGAGCGGGACGGTCGGGAGGTGAAGGTGCAGGTTGGCGGGCAACTCATTGTCAACAACGAGACGTTGGCTGCGGCTGCCGTACGGGCAGGGGCAGGGCTCGGCTACATGATGGCGCACGACGTCGCTGGAGAGATCGCCGACGGCCGGCTCCTCCAAGTGCTGAGCGATTGGTGCGCGCCCTTTCCCGGATGCCGTCTCTACTACCCGAGCCGTCAAGTCTCCCCTGCATTGCGAGCGCTAATCGACGCGCTCCGCTGGGCGGACAATGAGGTGGTTCCCTGAGTCCGAGATGTCGGCATTGCGCTCTCACGGCTCCAAAGCTGACCGTCCGGAATCCACCTTTGCCGACACTGCCGCGATGAATCCGCAGGGTTCCGCCCCTTGTGCGGAGACCGGCCAGCCTTCCGCGACGCAGAGACCGGGCCCCATCCAGGAACAATGACCCGGCCCGGTAGATAGCCAGACGTGTGACCGCCGCGCCGGCGCACGATGCTGGCGCACGATGGGATCCAGGGTTTACCGCATGAAGCACAAGCCGCTCCGCGAGCAGGTCATCGTGATCACCGGCGCCTCGTCGGGCATCGGCCTCGCCACTGCCAAGATGGCGGCGGAGCGCGGCGCCCGCGTCGTCTTGGCGGCTCGCAGCGGCGATGCCCTGGCGCGGATCCGCGCCGAGATCGAGGGCGTCGGCGGCAAGGCCATCGACGTGGTCGCGGATGTCGGCCGCCGCGCCGACGTGCAGGCCGTCGCCGACCGGGCCGAGGCGACTTTCGGCGGTTTCGACACCTGGGTGAACGTGGCCGGCGGCTCCATCTATGGCCGGCTGCGCGAGATCAGCGACGCGGACCACGAGCGCCTGATCCAGACCAACTTCTGGGGCACGGTGTACGGCTCCCTGGTGGCGACCGAGCACCTGCGCCGGCACGGCGGCGCCCTCATCAACGTCGGCAGCATCGCCTCTGATCTGGCCTTCCCGTTCCAGGGCATGTACGCGGCCTCGAAGCACGCGGTGAAGGGCTTCACCGACGCCCTGCGGATGGAGTTGCTCGCCGAGAAGGCGCCGGTCTCGGTGACGCTGATCAAGCCGGCTTCGATCGACACGCCCCTACCCCAGCGGGCGCGCAACTACATGGACCGCGAGCCCAGCCTGCCTCCGCCGATCTACCCGCCCGAGGAGGTGGCGAACGCCATCCTGCACGCGGCCGTGCATCCGCAGCGCGACATCTTCGTCGGCGGTGCCGGCAAGGCCTTCACGGCCAGCAAGGAATTCGCGCCCGGCGCCTACGATTACCTCGCCCCGGCGATCATCGCCCTGCAGAAGCGCGCGAGCGCTCCCCGCAACCCGGAGGGCGCCCTGCACGCGCCGGTGCCGGCCGGCGAGATGCGGGGCGACCCGCCGCTGCCGGTCATGCGGACCAGCGCGTACACGCGGGCGAGCCTGCACCCGGCCGCGGCCGCGGCCGGCCTGCTCGGCATCGGCGCGGCCACGGCGCTGGCGGTTATCGGGACCGGCTCCCGACGCGGGCAGCGTCGATAGGTGAACGCCGTGGCGAGAATCCTGCCCGGCCCGGACCGACCGGTGCGGGACGCGCAGCGCGACCCGCGCATCGTCCCGCGCCGGATGGTCCAGCTGTCAGGTGACCGGACGATCGCCTGGGCGGAGGCCGGGAGCGGTCCCGACCTCGTGGCGATCCACGGGACACTGATGTGCCTGGAGGATCTCTGGCTCGGGCCCGTGCCGGCGCTCGCCGAGCATTTCCGCGTGGTGGCGGTCGACCGTCCGGGCCACGGCTTCAGCCTCCGGCCCCGCGGGCGCGCCGCTGATCTCTGGGATCAGGCCGCGCGGATCCGGGAAGCGGTGCAGGGTCTCGGCCTGCGGCGGCCCGTCATCCTCGGACACTCGTTCGGCGCGGCCGTGGCCCTCGCCTACGGGATGCTGCACCCGGACGAGATCGCGGGCGTCGTCGCAGTCGCGCCGATCTGCTTTCCGGAGCCGCGCCTGGAGCAGGTGCTGTTCGGTCCCCGGGCCCTGCCGCTCGGCGGCGATCTCCTGTCCGGGATGCTGAGCGCGGGGAGTGACAAGGCGCTCCTCCCGCTGCTCTGGAACGCCATGTTCTTCCCCCGCACCATGCCGGACCGCTTCGCCCGGACCTTCCCGTTCGATCTGGCCGCCCGCCCCGCCCAGATCACCGCCGAGGGAGAGGATGCCGGCTGGCTCTGGCCCGGTCTCGCGCGCAGCGTCCTCGGCTACGGCTCCCTGCGGGCGCCCGTGCGCCTCCTCGGCGGCGGCGCCGACCTCGTGGTGAACACGTTCGTGCACGGCCAGCGCGCTGCCCGCATGATCCCGGGGGCGGAGATCGAGATCCTGCCCGAGGCCGGGCACATGCTGCATCATTCCCATGCCGGCGCGGTTGTGCGGGCGGCCCTGTCCCTGCGGCAGATCCCGTAGCAGCGGCCTCCGCCGCGCAGCAGCGGCCGAGTCCCATGAACCTCGCGATGCCGGGCTCCCGATGCCGGGCCCACGGCGCCGCCGAACGTCTGAGGCGACGGCAGCGCCCCGCGGGACGTGTACGCGCGCACGCCGTCAGGTCACAGGCCGCCATACCTCCGGTCACGACCCGATCGCGCGAGGAGGCTTCGTCATGACCGCACCGCAAGTCATCGCGACGGTGTTCTTTCTCGTCTCCCTCGGTTCCGTGCTGATGTTGGCCCTCCTGACGGTCCTGTCGGCGGCGCTCGAAGCCGTGGGGACGGCTTGCCGGGCCGGACACGCTATCCGATCACATCCACTCAAAGCGGCGGCCTGTCGCGCGCACCGGACTGCCCGCGCCCGGTTCGATCTGCACTCGGCAAGGCGGCAGCACAGCATCACCGTTCCGGAGGTGTTCCAGGACACGTCGACCCTGAAAGCTTGAGCATACATCGAGCCTACAGCGCGAACACAGTCGCGAACGTGATGGAGACCATGATGACCTGGACCAACCGCATCACCCTTGCCGCCACCCTGATCGGCGGCGCGATCGCCCTGATGGCGTACGCGCAGGCACTGAGCCTGCCCACGCACTTCGTCTGAGCCGGACGCAGACAGTATCTGGCCGGGCGGCGGCCGAGAGGTGGCGCTGCGCGGCTCTCCCGGCCGCCGCCAGGGTTCCGGCCCGGCCGCCCTGGATCGTCCGTCAGGTCATCCGGGCGATCACGTCGTCCTTCCAGATCACGCGGTGGAGCACCGCCATCGCCACGTGACCGATCAGCACCGCCAGCAGGAGGAAGGCCAGCCATAGGTGAAGCAGGTCGCCCGGGATCACCATCCATTCGATCTTGCTGTCCCGTCCCGGCATCAGCGGGATGCCGTAGGGCGTGAATGGCTTTCCCGAGCCGTACTGGCGCAGGAGCGCGAGGGCCGGCACCACGATCATCAGGCCGTAGATCAGCCCGTGCCCGATGACCGCGGCACGGCCCAGGCGGCCCGTATGGGCCGGCCGCCGCGGGAGGTTCGCGAGCCCCCAGGCGCCGCGGAGCAGGACGAGGGCAAACAGGGTGGCACCCAGGGTGAAGTGGCTGCCGCCGACGAAGCGCGTGAGCGCCGTGTCGCCGATGGCGACGTAGAGCAGCGCCCCGGTGAACTGCCACGCGAAGAGCGCCGCCATCAGCCAGTGAAAGCCGCGGCTGACGCGGCCATAGCGCTGCGGCGAGTCCCGCCAAGTTGCGGTCCGGTCGCCCGCGGCATTTCGGGACGCGCGCACCTCGGAAGGCCGGATCACGCCGCGACTCCGTCTCTCTGATCGCCCGTCCACAGGTCGCCCGCAATGTCCCGCGTCGTCAGGATCTCCGCCGCCGCGCCCGTGAGTGCCCGGTCGGGCCCCGGCTGCCGCAGGTAGGTGGCGAGGTCGCGCGAGAGTCGTTCCAGCGGGTGCGTCCGAAGGAAGCCCTGAAGGCCAACGGAGCGCTGGGCGAGTTGGAGCAGGTCGAGGCCGGCCTTCTCCACCGCGAGGCGGCTCAGATTGACGAAGGCCACGACCCGATCGGTCGACAGCGTCCGGTCGGCGACCAGGGCGGCCGCCCGGGTCACCCATTGGCGTGCGCCCTCGACCGCAATCAGCCCCTCGCCGAGGCGCGACAGCTGGTGCGGATCCGTTCCGCGACCGAGCTGGACGAGGTGCGTCCGCCAGGCATCCAGCACAGCCTCGATCCCACCGAGCTGCACCGCTGCGAAGCGCCACGCCCCGCCCGAGAAATCCGGCTGGCGGAAATAGTCGTCGCGGTCTCCCAGGACGGTGTCGGCCGAGACCTCGAGGCCGTCGAAGTCGAGGGTCCCGGTGGCCGAGGCGCGCATGCCCTGCGCCTGCCACGGCGAGAGGTCGGCCCGGTCTCCGGGGACCAGCGGGACGACCAGCATGACGACCCCGCCGCTTGGGGACCGACCCGTGACAAGGGCGCGGGTGACGAAGCCGGCCCCCGACGCGAAGGTCTTCACGCCCTCCAGGCGGTAACCGGCTCCGGCCTCCGCGAGGACGAGGCCGCCTCCGGACGGCTCGGTGTTCCAGACGCCGAACAGGTGGCCGGCCCGGGCGTCGGCGAACCAGCGCGCGTGCTGCTCCGGGTCGCCGTAGCGGGCGATGAGTTGCAGGGCGTTGACGTGGCCCTCGTAGAGCCGCCCCAGGGCGAGGCTCCCATAGCCGACGAGGCGGAGCACATCGACCAGCGTTCGAGCCGCCGGCTCCTCACCCAGCCCGGCCCCGCCCAGCGCGGACGGGACGGGCGCGGCGAGCAGGCCGAGTCGGGCGAGGTCGGCGACATCGTCCGCCGGAAAGCCGTCGTCGCGATCCTGGGCCCGCGCGCGCCGCGCCGCCGACAGGGACACCGCGCGTGCGGCTGTGAGGAGGTCGCAGGTCAGGTCGGCCGGCGTCCGCTGGTCCATGATATCTCCGTCAGGCCGCCGCCGCAGTCCCGTCGACCGCGCGTCCGGTTGCCATCGCCTTTGATTTCAACCGAGGATAGCCGGAACGGGGGGCAAAGGGTCGCGACAGCGTGCGACCAAATCGGCACGGGCCGGCCCGATGCGCTCTTTTGCGGGTGCGGCGGCGAGCCCGCGGGATGTCACCGGGCGAAATCTTATCCTAGGTTGTGTCCCGGACGCGCAGGTTCGCAACCGAGGCGAGAAGCTCCGCACGACGCATCGTCGCGTTCGACGGCGGGCCGCCGCTCCAAGCGGGCCTGTGGCCGGCGCGGGTCACGGCTCCATCATCGGCTCGACCGCATCGACGAGGCGGGCGCAGAAGCGTGCCATCTCGTCGTTGCGGGCGGCCAAGTCCTGCGCCCGGTGTTCCGCCAGGGCCGCGCGATGCTCGGCCGCCGCGAGATCCCGGCACGTCTGACGCAGCAGGGCCCGCGTCTCACTCAGATCGTCGCGCAGGTGCGAGATCTCATCGAGCAGGCGTGCCCGCTCGGCCTTCACGGATGCCAGGAGGTTCTGGGCGTGCGCGAAGATCCGCTCGCCCTCGTCCTCGATCACGTGCTGCCGTTGGATCGCAGCCTCGATCATCTGCAGCGTCAGGGCCGGCTCCGGCAGGCGCTGCGGCAGTCCGTGATCGCCCTCCGGCCCGCGCGGATCCGGGAAGCGTTCGCCGACCGGACCAGCCCGGCTCAGGATCGGCGCGTCCATGATCGGCTGACGGTCAACGCATCAGCCCTCCGCGACCTGCGCCTCGATGAGGTCCTGGCTCTCGACCGCCGCGGGCGAGAACACCGACGCGGTCTTGCGACGGAAGCCGTTCAGCACCGCGTCGTGGATGCGGACAAGCCATGTCTCGGCCTCATTGGCCCGCGCCTCGGCCGCGCGTGCGCGCTCCTCGGCCTTCTGCGCGCGGCGCTCGGCGGCCGCGATCTTGACGTTGAGTTCCCGCATCTCCTCGCTGGCGTTCGTCGTCACCTGCAGCAGTTGCGTCTCCAAGTCGGCGACCCGCTCCTCGCTGATGCTGATCGCCTCGGTCGCCTCGCGGATCAGATCGAGCGCCGAGGACCAGTCGCGCGATACGCCCGGCATCTTGTGGACCTCGGACGTCTCGCGGGGCAGCGGTTCCGGCCGGCCGTTGGCCATATGCTCCTGCGGCACGGATACCGGCCCGTCGGGCTTGATGCCGCGCATCAGCCATGTCGCCGTCATGGAGGAGTTCGAGTCCTTGAACGCCTGATCTGCCAATGCCGCCTCCACACGTAGCATGATGAGAATCTCCGGCTCTGAAGCTAGCTGACGCGATCGGAGGGCACGAACGGTCGGACATTGCTCTTCGACTCCGCGCCCGCCGCCCGTCCGGCCGCGGACTCGGTGTTCGCCTGTGAGTCACCCTCGTCGAAGCTGCGGAAACGCCGCGCCTCGCGCTTGAGCATCTCGTACTGCTTCTGGAGGGCGATGCGGCTCTCCCGGGCGATGTCGAGGGCGCCCTGCGTCATCGCCCGCTCGGAGCGCTCGGATTGCAGATCCTCGACGAGGCGCCGGTTGGCCACCTCGAGTTCCTGGATCTCGGAATCGTGGCGACGGCTTAGCTGGTCGATGCGTTCCGACAGCAGGGTGGCTCGGGAGGTTGCCTGTTCGACCGCGACGTCCTTCGCGGCCAAGGCCTTGGCCAGCATGTCGCAGCGGCCGTCCAGCTCCGAGCGGAGCCGCTGTGCGTCGAGCAGGCGCTCGGTCTGGCGGGCGAGATCCGCCTGCATCGCCTCGACCCGGCGATCGGCCGTCGTCCGCTCGATGACAGCTTCCTTCACCGTGCGCTCCGCCGTGCGGAGCGCCTCGTCGTTCTCCCGAAGCTGGGCGCGGAGCTGGACGAGCAGCTGCTCCGTGGCGGCACCGCGGTTGGTGGCGGCCTCGAGCTTCATGGTCAGGCTGGCCCGCTCCGTCCGCAGTCCGCCGATCTCGGTTTCGTGCTGGTTATCGGCCTTCTGCCGGGCGGCGGCCTCGGCGGCCAGATCGGCCTCCAGCGCGAGCAGGCGCTGCCGCTCGGCCTCGGCCTCCTCACGCAGGGCCTCGTACCGCGCCGCCGTATCGGCCAGCCGCGCCTCCTGCTCCTCGCACAGCAGTTGCAGGCGGCGATTGTCCTGATCGAGGATGGCGAAGCGCTCGCGCGTCTCGGCGAGGTCGCGCTCCGACCGCGACAGGGCTTGGTCGGCCGCCTGGGCTTCGAGGCGCAGGGCCTTGTTCTCGCCAGAAAGGGCCTTGGTCTGCTCCACCTCGGCTGCGAGCTGCCGCTCGTAGTTCTCACTCGCGAGACTCCTGTCGCGCACGCTGACGCGCAGCTGCTCCAGCTCGATCTCGCGGCCGTGAAGCCCGCTCTCCAGGCGCGTGACCTCGGCGGTCATCGCCGCGCACTCGTTGGTCAGGGTGGCGGTCTTCACGGCGAGCGCACTCACCTCTCGCCGGGCGGATGCGGCGGCGTGCTGCTCCTTGGCGAACAGCGCCTCGACCTCGGCCAGGCGCATGGTGGCGCGCGGCAGCTCTTCCGAGATGGCGATGAGAGGTGTCAAGACGGAGGAGAAGTCTTCCTGCAGCGACTTCAGGTCTTCGAGCCGTCCGCTCATCTCGCTGACGCGCATGCGGATCACTTCGTCGCGCTGCCCGATGGCATCCAGCGGATCTCGCGGGGGCGGCTGGGGAGCGGCCGCCTGGAGGCTGGCCGGGCGGGCGGATTGCAATTCTTCCTGTGGCCGGACCTGAATCGCCGATTGCGCGCTGCTAACGCCCGAAGTCTCGACCGCCCGATCCGCCGAGAACAAGCCACTCCGAAACGGCGACCAAGCCATCAGACGTCTCCGAGCCGCCAAATTCCGCAAGGGTTAATTTCATGCTACTGCTATCCGACAGGGATTTGTCAATCTCCAGAGTTTGTCACCCCGCCGAGGATTAGCTTGGCGTGGCAGAGGAGCCACGTGGCGATGCGCCCGGACGGACCTGCCTGCGGCGGATTGCAACGTACCCGTCAGTGGCCGCGCCTGCCGAGACCGACCAATCTAGCCGCTACGCAAGTGGGCTTATAGTAGTATCCGACCGGCGATTTTTGCGCCGCGACAGGCCGAGAACGCCACATGCCTGAGCTTACAGCGTCGCAGCTGGAGAGACTGCGCAAGACCAAGATTTCGTTCAGCTGGTATGATGATGCGCCGTTGTGGATCGAGGAGGGGATCAACGCCCTGCCGAGGCCCGGCGTCTTCGCGGAAGACTATGCGTGCTATTTCCTGCGCACTGATTTTCACACGATCGGCGCGTTCAGTTATTCCTGGAGCCCGTTTCCGGATTTTGTTTCGATCGGCCGGTATTGCTCGATCGCCGACGGAATCGAGCTCATACCGTTCACGCATCCGACGGATCTGTTCACCACGTCGTCGATGACCTACGACCCCAATCTGGCGCCCCGCCGGAAGTATTACGCGGATCGGTCATTTGACAATAACGACGCCGTTTCACGATCGCATCCGAGCAACGACAAGGATCTGTTAATCGGGCACGATGTCTACATTTCGCGGGGCGCGAAGCTCAGACGCGGCATCAGGATCGGCACCGGGGCGATCGTCGGCGCGTTCAGCGTCGTCACGAAGGATGTCGCCCCCTATTCGGTCGTCGCCGGAAACCCCGCGCGCGTCGTACGGATGCGCTATTCAGACAAGCAGATCGAGGCTCTTCAGACGATCGAATGGTGGAACTACGATTTTCACTCGGTTCTCAACAAGACGCATATCGCCGATATCGACCTGTTCGTCGATCGTCTGCAGCATCTGATCTCAACCGAGACGATCGAACCGTTTCGTCCGCAGCGGAACTATCTCCATGAGCTCCTGACGCGATCGGACGACTTGTGACCCCTCGATTCAGCGGTGCTCTGGTGGGCGGTGAGGGACTCGAACCCCCGACCCTCTCCGTGTAAATCAGATGTCGGGTCGAAATTGCCCCGTGCTGCGCGCTTACCGGCCACCTCTCCCCCTTGGAACCGCTCGGAATTTCGCTGATACCTTCTCCGTGACGCGCGCGGAGCCCGGCGAGGCGCGCCCCTGCTGCTTACTATGTGCTTACCAGATCATGCGCCTCACGAACCAGTCGGCCGCGGCACTGAAGGTCCCCGACGGCAAGGCATACATCCTGGTCTTCGACGACGATCTGGCAGGCTTCGGCTTGCGCGCGAGTGCCGGCGGCTCGCGGGTTTGGGTCGTGCAGTATCGCAATGCGCTCGGCCAGACGAAGCGGGAGACACTCGGTAGAGTTGGTGTGCTTTCGGCCACAGAGGCGCGACGTGCGGCAAATGAGCGCCTGGCTCGCGTTCGCCTCGGTGGGGACCCAGCCTCAGAGCGTGAGGCCGAGAAGAAGCGGGCCGCCATCACCGTGGCCTCCCAGATCGAACCTTATCTGGACGGGCTCGCGGCACGCGTGCGGGAGACCGGCGTGCGCGAGTCGACGCGCTACCTGCAGAAGGCTTGGGCGCCCTTGCACCGTACTCCGGTCTCCCGGGTGACCAGGGCGCAGGTCGCGGAGCAGCTGGGCGCGATCGCGCGGATCTCGGGCCTCTATGCGGCGAACCGAGCCCGCAACACGCTGTCGGCCTTCTACACCTGGCTGATCGAGGAAGGGATCGCGGAGGCGAACCCTGTCGTCGGCACCCGCAAGCCCACGCCGGACGAGAAGCGCCAGCGGGTGCTCAAGCCCGCGGAGATCCAGGCCGTCCTGCGCGCGCTGCCGGAAGGCGACTTCGGCCGCATCGTGCGCCTGCTCCTGCTCACCGCACAGCGCCGCGATGAGGTGGCGGCGATGCCGTGGGAAGAGGTCGACCTCGCGGCGGGCCTCTGGAGCATGCCGGGCGCGCGAACCAAGAACGGCCTGCCGCACGACGTACCCCTCTCCCGGCCGTCGCTGGCAATCCTCGCCGATACGCCCCGCATCGAGGGCCGAGATCTCGTATTCGGCAGCGGCGTCGGGGGCTTTCAGGGCTTCACCCGGGCGAAGGCCGCGCTCGACAAGGCCTCGGGTGTGACGGGGTGGCGGCTGCACGATCTGCGCCGGACGGTGGCCACCGGCATGGGCGACCTCGGCGTGTTCCCCCACGTGGTCGAGGCGGTGCTCAACCACGTCTCAGGGTCGAAGGCGGGCGTCGCCGGCGTCTACAACTACGCCCTCTACAATCCGGAGAAGCGGGCGGCGCTCGACCTATGGGCACGCCACCTTGCGACTCTCGATCCACGCATCGAGCTCGCCGCGCCGGACGCCGTAGCAGCGCTCGCTCAGGCGTAGCAGCGGCGGCCCCTCCCCCTGGCGGCAGATCTGGCGGAGCGTCGTCGGCGACACGCCGAGCTCGCGCGCCACGTCCGGAAACCGGACCACGAAGCGCGTCGGGTCAGCCTGCGGCATTGCTCGTCTCCCTCTCCCCTCCCCTGCCGCGTGCCCGGGCCACTCGCGCCCGCACGTCCGGCCAGTTTCGTCGATCGGCCCACTTCGCCCAGCGCGTACCGGCATCCCGGTGCAGCTGGCGGATGGCGGTGAGCAGGTCCCCCGCCGGCGTTGACAGCAGTCGCGCAGCTCGCTCGGCCGTCCAGGCGCCGGCGTCGCGCACACCGTCGGCGTAGCCGGCCGCGTAGTCGTCGCTCTCAGGGCGGGCCGTCACGATCCCGACCTCCCGAAGCGATAGCTCTCCACACGCGCCAGGTCGGCCCGCCCGAACTCCAGGTAGGCGACTTGCTTCTGCCGGGCGAAGTTCTCGGCCGCCCACTTCGTGCGATGCCAGTTCGTGCCCTCGCCCGCGAGGTAGCGGTGAGCCTCCCGATCGCGGATGCAGACGCAGTCGCCGTCGACCACGGCCCAGGCGGCCTCGATCTCGCCGGTCTGCAGCGCGCTCGTGGTGATGTAGACGCGGACGAGGGGTGGACTCTCCTCAGCCATGACCACCCTCCGCCGGCTTCGGGAAGGTGCGCATCGTGCCGTCGCCGGCGGCCGCGCGCAGGCCATCCGAGAGCGACCGGGCGCCCGGGCGATCCATGGCGAACCGCGCGGTGACGGGCTGGCCCTGGAGCGTGAAGGCGATCGCGAGCTCGACGCCATCGGGCGTGGGGATCGCGTCGATCGTCCAGTCGGTGCCGTCGGGCGGGATGAGACGGAAGGGGCTCATGCGCCGACCCGCGAATGCCGTGTAGGATAGTAGACGACAGGACCCTGGGAGATGACGAGCGGCATGACGCGCGCTGCCGCTACATCAGTCCGGAGGATCTGCCGCCGCGCCCGGACCCGCCGATTGCCGCCGACGTCGAACGCGTCGAACAGGATCACCTCGACACGCTCCGGATCGTCCTGCGGGTCGCCCCGGCGCCGGTGATCGCTCGGCTCGACCATCCAGCCTTCGGAGAAGAACACCCAGCGGCGGAAGCCTTCGCGCTCGAACTTGAGCGCCATGGCCTTGCGCATATGGTCGAGGTCGGCGCCGCCCATGTCGAGGACGGCAACCGTGAGGCTGCCGTCGGCCGCCTCAGCGACGAAGTGGGATCGGATCACGTCGTCCGGGTCGAACAACGCTTCGGCGTAGCTGGACGCCTGGTCCAGGAGAGAGCGGAGCGAACCCATCACGCCATTCCCATCGCTTGCAGGTAGAGTTCGAGGATCGCCTCCTGCTCCTGGCGCTCGCTGTGATCCTGTTTGCGGATCCGCAGGATCGTGCGCACTGCCTTGGCGTCGAAGCCGCGGCCTTTGAGTTCGGCGAACACCTCCTTGATGTCGCCCATGATGCCGGCCTTCTCCTCTTCCAGCCGCTCCAGGCGCTCGATGAACTGCTTCAGCTCGTCGGCGGCGACACCTTCGGCCGAGGAGACATCGGATGACGTAGCTAGGCCCGCGGTCATGCCGCCACCTGGCCGTGCGAGCCGCCGGCGTCGCCATCGGCTTCCGTGAACGCGTACGCCGTCCCGCAGAACGGGCAGTAGCTCGGGAGTGGGACAGACGCCTTCGGACCCCGCGGCTTGATCTTCTCTGTGACGATCGTCACGCAGGTGAAGCCCGGGCGCTCGGCCGTGCCGAAGATGATGGTCGGCTGGATCTCGGTGTTCCGCTCCGCCAGGGCGGCGTTCATCTCACTGATGCAGTCACAGGCCATTGCGCGTCAGCTCCACACGGTACGGCCGAAGACGACGGCGGGGCCGGCGATCCAGGGCAGGGTTTCGGGAGGGTCGGCCGGGTGTCGCTCCAGCCACGAGGCGCGGTAGATCGCTGTGGCCGCCTCGTTGCGGGGCAGACCTTCGCCATGGCCGTCCTCGTGGACGAACATGTCGGCGCGCCGCCCCTCGTGGAGCACGGCCACGTGCTCCAGGCGGCCGCCGAGGATCGGCTCCAAGACGTCGCGCAGCTCGGCGAGGCCCGGATCGCCGGTCATGTCTACGACGCGGTCATCGCGCGAGCCGTCGCACCTCAGGATGAGGAGGCCGGTCTTCACGACGCCGCCTCGGTTGGCTCGCTTTCCCGGATGACCGGCGTCGTCCAGGCCGGCCGATCAGCCACCTGGCGCTCGGCGATCGCTGCGCGGATCTCCGGCACGCGCCGCAGGGCGAGCTTCGCGGCCAGGCGCCCGGGCGGGTTGTGCCGCAGTCCGGTCGGCAGCCCCTGCATCATCGCACGGGCCGGATCGCGGTAGGCGTGAACCTGGACCTCGGTGAAGCCCGCCTGAAAGAGGTGGACGACGGTGCAGGCCTCCTCGGGCCCGGTCGCCCGCTCCTGCATCACCCGCACCATGCGGATGACGTGATCGAGCGCGTCGGGCGCGCGGCGGGCGGCGTGAACGAGAGACGGCGACGGCATGACTGGGCCTCCTCAGACACTACAGGGGATGGTCGGCGGGTGATGCGGGGAAGCCGTTGTGCTCCACGCCATCCAAGAGGCGGCCGGAGGCCTTCTTGCCCACGCGGGTGGCGCAGGCGTCGATACCGAACCGATCGAACATCCGCGGCGCGTAATCGAAGTAGGCCCACCTGCCCGGATCGTGGGGCCAGTGCAGCGCGAACTGGCCGGCCTCGCTGCGGACCGCCGTGATCCCGCCCTGCCATTCCCCGTTTTGCTTGTGGTGGTAGGGCACGCCGGCGGCCGCGCAGGCGTCACGGATCTGCCGGAGCCAGGTCGTGGCCGTCGGGCGCGCCCGGTGCTTGCCCTGGTCGGTCTCTCCGCCCGTGATGACCCAGCCGATCCGCTCGATGTCGGAGGCCTTCAGGGCGTCGCGCACCACCAGGTAATCGCCGGCCGTCCCATAGATGATCTTGGTGAAGTCGATCGGGCCGAGTAGGGGCTCGGCCGAGACGAAGGTGAAGACTGGGTAGAGGTCGCGTGCCGCATCGAGCAGGTGCCGGACGTTCCGGTTGGCGATCTCTTGGTTCTCGCACGTCGCGCCGAGCGCCGCATTCTCCGGTAAGCCGCCGGCGGCCTCGCACATGGCGACGATGTTCTGCGGGCGCTTGGTCAGCAGCAGCCACACGAGGTGCGGCGTCTCTCGCATCAGCGCGAACCACTCCGCGCGGATCGCCGGATCGGCGCGGTTGTCGAACGGATCGCAGAGCGACGGAAAGACGGTGAACCGCCGGCCCGCCGCGGCCGCCTCGCGGTCCCACTTGCGCGGGTTGCGCCAGTAGGCGGCGCTGGAGCGGACGCGCTCGCCGTGCGGGCCCCACGTGACCTTGCCGTAGCGCAGGTCCATGAGGTTCTCGGCGTAGCAGCCGTCGCACGCGATGCTGACCTTGGTGCAGCCGAACCACGGGCTCCACGTCCGGTCGCACCAGGAGATGCCGGTGGTCTCAGCCATCTCAGTCCACCATCCTCAGGTCGAACGACGCGAGCTGGCGCCGATAGGGCATCTCGCGGAGCGCCTGCTCAAAAGCGGCGAGCTCGTCCGGATCGTGGGTCTGCGGCTGGACGGTCGGGATCCAGGCCAGGACCGGGGTCCCGACATCCGTCGTCCCGGACCACACCCGGCAGGGCGTGCCTTGGACGGCCTCGATGCGGTCGGTGGGTTCGAGGGTGAGCTTCATGCGAGCGCCTTCCTCTCGTCGATCCAGGCCTCGGCCTCTTCGGGTGTGTCGAAGGCGATCAGCCGACCGTCTTTGTCGGCCATGCCGCACCAGCCGATGGTCTCGACGTAGCCCTGCGGGCCGTGGCGGTAGGGAAAGGCGCCATCGACGGTGCGGCTGGTGTCGATCAGGGCGGCGATCCTCCACTTTGTGGGGCGAGGCACGCGCGCGTTCATCGACCGACCTCCGGCGCCAGGGCCGCCTTCAGTGCAGCCTCGGCATCCTCCAGGACCTCGTCATGGAGCTGAGGCATGAGCCGCTTCAGCGTCTCCAGGACGTTGCTGATCGGCGGCGAGCCCCGCCGTCCGGCCCGGGCGTTCGCGATCGCCGCGGCGGCCGCCTCGATCATCGCGTGGGTGATAGTGGGTTCGGCCATGCTCACCGCTCCTTCCGCTCGACGCGGAACGTGAAGGTCCGCGCTACGTCGTCGGCGCCCATGAGCAGGTTGAAAACGGCCGTGCCGTCGACCTCGTCGACGGGCATGGTGAGCGAGCCGCCCAGGCGGTTCACGAGGGCGATGAGCAGCTGGCTCTCGATCGTCTCGCTGAGCAGCCGGTCCTCTCGGGATGGGTCGACAACGCTTAAGCGGCGCGTTTCCTCAACCACGGCGCGCCTCCGCCATAATGCACACATATATGTTATGACTGTCTAGCGGCGGCTTTAACTGCCCTTTAATTGCTAGGGTCAATATCTTCGCTGAGTGGAGGCGCGTTCCATGATCAGCGTTTCGACAGATAATTACTTTACGATGCTCCGTGCGGCGCAGCTGCAAGCGGTGCGAGACGGCATACCAGGCGACAGCCAGCAATCTGTGCCGGTCGCTATCGAGGAGCGGGCTCCCCCACCGGCTCCGCAGACCGCAATCGCGACGATCAAACAAGTCGTCGACGTGCTGGTCTGACGTAACAGCGTCATTTGAGGAAACTGCAGTGTCCCAGGATCGCCGCGAAAGTCTGCGTGCCGCAACGAGCTTCCCGGCGCATATTCTCACCGACAATGGTAGGCGCGTCTCGTGCACGCTCGCCGATCGTTCAGCTTCTGGCGCGTTGTTGACGGTCGCGGGCGCGCTCGGCTTGCCCGACACGTTCACCCTCATCGTCGGCCACAGCGGTGAGATCCGAGATGTCCGCGTGGCTTGGCGGCAGACCGATAGGCTCGGGGTGATGTTCGCGTAACATCTCACGACCGCAACACCCCGCCGAGTAGTTCTCCCTTCGCACCGTTGGCATGAGCCTCGGCGCGAACGCTGGGCACGATCGCCCGTAGGACTGAGATCTGGCGGTGCGAGCACGCGGTGCGAAACAGGGCGACCGACGCAACAATCCACGAAATCAGCGCGATATCGAGCTTGGCCATAAGGCCATCCCAACGGAGCCGATCGCCGGCGGCCGAAGCGAGAGAGCCTCCGATGACCAAGCCAGCCACCGTGCGTAGCCGCCTCGTCGACGCGGTCGTGACGGCCGCTCTCGCGTTCAGCCTCGTGGTGCAAGCGCAGGTCATGATCCTGCCGCCGCATTTCGTCTGAGGGCAGCACATCACGCGACCGCCCGGCCTTGCGCTGCCCAACGAACGCGATCCTCGCCCACCAGCGCGTCGAACCGCGCACAGCTCTCCGGCGACAGCCGCCAGCCGCGGCCCCAGATCGTCTCGATCCGGATCTGCGCCTGCGCCTCCATGAGCTTGCGCCGGATCTTGCAGACCAGGACATCGAGGATCTTCTGTTGAGGCGCCTCGTCCAGCATGCCGTACAGGGCGAGCATCGCCCGCTCGTGATGCAGGACGTTCGGGCCGACAGCCCGCAAGGCACACAGGAGCCGCTCTTCCGTCGAGGTGAGACGCCAGCTGCGCGGGAGGATGGCCGCCGGCGCGAGCGCCTCCTCCAACTGCCGCACCTGCTCCAGCAGCGTGTCCCGCTCTTCGAGGAGAGCCATGACCTGCTGGCGGCTGAGGTTGTGGGGCGACGCGTTCATCCAACCTGCCTTTCTGGCTGAGGAGCGCCCTTCCGGGCGTTGTCGCTGGCCGCAGCTTCAGCCACGATCTTCTTCGCCGTCGCCCGCCGCAGCTCCGCCTCCAGCACCGGGATCAGCAGGATCCCCAGGACGAGGAATAGGACGAGGACGCCCATGACGAGGGCGCGCGCGGTGGTGGGGCCGTTCATTCGGCAGCCTCCCGCATGGGTGGCTGAGGCACGCCCACGCGCTCCATCTTCCGGATCGCGTGGAGCATCGTGGTGTGGTCGCGACCGCCGAACGCGCGGCCGAGCCGCGGCAGGGACCAATCCGGGTGCGCCTCGCGGACCGCGGCGATCGCCGCCCACCGAGCGCGCATGATCGCGGCCGTGCGGCGGTCCCCGACCACATCCGCGTACGTGAAGCCGAAGGCCTCCGCGACGCGCGTGATGATGCGCTTGAGCTCGCGGGCGAGCTGCTCCGGATCGAGGACCTGGAACACGAGCGCGTCCATTTCGGCGATGGCTTCCAACTCCGCCTGCCGGCGCACCTCGGCCTCACGCTCTTCGCGCTCCCGCTGGGCTTCGGCGAGGGCGCGCGTGCGGAGGGCCTCGGGGCGCGGCACGACCTTTCGCGGCGCCCAGAGGCGGGCCTGCAGGGCGCGGTAGTGCGCGCGCATGGCCTGTTCGTCGGCAAACTCGCGCGGCGGAGTGCCCTGGCGCAGCATCAGGGCCTCCCGTCGGCTGACCGGGCTGGCGCCGCGGGCAGGCTTCGGACGTAGGCCTCGACGCTGTCGGCGAAGGCCTTCCGTGCCTGGGCTGACAGGTACGGGAAAGCCGCGGCGAACCGGCGACCGTCCGGATCGAACAGCAGGGTCGCTACGAGTGCGCCCGGCGCGGGGCCGGCGGCTGGCTGAGCGACCGGATCGGTGAACGCCTCGACGGGCACGTTCAGCGCCGCGGCGATCCGGTTCAGCAGCTCGGCGGAGCGGGCGGGTGCGGCGCTCATTGCGCGCGCCCCGTCGGCTGGATCTCGGACGATGAGACCACGTACGCGTCGAGATCGGGGATATCGAAAGACGCCTCCAGGATCGCAGACACGCGCAGCATCAGCTCGGCCGCCTCGCGGGCCGCGCCGTCCCGATCGCCGCCGAAGCGCGACATCGCATGGGACAGGACGGCGTTGCTGAGCGAGTTAGCGATGACGTGGCAGACGTCGGGCGCCGCCACGCGGTGATCGAGCATGTCGGCGACCGGCAGCAGCATCGCTCGCTGGAGGTCGAGGGTCATGTGCCGGGTCATGACCTCAAGGTTTGCCGGGTCGTAGGGCGGCAGGTCCCGGTGGGCGGCATCGAGCGCACCTTCGAGCGCCTGGCGGTGAGGCGTGAGCGTCGTCATCGGTCACTCCGGAGCTCGACGGGGGAAGGCGGTGCGGTGCAGTCGAGGCGGCGGCGGATCCGGCCGGCGGTCGCCGCCTGGAGCGCGCCGAGCTCGTCCAGCAGCTCGTGGCTGAGGCGCGGGGGACCTGCCGCCAGCAGCCGGTTGACCGTCCGCAGCGCGGCGAGCAGCACCGCGTCATCGTCGCTGCGCGGATGGTCCGGGCGCAGGCACGGCAGCAGCGCGACGTGCGGCCCGAGCTCCGGATCCGGGGCGCCGAGCGCCTTTACGACGGCATCGCACTCGCCGCGCGGGAGGGCGACGGTGACCAGCATGGTTTCGCCCGGCGCCCGGGGATCGAGGTGGGCGAGGACGCCCAGGAAAGCGCGGTCGCTCACGAGGCGTCTCCCAGGCTGTTGCGATCGGCGTAGGCGCGGCCGGCCTCGCCCAGGCTCGCGCGCTCCTCCGGCGTCAGCGGCGTCGGCACGCCATCGCGGCCCCAGCCGAAGACGGTGCGGAACGGGACGACGCTGATCGCGTGGCGCCATAGGCCTTCGGCCCACTCGGCGATGGCCTTGGCCGGCGTCCCGGGCTGCTCGGCATAGGTGCTGACGGTCACGGTGCCGTCGCGGGCGATGTCGAGGAGCACGGCCGCCTGAGCATCGAGATCAAGGACGGACGCCGCCGCGAGGATCACGCGGCGCTCGGCTGGATCCGCCGACGGCTTGCCCGGCTGAGGTGTGAAGATCGCAGCCGCGTCGAGCGCAGCCATCGCATCCTCGACAACCTCGCTGAAGAGGCCGGGCGGCAGGAGGTCCAGGATGTCGGCGCGCGCAGGCGCGCCATTCGGTAGACCGCGAGCATTGCGGTTCCTGGCGATCGCGGCGGCGGCCTCGCGCAGACGAGCGGGGAGCAGGTTGGCGCCGTTGCTCACGAGATCACCCCAACCGGCACAGGATCATAGGATGGCAGCTCGGCGTGATGGACGAGCGTGAGGCCTGCGGTGGAGCGGGCGAGGACGGCGCCGGAGGCGTGAAGGTCGAGGACAGCGACACGAAGCCGGAAGGCGCGGGCCTCCGGATGGTCCGGGTGCAGCAGGGCGAGGCCGCCCCGTAGACGATCAAGCCAGTCGATGATCTTCAGCTCTTCGCCCGTCTCCGCGTCGGGAACGACGCGGCGGCCGGCGAGCGGATGCTCTTTGGGGTGGGGCATGTCAGGCGGCCTCCGCTCGCGCTTCACGGCGGGCGAGCGTCATCAGCCGCCCGCGGATGGAGACGGCGGGCCGGCCCAGGACCTTGCCGATCGCGCTGTTGCTCAGACCCTCGCCAGCCAGCGCCAGCAGGCGGGTGTCCTCGTCGGGCAAGAACCGGCGGACGACGTGGTCGCCTCGCTGGATGACCGCGGGGCCTCGTGCCGTCGCCGGCGTCAGGCGCGCCTTCGGATGGTCGGCGCCGAGCGCGAGGCAGATCCAGCGGACGTTCGAGGCGGAGCACCCGAACCTGCGGCCGATCTTGGGGCAGCTTTCGCCGGCCTCGCGGCGTTCGGCCATCTGCTCGCGCTGGGCGTCGGTGAAGCGGCGGGCGGGCATCTCAGGCCCTCCCCGCGCGGCGCAGGACCTGGCCGCCCGGGCGCCAGTCGACGAAGACGATGTCCCGATGCTTGACGCACCAGACCGCCGGCCGGTCCGGATGGTGGCGGACCGCCGGGCGGCCGCAGAAGCGATGCTCCGTCCCGCGCGATGAGCACGGGTAGCGGCACTGGCAGGCATCGAGCTGCTCCAGCCGATAGGTACCGAAATCCGGTACCTGCTCGGCGACCGGAGGCGGCTCGGGCGCGGGCTGCGGGCGGGCACTGACGGCCATCAGGCGACCTCCCTCGCGGGAGAGCGCACAGTGATCGCGGCGATCGCGTCCGCATCCCAGATGCAGCCCGAGGCGCAGTCCCAGCCGTAGTACCAGAGGCCGCCGTCGAACCGGCGGTCGTAGCGGTAGGCCTCGGCGACGGCCTTCCAGTCGATGTACATGAGGTAGTCGGAGGGCACGAAGCGCTCGGTGCGCCCGTACTGGCCGGCGAAGGCGTCGAAGTCGTCGACGGTCGCGATGAGCAGGATCCGCGCGCCCGCCGCGGGCTGGACGTCGTGGACGACCCGCAGCCGGTAGAGGTGATCCCCAGCCTCCGCCTCAACGTAGTCCGGCCAGCTGAAGCTGCCCGCGTCGGCCGACACCCACAACCCGTACGGCTTGAAGTGGGGCTCCGGACGCTGGGCCACGGAGTAGACGCGACGGACAGGGTCGGCGCCGTAGTGCGTCAGCGCCGGGATCGAGGCGATCGGCGCGTGGGCGAGCGGCAGGCCGCCGAACATCGAAGCGGCCGCCATTACAGGTCCCTCACGTCGATGACGCCGGGACGGCGCGGCAGGATCGCGCCCGTGGCGCGGTCGCGCCTGACACCGCCGAAACCGTTCGAGGTCCGGAAGAAGCTCGACCCCACCATCGGGCGGCAGGGTGCCTTCGTGCCAGCGTGGCGCTCGGCCTGCCGGCGCGTCTTGTCGATCGCCCGGCGATCGGCCGAGTACTTCGCGCGATCGCAGGGCAGGCAGAGCACCTGGCAATTGTCGAGCGTCGGGCGGCCGCCGTTGGCGTCCGGGATGACGTGATCGAAGATCCGGCCGCCGGGCGGGATGGCACAGGGGCAGCGCTCGCCCGGGCGAAGCTCACCCTCGCAGCGGCCGGCGGCACGCTCCAGCGCCTTTGCGCGGACGGCCTTCGGGAAGTTCTGGCGCTGGCGAGCGGCCATCAGAACGCGCCCACGACGCGGCGTGGCCGGATGGCGGGCGCAGCGCGCTCGTCCAGATCCCGCAGGGCCACCGCCGCCGTGCGCAGATCCGCGAACACGGGATCGACCAGGACCTCACCGACGTGGAGGCAGACGATCTCCGGACCGGCCTCGCCCCTCAGCTCGGCGCAGTAGAAGCCCTCACCGAAGGCGGGACTGAGGATGGTGCCGAGGATGAGGGAGCCGTCGGCACGGGGGCGGCCGATGCGGGTGCCGCGGGGGAGATGCGGCGGCTTAGGGCGAGCGAAGTTGGTGGTGAGCACGGCGGTGGCTCCATCGCGATGAGCGAGAGCCAGATCATATACACAGATTGGGTATACGCAAGCGATAAATACACAGAATGTGTATCTAGGACGATGGATCTATCCACAGTGCGTGGAAATTCCCTTGCCTGCATGTTCGCTCTTTGTTCTGATGATTGTCCAAGGAGGCGCCCTTGGCAACCGACGACGAACCCGATGTCAGCCTCAGCGAGCGCGATTTGCGAGCGCTCGCGATGGAGCTGGCTCTGCAATTACCTAGAAATGAGAAAGATGCCCAGCATGTCCTGGATCTGATGCGAGTTGGCTACGATTATTTTCTCTGTGAAATGGATAAACCAAAGCAGATCGGGAAAATCGTTAAAGGGCGATTTCGGAGATAGTCAGAGATACTCGGCGATCAAAATTTGGAGGGATAAGCCTAATGGCCCTAAAGCCCATTGTCGCCCACAGCGTCCAGTTGTTCGTCCTGGTAAAGGGCAAGCTCGCCCTCGGCAACCGTATCGACTGCAATGCGCCTGAGGAGGCCTGCCGGGTCGCCGAGGAGCGCGTCAACAGAGGCCGAGCGATTGGCGCAGCCGCCTTCACCCGCACGGTCGTGGATCCGGACTACGACGATGGCGGAGAGCCGGTGACGCTGGCGATTTTCGGGAAGGTGCCGGCAGGGCTGGCGGATCAGCTGCCGTTCTGAAAGAGGCGCCCCGCACGCCGGCGGGCGGCAGGGCGCAGTCAGTCTCAGAATACGCGAGCGTCAGGGCGTTACTTTGAAGCCCGCGAAACACCGAGCCGGTACGGGAAGAACTGCGCCGGCCCGACCGCGCGAGCTTAGGCCGATCACAGTCACGCACATTCACCTGGATGGACAAGCTATACGTCGGTCGCACACGTGAAGTTTGGGCCGTGCCGTTCTCCAGCGCATCACACCAGGCGCAGCTCTCCTGGCTTGAGGCCCATGCGACGAGCCATGTCACGCGACAGGCCGCCCACGATCTCAAGCCTCGCCCGCGGCGGCGCGGAGAGCGCGATCGCCTCCAATGCCTCGTCTGCCGTCGTCGCCAGCACCGCGTAGACGCGCACGGCCTCGCGGCGCTGCGTGACGGACACAAGGTAGGCTTTCCGCTTCGACTTGGTCACATGAGCCGGCTAACGGATCTGCGGCTCGCCGTCATCCTATCGACGGCTCGGAGCCGGTGACGCCGGCGATCTTCGGAGAAGGGCCACCAAAGCTGGCAGAACAGCTGCCGTTCTAGTGGCGGCGGAACACGACGCCGCCGCCAGACAGCGCAGCTCTTAACATGCTTTAGGATGCGACATTCTGTCAGGTGCTAGGCGATCCTCGTTCGCCGACAAACGTTGGGCCCGGGTGCAGGCGGACGCTGATCTACCACTTACTCCAGTCTGGAGAGTCCATGCCCCGCTTCTTTTTCAGCGTCCACAACGGCCGCAGCGAACTCGACACCGAGGGGACTGAGTTGACCAGCCATCACGCCGCGCGCCTTGCAGCCGTACACATGGCCGGCGAGCTCCTTCGAGACGAGGCTTATCAGCCCATGCATGGTGACGCCTGGCGCCTGGAAGTTCTGGACGAAACGAGTCGGCTCGTTTGCTGCGTCGAAGTGAACGTCAGCGAGCCAGGCACAGATAGATAGCGGAAGCTCGCAGCCGGTGACGCTGGCGATCTTCAGGAAGGTGCCGACAGGATTTGCGGATCAACTGCCCTTCTGACTGTGACCCCATCGCTCTAGCGACGAGCGGTTGCGCATGCCACGCCGCGCTTATGACGAAAACTGCCCGCCAGACCTGCGAAGTTAGGATCGGGAACGCCTGGCATGCCGTGAGCCTCGAGGAGGCGGCCACCGAACACGTCATGGCCGTCAAACGCTGCCCAGCCTGCCACGGGAAGGTGATGATCCTCGGGGCCTACAGCGGTGGAGGCGTTCGCCGCTCGCTGTCGCACCGGAAGTCGCATCCGGGCTGCCCGCTGAAGCCCGACACATACACTGGTACGCCATCTCCGCATCCGCAGGCGCTGGCTTAGGCTCGGAGCCGATCACGATGGCGATCGTCGGAAGGGTGTCGCCGGGGCCGGTTGATCAGCTGTCGTTCTGACTTGGCTATGCCCAAGCTCGCGTGGCAGTCTCCGCCCATGCCCGCACCCATCGCCGACACCTGCGAAGTGAAGAGCCACGGCGTCTGGGTCGCCGTCAGCTTGGAGGTGGCGGCCATCGTCTATGGAAGGGATGTCCAACGGTGCCCGGCCTGCCACGGGCGGGTTATGATTCTGGGCGGCGCCAGCGGGTCCAACACGACGCGCGCGATGCACCACCAGCAGCCGCACCGTGGTTGCCCGCTGATGCCGGACACGTTCTCTGGCAGGCGATCCCAGCATCCGCAGCCGCTGACGTAGGGGCGGATCCGTTGACGCTGGCGATCTTCGGGACGGTGCCGTCGTGACTGGCGGATCAGCTGCCGTTCTGAGCCGCGCGGATCATCACTTCTGATTGCTGTCGCTGTTCCGCTGCTTGCACCGCCACCCGACGAAGCAGGCCGGCACGTCGACTGTCGGCTCGTAGGCGGGCGCGCTCGTTTCGTCCTGCTCACAGGTACCACCGTCCCGATGGACGGTCTCGTAAATCAGATCGCTCGACGCGAGCACCGCATTCCCGGACCGGGCGACGAAGGCCTTCAAATCAGCGCAGGTGAAGGTGCGGGTGTAGGTGCGGCCCTGCGCGATGGCGCCAGTGGAGGCAATCAGGAGGACGGCCACAACTGCATTCGATATGAAGCGCATGACGTCCTGCGGGGCTGCGGGCGATGCCAACCATGGTGCGCCTTAGCGCATCCGGTGACTACGCCCGACGGCGCGGCATAGGTACGCTGGCGATCTTCGGGAAGGTGCCGCCGGGGCTGGCGGATCAGCTGCCGTTCTAGTCTCGAACTGCATGAAATCAATCTCCGCCTACGGATGTGGCTTACGGGGCGCTATGATTATCCGCATGGTCTCATTAGGCAAAGTATCGTCAGTCGTCACCGCAATAGACCCTAAGGCAGAGATCAGCGCTCTAAATAAGTTTGTTAGAGCTGTGCTTGGCGTATCCTTCAACCGATAATTCCGTACGCTCATAGCGGCCGCTAAGGGCGCAGCAATCGTCACCCCGCCAGGCTGCCCACCAGCCAGCGCCGCTAAAGGCATGTAATCGGTGTCGACCTTTGGCCAACCCGCGTAAAGCTTAGACGTTTCAGCCGACAAAGGTGAGGGACGCTGAACTGGCCAATCTGCAGCCTTAAGACCGCCATAAATCTGCTCTGCTAAGAAACCGCACTCGGGATCATCTCTCAGGTAACTAATGTATACGAGTTGTTTTGGTCCAGTTATGAGAAAATTAGCAAAACTAAGCTGGTCGATCTGCCTGGGTCCCAATTTCGAGCGTAGCTCCTCCAATTTTAATTGAGCTTCCGCTGCTTTGGCATCAGCCTCTGAAGCTCTCGCCAGAGCATCAGTCGCACTTCTACCTGCTTCAATGCCTTCTTTGTGTGCATCCGCAACTTTACCTTCAACAATTATCTTGTAACGCTCTAGGTCCTTTTGTGCAGCCTCAGCTTCTCTTTTATGTGTTATGATGGATCCAGCCGTTGTAAACCCAACGGCAATGGCGGCAACAGCCGCGAACATGACCGCTAAGATCAGCCAGCGATCCCAATCTTCCCCTCCATAACCGAGCAACAACGTGGATGCTCTATTTTCAGGATTGGCGATGATTTCCGGGTTTTCAGCCTGTGCTTTAGCCATTATACTTATCTGGGCGCTGATTGAATATAAGAAGTAGATAGATCCGTGGGCAACAATCCCTCGAAATCTCTTAAGTCCCCCTATTAAATCGATCTTTTGCACTGACGGTATAGCCGTGTCGCCGTCAATCATTCGCTTGTCTTATTGCCGATCTGTACCATCCGCAGCCCCGCCTCCACGATCCCCCTTAGGTGCTCCAGCGCATTCACCCCGATCGGCACCCCCACCCGCTGTCCTTCCACGGTGGTCACCACCAGGACGGCCAATGCGTCCCCGACCATTAGCTCGGGATCCGGGAGGCAGATCGGCAGGATGAAGTCGGTGTGGAGGTCGCCGAACTTGACATGGGCGGCTTTGTCGGGGCGGAAGGGTTTGGGATCGGTCATGGCAAGCTCCGCTACGCGCGCTGCTTGTTGGTTCTAGTCGGGACCGGAGCTGCCGCTTCGAGCTTCTGCACTAGGTCGACCGGCATGCCTGCCAAGCTGCCATCCATGAACCAATCACGGGTCACGCCGTGCAGCCGCTTCAGCTTGGCGCACACCAGCTCACTGGGCGGACTGCGACCCTTCTCGTAGTGGCTCCAGGCGTTCGTCGAGATCCCAATTCGGTGGCATAGCTCGACCTGTGTCGATGCCACGACCGACCGAAATAGGCGAACGCGGGCAGCGACCTCATCAAGATAGCCAGACGGATACGAGACCTGGGGCATGTCCCCATTCTCGCCATTCACAGTCTGTGTATCCATGAACATCATCTGCATCTTGCCGCATACCCAAACTGTGTATATTCAAGGGGTATGGAGCCGCTTGCGAGCACGTCCGAGGTGATCGATGCCCTAGGGGGCACGGCCGCGGTCGCGCGCCTTACGGGCAGGACGATGCAGGCTGTTTCGAACTGGAGAGAACGCGGCCTCTTCACCGCCGCAGCGTACGAGCCGATAAGTAGAGCGCTGAACGAAGTCGGCTTGCGCGCCAATCCGTGCATTTGGAAGTCGCTGCCGCCGTCGGCTCTTAATTCCCAGCCCGAAAGGGCCGCCTGATGTCGGACAAGCTCCCGGGCCTTCTCGATGAAGAGGCCGTGGTCGTTCAGCTGGCCGAGGTGACGGCAGACGGCTTCCGCCGGATCAACCGCCGCGTTCAGACCGAGGACACGGAAACCCGCGTCTCCGTCACGCTCGACGTAGCCTCCGGCCGCATCGTTCTGCGGAAGGACAAATACGTTGGGACCTCGCGCCTCAGCGGTGAGGCGATGCACGTTCGCTCGACCAGTATTCCGATGACGCGCGAGGAGGCGCACGCCATCGGGGTTCGCCTGATCCACCTCGCGTCTCAAGGCGGGCCCAGCGTCCCGCCACCGCCTCAGGTCCCGGGCGATGAGCCGAACACCTCCGACATCACGTCCTCCGCTCCGTTGCGCGCAGATTTTGAGGCGCCCTCTGCGTCGAACGAGAGTGTTTCGAAGGCTGATTTCTCCGCAGCGCGGCGTACCGCGAGTTTTGTCTTCTCTCTCAAGTCTTCGTCGGCAGTTCTGTTGAGATGCATGTCGAGCAGCGTTCGCAAGATCGCTTCGACTGCACGTTGCTGGCCAAGCGCCCGCAATGCGGGATCGAGTTCGTCCATTCTCAGCTCCATGGTGGCTCGACACTTCCATGGTAGCCGGCCCGGCGAGGCTGTCGAGCGTCATGCTCCCAGCCTCGCTGGCGCTTGGCCTGTCGCCGCCCCTACCGAGGGAGTTGCCGCCTGATGCGCTCCGCCTCGCCTCAGGCCTGCTTGTTCGGGTCGAACTCTCGTTTCTCGGTGTGGCCGCACTCGGCGTTGGTGCAGGTCAGCGTCCGCTGCTGCACGCCGAAGGTCCCCCAGAGCGGATCCGCCCCCGAAGCCGTGACCTTCATCGGCTCCCCGCAGAGCGGACAGGCATCTGCCGCAGGAGCCTTCGGTCGGCCTTCCAGGGCGGCGACCCGCTCCTCCAACTCCTTCACCCGCTTCGGAAGGCCCATGACGGCCTTCCAGCCGGGCACCTGATCGAGGACCTTCAGGATGTCCGATACCGATACTCCGATCACGGCACCGCCTCACACGTTGGTCAGGGATGACCGGGGAATCGCCTCGTGGCGGCCCGTCCTGACGACCTTGAGCGTGCACGGAGTGGCTTCGGACCACAACGCCCGCCACTTGGTCGTGCGCGAGGACGGGGTGGAGCGCTTCCGGTTCAAGCTCGATGCGGATCACGCGGCGCACCTCGCGCGGCTGCTGGCTCCCGCTTCAGGAGCCGCCGCATGACGCCCGGTACCACCCCCCTCGCCGAGGCCACCGCAGACCTCGTGGCGATCGTCGCCTTCAGCGCCGCCGGCATCAGTGCCGCGATCCTGGTGGTCGGCGTCCTGATCGTCGCCATCCTGGCGGACGCGTCGCACCAGCTTCGGCGGATCGGCGATCAGCTCGGCACGCTGAACGACCACGTCCGGGCCGTTCGCGTCGAGGGCATCGACATCCACGCTGAGGCCGGCGCGATCGGCCGCCCGGCGCTCGACGCCGAGCAGCTCGTGCGCGGCGCCGGCTTCCTGATCACGCTGTGGCGGAAGGTTCTGCGGAAGGACGGCGAGGCGATCCCATCGGCCGAGCGCCTGACGCTCGACCTCGGCGAGGCCATGGGAGTCTCGTTGCCTACCCGTGAGGGCGTGGTCGCTATCACGCCCCGCGGCCAGACTGTGAGGTCCGGCCTGCTGCCCTACGGCGCCAAGCCGATCCCTGCAGTCCACGATCCGGAGGCCGCGTAGATGGCCGACCATCAGGGCACATCGCGAGTGATCGCTCGCAGCTGGTCCGTCGAGAAGACACGAGATGCAGCTGGACGAGGGGTCGTCCTGCTGCGCCTGCTCGGCGACGGTTTCAGCCTGCCGTCGATTCAACTGACGCCAGCACTCGCCGCGAGCCTGTCTGGGCGGCTCGGCCTGGCGGTCGCCGAGCTGCTCACTGAGATCGAGCGGGAGCGCTGACATGGCGCCCCGCTTTCCCATCCGGCCGTCCTCGGCCGCACCAGCTCCGGCCGGCGGTTTGGCGTCCGTCGACCGGGGACAGCCCTTCCTGGGCGTTTCCTCCCGTGACTTGGCCGGGGCCTTCGGGCTCCGGCCCCTTCCGGGAGATGTCACACGAGTTACGCGCGATGGCGCGGACAAAGCGGCCCGAGGCGACCAGGGCGACGGTGGGATGGTGGCGACGGCCCCATCGAGCCAGTCCGTTGAGAAGGTCGTGCCGGAAGCGACGGGTGCGGGCGACGGCCCAATCTCGGCCTCCGGTCCCGGCATCGTGCCGGGCAGTAATTCGCCCGATGGGGCGTCCGAGAGTGGGAGCAGGTCCCACTGCTGGCAACCGCAGCCGAAGCAACCTGCAGGCGGTGACAGCCGGAGAGACGGCACCCCATCGCTGAGCGCGTGGGCGCGGGCTGGTCTCCAAAACCAAGCCCCGGGGGTTCGACTCCTCCCAGCGGTGCCACACAGCAGAAGGGCGGCCGCATGATGCGCACCGCCCTCTTCGCCCTCCTTCACGCGCCCATCTGCCTGCAAGCGCTGGCGCGTGATCTTGCCCATCGTCTGCTCGACCTCCCGGCGAGGTCCGATCGATGACCGCCTCGCTCTTTCCGACCGGACCGATCGCCCGATCCACCTCGATGCCCACAGCATCGAGGAAATCCGTGCGAAGATCTGAGGGAGTCTTCCGAAACCTTGGGGTACTCGAACCCCAGATTTTCGGCGCGCGTATCGCCGAGTTTCTGCGGACAATCCACCCGCAGAAGACGGCCGCTTGCATCGAGGTGGACACGCAGATCTCGGCCAAGACGGTCGAGAAATGGCTGTCCGGGACCTCATCGCCGTCCGGCAACACGTACCACCGGCTGATCGAGGTCTACGGGCCCGAGCTGTTCGTGTTCGTGAACCCGGACGCGTCGCCGGCCTCCCTGCAGGAGGCGGCCCGCATCTGCCGACAGGCGCGGCTGGAGCGACAGGCGGCCAAGATCCGGCAGCAGCTCGCCGATGTCTGGAGCGGGCGATGATCGCAGTCGCCTATCTCCTGCGCGGGCTGGCCGCGCTCCTCCAGGCTTTGGCCGTGCCGTTCCTTGCGATCGGCTGGGTGGCGACGCCGATCCTGTCGACGTCCGGCTACCTGCAGGAAGTCGCCCGCCAGTGGGACCGCCGGCTGTGGTCCCGTGGAGGCCGCACCGACCTTAACCCGCCGCCGGAGGACTCGTGATGCCCGGCGCCGTCATCGCGCTCCGCGCCTATCTCGCTGAAGGCATCCGCGCGTGCAGCCTCGGCGCCCTTTGGCTCGTGGCCCTAACTGCGGTCGCGGCCGATGTCGCAGACCCCTCCCGCCCGGAATCGATCCGCCGCCCACGCGCGTGGGCCTGGCGCATCTTG
Source organism: Methylobacterium mesophilicum SR1.6/6 (assembly GCF_000364445.2). Classification (NCBI taxonomy): domain Bacteria; kingdom Pseudomonadati; phylum Pseudomonadota; class Alphaproteobacteria; order Hyphomicrobiales; family Methylobacteriaceae; genus Methylobacterium; species Methylobacterium mesophilicum. The sequence goes on along the minus strand of NZ_CP043538.1, from coordinate 6,092,893 downwards.
CCTGTCTCCGCCCCCGTCACCCCGGACGCCGCGTCCGGCCATCCTGAGCCCTGAGGCCCTTCGTGCGCACCGCTCTCCTCGCCCTCTCCGCCTGTCTCCTGTCCAGCACGGCCGCCCTTGCCGCCGAGCCCCCGGCCTTTCGCCTCTGCACCGGCTCCGAATCCGGCAACTACTTCCGCGCCGGCCACATCCTGAAGAGCAAGGCCGGCAGCCTGAAGGTGGAGGTCGTGCCGACGCAAGGCTCGCTCGACAACCTGGACAAGCTCACCGGCGGCCAGTGCGACGGCGCCTTCGTCCAGTCCGACGCGCTGCTGGTCTACAGCTCAAAAAACGCGGCCGCGCTCTCGACCATCGAGCGCGCCGGCGTGCTCTACCAGGAGCAGGTCCACCTGCTGTGCAACCGGCAGGCGGGGGTCTCCCGGATCACGGACCTGGGCAAGGCCAACACGGTGGCGGTGGGCCCGGACGGCTCGGGCGGCCGCACCACCTGGGACGCCTTCGTGCTCGCCGACAAGAAGCGCTTCGGCCCGGTGAACGTCGACACCCGCTCCGGCGTCCGCGCGCTTTCGGCCGCCGCCGACGGCAGCCAGGTGCAGTGCGCGCTCTGGGTTGGCGCGCTCAACGCGTCCTTCATCAAGAACGACGCGCAGGGCCAGGGCGACCGCGTGGTGCTGGTGCGCTCGGACGACGGCGAGATGGTGGGCTCCGCGAAGGACGCCCGCGGCCAGCCGGTCTACGGCTACGGCGAGATCCCGGCCGGCACGTACCCCCGAATCCAGCCGTCCGGCGCGCTCTACGGGACCAAGGCGCTCGACACGATCGCGGTCGACGCCCTGTTCGTCACCGCGATCCCGTGGGTGAACGCTAACGAGCGCGCCTACGACGGTCTGCTGCGGGCTTTCACGGCCGCCAAGCCGCAGATCCAGGCCATCGCGCAGCCGCAGGACTAGGGCGATGGAGGTCCTACACACCCTCTGCGCCGCCGCGGCCGCCGTCAGCATCGTCGCCCTGATCGCCTGGGGTGCGACGTCCTGCTCGCAACAGGACCGGGATCTACGCGAGGCCTGCATCAAGGCCGGCGGCTCCGTCATCACCCCAGGGATGAATGGCGACTTCCACTGCTTGCGGATCGGCAACGCGGCGGGGGAGCACTGACATGGCCGCCCGATCCCCCTCGTTCTGGATCCTGATCGCCGCGGTCGTGGTCACCGCGATCATGGTGCATCCGAGCTTCGCCGCGCTGTTCACCGCGCCGATCGAGCTCGGCCTGCTCGTCGCCCTGCGCTGGCAGGCACGGCGCGAGGGGCGTCAGGAGGAGCGGGCGATCCGCGTGCCGCTGCGCCGGGGGTTCGTCTGATGGCCGCGATCCTCTCCATGCCCGGTCTCGCGTCGGCATGATTCCCGGGCGCGCCATGCCGCGCGCCATCCCCACTCGTAATCCCAATCCGGACCAGGGCTCGTTCATGCGTGAGCTGTCGCGGTGGAAGCCGAGCGACATTGCAGTGTCGGCGCGCCCCCTACTGGAGCGCGAGCAGGAAGCCGCCCGCGCGCGTATTTCTTTGGGCGGTAAGGGCGTGAAAATTTCACGGCCTTCGCTCGCGATGGATCGGGCCGCGGATCGCTACGGGATCACCGGCCGGACCCTGCGCAAGATTTTCGATGTCGCCGAGGCCGCGGAGGCTGACCCCGAGCGTTTCGGCCACCTCGTGGCGATGATGGACAAGGCCGGCGGCCCGGATTCGGCCCGCAAGGAACTGAACCGGATCCTGGACGAGCAGCGCGTACTGTCACTAGAGCGGTTTCGGTTTAATCGGGGTCGTATCCTGCCGCGACGAAGAAGTTTGCGGCCTCGTCGGGCGTGACGGCATCGACGAGCCGCCCGATTGTGGTCCAGAGCCCTTCGCGCGTGCGCTCGGCGGCCTTACGCAGCCGCGCCTTCAACTTCGAGAATGCCATCTCGATCGGATTGAAATCCGGCGAGTAGGGCGGGAGGAACAGGAGCCGCGCGCCCGCCGCCTCGATCGCCGCGCGCACGGCCAGGCCTTTGTGGCTGCCGAGATTGTCCATGATCACGATGTCCCCGGGTGCGAGTTCGGGCACCAGGACCTGATCGACGTAGACTTGGAAGGCGTCGCGGTTGATCGGCCCGTCGAGCACGAACGGCGCGGCGATCCCGGACAGGCGCAGGCCCGCCACCAGGGTGGTGGTCTTCCAATGACCGTGCGGGACGGGGGAGCGCAGCCGCTGGCCGCGGGGACAGCGCCCGCGGGTGCGGGCCATGTTGGTGGCGGTCCACGTCTCGTCGAGGAACACCAGCCGGTCCGGGTCGAGATCGGGCTGGCTCTCGAACCACGCTTCCCGGGCGGCCTTCACGTCCGGCCGATCCTGCTCTGCGGCGTGGGCCGTCTTTTTTTGTACGTCAGGTCGCGCGCGTCGAGGAAGGCCCACAGCGTGCCGAGCCCGACGGTGAGGCCATGCTCGTCCTGCAACCGGGCGCGCATCTCCTCCAGGGTGATGTCAACCTTCTCGTCGATCAGCGTACGCAGGAACGTCTCGTACGGGTCGAGCTTGGAGCGGCGGGCACGCCCCTGCGGCCGGGCGGCCACCGTCCCAGTCGCGGCGAGCGCCGCCATCCAGCGGATCGCGGTTGCTTGGCCGACCCCGAAGCGGGCGGCCGCCTGACGGCGCGAGGTCGCCGCAGCCGCGGTCACCACCCGCTCGCGCAGGTCCAAGCTGTAGGGGCGGCCCATGCATCACTCCGGCTGTCGACCGGCCGAGTGAATCAGCCTCCCAGCGCCGCGTGAACCCCACCAAGCCGACTCAGCCCAAACCGAAAACGCTCTAGTGCCGGTGGACGGCCGATTCCGCACACTCGTGGTCGATCCGCCTTGGGCGGAGGACAACATCTCCCGCGCGGCCGGGCACGACTACGCGACGATGCCGCTCGACGAGATTCGCGGGATGCCGATCGCGGATTGGGCCGAGGAGAACTGCCACCTCTACCTGTGGGCGACGAACAACACTCTCGGGCTCGCCTTCGAGCTGATCGCGGGATGGGGCTTCGCCTACAAGACCGTCCACACTTGGACGAAATCGACGATTGGGCTGGGCCGCTACTTCCGCAACAGCACGGAGCACGTGCTCTTCGCCGTGCGCGGCGAGCTGCGGACGCTGCGGCCTGCTCGCTCCGTTCGGACCGATCACGACTGGCCGGTGGGCGCCAACTCGGTGAAGCCCGAGGGCTTCTACGACCTGGTGCGCGCCTGCAGCTACCCCCCCTACGGTGAGGCCTTCCAGCGGCTGGCCCGGCCGGACTTCTGCAACCTCTATCAGGCGCCGGCGGCCGCGCGCGAGGCGGCCGAATGAGTGCCGCGCAGCTACCCTTCGGCCTTGTCGGCCTGCCCCTGCTTGGCCCCACCTTTCGGGTCGGTGGCGTCCTCGCCGGCGGCTTCCGGCGCCGTCCGCCCCTGCGGGGTCAGCCGCGGCCGGTCGATCGAGAGATCGTCCAAGTCCTCGCCCGGCCGTTCGCTCGCGCTCTTCTTATCGTCCGTCATGACGCTTCCTCCTACGGTACGAATCGCGCGCAGGCTCGGAAGGTTCATCGCGCCGCGCTCCCACCGCCCCCGACGCCACCGGCGTCACCCGGACCGGACGCCTAGCGTGGCGCCCGGGAGCAGGCCGCAGAGCGGCCCCGACTCCCGAAAGACTCGGACTCCATCCGGATTCCCGGCCCTCCCAAGCTGCCACTCCGCCTACACGCAGCAAACCTCCCGAGGTCATCGATGAGCACACCCACCACTCCGGTGCTGATGTCGGCTGACAATCCGGACGGCTGGAAGTTCGAGGAGCTGCTCGCGCAGCTGCGCCTGGAGCTCCACGCCAAGAACGACCGGATCGCCGGCGACGCCTCGCCGACCGCCAGGATGGTCCAGGCCAACAACCTCGGCATCATCGACCTGCTCAGCGTGATCGAGGGCCGGCAGCGGGACACGCTCGCGCGCCTCGACGCGCTGCGCCCCGATCCAGGCCCGGGCGGGCCGCCGCGAATCGGCGCCGGTGCTGTCGTCACGCCTGCCCCGGTCGATCCCGCGTCGGCGATCGCCGCTCCGGCTGCGCCGCAGGCCTCCGTGCCCGCCGGCGACGCCCTGTCGACCACCTCAGCCTGAGGCCCGCACCATCATGATCATCATGCTCTGGCCCTTGCCCCGCGGTCCCCCGCGCCCGGCCCATCAGATCCTCGCGCGCCCTGCTGACGGACCCCGCCTCGTGCCCGGCTGATGCCGCCCGGCCCGGACGAGATACCGGCCTTCCGCAGGTCCTGAGCCCCCGCCTCCAGACGCCTCTCATTGGCGGAGGCCTGAGGCTCGGCCCGCGCTGCGAGCTTCCACCCGTCACACCGGCCCGATTGGCTTCGCGACCAGCGATTCAGCCGACGGGTCTTCGCGTGCCCGGAGCCGGACAGGTTTCGCGGCCGGACGCTCCAGCTTTGCCTGCACGAAGGCCAACCGCCATGAGTATCGAGGCCATCCATTTCATCATGAAGACGGAGATCCCGGACGGGATCGCCAAGCTCGTCGCCTTCGTGATCGCCGACTACGCCCACGCCGAGACCGGGCAGGCCTGGCCGAAGATCGAGACGCTGGCGCGCAAGTGCTCGCAGTCGGTCCGCACCGTCCAGCGCAAGATCCGCGTCCTGGAGGAGCTTGGCATCCTGCGGGTCGAGCAGCGCCACGCGGAGACCGGCCGACAGCGGGAGAACCTGTTCGTCCTCTACCTGCCGGGGGTCCCGCGCCCGGCGGCGAACGACCCGACATCCCCGCGTCCGGAGGCCCGGCCGAAGCGTGGGGAGGGTGACACACAGTCACCCATACCGCCGCCCGATCCAGTCACCCTCGGGGGTGTCAGCCCAGTCACCCCCGAGGGTGACACCGCTGTCACCCCTAGAGGAATCCCCCAGAAGGAATCCACCAGAAGGGAATCCCCCAGGAGAGAGACTCGGGACTCGGCGCTCCCCCCGCGTCCGCTGACGCGGCCACGGCCCCCAAGGGGGCTCCCTCTCCCCGGGCTGTTTTGTGTCCCGATGGATTCGCGCCGGAGGGGCACCACTACGCGGCGGCCGAGGCGGCTGGCTTCGACGCCGCCTTCGTCCGGCAGACCGCGGCCAGCATGCACCGCTGGTCCCACGCCAACGCGCACCGCCCGATCGCCCGGAAGGCCGACTGGGCGCTTGCCTTCGACGGGATCCTCGACACCGCGCTCCGCGAAGCCGCCGACCGCGCCGCCCGCGAGGCCCGCCGCTCCCCCGCATCCGCCCCGCCCCGCCGCTCCACGAACGGCGGCCTCGCCCTCGTCGCTGAGATGATTGGATTGCCCCATGACCCTGCCGACCTCCTCAACGTCCTCGGCCTTGAGCCGGGCCGTGACGCCGCCGCTCGCCACGCGGGAGACGGATCTGTTCATCGCGCAGTTCACGAACCGGCTGGAGGATGCGCCGGGCTCCTTCCGCCGCAAGCGGCTGCCCGTCGCTTCGGCGCCTAACCCGGCGCAGCAGGACTGGCTGGAGCGGCGCCGTGACGAGCTGCGGCGCGCGCTCACCGCCTCACCGGGCCCGGACGCGAACCGGGAGATCATGCTGCTCGTGTCCAGCAAGGCGGGCTACGGCGCCGACCCGCGGGAGCTCGCGACCAAGGTCGGCTTCTACGCCCAGGCGCTCGCCGGCGAGCCGACCTGGGCGATCGAGCGGGCCCGCATCCGGTTTCGCCAGCCGGGCTGGCGCTGTCTCTGGGACGGCAAGGGCTGCCCCTCGGACGCCGACGTCGTGGCCGAATGTCGGTACGAGACCCTTCCGATCGAGACCGAGCTCGCGAAGGTCGAGGCCATCCTCGGCGCCGAGCTCTACGACACCGGCGCCACCGACGACGACCGCGCCATCGCCGTCGCCCACTGGGAGACGGTGAAGGCCGACATGCGCGGCGAGTCCGCGATCACCGAGCAGACGGAAGGTGAGATCTCCGCCGAGCGCGCATCCATGGCCCGGGCGAACGATCGCTTCCGCGAACGCGCCCGGCGCGAAGCCGAGGCGCAGGGCCGCGGCCAGGCCATGTGGGGCCGGATCCCGATCAGCGACGAGCTCGCCCGCAAGATCGGCCTGCGGGTCCCGGTCCCCGCCGAACACGAGGAGGACGTGCACTGAGCCAACGCGCCTCGCCGGCGCGCGCAGCCGCCGGCCTCATCACCCCAGGAGAGCATCCATGCCTGAGACCCTCGACCCGATCCTCGACCTCACCGCCGGCATCGTGGCGGCCTATGTCGGCCGCCAGGCCGTGGCACCCGAAACGCTACCTGGGCTGATGCGCACGGTCCGCGACGGGCTGCTGGCGCTGCAGGGGCCGGCTGAGAAGGTCGCGCTGCCGACCCCACCCGAGTCGGCGATCGAGCGCCCGACGCCCGCCCAGATCCGCAAGTCGGTCCAGCAGGACGGCATCGTCAGCTTCATCGACGGCCGGTCGTACAAGACGATCCGCCGCCACCTCACGGCCCACGGGCTCACGCCGGCGACGTACTGCGAGCGCTACGGCCTGCCGGCCGACTACCCGATGATCGCGCCGAGCTACGCCGCGCAGCGGTCGAAGATCGCGAAGGCGATCGGGCTGGGCGTGCCGGGTGCGCACGCGAAGCGGCAGGCGACGGAGTAGCGCGGTGCCGATCTTCACGCTCACCGCCGTGACCTACGGCGGTGAGATCTGCGGCGTTGGGATCACGCCCCAGCAACGCGGTCCACGCTCCATCAGTGAGCGGCCCGCTCCGCAAAGACACGTATTGCAGACAAATGAAAGTAAGTCAGCAACGGAGAGATGATGGTTACGTACCGAGCTGACGTGACCGGGATGCTAATCTCGACCGCCTTCTGAAGTCCCGTCAAGAATTCATCGGATGTATCTATAGGTATAAAATTTTTGTCAAAGGCGTCGTTGTTTTCTGGCATTAACATCAAGAATAGTAATTTTGCTCGATCGAAGCACATATCTCGCCGATTTTCAATTTCTATAAGAGATATCGATCTATCGCATTGGAGATCTATGGTTATCGATTGCGCAACGCCATAATCCGTATGGAAAAAGAACCTTTGACCACCTTCCGGGACAGTGCCCTCAATACTGCCTTCATCGTAAGCCGAACTTAACCTGTATGACTTGCCAACAGCAATCTCTTCTAGACCTGCTGGGGCACTAAAGTTGCGCTTCCGACTGGAGAGGGCAATGAACTTCAACGCGCGCTCAATCCCATCAAGTCGACCAAGAACTTCATTCTCCATGCGATCGGATACATACTCGATTTTATCCGACAGCATCTTATGGCGCGCCTCCAACGGGCGCGGTTGCTCAAGCCAGTTTTCGTCAAGGAATAGCGGCGGCTGTCTACGAACATTTCGCCCAATATCCAGCGGATGGGGGATTATGGGTTGGAGTTTGGCGGCGCCCTCGCGACAATAATCGTTTCTGATTAAGGTGAGTTCAAGGAATACCGGCACACGGACGCCAAGCTCGGGAAGCAGAAAATCAGGGCAGCAGTTATTCGGATGGGCATGAACGCAGGTAAAGTAGCGGCTGATCTTTTCGAAAAACGGTTGGAGAATATTGATAAAGATAGATTTATCGGCAATTTTGTCCAAATCATGTAATTCTATAACTATTATCCTGAAACGTTGCAAGCTATCATCGTCTAGAGCGATAATATTTCGGTATTCGGCACCCTCAATGTCCATCTGCAACATCAGATCATTCTTGGACCGATCGTATTTTTGGATAAGATCGCGCAAAGAGATTGCATGCTCGCCAGCCTCGGGCTCAAGCCAAAGCTTATCGAATGTCTGCATTCCCTCAATCAAGGGTGTTTTGAATTTATTTAAATCGCTCGAGAAATCACACATATGAGTTCTAATTTCATATGTTTTACTTAAATGATCTTCAAAATTTTTGAAATTGTCAACGCCAGGAGAGAAGCAAGCTGCGATCCCGCCTATTGCATCCGGCACTAGATAAGATCCATCATCTCCGTTGCCAATTCTGATTAGCGGATACGGCGAAGGTTTAGGCCGGATGAATTTCAACACTTCATTTAGCTTTAATATATAGTCATGACTTGAAATGTCATTTGATTTAGCATCGTAGTCGATGCCGCAGAAGGTTTTTACGGTCACAGGGACATCCTTAGGATTGTCTACTCATGCCAAGCGTTGGAGGACTTGCAGGATAGCAGCGCATAGCGGTCGACCGCTGTCATACTAAGGGACTCCCGTACCGTCCAGATTGGAGACATCCGCCTAAATTGAGCGGGAGGTGGAAGAGCATCGATGCAATAACCGACGAGATCGCCGCTTCAGCATCGGGATCCAGTAGCTTGGTTGAGAAAGCATAGCCGAGATATGGCTTAGCAAACGCGGTGGTCGACCCAAGAATATGCTAGGAACGTCGAGCGACGCATTCGGCCGCGCCACCGCGTTCGATGCCGCTCCGCCAGGAAGGTCCTGATCCCCCTCGTGAGCCCTGGACCTGCGCTGACGTCGAGCACCCGACCGGTCGTACAAGATCCTGGGCGGCTTTGGTGGGGCACCGCCTGACGCCGGACACATATCGCACACGCTATGGCATGCCCGCCAGCGATCCCGTGGCGGCTCCTGGCTAAGCCGCACCCGCTCGGCGTTCGCGAACGCGATCGGACTGGGCGTGCCGGGGGCGCAAGCGAAGCGGCAGGCGGCGGTGGGGGCGGGCTGACGTCTTGGCCTCAGAGTTCCAAAGAACGTCAGGCCGTATGCCGCCCGCATTGCAGGAACCCAGATAAGCTGACAGCAGACCGACATTTAGCTTTCATTAACCATACCAAAACTGGGAAGCGCACCTAACGCTTAAATATGATCGTCTAAATAACGGCAAAAACCTGGAATTAATATTGTAACGCCAACGTGATCTCGCACCGTCTGCGCTCTCTGGTGAATGGTGGGACGCGCGTTGGGAGATCTCACATGCGTGGAAGCCTGTCGCGCCGGCTTCGTCCCTTCGCTGATGATCAGAGCGGCAACGTCGTGATGATCTTCGGGCTCAGCCTGCCGCTGCTCCTGGGCGCGGGCGGCCTCGTTATCGACTACGGCAATGCCGTGCGCATCCGGGCGGTCGAGTCCAGCATCGCCGATGCAACCGCGCTGCTCGTCGCCAACGCGGACACAGTCGCAGCAGCCACCGAGGGGCTACGTCTCGCAAGTGCTCAGCTCACCTCTCGCTTGGGCACCGCTGGCACGACCGGCGGGTATCAGGTGAATGGAAGCTGGATTGATGGCGCGAACTACCGGGTGACGATCTCGACGACGCTCAAGACGAACTTGCTCCATCTCCTGCCGGGTATGCCCCGACAACTCGTCGTCGGCACCGCGACCACCGTCAACCGAGTCGCGCCGGTCTACCAGACCAGTCCGCCGACTTTCAGCCAGCTGTCGCCCGAAGCAGCGGATTACAACCGCATCTACATGTACTGCTATTCGTCCGATCCCAAGCGTCAGGCAGAAGCCGATAAGGGCCGACGCGGCTTGGTCGCGATCGCCGACAACGGCACGCCTCCGACCGACTACTCGAAGGCCGCTCTGCCCACCTGCGGCGCCAACGAGGCTCCGAGCTACATGCTGCACAACGTGCGCAACGCCCGAAGCAACAAATCAATCTGGAACGATCCAAGCCAGGAAACTTATGAATACTACACTGACACGACTATCGATACCGGACTGCGGGTTCAGTCAATGAGCATGAAGGGCTATCGCGTTAACACGAACGGCAGCCTGACGACTGTGAACATGGTCTCGAACCCGATCTTGGAGACGATCGTCTGCGATAGCCTCAGCGCCTGTAAGAGCAAATCCGACGGTGGGATCCTGCCGAACAGCCACACGACCCACGATCCAGCGACGTCGACCGCAAGCTGCAGCGATGGCAAGTACATGTATTACGGTTGGGAGGACCGCCCACCCAACGCTGGCAGTGATCGGGATTACGACGACATCCGCGTTATCGTCTCATGCCCGACCTTGATCAAGGTAGCTGATAAGAAGCTCAGGATTGTTGAGTAATCCGAGTTCGATCGTTTATCTCATCAACAGTATCATTCTGGGGCTGTAAATGCCGTCCCGCTGCAGAAATCAGCTTCACTCGATCCGAGCGCGATTGCGTTTGGCAGCAAACCACCTCATCCGGAAGGAAGATGGTGCGGCCGCCGTCGAGTTTGCCCTGATCGCAACACCGTTCCTGAGTCTGCTTGCCGTGATCCTGCAAACCGCCCTGCTGGTCTGGACGGCGCGGAACCTCGACGATGCACTCCAGCGCGCCGGCCGAAAGATCTACACGGGTCAATTCCAGAAGGCGAATACAGGCCAGACGGACAGCAGCAAACTGCTCTCCGCAATGAAAGCGTCCATGTGCGGTACCAACACTGCACAGGTCGCGACGGCATTCGATTGCAGTTCACTCAAGCTCAACATCGCGTTGAGCACTTCCTTCGCGGCTGGCAGCGTGCCGACACCGCTCGATACGATGACGAAAGATTGGTCCTCCGGTTTCGGGAACAGCTACGCTTGCGCGCAGCCGGGAGCGATCGTTGTCTTCACCGCCGCAGTCAAATACCGCGTCGCTTTTAGCTTCCTCTATGCCGGCCTGCCCGGCTTCGGTGATGGGGCGCGTCTACTTCAATCGACGGCCGTTTTTCGTACCGAACCCTATGACACCTCTTCGGGACAGGGCTGCTGACCCATGAAATGGTCAATGCACGACGGGATCCGTCGCATCCGCAGCTTGTCCGACCTGTGTGACGACACCCGCGGTGTCTCAGCCATCGAGTTCGCGCTAATCTTGCCCATAATGCTGATGCTGTTGTTTGGCATCACAGAATTTGGCCGCGCGTTCGATCACTACCGTAAGGTAACACTTCTGGCGCGTACTTTAGCGGATATCGCATCCCAGGGAGACACGCAGACACCGATGGCAGCGGCGACGTTGAGCGACATCTTCGCGTCAGCCAAACTTGTTCTGACGCCCTATCCGAACAACACAGCTCAGATCGTGATCAGCGCGCTCGGCGTTGCAGCGGACGGTGTAGGACAGCTACCGCGGGTGTGCTCCAGTTACGCGACGGGCAATGGCACAGCACGAGCTGTCGGCACGGCAGCCGATTTGAAGGTGCCGGAAGGCTTTCAACTTGCCGGAATGCGCTACGTCTTGGCCGAAGTGAGCGTGCCGTATCCAGCTTTATTCGGAAGCAATATTATGCGGCTTGTGGGTGGCGCCAATAACCAGTTCACATTCAAAGCCAGCGTCCCATGGCCGACCCGCGGCGGTCAAGCGGTAAAATCCACCTACAATGAAATCGTTTTACCCAATGGCAAGGCGTGCTCCTGATCCAACTTGCGATGCCCAAAATGATGCAGATCGAGCTTCAAGTATCCATCTTCTTGTCTCAATCGACGCGTGCTGCAGCGATTATTCTGGCATTGTGTTCGAGCTTCGATTGAGCCGTGCGGCAACACTGAACGCGCATGAGCGGTATCCTGGCAACCGCGCTTGATCCAAGAACATGCGAGGAACGACAGGCGGCGCTTTCGGCTGCTCCACCGCGATTGATGCTCGTCCGCCCAGAAGGTCTCGAGCCCTTTCGTGAGCCCGCGTCCTGCGCCGACGTCGGGCGCCGGCTGATAACGGCGTTCCGGGCGATGCCGTGCATCGCAATCTAGGCGCCGCGCGGTTGGGCCCTCAAACGACATCGAATGCCGCCAGTCGCGCTATACAGTAGACGCGGACGACAGCGTCGTGCGGATGCGATGAGGGGCGATGGCCAAGGGCACACAACTGGAACGACAGATGGGTGATCGCGGTCCTGCGCAGAAGGGAGCAAAGAAGGTGAACTACGTCAGGCTGGGCCTCATCGGCATCGCAGGCCTCGTCGCCCTCTCCGTCGTCGGAGGCTCGTTCTACACGGTCGACCAGCGCAAGCGCGTGGTGCTGCTCACCAACGGCGCAGTAGTTGGTGAGGCCGACCCAGGCCTGCACTGGAAACTGCCGTTCGTGCAGTCGGCCGTGTCGATCAGCGTCGAGTCCCATCGGGTCGAGTTCGACAAGATGGAGGCCTACTCCCGCGACCAGCAGCCAGCGGTGATGAAGCTGTCCGTGCTCTACCACGTCCCGACCGATCGGGTGTCCGAGGTCTACAGTCGGTTCACATCGACCGCGAACCTTGAGGACCGCGTGGTCGAGCCCAAGGTGCTGGAGCAGTCCAAGAACGTGTTCGGCCAGTTCGATGCGGTCACAGCCGTCCAGGAGCGCGTGCGCCTCAACGCCCAGATGGCCGGCGCCATCCACGAGGCGATCGGCGGTATGAACGCGCCGATCGTGATCGAGGCCGTGCAGATCGAGGACATCCAGTTCTCGCCGGAGTACATGCGTTCGATCGAGCAGCGGATGCAAGCCTCCGTCGAGGTCGACCGGCTCAAGCAGAACGCGCTGCGCGAGAAGGTCCAGGCCGAGATCGTCGGCACCAAGGCCGGTGCGGAAGCGAACGCGATCCGCCAGCGTGCGCAGGCCGAGGCTGACGCGACCAAACTCCGGGGCGACGCGGAGGCCAGTGCAATCCGGGCCCGAGCCGAGGCGCTCGGTTCGAACCCGGGCCTGGTCGCGCTCACGCAGGCCGAGCGCTGGGACGGCAAGTTGCCGACCACGATGGTGCCGGGCGCCACGATGCCGATGATGAACGTGGGGAAGTGATCATCGCGACGTACCTGAACATTTACCTCGCCACAGCGTCGACCTCGACGTGCAGGGCGCTGACCACCGCCGGGCACGTATCGTCAGTTGCCTATGACGCAGCGTATAGCTGCCGCTAATTGCGATCTGCAAACACCTCTAAATAAACGACGTTGCGTGGCTGATCGCGGAAGATCCTATATGAAGCCTTTGGGAAAGCGGCATCAGCAAGTGTTTGCAGGTCTTGCTCGTTGCGATAGATCAAGCACCAATCCATGAAACCGGCCATAAACCCGCGACCATGACTGTCTCGAGTGAAATTCGCAACCGAAAGCACACCCCCCGGCTTGAGCCGACTGAACATCGCTTTCATGAGCGCGACTGCCGTCGTATCTTGGAGATAATCAAATAGCCCAGCAGAATACACGAGGTCGTAATTTTTGTGAATTGATCGACCTTTCAGAAGGGAGGTAAAATTCTTGTTTTCTCCGAAGATATTATATTCCTTGTATGTCGCTCGAGCTTCTGAAATTGAAGATAAATCTTGGTCGAGCGCTGTAAATATGATGTTTGTATCAGAAGTTATCTCTCTCAATCGGTCGAGTTCCCGCATGTGGCCTGAGGCTACCGACAGAACCTCTGCGATTTCGCGAGAACGCATAAGGCTTCCTAAAAGAGTGGCCAGATAGTCCCTGCGCCATAAGATGCTTTTTGCATTAGGCAACGTTGTCGTCGCCTCATGTATCAACCCTGCTAAGCCGTCCAGCGACGATCGAGCCGGCCTATAGATATAATCCAACATTACGGCGTCGCCGGCATAACCACGCGGCTTCTCGAATGCGCGCCGCGAATATGGATCCGTCAACAGAAGTTCTGACAGCGGATGGTCGAGGCAGGATGATTGGAAAGTCTTGAGACATCCATCAGCGATCGCCTCATCGAACGATGTCCCGAGTTCTGTCGCGAGCCAATCTATGGCTGCGAGCCTCGGCTCGGTCGACAGGCTTGTATGAGCCTCATTCAGAATGCTCTTCAAGCGATCCATATCCCGCTCCGAAGGTTAACGCTTGTTAACCTCGGATAGTGGGTATCATAAAGGTTTTGTTAACCACAATGGTTGCTGTCGGGATACCAACCCATATTCGAAAGCATGGTTAATTTGCCTGCGGAGGATTAGCCGAATTGGCCTTTTTGACGGGCAAAAGTGCCATTTGCTGTAAGATTGACTGTGGCTTATTGCGAAGCCCTGCCGGTCTTCCGCACCAGAACTCAATTGATGGCGAAAGATCAGGTCTCGATCGCAGCGTCAAAATCCGCCCCGGCCAATAATAGGCTCTGAGCAGGTCAGCCTCTCGGCCGTCAACGAACCGTCAGCCTACAATCAAATCTGAGTGAAAGCAGTCTGCGAGGCTTGCATATTCTCCAGTCAGCCGCGCTTTGTCGCCGTGAGATAGACCACCGTATCTAGCGGATCGATCCAGACGTCGATGCTCGCTATGCTTTCCTGAGGAAGCTTAGATGTAAGTGCTAACATATCATTCTTTGTCCGATATATTAGCCTCCAATCCATGACGATATCCATGTAGCCCCTTTCCCTGATGCTCGGAAGGAAATTCGCGAATGATATCGATCCCCCGGGATTAAGAGCTTCAAAAGCTACGGAGATGACCTTTCTGGCAACGCGATCATCGAGATAATCGAAAAGACCTGCCGCATATATGAAATCATAAGTCTCACGCCATGATCTATTGCGTATGAAATCTATAATTGATCTGTGCCGGATTTCCACATTTCTGCCAATCAGTGACCTTGTTGCCTCATTAACAGCTAACACGTCACTGTCCGCGCCAACAATTCTGATTGTATCCTCGGTAACCGCACGAGAGAACAACGCTTCTCGCAAATGCCCGCAGGCAAGCGCCAGAGCCTGCGCACGCCCACTCCGCTCAGAAGCGATCCGATCTAGGAATGCTCCGTAGTACCCTCTTCGGAAGCGGATAGCATCACAACTGGGCGATCGCATAAATGTTTCGAAAATGAAGCGGCCTTGTTCAGTGATTGTCTGGCGGCCAGCTCCGTGGCCATAGAACAAGTCGATTAGCGATGCATCGCCGGGAAAACCACGCGGCTTGTTGAAGGCGTGATATGAATACGGGTCTTGCATTAGCAGCGCAAATGATTTGTGCGCTCTGACAATATCTTGTATGTCGGAGATATCTTTATTGCTTTCAAGGCTTGGTCTAAAATCATTCATCTTATCAAGTAGTAAATAAAGTCGATTGCCATCTAATCCATTTATTGCATCGTACACTTCGTCAAGAAGTGTAATTAATTCGAAATTATTGGTTTTGCCCAAACTATGATGCGCTAATTCGTCCATGAACCATGCTCGACTCACCACAGCTTTAGCCGTAAGTCACATGAAGAGCGTCATTCGGCAAGCCGTTTGTAATTCAGAATTCAGTCACATGCAGCGACAATGGGACGGCTGCAGACGTTTATGACTAAGCAACCTGCATCGGCGTCAATTCAGGATTGATGCGCAATAACCGCAATGATCCCGAGACGTCTTATCCGCTTCAGGAGCAAGAACCAAGATTTTCTTGTTCCTATCGAACGCAGATACGTTCACACATGCCGCTCCGCGGCCAGTGCAGCCGAGGCAGCCTTGAACCCAACCTCCGGAAGCTCACCTGCAAGGGTCACGTCGTCCAGAACTTGCTAGGAACGACAAATGGCGCTTTGGGCCGCGCCACTTTCGATATCGTGGCCCTCACCGGCATTGTGTCGAGTGCTTGATCCAAACTTCGATGCAGTGAGCTATTCTGAGAGCGCTTCAGGCTGCCTGCTTCATCTCGTTCAAGAACAGCTGGAATGCCGCGGCGGGTAGCGGCCGGCTAACGTGATAGCCTTGAACTTGGCCGCAGTGTTCCGCAGCGACAAATGCGTACTGCTCGGCCGTCTCCACGCCCTCCACCGTCGTCGACATGCCTAGGCCCGCGCCCATGGTGATGATAGCCCGGACGATTGCTGCACTTTCGGCATCGCCTGGCAGCATGCGAACGAAAGAACGGTCGATCTTGATTTTGGAGAAGGGAAAGCGGCGCAGATAGCTGAGTGATGAGTATCCCGTTCCAAAATCGTCCATCGCGAGACCGACGCCGATCGACCTGAGCCGTGTCAGCATCCCGAGGGTACGTTCCTCGTCGTCGAGGAGGACACCCTCCGTAATCTCGAGTTCGAGCCTTTCGGCCTCCAAACCTGTCGCCTTCAGGACGGCAAGGACGGTCTCCGGAAGCTTGTCGTCGCGAAATTGCACCGGCGAGAGGTTGACGGCGATTTTGATCGCTTGGGGCCATGAAACAGCTTGCGAGCATGCTGCGTGCAGCACCCAAGCCCCCATCTGCATGATGAGCCCGGTTTCCTCGGCGAGCGGGATGAAGTCCGCCGGGGGGATTAGTCCATTCTTAGGATGACGCCAGCGGATCAGCGCTTCCGCCGCAGTCACAAACCCGGTCTGCACGTCGACGAGGGGCTGGAAGTGCAGTTCGAACTCACCGTCGCTGAGAGCGCGGCGCATATCGACTTCCATCCGGCTGCGAACCTGGATCCGCTCGGCCATCGCCGGCTCGAACACCCGGAAGGTCGCCCTTCCCGCCGCCTTGGCCTTGTACAAGGCGAGGTCGGCGTTCCGCAGCAGATCCTCCAACCTGCTTTCACTGGTCAATGCGAGCGCGATGCCAACGCTCACGCCCACATGGACGAGGTGGGTATCGAGCAGAAAGACACGGTTGATCGTCTCCACGATGCGCGCTGCGACGCTTTGCGGCTCCTGGTCATCCGCGACACGCATGAGCAGGACGCCAAATTCATCGCCGCCTAGGCGCGCGAGAACGTTTCCTTCGCCGATGATGCCCTGCAGACGCGCGGAGACCTTGCGCAGTAGCTCATCCCCCATGGCATGGCCAAGCGTATCGTTGACGGTCTTGAAGCGATCGAGATCCAGCATCAACACCGCGAGACCACCGTCCTGCTCACGCAGAGCCGCGATATGATGGACCAGAAGATCGTCGAACCGAGCGCGGTTCGACAGGCCTGTCACGGCGTCGGTGAACGCGAGGGTGCGCAGGCGAGCTTCGGATTGGAGGCGCTCCCGTTGATCGCGGAAGGCGATGACCGTCTGACGCTTGTGGCCGAGGGAGATTTCCTTGCGTAGGACTCGGACTGGCACGCCCTCGCCGTCTGCACCGACGAGTTCAGCGTCGCGTTCAACTTGCTCCGGGAGGTCGTCAAGAACGAGGCCTGGCAAAAGGCGCGCGATGCTGCAACCGATCAGGTCCGCCTGTGTCATACCCGAGAGCTGCTCAAGGCTCCGGTTGGCGGTCGTGATCACGGCCGCGTCGCAAACCGCGAGCCCTTCCAGGGCGAGGCTGGCCAGTTCGCGCAATCTCTCGCGATCCCGGCGGAGTTGGGCCTTCGCATTGAGGGTCATGCGTAGGCCGACGAACGCCAAGACCAGGAGGCCCAACGAGACAGCCGCGATGATCGGCGCGATGGTCGATGGCGATATAGCGGAGTTCGGCAGCGTAACCTGTGGATCGTAGGTCAGGACCAGCGCGGTCATGCCGCCGAGGTGCAGGATCACGATCGAGCCGAGCAGAAGTGCCACAGCGCAGTGGCGCAACATGCGGCTGCGTTCGCCGGCGACGATCATCGCTAGAGATGACAGGGCGAGGCTGATGACGATGGATCCAATCACGAGGTCCATGTTCCATGTGGCGTACCCGGTTACGCGGTAGGACACCTGTCCGACATAGTGGAGCCCCGTGACTCCGAGACCCAGGATCGCGCCGGCAGCGGCGCGACGTGTCCGGCTGCGTCGGCCGATGACAAGGCCGACCCCTGCACCGATGCCAGCGACTACGATCAGGAGGGAGAGCGCCGTGAGGGTGGGTTCGAAACCGGCGTCCATGCCAGGTCTGAAGGCGAGGAGGGCAATCATATGTGTCGCCCAGGCCGTACATCCGGAAGCGACGATGCTGGCGACCGCCCATTTGCGCCGTACCGAGCCCTCAGAACGAGCTGCATGTGCCGCTATGGCGGAGGCCGCGTAGATGCCGATGGCGCAGACGGAAGCCGCAAGGAACAATAATGCTTCATCGTGACGCTCTGTAATGCATGTTAATATCGTATGCATATCGGCCTCGCTTCCGTCCCAATAGAAGCAACGGGCGTTAATATAAGCCAAAGAAGCGTTTTAATGTCTGCCAATGGACAAACGAAGGCCCAGTGATCGGGGTAAAGCAGCATATGTTAGTCTATAAAATGCCAGTTCACCGCTGACGAGCGGCGCTAAGCAGGTGGAGAAGATCACACAGCATAAGCGTCATGACATTTGCTTCGCAGTCGGTCGGGCCCCACGACTCGCCCGATCGGAGGTGACTGCCTCGATCAACGTGGCCGCGGAGCGACGGCAGACCTCCTTGGAACTTGCTGGGAACAACAAGTGGCGCATTGGGCCGCGCCACCGCGTCCGATGCTCGTCCGAGCAGAAGGACTCGATCCTATTCGTGAGCCCTGTGCTGGAGTTCGCAGTGAGCAATTTCAGTCGGTCCGCTCCAGAGCAGCTGAGGCTTCTGAACGAACATCCGTAGCTCCAGTCCAAGCCGCGGTACGGATCTTCTCGGCGCGCCGTCAGCTCGGCAACGTCGCTGGGGGCAGCGATGGATCGTAGGCCGTCGCCACCGGCTGGAACGCCCGCACGAGGTCGCCGTCGAGACGATCTGTCATGCCGCTTAGGATACTGAAGGCCTTCGCGCCGGCCAGCGGAGCGCGGTAGGGACGGCGCTCGATCAGCGCACCGTAGACGTCGCAGACCGTGACCAACCGTACGAGGTCGGGGATCTCGCAGCCTTTGAGACGATCCGGGTAGCCGGTGCCGTCGAGCATCTCATGGTGAGAGCGCACCACCGTCAGCATCGTTTCCTCGAAGCCCCGGCCGACGAGCATCGCGTGGCTGTAGCCGGGATGCGTCCGCATGATCCGCATCTCGGCCGCATTCAAAGGACCGGGCTTGTTCAGGATCGCGGGCGGGACGGCGATCTTGCCGACGTCGTGGAGCAGCGCGGCTTTCGCCAAGCTGTGGCGGTCCGGCGCGCCCAGGCCCAGTGACCCGGCGAACGCGACGGCGAGGCCAGCGACGAGCAGGCAGTGCTGGTGCGTGGCGTCGTCGAAGCGCCGGACCGCACGGATCCAATTCCGGATCCCGCTCTCGCGCACCGCTCCCGACACGATCTCTGTGCCGGTGTCGATGATCGCCGAGGACAGATCCCGGCCGGGCACGAACGTCTCGCGCAGGAACTGCCGCGCTTGATCGGCCTGCCGCCTCGTCTTCGACGGCGTAGCCTCGGTTTGCTCCTGCAGGCAGGCCAGCGCCTCATCGAGCAGACGCATGGCGGCCGCGGCGCTCAAGGTCCCTGACGCGCCGAGCAGATCGGCTTGGATGTGCGTGCGGGCCGAGTTGTCGTGCAACAGGAAGAGAAAGGGCGTGCCGGAGCCGCGGACGTGGGGGAGCACGCCGCGCAGGCGCAGGATCGCCTCGGACGTGAGATCCTTCACGTCGCTGACGATCAGTTCGGCTCTCGGCGGCGGCGCGTCGTCGTAGAGGTCGTGGATGCGGCAGGCCCGGAAGGCGCCGAGATGACGGGCGAGCCGCTCCGTTCGGCTCAGGTCGTCGCTGATCAGCAGTAACTCACTCATGGCGCGAACGTGATCGTCTCCCCGCGAGCCCCCTTGCGATAGTCCCAGTCCGATAGTGTCGGCGTGTGCTCAACCGACCGCGCGGGCCGCTTCGCGAACTTGGCGCGTCGCGACATCGACCTGCTCGCTCGCCCTGGCGATCGCCTCCATACCGCCGGCGATCGTCGCCACCCCGTGCGCGGCCGTGTGCATGCTGCCCGACATCTCGCGCGTGACGGCCGACTGCTCCTCGACCGCCGCCGCGATCGCGGCCGAGACCTCGTCCAGCGCTCGGATCGTGCCCTGGATCGAGCCGATCGCGCCGACAGCCTCGCGCGTGGCCCCCTGCGTCGCCGTGATTTGCACCCGGATCTGGTCCGTCGCTTTGGCCGTCTGCTCGGCCAGGGCCTTCACCTCGGAAGCCACCACCGCGAAACCCTTGCCGGCGGCGCCCGCGCGGGCCGCCTCGATGGTGGCATTGAGCGCCAGCAGATTGGTTTGAGAGGCGATCCCCTGGATCATCGTCACCACTTCGCCGATCTGCGCCGCCTGCCCGCTCAGGCCTTCGACGATGCTGCTCGTGTGCCGGGCCTGTTCCACGGCCTCGCCGGCCATGCGCGCGGCGTGACTGACCTGCTGACTGATCTCGCCGACCGAGGCCGACAGCTCCTCCGCGCCCGAGGCCACAGACTGGATGTCGTTCGAGACTTGGCCCACCGTGCCGACGGCCTCGGCCGTCTGCCGTGTGACATCCTCGACCGCGGTACCGATCGCGTCGAGATCGGCGCCGATCGATCGTTGCGCATCGACCCGGCGCTGGCGCTCGTGCACTTGCGCGGTGATGTCGGCGGCGAACTTCACCACCTTGAACACCCTTCCGTCCGCGTCGGTGATGGGGTTGTAGGTGGCCTGGATCCAGACCTCGCGGCCGCCCCGGGCGATGCGCCGGAACTCGCCGGCCGCGAACTGACCCCGCGCGAGATCGGCCCAGAACCCACGATACTCCGCACCAGCCTGTTCAGCGCCGTCCACGAACAGGCTGTGATGCCGGCCGCGGATCTCGTCGAGGCGGTAGCCGACGGCGCCGAGGAAGTTCTGGTTGGCGTCGAGGATCGTGCCGGTCGGATCGAAGGCGATCACCGCCTGCGAGCGGTGCAGGGCTGCGATCTGGCCGTCGCTGTCCAGCGCCCGCAGTTTCTGCGCGGTGACGTCAGTGGCGAACATGACCAGTTTCACGACATGGCCGGCACGATCGCGCACCGGGTTGTAGCTCGCCTGAAGCCACACGGTCCGCCCGCCTTTGGCGACGCGCTTGAACTCGGCGGTTTGAAACGTGCCTTGCCGCAGAGCGTCCCAGAAGGCGCGGTACTCGGCGCTGGCGCGCTGCTCCGCCTCGACGAGCATTGCGTGGTTCTGCCCCCGCACCTCGGGCAGGGTGTAGCCCATCGCGGTCAGGAAGTTGGCGTTGGCGGTAAGGATGGTGCCGTCGGTCAGGAACTCGACAATGGCCTGCGATCGCTCCAGCGCCTCGAACTTGGCCGCGGTGTCGGCATGCTTTCCCGTCCCACCCAACATGGCTTTTCTCTCTCGGACGCGCTGAGATCGCTGGACGACGGATCGAGCTTACACGACCGAAAGGCATTACGCCTGCGGGCCGCGTTGCCACAGAAGCTCTTGATCTCACGCTGCGCGATAAGCGTTACTTGCTGCTTAATCACAGCACGAAGCCGCATCTAAAATCACGAATGTAACGCAGGTTACATTTCAGACACTGCTATTACCAAGTTCTCAGCGGCTATCGATAGGGCTCATGCGTGCTCGAATACGGCGAGCGCGCGGAACGACCCTGTTAATAGAGTCTTGCTTACAATGGCGGGCTCGTAGCGGCCAGCGCCGTTGACGGCGGGACGACCGATCCGGCGGAGCACCTCGCGCTCGAACGAGACGAAGTTCTCGATGCGCCCGTCGGCCGCGCGCAGGGGCCGGCAATCGATCTCGGCGCGATACTTGGCACCGTCGGCGCGGTAATTGGTCAGATAGCCATGGAAGCGCTCACCCGACGCCAGGGCGCGGTGAAAGGCATCGAGCGTCGCGCGACGTGTGTCTCTGCCCTGCATGAAGCGCGGGCTGCGGCCGATGACGTCGGGCAGATCGCGACCAACTAGGCGCCCGAAGGCGGAATTGGCGTAGAGGATGGTCGGACCGGGAGCGTCGACCACCGCGTCAGTGACGAGGACGCCGATATCGGCATCTTGTGCCAGGGCGCGGATGAGTTCGAGGGCTGTCATGACGCCATAACGCTACAGCCGTGCTAGCCGTATTACATCCATCGCACGCATAGCCGTTGAGCAGAATGCGCGCTGATCTCAACGCAGGCGCGACGCTTCGCAAATCGCCCGGGTGGTATCGCGACTTTCATAGCCAATCAGAGCTCAGGTCAGAGCTCAGGCGCCCACGCCAACGGCCGGCGTGTGACCGCCTTCGGGAAGCCCTGACGATCATCAGCATGTCCGCCTCAGGTCGCAAGCGGCCCCGGCGTGCCATTAATCTGTGGGGCGAGGTTAGTTACGGATCTCTCGCGGCGCTGAAGCCACCTCGCTGGAGGCTTGCTTCAAACCCTCTACCCGGCGGCATCCCGGCAACGGTCAGCCCGCCTGGAACATGGTAGGAACTGAGTGCGGCAGTTTGGGCCGCGTCTCCGCGATCGATGCCGCTTCGCCAGGAAGGCCCGCCGCTCCACCCCGCCCTCGGCCACACACCCAGCTGGACGAGCGGAGACGTGTTGCTCTGGATGAAGCGGTCGATGCACACGGATCCGCGCGTGCGCGGTCCAGCGGAGATCCGGCCCGTCATGTGGCCGAACGACTACCTCGACATCCTCGACCCGCTCTGGGCGCGCAAACGGGACATTCTGCTGGCCTGGGCCAGATGCCGGGCCGCGAAGGAAAGCTTTCAGGAGTTCATCCGCGGACGCGGCTGGGGTTCGGCGGCGACGATCTACCGGCTTCGTGACGAAGCCGCCGAACAGATCGCTGATGGGATCAACGCGGCGATCGTGCGCAGCCTAACTGAGAAGAATTGAGCTTGACACTGAGAAAACTGGCACCGGATCAACCATGCGTTGCTGCTTCGTTTTTGAACCGGCACAACATTGGGGACCACCGTGCCGGCATCGACGCAGAGCACCACCCAGAGCGCACCGAAGCGCCGTAAGATGACGATTGAGGACGCCCTGCGCTGGGCGATCCGCGACGAACTGCCGAAGCGCCGCCAGGACGCCCCGATCCGCGGGCCGCAGTGCGCGTCGGACCCGGTCTGGCGCATGGTCGCGATGGGCGGCCCGGTCGACAACTGGTCCCGTGAGCCGGGCATGCCGCCGGCCATGGGCGATCCTCACCCGGACGCCATAACGATCGAGGCGCACCTCCAGGTGCTCAGCGAGACGCTGAAGCGGGCGGCCGTCGGATCCGCGGTCTGCCCGCTCGATCTCTCGCCCTATCCCATCCAGGTCGCGCTGCGCGGCAAGGCCAGCCTTGAGGTGATGAGCTCCGCCGCGATGGACGCCACGCCCTCCTGGCTCGTGACCGGCGCGATCCGCAGGCCTCCTGAGATCGCCGGCGGCATCGAGGTCGAGCCGGTGATGGCCAAGAACAACAAGGTCGCCATCTGGCGGACCGTGCACACGACCTGCGGCGAAGGCCCGGACGGCAAACAGTGGTTCACCGGCCACGACGAAGTCGCGACCGTGAAGGGCGACAGCCGTGACACCGGCCTGTTCTGCAAACTGAACTACACCCGTACTGGCGTCGAGGTCCTCGAGGAGCAGCTGCGCTACGCCTACTGGCACGCGGCACTCGTCTACCTCGTGCCGGCGCTGCAGTTCCTGACTAGCATCGAGGTTCTGCCGCCCAAGGCGCCGATCGCGCCGTGGCTGGAGCCGGAGGAAGAAGAGCGAGCACCGCTGCCGAACCTGCGCCCGCGCCGTCACGTCGAGAGGGATCGCCGAGTGGCTGGTCGTCGTGCGGCACCGCTGCGGGCCTCGCCGGTCCGGAAGATCGACCTGCGAGATTGGACGCCGCCGACCCAAAGGACAGCTTGACCGGGTCTGAGGCTTGCGGTAGTTCGGATGCGCAGAAATTTAGGAAGGCTCTGGCGGAGACCCGCCGGGGCCTTCGTCGTTTCGGGCCGCGCGGCCCGTGCGAGATGGTGCGGCGTGCATCGCACGTGAAAAAGGCATCGCAGTAAGCCGGCCAGCCAGGACGCCCGAAAGACCCACAGCTGCCGTGAGGCAGGGGTTGAAGCTGTAGCCCCGGCCCGCACCTTCCCCATCCGCTCCCAAAGCGGATCAATCCTTGGTAGGCTCGCTCCCATGACGGATCCGCGGCCGTGACCGAACGCGACATCGTCGAGCGCCTGCACGGCCTCTGCCTTCTGGCGGATCGCCTGCGCGCTCCGAGTCACCGTCACACCCAGGAAGACTACGTCGCCGACCGCGACGAGATCCGCGATCACGCCCGTCGCTTCTATCGGGACCTGACGGGCAACTGGCCGGGCCACGAGGCCGATGCCGCTGGACCCGAGCGCCGCGCACGCCCGGCGGTCCCGACCGCTGTCCTGCGCCACCGTGAGCGCACCAAGGCCGCCCGCGCCGCCCGCGCCTGACGGTCTGCCCACACACCGATCCCGACCCCGCCCTCGCGCGGGGTTTTTCCATTTGGACTGCCCATGCCGCTCCGCCAGCGCCAAGCCACCGTCGCGATGTGCGACGCGGTGCTTGCCTGCCAGGCGTGCACGCCGGATCTCCGGCGCCGCGCCGAGCGCCTGCGCGCCCGCGTCTCCGGAGACTGCTCCCGGGTGAGCTTCGGCACCCTCGTCATCGTGGTGATCTGAGTGCAGTTGCAGGATACCCCACTGCGCGTCGGCGTCTCCGCGGATGTGCGGGGTTACTCCGCCTCCGAGCGCCTGGACGCAGGCAAGCCGACCCCGGCCGAGAAGCGCCGGTCCGGCCGCACGCGTCGCATGATCATGGACCTGCCGAAGAGCGGCGCGGTGGTGATCGTCCACTCGCCTTCCGTGATCGGCCTCTTCCGCGACCTCATCCGCGCGGTGCGCGGCGACGACGTCGCGAACGTCACGCGCGTCGTGGCGGCTCCCACCGTCCTCGACGAACTCGCCGTGGTGCGCGGTCTCAGCCTGCCGGTGTTCCGCGACCACTTCGTCGAGGAGCAGCGCGAGCACGCCCGCGGCGTCCTGCACGCCTGGAGGCAGTGATGCCCCGGCTCGTCGCGCGCTTGGCTCTGATGATCGGCTTGCGCCGCGCCGCGCCGATCCGCTCCTGGCGCGATCCGGCCCCGGCGCTGTGCATCGGGCGTCCAGTGCACGCCGGCCGCGCCCTGTCCGTCGGCGAAGCCCCCTGACATGGACGGCCCCTTCTTCGACTACGTGCCCGCGGCTGATGTCGTCACGCGCACCGCCGAGTGGCCGATCGCATCCAGCGCGGTCGCGCCGATGATCGCCTGGGCCATCGTCGCGCTGATCCTGATCAGCCTGACTGTCGTGCTTCTGCCGACCAAGAGCTCACGCCGATGACCATTCGCGGCCTGCTGGCGCTCCTCATCCTGGAGATGGCGCTGGCGACCGCGATCCTGCTCGGCGCCATGGGCCCGGGCCACGCCGCCGTCCTCGGCTGGCGCATCGAAGTCCAGGCCTGCACCAAGGCCTGCCGGGTGATGCTCGGCCGCGAGCGGACCGAGAGCAAGTACGTCTGCATGACGCGCGCCGGCCGCATCGCCGAGTTCGCCGACCTCACCAAGCTGCTGCCGGCCGGAGCGCGGATCACCGCCCGCTGCCTGCCCGTCGAAGGGATGCCCGGCGCATGAACACGGTCTTCGCCCTAATCCTGGTGTGCGCTGCCTCGACCGCGCAGCCCGAGTGCACGCGCGAGACCGCGCTCAACGTCGCCACCATCAAGGTGCCGTCCGTCTTCGCCTGCCTGATGACCGGCCAGACGACGGTCGCCCGTGAAGAGCTGCTCGGCGATGGCCGCTACACCAAGGTGGAGTGCGGCGGACGGCCATGAGCTCGCGTCGCCGCCTCGCATGGTCGAACGAACTCAGCCGGATCCGGTCCGATCGCTCGACCCGCCCCGAGGTCCGTGAGGAGCGCCTTCGCGCGACCCGCTCGTCGGCTGTCGCCCTGTCCGCGTGGCGTGGTGTCTCCGGACGCCGCTACGTCGTCGCCGTCTTCACGCTCGACCAGGCCGTCTCATCCGACGCGCCCGGCGCCGTGTTCCTGGCGGTCCGCCGCGGTGATGACGGCCTCGCCCGCATCGTCGGCGCCGGACATCGCGGCGCGATGTGGGAGGCCCTGGACTGGGCCCGGTCAGATCGCGCCAACGAACTGCACCTCTACCAGCTCGCCGAGTCGGACGAGGAGCGCGATCGCATCGTCGAGGACCTGGTAAGTGACGATGCGCTCTGAGCTGCGCCACCGCCTCGACCTCTGGTCGCTCCTCGACGTCTACCGCTGCACGGCGGAGATCTGGATCGAAGCCAACACCCAGCTGCCGTTCGCAATCGCGGACGCGTGGCTGACGCTGATGCGGGCCTGACCATGTTTCGGGCTTGGTACCGCCGGTTCGCGCTGGGGTGCGTGAAGGCCTTCGCGGCCTCGTAACGACCGCCGAAAACACGCCACGTCTGAGTATTCTTGAATAATCAGACAGCGGCCCGCGCCGCGTCCAAAACATTAACAATCACAGAGGTTTGCGGGTGGCTACAAGTAGCGCCCGCGCCCGCCGCGCGATCCGTAGGAATGCGGTCCAGGCGGCCGAGCGCGAGACCGTCCGCACTAAGGCTGTCGGCTACCTGCGGGTGTCGACCGAGGAGCAGGCGCAGTCGGGCTTCGGCCTCGACGCCCAGGAAGACGCGGTCCGCAAGTTCGCCGACGCGACCGGCCTTGAGCTGATCGACGTCATCGCCGACCCCGGGATCTCCGGCACGACCAAGCCGGCTGAACGCCCTGGGTTCAGCCGTGTGGTCGAGCTGGCAACGGAGCGCCGCTTCAGCGTGCTTTTGGTGAAGCGGTTTGATCGGCTGGCGCGCAACATCGCACTCGCGGTCACCACGTCCGCCGAGCTCGACACAGCGCACGGCGTGACGATCCGCTCGGTCACGGAGGCGATCGACACGGGCTCGCCTTCGGGCAAGCTCATCTTCTCGGTGTTCTCGGCCATGGCGGAGAACGAGCGCGACGCGATCGTCGAGCGCACCAAGGGCGGCCGGGTCCAGAAGGCCGGCCAGGGCGGCTTCAGCTGCGGCCGCATTCCGTTCGGCTATCTGTCCGACGGCAAGGGCGGCCTCGTCGTCGATCCGGACCGAGCCCCCGTGGTGCTCCGGATCTTCGAACAGAACGGCGCCGGCCGCACGGTCCGGGCGATTGCCGATGATCTGAACCGCGACGGTATCGTCTCGCCGAAGGGCGGGAGGTGGTGGCCGGGCACGGTCAGCTACGTCCTCAACAACCAGGTCTACGCGGGCCGCACCGAAGTGGTCTTCGTGACTGGCGGCGCGGTCACACACGTCAATCGAAAGGGCGCGCACGCCCGCATCGTCCGGTGAGCACCTTGGCCCAAGAGATCGACCGCCAGCTGGACCGCCTCGAAGTCCGGCACGGCGACATCCTGGTGCTGCGCACCCGCCAGAAGCTGCAGCTGGAGACGGCCGCGAAGTGGCAGGACGACCTGATCCGCATGTGCCGCGACGCCGGCGTCCGCGACGTCACCGTCCTCGTCCTCGACAACGCGACTGAGCTCTCGGTCGAGCGGCCCGCGACGCGCCTGGTGCAGCAGCACCGGGACGTGCCTCAGCTGATGCAGGGATGCTGATCATGGTAGACCAGGTCACGAACGAGCAGATCGCCGACCTCGGCCGCGACCTGCAGGCCGCCCGCAAGGCGCATCGCGCCGCCATCGAGCAGCTGAGCGACGCCCATCGCGCCGTCCGCGCCCGAGAGCTTGACGTCTGGGCCGCCGAGCGCCTCGCCATCCGGTTGCACACGCGTTTTCTGGCGCTCGTCGACCGCACTGCCGCATGAGGCCTCAGATGCATCAGCGCCAATCACCTGCCGATCGCCCGCAGGCCCTCTGCATCCAAGAGCTACGTCACGGCGGGTACGTCGTCACCGCCTTCCCGCATTTCCACCACGAGGTGGAGTTGCTGGCGGCCTTCACCCGCCTTTCGGACGCGGTGAGCTGGATGGAAGATGCCATGCGGGGTGCGCTCGCGGAGGCCAAGCCGGAGGCCGCGGCAGGTGGAGTGCTCGGATGAAATTCATCCGCATCCTCGACCCGCGCACCGGCAAGGTGGTCGCGATCCCGGTGCCAGCGAAGGGCACGCGCTGAATACGGCGGCCCCATGCTGAAGCTCGACGCCAGCGAGTTCGGCTTGAAGGCCGAGGCCGTCGGGCGCGCCGCCAAGCAGGTCCCGTTCGTCGCCGCCTTCGCGCTGACCAGCGCGATGAAGGATGCCCGCGAGGCCGAGCGCGAGACCATGCGGTCCGTGTTCGACCAGCCGTCGAACTTCACGCTCAACAGCCTGATGGTGCGGCCGGCCACGAAGCAGCGGCTCTCGGCCGAGCTCGGGTTCAAGGAAGGCAACGGCTCGATCCCGGCTTGGAAGTATCTCGGCCCTCAGGTCGCCGGCGGCACGCGCCGCCACAAGCGGTTCGAGGTCTTGCTGATCCGCAAGGGCCTGATGCTCGCGGGCGAGTTCGCGGTGCCGAGCACGCGCTGCCCGAAGGACGGCAACGGCAACGTGTCGGGCGCCTTCATCACCCGCATGCTCTCTGCGCTCGGCGCCCAGTCCGACCGCTACCAGAACAGCACGCCGCGTTCGAAGCGCCGGAACGCAGGGCGCAACGTCGAGTACATCGTCTTCCGCAACCACGGGAAGGCGCCGGACGGGATCTACCTGCAGAAGGACAAGTTCGCGGTCCCGATCTTCCTGTTCGTGAAGGGCGTTAGCTACAAGAAGCGCTTCCCCTACTACGAGAAGGCGGGCGCCGTGGTGCCGGCCGCGTACCGGAAGCACTTCCGGGCGGCCTGGGAGCGCTTCGTCGTCAACGACGTGCGGCGGAAGGGCTGATCGCGTAGAGGCTGATGACGCTCAATTGCAGGTCTCTCTGCGGACCGCGGTGCGGTCGCCCGTGGCATCCTCTCTGTTCTCGGCCACAGTGGTGCAGCCATCGCCGTAATCGTGCCTCGTGAGTGTCTTGTCTTCATCTGTCGGATGTTGGACCACGATGGGAGCAGGGTCGTCCCTTTGAACGGTAATCGATTGCGCTTGAGCGACTGCCACTCCAAAGAGCAACAGCCAGCCGGCAGTTGAAATCAGCGTTTGACGCATTTCAGCACCCTGTAGACATGAGTATCTATCCGAACGGAGCTCAGAGTTGGCCGTTCCGGCTCTCGATCTCTGCTTGCAGGGATGGTTACCGGGAACGGCGCGGGAAAGCCCTTCGGAGGGCGCCCCCGTCCAATCCCAGGGTCCTTCCCGGGAGGGGGGGCCGGTGAGGGAAATTCGGACCCCAGTGGTTCACCGTCTCTGAAATTTTGAGAACCGGGGTTGTTGTTGATGTCCGGCGCGATCGACGGTCGGCTGCTCAACCGCATCGAGCTCGCCAAGATCTTCGCCGTCAGCACCAACACCATCTCGACATGGGTCGAGAAGGGCTGCCCGTACGTCGAGCGCGGCAGCAACGGCGTCGAGTACCAGTTCGACTCGGCGGCCGTGATCGACTGGAAGATCCAGCGCGCCGTCGAGAACGTGGCGATGAGCGCCGGCGACGACAGCAGCAAATCTCGGCGGGAGGACGCCGACTGCCGTCGCGCGGTGGCCAACGCGGTCGTGGCCGAGATCGGCGCGGACGAGGCGCTGAAGTCCGTCGTCTCACGGCACGATGCGATCGCCGACCTGGCGACGTTCTGCCAGGTCCTCCGGACCGGCCTGTCGAACATGGCGGCCAAGATCGCTGCCCGCGCCACGACGATGGACAGCGCTCCCGAGATCGAGGCGCTGGCCCGCAAAGAGACCAATCGAGCCTTCGCGGCCGCCAGGCTGGAGCTCGGCCGCCGCTGGCTCCCGGAGAGCGACGCTGACGATGAGCCTCACGGAGCGGATCAACACCCACCGGAGGGGTGAGTACCCGGCCGGGCGCGAAGCCCTGCGCGGGTCGATCGACGCGCTGTTCGATGAGGCGCTGGCCTTCAAGGTGGAGATGAGCGGCTCGGCCTGGGCCGAAAAGTTCGGGCGCATCCCGAAGAGCACGGGGGCGGAGAGCGGCGAGGTGACCCTCTACGGGTACCAGCGCGGGCTCGTTGACGCCTTCTGCGACCCGACGATCCCGCTGGTGTCGGTGCTGAAGGCGGCGCGCGTCGGCTACACCCGCTGCGCGCTGCTGGCGCTGGGCTACCACCTCCACCAGGAACCGACGCTGTGCGCGTTCGCGCAGCCGGTGGCGAAGGATGCAGAGGAGTTCGGCGCCACCGAGATCGCGCCGATGCTGCGCGAGACCCCGGTGCTGGCCGAGATGCTGCGGCCGGTCCGAAAGGGCCATAAACAGGACAGCAACACCTTCTTCCAGCTGTCGAACGGCGCGATCGTGCGGGTGCCCGGCGCCGCCTCGGACGACGCCTTCCGGCGCTACTCGGCCCGTTTCCAGGTCGGCGACGAGTACGACGCGGACGGCTGGACCCCGGGCGCCGGCAGCCAAGGCGACAAGGCCAAGCTGTTCTGGACGCGCGGGGAGACCTTCTACAACCGCAAGCAGATCTTCGGCTCGACGCCGCTCCTGGAGAGCACGAGCCGGATCTGGAAGCGCTGGCTGGCCTCGGACCAGCGCCGGTACTTCGTGCCCTGCCCGCGCTGCGGCGTGTTCCAGTACCTCGACTGGGGCGGAAAGGATCTGCCGCACGGGATGAAGTGGGACCTCGGCCCGGACGGATCGCTCAAGGACGTCTGGTACCAGGGCACCTGCGGCCACACGGTCGACGAGGGCCGCAAGGCCTGGATGGACGAGAACGGTATCTGGCGGCCGACCGCGGTCCCGAAGACGCCCCACGCCGGCTTCCATCTCTGGACCGGCATGTCGCTGAACGCGAACGCGGCCTGGCCCGTGATCGTACAGGAGTGGCTGGAAGCCTGCGACGACCCCGCCGGCAAGGTCCAGACGTTCAACAACAACGTGCTCGGCCGGGTGCATCGGCAGAGCTACGGCCAGGAGATCCGGCCGGACACCTTCCTGGAGCGCCGGGAGGCCTACGGTGCCGAGATCCCGGATTGGGTCCGCACGCTCACGCTCGGCGGCGACGTCCAATCCGGCGCCAACGCCCGCGTCGAGGGCGCGGTCTGGGGCTGGGGCGCGGGTCTCGAATGCGCGCTCATCGGCCACTTCGTCCTACCAGGCGACCCGGCGAAGCCCGAGGTCTGGCAGAACCTCGACCGGCTGCTGCTGCGCGGGTTCGCGCCGATCCTGATGCGGCCGGCCAGGGCTCATTGACTGGGGCGGCCTCGCTCCCGGCGTCGCCGGCGTACGCCGGGGCCGCGCAGCTCGCCGCGGTCGGGTCGGCCGGCCTCGCCCAGCTCCCGGGCGCGGCGGCCGCTTCCTCGGCGATCCTCGCCAGCGCCGCGGCGCTCCTCGATGCGGTGGGCGCGCAGGCCTCCACGGGCGGCGCGCAGGCCTACAGCGCGGCGGTGAGCCTCGCGGCGCAGGCGCTGGCGCAGGCCTCGGGTTCCGGTTCGGTCGCGGTCTCCGCTTCGCTGCCGGCGTCCCTCGGCCTCTCCGGGGCCGCGGCCGGGCTCTACGCGGGCGCGGTGGCGCTGGCGCAGGCGGAGGGCCAGGGCGCGCAGGCGCAGGCCGTGGCGGTCGCCGCGGCGGCGCTCGCCGCGGTGCTGGGCACCGACCTGCGCACCGACGGGGCGCAGGCCTACACGGCGACCGTGGCGCTCGCGGCATCCGTCCTCCAGGCCGCCACCGCCCGGACCGGGACGGCCGCCCTCGCCGCGCTCGCCGCCGCGGCCGGCGCGGGTGTGGCGGGCTCCGCTACGGCGAGCGCATCCGCCGGGCTCGCCGCGGTCGCGGGCTCGACCCACGCCGGCACCCTCGGCGCCAACGCCGCCGCCGCCCTGGCGGCGGGCGCGAGCGTCTCGGCGCAGGCGGCGCTCACCATCGCGGCCTCGACGACGTTCCAGGCCGCGACCCGGGCGCTGGCGACCGGCGGCCTCGTCGTCACCGGCACGCTCACCCTGCCGGCGGCCCCCGGGCTCGCCGGACAGTCCACCACCGCGGTCGGACCGAGCCTCGCCTTCACGGCCCGGCTCGACCAGACCGCGGCCTCGACCATCAGCGGCGCGGCCGCGGCGCAGCTCGCCGCCCAGGCCGCGCTGCAGGCCCTCCTCCAGGTGGGCGACCCCTACGCGGATCTCCCGCGGCTGCAGGGGCTGCGCACCGTCACCCTCACCCTCGAAGGCCGGCGGCAGGGCACGCGCACCCTCGCCGGCACCATGCAGGTCACGCTGACCCTGCAGGGGCTCACGCGCCACTAAGGACTCACGACATGCAGGGACGTTTGGGCGCCGGCCTCGCGGCCGTGGGCGGGGCGATCGCGCGCGCGCTGCTCGGCGGTGCCGTCATGCCGCGCACCTTCCACACCCTCCAGTGCATCGGCCCCGACGGGCAGGTGAAGTGGGAGGAGACCATCGAGAACCTGACGGTCAACACTGGTCTGGCCGACATGCTCTCCAAGTACTGGAAGGGCTCGAACTACACGGGCGCGTTCTACGCCGGCCTCAAGGGCACCGGCACGATCGCGGCCACCGACACCATGGCGAGTCACGCCGGCTGGACCGAGGTGCAGGGCTACTCGCAGGCCGCACGCCCGGCGCTGGTGCTGGGCTCGGTCACCGGCACGACCACCGCCTCGCTCGACAACTCGGCCTCGGTGGCGAGCTACAGCATCAACGCCACCGTCACCGTGGCCGGCGCCTTCATCACCACCGATAGCACCAAGGGCGGCACCGCCGGCATCCTAATCGGCGCGTCCGACTTCGCCACCCCGCGCTCGATGGGGGCCGGCGACACGCTCAACCTCACCACTTCCTTCACCAACACCAGCGGCTGAGCGCAACCGCTCCGCCGTCTGCCCTGCCGCTCGCTCAGATCGGAGATCCGCGCCCATGAAGGCCGTCCGCTTCCTCACCACCGTCGAGCACCGCTTCGTCCATGAGAAGGACGAGGTGGTCTCCGCCCTCAACGACGTCGCCGCCCTCGGCGCACGGATGATCGCGCAGGCCGACGTCCCCGATCTCGACATGCTCGCCTCCGTCTGGAAGGTGCTTGAGGGCGCCGAGATGAGCGTGCCGGAGAAGTGTGCGGCCAAGCTGATCCTGCTGGGCTACGCCGAGCTGGCGGCCGACCCGGTCGCGGCTCCGGTTGTGGAGCCGGCTCCGGTCGCTGAGGCCGTCCCCGTCGCCGCGCCGACTGCCTGACCATGGCCGCCCCCCGAAACGGCCCGGCCCGCGATCAGACCATCAGCGTCTTCCAGGGCGCCGGGGTCCAGTACACGGTGCCGATGAGCGATCCGGACGGCACCCGCCCGGATCTGACCGGCGCAACGGCCGCCTGGTATCTCGGCGCGATGCCGGTCGGGCGGTCGCAGGGCCCGCAGTTCTACGTCGCGGACGCGCCTGAGTCCTTCACGAAGCCTCTGCCGATCGTGGCCGACCCGGCCGTGCCCGGCGCGTTCATGGTGGTCCTCGCCATCGCGCCGACCGACTACGCCGGCTTCTCGCCGCTCGGCTCCTACCAGCACGAGATCTGGATCACCGAGGTCGGCAAGGATCCCTATCCGGCGACCATCGGCCCGTTCGTGATCCACGGCACCGTCAAGGGCGCGGCCACCTCAGTCTGAAATGGAGCCGTGCACGGCCGTCGGCGAGCTCCCGACTGCGCGCTGTACAGTCTCAAGATCGACGCCGATCTTGCCACCGTTTTCGCCGTGCACGCGCGGCCAGTGATGACGCCGCGTCAGCGCCTCGATGTGCTCGACGCTGCAGCCGCAGTGCAGGGCGAGCTCCTGCGGACTGTACCACTCCTTGGCCAGTGCGGGTGCGGTCACGGTCTTCTCCTTCGAGGCGAGCGGCAGGTCTGAGCACCTAACGCGCCGCGCCCGATCCTGACACCTTCGGAGATCCATCATGCTCCTGCAGCGCCTCGCGCTGCGGGCAGTGGTCGCTTGCGCGCTGCTGCTCGCCCCCGTGTCCGCTCGCGCCTGGGAGGGCCGCGTCTCCTGGTATGGCTCCGAGCACGGACAGGCGAAGAACGACGTCGCCTGCAGCCGCCGGACCGTCGGTCACCTCGCCGGCCGCTACAACCCGCAGGGCATGACGGCGGCGCACTGGACGCTGCCGTGCGGGACCCGGGTGCAGGTGACCGACCTCGCGACCGGCCGCAGCGTCGAGGTCACCGTCAACGATCGGGGGCCGCATCCGCGCCTGCACCGCACCCTCGATCTCGCGCAGGGCGCGGCCGAGCGGCTGGGGATCGTCCACCGCGGCGTGATCCACGCGCGACTCGCCATCATCGGCACGCCCGGCGCTGGCCGTCTGCGTCTGGCGGCCTCGCGCTGATGCCGATCCGGATCCTGGTGGCACTGGCAGCCACGTTGGCGATCGCCGCGCCGGCCACCGCATCTTCGCGCCCCCATCTGCCGCCCCGGCCCAGCACCGCGAGCCTCCTGGCGGCCGCGCCGATCGCGCCGAACGGCACGCTCATCCGCGACGGGGAACGCCTGCGCACGCTGGAGCTCGACGAGCTCGCGCCGCTGCGCCTGCGCTTCACCATCCCCTTCTGAACCCTGGTGCCCGTCATGACCGACTTAAAGCGGATCCTGCCCGCAGTCGCGCCGCACGCGCGCGCCGACATCGTGGCGGCGTTCGTGGCGGCCGACGACCGGATCGCGGCCGCCGAGATCACCACGCCGCTGCGCATCGCCCACTTCGTCGCCCAGGTCGCCACGGAGACCGGCGGCCTGACCAAGCTCGAGGAGAGCCTGTTCTACACGGCCGAGCGGCTGTGCGCGGTCTGGCCGAAGCGGTTCCCGAGCCTGGCCGCGGCCAGGCCCTACGCCGGCAACCCGAAGGCGCTGGCCGAGAAGGTCTACGGCGGTCGCCTCGGCAACGTGCAGCCCGGCGACGGGTGGCGATACCGCGGCGGCGGCGCGCTCCAGACCACGGGCCGCGCGAACTACCGCGCCGCCGGGTTCGAGGCCAATCCGGACAAGCTCCGAGCCCCCGCCGGCGCGATCGCGGCCGCGCTCA
Organism: Methylobacterium mesophilicum SR1.6/6; assembly: GCF_000364445.2. Lineage (NCBI taxonomy): Bacteria > Pseudomonadati > Pseudomonadota > Alphaproteobacteria > Hyphomicrobiales > Methylobacteriaceae > Methylobacterium > Methylobacterium mesophilicum. The sequence continues at coordinate 6,058,008 of NZ_CP043538.1, read as the reverse complement.
CCTACTGGACCGACAACGACTGCAACGCGCTCGCCGATGCCGACGACGTCGAGGCCCTGCGCCGGCGGGTGAACGGCGGGACGATCGGGCTCTCCGAGTGCCGCGCCTACCTCGCCAAGGCGAAGGCGGCGCTGCGGGTGATCCCGGCCCAGGCGAGGCTCAAGGCGCTGCGCTACCCCGTCGGCAAGGTCGACGGCGATCACGGCGACCGCACCACGGCCTCCGTGCAGCTCCTGCAGAAGAAGGCCGGCTTGCCCGTCACAGGCGAGCTCGACGATGACACGCTCGCCGCGCTCGACACCGCTGAGGCCCTGCCCGTCGCGGCCAAGGACGCGAACCTCGCCCGCAGCCGCACGGTCCAGGGCGCGGGTGTGGCCGGGTCCTTCGGCTTCGCCGAGGTCGCCCAGAGCGTCAGCGAACTGAAGGACCAGGCCGAGAGCGCGCAGGCCCAGATCTCGGCCGGCACCGTCTTCGGCTTCATCATGGGCGCGCTGATCGTCGCCGGCGCGCTCTACGCCCTCTACGCGCGCTGGGACGATGCCGGCCGGCCCGTGCCGGGCTTCCTCGCGCGCCGCTTCCCCAAGCTCACCGGAGCGCGCCGCTGATGTTCGACTTCTCCTGGACCGCCATCCTCTTGGCGGTCGCGCCCCTCCTATGGGCCGCGATCTCGCCGGTGGCGCTCAAGATCCTGGCCGCGGCCCTCGCCGTCCTGGTGATCGGGCGGATCGTGCTGCCCGCGCGCCTGCGCATTGTCGCCGTCACGGCCGCCGCCGGCGTCGCGGCCTTCGCCTTCTGCTGGCAGGTCGCGGTGACCGATGGGGCGCAGCGCATGCTCGCCCACGATCACGCCGTGGCGCTGCAGGCGGAGCAGCTGCGCGCCGAGAAGGCGGAGGCGATCACCCACGAGGCGCTGGAACTGCGCGCCCGCGACCAGGCCGCTCACGACGCCGACCTCTCCAAGATCAAGGAACTGACCGATGCGCTCGCCCGTGATCCGCGCCGCGACGGCGTGTGCGTTCCTCGGCCTCTCAGTCGGCGGCTGCGCCAGCTTTAGGAACGAGCCGCCCGCGATCGATCCGCTCGCGCCAGCCGATATCCGGGTCACCCTGCCCGAGCCGCCCCAGGGCGTGGCCGCGTGCCTGCGTGAGACCTTCCCGGATATCCCGGATCGATCGCTGACCCGGGCCGACGTCGTGCGCATCATCGGCCGGGCCAAGGTGCTGGACCGGTCGAAGGCGGCCTGCGGGGAACGGGCTGTGGCCTGGATCACGGCCGTGCGGCGCGATTTCGCCAAGCCCTGACCGACACCAAGGCCTGCGAAAGTTTCGCGAGCCTTCTACCCCTCTCCCACGCGGTGGAGGGGCACCCGCGCGCGACCGGAATACCGGCGCGACGCCTCTCCGGCCGTGGGGGCCGCGACCATGACCCAGAACCTCCAGCAGACGCAGCAGATGCAGTCGCCGCCGCTGATCGGCAACCTGGAGGCTCGGCTGGAACGCCAAGAGACCCGCCTCGACGGCTTCGGCTCGATCCTCGACAATGTCGTGAAGAGCCTCGGTGCGCTGAGCGATAAGCTCGATCGGCGCAGCGCCACGCCCTGGGCGGTGATTTGGGGCGCGATGGGCACGTGCGTGACCGTCGCCGCCCTGATCGGTGGCCTCGCGTTCTATCCACTGAAGGACGGGCAGGCCGACCTCAAGAGCTCGTTGCTGCTGATCCAAGACAAGGCCGACAAGCGCATCGAGGCGCTGGCGGCCAACCAGGTCACGCGCGCTGAGCACGAGGTCCACTGGCGCTCTCAGGACCGGGACTACGACTTCATGCGCGACCGGATCGGCCGGGTAGAGAACCGGGCCGTGAAGGGGATCGACGAGATGAAAGCGCGCATGGACCGACTTGAGGATCGCGTCGTCTCCCGCAGCGAGGTACTCGCCCGCAACGAGGCGCAGGACCGAGTGACTAGCATGCTGCGCGGCGAAGTCGACGAGCACATCCGCGCGTTCAACGAGCGGCAGCAGCGAAGGATTGATGCGCTGGAGAACACTCCGCGTCGGTAGCGCTGCTTCACAGCCTACGTCACACCGCTTCGGGCGCCCTGGCTTCGGCCAGGGCGCCTTTTGTCGTTCTAAAGCACTATAAAGAAATCATCTGTCGATGCCCGAGGGCTCGATCTGTTGTTTTTTGTATTCCTGCATCTGTAACTCAAAGGCTTCGAAAAATGTCTCGCACAGTTCATCGAAATCTTTTGCATCTTGGTTGCTGAGAGCCTTTTCATCGGCATGGACAGCCATAAAACTCAGGTCGCGTATTTTTGAATATACATCATAGAGCGGATAAGATCCTTGATAGGGCCTCAGGTCGACAAATATGAAATCTGCAGGTATCTTCCTTTTGCTAAGCGGTAATTTGCTGATTGAAACTGACATTTTATTTTCAAGGTCTACATATCGACTGCGGATTTTGTCCCGAGGCAAAACTCCTCTCGATTTCGACTCATTAGAGATCGTAATTACTTCATCATTTTCGACAATAACTTCTAATTTATTCTGAGCCTCACGGACTTCGTCGCGAAACTTAGCGCCGCCGCCACCAGGGAGTGAAATCTCCTGAAGTCGCTTTGCTAGTGCGCTTAGTTGGTGTCTCAATAAATACAAAAGATACGCGATCACGGCCGGCCATGCGAGCGAGCCTACGATGCTTGAGATGAACTGAAACAGATCCACCGTATAATTTCTCCTGATCGGAAAGCATCTGAAGCTGACTCATCTGCTCGTCGGTCACAGCTAGTCCGCCCGCACCTCGCTCCGGCCCAGCTGAGAAAGCACATAGCGCCCAGCCGCTGTCAGGTACCACGCCGACCGCGTGCGCCCTGGGCCGCGAGTGACGCGCGACTCGACCAGTCCCATCTCGACCAGCATCGGCATGACGGACGGGTGCACCTGCATCCGGAGGCCGCCGGGGTTGGCCGCGACGGCGCGCAGGGCCTTCAGCGCGAGGCCGCGGACCGGGGCGTGCGGTTCGGTAGGCATGCCGGCGGGCTATTGCAGCGTCCCGGGCGAGTCCATGACGCCCAGACGGATAGCCAAAGCCAAAAGGTCGCTGTCGGTCAGCGTCTCGCCGTCGACCAGCCAGAGCGCGAAGTCGTCGCTCCAGGGCTCGACCGTTTTGCCGAGCAGCCGCAGCGCTTCAACGGCCTCTAGGATCGGATCGATGTCGCCCATCTTTACGTCAGTGCGATCAGCATCCAGGCGCGCGCCTTCGCCTCGATGTCGTGCTCGTCGGCCGATGGGTCGTCGGCGATGGCGCGGTTCACGATCTCCCGGGCGTCCACGCCGCTCATCCCGATACCTTGGATGAACCCACTGAGCCGCCCCATCAGACGGCTGGCCACAAGTTCGCGTCTTGCGTTGTCGCTCATCCTCTCCGCCGCCTGCGCCTAGGCTTCGCCGGAAGCGCCTTGGCCAGTACGTTCCGGATTTCGCGCAGGATCAAGTCGGAGGCGCCAGGGTTATCGACCTCTCCTGCGACGTTGACGAACAGCTCGATGAGCCTGAGGGCTTCGTATGGATCCATCAGCGGAGCGGGTTCGTCGGCCATCGCTCACCCCTTCACCGGGTGCGCCAGAAGCACCGCAGTCCGGATCATGTTGCGCTTCCACGCCGCCTTGTCGGTCTTCAGCGCCTCGGCCGCGCGCTCGTTCGTCCGCAGCATTTCGACGAGGTCGAGGGTCCAGCCCTTCGCGAGTGGGTAGGCCTCGGCGGCGAGGTCGGCCAGCACGGCGTCGACCGCGGCATCGACCTCCTGATCGGAGATCTCGGCGGCCTTGCGCAACTCGGAGACGGTGGGGTTGTTGGCCATGATGCTTACTATACGCTTACCCAACGAATGCTCTGGTAAGCGTGATGAGTGAAAACGAGAGCTAAGTCACTGAAGTATCTGGTGGGCGGTGAGGGACTCGAACCCCCGACCCTCTCCGTGTAAAGGAGACGCTCTACCAACTGAGCTAACCGCCCCGCGGCCCACCGTTACGGCATGGCACCGGTTTGGTGCAAGGCTCCGCGCGTTCGGTTGCGCCTAAGGGCGGCGCTGCATAGCCTCCACCGCCGAGCCGGGACACGTGCCCCGTAAATAGGATGCCCATAACGATCCGTTGGGCCGATCCGCAAGCTCGGGGCCGCGCTTGCATCATGGGGCAAGCAGTAGGCGTCCGGGCGTCAGGGCATCAAAAAGCCCCCGGCGCCGGGCACCGGGGGCTCGTCTCACACGCTCAAGTGGCTCAGTGCGCCACGAAGGCGGCACCGTCCTCCTCGGTCCGGGCGGGCTTGGCCACGGGCAGCGGCTCTTCCCACTCGATCGCCTCGGGCTGGCGGACCAGCGCCTTCTCCAGCACCTGATCCATCCGCGAGACCGGGATGATCTCCAAACCGTTCTTCACGCTGTCGGGCACCTCAGCGATGTCCTTGGCGTTCTCCTCGGGGATCAGCACCGTCTTGATGCCGCCGCGGAGCGCGGCGAGCAGCTTCTCCTTCAGGCCACCGATCGGCAGGACCCGGCCGCGGAGCGTCACCTCGCCGGTCATCGCGACGTCGCGACGGACCGGGATCCCGGTGAGCGTCGAGATGATCGCAGTCGCCATGGCGATGCCGGCCGACGGGCCGTCCTTCGGGGTCGCCCCCTCCGGAACGTGGACGTGGATGTCGCGGCGCTCGAAGAGCGGCGGCTCGATGCCGAAATCCAGGGCTCGGGAGCGGACGTAGCTCGCCGCCGCCGAGATCGATTCCTTCATCACGTCCTTCAGGTTGCCGGTGACCGTCATCTTGCCCTTACCAGGCATCATGACGCCCTCGATCGTCAGCAGCTCGCCGCCGACCTCGGTCCAGGCCAGACCCGTTACCACGCCGACCTGATCGTCCGCGTCGATCTCGCCGTAACGGAACTTCGGCGGGCCGAGGAAGACGGGCAGGTTCTCCGGCGTCACCGCGACGGACTTGGTCTTGGTGATCAGGATCTCCTTCACCGCCTTGCGGATCAGGTTGGACAGCTCGCGCTCCAGGTTGCGGACGCCGGCCTCCCGCGTGTAGCGGCGGACCAGCATCATCAGCCCATCATCGTCGATCGACCACTCATGCGTCCCGAGGCCGTGCTTCTTCAGGGCGTTCGGGATCAGGTGCTTGCGCGCGATCTCGACCTTCTCCTCCTCGGTGTAGCCGGCGATGCGGATCACCTCCATCCGGTCCATGAGCGGGCCCGGAATGTTGAGGGTGTTGGCCGTGGTCACGAACATCACGTTCGAGAGGTCGTAATCCACCTCCAGGTAGTGGTCGTTGAAGGTGCTGTTCTGCTCAGGGTCGAGCACCTCGAGGAGGGCCGCCGACGGATCGCCGCGGAAATCCATGCCCATCTTGTCGATCTCGTCGAGCAGGATGAGCGGGTTCGAGGTCTTGGCCTTGCGCATCGACTGCACGATCTTGCCGGGCATCGAGCCGATATAGGTCCGGCGGTGACCGCGGATCTCGGCCTCGTCGCGGACGCCGCCGAGCGACATCCGGACGAACTCGCGACCCGTCGCCTTGGCGATGGACTTACCGAGCGAGGTCTTGCCGACGCCCGGGGGACCGACGAGGCACAGGATCGGACCGGTGAGCTTGTTCGCCCGCTGCTGCACGGCGAGGTACTCGACGATCCGCTCCTTGACCTTGTCGAGGCCGAAATGGTCCTCGTCGAGCAGCGCCTGGGCACCGAGCAGGTCCTTCTTGATCTTCGAGCGCTTGCCCCACGGGATGCCGAGCATCCAGTCGAGATAGTTGCGCACGACGGTCGCCTCGGCCGACATCGGCGACATCTGCCGGAGCTTCTTCAGCTCGGCGGTGGCCTTGTCGCGGGCCTCCTTGGAGAGCTTGGTCTTCTCGATCTTCTCTTCCAGCTCGGCCAACTCGTCGCGGCCATCCTCGGAGTCGCCCAGCTCCTTCTGGATCGCCTTCATTTGCTCGTTCAGGTAGTACTCGCGCTGGGTCTTCTCCATCTGCCGCTTGACGCGGGTCCGGATGCGCTTCTCCACCTGGAGCACGGAGATCTCGCTCTCCATCAGCGACAGCACGCGCTCGAGGCGCTGCGCCACCGTAGGTGTCTCCAGGATGCCCTGCTTGTCGGAGATCTTGACGAGCAGGTGCGAGCCAATCGTGTCGGCGAGCTTGGACGGCTCGTCGATCTGGGTCACGGCGGAGACGACCTCGGGGGAGATCTTCTTGTTCAGCTTGACGTAGTTCTCGAACTCCGAGAGCACGGAGCGCGCGAGCGCCTCGGCCTCGACGCGGTCGCCGAGTTCGTCGTGCAACGCCTCGGCAGTGGCCTCGTAGAACTCGTCTGAGCGGGTGAAGTCCACGACCTTCGCGCGACCGACGCCCTCGACCAGCACCTTCACGGTGCCGTCAGGCAGCTTCAGCAGCTGGAGCACGGAGGCGAGGGTTCCGATCTTGTAGATGGCGTCGGTCGCCGGATCGTCGTCGCCCGCGTTGATCTGCGTGGCGAGCAGGATATGGCGGTCCGTGCGCACGGCCTCCTCAAGGGCGCGGATCGACTTCTCGCGGCCCACGAACAGGGGCACGATCATGTGCGGGAAGACGACGATGTCGCGCAGGGGGAGGACGGCGTAGGTGCCCGTCGAACCCGGGACCACCGGCTGGCGCGATTTCGACTGTGACATGCTGACTTCCTCTCAGGACGCCCGGGTTCGGCGCCCCCATGCACGGAGCGCGCCTACAGCCAGGGGCCGACCGGGCCGCGAGGGTCGGATTTCGCTAACTTTGCGGCTGGCGACGCGGACCGGACCTCGAAGGAGCGTGCGGCCACCGCGCTGAGCCTGAGGTGGCTGCGGGGAGCAACATTTTCAAGCCGATCCCCGCAGCGCGCCCGGCCGGAGCCGGGCGCTCAATGCAACCCTACCGGGCGCCTACGCGCTGACGCTGGCGGGCGCGTCCTTGTTGCGATCGCCGTGGATGTAGAGGGGGCGCGACTTGCCCTCCACCACCTCCGGACCGATGACCACCTGCTCCACGGACTCGAGACCCGGCAGGTCGTACATCGTGTCGAGCAGGATCGTCTCCAGGATGGAGCGCAGGCCGCGGGCGCCGGTCTTGCGCTCGATCGCCTTACGGGCCACGAGCGAGAGCGCCTCGTCCTGGAAGGTCAGATCGACGTTCTCCATCTCGAACAGCCGCTGGTACTGCTTGACCAGGGCGTTCTTCGGCTCCTGAAGAATCTTCTTCAGCGCGGCCTCGTCGAGGTCCTCCAGCGTCGCCAGGACCGGCAGGCGGCCAACGAACTCGGGGATGAGGCCGAACTTCAGCAGGTCCTCCGGCTCGACCGAGCGGAAGATCTCGCCGGTGCGGCGGTCATCCGGGGCCTGCACGGTCGCGCCGAAGCCGATCGAGGTGCCCTTGCCGCGCTGGGAGATGATCCGCTCCAGCCCCGCGAAGGCGCCGCCGCAGATGAACAGGATGTTGGTGGTGTCGACCTGCAGGAATTCCTGCTGCGGGTGCTTCCGGCCGCCCTGGGGCGGTACGGAGGCGACCGTGCCCTCCATGATCTTCAGGAGCGCCTGCTGCACGCCCTCGCCCGACACGTCGCGGGTGATCGACGGGTTGTCGGACTTGCGGGAGATCTTGTCGATCTCGTCGATGTAGACGATGCCGCGCTGCGCCCGCTCGACGTTGTAGTCCGAGGCCTGGAGCAGCTTCAGGATGATGTTCTCGACGTCCTCACCGACGTAGCCGGCCTCGGTGAGCGTCGTGGCGTCCGCCATGGTGAACGGCACGTCGAGGATCCGGGCCAGCGTCTGCGCGAGCAGTGTCTTGCCCGAGCCGGTCGGCCCGATCAGCATGATGTTGGACTTGGCCAGCTCGACGTCGTTGTGCTTCGTCGCGTGGGCGAGCCGCTTGTAGTGGTTGTGCACCGCGACCGAGAGGACCTTCTTGGCGAAGTCCTGGCCGATGACGTAATCGTCGAGGACCCGGCGGATCTCCTTCGGCGTCGGCACCCCGTCGCGGCTCTTCACCAGCGAGGATTTCGACTCCTCGCGGATGATGTCCATGCACAGCTCGACGCACTCGTCGCAGATGAACACGGTCGGGCCGGCGATCAGCTTGCGGACCTCGTGCTGGCTCTTGCCGCAGAACGAGCAATACAGCGTGCTCTTCGAGTCGTTGCCGCCAGTCTTGCTCATATCGGTCTCCGATTCCCCGCGTCCGCAGCCGGCTACGGGCGGACGCGCATCGCATGAATGTAGGGGGCCCGTTTAAAGAAACAGTGTGCTGTGCGCCTTTGACCGAAGGGCCCGAACCTCGATGCAAACACGCTGCCGCGGCGGGATCAAGGCCGCGCCGCGGCGGTCGGACGACGCATTCCGCTTAGGTTGCGGCCGGCTCCGGACGCTTCTCGATCACCTCGTCGATGAGACCGAACTCCTTGGCCGCGTCGGCGGTCATGAAGTTGTCGCGCTCCAGCGCCGTATGGATCGTGTCGTAGTCGCGACCCGTGTGCTTCACGTAGATCTCGTTCAGGCGCCGCTTCAGCGCCTCGATCTCGCGGGCGTGGATCAGGATGTCGGTCGCCTGGCCCTGGAAGCCGCCGGAGGGCTGATGGACCATGATCCGGGCGTTCGGGAGGGCGAAGCGATGGCCGGGCTCGCCGGCGGTCAGCAGCAGCGAGCCCATCGAGGCGGCCTGGCCGACGCAGAGGGTCGTCACCGGGCAGCGGATGAACTGCATCGTGTCGTAGATCGACAGGCCCGAGGTGACGACGCCGCCGGGGGAGTTGATGTAGAAGGAGATTTCCTTCTTCGGGTTCTCCGCCTCGAGGAACAGCAGCTGCGCCACGATCAGGGACGCGCCGTAATCCTCCACGGGACCGGTGAGGAAGATGATGCGCTCACGCAGCAGGCGGGAATAGATGTCGAAGGCGCGCTCGCCGCGGCTCGACTGCTCGACGACCATCGGCACGAGCGCGTTGTTGTAGACGTCGATCGGATCTCTCATCTCGTCCTGCCCCAGAGTGAGGCCCAGGGTTGCCGCGAATCAGGGCAACCCCGGACATGTCAGCGAACACCGGCGATGCTTAACCATCGCCTAACCCTTGCCCGCCGTCCTGGGACAGGGCGGGACTCAGTCGGCCTTGGCCTCGGGCTTGGACTCGTCCTCGGCCTCGGCCTTGTCTGCCGGCTTGCCGCCGGTCGTGTCGTCGTCATCATCGTCCGCGAAAAGCGCCTCTTTCGAGACGGGCTCCTCGACGAGTTTGACCTGCCCGAGAACGTGGTCAACCACCTTTTCCTCGAACAGGGGCGCGCGGAGTTCCGCGAGCGCCTGCGCATTCTTCCGGTAGAAGTCCCAGACCTGCTGCTCCTGGCCCGGGAACTGCCGGACCCGGGCGATGAGGGCCTGGTTCACCTCGTCATCCGAGACCTTGATATCGGCGCTCTCGCCGACCTGCGCAAGCACGAGACCGAGGCGGACGCGGCGTTCGGCGATCTTCCGGTACTCGGCCTGGGCCTTCTCCTCGGTGGTGTCCTCGTCCTCGAAGGTCTTACCGCGGGTCTTGAGGTCCTGCTCGACCTGCGCCCACACGGCGGCGAATTCCTGCGCCACCAGGGAGGGGGGCAGCTCGAAGGCGTACTTGCCGTCCAGCGCGTCGAGCAGGTCCTTCTTCAGGAGGCGGCGCGAGGCGGCCTCGAAGTCCCGGCCGATCGCCTCGGACACGGCCTCGCGGAGCTTCTCCAGCGACTCCATGCCCATGGACTTCGCGAGTTCGTCGTCGACCTTGGCCTCGCCCGCCGCCTGGATCTTCGTGACCGTCACGTCGAACTCGGCATCCTTGCCGGCGAGGTTCTCGGCCCCGTAGGCCTCCGGGAAGGTGACCTTCACGAGGCGCTTGTCGCCAACCTTGGCGCCGACGAGCTGCTCCTCGAAGCCCGGGATGAACGAGCCGGAGCCGAGCTCCAGATCGATGCCCTCGCCCTTGCCGCCCTGGAACTCCTCGCCGCCAATGCGGCCGACGAAGTCGATGGTGACGCGGTCGCCGCTCTGGGCCTCGGCGCCCTCCTCGCGCTCGGCGAACGGGCGGCTCTGGCCGGCCATGCGCTCCAGGGCCTCGTTCACCTCCGCGTCGGAGGGCTTGGCGACGCGCTTGGTCAGGCTGACGTCGGAGAGGTCGGCGAGTTCGAAGCTCGGCATCACCTCGAGGGCGACCTTGAAGGCGAGGTCACCCTTGGCGTCCAGCGCCTTCTCGACCTCGGCCTGATCGCTCGGGAACTCGACCTGCGGCTCCAGGGCGAGCTTGAGGCCGTTGTCGGTCACGATCTGGCGGTTGGCCTCGTTGACGGCGTTCTGAACCACCTCGGCCATCACGGAGCGGCCGTAGACCTTGCGCAGGTGCGCGACCGGCACCTTGCCGGGGCGGAAGCCCTTGAGCTGCACCTTGTCCTTCATGCCGGACAGCTCGTTGGTCAGGCGCTCCTCGAGTTCCTGGGCGGCCAGCAGCACCTGAAACTCGCGCTTCAGCCCCTGGGCGTTGATCTCGGTCACCTGCATCGTCGTCGTCGCTCTTCAAAGAAACCTGGGGTCGCCGGCCGGGCCGGCGTCGTGCTCGCGCGGACCGGGATGCCGAGATGTCGGGTACGGGGCGGAGGGTCCCGAGGGGACCGCAACCTCAGCAGAGGTCCTGGTGCGGGCGGAGGGGCTCGAACCCCCACGTCTTGCGACACTGGAACCTAAATCCAGCGCGTCTACCAGTTCCGCCACGCCCGCGCGCGCCGACATCCGGCGCATCGCCGGCCGCCGGAAGCGCGCCCTATAGCATGGGCCGGCGGGCCCGCAGCAAAAAACTTGCCCCTGTGGCGCGGGAGCCCGCGCGCCGCTAAGGAGCGGACCCGTCGCGACCCGCAGCCGAGATCCCATGCCGCCATCCCGCACCGTGCCGCCGACCGATTCGCGTGCCGGCACGCCGTCGCGCCGGACCCTGCTCGCCGCCGCGGCGGCCTTCGGGCTCGGGCCGGAGGTCGCGCGGGCCCAGGCGCCGGGGGCGCCCTCCCCCGCCCAGCCGGAGCCCGCGGCCGCGCCGGCGACCCTACCGGCGGCGCCCGGCACGACGCGGTTCAGGCCGGAACCCGCGCCGGAGACGACGGTCTGGTGCTTCGACGGCAAGGCCCTGCCGCCGGTCGTCCGGGTGAAGCTCGGCCAGCCGGTGCGGCTGAAGGTCGAGAATAAGACCGACAAGCCCCTGTCGCTGCACTGGCACGGGGTGAGGAACGTCAACGCCATGGACGGCGTCGGCGGGGTGACCCAGGCGCCGATCCCGCCGGGCGGCGACTTCCTCTACGCCTTCACGCCGCCGGATGCCGGCTCCTACCTGATCCGGCCCCTGGTCGTCGGTGGGGCGAGCGAGCCGTCGGGCCGCGGCCTCGCGGGCATGCTGGTCGTCGAGGAGACCAACCCACCCGCGGTCGACGCCGATGTCAGCGTCGTCCTGCAGGACTGGCGGATCCAGGACGACGGCACCCTCATGCCGTTCGGGCAGACGGCGCTCGCCGCCGCGAACGGGCGCCTCGGCAATCTCGTGACCGTCAACGGCAAGCCGGTGCCGGGCGCCTTCGAGGCCCGCCCGGGCTCCCGGGTCCGCCTGCGGCTGGGCAATGCCTGCAACGCCCGGGCGACGCGGATCAAGTTCGAGGGCGTGAAGGTCTACGTGGCGGCCGTCGACGGGCAGCCGACCGACACGTTCGAGCCCCTGCGGGCCACCCTGCCCTTCCCGCCCGGCACCCGCTACGACCTGCTGGTCGACCTACCCGAGCAGGAGGGCGCCACCTGCGAGATCCACGCGCTGATCGGCAAGGGACTCGTCCTGGCCAGCGTCACCACGAAGGGCCCCAGGATCACCGAGAAGCGGCCGCCGATCGGGCCGATCGGCGAGAACAAGCGCCTCCCGGCCGAGATCAAGCTCCAGAACGCCCTGCGCCGCGACGTGGTCATCACCGGCGGCGCCTTCGTGCCGAAAGACGCCAAGGAGAAGGTCAAGGACGGGGCGGCGCCCGAGCCCGTCTACACGGGCGACCCGCAGAAGGTCTGGTCGGTGAACGGCACCAGCGGCGTTGCCGGCCTGCAGCCGATCTTCTCGGTCAAGCGCGGCCAGGTCGTGGTCCTGGCGCTGCGGAACGAGACGGCCTTCCCGCAGGCCCTGCACCTGCACGGCCACTGCTTCCGCCTGCTCCACCCCCTGGACGACGGCTGGGAACCCTACTGGCTCGACACGTTCCAGCTGCTGGAGGGCCGGACTGCCCGGATCGGCTTCCTGGCCGACAATCCCGGCCGCTGGCTGATCAGCGCCACGGTGCTGGAGCGGTTCGATACTGGACTCTGGACGGCGTTCGAGGTCACCTGATCGCGGCTTACGCGAAGCCCCGCAGCACCGCGGGCATCAGCTCGGGGATGTCCTCGGCGATCAGGCCGGGGCCGTGGCGCAGGCCGGCGTCGCCGTGGAGCCAGACGCCGGCGGACGCCGCTTCGAAGGGCTCCATGCCCTGCGCGAGCAACCCGGCGATCAGGCCGCCCAGCACATCGCCCGAGCCGGCGGTGCCGAGATAGGGGCTGCCGTGATCGTTGATGGCGGCGCGTCCGTCCGGGGCTGCGATGACGGTATCGGAACCCTTCAGGACGACGACCGCGCCGGTCAGGCGCGCAGCCGCCCGGGTCCGGGCGACCTTGTCGGCGCCCTCCGCCGTCGCCTCCGTGCCGTCGAACAGCCGCGCGAACTCGCCCGCATGCGGCGTCAGCACCGCCTGCGCGCCGCCGTCGGCGAGATGCGCGGCCAGCAGCGGCGCCTGCCCGGCGAAGCTCGTGAGCGCGTCGGCGTCGAGGACGAGCCCCCGCCCGGCCGCCGCCGCCACCGCGACGCGCTCCCGAGTGGGCTCGCCGGTGCCGAGGCCCGGTCCGGCTAGGACCACATTCAGACGCTCGTCGGTGAGCATGTCGTCGAGGTCGTCGGCGCTCTCGCACGGACGCAGCATGATCGCCGTGAGGTGCGCGGCGTTCTCGGGCAGCGCGGCGACCGGCGAGACGACCGTCACTAGTCCGGCGCCGACCCGAAGAGCGCCGCGGGCCGCGAGCCGGGCGGCACCGGTCTTGGTGGCCGGTCCCGACAGCACGAGAGCGTGGCCGCGGGTGTATTTGTGGCTCGTGCCGGTCAGGCGGGGGAATTCCCGCGCCCAGAGATCCGGACCGTTCCGGTAGGTTGGCACACAGGCAGCGAGACCGGCCTCAAAGGCGGCTGGCCCGGTGCCGATATCGGCCACGCTCAGCTGACCGCAGAGGCTGCGGCCGGGTTCGAGCAGGTGGCCGGGCTTGAGGGTCACGAAGGTCACGGTCTCGACGGCGCGGATCCCGGCGCCGCGCACCGCCCCGGTGTCGCCGTCGACGCCGCTCGGCACGTCCACAGCGAGGACCGGCGTCCCGCTGGTATTCACCGCCTCCACAAGCGCGCGGGCGACACCGTCGAGGTCGCGGGCGAGACCGGCGCCGAACAGGGCGTCGACCACAAGATCACAGGGAGGAAGCGCCTCCGGATTCGCCCTTCCGACCGGGCCACGCCAGGCCTCGGCGGCGCGGGCGGCGTCGCCCTTCAGCGTCGCGCGGTCGCCCAGGAGGAGAAGCTCGACGGTGGCACCGCCCTCCGCCAGCAGACGCGCGGCGACAAAGCCGTCGCCGCCGTTGTTCCCGGGTCCGCACAGGATCACGATCCGTCCGCCCGCGGGCAACCGGGCTCGGGCGCGGGCCGCCACCGCGGCGCCGGCCGCCTCCATCAGCGTGAGGCCCGAGGTCTCGCCATCGATCGCCGCGGCATCGACCCGCCTCATTGCCGCGACCGTCAGCAACCGCATGTCCGCCTCCAACCCTGCCCGTGCGCCGATCAAGCCTTGGCTAAAGACGCGCCACAAAAACTCGAAATGCCCTAAGGATGTGCTGGAATCGCACATTGATTAGGCACCATGCTCCGGCGCGCCGAGAAATCGGCATGGCGGACACGTCACGAGGATGTTAGAAATGCCAGCCACCGCAGAGCAGGCCCGAGCGGCATGAAGAAGATCGAAGCGATCATCAAGCCTTTCAAGCTCGACGAAGTGAAGGAGGCGCTCCAGGAGGTCGGCCTCCAGGGCATCACCGTCATCGAGGCGAAGGGTTTCGGCCGGCAGAAGGGCCATACCGAGCTCTATCGCGGGGCCGAATACGTCGTGGACTTCCTGCCGAAGGTGAAGCTGGAGATCGTGCTCTCCGACGCGCTGGTCGAGGGCGCGGTGGACGCGATCCGCAAGGCGGCCCAGACCGGCCGCATCGGCGACGGCAAGATCTTCGTGTCGACCATCGAGGAGGCGATCCGCATCCGCACCGGCGAGACCGGCACGGACGCGATCTGACCGGCGATTGCGCTTGGGCCAGCCGGCACGGTTCGGTGACTGCCTAAGTTTTCGCTCTGCACGAATGTCCGGCATCGGCGCTTTTCGCCATGGAGCGCCGCGTTCCGCACCCCACATCATCGAGAACGGCCGACGCGATCGGTCGCCGAGACCTGATGCAGGAGGATGTGCGATGGCCGGTACGGACCCGCGCGAGACGGCCAAGATCTACGATCTGTCCGCGTTCCGGCGCGCCCGCGCGACGCCCAGGACCATTACGGAGGCGAAGCCCGCCCCGACGCCGAGTTTCGGCGGCGGTGCGTGGTATCACGACGCTGCGATCCGCGAAGACGAGCGCCCGCGCCGGTCCTGAAGTGCAAGCCCTTTTCCCCGGGCGCATGCAGCGCCAGCGGAGTGCGATCCGGGATCCATCGTAAAACGTCGCAAAGCGGCTGCGCGTAACAAGCTGCGCCGCTCGCGCGGCGCGTCCTGTACCGGATCCCGGACCACCGTCCACTGCGTCCGGGAAAGGCGTGCGGCTCGTCAGGCGATTGGCAACGTCGTACGGCGCTCGCAGCCAAACGTCCGGGCCGTACTGCCGGCAGCCACCTTTTGGAAGGCGTTCTCGAAACGGCGAAGCCGGACCCGAGGGCCCGGCTTCGTATCGTCTGTCGAAGCTTCGCGTCTTACGCGGCGGCAGCAGCCTCGGTCGGCACGGACGCGATCGTCTTCAGCACCTGCGAGGCGATCTGGTAGGGGTCGCCCTGCGAGTTCGGACGGCGGTCCTCCAGGTAGCCCTTGTAGCCGTTGTTGACGAAGGAGTGCGGCACGCGGATCGAGGCGCCGCGGTCGGCCACACCGTACGAGAACTCGTGGATCGAGGCGGTCTCGTGCTTGCCGGTCAGGCGCATGTGGTTGTCCGGACCGTAGACCGCGATGTGCTCCTCGCGGGCGTTCTTGAACGCCTCCATGAGCTTCTCGAAATAGGCCTTGCCGCCGTGCTCGCGCATGAACGCGGTCGAGAAGTTGCAATGCATGCCCGACCCGTTCCAGTCGGTGTCGCCGAGCGGCTTGCAGTGGTACTCGACGTCGATGCCGTACTTCTCGCAGAGGCGCTGCAGGAGGTAGCGGGCCATCCACATCTCGTCGGCGGCCTTCTTGGAGCCCTTGCCGAAGATCTGGAATTCCCACTGACCCTTGGCCACCTCGGCGTTGATGCCCTCGTGGTTGATACCGGCATCGAGGCAGAAGTCGAGGTGCTCCTCGACGATCTTGCGGGCGACGTCGCCGACGTTCGAGTAGCCGACGCCGGTGTAGTACGGGCCCTGCGGCGCCGGGTAGCCGGAGGCCGGGAAGCCGAGCGGGCGGCCATCCTTGTACAGGAAGTACTCCTGCTCGAACCCGAACCATGCGCCGGCATCGTCCAGGATGGTGGCGCGCTTGTTGGACTCGTGCGGGGTCACGCCGTCCGGCATCATCACTTCGCACATCACCAGCACGCCGTTCTTACGGGCCGGGTCGGGGAAGTGGCGCACGGGCTTCAGCATGCAGTCGGAGCTGCCGCCCTCGGCCTGCTTCGTGGACGAGCCGTCGAAGCCCCACATGGGGAGCTGGTCGAGGGTCGGGAAGCTGTCGAAATCCTTGATCTGCGTCTTGCCGCGGAGATTCGGGGTCGGCGTGTACCCGTCGAGCCATATGTACTCGAGCTTGTATTTGGTCATTCCGGTTCTCTCGTCCGTATCGATGCGCGACCGGGGCACCCCTGGACAACGCGAACGGCTTGCCGCCTCGGCGACGGCCGATGCCGCCTTTGCACGGAGCATGCCAGACGGCTCTTGCCGCGGGTCTGCCCCGCGCTACACACGTGATTTCTCGATCACGGATCCGAGAGCGCGCGGCAAGGCGGCGCGATCAGCCCACCCGAAAGGCCGATTCCGCCGCTCGCCGGGTGGCAAGGGGCGCCCGCGCCAGATATCAAGCGCCGCTTGCCGGCGCGGCGAACCGGTTCGGACGCGCGACGAGAGAGTGTTCAGAAATCCCTGGAGGATGCCCACGATGACCACTGCGGCCGAGGTGCTGAAGACGATCCGGGACAACGACGTGCGCTACGTGGACTTCCGGTTCACCGACCCGCGCGGCAAGTGGCAGCATGTCACGTTCGACGTGTCGCTCATCGACGAGGAGATCTTCGACGAGGGCACCATGTTCGACGGCTCCTCGATCGCCGGCTGGAAGGCGATCAACGAGTCCGACATGCTCCTGATGCCGGATCCGGTGACCGCCACCCTGGATCCGTTCTTCTCGGCCGCGACGATGTCGATCGTCTGCGACGTGCTGGAGCCGGCCACCGGCGAGCCCTACGGGCGCGACCCCCGCGGCACCGCCAAGCGCGCTGAGGCCTACCTGCAGCAGACCGGCATCGGCGACACGATCTATGTCGGCCCCGAGGCCGAGTTCTTCGTGTTCGACGACGTGAAGTTCGGCGCCGACCCGTACCGCACCGGCTTCGAGCTCGATTCCACCGAGCTGCCGACCAACGGCTTCACCGATTACGAGGGCGGCAACCTCGGCCACCGGGTGCAGACCAAGGGCGGCTACTTCCCGGTCCCGCCGCAGGATTCGGCCCAGGACATGCGCGGCGAGATGCTGGCCGCCATGCAGTCCATGGGCGTGAAGGTCGAGAAGCACCACCACGAGGTGGCCTCGGCCCAGCACGAGCTCGGCATGAAGTTCGACACGCTGACCCTGCTCGCCGACCACATGCAGATCTACAAGTACTGCATCCACAACGTCGCGCAGAGCTACGGCAAGTCGGCGACGTTCATGCCCAAGCCCGTCTACGGCGACAACGGCTCCGGCATGCATGTCCACCAGTCGATCTGGAAGGACGGCAAGCCGGTCTTCGCGGGCGACAAGTATGCCGGCCTGTCCCAAGAGTGCCTCTGGTACATCGGCGGCATCATCAAGCACGCCAAGGCGCTGAACGCCTTCACCAACCCGTCGACCAACTCGTACAAGCGTCTGGTGCCGGGCTACGAGGCGCCGGTGCTGCTGGCCTACTCGGCGCGCAACCGCTCGGCTTCCTGCCGCATACCGTGGACCAAGAGCCCGAAGGCCAAGCGCGTGGAGGTCCGCTTCCCCGACCCGATGGCGAATCCCTACCTCGCCTTCTCGGCGCTGCTGATGGCCGGCCTCGACGGCATCCGCAACAAGATCGACCCGGGCCCGGCCATGGACAAGGACCTCTACGAGCTGCCCCCGCGGGAGCTGAAGAAGATCCCGACCGTGTGCGGTTCGCTCCGCGAGGCCCTCACCAGCCTCGACAGGGACCGAGCCTTCCTCAAGGAGGGCGGCGTGTTCTCGGACGACCAGATCGACTCGTTCATCGAGCTAAAGATGACCGAGGTGCTGCGCTACGAGATGACCCCGCACCCGATCGAGTTCGTGCAGTACTACTCGTTGTGAGGTGAGAGCGGGGCCGGGCGTGATGCCCGGCCCCGCTCGTGACCGGTGATGGCCGTGTCACTCACCCGCACCCTCCCCAGTCCGAGAACAAAACAAAAACATTTTTGACCTACAAGACAATTATCCTATCATAGGCCCTGCGCTTTTGGCGAGGGTGATTCATGTGCTTGAAAGAGACCTTCGTCGCCCGGACGCAATGGCAGCTTGTAGCCCTTCGCGTATGGGTAAAGCTACTTCGGCTCGGACTAGTACTACACGCCTACAATCCCAGCCAACCACGCGTGCCGGCCGGTCAGCCAGACGGTGGCCAGTGGACACATGAGGGCGGTATTGGAGAAGTTGCAACCGGCAATGATGCGCATTTCATCCTCGTGGGCAATGACGATTAGAAGTATAGAGTCGATCTGAAAGCTGAAGAAGGTCGAGGCGGACACACTCTCGGGAAGCACGTTGGCAAATCCGACGACGAATTGTTCGAACGCGTGCGGAAATCTCAGTGGCGCTCTTGGATTGCCCATGGAGGAATGCGGCGAAATGGGAGCTTTGATTCTATCGAATCAGCCAATGATCTGGTGAATCAGACACTTGCGTCCAACCAAGAGGCCGTTGATCGCGTCGCATCCGGCTTAGATGATCGCAAATTTATTACTAGGTCGTTCGACCATAAAACTGGAAGGGAGGCTTACAGCACAGACGAAGGCGTCGTCTACATGCGCAACACACGCAATGCCGGCGTCGAATTAAGACATGACCCCACCTCTCCGCGAGGATTCCGCATACGAACCGCCTATCCTTTAACGGAGGGAGACTGAGATGAAATTGTCGACTGAATTTCTTGAGTTTAGTTTGCAGTTCTATCAAGATATTTTGGACGATGTATCCAGCGAAGACGAGATGATTGATACGGTGCTGTCTCCCCTGAAAGACGAGGGAAAGCGAATAAATTTGCGGAAATATTTGGATACGATCACCAGCGATCAGATTTCTGACGAAGAATTGAAAAAGCTGTGGTGGTCGTCATCTGCCGATGTCGTGTTCCACGATGGCGCCGCGCTCAGAACCTTCCTCAGAAAGGTGCGGGACAGGTTATGACGCGAGAGCATTCGTGAGCCGGCGGAGCAAGCTGATCAACCGGGCGCGGCGGAAGTCGGGGCGTTTGCCCGCGACACCCGAATTCATCCGCTTCGGTGAGCGGTTCAATCAGAGCATCGACCATCTGTACGGGTCGTTGGAGGAAGCCACTGCCGCGATTCTCACCAGCTTCAAGGGTGAGGATCGGCGTCGCCTGCGCGATTTCGTCGCCTCGATCCTGGCGAGCGACCTGACGCCGGACGAACAGATGAAACTCTGGGCCAGAGCCTGCACGGATTGGCGTTTCCGCGGCCCGGACGATCTCAGGCGCTTCCTGACCCAGGTCCATCTCGACCTGCGGAAGGGCCTGTGACACGGCAGCGTCTCAATCATCCAAGACAGCGTATGCGCGCATGCTCACCCTCGACCACCTCGCCGTCGTCGCCCCGAACCTCGCCGAGGGCGTCGCGCATGTCCGCGACTGCCTCGGCCTCTCCATGCCGGAGGGCGGCCGCCATCGGGAGATGGGCACCCGCAACCACCTGCTGCGCCTCGGAGCGGCCACGTTCCTGGAGGTGATCGCCGTCGATCCGGAGACACCCGTCCCGGCACGCGCCCGCTGGTTCGGCCTGGGCGACGCCGCGCAGGTGCGGGCGGACTGGGATTTGGGCCGGCGGCTGCGCGGGTTCGTCGCCCGCACGGACGACCTCGACGGCGTGCTCGCCGCCCATGGCGACCTGCTCGGGCAGGCCGCCACCATGACCCGCGGCGCCCTGGCGTGGCGCTTCGGCGTGCGCCCGGACGGAGCTTGGCCGGCGGACGGCGCCGCGCCGTATGTGATGGATTGGGGTCCTCGTGGTAGCCCCGCCGCGTCGATGCCGGACCTCGGCGCCCGCCTTGAGGCCGTCGTCCTGACGCATCCGGATCCGGACGCGGTGGCGCAGCTTCACGCCGCGCTCGGCCTCGCCGATCCCCCGACCATCGTGGATGGCCCCGGCCCGCGCTGGAGCGCACGGATCACGACGCCCTCCGGCACCCGGACGCTGACTTGACGACGGACCCTCCTCGCCGGCCTGATCGGGATGGTGACCGGCGAGGAGGGCCTGGCCGGGACTCGGAGGCCGCGGCATGGGCAACCTAGCAGCGGCGTTTCGCGGCGCGGTGACAGGAAAGGCTCACCCGGTACGGGAATCGCGCAGGATCCCGCCGAAACGGTCATGTGTGCGCGAAGATGTCGGTCTCGGGCCAGCCGTCGAGGTCGAGGCGGGCGCGGGTCGGCAGGAAGGCGAAGCAGGCGGCGGCGAGGTCGGTGCGGCCCTCGCGGGCCAGCATGGCGTCGAGCCGCTCGCGGGCGGCGTGGAGGTGGAGCACGTCGGACGCGGCGTAATCGAGCTGCGCCTGCGACAGGCTCTCGGCGCCCCAGTCGGAGGATTGCTGCTGCTTGGACAAATCGACGCCGACGAGTTCGCGGACCACGTCCTTGAGCCCGTGCCGGTCGGTATAGGTGCGGGCGAGCTTCGAGGCGATCTTGGTGCAGTAGACCGGCTGCGGCATCACCCCGAACGCCTTGAACAGCACCGCCACGTCGAAGCGGGCGAAGTGGAAGATCTTCAGGATTCCGGGATCGGCCAGGACGCGCTTGAGCACGGCCGGCTCGGGGCCGGCCTGCGGGATCTGCACCACGTCGGCGGTCCCATCGCCGGTGGAGATCTGCACCACGCAGAGCCGGTCGCGGTGCGGGTTCAGCCCCAGGGTCTCGGTGTCGATGGCCACCGCCCGGCCGGCGTCGTAGTCGGCGGGCAGGTCGCCGCGGTGGAGGCGTACAATCGGGCTCGGCATGATGTGAGGACCTTGAGGGTTTTCGGCCGGTAGCATCGGTGCCAAGTGGCGGCAAGCCGCGGACGGTCCGCGGCAGGGAGGCGTACATGACTGCGGCCGAGGTGATCGCAACCCTGGGACTGAAGCCGCACCCGGAGGGGGGCCACTACCGCGAGACGTTCCGCGATCCGCGCACCGTCGAAGGCCGCTCGGTCGGCACGGCGATCTACTTCCTGCTGGATCTCGGCGAGGTCTCCGCCTGGCACCGGGTCGACGCCACCGAGATCTGGCACTGGCATGCGGGCGCGCCGCTGGTGATCACCACGAGCCCGAACGGGCACGACGCCGAAGCGCGGCATCTCGGTCCTGACCTCACCGCCGGCCAGCGCCCGCAATGCGTGGTTCCGGCCGGCCATTGGCAGACCGCCACCAGCCTCGGGGCCTGGACGCTCGTCGGCTGCACGGTCTCGCCGGGCTTCGACTTCTCAGGTTTCGAGATGGCGCCGCCGGACTGGCGGCCGACGCCGCGGGGTTAAGGTCTGATTGGGTCCGTCTCACGACGGGCTCACGCTCTCTCAAGCCGCATCCGCGATCTCCAAGGCTTCCAGATAGGCCCGCAATAGGGAGGCCCGTCCCGGCCGGAAGCTGCCGCTCTGGCGACGCGCTTCGACGATGCGATCAATCCGAAACATCCGGGACGCCGCGCACAGGCGGCACCACGCCAGGACGACCAAGCGCCCCTCCGTGTAGACGATCGCCAGCGGCGGGATCGACCGCTGCGTGACTGACCCGTGTTCGTCCGTATAGTCGATGGTGAAGGCTTCCTCCCGCCAGCACGCCCGCCGGATCGCTCCGAGGCTCGGCGGGGGCGTGTAGCGCGCGTCGGGGCGGTACACCTTCGATACAGCGTGGAACAGGTGGTCTTCGCGGTCGCCCGGCAGGGTCGCCGCTCTACGAAATGCTCACGGATCGGTTCGGCGTGACGTGGGTCCTGGACGTGATGGCTCCGTGAACGGATCTGCCTGCCGGCAGACGAGCGGACGACTGTTCGCGCTCCGGCCGCGCAGCTGAAACGCTGGGCGATCGAGCGGGCGTTCGGAAGTAGCCGTCCTTCGGTCGAGGCGGCGGGCCACTTCTCCTACGCACCCCGCACCGCCCGCGAGGCCTGCACCGCCGTGAGCGCGCCGGCCACGATAAGAAGGCAGGCGAGCGCCAGCACGGGACTCGGGCTGGCATAGCCCGTCGCCACCAGGATCAGCGTCGAGAGGACCGGCGCCGCATAGGCGGTGACCCCGAGCAACCGGACGTCCCCGCGCTTGCAGCCGATGTCCCAGAGATAGAACGCGGCACCCACCGGCCCGAGGCCGAGGAGCAGCACCGCGCCCCACTGGACGGCGTCGGCCGGCCAGACCGTCGTCTCGAAGGCCAGGTGGCAGACGAGGCTCAGCGCGGCCGTGACGAGGCAGAAGCCCGCCACTGCGTCGGTCGGCACCTGCCCGACCCGGGCGGAGAGCACCGAGTAACCCGCCCAGACGAAGGCCGCCGCCAGGGAGGCGACGTAGCCCGGCAACGCGCCCGCGGCGAAGTCCAGGTCGCCCCGGCCGGCGAACAGGGCGGCGACGCCGGCAAGACCCAGAACCGCGCCGGCGAGATGGCCCCGGCGCAAGCCCCCCGAGCCCGGCAGGCGGGCGGAGAACAGCACGATGAGCAGCGGCCAGAGATAGTTGATCAGCCCGGCCTCGGCCGGCGGCGCGAGCCGGAGCGCGCTGAAGTAGAGCGCGTGGTAGCCGAACAGGCCGCCGACGCCGAGCAGCCAGACCGGCCAGGGCTGGACCAGAACCCGCGCGCGGCTCGGACGGGCGATCCAGGTGGCGCAGCCGCACAGGCCGCCGACCAGGAAAGTCATGGCGGCGAGTTGGAACGGCGGCACCGTGCCGGAGGCGGCGGTGAACAGGGCGAGGAGCGACCACAGCAGGATCGCGCCGAACCCCGCGATCGTGGCGGACGCGTTCGGCGTGCGGGCGGCGGAGATTGATGCGGACCGGCTCATGCCCCGCGGCTATCATGCGGCATCCGAGTCGGCGAGGCCGGGGTCACCCGGCTGTCACCGCCGCTCTTTACCGGCGGCTCGGAACGGGGGAGATCTGCGATGCGTGCGATCCTGGCAGCGGTGGCGCTGATCCTGGCGGTCGGGCCGGCACGAGCCGGCGAAGCCGCGCAACTGGGCCCCCGGCCGTTCTACCTCGTCGACCAGCTCAAGCCCGGCCCCCTCAAGGACAAGCTCGCCGCTTGCGGGGTCGACCGGACCTACACGCCCAGGACCTTCTCGATCTCGCACCGGGGCGCACCGCTCATGTTCCCCGAGCACACCCGCGAGGGGCTGATCGCTGCCGACCGGATGGGGGCCGGGATCATCGAGTGCGACGTGGCCTTCACCAAAGACCGCCAGCTCGTCTGCCGCCACAGCCAGTGCGATCTGCACACCACCACCGACATCCTGGCCCGGCCCCAGTTCGCGGCGAAATGCAGCCAAGGCTTCACGCCGGCCGATCCGGCCACGGGCCGCAAGGCCTCGGCCAAGTGCTGCACCAGCGACCTGACCCTCGACGAGTTCAAGTCGCTCAACGGCAAGATGGACGCGGCCGACCCCGAGGCCACGACGGTGGCCGCCTACCTGAACGCGACGCCGCGCTGGCGCACGGATCTGTACGCCACCACCGGCACGCTCATGTCCCACAAGGAGTACATCGCCCTGGTGAAGGGCATGGGCCGGAAGTTCACCCCCGAGCTGAAGGCGCCGCAGGTCCCGATGCCCTTCGACGGCACCTACACCCAGGACATGTACGCGCAGCAGCTGATCGACGAGTACAGGCAGGCCGGCATCCCGGCCGCGGACGTCTACCCGCAGAGCTTCCAGCTCCAGGACATCCTGTACTGGCTGGACAAGGACCCGGATTTCGGCCGTCAGGCGATCTTCCTCGACAACCGCGACGAGACCACCCAGGGCTTCGACCCGGAGAAGGCCGCCACGTGGCAGCCCGGCATGGCCGAGCTGGCGCAGAAGGGCGTCCGGATCCTGTCCCCGCCCCTGTGGATGCTGGTCCGCCCGGGACCGGGCGATACGATCGAGCCCTCCACCTATGCGCGGGCAGCGAAGCAGGCGGGCCTCGACCTGATCGCTTGGTCGCTGGAGCGGTCGGGGCCGCTGAAGGATGGCGGGGGCTACTATTATCAGTCGATCAAGCCGGTGGTGACCGGGGACGGCGACATCCTTCGACTCCTCGACGTGCTGCACGGGCAGGTCGGCGTCCGGGGCGTCTTCTCCGACTGGCCGGCGACCACGACCTTCTACGCCAACTGCGTCGGCGCGCCGTAGCGGGCTCAGTCGGCCCAGAGGGCCACCAGGGCGAAGAAGCCGGCCATCGCGACGTTGACGATGAAGCAGCCGGCGATGATCAAGGCGAGCGTCATGGTGGCCTCGAAGGTGGGGCACTAGAGCGGGAACGGGATCGGAGCCTGGCCGAGCCGCGGGCACGGCTGTCCGGCGAGCCCCGCGGATCGTCGGCGCGGGCCGTGCCGGATGTCGCCTCAGGACGGACCGAGCACCCGCATGAGGTCCAACAGGTAGTCGGCGCTCAGCGGTTTCCACCCGAGCCGTCGCCGGGTCAGGCCGTAGCCCACACAGAGCACCGCGGCGCAGCCGATCACGGCCAGCGTGAACCATACGAGATCGCCGCTGGCGAAACCCACCGCGGCTCCGAACAAGGACGTCGCCACGAAGATGATCCGGCTCGGATGGCCCGGGCCGCGCGTCGTCACGTCAGACATGGGAACCTCCTTCGATCCGGGTCAGCGGGCGCGGCAGTCGGGGCCGAACCACGTCAGGGTCCGGCGATGCATGCCGCTCGGCCAGCTGGGCTTGCCGGTGGAGGGTGCTGTCGGCCTGGGCGACGGCGCGCTGCCGGTGCAGGCCCGGGGTGCAGGCCGCGGCCATCGCGATCTTCGCGGCCGTCGGAAGGCGGTGAGGACGGCGTTGCCCACGACGCGCCGGCGGCCAGCGTAGACAAAGGACGGTGGTCGCGAACAGATTGAACGTCGTCTTTACCGTAACACTGCTGGGTCATGATACGTGTGGCCCGGTCTCCTGTCGGCGCGGCCATCCGCGACCCGACGGAACGAGACCTAGACCGACCTGCACGGGTTGTTCGTGCCCCAGAGCACGTGAACAATCCCGTCCAGCGGGCAAAACCGTGCACACGGAACCGACGCATTGGAAAAACCCGCGCCGTCCCATGACAGGCGCGATCAGATTACCGTCATCTGACGCTGAGCTACCGCGGTTCCGGAATGAGTACCGGCGCACATTCGAACAGATTTCTTCTGCGAAGCCTGTCCGACCTGAATTTTCCAATCCTCAGCCTCATCCTGAGGTGCCCGCGCCAGCGGGCCTCGACGGAGGGCTCCAGGGATCGCTGCGGGTTCTGGAGGCCTCCTTCGAGGCCTCCGCTGCGCTCCGGCGCCTCAGGATGAGGGCGCGGACTGGAGACCGGCCACCGCCGAACGCACCGGGCTTTCGACATCAGACAGGCTGTCAGATCTCGAGGGGCTCGGCCGGAGCACGCCGCACGCAGGGTCGCCCGAACAACAACGGGCGCGCCGGCCTCGGCCGCACGCGCCCGCAGGACGATCCGGTCGCGACGATCAGACGAAGTGCTGGCCGCCGTTGATGGTCAGCGTCGAGCCGTTCACGAACCCGGCCTCGTCGCTCGCCAGATACTCGACCGCGTGGGCGATCTCGTCGGCCTCGCCGAGGCGGCCGGTCGGGATCGTGGAGATGATCTTGTTCCGGATTTCCTCCGGCACCGCCATCACCATCTCGGTGGCGATGTAGCCCGGGGCCACCACGTTCACCGTGATGCCCTTGGAGGCGCTCTCCTGCGCCAGGGCCTTGGCGAAGCCGATCACGCCGGCCTTGGCGGCCGAGTAGTTGGTCTGGCCGGCCTGGCCCTTCTGGCCGTTGATCGACGAGATGATGATGATGCGGCCGAAGTTGCGGCTGCGCATGCCCTCGATCAGCGGCCGCGTGCAGGTGAACATCGAGTCGAGGTTGGTCTTGATGACCGCCTGCCACTTGTCGAAGGTCATCTTGTGGAAGGCGCCGTCCCGGGTGATGCCGGCGTTGTTCACCAGGACGTCGATCGGGCCGACCTCGGACTCGATCGCCTTGATGCCGGCCTCGCAGCTCGCGAGATCGCCCACGTCGAACTTGAAGACCGGGATTCCGGTCTCGGCTTTGAAGGCGTTGGCGGCCTCGTCGTTGCCGCCGTAATTGGCGGCGACCTTGTAGCCCCTGTCCTTGAGCCGCTTCGAGATCGCCGCGCCGATACCGCGGGTGCCGCCCGTGACGAGGGCGACGCGTCCTTGAGCCATTGTTTCCTCCTGTTCGCATCCCGTGATGCCGCGTGCGGATGGCGTCCGCACGCGAATTTTTCTGATCTTGGCCTTAAGTCTAAATTGTCGATCGGGCCGACGTTACAGACCGATCACGTCCGCTCGACACACATCGCGACACCCATGCCGCCGCCGATACAGAGCGTGGCGAGGCCCTTCTTGGCATCGCGCCGCTTCATCTCGTGCAGCAGGGTGACGAGGACGCGGGCGCCCGAGGCGCCGATCGGGTGGCCGATGGCGATGGCGCCGCCGTTGACGTTCACCTTGGCGTCGTCCCAGCCCATGTCCTTGTTCACGGCGAGCGCCTGCGCCGCGAAGGCCTCGTTGGCCTCGATCAGGTCGAGGTCGGACGGCTTCCAGCCGGCCTTGTCCAGGGCCTTGCGGGAGGCGGGGATCGGCCCGGTGCCCATGATCTTCGGGTCGACGCCCGCGGTCGCCCAGGACTTGATCCTGGCGAGCGGGGTCAGGCCGCGGCGCTCGGCCTCGGAGGCCGACATCAGCACGATGGCCGCCGCGCCGTCGTTGAGGCCCGAGGCGTTGGCGGCCGTGACGGTGCCCTCCTTCGAGAAGGCCGGCTTCAGCTTGGCCATCGCCTCGAGGGTGGCACCGTCGCGGATGTACTCGTCGGTGTCGACGACCGTGTCGCCCTTCTTGCCCGGGACGGTGACGGGGACGATCTCGTCCTTGAAGCGCCCCTCCTTGCGGGCGGCCTCGGCCTTGTTCTGCGAGCGGGTCGCGAACTGGTCCTGCTGCTCGCGGGTGAGCTGGAAGGCCTGGGCGACGTTCTCGGCGGTCTGGCCCATGTGGTAGCCGTTGAAGGCGTCCCAGAGCCCGTCCTTGATCATGGTGTCGACGAGCTTGAGGTCGCCCATCTTCTGGCCGCCGCGCAGGTACTGCGCGTGGGGCGAGAGCGACATCGACTCCTGGCCGCCCGCCACGATGACCTTGGCGTCGCCGTTGGCGATCTGCTGCATGCCGATGGCGACCGTGCGCAGGCCCGAGCCGCAGACCTGGTTGAGGCCCCAGGCGGTGGCCTTCTCGGGGATGCCGGCCTTGATGGCGGCCTGCCGGGCGGGGTTCTGGCCGGCGCCGGCGGTCAGAACCTGGCCGAAGATCACCTCGTCGACGTCGTCGGGCGAGACCTTGGCGCGCTCCAGGGCGGCCTTGATCGCCGTTGCGCCGAGCTCGTGGGCCGGCACAGCGCCGAAGGCGCCGCCGAACGAGCCGACCGGCGTGCGCGCGGCGCCGACGATGACGATCTCTTCGTTGCCTGCCATGTGAACGTTCTCCTCTCGCGAGCCGGCGCGCCTTCCGATGTCCGGGCGCGCTCTGAAGCCGGACCTCGGATGAAGGGCGCCGGATCGGCGAAGTCAAGGTTGTCGAACAAGACGCGAAAAGGCGTGGATGACGCGATCGCGAGACTGAAATGGCGCAGAGCGGCCGGATCGCCTGCATTATTCTGCGCTGAACAGTTGCAGTTTGCTGTTTTCTGCGCCCTTGGAAGGCTTTAAGGATCGTGTTGCGGGCGCGAAGACGGCCCCGCCGGGCCGCATGGTCTGCCCGCCACGCCCCTTAGGTCCCGAGTCCAGAAAGGCCGTTCCCGATGGCGGATACCGTCAAGGCCACCCAGACCGTCATCAAGAAGTACGCCAACCGGCGCCTCTATCACACCGGCACCTCGACCTACGTGACGCTGGAGGACCTCGCCACGATGGTCCAGAACGGCGAGGATTTCGTCGTCTACGACGCGCGCACCGGCGACGACATCACCCGCTCGGTGCTCACGCAGATCATCTTCGAGCAGGAGAACAAGGCGGGCGCGGAGAATCTGCTTCCGGTGGCCTTCCTGCGCCAGCTGATCCGCTTCTACGGCGACAGCATGCGCACGATGGTGCCGAGCTTCCTGGAATTCTCGATGGCGAATTTTGCCAAGGACCAGGACGGGCTGCGCGAGAAATTCGCCCAGAGCTTCGGGCCGGCCGCGTTCCAGAACGCGATCGAGCAGCAGGTCCGCACCAACATGAACTTCTTCGGCGACGCCATGAAGATGTTTACCGGCTTCGCGCCGCCCGCTGCCGGGGCGCATCCGTCGGCTCCCGCGGCCCCTGCCTCCTATGCCGGTGGCGAGCTGGACGACCTGAAGCGCCAGATGCTGGAGATGCAGCAGCGGCTAGAGGCGCTCGCAAAGAAATAATGATCGCCGGCTCGGCGGTATCGATGGTTGACGATTAGTAAACGCCGGCCCCATCTTTGCGACATCGGCACGGAAACGTGCGGAGGGCGCGGCGATGGTGCGGATCGAAACAGGCAGCCGTCCCGGGCCGGCACAGGTCCGGCCCACGCGCCGCGTGCCCGACGCGACCGAGCCGGTGCCCCAGGCGGGCACGCGGCCACCACACGGAACCGCCGCATCGTCCGCAGAGCGGGCACTCGTCGTGATCGATGGGGGACGGTCCGAGGAGGCCGGCAGACCTGCGACAGCGGAGTGCGCGGCCGCGGGAAAGCCTCGCGCCGGCTTCGTCGCACAACTGCTCACGGCCGGTGACCCGACGCTGCTACCGTCGCGCCTGGAACGGACCCGGATGGCCGCCGCGTCCTACGCGGAGACCGCGCGGCGCCTCGCGTGAGACGGCGCGGCGACGGTCTTCGATCCGCTCCGAAAGCAGCGAAGTCTTAGAGACACGTCCACGTCATTCCGGGACTGCGCCGCAGGGCCCGGAACGACGGACCGGCGACCCGTCTCGCGTCTTCGAGGATGGCGGCTGCCTGAGGACGGCGGCCGCCGCGCCGCGGCTCAGGCCTCGGCGGACTTCACCTTGAGGACCTGACGGCCGCGATACATGCCGGTCTTCAGGTCGATGTGGTGCGGACGGCGCAGTTCGCCCGAATCCTTGTCCTCCACGTAGGTCGGCGCCTTCAGGGCGTCGGCCGAGCGGCGCATGCCGCGGCGGGAGGGGGAAGTCTTTCGCTTCGGAACGGCCATGGTGATGATCCTTCGTGACGCCGCGGACAAAGCGGCGCGCGGGCGGCTCCTCGATGGAGGATCGCCTCGCACACCGCAGGATACGGATGAGGGCGGGCTTATAGCCCTGGGGCAGGCCCGTGGCTAGAGGCGCCGGAGCACAACCGTTAAGCGCGGGTTCAACCGGGACAGCCCAAACCTGAGGTGACGGTGCCGCGCTGCGGACCGCGACTCTCGGGAGTACCACCATGGCTTCCCCCACCAAGACGCTCGCCCTCCTCGCCCTTCTCTCGAGTCTGGTCGCGGCGCCCGCGCTGGCTCAGGCCCCGGCGCCGCAGGCCCCCAGCGCGGCGTCCCCTGCCGCGCCCGCCAAGCCCGTGGCGCCGAGCGCCCCGGTCGCCGGCTCGCCGAACGCCGCCAAGGGCGCGCTCATCGACCTCAACAGCGCCAGCGCCGAGGAACTCGACGCGCTGCCCGGGGTCGGCTCCGCGCGCGCCGCGGCGATCATCAAGGGCCGCCCCTATCGCGGAAAGGACGATCTGGTCTCCAAGAAGATCATCCCGGCGAACGTCTACGACGGCATCAAGGACAAGGTCATCGCCAAGCAGAAGTAGCCGCCCTATTCGGCGATCGCCCCCTGCGGCATGGAGAAGCCGGGGGGCGTCTTCTCGGCCGCCTTCGGCGCCGCGCGCCGGGCGGGGGCCTTCTTGCGGGCCTCCGCCTTGGGCGCCTTCACGGCGGGTGGCTCGTCGCAGGCCTTGAAGGCGAGCTTCGCCAGAGGCGTACCCTCCTCGGTCACGATGACGATCGGATCGGGCAGCGCCGGCAGGGCCGCCTGCCAGTGGATCGGGCCGCCCAGCATGGCCTCGATGCCCGCCGGGGCGCCGCCGCGCCGCAGCGTGGTGAAATCCGGACCGTAGGCCGTCGCGACCTTCCCGGCGATCACGACCTGCAGGACCTCGTTGACCTCGGGCGTCAGGGGTCGGAGCGGGTTCGTCGTGCGGATCTCCCCGGCCCGGGTGATCACCATCTTGAACCCCTTGCCGTTCTCGAAGCGCGCCGCCCGGCTGCCGCAGGGCTGCTCGACGGCGGGCGCGGCCGCCGGCGTGGGGTTCGGAGCCTGCGGCGGAGGCGGCGTCGAAGCGGATGGCGTGACGGCGGGTGCCGGTGCGGCCTGGGCGGGTGCGGCCTGGACGGGGGCAGTCTGGGCGGGTGCAGTCTGGACGGGTGCGGCCCGGGCAGCTGCCGGCCGGGCCGCCCCGTCGGACGCGCCCAGCGCGGCCGACGGGCAGGCTGGTGCGGCGAGCACGAGGGCGGCCGCGAAGCGGGCGAACGGCCTCACTGTCCGGCCTCCGTCCGGTCGCGCCGCGACGCCTCCCCCCGGTCCGCCCGGCCGAGCTTTCTGATCGGTTCCAATTCGTTCGCTTCCAGGTCGAGCACGTGGGGATCGAGCACCTGCGCGCTGCGGTCGATGGGGCTCCTGCGCGTGCCGACCGAACCGAGGACGAGGTCCTCGTGCTCGACGTCGAGCTCGGTCTCCAGACGCAGCGGCGCGCGCCGGCTCCGGGTCACCATCGAGACGACGGACACCACGGCGACGGCGAAGATCAGTATCGCCAGGACGATCAGCAGGCGCTCCATGCTGCGCGCAGCTCTAACCCGCGCGGAGGGCCGCAGTCACCCCACCGTCACGCGCGGAACGCTCCTTGCGTGGTGCGCTGGACCGGGTAGATGCGGGCGGACCGGAGGCGGGATCGATCGATGCAGCACCAGCCGAGTCGCGAGCCCGAAGAGCTGGAGGGCCACCTCCTCGGGTTGATCGAGGGGGCACGGGATCAGGCCCGGGAAGATCCGTTCCGCAACCCCGTGCTGGCCGTGACGCTGGCCATCACGCGGCGGTTCGACCGGGACGAGATCTCGCTCGGCGACCTCGAAGGCCTGTTCGTCCGGCTGCGCGCCGCTGCCCTGTCCGCGCGGGCGGCGCGGCTGCGGGCCTATGTCGGGCTGGAAGCGGGGCCGGCGGCGTCGCAGGATCCGCAGGCCGCGATCCCGGCGCGCCTCGTGGCCGCCGTGCCCGAACGGCCCGACGCCGTCGCGGACTTCGCGCGCTTCATCCACCGCACCGCCTTCGCGGTGGTCTTCACGGCCCACCCGACCTTCGGCATGCCGCGGGCCGTGGCGGGCCTCCTCGCCGAGGCCGCGAGCCTCCCCGATGAGGCCGCCCGCGCCGAGCTGATCGCCCGCGCCGCCAAGCTCTCCACACGGCCGGACGTGCCGATCACCCTGGACGTGGAGTTCGAGCAGGCCTGCGCGGCGGCCAATAACGGGCGGCTCGCCCTCGACGCCTTCAACGGCGCCCTCCTGGACGCGGCCCGCGCCCGCTGGCCCGACCGGTGGACCGAGCTGACGCCCCGCCCCTTCGCCATCGCCAGCTGGGTCGGCTGCGACACCGACGGGCGCACCGACATCGGCTGGTGGGACACCCTGCGCTACCGGCTGATCTCGAAGCGCATGCAGTTCGACCGGGTGATGCGCGAGTTGCCCGAGATCGCCGCCTGCCGCGAGGTCCGCGGGCTCGCCGAGGGCGCGCTGGCCGCGGTGAACCGCCAGCTCGCCGTCGCGCCGCGCCTCGGCGACCAGCCCTCGCTCGAATCGGTCCACCGGTTCGCCCTGGCGCTGATCATCGAACGCGACCGCGCGCAGACCGACGCCAGCATCCTCGTGGCGGGGCTGACCCGGGCCCTGGAGGCGGCGGAGGATCCGGCCGACCAGCGGCGGATCGCCATCCTGCGGTCGGGCGTCGCCACGCACGGCCTGTCGAACGCCCTGCCGCATTTCCGGCTGAACGCCAGCCAGATCCACAACGCGGTCCGCCGGGTCATCGACCTCGAGGGTGAGCCCACCGACGCGGCGCGGCGCCGCTCGCACCTCGCCACGATCCACGCGCTCCTGAACGACGTCCGCCCGGTGGCGGTGGATTTCGGCGCGCTCGCCGCCGAGCGCGCCTCGGCTGCCCGGCTGATGATGACGATCGCCCAGATCCTCAAGCACGTGGACGGCACCCACCCGGTGCGCTTCCTCATCGCCGAGACCGAGACCGGCTACACGCTGCTCGCCGCCCTCTGGCTGGCGCGCCACTACGGGATCAGTGACAAGCTGGAGATCACACCGCTGTTCGAGACGGCGAGCGCCCTGGAGCAGGGCATCCGGGTGCTCGACGACGCTCTGCGCAACCCGCACTGGCGCCAATATCTGAAGCGCATCGGCCGGCTGACCGTGCAGTTCGGCTATTCCGATTCGGGCCGCTATGTCGGCCAGCTCGCCGCCACCTTCTGGATCGAGCGGCTGCGCCTGCGCATCACCGAGATGCTGGTCCAGAACGGCCTCGCCGACATCGAGCTCGCGATCTTCGACACGCACGGCGAATCGATCGGCCGCGGCGCCCATCCGACCAGCTTGCGCGACCGCCTCGCCTACCTCGCGCCCGAGGATGCGCGCGACCGCGCCCGCAAGGCCGGCATCAAGGTGCGGCTCGAATCGAGCTTCCAGGGCACCGACGGCTACCTGCTCTACGGCACCGAGGCGCTGGCCCGCGCCAGCGTCGACCGGATCGCCGAGCACGTCTACGCCCTGGACGTGGCCGAGGACGACAGCTTCTCGGACTACGCCCTCAACGACGGCCCGCGGGAGGCGGATCCCGCGGACGATCCGATCTACTCCGAGCCGGACTTCGCCCTCGAGTTCTTCACCGCGGCCCGCCAGGACATGGAGGCGCTGGTCGACGATTCGGGCTACGCCGCCCTGCTCGGCACCTTCGGCCCGAGCCTGATCGACCGCACGGGCTCCCGCCCCGTGGCGCGCCAGAGCGACAATGGCGGGCCGGCCCGCATCACCCATCCGCGCCAGATGCGGGCGATCCCCAACAACGCGATCCTGCACCAGCTCGGCTTCCTGGCGAATTCCCTCCACGGGATCGGCCGCGCCGCCCAGCGCGGCCCCGACCTGTTCCGCGACATGCGCCGCGACTCGGTGCGCTTCTCCCGGGCCTTCCGGCTGGTCCAGCACGCGGCCTCCGTGGGCGACCTCGACGTGCTGCGCGCCTACATCGACACCCTCGACCCGGCCGTGTGGCTGGAGCGGGCGCGGCGGACGCAGAAGGATTTCCGCCGGGACGAGCTGGTGGTGATCGCGGGCGCCCTGGAGCGGCTCGACCTCGCCTCCGCGCTCCGGAGCCTGTTCGGCCGGCTGACCCGCGACTGGCTCGCCCTGACGGCCGCCGCCCCCGACCTGCCGGGCATGTCGGCGCGGCTGACGCTGCTGCACGCGCTCCGCCTCGCCCTGATCCATCGGATCTGGTTCCTGGCGGTGCACATCCCGGGCTTCCGGCCGCAGGCGGGCATCTCCCGCGAGCAGCTGCTGGAGCGGTTCCTGCGCCTCGATATCGACGGCTGCCTGAAGCTCCTCGACGAGATCTTCCCGGTCACCCCCGACCCGACGCTGGGCCTCAACTTCGGCGAGCCGGCGGGCCCGCGGGATGTCGGCACCTACGCGGCCGAGCACGCCAACCTGTTCGAGCCGATCCGCCGGATGTTCGAGCAGGTGCGCGAGATCTCCGGGATGATCCAGCACGAGGTCGGCGCGTTCGGGTAGCGCGCCGGGGCGGCCAGCGTTTCGGGATCGCCCCCGCGAGACCGGCCGCACGCACACGCTCCGGTGGCATCCGCCGCGAACGGCCTCGACGCCGTTCGCGATTTGGTCCAGGGATGCGGGATGCAGAACCGCCCGCACGCGCTGCCCGCCGGGGACGGCGCCCCGTCCTCCTCCATCGCCGCCCGCGCCATGGGCGCGCTCCGCCGCGACGCCGCCGGCTACCTCGAAGGGCTCAACCCCGAGCAGCGCCGCGCGGTCGAGACCACGGAGGGCCCGGTTCTGGTGCTGGCGGGTGCCGGCACCGGCAAGACCCGGGTGCTGACCACCCGCATCGCCCACCTGATCGCCACCAACCGGGCGCGGCCCTTCGACATCCTGGCGGTGACCTTCACCAACAAGGCCGCCCGGGAGATGAAGCACCGGATCGGCAGCCTGATCGGCCCCGCCGGCGAGGGCATGCCCTGGCTCGGCACCTTCCACGCCATCGGCACCAAGATCCTGCGCCGCCACGCCGAACTCGTCGGGCTGAAATCCGATTTCACCATCCTCGGCACCGACGACCAGCTCCGGCTGATGAAGCAGGTCATCCTCGACCAGAACGTCGACGAGAAGCGCTGGCCGGCCCGCGCCCTGTCGCACGCCATCGACGGCTGGAAGAACCGCGGCCTCGGCCCCGAGCAGGTGCCGCCGGGCGAGGCCTCGTCCTTCGCCTTCGGCAAGGGCGGCGCCCTCTACACCGCCTACCAGGCCCGGCTCGCGACGCTCAACGCCGTCGATTTCGGCGATCTTTTGCTCCTTTGCCTCAAGCTCTGGCGCGAGAACCCCGACGTGCTGGCCAACTACCAGGACCGGTTCCGCTACATCCTGGTGGACGAGTACCAGGACACCAACGTCGCCCAGTACCTCTGGCTGAGACTGCTGGCGCAAAATCGCAAGAACATCGCCTGCGTGGGCGACGACGACCAGTCGATCTACGGCTGGCGCGGCGCCGAGGTCGACAACATCCTGCGCTTCGAGCACGACTTCCCCGGCGCCGTGGTGGTGCGGCTGGAGCGCAACTACCGCTCCACGGGCCATATCCTGGCGGCCGCCTCCGGACTCATCGCGAAGAACGAGAGCCGGCTCGGCAAGACCCTGCGCACCGACGACGAGCCGGGCGAGCGCGTCACCGTGACGGGCGCCTGGGATTCCGAGGAGGAGGCGCGGCTGCTCGCCGAGTCCATCGAATCCCTCCAGTCGAAGCAGCACCCCCTGTCGGAGATTGCCGTGCTGGTGCGGATCTCCGCGCAGATGCGCGAGATCGAGGATCGCTTCGTCCAGCTCGGCCTTCCCTACCGGGTGATCGGCGGCCCGCGCTTCTACGAGCGGGCCGAGATCCGCGACGCGCTGGCGTATCTGCGCGCCACCGTGAACGTCAGCGACGACCTCGCCTTCGAGCGGATCGTGAACACGCCGAAGCGCGGGCTGGGCGACGCCACCCTGCAGCAGCTTCACGGCTACGGCCGCGCCAACCGGGTGCCCCTGCGGATCGCCGCCCAGCGCCTGTGCGAGACCGACGAGCTGAAGCCCCGGGTCCGCTCCACCCTGCGGGCGCTGACCGAGAGCTTTTCCCGCTGGGCGCGGCTGGTGGAATCCCAGCCGCACAGCGAGGTCGCGCAGATCATCCTCGAGGAGTCCGGCTACACCGAGATGTGGCAGAAGGACCGCTCCGCCGACGCCGCAGGCCGGCTGGAGAACCTGAAGGAATTCGTCCGCTCCATGGAGGAATTCCCCGACATGGCGGCCTTCCTGGAGCACGTCTCCCTGGTGATGGAGGCCTCGGAGACCGAGGGGGCCGAGCGGGTCTCCCTGATGACCCTCCACGCCGCCAAGGGGCTCGAGTTCGACACCGTGTTCCTGCCCGGCTGGGAGGACGGCCTGTTC
Source organism: Methylobacterium mesophilicum SR1.6/6 (assembly GCF_000364445.2). Taxonomy (NCBI): domain Bacteria; kingdom Pseudomonadati; phylum Pseudomonadota; class Alphaproteobacteria; order Hyphomicrobiales; family Methylobacteriaceae; genus Methylobacterium; species Methylobacterium mesophilicum. The sequence continues at coordinate 6,022,234 of NZ_CP043538.1, read as the reverse complement.
CCCAGCCAGCGGGCGCTCGACGAGAGCGGCCGGGCCGGCCTTGAGGAGGAGCGGCGCTTGGCCCATGTCGGGCTCACCCGGGCGCGCAAGCGGGCGAAGCTCTCCTTCGCGGTGAACCGGCGCATCCACGGCCTCTGGTCCTCGACCATCCCGTCCCGGTTCATCGACGAATTGCCGGAATCGGCCGTGGACGTGGTTGAGGCGCCCGCCCATTTCTCCGCCGGTGCCTCGCGGTTCGACCGCAACCCCACGCCGTTCGGGTCGAGCTACGGCACGCCGGGCTGGCAGCGGGCGCAGGCCAACACCGCGCAGGCGGGCACCCGTGGCGGCTTTGGGTCGGCGCCCGGCGGCCGGTCCGGCGGCCCCCGCCAGATCGAGGGCGAGCTGATCGCAAAATCCTCGGGCGCGCCGTCCGCGTTCCAGGGCGGTCAGCGGGTCTTCCACACCAAGTTCGGGCCCGGAACCGTCGCGGCCGTCGACGGCAACAAGCTGACCGTTGACTTCGACAAGGCCGGTCGGAAGATGGTCCTCGACAGCTTCGTCCAGGCCGGATGAGGCCCGTCCCGCCGACCAAGCCCGGACGTCTCAGGGCGGCAGGGTCGGCCGGCTTCGCCCCTGCGGGCGGGGAGGATGGTGACTGTGCCGGATGCCGCGTTACCGCGACCTCCCCGTCCCGAACCTGATGCATCCGCGCCAGCGACGCGGCTTTTTCGAAGCCTCTCCACCAACCGTCACCCCCTAGTCACACCCGGCGCGCAATCGTCGGGCGCGAATCGCGCTGGTGCGCCAGTTGCATCGCGTATTCGGCCGCGCACGGAACGTCGTGACGCTCTCCACAGGCGGACGAGCGCGGGACGGAACCTTCGGCCCGGGGCCGGTATTGAGTTCCGCAAACGAGTAGAGCCGGGAGCAAGCAGGTAAACGGCAGTTCAGCGACAGATCCAGGTTGGCTAGTCCCGTTGGAGTGTACATCCATGAAGAGACGCCGCGCACGACTTGAACTTGTTGAAGACCGCACGTCCCGCATTCACCGCACACGCTTCGACGAAGAACGCAATCTCGCTCCAATCCAGCCGCTCACCGAACGCCAAGCCGAGTATCTCGACGCCCTGGCCCGCTCGCCCCAGGTGATCGTCCTGGGCCCCGCCGGCACCGGCAAGACCTTCATCGCCGGGACCCGCGCCGCCGACCAGCTCCGCCAGCGCCGCATCGCCAAGGTCGTCATCACCCGCCCGAACGTTCCCTCGGGCCGCTCGCTCGGCTACTTCCCCGGCACCCTCGAGGAGAAGATCGCCCCGTGGGTCGCCCCGCTCACCGAGGCCATGAAGGAGCGCATGGGCGCCGCCGCCTTCGAGATCGCCCTCAAGACCGGCGACATCGAGATCGTCCCGTTCGAGGTGATGCGCGGCCGCACCTTCAAGAACTGCCTCGTGATCCTCGACGAGGCGCAAAACACCACCGTCAACGAGATCAAGATGTTCCTGACCCGCATCGGCGACGATTGCCAGGTCATCATCAACGGCGACGTCTCGCAGACCGACCTGCGCGAGACATCGGGGCTGCGTACCGTCATGCATCTGATCAAGAGCCGGATGATGCCGATCCCGGTGGTGGAGTTCACCCGCAACGACATCGTCCGCTCGGGCATCTGCGCCGAATGGGTGAAGGCGTTCGAGGAAACGAATCTCTGATCCGGCAGTTGTTGGCGGCGGGCCCTCGCCGGCCCGCCGTGCCGCCTCTTGGCACGAGACGACTCTCCGCACCTCCCATCCGGGAGGATGAACCGGGCTTCATACCCGGCCATCAGAGAATTGGAGTCTCCTCGTGAGGAAACTGACCTTCGCCTTCGCCGTCCTGGCCTCTCTCGGCGGTGCCGCCCTCGTCCAGCCGGCCTCCGCGGCTCCGGCCATGCCGGGTGCCGTCGCCGCTCCCGACGCGGTGACCCAGGTCCGGATGACCCCGATGGAGCACCGGATGATGCACCGTCGCATGGAGCGGCGCATGATGCACCGCCGGATGGAGCGCCGCATGATGCGGCACCGGATGCACCGCCGCATGCACCGCATGTGATCTTCGGCAGCGGACGGGGCCCGACCGGCCTCGTTCCGCCGCCTCGGGCGTTGCTCGCGCCCGGGAAGATTCCTATCTCGTCGCCTCGAATCGTGCAGTCAGGCGGCCGTCGCGGCAGCCGGCCGATCCGGGAGACCAGGATGCCCCCCTCCAACCGACTGTTCGACGATCTCGCCCGGCTGATGACGGACGCCGCCGGCGCCGCCCAGGGCGTCCGGCGCGAGGCCGAGACCGTGGTCAAGGCGCAGCTCGAGCGCGTCGTCCGCGATCTCGACATCGCCTCGCGGGAAGAACTCGACGTGCTGCGCGACCTCGTGACCAATCTGCAGGCCCAGAACGAGGCTCTGTCGGCGCGCGTGGCCGCGCTGGAGGCGAAGTCCGGCAGCGCCGGCGCGGGCGCCGCGGGCCTGAGCGAGGTGGTCTGAGTCCGCTCGGCAACGCCGACGGCTTTTACACAGGAAGCGGCGTCGACGATCCGGTTTCCTGTTCACTGAACGGGGCCAGCACTTTGTGTCGCGAGTCACGGCCGGTCTATAGTCAGGCATAGGGTGATTCGAGGGCTGCGGGGCGATGTCTTCGGAGCTTTGACAGTCGATCGCATCACCACCGGCGCCGATCTGCCGGCCGTTCAAGTTCTCGGAGTGTTCTCACGCTCCGGATTCGTGTCACCGTCACGTCAGGCTTGGCATCGCCCGGGCCGTCCTTTTGGATCGTCATGCCGCTTCTCAACGTCGACTTCCACGATCCGGACCGGAACGAGCATCCACTGGACGTCGTCGAACGTCTTGCGTCCCTGCGCGACTGGATTTTCGATCGGGCCGAGACCGACGAGATGTCGGTTACGAGCCCCGGCCGATGGACCGACTACAATGTGGCCTTCACCTGGATCGAAGACGTGGAGGCCCTCCACGTCGCCTGCGCGTTCGACCTCAAGGTGCCGGAGCGGCAGCGGATCGAGGTGATGCGTCTGGTCGCGCTGATCAATGAGCAGCTCTGGGTCGGTCATTTCGATCTCTGGTCGACCGACAGCGTGGTGATGTTCCGCCACGCGCTGCTGCTGACCGGCGGGGCGGTCCCGACTCACCCGCAATGCGCGACCATGATGAAGACCGCGGTCGACACCTGCGAGCGCTACTTCCAGGCGTTTCAATTCGTGCTCTGGGCGGGCAAGAGCGCCCGCGAGTCGCTCGACGCCGTGCTGTTCGAGACAGAAGGCGAGGCGTGACGGCGTCGCCGACCGGGACCGGCATGCCCGCCTCCCTGATGCTGGCCGGGGCCGGCAAGATGGGCGGCGCCATGCTGGCCGGCTGGCTGGACGCGGGGCTGAATCCGCGCCGCGCGACCATCATCGATCCCGTTCCCACCCGCGAAATCGCGGACCTGTGCGCGGGCCGGGGCGTCGCACTGAACCCGCCGGATCCCGAGCCCGCAGCCGTGCTGGTCCTGGGGATCAAGCCGCAGGGCCTCGACGGGGCCGCACCCGCCCTCGACCGGCTCATCGGCCGCGACACGCTCCTCGTCTCGATCCTGGCCGGCAAGACCGTCGCCGACCTGCGCGGGCGGCTCCCCCGGGCCCGGGCCGTCGTCCGGGCGATGCCGAACCTGCCGGCCAGCATCGGCCGGGGCGCCACCGGCGCCTACGCCAATCCCGAGGTTGCGCCCGGGCAGCGGACCGCTGCCGAGGCGCTGCTCGCCGCCAACGGGACCGTGGCTTGGCTCGCCGACGAGACGCAGATCGATGCTGTGACCGCGGTGTCCGGCTCCGGTCCAGCCTATGTGTTTCTCCTCGCGGAAGCGCTGGCCGAAGCGGGCGTCGCCGCGGGGCTCGCGCCGGACGTGGCGCGCGACCTCGCCCGGGCAACCGTGGTGGGTGCCGGCGCGCTGCTCGCGGCGAGCCCGGCCGAGGCCGCGGAGTTACGCCGCAACGTCACCTCGCCGGGCGGGACCACGGCGGCGGCCCTCGACGTCCTGATGCGCCCCGACGGCCTCGGGGCGCTGATGCGGGAGGCGGTGGCGGCGGCCCAGCGCCGGGCGGGCGAACTCTCCGGCTGAGCGGAGCTTGCGCCGTGCGGCAAGGTCGCGCGATGACCCTGCCCTTCGGCGGCGCCCTGCCTACATGAGGCCCGACGACCGACAGGAGCGGGCGACAGACCGATGACCGAGAGCAAAGCCCCGTCGAAGCGCACCCGGAAGGCTGCGACCGCCCAGGCGGCCGCCTCCCCCGAGGTCGTGAAGGACAGCGCGGCGCGGGACAGCGTCGGCCAGAGCGAGAGCCCACCGAAGCTTCCGCCCCGGGAGGCCGCCGTCGAGGCCCTGATGCGGCTCGCCGCCGAGCAGCCCTGGAACGACATCGAGGTCAGCGACATCGCCCGCGAGGCCGGACTGACCCTCGCCGAGCTGCGGGACCTGTTCCCGTCGAAGGGCGCCGTGCTCGGCGGACTGACCCGGATCATCGACCGCAAGGTCCTGGAGGGCGACCTCGCGGGTCTCGAAGAGGAGCCGACCCGCGAGCGCCTGTTCGACGTGCTGATGCGCCGCCTCGATGCCATGGAGCCCTACAAGCCGGCCCTGCGCCGGATCGCCTATGCGCTCCGCGGCGAGCCGCTCGCGATGCTGGCGCTGAACGGCGTGATGCTGAACTCGCATCGCTACATGCTGGCGGCGGCCGGGATCGACACCGAGGGTCCTCTCGGTCAGTTCAAGCTCCAGGGCGTGGTGATCGCCTTCGCCCGCGTCACACAGGTCTGGCTCGACGACGACGACCCGGCCCTGGCCCGGACCATGGCGCGGCTGGACAAGGAGATCCGCAGCGGCGAGCGCATCATGGAGCGGGCCGAGGATGTCCGGCGGCTCACGGCCCCGCTGCGGGCCCTCGGGCGCTCGTTCCTGGACCGTCGCCCGCGCGCGCGCCGCGACCGCGATGACGGCGACGAGACGGATCCCGCCGCGGCGATCTAGCGTCGCTGACGGGACGTCCGGCATCTGGCGGGCGAGGTCATCGCCCGCCTCAGGCAGGCTTCGCCTTGCCGTCAGCAGTGGCGTGCCATTGAGCTCCAGACGCTCGAGCGCGGACGTCATGGCCGTGGCGTTCTCGACAATCCCCGGTGGAGCGCGCGCCCGGAGAGGGCCTCGATCCTCTGACCCGCCTCTTCCCGGGCGGTGAGGTGCTCGGCGTTGACGTCCATCCGACGCCACATGATTCGTGAGCGGCGGCTCGGGTGCAGCCCGAATGCGCAGCGCCGCGAACCGCCCGGTTCAGGCGGCGCGATTGGCCAGGGCTTCGCGCATCAGGCTCGCCATCGTCCCATTCTGGAACTGGTCGTGCGGGACGAGGAGCGCGTCCGGGATCCGGGCCGACACCTTTGGCTCCGGCGCGTCGGCCGGGTCGCCGGCGACGACGATGCGCAGGCCCGGTCGCAGAGTGCGCGCCTCGACCGCCAGTTGCGCGCAGCACAGGCCGCCCTGCAGGGCCGCGTCCACCACCATCACGTCCACGGGCAGGCCGAGGGCCAGGACGCCCATGGCGTCGACGCCGCGGTCGCAGGCGGTGACCTGATAGCCCAGCATCCGCACCTGCGCCGACACCGCGTCGCGCCAGCGCTTGTGCCGGCCGACCACCAGAACCTGGATCCGATAGCAGCTGCCCTGGGGCAAGCTGCCGGGGTCAGTCTCGACGTCGGCTGGGGGCATTCCGCACTCGACTTCGGGCTGGCGTTGCGATGCAGCATGCTAGTCTGGGATACAATCCGCACGCAAGCCCGTACCAAGCCCGCACGAGGTTTAACCGGTGCGCCGGACCGGCCCGCGCGGCTGCACGGCGCGGATGCCGCACGGACCGGGATCGTCGGCTTGGCTCGCGGTTGACGCCGCGGGGGGTGCGCGGGCAACACCGGCCCGCCGCGGGGATTCAAGGACCGCGGCGACTCAGAGCCGCGCAGTGCCGGAGCCCGAGCCGATGTCGTCCGCGAAATCCCCGCCCGTCTCTCCCCTGGCGCCGGCCACGACGCCAGACCTGCCGCCCGTGCCGGGGGTGCGCCTCGCCACCGCCCAGGCCGGGATCCGCTACAGCGGCCGCACCGACGTGCTCTACGTCGCCCTGGAGGAGGGCACGCAGGCGGCGGGCGTGTTCACGCGCTCGAAATGTCCGTCCGCCCCGGTGGACTGGTGCCGGGAGGCGCTCGGCCACGGGAGCGCGCGGGCGCTCGTGGTCAATTCCGGCAACGCCAATGCCTTCACGGGCCGGGTCGGCCGCGAGGCGGTGGCGCGCACCGTCGCGATCGCCGCGGACGCCGCGTCCTGCGATCCGCGCGCGGTCTACGTCGCCTCCACCGGCGTGATCGGCGAGCCGCTCCCGGCGGAGCGGTTCGAGGGCGTGCTGGCGGAGTGTGCGGCCCGCGCCGAGGCCGGACCGGCGGCCTGGGCCGCGGCGGCCCGCGCCATCATGACCACCGACACCTTCCCCAAGCTCGCGACCCGGACCGCCGAGATCGACGGCGCGCGCGTGACCCTCAACGGCATCGCCAAGGGCGCCGGCATGATCGCCCCCGACATGGCGACGATGCTGTCCTTCGTCTTCACCGACGCCGCCCTGCCCCAGGGGGTTCTGCAGGCCCTGCTGTCGGCCGGCACCAAGACCAGCTTCAACTGCGTGACGGTGGACGGCGACACATCCACCTCCGACACCCTGATGCTGTTCGCCACCGCCAAGGCGGGCAACGCGGCGGTGACCGATCCCGGCGATCCGCGCCTCTCCGGCTTCCGCGCGGCGCTCGACAGCCTGCTGATCGAGCTGGCGCAGCTCGTCGCCAAGGACGGCGAGGGCGCGCGCAAGTTCGTCACCGTGCGGGTCACGGGTGCCGAGAGCGACGCCTCCGCGCATCGCATCGCGATGTCGATCGCCAACTCGCCGCTGGTGAAGACCGCGGTGGCGGGCGAGGATGCCAACTGGGGCCGCGTGGTGATGGCGGTCGGCAAGGCCGGCGAGCCCGCCGACCGGGACCGGCTGGCGATCTGGTTCGGCGACGTGCGGGTGGCCGTCCAGGGGGCCCGCGACCCGGACTACAGCGAGGCGGCGGCGAGCGCCGTGATGCGCGAGCCCGAGATCGAAGTCCGGGTCGATCTCGGACTCGGCGACGGCAAGGCCCGCGTCTGGACTTGCGATCTGACCAAGGCCTACGTCGAGATCAACGGGGACTACCGCTCGTGAGGGCGGCCCTCGCCTGCGCCATCCTGGCGGCCCTGGCCGCGCGGGCGCAGGCCGACGATTCGGCCTGCAAGCGGCAGATCAGCGTCGTCGGGCGGGCGGCGGAAACCCGGGCGCCGGACTTCGCCGAGGTGACGGTCGGGATCGAGGCGCGCGGCGCGACCGCGGCGGCCGCCCTCGACGCGGCCTCGAAGGCGGTGGCCGGCCTCTCGGCGCAGGCGCGCGCCCTCGGCGTGCCGCCGGCCGATATCGGCACGGCCGCCGTGTCGCTGCAGGCGGCGACCCGCTCGGTGACGCGGCCCGGCGGAGCGGTGACCGAGGAGCCCGACGGCTACCGGGCGGGCAACATGGTGAGCGTCCGCCTCGGCGACATGGATCGCCTCGGCGACCTGCTCCGGCAGGCCCTCGAATCGGGCGCGAACCGGATCGACGGCGTGAGCTTCGGTCTGCGCGACCCGGACAAGGCCGAATCGGCCCTGCAGCTCGCGGCGGCACGGGACGCGCGGGTGCGGGCCGAGGCCCTCGCCGACGCGGTCGGCGCCAAGCTCGGTCCGCTCTGCACGCTGAGCACCGGGGGCGCGGCGCCGATGCCGGTGATGTCCCGCGCGCTCGCGGCGCCCATGCCGAAGGGCCGGCGCGTCCCGATCGAGGCCGGGACGCTCCAGCTGTCCTCCGAGGTCTCGGCCAGCTTCGCGGTGATGCCGTGAGCGCGCCCGGACAGCCGGCCCTCCGCCTGCTCCTGGTGGTCGCGGTGGCCCTCGTCGATGCTGACGGCCGCGTGCTCGTCAGCGAGCGCCCGGCGGGGAAGCAGCTCGCCGGGCTGTGGGAGTTTCCCGGCGGCAAGGTCGAGCCCGGCGAGCGTCCGGAGGGGACCCTGATCCGGGAACTGGCGGAGGAGCTCGGGATCCGCGTCGAGGAGCCCTGTCTCGCGCCGCTGACCTTCGCGAGCCACGCCTACCCGGATTTCCACCTGCTGATGCCCCTCTACGTCTGCCGGCGCTGGACGGGGACGCCGCGGTCCATGGAGGGTCAGGCGCTGAAATGGGTCCGGCCGAGGGCCCTGCGCGACTTGGCGATGCCCCCCGCCGACGCGCCGCTGATCCCGTTCCTGATCGACCTCCTAGAGGTCTGATCCGATTTCCGTTTGGACGCTTCGGTTGACGCGTCTCCTCCGTCATCACGCGCGCAGCGAAGTGACCCAGGGCAGCGCGACCTCGCGTGTGCGAAGCGCCGCTGGATTGCTTCCTTCCGCTCGCAAGGACGGCGGAGTCCGAGGCTTCAACCGGTTACGGCATTCCGCGCCGTCCGTTCGGGGGTCTGGCGTCGATGCAGGTCCGTCGCGGCCCGCGCTCACAGCGCGAGGATGCCCTCGACCGCGTCCTGGACATCGAGTGCCTCGGCGAAGGTGGCGAGGTGGTGGGGCTCGCCGCGCGCCATCCGGACGACGCCGTCGAGCTGCCGCCGCAGAGTGATCGGCCGCAGCCGCGCGTTGGGGATCGCATCGGGCTCCGGCTCGAAGGAACCGTCCGGCTTCCGGCGCTCGGCGAGGGCCCAGTCGCGCAGCCGCACGGCGCCCGCGTCGCCCTCCAGCGTCCAGGTGTTGTGGTCGTCGGCCTCGGTGCCGCCAACCTGGCCCTTCAGGGTCACGGGGATCCCGCCGGCCGCGAGCGTCACCGCGATGGCGCGTTCGGACCGGCCGGCTTCCGGAAAGGCGACGCGTCCCTCAAGGCCCTGCAGGGGCCCGAGGAGGCGGCGGGCCAGGAACAGGAAGTGCGAGACCACCTCGCGGGTGAAGCCGCCCTCGGCGCGCCCGTCGAGCCAGCGGGCCGCGTCGACCTGCCAGGGTCGCGGCCAGCGCGCGAAGGCCACCGTGATGGCGAGGTGCCGGGGCTGCCCGACGACGCCTTCCGCGATCCAGCGCTCGAGCGCCGCCACCCCGGGCGAGGAGGCGAAGGGGAAGTTCACCGCGCCGGCAGACCCGGCCGCCGCCACGAAGGCGCGGGCCTCGGATCGATCGATGGCGAGGGGCTTCTCGCAGAAGATGCTGCGTCCGGCCTCAAGGGCGGCGCGGGCATGGGCGAGGTGCGAGGCTGGCGGCGAGGCGACGTACACGCAGGCGCTTGCCGCCACGACGGCGGCGGCATCGGCGACGCGCGGCACGCCGGGGAAGGCCGCGCCGACGCGGGCCAGGGCCTCCGGGGCCGGATCCCAGATCGCCGCGACCCGGACGGGCGAGTCCGGCGCCTCGTGGATCGCGTTGAGCAGGCGCTCGCTCATGATCCCCGCGCCGATGATCCCGAGGGCGAGGCGTTCGTCGGTGGTCGGCATGCTGGGTCCCGCGGCTGACGGGCCGCGATCCGCGGTCCGCCGCAGGCTTTAGGGAGCCCGCGGCGGACAGGAAAGGGCGCGACCGCCCAGGGCGCGCGTCAGGGCGCACTGCGGCAGCGAACGGCCGGGCCTTTTCGTCACGCCGGCCCGCGCCGACGGGTCAAAGCCCTGGTCAGATCCGGCCCTGTCGGGAATCCAGGCTGAAGGGCCCGGCGCCGAAGGCGGCGACCTGGAGGAGGCCGCCGGCCATGGCGAGGTTCTTCAGGAAGTGGAACATCTGGTTCTGGTCCCCCAATGCGGTGTGGAAGGTCACCGCGGTGGCGACGGCGAAGGCGGCCAGGATCAGCGCGACCAGCCGGGTCCGGTAGCCGGCGATGAGCAGCAGGCCGCCGACGACCTCCACCAGCGTCGCCGCCGCGTAGGCGAACGACGGCAGCGGCAGCCCGGCCGCCTCGATCGTGGCCAGCGTCGCGGCGGGCGCGGCGAGCTTGCCGGCCCCGCTCACCAGGAAGATCGCGCTCATCAGGATCCGGCCGGTCACCGCCGGCAGGCCGGAGAGCGACGGGCCGGCGGCGGTCGAGGTGCGGGAGATCGCGGAGGTCATGGGGTGATCCGTCCTGTCAGCGACTGGGTGGTGGATTTCACGCCGCGCGGGACAGCGCGGCGTTCCGGAGCCATGCCGACGCGAGGCTGACATCGGCCTGCGACAGGCCGTGTCCGGTGGGCAGGATCCTGTGTTCGACCGCCGCGCCGGCGGCGGTGAGCTGCGCCGCGAGCCGGCGGGCGTTCTCGGCCGGCACGATCGGGTCCATGGCCCCGGAGAGGATCAGGACCGGCCGGCCGCCGAGATCGGCCGCCGGCGGCTCGGCGAACGGCACCATCGGGCGGATCAGCACGGCGCCCGCCAGCACCCCCGGCCGCAGCATCAGCAGCGACGCGGCGATGTTGGCGCCGTTGGAGAAGCCGAGCGCCAGAGGCGCCCCGAGGCCGTAGCGGTCCCGGGCCTCGGCCACGAAGGCGGCGAGATCCCCGGTGCGGCGACGCAGGTCGGCCTCGTCGAAGACCCCCTCGGCCAGGCGCCGGAAGAAGCGGGGCATGCCGTTCTCGGTCACGGCCCCACGCGGCGCGAGGAGCGCGGCGTCCGGCGCGACCATCCGGCCGAGCGGCACGAGATCGTGCTCGCCGCCGCCGGTCCCGTGCAGGAGCAGCAGCGGCCGCGCGGCATCCGCGCCGGGCTCGAAGTGGTGGACGAAGCCGAGGGATTCCTGGGTCATGGCAACCTCCTGCGTGGGATCTTCACGCCCGCCCCGCTGCGCGCGGGGCGGGCTCAGGGGTCAGGCGACCTTCGGCAGCACGGCCTCGATCTCGGCCCGGTGCGGCTCGAGGCCGGCGGGCAGCTTCAACGCGCTGCCGAGGGCCTCCACCGGCTCGTCGACCGCGAAGCCGGGCGCGTCGGTGGCGATCTCGAACAGCACGCCGCCGGGCTCGCGGAAGTAGATCGACCGGAAGTACTGCCGGTCGCGCTGCTCGGTAGCGTGGAGGCCGCGGGCGGCGAGGGCCTCGCCCATCGCGGCCTGCGCGGCGTCGTCCGCCGCCCGGAACGCGATGTGGTGGACCGAGCCGGCCCCCGGCCGGCCGCGGAGAAAGCCGCCGACCGCCCGAACGGTGACGAGGCCCCCGATCGCGGCGCTGCCTGCGAAGCGGATCAGGTTGCCCTCGCGGGCGACCTCGCCGAGACCGAGCACCTCCGTGAGGATCGCGGCCGTGGGCTCGGCCTTGTCCAGGAGGAGCGTCACCCCGTGTAGGCCGCGGATGGCGTGCTCGGCCGGGACTTCGCTGGAGGCCCAGCCCTCCGTCCCGGCGTCGTCCGCGCCTGGATCCACCCCGACCAGGGCCAGCATCATGCCGTCCGGATCGCGGAAGCGCAGGGTCGGCTCGCCGAAGACCTGGACCAGCGGCTCGTGGGCGACGCCCTTCTCGATCAGGCGGTGGGTCCACCAGCCGATGGAGGCACGGGGCACCCGGAAGGCCGTCTCCTGCGTCTCGCCGATCCCGACGCGGCCGGGGGCCGCGTGCTCGATCGGGAAGAAGGTCAGGATCGTCCCGGGCCGTCCGGCGGCGTCGCCGTAATACAGGTGGTAGGTGCCCGGATCGTCGAAGTTGACGGTCTTCTTGACCAGCCGCAGCCCGAGGATCCGGGTGTGGAAGTCGAGGTTGCGCAGGGCCGGGCCGGAGAAGGCCGTGACGTGATGGAGACCGGTCTGAACCATGGCGATGTCTCTCAGGGTGCCGCCACGGGGGACCGCGGCGCGTTTGCGATGACCGCAATGTGCCCCTTGTCATCAGTCCCGAAAATAGAAACAAAGGAAATCCATCGTTTCCGGATTTGACCGATGCGATTACCTGATTTCGAGGCCTGGGCGGTGTTCGCCAAGGTGGTGGAGACCGGGTCGTTCGGACGGGCGGCCGCGGATCTCGGGCTGTCGAAGGGCACCGTCTCGAAGGCGGTGGGCCGGCTCGAGGTCCGGATCGGCGCCCGGCTGTTCAACCGCACGTCGCGCAAGCTCGCTCTCACCGAGGCGGGACAGGCCGCGAAGGCCGGCGCCGCGCGGATCCTCGCGGAGGGCGAGGCGGCCGAGGCGCTGGCGATGGCGGGCGCCGCCGAGCCGCGCGGGCTCGTACGGCTCGCCGCGCCGATGACCTTCGGCGTGATGCACGTGGCGCCGCTGCTGCCGGATTTCCTCGCACAGTACCCCTTTGTCTCGGTGGATCTGCACCTCTCCGACGCGGTGGTCGACCTCGTGGGCGGCGGCTTCGATATCGGGCTGCGCATCGCGGCGCTGCCCGACTCGTCCCTTCGGGCGCGGCGGCTCTGCGCGGTCCGCCGGTCCCTGGTAGCCACCCCGGCCTATCTCGACCGAGCCGGCCGCCCGAAGCATCCGGACGACCTCGCCCGCCATACCTGCCTCGGCTACGCCTACCTGCCGACCCCGGACCGCTGGCGCTTCATCGACGAGGCCGGAACCGAGGTCGTGGTCCAGCCCGCGGGCCAGCTTCGGGCGAACAACGCCGAGGCCCTGGCGCCCGCGCTCCGGGCGGGCCTCGGCTTGGCGCTGCAACCCGACTTCATGATCTGGGACGATCTGGAGGCCGGCCGGCTGGAGCGGGTCCTGCCCGGCTGGTCGCCGCCCCCGATCGCGCTGCACCTGGTGACCCCGCCCGGCGATCCCCGCCCCGCGCGCGTGACGGCCCTCATCGCGTATCTCGGCCAGACGCTCGCCCATGCGCCGTGGGCCGGCCCGCAATCGCCTTCGGAGCGGCCGGCGATGCGTCCCGGGGGTCAAAGCTGATTCAGGTCAAGGCGCCGCGGCGGATTCCAGCAGAAGCTGCACGGTGGACCGTCGGGGATGCGCGGGCCGGGACTTTTTCAGCGTCGCACACGTCTTGCAAAGAAGGCAGTCGATGGCGGCGACGGGATGCGTGCCGGCCTGCAACCTGCCCGGGTTTGTCCGGCGATGAATCCGCCTATCGCAACCTGACGTTATAGAAAATGTATCCAGACATGGATAATAAGACTTCCGCGCAGCTTCACGTTATGTATAGATGCATACGGCGAAGTTGAGGCCCCGATGTCCATAGCGGTCACCGCCCGACCGGAAACAGGTCGGCTGCGGCACAAGACGGTTTCTGCCGCCGTGGCGGAGTCGCTGCGCCAGAGGATCCTGAACGGGGAACTGCCACCCGGCGTGCAGCTCCGTCAGGACGCGCTGGCCGACGAATTCGGGATCAGCCGGATCCCGGTCCGGGAAGCGCTGCTGCAACTCGAGGCCAGCAACCTCGTGCGGATCATGCCGCATCGCGGCGCGGTGGTCACGGGCGTGTCGCTGGAGGAGCTGGAGGACATCTTCCAGCTCCGGGCGCAGCTCGAACCGCAGCTGCTGCTTCTCTCGGCGCCGCGTCATACCCGCGATGACCTCATCGCGCTCCGCGCCATCGCGACCACGTACGGCGACGCGCTCAAGACGAACGAGACCTCCCGGTGGGGCGAGCTGAACCAGCGCTTCCACCTCGATCTGCTGCGTCACGCGCAGCGGCCGCGCTCATTGAGCATCCTCTCCGGACTTCTGCAGGACTGCGACCGTCCGACCCGCCTTCAGCTGTCGACCCTCGGCGACATGGCGCGAGCCGAGCGGGAGCACGGACGGATCCTGGATCTCTGCGAGGCGCGGAAGTTCGACGCGGCGGCGGAGGCCCTGCGCGCCCATGTCGAGCATGTCGGGAAGTCCCTCATCACGATCTACCGGGACGCGATCGCCGCGGCGTGACGGCCGGTCCGGCCCGACCTGCTGAGAACGGCGGGGCCGGACACGCACCGGCGCTGGACGCGCGCGGGCGAACGCGTCAGGGTCGGGCGATCACCCAGACGCCGGGATCCTGCGGGTACGCAGCCCGCCATCGGCACGCCGCGACCTGCGATCGCCGCACGCGACGCGATCCGGCGCACGGAGAGCAACCACACACCATGGCCGATACCGTCGTTCCCGCCGTCCCCGTCGACCTCGCGACCGCCCTGTCGGCGCGGATCCGGGGCATCGGCACGAGCCAGATCGGCCTCGTGGCGGATCGCGGGCGGGATGATCCGGAGGTGGTGAAGCTCTGGATCGGCGAGGGCGATCTGCCGACCCCGCCCTTCATCGTCGAGGCGGCCCATCGGGCGATGCTCGCCGGACACACGCGCTACACCACCTCCCTCGGCCTCCCGGCCCTGCGCGAGGCGCTCGGCGCCTATCACGGGCGGCACTGGGGCGTGGAGATCCCGCCCGACCGGTTCGCCGTGACGGCGGGCGGGATGAACGCCATCATGCAGGCGGCCCAGGTGCTCCTCGAGCCGGGCGACGAGATCATCATCCCCTCCCCCGCCTGGCCGAACCTGCGCGAGGCGGTGCGCATCGCCGGCGGCGTGCCCGTCACGGTGCCGTACCGGACCCTGCCGGACGGGCGCTTCGCGCTCCCGCTGGCCGACATCGCGGCGGCGATCACGCCGCGCACCCGCGTGATCATGGTGAACTCGCCCTCGAACCCCACCGGCTGGACGATGCCGCCGGCCGAGATGACGGCCCTGCGCGACCTCGCCCGCGACCGCGGCCTCTGGATCCTGTCGGACGAGGTCTACGCGCACTTCACCTACGGCAACCGGATCGCCCCCTCCTTCCTGCAGATCTGCACGGAGGACGACCGGCTGATCGTCACCAACACCTTCTCGAAGAACTGGGCGATGACCGGCTGGCGCGCCGGCTGGGTGATCTATCCCCGCGGCCTCGCGCCGACCTTCGCGAAGCTCGGGCAGTACAGCACCACCTCGATCTCGACCTTCGTGCAGCATGCCTGCATCGCGGCCCTCGAGGAGGGCGACGGCTTCATCCGCACCATGGTCGACCGCTGCGCCGAGGCCCGCGGGATCCTGGTGGACGGGCTGTCACGCCTGCCCGGCGTCACGGTCGCGCCGCCGGACGGGGCGTTCTACCTCATGGCCCGGATGGGCGGCGACGAGCCGAGCCTCGACTTCGCGCTCCGCCTCCTGCGGGAGGCGAAGGTCGGGGTGGCACCGGGCACCGCCTTCGGGCCGGAGGGCGAGGGTCTGGTGCGGATCTGCTTCGCGATCAGCCCGGCGCTGGCGCGGGAGGCGGTGGAACGCCTGTCCGGCGTGCTGGGGAACCGGGGCTGAGACGCGGCTACCGCCCCCAGCGCAGCACCTGGGCGTCGTTCCGGCGGGCGAGTTCGATCAGCCCCTTGCGGGTCGCCGGGTGCAGGGGCTGGATCGGCAGGCGCGCGGTCTCGTGGGCGATCACGCCGCCCTCCTTCATCAGCGCCTTGCAGGCCAGCAGCCCGCATTGCCGGTTCTCGTAGTTGATCAGCGGCAGCCAGCGCGCGTAGGCGTCCATCGCCGCGTCCCGGCGGCCGGCCGCGTAGGCGTCGGTGATCTGCCGGATCCCGTCCGGGTAGCCGCCGCCGGTCATCGCCCCGGTGGCGCCGGCGTCGAGGTCGGCCATCAGGGTGATCGCCTCCTCGCCGTCCCACGGTCCCACCACGGCATCGCCGCCGAGCGCGATCAGCTCGCGCAGCTTGGCCGCCGCCCCGGCGGTCTCGATCTTGAAGTAGCTGACGTTCGCGATCTCGCGGGCCATGCGGGCGAGGAGCGCCGCCGAGAGCGGCGTCCCCGCCACCGGCGCGTCCTGGATCATGATCGGGATGGAGATCGCGTCCGAGACGGCGCGGAAGAAGTCGTGGATCCCGAGTTCGGGCACCCGGATGGTAGCCCCGTGATAGGGCGGCATCACCATCACCATCGCCGCCCCGGCCTCCTGCGCGCGGCGCGACCGCTCGGCGCAGACCTGCGTGGCGAAGTGGGTCGTGGTGACGATCACCGGCACGCGGCCCGCCACGTGCTCCAGCACGGCGTGCATGACGGTCTCGCGCTCCGCGTCGGTGAGGACGAACTGCTCCGAGAAGTTGGCGAGGATGCACAGGCCCTGGCTGCCGGCGTCGATCATGAAATCGATCGCCCGGCGCTGCCCGTCGAGGTCGAGGGCACCGGCGGCGTCGAAGACCGTGGGGGCGACCGGGAAGACGCCCCGGTAGGCTTGGGCGGGCGAGGTCATGGGCGCTCCTTCACCGAAATCGCGGCGTCCGCTGGACGAATCGTGCCCGCGTCGGACAGCGTCGGCCTCTTACCACGCGACGTGACCGTGCCGAACGGTCCGGCACGGTTCATCCGCCCTGAGGCATCACCAGCGTACGGGATCGACCCGGTCCGGAATGCCCAAGCTAGTCGACAAGATCTCCGCCGTTTCTATACTGCCGAGCCCGCTCTCACTTTGCATCTCGACAGCCGAGATCGCGCGCGGAGGCCGCACGAGAACGGCGTTATCGTTTCGGAGTCTTTTGAAATGCGTTTCTTCTCCATCCGCCGCGCCGCGACGGTCGCCCTCGCGGCGCTCCTCCTCGGCGCGCCCGCACGGGCCGACGACCTCGACGCGATCCGCGCCGCCAGGACCCTGCGGATCGGCACCGAGGGCACCTACGCGCCCTTCACGTTTCACGACGCCTCCGGGCAGCTCGTCGGCTTCGACGTGGAGATCGGCCGCAAGGTCGCCGAGCAGCTCGGCGTCACCCCGCAATTCCTCGAGGGCAAGTGGGACGGCCTGATCGCCGGACTCGACGGCAAGCGCTACGACGTGGTGATCAACCAAGTGGGCATCACCAAGGAGCGCCAGGCGAAGTTCGACTTCTCCGAGCCCTACATCCGGGCGCGGGCCGTGCTGATCACCCGGGCCGACCGGGCCGACATCACGTCCTTCGCCGACCTGAAGGGCAAGAAGGCCGCCCAGAGCCTGACCAGCAACTTCGCGCGCCTCGCCGAGCAATCCGGGGCCGAACTCGTCGGCACGGACGGCTTCGACCAGTCGGTCCAGCTGGTCATCACCGGGCGGGCGGACGCGACCGTCAACGACAACCTGTCGTTTCTCGACTTCCACAAGAAGAAGCCGAATGCCCCCGTGAAGATCGCCGCGGAGCAGGCCGACGCGGACGCGTCAGGGATCATCCTGCGCAAGAACAACCCGGCGCTGAAGGCCGCCATCGACAGGGCGCTGGAGGCGATCAAGGCCGACGGCAGCTATGCGGCGATCGCCCAGAAATACTTCGGCAGCGACGTCTCGAAATAGCCCGGCTCGTTCCGAGGGGCCCCGGTCGCCCGAGGCGACCCTGGTCCGGGCCGCCGCCGATGGCGGAGCGCGACGCGCGCCCTCGCCCGTTCGGGCTCGCGTCGTCACACGTCTCAATCCAGCGCCAACATCCTGATTGGAAAACGCCGTTCCCCTCCCCCCATGGGAAGGAGCCCGGGGGTGGGGGTGGTGCAGGAGGCGCCGGAACGACCTATCCGGCACCACCCCCACCTCCAACGCCTCCCCACAAGGAGGAGGAGAGCGCGTCGCGGCCAGCACGATGTGAACATCGTAGCCTGCACGGGAGAGGCGGCCTGCGCCCCATCCTGCGCGGGGCGGAACTCGGTCCGGCCGCCGAACCCGTGTAGCCCGTAGACTCGATCGCCCGGAAGGAGACGCCGCCCCGTGCCGCACTGGCTCGACCTCATGCTCCAGTCGCTCGGGCCGCTGCTCGCGGCCGGCCTGCGCTTCACGGTACCCCTGACGCTCATCGCCTTCGCGCTGGGGTTGGCCCTCGGCCTCGCGACCGCCCTCGTGCGCCTGTTCGCACCCCGTCCGCTGGCGGCCCTGGCCCGGCTCTACGTCTGGATCTTCCGGGGCACCCCGCTCCTCGTGCAGCTCTTCGTGATCTTCTACGGCCTGCCGAGCGCCGGCATCCTGATCGACGCCTTCCCGGCCGCCGTGATCGGCTTCACGCTCAATGTCGGCGCCTACGCGTCGGAGATCGTCCGCGCCGCCATCGCGTCGATCCCGAAGGGCCAGTGGGAGGCCGCCTACGCGGTCGGCATGAACCCGGTTCAGGCCATGCGCCGCACGATCCTGCCGCAGGCGGCACGGGTGGCGGTGCCGTCGCTCTCCAACTCCTTCATCGCCCTCGTGAAGGACACCTCGCTGGCTGCCGCCATCACGGTTCCGGAGCTGTTCCAGGCGGCCCAGCGCATCGTCGCCGTCACCTACGAGCCCCTGATCCTCTACATCGAGGCTGCCCTGATCTACCTCGTCCTGTCCACGCTCCTGTCCTGGCTGCAGGCCCTCCTGGAGCAGCGCCTCGGGCGCTACGGCGGCTACCTGGAGGCGCGCGCGTGATCGCCCTGTCGGCCATCGAGAAGCGCTTCGGGGCCGTCCCCGTCCTGCGCGGCGTCGATCTCGGCATCCCGGAGGGACGCGTCACCGCCCTGATCGGCCCCTCGGGCTCGGGCAAGTCGACGCTCCTGCGCTGCGCGAACCTCCTCGAGATCCCACAGGCCGGAACGCTGACCCTCGGCGACATCCGCATCGCCTTCCGGTCCGACAGGCCGCCCGCCCGGCGGGCGGTGCTCGCCGTCCGCCGCCAGACCGGCATGGTGTTCCAGAACTTCCAGCTTTTCCCCCATCGCACCGTGCTGGAGAACGTCACGGAGGGGCTCGTCACCGTCGCCAAATGGCCGCCGCCCCGGGCGCGGGTCCGGGCCCTGGAGCTGCTGGATCGGGTCGGCCTCGCCCACCGGGCCGCGGACTGGCCCGCCAGCCTGTCGGGCGGCCAGCAGCAGCGCGTCGCGATCGCCCGCGCGCTCGCCCCCTCCCCGCGCCTGCTTCTGTGCGACGAGCCGACCTCGGCCCTCGATCCGGAACTCGCCGCCGAGGTGGTCGACGTGCTCGCCGGCCTCGCGGTCGGGGGCATGACCATGCTGATGGCGACGCACGACCTGCGGCTCGCGCGACGCGTCGCCGACACGGTGGTGTTCCTGGAGGGCGGCACGATCGTCGAGCAGGGACCGGCCGCAGACCTGTTCGCCCGGCCGGGCGATCCGCGGACCCGCCGGTTCGTGCGGACCCTGCTCGGCGCGGCGTCGGACGACATCTGAGCGGGCCTGCGCGTCAGCGCGGCAGGCAGCGCAGGCTGAGAAGGTCCTCGATCGTGAGCGCGGACCCGAAGACGAGTGGGCGCCAGGCGGGCACGGTGGCGAGGATCAGGCCGGCCGCCAGGACCAGCCAGGGCAGCGCCGGCCGGAGGGCGGTGCCGACGGCGCTCATGCCGGCATCCGCGCCACCGACGCCTCCTCCGCGCGGCCGACCTGCACGAGGCCCAGGCCCGCGGCCAGCATGGCCCCGCCCCAGATCAGGAAACCGACATCCCAGTAGAGCCACTGCGTCCGCGGCATCTGCTCGTTGACGTGGTGCACGCCGAGGATCTCGTGATCGATCACGCCCTCGACGAGGTTGAACAGGCCCCAGCCGATCAGGAGCGACCCGGCCAGGAGCTTGTTGGACCAGTAGAGGTGCGACCGGTGTGCCGTGCGCCAGAGGAGGAACAGTCCCAGGACGACGAAGACGTAGGTCGCGCTGTGGAAGATGCCGTCCCAGAGCGTGTTCAGCTCAAGATTCGCCATCGAGTCGATCGGGTACCAGCTGCTCAGCATGTGGTGCCATTGCAGCATCTGGTGAAGCACGATCCCGTCGAAGAAGCCGCCGAGCCCGAGCCCGAACAGGATGCCGGCGCTCAGCGGGAAGACGCGCCCTCGGGGTTCAGCCGCTGCCATGCGCAACTCCATCTCGGGGGATGGCCGGGGTGACCGGTGCTCGGGTCTCATCGGCGTCCATCCCCGTCATCGCGCGCAGCGAGGCGACCCGGCACAGCGCGCCGATGATGGGCGCGGGGATCGCCGGATCGCTTCGCTGCGCCCGCGGAGACGACGGCCTCACAAGGGGCAACCGCCCGCTGACCCGGCGGATCCGTCAGGATTCTCGCGGCGCCGCGGCCGGCGTCGAGACCAGCCGCAGGTAGACGGCGAGGCTCGCCAGGAAGACCGCGAGGCCGAGCCACGTCGCATAGGTCGCGAAATCCTTCCCGACGATCGCGATCGCCGAGCTGTGCCCCGCCAGGAGGTCGGTCCCGGCGAGCAGCACGCCGACGCAGCTCTCCCCGACGAGGAAACCGGAGGCGAGGAGCACGCCACGGCGGCGGGCGGCCCCGACCGCTTTGTCGGCCGTCCCGCCGTCGCTCTTGTGGTCCGTGCCGCCGAGCCGGGCACGCAGCCGGCGCTCGGCGATCCAGCCGAGCACGCCCCCGATGGCGATCGTCATCTCCACCGAGAGCGGCAGGTACATGCCGATGCCGACCGTCAGCGCTGGGAAGGTGAGCTTGCGCCGCTTCAGCCACGACTCCGCGGCCACCAGCACCACGCCGAGCCCGGCGCCGATCAGGACCATGCGCCAGGGCAGCTCGCTGTGGGTGATGCCGTTCGCGATCTGGGTCATCAGCGCGGCCTGGGGCGCCGGCATGGCGCTGCCCGGATCCTGCCCGTCGCGCGCCGGCGCGCCGACGAAGCCGTAGGCCTCGTAGAGCAGCGACAGGAGCGGGGCGATCACCACGGCGCCCACGGCCACGCCGATGATGAGCGCGACCTGCTGGTGCCAGGGCGTGGCGCCGAGGACCTGACCGGTCTTCAAATCCTGCAGGTTGTCGTTGGCGATCGACGACGTGGTGATGATGACGGCGGTCAGCAGCAGCGCCATGCCGGTGACGAACCGGTCGCCTTCCGGCCCGGCGGAATGCCCGAGGATGAACGGCAGGAGCAGCGCGGTCGCCATCGTGGTCAGGATCCCGATCCCCGAGATCGGGCTCGACGAGGAGCCGAGGAGACCCGCGAGGTAGCCGCAGGCCGCCGCCATCAGGAATCCGAACAGCACCGTGAGAAGGGTCGCGGCGACCGCCAGCACGATTGTCAGGTTGCCGAGTTCGGCCGGCTTCTCGAAGAACCCGAACAGGACGGCGAGCGGCACGCACAGGGCGAGCGTCGCGGCGGCGACCCAGAGGATCGGCAGGTCGCGCTCCTCGCGGGGCTGGTCCTCGCCGAGGCCGCCGCTTCCCGAGAGGGCCGCGCGGATGCTCCCGAGGATCGGGCGCGCCAGCGATCCGACCGTCCACAGCCCGCCCACCGCGATGATGCCGGCGCCCATCAGGCGCACCTGCCCGGACCAGACCGCCTCGGCGACCGCCTCCGCGGACGTCCCGGCCTCGGGCGCGAGGGCGGTGAGCAGCGGGACCGCGATCCCCCAGGCGATCACGACGCCGGTGAGCAGCGCGAGGCAGGCACCGATGCCCACGAGGTAGCCGACGCCGACAAGCGCCAGCGAGAAGCCGGTTCCGGTGCGGAAGACCGCACCGCCGAGGCTGACGGCGCCGTGCATGCCGTCGCCCAGGATCCGCAACCCGCTGGTGGCGAGCCCGATCGTTCCGGCGACCGCGGCGGCCCCGAGCAGGTCGCGCAGGCCCTGGCCACCCTCCTCCTCCTGGCCCGTCTTGAGCACCTCGGCGGCGGCGACGCCCTCCGGGTAGGGCAGGTCGCTGCCGGAAACGAGGGCACGGCGGAGCGGGATCGAGAAGGCGACGCCGAGCAGGCCGCCGAGCATGCAGACGGCCGTGGTCTGCCAGAACGGGAAGCCGTGCCAGTGTCCGATGAGAATCAGGCCCGGCAGCGCCAGGATGACGTTGCAGAGCGTGCCGGCGGCCGAGGCCTGCGTCTGCACGATGTTGTTCTCGAGGATGCCGGCGCCGCCCATCAGGCGGAACGCGCCCATGGAGATCATCGCGGCCGGAATCGACGATGAGAACGTCATCCCGGTCTTCAGGCCCATGTAGAGGTTGGCCGCCATGAACACGACCGTGATGGCCGCGCCGAGCGCGACACCCCGCAACGTCAGTTCCGCCTGACGGGCGTGGCCCGTCGGATGCGTCGTCGGGCTGCGGGCGTCCATCATCCACTCGGGTTACGGAGGCAAACGCCCCGAGGCGCGGAAACTTTCCCGACGCCCCAGCGCCCGATGACCCGGCAGCCGGCGCCCGCGCCCGGCCGGACCGCGCCCTGAGTCGATCTGTCCCGGGTCATGCCCTCGACGTGATGCAGTCGTCCGGCGTTACGGTGGGTTTGGCAGCAGACCATCCGCGTCGGGCCGGGCCCGGCGCGGCCTCTTCTCCGCCGGGATCCCCCGCCTTGTCCAAATGGTATCTCTACGGTCTCGCCCTGCTCGCCGGCATCGCCAACGCCGTCGAGCCGGGTCAGAACGCGACCCTCGCCAAGGTCACCGGGCAGCCGATGCTGGCCGGACTGTTCTGCTTCGCGCTGGCGATGGCCTGCATTTTCGGCGCCATGGCCATCCTCCGGTGGCGCGGCGCGGCGAGAGCCGGCGAAGCCACTCCGGTCCCCTGGTGGGCCTGGCCCGGCGGCATCCTGGGCGCCGGTGTCGTCCTGGCGCAGCTCTACGTCTCGGAAAAGGTCGGTGCCGCACCCTTCCTGGGCTGCGTCATCACGGCGGGCGTGATCGGCTCGATCGCCCTCGACCATTTCGGTCTCGTCGGCTTCGAGCGTCATCCCGCCAGCCGGTGGCGGGTCGTCGGGGGTGCCCTGATGATCGCGGGCGTCGCCCTCGTGGCGGTGTTCTGACCGGTCACGCCGCCGATTCCATACCCACCCATCGGGATGCGACCATGATCTTCCTCTACGGCGTCGCTCTGCTGGCGGGCCTCGCGAGCGCGGTCGAACCCGGACAGAACGCGGGCCTCGCCAAGTCCCTCGCGCGGCCGCTCCTGGCCGGCGTGGTGAGCCTCCTCGTCAGCATCGCGACCCTCGCGGTGATCATGATCGTGTCGGGACAGTTCGGCCTGCCGACCGCGGACCGCCTCGCAGAGGTGCCCTGGTGGGCGTGGCTGGGCGGCCTGATGTGTGCCGCCATCACGGCGGCGCAGCTCTACATCTCGAAGGCGATCGGAGCGGCCACGTTCCTCGGGCTGATCGTCACCGCCGGCGTCGTCACCTCGATCCTCCTCGACCATTTCGGCCTGGTGGGCTTCAAGGAACACCCGGCAGGCCTGTGGCGCGTCCTCGGTGGCGCCCTGATGATCGGCGGCGTCGGCCTCGTGGCACGCTTCTGAGGCCCGCCCGGGTGGAGACTGGTCGCCCCGCGCGCCGGCTTCCGGCCTCGGACGCCGGCGTTCCGAGCACCGCGAAGATCACCGGAGTGGTGCCGGACCTCTGCCGGACGGACGGCCCTGGCTCAGATCGTCCAGCCGCCGTCGATGGCGACGGCCTGACCGGTCGTGTAGGTCGCCCCGGCCAGGTAGACGGCGAGGTCGGCAATCTCCTCCGGCGTGCCCAGCCGCCCGATCGGCTGCCGGGCGATGAAGGCCGCGCGGGTCTGCTCGTAATCGCCCTGCGCCCGGATGCGCTCCTGCAGCGACGGGCTCTCCACGGTGCCCGGACAGATCGCGTTGCAGCGGACGTTGTCGGCGACGTAATCGGCCGCCACCGCCTTGGTCAGCCCGATCACCGCCGCCTTGGTGAGGCCGTAGGCGAAGCGGTTCGGCACGCCCTTCACCGAGGATGCCACCGAGGCCATGTTGATGATGGCGCCGTCCCGCCGCTCGATCATGCCGGGCAGCACGGCGCGGATCGTGCGGATCATCGCCTTGACGTTGAGGTCGAGGGCGAAGTCGAGATCGGCGTCGGGCATCTCCAGGATGGTCCCGCCGTGGACCACGCCGGCGCAGTTGAACAGCACGTCCACCGGTCCGATCCCCTCGACCAGGGCGGCGACCGCGCCGGCATCGCGCACATCGAGGATCGCGGTCCTGACGCCGTCGGCCCGCAGCTCGCCGAGCGCCGCCGCGTTGATGTCGGTGGCGTGGACCTGGGCTCCGGCGCGCGCGAAGGCGAGGGCGCTCGCGCGCCCGATGCCCTGCGCGGCCGCCGTGATCAGGACCGTCTTCCCGGATAGATCTGCCATGTCTCGCTCCCAGCGGGCTGTGTTTCGGTACGGAGACGGCCGCTCCAGTCGCGGTGGAACACCTCGTCCGGGGGCGCCCACCACTCGCCCGGCGACCGGGTCTCCAGAGGACGTTGGCACGGAACGGTGATCCGCCACCATGCGGCGTTGGTCGCGTCGGCCTCCATTCGGGCCATGACCTTGCTCACCGGCACCGCGCCCGTGTCGATGACTCCGGGCGGCCACCAGGGCAAGCGGCCACCAGGGCAAGCGGCCACATGGCGCCGGCCCGCATCCTGCGCTCTGCTGCCGGTACCGAGAAAGGATCACCTCATGGCCCATATCCTCGTCATCGGAGCCAGCCAGGGCATCGGCCTGGAGACGGTCAAGGCAGCCTCGGCCGCGGGCCATCGCGTGCGCGCCTTCGCCCGCTCGGCGAACGCGATCTCCGTGTCCGCGCCGAGCGTGGAGCGGTTTCCCGGTGATGCCTTGAACGCGCCCGACATCGCGGCCGCCCTCGACGGCGTGGATGTCGTGGTCCAGGCCCTGGGCGTTCCCGGCCGCGACCTGCTCGCCCCGGTCCGCCTGTTCTCCGACGCGACGAACCTCCTCGTTCCCGCCATGGAGAAGGCCGGGGTCCGGCGCCTGATCGCGGTCACGGGCTTCGGCGCGGGCGACAGCCGCGACGCCATCGGGCTGCTGCAGCGCCTGCCGTTCCGGCTGGTGTTCGGCCGCGCCTACGACGACAAGGACGCTCAGGAGATGCGCATCCGCCGGAGCAGCCTGGACTGGACGCTCGTCCGGCCCGGCGTGCTGACCGGAGGGGGAGCGACCGGCCGCTACCGCGTGCTCGACGTGCCGTCCGCGTGGCGCAACGGGCTGATCGCGCGGGCCGACGTGGCCCACTTCATCGTCCGGCAGATCGCGGACACGGATCAGATCCGCAAGGCGGTCGTGCTGATCAACCATGCCTTCCCGTTCTGACAGCCGCGGCGCCCGCGAGGGGAGGATCAGCGTGATGCCGGGATCCGATTCGATGCCAGACGCTCCGTGCGACCTGTGCCTGGCCAACGCCACCACCGCCGACGGCGGCACCATCGCCATCGACGTCGCGGCCGGGCGCGTGGCGGCACTGCGCGACGCCGACGCGCCCGCGCCGCCCGCGGGCTGCACCATCGACCTCGCCGGGGCCCTGGTGCTGCCGGGCCTGTCGGATGGGCATATCCACCTCGACAAGTGCATGCTCGGCCTGGACTGGCGGCCGCACCGGGCGCAGGGATCCGTCCGGGCGATCATCGAGGACGAGAAGGCCTTCCGCCGGGCCGCGCGCACACCCCTCGCCCGCCAGGGTGCCGAGGCGCTCCTCGACCGCATGATCCGCGGCGGAACCACGAGCCTGCGGACCCATGTCGACATCGACGACGTGACCGGGCTCGATCATCTCGCGCAGATCCTCGCGCTGCGCGCGCGCTGGTCGGACCGGATGCAGATCCAGATCGTCGCCTTCCCGCAGAGCGGAATCCTCCGCTGCCCGCCGGTGGCGGCGTACCTCGACGAAGCCCTGCGGATGGGGGCCGACCTCGTCGGCGGCCTCGATCCGGTGGGCATCGACGGGGATCGCGACGGGCCGCTCGACACCGTCTTCGCCCTGGCCGAGCGCCACGGGCGCGGGATCGACATCCACCTGCACGACGCGGGGGAGGCCGGCCTCGACGAGATCGACGCGATCGTGGCCCGCACGCGCGCCGCCGGGCTCGGCGGGCGGGTCACCGTCAGCCACGCCTTCGCCCTCGCGGACGCCGACGACCGGCGGCTCGGCCGGACCGCCGAGGCCCTGAACCGGGCGGGCGTCGCGATCCTCAGCAGCGTGCCGGGCGGGCGCCGCTGCCCACCGATCCCGCGTCTTCGGGACCTCGGCGTGGCGGTCTGCTTCGGCACCGACAACGTCCGCGATTGCTGGAACCCGTCCTCGGTCACCAGCATGGTCGCGCGGGCCCAGCTCGCCGCCTACCGGTTCGATCTCCGGAGCGACGCGGACCTGACGGCGCTCCTCGACCCGATCACCGCCGTGCCGGCGGAAGTCCTGGGGCTCGGCCCGGGCATTCTGGCGCCCGGCCTGCGGGCCGACCTCGTGGCCTTCGACGCCGCCTGCGCGCCGCAGGTGATCGTCGAGCGTCAGGAGCCGATCCTGGTCGTGGCTCAGGGCGTCGTCGCCGTCGACCGCCGCACCTTGGAGTCGCCGATCTCATCGGCGCGGTTCGGAACCGCGCCCCTGCCGCCTCATGGGCGGTGAGGCGCGCACGCGAAGGCCCGCTACTGCAAGCGCGCGGCGTTCGCGTCCGCACCCGGGCCGGCAAGTTCAATGCCGATCTCGAGCAACAGCAGATCGAGCAGCAGCTGCATTTTCGGCGTGCCGTGCCGCAGCAGGACGTCCCGCAACCCGAGGCAGCGATCCGCGACATCCGCGAGTGCGCTGGTGCCCGGGGGCAGCCGGTCCGTGATGTCGAGGAGGACGCCGTAGCCGGTGCGCGCGCCGTTGGGGCCTTCGACAACCTGCCCGCGGTCCAGCAGCGTCCGGACGCGCCCCTCCGGCGAGCGGACCCGATACGCCATCACGTTCGTTCCGCCGCGCCGCTCATGCTCATCGACCTGCGCCAGGACCCGCTCCCGGTCGTCCGGGTGCAGGCAGGCGAACGAGGTATCCAGATCCAAGACTTGACCGGCAAGATCGGCATTGCCGGTCAATAGCTCCGCCGAACCGTGATCCAGCACGACACCGTTGTCGGCGATCTGCCAGTACCACATGCCGACAACGCCGGCAGCGAACAGAGCCTGTCTCAGATGTAAACTGCTGTCGATCATCGTGCCGCCTGAAGGGCCGTCGTCCCCGATCCGTATATCTTGTGCTATCATAAGCCGGTACTGCAGCCCCAGTGCACGATTACCACGCTCCGCGGCGATGAGACTCCGTTCGCCGGGCGAGGCCGGACGCCTGCGGTTTACAGCGGCGGCCCGACGCATTGCCCGACAGACGTTTCGGCTTTGCCGAACCCGTCTTCGTGGTCCAATGTACGTCATCCGTCGCTCGAATCCTGCTCAGGACTGGATGAGCCAACGACCCGTCGAGAGTGAAGCCGTCCCGGTGTCCGCGGGGATCGACGGGCGCTCCCTTCCGGCGGCGGGTTCGACGTCGTGAAGAGGCTGATCCTCGCGGCGCTCGCGGGACCGACGGCGGCCCTGCTCGTCCCGGCCGCCGGCCGCGGACAGGATGCCCTCGGGCTGATCGGCCCGGACCTTCCGGGCTTCGAGGCCTCGGTGGAATCGGAGATGCGCGCCAAGGTCGCCGCCGCCTTCCCGGAGGCGTGGCTCGTCCGCTTCCGGAAGGTGCGGCCGATCCCGGCCGAGGCCGGCCAGGGGGTCGCGTATTGCGGGCAGGTCAGCGCGGCCGCTCCAGACCGGACCGAACAGAACTTCCACCTGTTCCTCTACGATCGGACCGACGGCGTCGAGACGGTCCGCATCCTCGGCGCCGAGTCGCTGAACGGATACCGCGTCGGCCGGAAGCTGATCGGAGCCTTGAGGCGTGTCGGCTGCCTGTAGCGGCAGGCCGGCGGGCGCGAAGGGCGGCCCGCGAGCCTTCTCCGGGACCTGTAACCGCGGGCGCAGATCCGGTCGTTCTCGACCCGGCGGGACCGTGCCATGCTGCCCGAAATGGAGGATGCCATGGACCGCCGCCCCACGATCGCCCACGCCCGCCTTTCCATCTGTCTCTGCACCTGCCTCTGGACCGCCGGCACCCTCCTCCTCGCCGGCGCGGCCACGGCCCAGGAGGTCAAGCGGACCGAACTCGGCCGCGCGCCGGTCTCCGGCGACGAAACCCGGGAGATCGTCATGCAGCTCGTCGAGATCCCGCCGGGCGCCACATCGCGGCGGCATTTCCACAACGGGGAGGAGGCCTACTACGTGCTCGAGGGCGCGCTGGCCCAGGTCCCGGGCCAGCAAGCCAAGGAGCGCCCGGCGGGCGAGCACGGCATCAACCGGCGCGGGGTGCCCCATGCCGGTTACACGGTCGCCGGCGACAGGACCCTGAAGATCCTGTCGGTCTACGTCGTCGACAAGGGCAAGCCGCTCCAGGAGGCCGCGGAGTGACCCGCCGCCCCCGCCGGGCCGCGGGCCATCCGGGCGCTCGGTTTGCCACATCCGTGGCGGAAACATGGCAGAAGCTTGACCATTCGGCCCGAATCGTATTATAGCTTGACCGTTGCGTTGCGGATACACCCCGGATTGTTCTGGAGGTTCGGATGTGCGCGCGGAAGACGTTCTACATCTTCGCCAAGGCTTCGGACGAACAGCAGTTCTGCGCTGTCCGTCAGGACCAGCCGATCCCGTCGATGATCGACGGCGTCCGGTGGACCTATGTGAGCTGCATCGACACGTCGCGGGACCGGCCTTTCGGCTTCGACATCGACCGGGCGCATGAGGCCATGCGCGAGGGCGGCATCTACTTCTATCGGCGCGAGCTGTTGTTCCGGCGCGCCAACTTCCTGCTCGAAGCCGCCTGACGGCACGGTGCCGCGCGCGGTGCAGGACCCGACAGGCTTGGGTCTCCATCCGGCTCCGGGAAGCGGATCCGGCGGCTCCGTGCCGCTGCGTCCCCGTTCGCCTCCGGCGGCGCGGGAGCGGCGACAGGTCCTCGGTCCGCGCGAAGCCTTCGCGGGGACAACGGCATTATCCCTGCGTGCGGCCCGTGGAACCGGGCCCCGGCTCAGGGGAGGACAGGCCGTGCCACGGAAGGCTCTCGCCGTGATCGTGCTGGCGACACTCGGACATGCTCCGTCTGCGGCCTGGGCATGGGGCATTCCTGGCTGCGCCAACCTGCCCGAATACAATCGCGCCCTGGGTGCCCTGCAGGGCATGACCAGCGCGTGCGACATGAGCATTGAGGAGGCGCGCCGGGTCATCGCCGCCCATGACGGCGTCGCGCCGGCACCGCCCGCCGCCACGCCAACACCGCCCGCCGCCATGCCAGCACCGCCCGCGCCGTCGCCTCGGCTTCACACGCCGCACCGCGGACAGCACCCGCACGGCGCGACACACCGCCGGAAGCGCCGGGCATCCTGAGCGGATCTTCATCGGCAGCCGCACGATGCACGGTCAGCCACCTCAGGATGCGGGGTTTGGATGGGATCCGTCCGAACACCGTCCTGCGGATCCTATCCTGGAGCTTGGACCAGCCGACCCGCCATCCGCGTGGATTCCTGGTCGGGTGCCGGCTTTCGTCGCGAGGTTGGCGGCCCCTTTTGCGAAACCTCCTCAGACGTCGTCGGTGGCCCCGACGACAAGGCCGGCGCGGGCCCGTGCCCAGTCCCGATCACGCTCGGCCTGCTTGGCCCGCTGCTCGGCCGCGTAGGCGTCCTGCTCCGCGCGCTCACGCCTGCGCCGACGCGCGTCAGCCGCCGCCGCCCGCTTGCGCCACGCCTCGGTCTGCGCCTTCTGGCGCTGGAGTTCCTCGACCGTGACGGGCTCGATCTCCGGCTTGGGCTCGGCCCAGGCGTAGGTCCGCCGCGGGGCCGGCCGGGACGCCGAGGACGCGACCCGCGGCGGCCGGATTGCGCGGGCCGCCGCGGCGAGCGTCAGGCCGGCGCCGGCGGCGATGCGGGCGGCGGCGGCGAGGCCGGCCTCACGCTCGCCCGCCGTGGCGCCGTGTTCGGCCAGAGCGAGACATTTCTCAAGCCGGGCTCGATCGACAGGTGTCATGGCCAGGGCTCATTACGCCGAGGTGGACCGCTCGTCTCGCCGAGCCACGTCCGGCCACGATATGCCGGAGCAGGTTTCGCGAGGGGCACCGGTTCCGCGACGAGCAACTGCGACCGATCCAGGATCTCAGCGGATGACGCGTTGGCTTGCCGATGCAAGTCTGCTCAAGCCTCCGGCCCCGCCTTGCCCGGGGTGCCCGACCCGCCCGCGTCGTTTCGCAATCCGCCCAGGACGAGGAGGATGTGCTCCAGCAGGGCCTTCGAGTGCCAGGCGGCACCCCGGCCGGTGTGATCGTCCGGCAGGCCGGAACTGGCGTCATAGGCCGCACGCAGCTCGGCGAGCTGGCGCATCCGCAGTTCGGGATCGCTGGAACCCACGGCCCATTCCCCCGGCTGGCGCTGGTCTGCGGTACGCCCCCGCAAACAAGCCTTCGACCATCCCGAGTCGGGGAGTTGGAAAACCGTGTCTGAACGGTCCCTGCGACCTTTAGCGCCGGGACGCCTGGACATACGCCGCAGGCTCCCCGACCGTATGGTCAAGGATGCGGTGCCGTTCTGGTCGGCCCCAACCATCAGACAGGGGATTCCACGCCCCAGGACCGCGCGTACGATCCTGCCCGACAGCTAGCCGATTCTAGGAAGGAAATCCAGCCCGTCGCGCGGCCCTGAGCTGCAGGTTCTGAAAGCCCGCATCGATCAGGATCGCCATTGCCGCAACGGTCAGGCCGCCCTGCAGGACGTAGGCTGTGTTTCCGGTGAGCAGGCCGGAGACGATGGCCTCGCCCAGCGTGCTGGCCGCCACGGTCGAGCCCAGGGTGGCGGTCGCGAGGCCGAAGACGGCCGAAACCCGGATCCCGGAGAGGATCATCGGAAGGGCGAGGGGCAACTCCACCGCGACGAGCCGCTGGCGATCAGTCATGCCGGTGCCGCGGGCTGCCTCCATCAGCGCCGGATCGAGGCCGCCGAGGCCGGTCAGCGCCGTCTCGAAGACGGGCAGCAGCCCATACAGGATGAGCGCGATCAGGGTCGGGACGGTGCCGAACCCTACGACCGGCACCGCCAGAGCCAGGACCGCCACCGGCGGGAAGGTCTGGCCGAGATTGGCCACCGCCCGGGCGAAGGGCAGGACGTCGCGCCCGGCGGGGCGGGTCGCCACGACGGCGAAGCCCACGCCGAGGAGGCTGGCCGCCGCGGTGGCGGCCGCGACCAGCAGGAGATGGTTGATCGCCAGCGTCAGGAGCGGCGTCTGCACGTAGATCGGCGGGGTGTCGCCGGGGGCGAAGGGCCGGAACAGACCCGCGAAGGCCTCCGGCGCGATCAGGAAGGCGCCGAGCAGGACGAGGAGCGCGAGCTTCAGGAGGACCGGCCCCCACCTCACGGCCCGGCACCCTGCGCTTCGAGGGCCGCGCGGGTGACCCGGCCCAGGACCACGCCGTCCCGACTGACCGGAAGGGCATCGCGCCGCGACCAGAGGCTCTCGGCCAGCGCCGCGCGCACCGAGGTCCCGGCCGGGATCGGCGCACCCGGTGCCGCGCCGGGCTCGACGAGAGCGTCCACCGCGCGCAGGCCCATGAGCTGGAACGCCCGGTCTCCGCCGCCGAGGAGCGCCCCGACGAACGGGGTCGCGGGCGCGCCGATCAGCGCCGCGGGGCTGGCCTCCTGCACGAGGCGCCCCGCATCCATGACGGCGATCCGGTCGCCGAGGCGCAGGGCCTCGTTCATGTCGTGGGTCACCAGCACGATGGTGGTGCGGAAGCGCCGCTGGAGCGCCAGCAGATCCTCCTGGGCCCGGCCGCGGATGATCGGGTCGAGGGCGCCGAAGGGCTCGTCCATCAGCAGGATCGGCGGTTCGGCCGCCAGCGCGCGGGCGACGCCGATCCGCTGCTGCTCGCCGCCCGAGAGCGCCCCCGGCAGGCGGTCCCGGTAGAGCGCCGGCTCAAGGCGGAACAGGCCCAGCAGTTCGTCCACCCGCGCGGCGATCCGCCCGCGGTCCCAGCCGAGCAGGCGCGGGACGGTGCCGATATTCTCCGCGACGGTGCGGTGTGGGAAGAGCCCGTGCCCCTGGATGGCGTAGCCGATCCCCCGCCGCAGGACGTGCGGCGGGACGGTCCGGACGTCGCGGCCGGCCACGCGGACGATGCCGGCGCTGGGCTCGACGAGGCGGTTGATCATCCGCAGCAGGGTCGTCTTGCCCGATCCCGAGGTGCCGACCACCGCCAGGATCGCGCCGGCCTCGACCCGGAGACTGACCTCCGCGACCACCGTGCGGGCGCCGAAGGTGCGGCTGACCTGCGCGAGCTCGATCACGGCCCCTCCCCCGCGGGCGGGCGAGATCGATGACGGCGTCGAGCAGGATCGCGGCCGCGCCCGCCATGGCGACCGTCGGGAGAGCCCCGAGCAGGACGAGGTCGCCCGCGTTCTGGCTGACGCCCTGGAAGACGAAAACGCCGAGCCCGCCGCCGCCGACGAGACCCGCGATCACCGCCAGGCCGATGTTCTGCACGAGCACGATTCGGATCCCGGTGAGGATCGCCGGGCGGGCGAGCGGCAGCTCCACCTGGAGGAGGCGTTGCCGCCCGGTCATGCCGACGCCCCGGGCCGCGTCGCTCACCGGCCCGGGCACGGCATCGAGGCCGGCCACGGTGGCGGCGGCCACCGGCAGGAGCGCGTAGGCGAACAGGGCCAGGAAGGCCGGCGCGAGGCCGATCCCCGCGATGCCGAGATCGCCCGCTCCCGGGATCGTCCGGCCGATCCAGGCCAGCGGGGCGATCAGCATCCCGAACAGCGCCATGGACGGGATGGTCTGCACGACGTTGAGGACCGCGAGCAGCGCGGTGCGCAGCGCCGGGACCGGCCGCGCCACGATGGCGGCGGGAATGCCGAACGCTGCGGCGGCTGCCACCGACGACAGGGCGAGGCCGGCATGGGTCCGGACCTCGCGGCCGAACGTGTCGGAGCGGCTCGCGTACTCCCGCAGGACCGAGAGCTGGTCCCAGAACCCGGAGCGCAGGGCGAGCCCCGCCAGGAGCGAAGCGGCCGCCAGCAGCGCGATCCGGATCACCGGCCCCGGCCGCTGGCGCGCCAGCCCGTCGCCCAGGGCGAGGCCGGCACACGCGAAGCCGAGCCACCAGCCCGCATCCGGCGAGACCCGGCCGTAGCGGTCGCCGGGCGCGGTCAGGTGATCGGCCGCCCAGCCGGCCGCGAGGCCAAGCATCAGGAGCGCGACGCCACCGGCCGCGGCGCGCAGGCGCGGGTCGATCCGCAGGGCGAGCAACGGTGCGGCGAACGCGAGGAGGATGCCGAAGGCGAGGGCCTGGCCGGACGGTAGGGCGGTCCACGGCATCAGGGACGTCCCCGCCGCGATCCGGTTCGGCCGGGCCGTCACGAAGGGCAGAACCAGGACGCTCAGGCCGATCACGACCGCGAAGACCGAGCCCAGCGGATCGAGGCCGGGCCGGAACAGGCCCAGCAGGGGTCCGCCCGGATCCGGGCGCTTCCACGTCACAGAGGTTCCGTCCATCCCCACGCTCCGATCACGGCCGCCCGCGCGGAGCGCGCCGTCCCCGTCCACACCTAGGGCACGAAGCCGTTGCGCCTGAGGAAATCCGCCGCGACGGAGGAGGCCGGCTCGCCGGCGAGCTGCACGCGGCCGTTGAGGTCCCGCAGCGTCGCCAGATCGAGCCTGCGGAAGATCGGGTCGAGAATGGTCGCGATCTCCGGATGCGCCCTGAGGATCGTCCCCCGGACCACCGGGGCGGGCTGGTAGACCGGCTGGACGCTCCGATCGTCGTCCATCACCACGAGCTTGGCGGCCGAGAGGCTGCCGTCGGTCCCGAACACCATGGCGGCGCTGGTCCCGGAGGTGCCGCGCGCCGCCGCCGCAATCGTGGCGGCGGTGTCCCCGCCCGCCAGGATGACGAGCTGATCCGGCCTGAGCGCGAAGCCGTAGGTCCTGCCGAAGGCCGGCAGGGCGGCCGGCGCGGCCACGAATTCCGAGGATGCCGCGAGCTTGATCGGCCCGCCACCGGCCACGTAGCGGCCGAGATCGGTCATGGTCTTCAGGCCGTTGGCCGCGGCGATGTCGGCGCGCACCGCGATTGCCCAGGTGTTGTTGGCCGAGGCCGGCGCCAGCCAGACGAGATCGTTGGCCTTCCGGTCCAGGGTTCTGGCGGTCTCGTAGGCCGCCGCCGGATCCCTCCAGACCGGCAGGGCCTGCTGGCCGAAGAAGAAGGCCGCGTTGCCGGTGTATTCCGGGTAGATGTCGATCTGGCCCTCGATCAGCGCCTGGCGCACGATCGCGGTGGCGCCGAGCTGGATCCTGTCGACCGTCGGAATGCCGTTCGCCCGCAAAGCCTGGAGGATGATGGACCCGAGGACGCCGCCCTCCGTGTCGATCTTGGAGGCGACCACGACGCCGCCTGCCCAGGCGCAGGGCACGGCGAGCCACAGCGCGACGAGGCCCGCGAGGATCCGCTTCACCATCGTCCCGGGATCTCCTGTGCGCGCGCAGGCCGCGGCCGCACGGATCGATAGCATGGTCGCCGTGTTGGCCGCTCCGGAGCCGTGACCGAACAGGCATCCGGCATCGGGGGATGGCGTCTCTCGGCCGAAGCGCCCCGCGACCCGCCTGACCTCGGGCCGGCGCCGGAAAGGACGGGGGCCGTGGTCCGAGCGCGATCTGTCGACGGCGGCCCGGCCTACCAGACATTCAAACAAATCGTCGAAATTCGATTAAAATCGATTAACCTTGATATTCATCAGAGATGAACGACAGCGATTGAAATGACATATGATGTAACATCAGTATTCATCTCGTTGGACGTGACGGATATGTCATATTCGATCCTCGTACGCGATCTCGCCGGAGCGGACGGAACGGCGCCGCAGCTCTTGGCCTACGACATCCCGGATTTCGCCGAGGCGGCGGCCCTCGTGTCGGGAATCGCCAGCTCCTACCGCGACCACGGATTCAACCCGGCGACCAGGGTCCATTGGTTCCGGTCCGCCGGCACCGTGCACGAGATCTACACCTGGCCCCAACCCTGAGGGCACCCGGCGGCGGTCGAGGCGCCGGGCGGGCATCAGGTGCCGCAGAACGTCCGGTAGCCGACACCGCCGCCCGCGGGCGCCTCTGCGTAGCGGGCGTGACCGGGCTGATCCGCGTAGGGACTCGACAGCACGGCCAGCATTTCCTCGAACGGCCCGAAGTCGCCGCGCTCGACGGCCGCCTCGATCATCGCCTCGACGCGGTGATTGCGCGGGATGAAGGCGGGGTTGACCGCCCGCATCGCGGCCGCCGTCGCGGCCGGGTCGGCTTGCGACAGCCGCGCGCGCCAGCGCCCGGCCCAGTCGTCGTACGCGGTGGGATCGACGAACAGGTCGCGCACCGCTCCGTCCGCCTCCGACCGCTCCGCGGCGGCGCATAGCTTGCGGAACGCCAGCGTGAAGTCGGCCTGGTTCTCGGCCATCCGCTTCAGGAGGTCGCCCGCCAGGGCGGCGTCGCCATCACGCGGCTCGGACAGGCCGATCTTGCGGGCGAGGCCGCCGTGATAGGCGGCCTCGAAGCGCGGCGCGTAGCCGGCGAGCGCCGCTTCGGCCTCGGCGACCGCAGCGGTCTCGTCGGACGCGAGCAGCGGCAGCAGGGTCTCCGCCAGGCGGGTCAGGTTCCAGAGCGCGATGCGTGGCTGCTCCCCGTAGGCGTAGCGGCCGTTGCGGTCGATGGAGCTGTAGACCGTTCGGGGATCGTAGGCGTCGAGGAAGGCGCAGGGCCCGTAATCGATCGTCTCGCCGGCCACCGACATGTTGTCGGTGTTCATCACCCCGTGGACGAAGCCGACGAGCAGCCAGCGCGCCACTAGCTCGGCCTGCGCGGCCACCACCGCCTCCAGCAGCGCCCGGTAGGGGTTCGGGGCCCGCGCGGCCTCCGGATAGTGCCGGGCCGCCACGTGATCGGCGAGCGCCCGCAGACCCTCGACGTCACCCCGGGCCGCGAAGAACTGGAAGGTGCCGACCCGGATGTGGCTGGCGGCGACGCGGGTCAGCACCGCACCGGGCAGCAGCGTCTCGCGCACCACGGGCTCGCCCGTCGCCACGGCGGCGAGCGCCCGGGTGGTCGGGATGCCGAGCGCCGCCATCGCCTCGCTGACGAGGTACTCGCGCAGCACCGGCCCGAGCGCCGCGCGGCCGTCGCCGCGCCGGGAGAACGGCGTCGGCCCCGAGCCCTTCAGCTGGATGTCGCGGCGGCGCCCGTTCCGGTCGACGACCTCGCCGAGGAGGAGTGCGCGGCCGTCGCCGAGCTGCGGCACGAACTGGCCGAACTGGTGCCCGGTATAGGCGGCGGCGAGGGGCTCGGCCCCCTCGGGGACGCCGTTCCCGCCCAGCGCCGCCACGCCCTCCGGCCCCGCGAGCCAGTCCGGATCGAGGCCGAGCTCCTCCGCGAGGGCGCGGTTCAGCCGGATCAGGCGGGGCGCCGCCACCGGGGTCGGCACATGGCGGGCGAAGAAGCGCTCCGGCAGGCGGGCGTAGCTGTTGTCGAAAGAAAGTGCCGTCATCGCGGGGATCTATGGAGGAGGATGCGGACGAGCAAGCCGGGCCGCGGCCCGGATGGCGGCCCGGAGGTCTGATCAGACGGTGCAGGCGATTCCGGTCAGGTCCTCCGACACGGACCAGAGCCGCTGCGCGACGGCCCTGTCCCGGGCATGCGCGGCGATGTCGGAGCGCGCCGGGTGGCCCTGGAGTTCCCAGATCCCGTCCGGGCCGTAATAGGCGCCGCCCTCCGCCTCCGGGGCCGTGGCGGCGTAGAGCAGCGGCAGCGCCCCCTGCGCGGCGGACTGGCCGATCACCGAGAAGATCAGGTGGCCCGCGAGCCGCTGGACCGGGCCGGCCCGGTCGCCGCGCCGGAACACGTCGGTGCGGGCCGCACCGGGATGGGCCGGGATCGCGCGGATCGGCACGCCGGCGGCCTTCATGCGCCGGTCGAGCTCAAGGCCGAACATCAGCATGGCGAGCTTCGACTGCCGATAGGCGCGCTGCGGACCGTAGGAGCGCTGGAGCTGCAAGTCGTCGAAGTGGATCCGGCCGGAACGGTGCGCGAGGCTGGCCACCGGGACGACCCGGGACGCGGCCTCGCGCCGGACGAAGGGCAGGAGCAGGCCCGCCAGGGCGAAATGGCCCAGGTAGTTGGTGCCGAGCTGGCGCTCGAAGCCGTCCTCCGTCTCCTCCCGGCGCGGCACGGCGGCGATGCCGGCATTGAGCAGGAGGATGTCGATCGGCCGTTCCTCGGAGCGCCACCGGTCGCCGAAGGCCCGCACGCTGGCGAGGCGGGCGGTGTCCAGCGCCTGGATCGCGATCCGCGCGTCCGGGCACTGGCGCCGGATCGAGACCCTGGCGCGCTCGGCCTTGGCCTCGTCCCGGGCGGCGAGGACGACCTCGGCTCCGGCCCTGGCCAGGGCGAACGCGGCCTCGTAGCCGAGCCCGCTCGTCGCGCCGGTGACGAGTGCGAGCCGTCCGGCCTGACTGGGTATGTCGCGGGTCGTCCATCGGCTCTGGGCCATCGTCGCGCGCACCTCCGCTGTCTGGGTAATCACCCGGACGCGGCGCGGTTCGCGACGCCGTTCGCGGCACAGTTCCCGAGTCCGCCGCGGTGCCTTCAGGCGTCCGCCGGACCGATCGTCGCGGGCGCCGGGGCCGCACAGACCGGATCGCCGAACGGCGCGCGGATGCGGCCCCGCGCCCGGACGGCCAGGGCCGCACCCGCCAGCAGCGCCCCCGCCAGCACGTCCGGCAGGTAATGGCCGCCCGCGCCGATGGTGGCGACGATCACGGCGGCGTTGAGGAGGAGCGCCAGGGGCCCGAGAACCGGAAGGGGTGCGAGCGCCCAGGCGGTCAGGATCGCGAGGCAGACGTGGAACGACGGGAAGGTGGCGAGCCCGCGGAGGTCGCCGAGCGCCAGCGTGTCCAGCGTGCCCGCGCGCAGCCGCGCCACCGGCTCCAGGTGCCAGAGCGCGCCGACCGTCTCCAGGGGCTCGGAGGGAATCCGGCGGGGCGCGTAGGTCGCGTAGGGCCCGAGGGCCGGCAGCAGCGCGGCGAGGACGATCACACATAGGAGCGTCGCGGAGAACAGGCGGACGAAGCTCCACAGCCGGCCGAGGCGCCGGGTCGCGCTCAGGGCGATCACCACGAGACCGACCTGGGGGCCGCTGGAATGGTAGGCCAGGGCCAGCCACCAGGACAGTGTGGGATGCTCCGCCAGGAAGGCCACATAGGCCGTCCAGTCGAAGCCGAGAGCGGCCTCGAGGCGGACGAGGGCGCCGTCCACGAACGGCAGCCCGAGCCCCGCGGCGAGGAAGTGCAGCACCGCCACCGGGACCGTGAAGACGATCAGGAACGCGGTCGCCAGAGCCATGCCGCGCAGGGGCGGATCGGACTTCACCGTGCTGAGGCAGGCGGCGGCGGCGAGGAGCACGAGCACGAGGGCGGCTGCGAGGGCGAAACCGGCGGGCTCGACCGAGACATGGGCGACGCGCAGCCAGACGGCGTCGACTGCGATGATCGCGAGGCTCAGCCCCCAGAGCCGCGGATCGGGCGCAGCGATCCCGGATATGTGACGGCGAAGGAGCCTCGGCCAGGGGCCGGACGCGGCTTCGCGGGGCAAGGCGTCTGGCGAGCGGGAGGCGGGTTCGCGGGGGCTCGGGGCGACCCGGTCTTGACGCATGGTCCCGCTCAACTCGCCTGACATAGCCACGGCTCGGCCGCGCTGAGGAGACTCGCGACGGCCGCTTTGGTTCGCCCGCGGACCCTGCGGGCCCACCCGGACATGCTGGGGTCTGTCGTAGGGACCCTACCGGTCGGACTTCGGCGGCGTATCGGCGGTCGGCGACTTGCCGGTGCCGACCGCGCCCTCCGTGGGCGGCACGGCGGCGGGGTTGGTCACGGCGTCGGTCGCGGTCTTCCCCGGCTCCTGCGTGTCGGCGGCCGGCTTGCCCGCCGTCTCGGCCTTCGGCGCCGTGCCGGGCGCGGACTCGTCCCGTGCCTGTGCCTGCGCCAGCGCGGGCGCGCCGGCCAGAGTGAGCGCAGCGAGGAGAAGGGTGGGGATCGACCGGTTCAAGCGTGGCTCCTGACGATGATGACGGGCCAACGGTCGGGCCGCCTGGGTCGTTCCGCGTGCCGGGAACACCGCCCGGCACCCGCGGTTCGCCAGGGATCCGCCGGGGCGCGTGAGCGCCAACCGCAAGCGCTATCGATGGCTGGCGACCAGACCCACGACCCTCGAGATCCGGAAAACCGGGCCCAGGGAGGGCCCTGACGTGCCGGCGGGCGGCGGATCCGAGACCCGAAACAGCCCGCCGCGCGAGGCGCGCAGCCGGTCTCCGCAGGAGGACCGCGATCACAACACGCACGACAACCCCGGCCAGGACAGCCACAAAAGGCAATCCCATCGCCCCGCCGAGGGGAAGCACTGTCCGGCGACACGGCCGCGACACCGGCCCGACCTCCCCCGTCAGCGCCGGGCCGGAATCTTCACTCGGCCGCTTCGGTCTTCTTGGTCCTGCGGCCCCTGCCCGCCTTCGCCGGCGCGGCGTCGCGGCCATCGGCCTCCGGGGCCGCCACGGATTCGGATGCGTCGGCGCGCTTCGCGGCCGGGCTCCGGCGCTTGTGACCCAGGCCGGCGTTGCGGGCGAACTCGGCCCGCATCGCCGAGTAGTTGGAGGCCGTGGTCGGATAGTCGGGCGGGAGGCCGTAGCGCTGCCGGTACTGCTCGATGGTCATGCCGTTCCCGGTGAGATGCCGCTTCAGCGTCTTGTACGGCTTGCCGTCGATGAAGCTGATGAGTGCGTCCGGCGTGACTGATTTCTTGATCTGCGCAGGCGTCGCCTTCTTGAAGTCCGGCTCGGCGGGCGTCGTAGACTGGCCGAGGCCGGTCAGCGCAGCATGGACGCCGGACAGAAGCGTCGGCAGATCAGGCACGGGAACGGAGTTGTTGGCCACATAAGCGGAAACGATATCGGCGGTCAGCTCGACGAAATCGATCTGGTCCTGATGCGGGACCGAAATGTTGTCTTCCATTGGCGCCTCTCACACGGGAGTCCGCCATGAACGTGACGTCTCCTCTCGCCAGTCAAGTCCTTATCTGCCAGAATATAACTGATTATCGTCGTTATCTACCATATCCGCTGCCAAATACCAACATAGATCAATTGGTCAATGCGGATGGATAAAGTGCGTTACACTGTGTCCCGACGTCCGACCCGGCGGCGCGCGCACGGCTGCCCGCGGCCGATTCAGGATGTGTTAACCTCGCCGTGGTCTGGTGTGGCGTCGCTCCGGCTTGGGGGCCTAGAAGCCGAACGGCAGGCGGGCCGAGCTTTGTTCCCAGCTCGGCCCGCGCCCTTCCCGGGCGACATTCAGGTGTTGGCGGCGTTCCCGATCGGCGTGGTGATGGCGCCCCGCTTCCCCGATGGAACCACGGCCTGCAGCACGCGCGCCGGTCCCGCCCCGAATTCCGCCCGGTAGGTGCGCTCCAGCGTCATCAGCGTGCGCATCGGCGCCTCCGCCAGGTCGAGGAGGCGGGCATCGCGCCAGTGAAGCTTGGTCAGGCCGTTGCGGCTGAACCAGCGTGGCTTCTCTTCTTCGACAAGCAGGATCAGCTTGCCCGACCAGGTCTTGCGAAACCAGAACCGTCCCGTGAGCTTGGCCGCGCCGAACATGCAGCACCTCGCGTGAGAGCCCCCTAAGGCAACGCTTGCGAAGCGCGGCGGTTTCCGGACGAAGCAGCCGCCGCCCGACTATCCGCGCCGCCGATCACCGGCGCGCGCCTCTGCGTGGAAGCGCAGTTGGAAGTGCGCTTGGAAACGCATGAGGAAGCCGACCCGGCATCGCCCACGTTCACCCGCGCGCCGGGCTGTTCTGGCGCCAGCGTGCCAGACCGTTGAGCACCAGGCCGGCGCCCGCCCCGGCCACTGCCGCACCGGCCTTCACCAGGAAATCGTCGAACCGACCGTGACGCGTGCTCGTCAGGGTCTGCGCCGCTTCGAGGCCGCCGGCTAAGAGGACGCTGCCGACCAGGATCACGAGCCAGTGCCGCGGGTAGGCCATCATCATGATCAAGCTCGCGAGCGCGTAGGCGGCGGTCCGCTCGATGCTGGGATTGGCGGTCACGACTGGCCGGAAGCCGATCGGCACCAGCGTGACGACCACGAGGAGGGCGACCAGGGCCCAAGCCGCCAATTGCACCCAGGCGAGCCGCTGCATATCCGATTTCGGCATCGAAGCCCCGTAAGCGCACGTTGTCTGTTCGGGCACCCGGTGATGCCCAACCCGGCCTGTAGCATAAGGACGTTTCTTCTCCGGAAATCCTTCCCGGCGCCGGATGAGGGCCCGCGTCGCGGCCGCCCGATCCGACGGCTACGGCACCAAGGCCGCGCAGTGTTGCCGATCCGTTCTATCAGGCCGGGCTCCGGATGGGGCATAGAGGAGGCATGCGCATGCCGGTGCTCAGCCTGTCCGCGACACTCGTCCTGATTTCCCCTGCCGCCGTATCGGCCCCAGCGGCGCCTCAGGGCGATCCGCGAGCGCTGGAGCTGGCGTGGCACCGCTGCCTGCGCGAGGCCTACACGCGCCAGCCGCCCGGGCAGAGCCGCGCGGGCGACGAGCGCAATGCCCTCGACGAGTGCAGGCCCCGCGAGGATGCCCTGGTGGCGGCCCTGATGTCCGGCCGCCGCGCCGATGACGG
Organism: Methylobacterium mesophilicum SR1.6/6; assembly: GCF_000364445.2. NCBI lineage: Bacteria > Pseudomonadati > Pseudomonadota > Alphaproteobacteria > Hyphomicrobiales > Methylobacteriaceae > Methylobacterium > Methylobacterium mesophilicum. Next base: position 5,980,681 of record NZ_CP043538.1, on the reverse strand, counting down.
CCGACCCGGGACGATCTGGACCCGGACCTGGGCCGCCTTCGTCGAACCGCTGACGGCTTGGTTCGGCGCGCTGCGGCGCTGACGCGAAGCGGGTGTCGGCTCAGGAGGTCGACCACTCGCGCTTCACCTCCTCGGCCGGCCGGTCGAGATGCACCCTGCCGTCGGAGACGGACTGCACGAAGTCGAGGGGGATGTAGTGGTGGAGGCCGCCCGCGGCGGCGTCGGTCTTGGTCAGTTTGATCTCGCCCTTGTCGACATGGTCGACCGTGCCAACATGCGCCCCATCCGAGCCGATCACCTCGGCGTGCTCCTGGATCTGCGCGACATCGACCATCGAGAACCTCCGGTTTTCTCGACGACAACCGCGCCGGTCCGGCACCGTTCCTGCCCGGGGCCGCGCCGCGACGATCGGTCGAGCGCCGTCCTCGGGCCGGCGCTTCGCGTCAGGCGCCGCCGATACCGGTCGTGACCTTGCCGGTACCTTGACAGTCCGGACAGGTCTTGGCCTCGACCTTGCCCGTGCCGCCGCAGGCCCGACAGAGGTTCTCGCCGGTGCCGGGCGCGCTCGGCGGCGCCTCATCGCCGGGTTTTCTGGGATCCGTGTCGGCCATCGCGCGCTCCTGACGGAAACGACTTCCTGCGGGAGGCAAACCGGGGCGGAACGATGCTGTTCCGGGCCGTGATGGTACCGGCGCCGGGCCCCGTCTCCGCGGCGTCGCACCGCGCCGGCCGCGCAGAACCGGACCGGCAGAGGATCGTTGCGCCTCCATGACAGAGCCGCATCCCACCCCGCACCTGGATCCGATCGTCGAGGCCCGCCGCCGGGAGATGGCGACCGAGCACCTGCTCTTCGGGACGATCCGCTTCCTTGCCCAACGCCATCCGGAACTGCTGGACGAACTCGAGGGCAGTCTCGACCACCTGTGGGACAGGGCCGAGGGGGAGGCGCGGGATGATGCGGCCGTGCGCAAGATCGCCAGCCGCATCATCCACAGCCTGCGGGCTGAGCGGTGAGGGGCCCCTAGCGCTGGGGCGTATCGGTCAACCGGATGGTCGGGATCATCTCGACGGCCTTCGCGGTGACGCGGTCGAAGGTCTCGCCGGTCAGGCCGCGTTCCGCCGCCAGCTTCCGGATCCGCTCGGAATGTTGTGAAAGGGTAAGGCCGAAATAGGTCTTCTCTGTCGCCTGATCGACAGCCTCGTTCGCCACGCGTCAACTCCTGTTCGCGATGTGGGTGGGACCGCAGATCTGGTCGAGCACGCGCCGATGTTCAAGGGCGGACTGCGTCCGGCCGGCCCGCATACGGCGGCCGGCCGGACATCCGACTATCGGGCGCAACCGATGCAGATGCCCCGGGTAATCGCGTCGTTGCGCTGCTCGACGGGATCGCGCCGCTCGATGCTGCCGGTCTCGTTCGCGTTGAGGGCGCTCGGGTTCGGAACGGTCTGGCCGGTCGCGGCGGTGTGGGGCGCCTTGGCGGCCGTGGCCGGGCCGCCGCCGGTGCCCGTCTGGCTGACGGGGTCGGCCCAGGCGGGGACGGCCCCCAGGCCGAGGGCGGTGGCGAGCGTGAGGATCGGGGATCTGCGCATGTGAAGCTCCCGGAACGGCATGCATCTGCCTGTGCGAAACCGACGCACCCGAGCCGCCGAAGTTCCCGCCCGCCGGACCGACGGCCGTGCCGATCCCGGCATCGGTGCCCGCTGACGCCACAGCAACCATGGCCTATGAGGATCTCCGAGGATCCGAAGGGGATGACGGATGGGCAACGGCGACGGCGGCAGCGCGCCCAACGCGAAGATCGCGGAGGTCCAGCGGCTCGCGACGGCGCTCGCGGCCCGCGTGCGCTACGCGCAGCTCGTGGGGCGGCCGGTCTACGACGAGCAGATCTCTGCCTTAGTGAACGCCGCCCGCCTCATGGACGAGCAGAACGCGCCCTGGCCGCCCATGGTCGAGGAGGTGCTGACCGAACTCGCGAAATCCCTCGAGGGCGCTGAAGCGGTGGACGGCACGGCGCAGGCGGCGACGGAAGCGAACTGAGATCGCGCGAGCGGCATTCCCCTCGTATCGCGGCGCATGCCCGCCCGGTCATGCGCGCGCGACCGAAGACGCAGGTGAATGATGGAGCAGGATACACCCGAAATTGATCGGGCGGCCCGCACGATCGCCGAGAACGTGTATGCCGCCTACTGGCGCCACGCCACCGGCGCGGACCATCCGCAGATCGAGCAGACGGTCCTCGCCCGTCTTGCCGAGGCCATCCGACCCGAGATCCCGGGCGGTTCGCCGGGCGTCATCATCGCCGCGGCCAACGCGGTGCTGGACGCGTTCGAGCAGCAGAACCCGGGCCTTCGCGGACCGCGGGTGAGCGCCCTCAACCGGGCGGACGGTTCGGTGGGGATGGGCCCGGCCTGAGCTCGAGGCGGGAACAGTGCCGCCTCAGGCGGCCACCTCGGCGATGGAGCGCGGCTCCCGGTTCGGCCGGCCGCCCGCCTCGCGCCGGAGACGCGCCAGTTCGGGATAGGCGTGCACGTGGATCTTACCGTGCGAAGCGCGCACCGGGCGGCCAAAGGTCTCCCGGTTGCGGGCCTGGAGCCGCTTCTGCGAATTCAGGATCTGCGCGATCGTCGCGGCCTCGTCGGGCGCGATCATCGCGACGTCGGCCTAGTCGCGGAGGTCGGCGCGGCTGCGCGGGAGACGCCGCGGGCTGTTCCGGGCCTTCAGCCAGTAGACGGTGTCCAGGATGACCACCGGCGCCACCGCCAGCGCAGCCGCGAGCGTGCGGCCCCGCCGCGGGTTGGACGGCGCCGAGCGGGCCGCCAGCAATCCGCCATCGAGCATGTCGCCGGCCACCCGCAGGCCGAGTTGCCGCTCCGGCTCATCGGCCGCCAGGATCGCGACCCCGGAGGCGATCTCGCGCAGCCCGTAGAGCTGGATGAGGGTCTCGTGTCCCTCCAGCCCCGTGGCTCCGGCGACGCGCCGCGGCGCGAAGGTCTCGGCGAGACCGAGGCCGATCCCGAACCAGGCCAGCCCGCGGGCCATCGTCCGATCATCCATGGAAAACCCTGCTCCGCGCCGCCGAACCATGATCGGCCAACCGGGCGGCCTCGGTCGTGTTCCTGCCGGGTGGGACCGGCGTGGGGCCGGCGATCAGCCGGGTGGTCCGAGCCAGCGCAGGGCGTGGCGCAGCCGCGCGGTCGCATCCCCCGCGAACCATAGCCCGTGGGCGAAGACGACCCGCTCAGGCTTCAGCGCGATCAGGGATGCGGCGGCCCGCGCCGCCGCGCGCCGGTGCAGCCGGATCACGAGGCGCAGGTAGGGCGGCGGCTGCCCGTGCGGCGGCGTCATCCGGGCGACGCGCAGGAACGGCCGCAGGAGAGCCGGCATCTTCGCCGGCTCGAGGTTGAGGACCAGATCGGTCAGGATCAGCGTGCCACTCGCGCCGTGAAAGAACGCAACCTCCCGGAACGAGAAGCCGCCGGGGACAACGACCTGGCGCAGGTCCGCCGCCCAGTCCGGAGGCGCCGCGTCGTCCAGCACACGGTCGATGCGCAGGCCGGAGCGGCGGACCTGCCCGCGCTGGCGCAGGTTCGGCGCCGCCCAGGTCAGCGCCTCAGGGCACTGCGTCTGCCAGTCCTTCAGGTAGGTCCAGTGAGCGATGTTCGGCGCGACCAAGTGGCGGATCGGCCCCAGCGCCGCGATATCCCGGTGGAGCCGCGCGTCGTAGCGCGTCGGCGAGTGCAGCCAGAGGCCGCCGTCACGGAGCCGGACGACCGTCATCCGGACGGGCAGCGGAATGCCCAGGGCCCGCAACGGACCGCTGTCCACGATCCACACGCCGTCGGCTACGGGCTTGAGCACGTCGAGCGGGGGGTAGGTCGCCTCGGGCAAGGTCGGGAACCTCCAGATGCTACCGGGGGCGACGCATGCCCCCGGCTCGACCGAGCAACCTGACCAAGGGCGCGAGATTTCCCGAATGGATCGACGCAGGCGCCTGTCCTGCGGCCGCAGGCGCCCGGCCGGCACCTGACCTATGCCTGGACGCAGTCCGAACCCGCCGGTGCCACCGCCCGCACTTGGAAGGCCCGCAGAAGCGCGATCACCAATCCAAGGATCGTCAGCACGTCGCAGGTCAGGCCGAAGACCGAACCGACCAGGAGGTTGTGTCCGGCCCAGCACAGGGAGGCGCCCAGGAACAGCAGGCGCATGGACTGGGGCGCCTCGCGCAGGCGCGCGGTCGTGGCGAGCAGCGTGCCGGCCGCCGCGCAGGCGGACGGCCAGCCGTTCCAGGTGGCGATCGTCAGGCCGGCCGCCGCGAGCGTGCTCGCGGCGAACAGCGGCCGGACCCAGTGGCTGCGCCCGGATGCCCCCACGCAGCGCAGCGAGACGAGGCTCTGCATCACCGAGATCGCGCACATCGCCATCCCGGTGAGCGCCCCGAGCGTCAGGTAATGGGCGCCGAAACAGGCCGCGCAGGCCGCCGAGGCCAGGAGAATCCGGTCGCGGCGCGGCATGATGCCTGCAGTAAAGCCCAGGAAGAGACCCAGCGATCCGAACAGATCGAGATGTGCCGCGGCCGAGGCGTACCAGGAAGACAGAAAATCGACGGCGTTCATCGTCAGCGCCCAGCCGGCGCGGAGGCGCCGTTTCTGCCGGTTGCGCTAGGTTTGCATGGTAATCAGTTGGTTAACGGCGCTCCGCCGTCCGTTCATGGGCGCGTGAGCGTGGCTACCGCGCCGCAGCAGGAAAGCCGGCGGCGCCTTCCGTCCCCCGAGCAGGACAGAAACGCGCGTGCCTCAGTCCGTGCGAAGATGACCTTACGCCGGCCCGGCGTCCGGTGCGAAGCGCGCGACCATCGAGGCGGCCGCAAGTATTCGACCAGTTCCTGCCACCCAATGACCCGATTAACATAGGTCAATTCCAGGATTGTCGCTGCTGAGCGGGGGAACAATGCATCCGGCGACCGGTTTCCCGGGCATTCCACTCGGGACAACACCGCAGCCGGGCGGGCGGCGGTGCAAGCGACTGTGCCCGATATCGGTGGCGTGATTCCCTTTCCCTATGCAGCTTCCCACGAATGACGATGGCCATCCCCTCGCTCAGCGCTTCCGGGAGTTCATCCAGCACGCGCCGTTCCCGTGCGTGGGTGCGAAATCTGCCCTGTCGCGCGGCCAGATGAAGATCGTCGTTGCCCGCGACATCACATCCGGGGGCGACGACACCCGCATCTACCCGGCGCTGCTCGCCTTCATCTGCCGCTACCGCGCGCAGCCGACCCTGTTCCAGAGCTTCGCGGTGCTGTTCGAAGGTCCCTGCACACTGTCCGAGGAGGCCTTCGAGACGGCCCTCTGGGCACGGGTTCAGTCACTGTCCGACCAGGACCAGTGCCTCGGCCAAACCTACGATCCGCGTGTCGCCTCCGATCCGGAGGATCCGCACTTCTCGCTGAGCCTCGGCGGCGAGGGCTTCTTCCTGGTCGGGCTTCACCCGCGGGCGAGCCGCCGCGCCCGGTGCTTCGAGACGCCGGCCCTCGTGTTCAACCTCCACGATCAGTTCGAGCGCCTGCGTGCCGAGGGACGCTACGAGCGCCTGCGCAGCGCGATCGTCGACCGGGACGTCGCCTGGACCGGCTCGGTCAATCCGATGCTGGCCCAGCACGGCGAGCACTCGGCCGCCCGGCAATTCAGCGGGCGGGCGGTCCCCGAGGCGTGGGCCTGCCCGTTCCGGCGCGGCGAGGCCGCGCCCTCCTGGGACGCGCAGCAGGTGGCCGAGGATCTCTCGTTCGGCGCCTTCGTGGCGCGCCAGATGGACAGCTGAGGACCGGCCAGTGACGCGATCCGAACCGTTTCCGCAGGACGAGGATGCCGTGCTCGCTCTGGCCCGCGCCCTGCGCGACACGGGCTACACCTTCACCACAGTGACGCCCGCGACCCACGCCCACGTCAATGCCCGCCCCCGGAACGCCGAGGCGCGGAGCCTGCGCGACGTGTTCGGCTGGAGCCGGCCGTTCCGCCCCGAGGTGCTGCCCGAGCCGATCCTGCACCTGATGCGGGCGGCCGGCGCCGTCGTGGAGGACGGACCGCTCCTGCGATCCACGATACGCTTCTCAAGCCTCGACGGCGAGTTGTTCGCCCATTCCGCCTACCCGCCGAGTGCCGCCGACGCGGTGTTCTTCGGACCCGACACGACGCGCTTCGCGAGCGCGGTGATCGCCCATCTCGAGAGCCGGACGAAGCCGGTGCGCCGCGCGGTCGATATCGGCTGCGGATCCGGCGCCGCGGGGATCTGCGTCGCCAAGCGCGCGTCGGGGGCCGAGGTCGTGCTCGTCGACATCAATCCGGCGGCCATGCGGGCGGCGCGCATCAACGGCCGGCTCGCCGGAACCGGGGGCGTGAAGGTTCTCCGCAGCGACATGCTGCGCGACGTCGCGGGCAGGTTCGACCTCATCGTGTCGAATCCGCCCTTCATGATCGACTCCGCCGCGCGGGCCTATCGGCACGGCGGCGGACCGCTCGGCGCCGGCCTGTCGCTCGCCGTGACCGAGCAGGCGATCGAGCGCCTCAACCCCGGCGGCAGCCTCGTCCTGTTCACGGGCGCGGCGATCGTGGAGGGCGAGGATCCATTCCGCGAGGCGGTGGCCGAGCGCTGCACCCGCGACGGCCTGGACTGGACCTATCGGGAGTTCGATCCCGATGAGTACGGCGAGGAACTCGCCAACGCCGTCTACGATGAGGTGGAGCGCCTCGCCCTGGTCATCCTCACGGTCACGCAGCCATGAACGACGAGTTCCTCCGGGACGCCCTCGCGGGCCTGACGGCCGAGCCGAAGACGCTGCCGGGCAAGTACCTCTGGGACGAGACCGGCTCCGACTTGTTCGACCGGATCTGCCATAACGCCGACTACTACCCGACCGCCCAGGAGATGGCGCTGCTGCCGCGGGCCGCCGCGGACGTGGCCCGCCGGGTTGCGCCGGGCGTGACCGTGGTTGAGTTCGGCAGCGGGGCCAGCCGGAAGATCCGCACGCTCCTCGACGCGCTGCCCGACCCGTCCAACTACGTGGCCATCGACATCTCGGGCGATTACCTGGAGGCCGCGATCCGGCGGCTCGCGCCGGACTACCCGGGCATCGCGATGGTGCCAGTTTGCGCCGACTACTCGCGGCCGGTGCAGTTGCCGGTGGCTGCGGGACCGGGGGGGATCCTGGGCTTCTACCCGGGCACCAGCATCGGCAACTTCGAGCCGCGGGAGGCTGGCCGGTTCCTGGAGCGCGCCCGCGCGACCCTTGGGCCGAGCCTGTTCCTCGTCGGCGCGGACGGTACACATAACCCCGAGCGCCTGCAGCGCGCCTATGGCGGCGCCGATGGGCTGATGGCGGCCTTCCACGGCAACATCCTCACCCGGCTCAACCGGGAACTCGGCGCCGACTTCGACCGCGACAACTTCCGCCACGCGGTTTGCGTATGCCTCGATCCCCTGCGCGTGGAGGCCCAGCTCGTCGCGATCCGGCCGGCCCGCTACCGGCTGGGCGACCGGACCATCACGGTGGCGGCCTCCGAGGGGATCCGGACCGACACGTCGCACAAGTACACCGCGGACGCGTTCCGGGCGCTGGCGTCCGCGAGCGGCTGGACACCCCGGGCCCTCTGGCAGGCCGAGGGCGGCAGCTTCAACCTGCACCTGCTCGAGGCCGAGGCCTGACCCGAGCGCGTCCGGGTCCCGGCGTCACGATCCCGGCGTCACACGACTTCGATGGGCGCGTGCTTGCCGTCGTGGGCGGTGCCCGCCTCGAGGCTCTGAGTCTCCGACGCGCGCCCCTGATCCCGCTGCGGCGGCGGATAGTCTGTCAGCGGGCGCCAGGGCGTGGCATCGGCGCCCAGCCGGACGCCCTTGGGCCGCTGCGACATCCAGATCGCGACGGCCATCCAGGGAACGACGAAGAAAACGAAGGCGGCAAGCCCCACGGCGATCCTCCACAGACGCGTTGACGCGAGGGAACGTCCGAGCGGCCCCGCGGGATCCGGGCCGCCGCGCGGCGGCGTAACGCTGCGCGCATGGAACGGGCCATGTGCTTCTGCGAGCCCGGATCGTAGCGTCCGCAGAGGATCGTCAACAGGAACGGGGAGGTGGCCGACGGCTCCTTCAGCCACAGCGGCAGCATGGCATCCAGCAGCGCGCCGGGGCTTGGGTTGGTGAGACGCCCCCACCCTCGACCGGATGTCCTCCGCGAAGTGGGCTGGCACCAAATTCGGCCGCCCCGGATCGCAACCTTCATCCGTTGGCACGGGTAAAGGCCACCGCGGCGATCACGTCATCCTCGCGCGGCCTGGACGACCGTCCGCGGCGCCCGCTCGGAGATCCATCTGTTCCACAGCTCTCCGTGGAGCGCCTCCAGGATCTCCGGATTGCCCGGACCGATCACCGGGCCGCTGCGTGTGCCCGCCAGAGATCGAATCTCCCTCGGTCGCACCACGCAGGCGAGAATCCCGCCCGGGCGGGATCGCCAGCGCGCTTCCGGCCGGCGGCCATGTCGCGGGCGCTCCTCTCAGTAGGGGACGCGATCCGCCTTCTGCGCGTACTTCTTCCAGACCTCGACGGCCTCTTCGCGCATGATCTGCTGAGTCGAGATCGAACGCTCCCCGACATCCTTCTTGAGCTCGGCGTAGATCATGCTGTCATCGAAGCCGCCGTATTCCAGAGCATCTTCGACCTGCGCGGCGTAGTAAATCCGCTTGATCCCGGCCCAGTATGCCGCGGCCATGCACATGGGGCACGGCTCCGCGCTGGTGTAGAGCGTCGCATCGCGGAGCTTGAAGCTGCCCTGCGCCTTGCAGGCCTTGCGGATCGCCTCGATCTCCCCGTGCCAGGTCGGGTCGTTTTCCGCCACCACCCGGTTGGCGCCTTCCGCGATGATCTGTCCGTCCTGCACGATCACGCAGCCGAACACGCCGCCGGCACTGTCCACCAGGGAGGTCCGCTCGGACAGGGCGATCGCCCGAGCCATGAATTCTTCGTGCTTGTCAGCCATGTGACCCTCTACGCGGCAGGCCCAGTCGATCGAATGTATTCAAGAGCCGCACACAGTCGATCGTCGACCTTGCGCTGCACGCGCATCCCGTCAGCCGGATGAGATTTCACACACCTTGACCAGCGACTGCATGTCTGCACGTCCACATCAGGAAGAGATTGGACCGGGACGCCTCGCGACGAGATAGGCATGGCCATAGAACGCTCGTCAACACCCCCTCCGCCATGACTGAAACCGGAAAATAAAAATACCACCGACAGCAATATCTCCGAGCCAACCAGCGAGTTTAACCCGGCGGAAGGTCGAATCCGCGACGGACCTATCAGACATCACCGCCGAAACGGTGGTTGCACACGGCCGGTCCGGAGGTCTTCGACACGCAGGAACAGGAAAGATTCTTTCCCGCCGACACGGGTGACAGCGCCGGCATCCGCCCTTGCGGCCGAGGCGGCTGGTCGCACCGTGGATCGTGACGCGGACCGGGGACTCATTGATTTGGTTGTCGCCTTGTCTCATGGCACCGGCGTACAAACCGGTTCACGGCGAAACATCCACCCATCTCGATTGTAGAGTTCGGCATTGCCGGCTTCCGCCCGCGATCACCTCACGGAGCGATATGCTTGGCGCGGCGATGAGCATTCACACTTTCATCAATCGCGCCACTCGATAATCTCTTGACCGACATTCGACGTCCCAGGCTTACAGACTCGGACGCAGCCGCGTCGCCGGTCGAACGGCGGAGGGATCATGCACCTGCAGTCCTCGATGTCTCCGCTGCGCACGGACGGAGATGTTGCGCCCTTCGAAGCTCGTCGATGTCCCGGCACCCGCCCCGCTGGACCGAGGCTGCAGGTCCGCGGGGATCGCGATCGCCGGAGCGGGGGGATGGGCGGGCACGACGTCGATGACGGCCCGTCGACCGCTCCGTCCTGGCAGGCACCCCGAGTCGCGCGACGGACGCGCCTCCGTCCATGAACGGGACAACGACGTCGGTCAGTATCGTGACCCAGACGACCATCCACCCGGAGAGCGCCGACGCCTTCGCCCGGTGGCAGGCCGGGACCCACGCGGTCGTCGCGTCGTTCCCGGGCTTCATCGAGCAGCAGCTGATGCCGCCGCGGCCGCCCCTGCAGGCGGATTGGGTGATCCTCCAGCGCTTCGCCACCCTGGAGCACGCCAAGGCGTGGCTCGCCTCTCCCGAGCGGCAGGCCCGCATCGCCGGGACTGCGCCGATGCTGGTGGGCCGCGACGACGTCCACATCGTCAACGACAGGGCCAGCGCGGCCCGGACCGTGCCGGTCAGCGCTGTGATCAGCACCCGCGTGAAGCCCGGGATGGAAGCGGCCTATCTGGGATGGGAGCAGAAGATGGCCGCCGCGCAATCGAAGGCGCGCGGCCTGCAGGGCTACCGGTTCGAACCGGCCGTTCCGGGCGTGCAGGAGGATTTCGTCGCGATCCTGCGGTTCGACAGCGACGCCAATCTCCAGGCTTGGCTCGCCTCCCCCCAGCGCCGCGCGCTGATCGCGGAGGCGGCGCCGCTCACCGCGGAGTTCCACACCCGGACGGTCCAGAGCGGCTTCGAGCAGTGGTTCCGCGAGGTCGCACCGGCCGGCGCCGCGCCGGCCGCGTGGAAGATGAACATGATCGTCGTGCTGACGCTCTACCCGACCGTGTTCCTGTGGGGGCTCCTCGTCGGCACGCCGATTCTCGCCCAAACCCTGAAGCTGGATTTTCCGATCGCGCTGTTCGTCGGCAACGTCTTCAGCGTGCTCCTCACCTCCCGAATGGTGCCCTGGGCCGCGAAGCGACTCAGCTGGTGGCTCTCCCCGGATCCGGAGCGACGCGCCCGAATCGACCTGCAGGGGGCGCTCCTTCTGGCCGCGGCCTACGCGATCATGATCCTGATCTTCTGGACGCTGCCGTGACCCTGCGAGGCGACGCCTGCGGGCTGGGCGTCCCGCGGTGCCGTCATGCGTGGCCGACCACCTGTGCTGAGAGCGAGCCCTATGGCTTGGATCAGTCTCGCTCGGCCCACAGATCGCACCGCGACAGGCCGAGGCGTCGGCGGAACCCGCGGTTGAACGTCAGGACATCGGTGAAGCCGCAGGCCTACGCGATCGGAGCGATCTTCAGCTTGCCGTCCCGTGGTGCTCTGAGACGCATCCGCACGCGATCGGGGCGCGATCTGCATTCCGTTCGCGTCGGCGACGCAGATGGCGCTTGGACCGACCCGCACACGCGGTCGTCATTCAGCCGGGCGATTGATCTATGTTAAGCGTCAAGCGCCGAGGCAGTCGATGGCGGCCTCGACGCGCCACGCCCGCCCGACGCTTCCTCCAGATGGTCTGGGCGGGCGTGGATGCCGTCTGACAAGACATCCCGCCCAGACGCGAAGACGGTGCCTGTGGGCAACAGCTCCGCGCGATCACGCATCGCTTTCCGATCGTGATTGTACGAAACTCGACACTTGCGCTCTATCCTGTCCCGCCGGGACGCTTCGAGGGGGAGCGACCGGCCTTCTGCGCCCGCCCGCTCGGCACCCAGCGATCGCGGGCGGGCGTGGATGCTGGCGAAGTCGTGAGATCTCATCTCTTCGCGCCCAGGTTAACCTCAGGCACCAGCTTCGCGCTGGCTCTCCACGCCCCTTCGGCGACTCTTCCCCCTCAGAGCGACGAGGGGGCGTGGATGCCCTGGCCGACGCAGCGCCGTGATCGACGAGTCCGTCGCAGGGACGTGCCGCGGGGCTTGAACGGACCGGCCGATTCGCATCGGATGGAGCCGCGCTGGTCGTTCCTGCAGGCCCCGGGAGATCTTCCCGAACGGCAGCGGGGCGGGCGCTGCTGGTCCGGACGGATCTCGTAACGGCCCACGGTTCAGGGCTCGACACGGCGGTGCGGGCAGCGGCAGTTGCCAAGACGCGCGCCCCTGCATCATCGTGGGTTGAATGCGCCCGCCCGTCCCGCTCTCCGCCGTCCGCACGTTCGAGGCCGCCGCGCGGCGGCGTTCGTTCAAGGATGCGGCGGGCGAGTTGAACCTGACGGCGAGTGCCGTCAGCCACGCCGTGCGCAAACTGGAACAGGCGCTCGGGGTGCTGCTGTTCGAGCGGGACAGCCACGGCATCGCCCTGACGGCGGCGGGCGAAGCGCTCCTCGACCACGTCAGCCGTGCCCTCGAGGAGATGAACCGCGGCTTCGACCTCGTGGCGACCCGCGCGCCGCAGCTGCTGCGCCTGCACTGCGCCCCGAGCTTCGCCGCGCAATGGCTGACGCCGCGGCTCGCCCGCTTCATGGCCGGACATCCCGATTTCGAGGTCCGGCTCGCCGCCGGCATGGACTATGCCCGCTTCATCACGGACGAGTTCGACGCCGACATCGTGTACGGGCCGCCGCGCGGCGAAGGGCTCGTCGTCATGCCGCTCGGCCAGGAGACGGTGACGCCTCTGTGCGATCCGACGCGGGCTGCCGGCATCCGCGAGCCGGCCGACCTCCTCCGCCAGCCGCTGATCCAGAGCGACAACAAGCGCGTGCGCTGGCCGGTCTGGTTCGAGCGCAACGACCTGCGCGCGCCCCCGCCCTCCGGGCTGCGGTTCGACCGCAGCTTCCTGGCCATCACGGCCGCCGCCGACGGCCTGGGGGTGGCGCTCGAATCGACGTTGCTGGCCGAGCGGGAACTCGCGAGCGGGCGCCTCGTGGCTCCCCTCGCCGAGAACGCCACCAATGTCCGCTACAACGGGCACCATCTCGTGTTCCCGAGCGTGACGCGGCGGCGGACGCCGTTGCGCGTCTTCGCGCGCTGGCTCGCCGACGAACTCGGCGTCGCGCTGCCGCCCGAGATCCGCTGACGACGCGCCGGCGCGCCGCCGGATGAATTCTGTTCATGCCGGGCTGAAATCTGCGCGTTTGCCGCATCGGCCCGTCTGCGGCACCGTCAGCGCAACGAGATGAGAGGAAACGATCCGGAGCCGGCCGAACCCGTCGCGGGTCGCAGCCAGGTGAACGGGCCTCATGCCGGGCCGGTCGTGCCGCCCGCGCAGAGCGCTTCGATCTCCCGTCTCGGAACAGGCCGAGCGCCGGAACGGCTTCAGCCTCCGGCGCACGAGGGAGACGACCATGCTTCTGAAGGACAAAGTCTGCGTGATCACCGGCGCCGCCTCGGCGCGCGGCATCGGCAAGGCCACCGCCCGGGTGTTCGCGGCGCAAGGCGGCCGCGTGGTCATCCTCGACCTCGAGGCCGGTCAGGCCGAGGCGGCGGCCCGCGAGATCGGCCCCGGGCATCTCGGCCTCGCCTGCGACGTCACCGACCGGAAAGCCTGCCAGGCGGCCGCCGACGAGGTGGTCGCGCAGACCGGCCGCATCGACGTCCTCGTCAACAATGCCGGCATCACCCAGCCCCTGAAGCTGATGGAGATCGCGGCGGCCGACTACGAGGCCGTCACCGACGTGAACCTGCGCGGCACCCTCTACATGAGCCAGGCGGTGATCCCGGCCATGCGGACCCAGCGCGCAGGCTCGATCGTCTGCATGTCCTCGGTCTCGGCCCAGCGCGGCGGCGGCATCTTCGGCGGCCCGCACTACAGCGCCGCCAAGGCGGGCGTGCTCGGCCTCGCCAAGGCGATGGCGCGGGAATGCGGGGCGGACGGGATCCGGGTGAATTCGGTGACGCCCGGCCTGATTCAGACCGACATCACCGGCGGCAAGCTCACCGACGACCTGCGCGCCGAGATCATCAAGGCGATTCCGCTGGGCCGTCTCGGCGTCGCGGAGGACGTCGCGAATGCCTGCCTGTTCCTCGCCAGCGACCTGTCGGCCTACCTCACCGGCACGGTCATCGACGTCAACGGCGGCATGCTGATCCACTGAGCGGAGAGATCGGACCCATGGACACCCTCGTCGATACGCGACCCCGCGAGCGCGCGAACGTGTCGCTCGCCGACCGCGCCTACCGCATCCGCCGCAACGCCCTTCTGATGGGCGAGGTCCAGGGCCAGGGCTACATCGCCCAGGCGCTCGGCATCTCCGACGTGCTGGCGGTGAGCTACTTCCACGCCCTGACCTACCGTCCGGAGGATCCGGAATGGGAGGGCCGCGACCGCTTCCTGCTCTCGATCGGCCACTACGCCATCGCCCTCTACGCGGCGCTGATCGAGGCCGGCATCCTCCCCGAGGACGAACTGACGAGCTACGGCGGCGACGACAGCCGCCTGCCGATGTCCGGCATGGCCGCCTACACGCCCGGCATGGAGATCACCGGCGGCTCGCTCGGCCACGGTCTCGGCATCGCCGTCGGGATGGCGCTCGGCCTCAAGCGGAAGGCGTCCAAGAGCTTCGTCTACAACCTGTTCTCCGACGGCGAACTCGACGAAGGTTCGACCTGGGAGGCGGCCATGTCGGCGTCGAGCTTCGGCCTCGACAACCTGATCGGCCTCGTCGACGTCAACGGCATGCAGGCCGACGGGCCGTCCCGCGGCGTCCTGAACTTCGAGCCGCTGGCGCCGAAATTCGAGGCGTTCGGCTGGTTCGTCCAGCGCGTCGACGGCAACAACATCGACGCGCTCGTGCGGGCCTTCGACACCGCCCGCGCCCATGACGGCCGCTGCCCGCGCCTCGTGGTCTGCGACACGAAGATGGCCAAGGGCGTGCCCTTCCTGGAGGAGCGCGAGCGCAATCACTTCCTGCGGGTCGAGCCGAGCGAATGGCGTCAGGCCCTGGCGGTTCTGGACGAGGGGAGGCTCCAGTGAGACGTTCGAAGTACGAGAAGCCCGCGCCGCGCGCGGGCGGCGGCGCCAAGACCTCGGCGATGATCGCCTCGCTGGCCGCCCCCGGCCAGCGGACCAAGCCGGCGCCCTTCGGGAACGCCCTGGTCGAACTGGCGAAGACGCGCCCCGACATCGTCGGACTGTCGGCGGACTTGGCCAAGTACACCGACCTGCACATCTTCGCGCAGGCCTATCCGGACCGGTTCTACCAGATGGGCATGGCCGAGCAGCTCCTGATGAGCGCGGCGGCCGGCCTCGCCCGCGAGGGGTTCACCCCCATCGCCACCACCTACGCGGTGTTCGCGGCGCGGCGGGCCTACGACTTCATCTGCCTCGCGATCGCCGAGGAGAACCTCAACGTCAAGATCGCCTGCGCCCTGCCGGGCCTGACCACCGGCTACGGCCCGAGCCACCAGGCCACCGAGGATCTCGCGATCTTCCGCGGCATGCCGAACCTGACGATCCTCGATCCCTGCGACGCCCACGAGTTGGAGCAGGTGGTGCCCGCCATGGTCGCGCATCACGGGCCGGTCTACCTGCGGCTGCTGCGCGGCAACGTTCCCCTCGTGCTGGACGAGTACGGCTACAGCTTCACGTGGGGCAAGGCCAAGACCATCCGCGACGGGCGCGACGTGCTGATCATTGCCTCGGGGCTGATGACCATGCGGGCGCTGGAGGTCGCGCAGGATCTGGAGCGCGACCGCGTCGACGTGGCGGTCCTGCACGTCCCGACCATCAAGCCGCTGGACGAGGAGACCATCCTGCGCGAGGTCGGTCGCGGCGGCCGGCTCGTCGTGGTGGCCGAGAACCACTCCGTGGTCGGCGGGCTCGGCGAGGCCGTGGCGGGGCTGCTCCTGCGCACGGGCACCGTGCCGCCGGGCTACCGCCAGGTCGGCCTGCCCGACGCGTTCCTCGACGCGGGCGCCCTGCCCACCCTGCACGACCGCTACGGGATCTCCAGCGAGGCCATGGCCCGCAGCATCCGCGGCTGGCTCTGAGCCACCCTGAAGCGGGACGTGCCTTCGGCCTGTCCCGTCGTCCAGCCCCATCCCACGAGCGCCACGGGCGGCGCACCATCCATCCGGCGAGGTCATCCGGCGAGACCGGGTGACGATCCCGACTGACCGCGAACGGCGGCGACCGGACGGCATGCCCGAACCACCAGGGAGTGAAACATGCCAGAGGCCTTCCTCAGCCGCCGCGGCCTCATCGCGGGCGCGGCCGCCCTTCCGCTGTTCGGCATCCTGACCCGGCGCGCCGAGGCCGCGGAGTTCGTCTACAAGCTCGCCACCGGCCAGGACCCGACCCATCCGGTCAACATCCGCGCGCAGCAGGCCGCCGAGCGCATCCGCGAGGCGACGAGCGGGCGCTTGGAGATCCGGCTGTTCCCCGCCAACCAGCTCGGAGGCGACACGGATCTGCTGGCCCAGGTCCGCAGCGGCGCCGTCGAGTTCCTGAACCTCGCCTCGTCGGTGCTGGCGACCTTTCTGCCGGTCGCGACCCTGCCGAATCTCGGCTTCGTCTTCCGGGACTATCCCAGCGTCTGGGCCGCCATGGACGGGCCGCTCGGCACCTACGTCCGCGAGCAGATCGGACACACGCCGGTCCTGACCGTGTCGAAGGTCTGGGACAACGGCTTCCGCCACATCACCGCCTCCACCCGCGAGATCCGCAGCCCGGACGATCTCCGCGGCTTCAAGATCCGCGTGCCGCAGGCGCCGATGCAGACCTCGCTGTTCCGGGCGCTGAGCGCGGGCGCCACACCGATCAACTTCAACGAACTCTACTCGGCCCTGCAGACCAAGGTGGTCGAGGGTCAGGAGAACCCGCTTCCGATCACCGCGACGACGCGGCTCTACGAGGTCCAGAAGAGCTGCAGCCTGACCGGCCACATCTGGGACGGCTACTGGATCCTCGGCAACAAGCGCGCCTGGCTGCGCCTGCCCGAGGCGCTGCGCGCCGTCGTCTCCCGCGAACTCGACCGATCGGCCGACGACGAGCGGGCCGACATCGTGGCGCTCAACGCCAACCTGCGCACGAGGCTCGCCGCCAAGGGCCTGAGCTTCATCGATCCCGACCGGGAGGCGTTCCGCGACGCCCTCGGGCAGACCGACTTCTACAGGGACTGGAAGGCCAAGCTCGGGGACGAGGCCTGGGCCCAGCTCGAAAGCGTCTCCGGAAAGCTCGTGTGAGGGGCCCGCCATGCAGCTCGATGCGCAACTTGACCTGACCCTTCCGTCCGCATCCCTGGAGACAGCGGCCGGTCCGTCCCGGCTCCGCGCCTTCGATCGCGCCCTCGGCCGGATGATCGAGATCCCGGCGGCGATCCTGGTCGGCCTGGAGATCGTGGTCCTGCTGGCCGGCGTCGTCAGCCGCTACCTTCTGCACCGGCCTCTGGTCTGGTCTGACGAATTGGCTTCGATCCTGTTCCTGTGGCTCGCCATGCTCGGCACGGTCATCGCCTACCGGCGCGGCGAGCACATGCGCATGACCGCCTTCGTCGGCATGGCCTCGCCCCGCGCCCGGGCCTTCCTCGAGACCCTGGCGATCGTCTCGGGCCTCGTCCTGGTCGGGCTGCTGCTCGAGCCGGCCGTCGAGTTCGCGATCGAGGAATCCTGGGTCCACACGCCGGCTCTCGATCTCGCCAACACCTGGCGCGCCGCCGCCCTGCCGGTCGGGTTCGCGCTGATGCTCGCGACGGCCGTCGTGCGGCTCGTGCAGGAGAGCGACTGGCGCCTGACCGGGGCGGCCCTCCTCCTCGGGGCCTGCGCCGCCGCCGGGCTCGCC
Source organism: Methylobacterium mesophilicum SR1.6/6 (assembly GCF_000364445.2). Lineage (NCBI taxonomy): Bacteria > Pseudomonadati > Pseudomonadota > Alphaproteobacteria > Hyphomicrobiales > Methylobacteriaceae > Methylobacterium > Methylobacterium mesophilicum. The sequence goes on along the minus strand of NZ_CP043538.1, from coordinate 5,963,116 downwards.
GTCCTGTCGCCCACGCTCATCGGTCTGGGCAACCTGAACCTGATGGTCTTCTTCGTCCTCGGCGTCGGCGGCCTGGTGTTCTCCGGCGTGCCGATCGCCTTCGCCTTCGGCCTCTCGACCTTCGCCTACATCGCGCTGACCACCGACGCCCCGTCGATGGTGGTGGTCGGCCGCATGGACGAGGGCATGAGCCACCTGATCCTGCTGGCCGTGCCGCTGTTCGTGTTCCTCGGCCTGCTGATCGAGATGACCGGCATGGCCCGCGCCATGGTGGGCTTCCTGGCCAGCCTGCTCGGCCATGTCCGCGGCGGCCTGCACTACGTGCTGGTCGGCGCCATGTACCTCGTCTCCGGCATCTCCGGCTCCAAGGCCGCCGACATGGCCGCCGTCGCCCCCGTGCTGTTCCCCGAGATGAAGGCGCGGGGCGCCAAGGAGGGCGACCTCGTCGCTCTGCTCGCCACCACCGGCGCCCAGACCGAGACGATCCCGCCCTCGATCGTGCTGATCACCATCGGGTCGGTCACCGGCGTGTCGATCACCGCCCTGTTCACCGGCGGCCTCCTGCCCGGCCTCGTGCTCGCCCTCACCCTCTGCGCCCTGGTCTGGTGGCGCTACCGCCGCGAGGACCTGCGCCACGTGGCACGACCGTCGGGGCGGGTCATCGGCCGCGCCTTCCTGGTGGCGATCCCGGCGCTGGCGCTGCCCTTCGTGATCCGCTTCGCCGTGGTCGAGGGCATCGCCACCGCCACCGAGGTCTCCACCATCGGCATCGTCTACGCCGCGCTGGCCGGCCTGCTGATCTACCGCCAGTTCGACTGGCGGCGGCTCTACCCGATGCTGGTGACCACCGCGACCCTGTCGGGGGCGATCCTGCTGATCATCGGCGCGGCCACCGGCATGGCCTGGGCGCTGACCCAGTCCGGCTTCTCGCAGACGCTGGCCGAGGTCATGAAGGGCCTGCCCGGCGGCGCGCTCGGCTTCCTGTTCGTCTCGGCCGCCGCCTTCATCGTGCTGGGCTCGGTGCTGGAGGGCATCCCGGCCATCGTGCTGTTCGGCCCGCTGCTGTTCCCGATCGCCCGGGCGGTGGGCGTGCACGAGGTCCACTACGCCATGGTGGTGATCCTCGCCATGGGCATCGGCCTGTTCGCCCCGCCCTTCGGCGTCGGCTACTACGCCGCCTGCGCCATCAGCCGCATCCACCCCGACGCCGGCATGCGCCCCATCGTCGGCTACATCCTCGCCCTGCTGGTCGGACTGCTCGTCATCATCCTCGTCCCCTGGTTCTCCATCGGCTTTTTCTGAGGCGAGGCCTGCCGCGTCGCGACCCCGAGGCGGGCTCCGCCCGGGCTCAGGCCCCGCGCCACGCCCGGGCGACCTCGGCCGCGAAGTCGCGGTAGCCGCGCGGTCGGTGTCCGAGCAGGGCCGCGAAGCGCTCCACCTCGGCGGCCGTCGCCACGGCGCCGTCCTCCTGGTAGCGGCGCATCATGACCTTCAGGTCGTAGGCGAGCCATGCGGGGGCGAAGGCCCGCAGGCGCTCCTCCAGGGCGTCGAGGTCGTCGCCGCCGTAGCCCACCGGGCGCCCGAGAGTCTCGGCCCAGATCTCGGCCAGGGCCGGACCCGTCAGGGCGTCCGGCCCGACGAGGTCGTAGGTCTCGGCGGGCAGCGAGCCAGGCGCCCGCTCCCGGCGCAGGAGTTCGAGGGCCGCCGCCTCGGCGATGTCGCGGGTGTCGACCATCGAGACCCCGGCGGTCCCGAGCGGGACCCCGTAGACGCCAGCGCCGAGCAGAGGCTCCTTCTGGGCGAAGTCGTTCTGCATGAAATAGGCGGGGCGCAGCACCGTGGCCGGCAGGCGCAGGTCGGCGATCATCCGCTCGACCGCGTGCTTCCCGGTGAAATGCGGGGCATCGACATAGGCCTCTGCCTTGTAGACCGAGAGGTAGACGATCCCGCGCACGCCCGCCTCGCGGGCGAGGCTCAGGGTTGTGATCGCCTGGGTCAGTTCGTCCGGCACGTTGGCCACGAGCAGGAACAGGGTGTCGATGCCGGAGAGCGCCGCCCGCATGGCGTCGATATCGGCGGGATCACCGCGCACCGCATCGACACCGGTAGGGAACCGGGCCTTCTCGGGCGCGCGGGTCAGGGCGCGTACGGAGGCGCCGGCCAGTGCGAGGTGCTCGATGACCGCGGAGCCGATGCGGCCGGTGCTGCCCGTGACGAGGATGGTCATGTCGGTTCTCCTGAAGGGCGGTCCGGAGCGGGCCGCCGATGAACCGAAGATGCGCCGTTCCCTTCGCGAGCCATAGACGCCAAGATCGGGACTGGGTGTCTCGACTATGGAACGATGGATGGACCTCTCGGCGCTCACCGCCTTCAATCTCGTCGCCGCTCACGGCGGCTTCGGCCGGGCGGCGCGAGCCAGCGGCCGGCCGAAGGCGACGCTGTCGCGGCGCGTGGCCGAGCTCGAGGCGAGTCTCGGCACGCGGCTGATCGAGCGCGGCGCGCGCAGCCTGCGCCTCACCGAGGCGGGTGCCCTCCTGCATGCCCGCACCGGGCCGCTGCTCGCGGAGATCGCCGAGGTGGGCGCGGCGCTCGGCGGCGGCCTCGACCGGCCGCGCGGCCGCCTGCGGGTGAGCGCGCCGCTGCTTCTCTCAGACACGCAGCTGGGCCGCGTGGCCGCCACCTTCCTGCGGGCCTACCCCGAGGTGGACCTGGAGATCTGCGCCGAGGACCGCTTCGTCGATCCGGTCGAGGAGGATTTCGACGTCATCATCCGCGTGAACCCGAAGCCGGACGACCGCCTGGTCGGACGGTGCGTCCTGCGCGACGAACTCTGGCTGGTCGCCGCCCCCGATGCCCCGCGCCCCGCTCCGGCAGCGGAGGGCAAGCCGACGCCGCTGCCGGCGGTCGTGCGGTCGCTGCCGCGGCCGGGAGAGGCTTGGCATGTCCACGACGGACGCTCGCGCAGGTCCTACGTGCCGGCACCGGTCCTGCGCCTGACATCGCTGCCGACCGTGCGCGACGCCGTCGTGGCGGGCGCCGGGACGGCCCTGCTGCCGCGCTCCCTCGTCGGAGGGGACGTCGCGGCGGGCCGGCTGACCTGCTGGGGCTGGCGCGAGGGACCGCCGACGGAATTGTGGGCGCTGCACACGTCCCGACGGCTGGTCAGTCCGAAGGTGAAGGCCTTCGTGGCGCATCTCGCGGCTGAGTTGCAGGACGCCGCCGCGGCGCCGCCCCGATGATGGGAAGCCGTGGCCGCGCGCGATGCCCGTACGGATCGGCCTTCGCCTCGGGGCAGCCGCTCGCGCCTCGGGGCAGCCGCTCGAAAGCACCGCTTCCGTGACGCGCTTCGGACCCGCGGACCCGTCACTTGCGCAGCGGCACGCCCTTCGTGGTGAAGCGCTGGCCGCCGCCCGGACGGTACACCGGTCGCGGCTGGCCGCCCCCCCGGCCCGCCCCTGCGCCGGTCCCCGGCGGCTGCGAGAACGGCACGAGCTGGTCCGGCCGCGGCCCGATGAGGTCGGCGCGGCCCATCTCCCGCAGCGCCTCGCGCAGCAGGGGCCAGTTCTCGGGGTCGTGGTAGCGCAGGAACGCCTTGTGCAGCCGCCGCTGGCGCAGCCCTTTGATCGCCTCGACCGGCTCGCTGCCGCCGCGGCGCACGCCCCGCAGGGGGTTGATCTCGGTGTGGTACATCGCCGTGGCGGTCGCCATCGGCGAGGGCAGGAACGTCTGGACCTGGTCGGCGCGGTAGTTGTTCTTTTTCAGCCAGAGCGCGAGGTGCATCATGTCGGCGTCGGTCGTGCCCGGATGCGCCGCGATGAAGTACGGGATCAGGTAGTACTTCTTGCCCGCCTCCTTGGCGGCGGCGTCGAACATCTCCTTGAAGCGGTCGTAGGTGCCGATCCCCGGCTTCATCATCTTGTCGAGAGGGCCGCGCTCGGTGTGCTCGGGCGCGATCTTCAGGCGGCCGCCGACATGGTGGGTGACGAGCTCCTTGACGTATTCGGGGCTTCTCACCGCGAGGTCGTAGCGGACGCCCGAGGCGACCATCACCTTCTTGACGCCCTTCACCTCGCGGACCTTGCGGTAGAGCCGGATCAGGTCATCGTGCGAAGTGTTCAGGTTCGGGCAGATATCCGGGAAGACGCAGGAGGGCAGCCGGCACGCCGCCTCGATCTTCGGGTCCTTGCAGGCCATCCGGTACATGTTGGCGGTCGGCCCGCCGACATCGGAGATCACGCCCGTGAAGCCCGGGGTCTTGTCGCGGATCCGCTCGATCTCGCGCAGGATCGAGCCCTCCGAGCGGTTCTGGATGACGCGACCCTCGTGCTCCGTGATGGAGCAGAAGGTGCAGCCGCCGAAGCAGCCGCGCATGATCGTCACCGAGAACTTGATCATGTCCCAGGCGGGGATCTTCGCGTCGCCGTAGGACGGGTGGGGTGCGCGGGCGTAGGGCAGGTCGTAGACCGCGTCCATCTCGTCGCTGGTCAGCGGGATCGGCGGCGGGTTGAGCCACAGGTCGCGGTCGCCGTGGCGCTGGACGAGCGGGCGCGCGTTGCCGGGATTGGCCTCGCGGTGCAGGACGCGCGAGGCCCGGGCATAGGCCTCCTTGTCGTCCTTGACCTCGTCGTAGGCCGGCAGCCGGATCACGGTCTCGCCGGGCCGGCGGGTGGCGGCCTCGTCCGTCGAGTCGAGGTCGTCAGCGGGCAGCTCGGTGTAGTGTTCGGGCACGCGGCGGAACAGGGCGACGCCTCGGATCGCGTCGAGCTGGTGCGGCGCTTCGCCGGCCGCGAGGCGGTTCGCCACCTCGACCACGGCGCGCTCGGCGTTGCCGTAGATGAGGAGGTCCGCCTTGGCGTCTGCCAGGATCGAGCGGCGCACCTTGTCGGACCAGTAATCGTAGTGGGCGATCCGGCGCAGCGACGCCTCGATGCCGCCGAGCACGATGGGCACGTCCTTGAAGGCTTCGCGGCAGCGCTGCGTGTAGACGATGGTGCAGCGGTCGGGGCGCCGCCCGCCCTCGCCGCCGGCCGTGTAGGCGTCGTCGTGGCGCAGCCGCCGGTCCGCCGTGTAGCGGTTGACCATCGAATCGAGGTTGCCGCCGGTGACGCCGAAGAACAGCCTCGGCCTGCCGAGCGCCTTGAACGGCTCCGCCGAATGCCAGTCGGGCTGCGCGATGATGCCGACCCGGAAGCCCTGCGACTCGAGCAGCCGGCCGATGATGGCCATGCCGAAGCTCGGGTGGTCCACGTAGGCGTCACCCGTCACCAGCACGATGTCGCAGACCTCCCATCCGAGCGCCGCCATCTCGGCGCGACTCATCGGCAGGAACGGCGCCGCGCGTCCGGTGGACGGCGGCCTGCAGGCCAAGGGGGCCACGGTCTGTTCGGCGTAAGCTCGGGATTCCATGGATCCCTGCATAGGCCGCCGAGACCGCGATCTCAACGAATGGCAGGGTGGCGACGGGGTGGCGAGGCGCGAGCGCGTCTCGGAGCGGCCGTGCCTTGCCTCCGGCCTGCACCGGGCGCGGGCGCGCCGCCCCGGCCGCGGGACGGGACGCGGGCGCCGTTCCCGCCGGAAGACAGTTCATTCAGGGATCGCCCAGACCGAGCTGCGCCTTGTCGGTGAGCCGATCGTTGCGGAACGTCAGCGTGACGTTGGCGCCGTACGTGCCGCGCCCGGGCCAGGAATAGGTCGCGCGCGAGACCCGGCCGACGATCAGGTGCGACACGCGACGGCCGTCGCAGCCCAGACGCGCCCGCACCTGCCGGTGGGTCATCCCGGTCCTGAGGGCCGCGTAGCGCGCGGAATCGACGCGGCAGCCCGCCTTCGAGGCGGCCGCGTCGGTAGTCGGTGCGCCGAGGAGCGCCAGGACGAGCGCCAGGACGAGCGCGAGCGGGAGCGTGCGCCGCATCGGTCAGCCCGGCTCGCCCGCACCGCGGCCATCCGCGTTCGCCGGGGACTTGGATTTGGAATTGGACGGTCCGTCGGCCTCTGCGGACCGGATCTCCACCTTGAGATCCTGCCGCATGTCCTGAAGGTGATCCGTCACCACCCGCTCGCCGGCCTTGAGCCCGGCCAGGATCGCGGTGTCCTCGCCGAAGCTGTCGCCCGTCGTCACCGGCTTCTGGCGCACGACGCCCTGATCGTCGACCACGTAGACGATCTGCTGGGCGAGCCGGGCCGACAACGCGACCGTGGGGACGAGGAGCTTCTCCTCTGTGCCGGTCTTCACCCGTGCGCGGACGAACTGACCGGGCAGGAAGCGCTCGTCGGTGTTCGGCAGCAGCGCGCGCACGAGGCGTCGGGCGGTGCGGGGGTCGAACCGGTTGTCGAGCTGATAGACCTTGGCGTCACGCACGGGCTTGCCGGCTTCGTCCATTACCTCCACGGCCACGGGCCCGCTCTGCATCGCCTCGCGCAAAGCCTCGGAATCCTCGGAGGAGAGGGCCATCTGCACGTCGATCGGGTCGAGCTGCACCACGGTGACCAGCTCCGTCTGGTTCTCGATGACGAGGTCGCCGGGATTGATGATCGACAGGCTCGCCCGCCCGTCGAAGGGCGCGTTGACCACCGCGTAGTCGAGGTTGAGGTTCTGCCGGGCGATGGCGGCCTCGGCTCCTTGGACCTGCGCGGAGGCCGAGGCCGCGTTCGACTGGAGCTGCTGAAGGCGCTGCTCCGAGGCGTAGCCCTTGTCGGCCAGCGTGTCGGTGCGGCTCACCTCGGCCTGCGCGAACTGGAGCTGCGCCTTGGCCTGCGCCTCCTGCGCCTGGGCCTGGGCGAGCGCCACCTGGAACGGGCGGGGGTCGATCCGGAACAGCACCTGCCCCTTCTTCACGTGGCCGCCCGGCTCGAAGGGGCGCTCGGTGACGTTGCCGGTCACCCGCGCCTGCAGGGCCGCGTCCTGCTGCGCGATGATCGTCCCCGTGTAGGTGAAGCTGATCGGCACGGCCTCGGTCCGCGCCGCCGTTACCGTGACGGCGATCGGCGGCTCAGTCTCGGCGGTCTCCGACGGCCGGTCCGACCAGGGCAGCGCGCCCAACAGGGCGGACGGTTCCGGCCGGCCCATCGCGAACCAGCCGCCCGCGGCCAGGACCAGCGCGGCGCCACAACCGAGAAATCCGTACCGCACTCCCGCCCGCACGCCGACCGCTCCCCCGCTGCGGCGCACCGGGCGCCGGACCGGACGGGGAACACGCCAAACGCCGTCGCGTTGCACGCCCGGTCGTCGCGACCACCGATCCACCGTCGAGGTCCGATGTTCGCCCGCTTTGTCGACCGACCGGTCCTGGCGGCCGTCATCTCGGTTCTGATCACGCTGATCGGCGCCGTGGCCGGCCTGACCCTGCCGATCGCGCAGTTTCCCGAGATCGCGCCGCCGATCATCAACATCCAGGCGACCTATCCGGGCGCCAGCGCGCAGCAGGCCTACGACGCGGTCACGACCCCTCTCGAGCAGGAGATCAACGGCGCCCAGCACCTGCTCTACATCGCCTCGACCAGCAACACCGACGGCAGCGTCAACCTCGACGCGACCTTCGAGATCGGCTCCGACCTCGATGCCGCCGCCGCGGAGGTGCTGACCCGGGCGAACCGCGCGGAGGCGAAGCTCCCGGCCTCGGTGCGCGCGCAGGGACTGGAGATCCAGAAGAGCTCCCGCCAGCGGCTCGGCAACATCGTGCTCTACGCCGATCCGGGCGCCCCCTACGACGAGCTGTTCCTGGCCAACTGGGCCGAGACCCAGGTGATCAAGCCGCTCCGCCGCGTCGACGGCATGGGCCGGATCCAGAACTTCTCCCAGAAGCGCTACGCCATGCGCCTATGGCTCGACCCGGTGAAGATGGAGGCGCTCGCGATCAGCCCCGACGCGGTGATCCGCGCGGTGAGCCAGCAGAACGAGCAGATCACCACCGGCTCGCTGGGCAAGCCGCCGACCGACGGCAAGCCCACCGCCTTCGAACTCCAGGTCGTGACCCAGGGACGGCTGAGCCAGCCCCAGGAATTCGCCAACATCCTGCTGCGGGCCAATCCGGACGGTTCCGTGGTCCGGGTCCGGGACGTGGCGCGGGTGGAGCTCGGCTCGGAGCAGTACGGCGTGCGCTCCAGCTTCGACGGGCAGCCCTCGGCGACGCTCGGCCTCTACCAGACGCCCGGCGCCAACGCCGTCCACGTCATGGACGGGGTGAAGAGCACCATGGCCGAACTGGCGCAGCGCTTCCCGCCCGGGCTCAAGTACAAGATCGCCCTCGACCGGACCGAGTTCGTCCGGGAGGCGATCCGCGAGGTGGTTCACACCCTGTTCGAGGCGCTGATCCTCGTGGTCGTGGTCACCTACCTGTTCCTGCAGAACTGGCGGGCGACGCTGATCCCCTCCATCGCCGTGCCGGTGGCGCTGGTCGGGACCTTCGGGCCGATGGCGCTGCTCGGCTTCTCCTTCAACACCCTGAGCCTGCTCGGCATGGTGCTGGCGGTCGGCCTCGTGGTCGACGACGCGATCATCGTGGTCGAGAACACCGAGCGGCTGATGGACGAGGGCATGGAGCCGCGCCCGGCCGCCCGCGAGGCGGTGAACGAGGTCGCCGGCCCGGTGATCGCCACCACCCTGGTGCTGGCGGCCCTGTTCGTGCCGGTGGCCTTCATCCCGGGCCTCACCGGCCAGCTCTACAACCAGTTCGCCCTGACCATCGCGATCTCGGTGCTGATCTCCGCCGTCGTATCGCTCACCCTGACGCCGGCTCTGTGCGGCCTGATCCTCAAGCACCGTCCGGAGGGGGCCGGGGCGCACCGGAGCCGGTGGAAGGCGCCGCTGCGCTGGTTCAACCGGACGCTGGAGCGGGCCGCGGGCCTGCTCACCGCGATGATCGGGCGGCTCACCCGCCACATCGTGCTCGTCGGCCTCGCCTTCGCGGCCTTCGCGGCACTCACGGTGCTCCTCGTGATGCAGCGCCCGACCGGCTTCGTCCCCAACGAGGACCAGGGCTACTTCTTTGCCGACGTCGCCCTGCCGAAGGGGGCCGCGGTGGCGCGCACCGACCGGATGGTCGAGCGGCTCGGCCGGAGCCTGCGGGACATGCCGGAGGTCGATCACACGATCGGCGTCGTCGGGCGCAGCATCCTCGCCGACGCGGTTGCGCCGTTCTACGGGTTCCAGATCCCGGTCCTGAAGCCCTGGGGCGAGCGGGCGGCCTCGGCCGACGCCATCATCGCCCGCGTGCAGAAGGAATTCCGGCACGATCCGGACGGGAAGGTGCGGGTGGTCAACCCGTCGCCGCTGCCGGGGCTCGGCACCCGCAGCGGCCTGACGCTCGAGATCCAGGACCGCAGCGGCACCGGGGGCCTCAAGCTCGCCGAGGCGGCCCAGCGCTTCATCGACGAGCTGGAGAAGAGCCCCAACATCGCCCAGGCGCTGCCGACGACGAGCTACGGCGTCCCGCAGATCCGCCTGGAGATCGACCGGGCCAAGGCCGAGCAGCTCGGCGTGCCGCTTCAGAACCTGTTCGACGCGCTCGGGACCTATGTCGGGTCGAGCTTCGTCAATCTCTTCAACCGCTTCGGCTTCGTCTATCAGGTCTACGTGCAGAGCGAGGCCACGGGGCGGCGCACGATCCAGGATCTGGAGGCCCTGCCGGTCCTCAACAGCCGGGGCGAGCCAGTGCGGATCGGCTCCCTGGTGCGGGCGGAGTTCACCACCGGCCCCACCGCGGTCCTGTCCTACAACACCTATCCGGCCATCGAGGTGGCGATCGAGGTGGCCGCGAGCGCGAGTTCCGGAACGGTGCTCAAGCAGGTCGAGGCGCTGGCCAAGAGCCGCCTGCCCTCGGACTATGCCGTCGAATGGACCGACGTCGCCTACCAGGAGAAGGTCGCGGGCGGCTACGCGCCTCTGATCTTCGGCCTCGGCGTGCTGATGATCTTCCTGCTGCTCGCCGGGCAGTACGAGTCGCTGCGCCTGCCCTTCGTGATCCTGCTGGCGACGCCGATCGCGATCTTCGGGGCGATCGGCTTCCTGGCTTTGCGCGGGCTCGAACTCGACATCTTCGGCCAGATCGGGCTGCTGCTGCTCGTCGGGCTCGCCGCCAAGAACTCGATCCTGCTCGTCTCCTTCGCGGAGGATCTGCGCCGACAGGGCGAGGACGTCCTCAAGGCGGCCCAGGACGCGGCGCGCCTGCGCATGCGCCCGATCCTCATGACCTCCTTCGCGTTCATCACCGGCTCGATCCCGCTCGCCATCGCGAGCGGCGCCGGGGCGCATGCCCGCGTCTCCATGGGGACGGTGGTGATCGGCGGCCTCGTGGTGGCGACCTTCATCACCCTGTTCATCACCCCGACCTTCTACGTCGCCTTCGAGCGGCTGCTCGGACGCCGCGACGCTGCCGGTGAGACGCGATCCGGGCCGGAAGGCGCCGCGCAGCCGGCCGAGTAGCGGCGTTGGTCCGTCAGGAAGACGGCCGCGCCGGCCCCGGGATCGACGGCGAGGGGGAGCCGGTGCGGCCATGAAGACCGTCACGCCGCGCTGGCGGCTGATCCTGTCCCGAACCCTTCGCCAGGCCTGGGTCCGCGCCGCCCTCTACTGCGTCGGCGGCGTCCTGGCGGCCCTGGTGGCGTGGCGCTTCCAGTTTCACGTCGAGGAGAACTTCGCCCTCAGCGTCGGCGCCGACGCCGTCGGCAACGTCCTGAGCATCCTGGCCTCCTCGATGCTGACGGTGACGACCTTCTCGCTGACCGTGCTGGTGAGCGCCCTCGGTTCCGCCTCGTCGGGCGTGACCCCGCGCGCCACGACCCTGTGGAGCGAGGACCGGCGGGCCCACGACGCGCTCGCCACGTTCCTCGGCGCGTTCATGTTCTCGGTGGTCGGGATCATCGCCCTGTCGACCCGCCTCTACGGGCCGGGCGGTCGCCTCGTGCTGCTGGGTGCGACCGTGGTGGTCATCGGCCTGATCGTCGTCACGCTCCTGCGCTGGATGCAGCAGCTCACCCGCTTCGGACGGGTCGGCGAGACGATCCGGCTGGTCGAGCACGCGGCGGCGCAGGCCCTGCGCGCCCGGCGCGACCGGCCACATCTCGGCGGGATCCCCCCGGATCCGGCGCATCGCCACGCGCGGCCGGTCCTCTCGGACCGGATCGGCTACATCCAGCACGTCGACCTTTCGTCGCTGACGCGGGCGCTGGATGGCCGCGACGTGATGCTGGACGTGGCCGTGCTGCCCGGCGCCTTCGTCCACAAGGCCACGCCGCTCGCCTTCGTGGATCCGGATATGAAGGCAGACGCACTGGCCGCAATCCGCCGGGCCTTCCTGATCGCCGACGACCGCGCCTGGGAGCAGGATCCGCGCTTCGGGCTGTCGGTCCTCGCGGAGATCGGATCGAAGGCGCTTCCGCCGACGGCCGCCGATTACGGGACGGCCATCGCGGTCATCGGCGCCGGGTTGCGCGTGCTCTCGGAATGGGTTCCGGATCCGGACCGGCCGCCGCCTGAACCCGAGCATCCGCGCATCCGCGTCCCGGCCCTGTCGACGGAGGACCTGATCGCCGATTTCTTCCATCCGCTGGCCCGCGAGGGCGGCGGGATCGTGCAGGTCGGCGTGCGGCTGCAGAAGGTGCTGGCGGCCCTGCGGAGCCTGTCTCCTGAGCGCTTCTCCGTCGCGGCCGGGCGCGCCTCGATGCTGGTCACGGAACACGCGGACTTCGCCCTCCTGGTCCCATCCGAGAAGGCCGCCGTGGAGGCCCTGACGCTCCGCTGACACCGACAGGCGCGCCATAAACGCCTTCTCCCGCCTGCCGCCACGACGCTCCGGAACGCCCGCGCCGCAGCGCCAATCCGCGCCCGATCGGAACCGCCGATCCGCCGATCCATTGGGTCAACGAACAATCACCGGCTGGCTGCAAGGATGGATGGATCGATGGTCGGAACGCGCGCCCTTTCTGACAGAACCGCCCGGGTTTCCATGATCCGCGCGGCCATCGGTGCCAGCGCGCTGATCCTGCTCTCCGGGCCGGTGCTGGCTCAGTCGGCAGCAAGCCGGATCGACCAGCCGACGCCGGGCACGCTTCCTTCCGGTGTCGGCACCACGCAGGGCGGCGCTTCCCCAGCCGAGCGGTCGACCGGCTCCGTGTCGCCGCCGAGCGCCATCTCCGCGTCGACGGATGTCATGCAGGGCGGCAGCACCGGTTCCGAATCCAGCCGGGGCAAGGATGCGCGCACCAACCCGCTCGATCACCTCCCGCCGGAGTACAAGCGATAGATCGAACGCCCTCAGGCGGCGCGATCGCCCCCCGGCGCCCGCGCGGCACGAGGGGAGCCGCCGGATTGCTGGCTCGAGGGTGATACCGAGCGCGCGGAGCCTTCGTTCGCGCAGCCGGTTCGTTGGGCAGCCAAACTTCAACCCTGAACAGCCGGAAGGGCATCCGAATGGTCGACACGGACAGGATTGCGGGCGCCGCACGTGAACTCGGCGGCAAGGTGCAGGGCGCGATCGGCGACTTGGCCGGCTCGAACGGCGTTTCCGTCGAGGGGCGCCTTCGCGAAGCCCACGGTGCCGCCGAGAACCTCTATGGCCAAGCCAAGGACGCGGTTCGGCATGCGGCTGACGAGGTCTCGGACCACGCTGCGGAGGCCTACGATCGGGGCCGCCACTACGCGTGGGAAGGCCATGAGAGATCCGCCGAGTGGCCCCATGCCTCCCTCCTCGTCGCGGGCCTCGTCGGCTTCGGCCTGGGTTTCCTCGTCAGCCGGCTCTGAACCGGCCCGCAACGCTCGCCGCCGTCCACGGCGCCGAGCGTTGCGGGCCGCCGAGGCGAGGCCGTAGCGCCGCCGCAACGGCGCAGGTCATCCGCGCGGGCCGCGCCCGGGGCGCGTTGACCTCGAGCCGGTCCGCCGACTAGATCAGCGCATGCGCAGGTTCAACGACCGAACGGCTCGCCGCCGCGCGGTCATTGTCGTGACCGCGCTCTACGCGCTGCTGCTCCAGGCCTTCCTGATCGCGGTCTACCCCGCGGCGCCGCTGGCCGGCACCGATCGCGTGATCTGTGCCGAACACGGGGGTGGGGTGCCCACCGACGACGGGAGCCCGGCCTGCCGGCAGCATCCCTGCTGCATCCTGGCCCAGGTGGCCCAGCCCCTGGCCCAGCCCCCATCCGCGCCGGCCGAGGAACCTGCCCGGCAGCGCCGGATGACCGCGCTGCCCTGGAGGCCGACCGCGCCCCTCGGCCCCCGTGCCCCGCCCGACCCCGCCGTCAGCTCCCGAGGTCCGCCGACCGCCTGATCGATCCGTTTCCCGATCGCTCAGACCCGGACCCTCCCATGTCGATCTCGCTTCAGGGCAGCACCTCCTCCATCGGGGCGGTGGCTGCGGCGCGCGTGTCCCGCGACGACGTCTACCGCGCCGTCTGGCGCTGGCACTTCTTCGCCGGCCTGATGTGCCTGCCCTTCCTGATCACGCTCTCGGCGACCGGCGCGCTGTACCTGTTCCAGAGCGAGATCAACGCGACGGTGTTCGCCTACCGGACCCGGGTCGCCGCGCAGCCCACACCGCCGCTCGGCCCCGACCGCCTGATCTTCAACGCCACGCAGGCCGTACCCGAGGGCACGCCGGTCTCCTACACCGACCCGCGCGACGCGGACGGCGCGGCGGTGGTCACGGTCGCGGACGGCGCCCGCAAGGTCCTCGTCTTCCTCGATCCCTACACCGGCAGCGTCCTCGACCGGGTCGACCGGGACGGCGAGTTCTTCATGGTCGTGCGGCACCTGCACAGCCTCGCCTATTTCGGACCCTGGGCCAACGCGCTGATCGAGATCGTGGCCGGCTTCGCGATCATCCTGGTGGCGACGGGGGTCTATCTGTGGTGGCCGCGGGGCCAGGACGGGGGCGTCGTCTCGGTCCGCGGCACGCCGCGGCGGCGCGTCTGGTGGCGCGACCTGCACGCCGTGACCGGGCTGGTGGCCGGGGGCGGCCTGTTCTTCCTGGCGCTGACCGGCCTGCCGTGGTCGGTCTGGTGGGGCGACCAGTTCCGGGCCTGGACGAACGCGGCCGGGCTCGGCCAGCCGGCCGCCCTGTGGGCGAACAAGCCGGTCTCGAACATGCCCATGGGCAAGATGCTCACCACCGCCGGCTGGACGCTGCAGGACGCGCCGGCGCCGAAGTCGCAGTCGGCGGGGGCCGCCCGGAGCCTCGGCGTCGACGAGGCCGCGCGGATCCTCGCGCGCTTCGGCATGCCGCGGGGCTACGAGCTGTCGCTCCCGATCGGCCCGACCGGGATCTACGCGGCGGCGGCCTATCCGCGCGACGTGAACCGGCAGCGGATGGTCTCCCTCGACCAGTACACCGGCAAGCCGCTCGTGGACGTCCGCTTCACCGATCTCGGCCCGGTCGCGCGGGCGGTGCAGTACGGCATCGGCATCCACAAGGGCGAGCACTGGGGCCGGGCCAACCAGCTCGCGATGCTGGCCTTCTGCCTCGGCACGATCCTGCTCTCGGTCACCGCCGGAACCATGTGGTGGAAGCGGCGCCCGCGTGGCGGCCTCGGCGTGCCGCCCGGGCCGCGCGACCGGCGCGTCGCCGCGACCGTGACGGGGATCGTGCTCGGCCTCGGGATCCTGTTCCCGCTGACCGGGTTGGCGATCCTGGCCATGCTCGGCCTCGACGTCGCGACCGCGCGCGCCGTCCGGAGACGGACGGCCTGAGCGCGCCGGAACGGGAGCAGCTCCCGTGCTCGCGCGCATGCGATCGGTGGGATCGGCACGCCGGCTCGGCACCGGCCTGATCCTGCTCGCCCTGTGGCTGCAGGCGCTGGCGCCCGCCTCCGCCCTGATGGACCGCGCGCGGCAGGCCCGGGCGCAGGCGACGGCCGTCGACGCACTGATCCACGCGGCGATCTGCGGGCGGGTTCAGGACCGCGCCGTCGCTGCGGATGCGCCGGCCGACCCTGTGGTCTGCGACCGGTGCCCCTTCTGCCGCTGCACCGCGGCCGCCCCCCTGCCGGTGGTGCCCGACGCCCGCGTCGGGTGCCTCGTCTGGCAACGGATCACCTGGCCGATCCCGCCGCCGGCCCACGACGTCCGGCCACCGCGCATCGCCGGCCGGGCCCGCGCGCCTCCCGCGACCGTCTGAGTGCGGCCCAGTCCGGGCCGCTCGGCATTCCGCGCCCAGCCCGCCTGCGTTCAGACGAGACCCGAGATCATGTCCATCCCCCCTGCCACCAGACCGGGACGCGTCGTCGCCCTGCTGCTGGCGGCGAGCCCGCTCGCCATCACCGCCGCCCACGCCCAGCAATCCGTGACCCTGGAGGAGCTGTCCGTCGTCGGCGAGGGCGGCGCGCCCGGACCCGTGGCAATAGCGCGGCCCGCAAGCGCCGGCCCGGCTCCGGCCGTCCCGACCCCGATCGCCGCCCCCGTGGGCACGGTGAACACAGCGATCGGCCGCCAGGCCGTCATCGACGACCGGCCCGCGGTCAACATCGCCGACGTCGCGCGCAACAGCCCCGGCGTCACCATCCGCCAGGGCAACGGTCCGCGGGACGTGATCATCTCCATCCGCGGCAACAACGCCCGCGCCACCGGCGTCTCGCGCAACGTCGTCGTGCTGGAGGACGGCTTCCCCGTCACCCAGGCCGACGGCTCCTCGCGCTTCGACATCACCGACCCGCGCGCCTACAGCAGCCTCGACGTGTTCCGCGGGCCGCAATCGGCGCTGTTCGGCAACTATGCCACCGGCGGCGCGCTCGTCTTCAACACCCGGCGCGGAGCCGCGATCAATGGCGTCGAGTACGGGGTCGACGCCGGCAGCTTCGGCTACCTCAACAACTACGCCACCGTCGGCGGGATCAGCGGGCCTTTCGAGTACAGCCTGTTCACCAGCGACGCCCGGGGCAATGGCTTCCAGGGCCACAGCGCGTTCAACACGCAGACGATCAACTTCCTCGGCACATACGCACCGACCCCGGACAACCGCTTCACGCTGAAGATCATCAACAACGAGATCCAGGCGAACCTGCCGGGCCGCAGCTCGCTGCTCCAGTTCTACCAGAATCCCTACCAGCGCGGCTGCGCCTCGGCGCTCGCCGCGGCGCCCGGCTGCGTGACCTACGCCCTGCCGATCAACGGTCGCAACGGCGCCACCGTGCCGGTCACGGCCGACGAGGGCGGCTTCTTCCGCGGCGACCGGCGCACCATCGTCGGCGGTCGCTACGAGCACGATTTCGACGCCGACACGACCTGGCGCACCCAGCTCGTGTTCGACGACCGCAACATCAACCAGCCGTTTTACACCACGTCGTCACGGGGTGACTTCCCCGGCTTCAACGTCCTCTCCGACGTGACCCGGCGGGGCGACCTGTTCGGGCTGCCGATGACCGGCTACGTGGCGCTGGCCTACAACACGCTCAATTCCAACTCGCTCACCTACTTCCGTGCACCCTACGGGGGGGCCAGGCTCGGCGCCCTGAACGCCAACCTTGCAGCGACGCAGGATAACCTCGGCGGCCGGGCCCGGATCGAGCTGCAGTTGTCCGACCAGTGGACTGCGGTCGCCGGCATCAGCGCCGAGAACACCGCGATCAACGGCCGCAACATCGCCTACAGCTACCCGACCGCCGGGGGCGTGACCGCCACCACCGCCAATCTCGACCGCACCTTCCTCAACGTCGCGCCCGAGTTCTCGCTGACTTACCGGCCGGATCAGGAATGGCGCTTCCTCGGTCGGGTCGCTGCCGGCTACGCCACACCCTCGGCCTCGAACCTGACCGTCACCCCGGCCGGCGTGCCGGGCAACAACACGCAGCTCCAGACGCAGGAGAATCTCGGCTTCGACCTTGGCGCCGCTTGGTCGCCGCTGCCCGAGCTGCAGGTCTCCGTCACGGGCTTCTACGAGTTCTTCCGCAACGAGTTGATCTCGCAATCGCCGGGTGCCGGATTGTTGACCTACTTCTTCAACGCCCCTGCCTCCGAGCATCGCGGCGTCGAGGTCGGCGGGACCTGGACGTCGCCGGACGGCTGGCGGGCCACGCTGGCCTACACGCACGACGACCAGATCTACACGACCTACACGGAGCAGCTCAGCGCCGGGACGCGCACAGCCCGGTTCAACCGGGCGGGCAAGCAGATCCCCGGCGTGCCGATGGACGCGGCTATGGCCCGGTTCGGGTACGAGCAGACCACGGGGCCCTGGGCCGGATTGGGGGCTTTCGTCGAGGCGGTCTACCAGAGCGATTTCTACCTCGACAACGCCAACCTGCTGAAGGCGCCGGGCTTCACGATCGTGAACCTCAACGTGCACTACGACCGGGTCCTCTCCGGCGCGGCCGAGGTGGGCTTCGCCAAGCGGCTGAGCCTGTATTTCGAGGTCCGGAACCTGTTCGACCGGGTCTACACCAACGCGGCGCAGAACCTCGCGGACACGATCAGCGGGACGACCGGCCTGCAGAACGGCGCGGGCGTGCTGGCCGCCACCTCCGGCTCGATCTTCGCCGGCGCGCCGCGCAACTTCGTCGGCGGGATGAAGCTGACCTTCTGACCGGATCTTCCGTCATCACCCCCATCCGCCACCGACCAAACGGAGCATGCCATGAGATTCACGAACTGTCCCATCCTCGCGCGCGCCGCCCTTGGCCTGGCCGCGCTGCTCGCCGCCACCACCGCCGGCGCGGCGGCGGATTATGCGGCCGGCCCGCTCAAGATCGGCCATCCCTGGTCGCGTGCCACGCCCAACGGTGCCCAGGTCGCGGGCGGCTATCTCGCCGTCACCAACACCGGCTCCGAACCCGACACGCTGACCGGCGCGACGATCGAGGAGGCCGGCCGGGCCGAACTGCACACGATGTCGATGGAGGGCGGGGTGATGAAGATGGCCCCCGTCGAGGGCGGCCTCGTGATCAAGCCCGGCGAGACGGTCACGCTCAAGCCGGGCGGCTACCACCTCATGTTTCTCGACCTGAAGGGCCCGCTGAAGAAGGGCCAGTCGGTCAAGGGTACGGTGACCTTCGCCAAGGCCGGCACCGTGCCGGTGGACTTCACCGTGGAGGGTATCGCCGCGAAGGCGCCCGCCTCGGGGGCCGCCGAGATGGACCACGGCGGCATGGAACATGGTGGCATGGGGCATGGTGGCCACGCGCACTGAAGGACCGCCCGGCCGGCCTCCGAGAGCCGCTCCCGATCGGGAGCGGCCCTAGGCCGGGACTTCGGCCGATTTCCCCGGCAGACGGCGGGGCGCCCCGTCGAAGCGGGCGACCTTGCGGGCGGCGAACAGCATCAGCGCCGCGAGGACCAGCATCGCGCCGTCGAAGGCGAGGAAAACCGGCTCGACATGTGCCTCTCCGGCAATCCGGAGCGCGGCGGCACGGCCGAGATCCGCGACCGCGACCGCGCCGAACAGCCCGGCCGTCGCCGTGAGCGTCTCCCGCCACGCCCGCCGGTGCGCGCGGAGGAACGCGGCCAGGGCGACGAGGAGCCAGACGGCGAAGAACGCCCGAACCTCCCACTCCGCCCGCTCCGGCAGTGTGGCGGGCAGGACCCGGTTGGCCAGGAAGTACCCGGCGATCGCCGCCGGCAGACCGGCGACCGTCGCGACGTTCAGGCCCTGGACGAGGCGCAGGCCGAAGCCCCGGGGCGCGTCCCCCTTGGGCAGGCGCGCCACCGTCCACAGCAGCAGCCCGGTCGCCACCATGGCGCTGCCGGCGAGGCCGCACAGGAAGAACAGGATCCGCAGCGCCGGGCCGGCGAAGTGGGCCTCGTGCAGGCCGACCATCGCGGTGAAGGTCTTGGTCGGCGGCTGCAGGCCGCCCGCGCGCACCTCCAGGACCGCGCCCGTCACCCCGTCGAAGGCGATCTGCGGGTGCTCGTGGGAGAGGCCGTGCGGCTCCTCGAACACCGCCACCACCGTGGCGTTGGCGTCCTTCGGGTTGACGATCGTGATCCGCTCCAGGGGCTCGGCGATCCTCTCCATCGCGCCCACCACCAGCGGCCCGACCGGAGCCAGCGCGCCGGGCTGGCCGGCGGGCGGACGCGGCGCGGTAATCTGGCCGGATTCGGCGAAGTAGCGCGGGCTGTCGCCGCGATAGGCCGTGCTCAGCCCCCAGGGCACGTACATCACCATGAGCGTGGCGAGCCCGGTATAGGTGATCATCAGGTGGAACGGCAGGGCGAGGACGCCCGTGACGTTGTGCGCGTCGAGCCAGCCGCGCTGGGCGGACTTGTCCCGGCGGAAGGTGAAGAAGTCGGCGAAGATGCGCCGGTGCGTGACGATGCCTGAGATCAGCGCCACCAGCATGATGATCGCGCAGGCGCCGACGATCCAGCGGCCCCAGAGCGGCGGCAGGTTCAGCTCGAAGTGGAAGCGGTAGAGGAAGTCCCCGCCGCGGGTCGCCCGCGCCGCCGCCGGCGCGCCGCTGTCGGGATCCAACAGGACGTGCCCGGGCGGCCGGCCCGGCCCCGTCCGCCAGAACAGCTCCAGCACCGGCCTCTCGGCCTGCGGCAGCGCGAGGAACCACGTCCGCGCGCCACCCGCATGGGTCTGCAGGTAGGCGACGCCGCGCTCGGCCGCCGCCGCGAGCTCCGCCGGCCCGAAGGTCCGGTCGGTGCGGAGTTCGGGCCGCATCCACTGCGAGATCTCGGTCCGGTAGTAGCTCGCCGTGCCCGTCACGAAGACGGCGAACAGCACCCAGCCGACGACGAGGCCCGACCAGGCGTGGAGCCACGCCATCGACTGCCGGAAGGTCTTGCCCACGGCGCGCGCCTCACCAGCGGTAGCGCAGGGTCGCGTAGACCGTGCGCGGCAGGCCGTAATAGCAGCCGGAATAGGTGAAGCACCCGGTCACGTAGCGCTCGTCGAGCAGGTTCTGGATGTTGATCTGCCCGGTGAGCCCCGTCAGCCGCGGGTCGAGATGCTTCATGTCGTAGGAGGCGACGGCGTCGACCAGCACGCTCTCGGGCACCTGGAAGGTGTTGGCCGGATCGCCCCAGGACGGGCCGAGGTAGCGCACGCCGCCGCCGAGGCCGAGGCCGAGCAGCGGGCCGTCGGTGAAGCGGTAGTCGACGAACAGCGAGGCGGTCGTGTCCGGCACCTGCACAGGGCGCAGGCCCTGGAGCGGCACCTGCCGGCGGGTCAGGTCGTTGGTGGTGAAGCCGGTGTCACGGATGTTGCGGATGTCGAGGAGCGAGAAGCCGCCGATCAGGCTGAGGCCCTCGGCGAGGGTGGCCCGCGCCTCGAACTCGACGCCCTGCACGCCGACCTCGCCGGTCTGCACGAAGAAGCCGGGATTGACCGGGTCGGAGGTGGTCGCGTTCGAGCGGCGGATGTCGAAGAACGCGGTGGTCAGCAGGATGTCGGTGCCGGGGGGCTGGTACTTGATGCCGGCCTCGTACTGGTTGCTGGCGATCGGATCCGGGACGCGCCCCGCCGAGCCGAAGGCCGTGTCGAAGATCCGCCCGTTGACGATCGGCTCGAACGCCTCGCTGTAGGAGACGTACGGGGCGACGCCGCTGTCGAACAGGTAGAGCAGGCTGGCGCGGCCGGTGAAGGCCTCGGCCGGCACGTCCTGGATGGTCAGCCCGTTGGGCGCGAAGGTGCGGGTCGGGCCGGTCTGCCGGGCGGTGTCGTAGCGGCCGCCGAGCGTCAGGATGAAGCGGTCGAACTTCGCCTGATCCTGGAAGTACACGCCGGTCTGCTGGGCGTCGATCCGCGCGGTCGCCGTGAAGGCCGGGAAGGCGATCGGCAGCTCATGGTTCGGCGCCAGTGCGTTGAGGCTCGTCGTCGCCGGGAACGGTCCGGTGACCGACCGCGTGCTGAAGGTCCGGTGGTCGACGCCGAGCAGCGCCGTGTGGGCGATCGGGCCGGTGTCGAAATCGGCGATGACATTGTTGTCCATCGTGTAGGCTTCGATATCGACCTGGGTGCCGCCGACCGAGCGGCCGATGATCGGCCCGCTCGTGTACGGGCCGTTGACGTCGCCGAAGGTCGTGAACACGCTGCGGTAGTCGCCCTCCGAGCGCAGGTAGCGGCCGGCCGAGTGGAAGCGCAGGGTCTCGGTGATCCGGTGGTCGAACAGGTACTCGATGGAGGCCTGCGTGCGGTCGGAGCGCTCGATATTGCGGTCGCCGTCGTAGAAGTTCACCGGCAGCCGCCCGAAGATTCCGTTGCCGAAGTTGCGCGCGAATACCGTGCCGACCGCCGGGAAGCCGCCGTAGAAGCCCGAGAACGGATCGCGCTGGTAGTTGGCGATGATCGTGAGCGACGTGTCGGTGGAGGGCCGCCACGTGATGCTGGGATTGATGAAGGCGCGCTCGACCTTCGTGGTCACGGCCGGCCCGTCGCCGTTCCAGCCGAGGCCGATGACCCGGTAGGCGAACTGGTCGGCGAACCCCGGGATATCGGACTCGATCGGTCCGCCGATATCGAAGCCGCCGCGGACCTCGCTGAAGCCGCCGCCCTGGACGAAGATCTCGCCGTGGCGGACGAATTGCGGGACCTTCGAGACGAGGTTGACGAGGCCGCCCGGGCCGGACTGCCCGTAGAGGACCGAGGCCGGCCCCTTGATGATGTCGACCCGCTCCAGGCGGTAGGGATCGACGGTGGGGAAGGCGTCGCGGTTGGTCGGCAGGGCCATGTTGTCGAGGAAGATCGGCGCGGTGAAGCCGCGGATGTAGAACTGCTCCAGGCGCGTCGAGCCGGCGCCGCCCCGCTGCTCGGTGGTGACACTCGGCGTGAAGCGCAGCGCCTGGTTGATGGTCAGGGCGTTCTGGTCCTCGATCTGCTGGCGCCCGATGACCGACACCGACTGTGCCGTCTCCAGGATGGGCGTGTCGGTCTTCGTGCCGACCGTGCTGCGGCTGGCGACGTAGCCGGGCACGGCGCCGTTGGCTCCGCCGGCCCCGTACAGGTCGCCGTTCAGGGTACGACCGCGCGTCTCTCCCATCACGCTGAGTTCGGAAAGTTCGACGTCCGTGACGGGCGCGGGCTGGGCGAGCGCGCCCGTTCCGAGGGTCAGAAGAGATGTCGATGATATTAGGCTGACCCGGACAAGCCGCCGCACAGGAACGAACGCACGGGATGCGGCGGGCTCGCCAATAGATCTCGACATTATACCGACTCTAAACAGGATTGTACGGGCAAATCTGCGCGCTGACGTTCAGCTATCACGGATCCGTGAGCAGTATGTGCCGATGATGACACATAAACAAGAAAGCAATTTTGGTATTGATCTAATGAAAATATGCAGGACATACGGCGCCCGGGCCAGGACGATGGCCGCGTCATCCGGCTTGCCGAGTTCGCCTCGCTCCGGGGCGTCATCGACGATCAAGGGCAAGGCGGCCCCCTCTCCCGTGCGGACCGCGCGGACTTCGCCTTGGTCTGCCGCGACGATGAGGGTCGCGGCGACTCGCTCTCCGCGCGGCCGAGGCTACCTGCCTGACCGCCGGTGCGGTCAGCTCCGCGGCGGGGTCCAGACCGCGTCCCGCACCTGGATGGGCCGCGGGATGAGCC
Source organism: Methylobacterium mesophilicum SR1.6/6 (assembly GCF_000364445.2). Taxonomy (NCBI): domain Bacteria; kingdom Pseudomonadati; phylum Pseudomonadota; class Alphaproteobacteria; order Hyphomicrobiales; family Methylobacteriaceae; genus Methylobacterium; species Methylobacterium mesophilicum. Next base: position 5,940,647 of record NZ_CP043538.1, on the reverse strand, counting down.
CGAGCCGGTGGAAGCGGTCGGCGGTCGCCTGCTGCTTGGCCACGAGCGCGTCCGTGATCGGCCCGACGCCGAACTCGGTCCGCGCGGCGACGACCGTCTCGATCGCGTACGGGACGCCCGTCACCGTCGCCAGCGCCTGCGCCACCTGATCGCGGTGGGTCTCGGCCCAGGCCGCCGAGTCCGCCAGGGCCGCTACCGCCGCCGTCACGACGCCTGGGTAGCGGTCGGCGAAGGTCCGGCTGGCCAGGAAGAAGTCTGAGACGGCATGCGTCTGACGGGACGTCGTCAGGACCCGGGTGTCACCGTGCGCCTGCGCCAGGGCAAGGTAGGGGTCCCAGATCACCCAGGCCTCGACGCTGCCGTTCGCGAAGGCGGGGCCGGCATCGGAAGGCAGCAGGTAGGCGGGCTTCACGTCGGCGAAACTCAGGCCCGACTTCTCCAGGGCCGTCACCAGCAGGTTGTGCGAGCTAGTGCCCCGCGCCACCGCGACCGTGCGGCCCTCGAGGTCGGCGACCGTCCGGACGGCCGAGCCCGCGCGCACCACGATGGCCTCGCCGTCGCCAGAGAGCACCGAGGCGCCGACATACACGAGGGTGCTGCCGGCCGCCTGCGCGAAGATCGGCGGCGTGTCCCCGGCAAAGCCGAAATCAATGCTGCCGGCGTTGAGGGCCTCGAGCAGCGGCGGCCCGGCCTGGAACTCGACCCAGCGGACGGCGATGCCCAGCGGTGCCAAGCGCTTCTCGATGCTGCCCTGCCGGCGCGCCACCACGACCACGCCGACCTTCTGGTAGCCGATCCGGAACTCCTTCGGGGCCGCCTGCGCGGCCGCGCCGGTCGCGGTCGCGAGCCCGGCGCCGAGCGCGAGAAGCAGGGCGGCGGACCGGCGTCGAGTGATCGTCACGCGGACGTCTCCTTCGGGATCGGGGCGGGCGCTTTGCCCCACACGAGCCGGCCACAGGTTGCGGCGGGCCTCCGCCCGGGACTCGCGCGCCCGGATCGGTCCTGCACGGCCCCCTGCACGGCCCCAGCCTCAGGCGGTGCCGACGCGGTACTGTCGCGGCGGCGGCGCGCCGCTAATGGCGAAGGCCCCGACGCTCCGGTCCCGGTAGATCCGCGGGTTGTGGGACGCGATGGTGCGGGCGTTACGCCAGTAGCGGTCGAGGCCGAGGCCGGTCTTCACCGCCGACGCTCCCAGCGCGTCGAACAGGGTGGTCGTCGCCTGCAGCACGAGGTCGGTCACCACGCTCACCGCTTGGTTGACCTCGACATCGGCCAGCGTCGTGGCCCGGTCCGCCGCGGGGGCGTCACCGGCCCGATGGGCCGCGGAGGCGCGCTGGAGAGCCTCGGCGCTCTTCAACACCACGGCCCCGGCCGCGTAGGCGTTGGCCCGGACGCGGCCCACCACCGCCTGGATCTGCGGATCCTCCGCGGTACGCCCGGCATTGCCGTGGCTGTAGACGCGGGTGCGCTCGGCCACCAGCCGCGCCACGTCCTCGGCCGCCGCCCGGCCGATACCGGCGAGCGTCGCCAGATGCACCAGCTGGAAGAACGCCATCGCGTAGGGGAAGCGGGCCGGATCGGGCTTGATCAGCGCCGGATCGAGCGCCACCCCCTCGAAGGTCGCGGTTCCGCTGGCCGTCAGCCCCTGACCGAACCCGTCCCAGTCGTCGACGATGGTCACACCGGGCGCCCGGACCGGCACCGCCGCGGTCACCGCGCCACCCGACTCGTCCTCGGCCGAGAGATGGATGTAGTCGGCGAACAGGGAGCCGGTCGTGTAGTATTTCCGGCCTTCGACCACGAGGCCCCCGTCGCGGCGCCGGACCACCGTGTCGAACGCGCCGACCTTGGCCGGTCCGGTCTCCGAGACGCCGCTGCCGAACGTGTCGCCGGCGCCGATCCGGGCGATCCACGTGGCGCGCCACTCGGCCGACGAGGCGCAGAGCGCGTCCTCTGTGAAGCCGAAATGCGCCCGGAGCGCGTTGGTGACGTTGGAATCGGCGCTCGACAGCTCGATCAGGAGCGCGAACAGCTCCGGCAGGCTGGCGCCGTGGCCGCCCTCCTCCGGCGCGAGCCGCAGGGTGGTGAAGTTCGCCTCCCGCAGCCAGCCGATCTCGGCATGGGGCAGGCCGCGCGTGCGGTCCCGTTCCGCCGCGGTGGCGCGGATCTCGGCGAAGACCGGGCGGAACCGGTCGGCCAAAGTCTCGTACCGTTCACTCGGACCCGCGCCCCAGCCCGCATCCGTCTGCGACATGATGGTGCATTCCTGATCCCAACTCGGCCCGGACGGGCATAACCAAGACATTGATGAGATAGCCTCCGATCTCAAGAGAGGAACGATGTTCGATCGACGCTTTGGAAGCGTCGTTTCCTTGAACCGATAGCAGAAATACATTTATCCAATCGGACGGGTGTCGGGGAAAGATCCATCTTCCGCATGCGGCACTATCGGCGGGCCGCTCCGGGCTCCGGCTCGGATGAGACGTCGCCTATGGCTACCGGCGGAAGCCTTCGAGCATCGCTTTCTCCGTCAGCGGGGGCGAAGCGAGCTGACCCGGGGCCGCGCGACCTCGACTCGCGTGGCGCAAAGGGATCGCTTCGCCGCGCTCGAGGACGGAGGTGCTGAGGCGATCGACCGGAAATGGCACTAGCCCGGCCGCGCGCGGCTTTCGCCAATGCTCGGACACATCTCACGTCACAGGAACAGCATCGCTGCCGATGCGCCTGAACGAAGCAGCTATTTCTACGACATGCGGCGAGATCAAAAAACCGTTTCATTGATCCTGAGCTCCGCCCAGGTCTTCAATAAAGCCGGCCGCGAGGGGGCGATGCGCTGCGCCGACCCGGCGCCGCAACCGCGTCTCCGACCGACCATCCCGAAAGCCCCTATGACCCGTGAGTACGCCGTGACCGACGACACCCCGTGGCGGAGCGCCCCGTCCCGCCGAACCCTGCTGCGCACGGGCCTGGGCGGGGCCGCCGCCGTGGCGCTCGGTGCACCGGCCCTGCACGCGGCGCCGCGCGAGGTGAAGATCAGCATGCAGCGCTCCTCGGTGCTGTTCACCGTGCTGAAGGTGCAGGGGACCCTCGCCGAGCGCCTCGCGCCGCTGGGCTTCACGCCGAGCTGGCACCTGTTCACCAGCGTGATCGAGCCGATGACGGCGGGGGCCGTCGACATCCACGCCGACGTCGCCGACGCGGTGCCGATCTTCACCCAGTCGGCCAGGGCGCCGCTGACCTTCTACGCCCGCGAGCGCGGCGCGCCGTCCGCCGAGGCGATCATCGTGCCGACGGACTCGCCGATCCGCACGGTCGCGGACCTGAAGGGCCGCACGGTCGGCGTTTCGCGGGGCTCGGGCAGCCACTACGTGCTCGCCGCCGCGCTGAAGCGCGCGGGCCTGAGCTTCGCCGACATCAAGCCGGCCTATCTCCAGGCGCCGGAGGGCGCGGCCGCTTTCGAGCAGGGCAGCCTCGACGCGTGGTCGATCTGGGATCCGTTCCTCGCCTTCGCGGAGGCCAAGCGCCCGGTGCGGGTCGTGGCCGATGCCACCGGCCTGACAAGCTACCACCGCTACTACCTCGTCAACGACAGCTTCGTCGCCGCACAGCCGGAGGTGGTCGCCACGGTCTACCGGGCGCTGGTCGAGGCCGGGACCTGGATGCGGGCGAACCCGGAGGCGGCCGTGGCGCTCCTCGCACCGATCTGGGGCGACCTGCCGCCGGCCGTCGTGGCCGCCGCCAACAGCCGCCGCACCTACGCGGTCGAGCCGGTGGAGCGCAATCAGCTCGGCGAGCAGCAGGCCATCGCCGACGTGTTCCACGAGGCCAAGCTCATCCCCCGCCGGATCGACGCCACCGACGTGCCGATCTGGGCGCCGCCCGTGGGGCGGGGCTGAAGGCGATGGGCGAACCTCTCCGCGCGCCCCGCTTCGGCATCTGGGCGGCCGTCCACGGCTCCCGGGCGTCCCACCACGATCCCGACGAGCCGGACGACGCCAGCTGGGCGCGCAACCGCGCCCTGGTGCTGGAGGCGGAGGCCCTGGGCTTCGATTCCGTGCTGGTCGCCCAGCACACCATGAACCCCTACGATCCGGGCCGCGACCAGCTCGAGGCCTGGACGGGGGCGGCGGCGCTCGCGGCGCTGACCCGGCACATCGAGATCATCGCGGCGATCAAGCCGGGGCTCTACCACCCGGTGGTGCTCGCCAAGATGGCGCTCCAGATCGAGCACGTCAGCGGCGGGCGCTTCGCGCTGAACCTCGTGAATGCCTGGAACCGGGCCGAGTTCGAGCGCGCCGGCCTGCCGTTTCCGGCCCATGACGACCGCTACGCCTACGGGCGGGAATGGATCGGCCTCGTGGACCGGCTGATGCGCGGCGAGCGGGTGACGTTCGCGGGGGCGCATTTCCGGGTCGAGGACTACCAGCTCCGCCCCGCCGGCACCTTCAGGCCGCGGCCGACCATCTATCTCGGCGGCGAGTCGGAGCCCGCCCGGGCGCTGGCGGCCGACCACGCGGATGTCTGGTTCATCAACGGCCAGCCGCTGGCGGACGTCGCCGCCCTGATCGCCGACGTCGCCCGGCGCCCCGCGGCGAACGGTCCGCTGCGCTACGGCCTCTCGGCCTTCGTGATCGCCCGGGACACCGACGCGGAGGCGGAGGCCGAACACGCGCGGCTCCTCGCCCTGGCGCAGCGCGACGCAGGCTTACGCGCCGACACCCGCGCCCGGACCGATGCGGCCAGCGTGATGTTCGCCAAGACCGACGCAGCCGCCGCCCGCCATGTCGGCACCAACGGCGGCACGGCCGCCGGGCTGGTCGGCAGCTACGCCACCGTGGCGGAGCGGATCCGGGCGTTCCACGCGGCAGGGATCGCGCTGTTCATGCTGCAGTTCCAGCCGTTCGAGGCGGAGATGCGCCGCTTCGCCGAGCAGGTGCTGCCGCGCGTCCGCTGACCCGGAGATCCACGATGAGCGGACGCACGCTGCATCTCAACGTCAACCTGCTGCATTCGGGCGTCTACCCGTCCGCGTGGCGGCTGCCGGACAGCCGTCCGGACGCCTTCGTCGACATCGACCATTTCGTGCGCGTCGCCCGCATCGCGGAGCGGGGCAAGCTCGACGCGATTTTCCTGGCCGACACGCCGGCGATCAACGACCGGATCGACTACCGGCCGTTCAACGCCCTCGAACCGACCGTGGTGCTGGCGAGCGTCGCGGCGGCGACCAGCCATGTCGGCCTCGTGGCGACCGCCTCGACGACCTATAACGAGCCCTACAACCTCGCCCGCCGCTTCGCGAGCCTGGACCTCGTCAGCCGCGGCCGGGCCGGCTGGAACGTGGTGACCACGGCCGATGCCGCAGCGGGCCGCAATTTCGGCTTCGCGGGCGCCTCCGCGCACGGGGCGCGCTACGCCCGGGCCCGGGAGTTCACTGAACTGGTCCACGCCCTGTGGGACAGCTGGGAGGACGACGCCTTCGTGGGCGACAAGGCGAGCGGCCGGTTCGTCGACACCGGGAAGGTCCACGCAATCCGCCACCGGGGCGCGCATTACACGGTCGACGGGCCGCTCACGGTGCCGCGCAGCGCGCAGGGGCGCCCGGTGACCTTCCAGGCCGGCGGCTCGGAGGACGGGCGCGAACTCGCTGCCGCCACCGCCGACGCGGTGTTCTCCCTGGCCCAGACCGTCGATGAGGGGGTCGCCTACGCCCGGGACCTGCGCGCGCGGGCGGCGCGCTACGGGCGCGGACCGGACGCGCTCGTGATCCTGCCCGGCCTCGCCACGGTGATCGGCTCCACCGAGGCGGAGGCACGGCGGCGCCAGGACGAACTCTGGGACCTCGTGCCGGAGGCGTACAGCCTCGCCCGCCTTGCCGGGACGCTGCGGCTCGACCCGGCCCGCCTCGACCTCGATCAGCCGCTGCCCGACCCGCTGCCGCTGCCGCCGGACGCCAACCACACGATGTTCCTCGGCACCGTCGCGCTCGCCCGGCGCGAGGGTCTGACCGTGCGCCAACTCCTCCGGGCGCTGGGCGGCGGGGTCGGCCACCGTATCGTCGCGGGCACCCCGGAGGCGATCGCCGACGACATCGCGGCGTGGTTCCAGGCCGGCGCCGCGGACGGGTTCAACCTGATGCCAGACGTGCTGCCGGACGGGCTGGAGACATTCGTCGATACGGTGGTGCCGATCCTCCAGCGCCGCGGCCTGTTCCGGCGCGACTACGCGGGCGAGACCCTGCGCGGCCATCTCGGACTGGCACGACCGACGAGCCGCTATGCCGAAGCGGAGGCCTCCCTCTCCGCATGACGCCGGAGCGCTCCACCTTCGAGCGGGGCGATTGCGACGCGGTCCGGACAGGTGGCGTGTCCGGTTTCCACCCCGGATCTGCCGGATGCCGGACGAACGCGCCTCTGGGCCGCCTCGACCATCGTAGGACTATAGACGTCGATCGCCTTTGAGAGGCGCACGGTACGTCTGAGATCGTGTTCGGTTGACGACTTCGGCATCGCCGTCCTTGCGAGCCCAGCTGAGAGACCCGCCGGCGCCACCTTCGTCGCGGCCGCGCTCCCCTGGGTCGCTACGCTGCGCGGGCGATGACGGTGGAAGTTGCAACTCCGACAGCAACGCTGCGGCGCACGAGGCTCCGGATCTCGCTTGCCGATGGGCCGGGAATTCCAGCCTGCGCGAACCCTCGGCATCGTCCTTGACATAAAACCAAATGGTTTTATGAATTACCACATGGTTCAAGCGTGTGAGGCGGCCCTGGATGCTCTCTTCCATGCGCTCGCTGACCCGACTCGCCGTGCGATCGTGCGCATGCTCGCCGAGAGGCCCTATGGGCTCGGCGAGCTCGCTCCCGCCTTCCCGATGTCGAGCGTCGCTGTGTCGAAGCACGTGCGGACGCTCGAGGCCGCGGGGCTGGTCACGCGGCAGGTGCAGGGCCGCTCGCACCTCTGCCGGCTCGAGCCGATGGCCCTGCTGACGGCCCATCGCTGGCTCCAGGCCTACGAAGTCTTCTGGACGGAGCGCCTCGACGCGCTGGAGGACCTGCTCGCCCAGATGAAGCGGGAGGCGGGCCCGCCCTGAGCCCGCGTCCCCCACGGTGCCGAACCGGAGAACAGGGAGACCTTCCATGGCCCAGAACATCGCTGTCCCGAGTTCCGCAGGGCGCGCGGGACAAACCGGCGGAGGGATCGCGCGGGCGGCGGCCCCGGAGGATCGGGCGCGCGTCCGGAGGGTGATCGTGGCCTCCTCCCTCGGCGCAGTGTTCGAGGCCTACGACCTCGTCCTGTTCGGGCCGATGGCCGCCATCGTCGCCCGGCAGTTCTTTTCGGGCCTGGACGAGGCCTACGCCTACGTCTTCACCCTTCTCTCCGCCGCCGTGACTTTCCTCGCCCGACCGTTCGGCGGGCTGATCTTCGGGCGCCTGGGGGATCTCGTCGGGCGGAAATACACCTTCCTCCTGACGATCGTGATCATGGGCGGCGCGACGGTGGCGATCGGCCTGCTGCCGCCCTACGCGGCCATCGGCGTGCTCTCGCCGGCCCTGCTGATGGGCCTGCGCATCGTGCAGGGGCTCGCCTTCGGGGGCGAGTTCGGCGGTGCTGTCACCTACATCGCCGAGCATGCGCCGGCCGACCGGCGCGGCCTCGCGACGAGCGCCGTCGGCATCACCATGGCCTGCGGCCTCGTCCTGGCGATCCTCGTGGTGATCGCCTGCGAGACGCTGCTCGGCAAGGCGGCGTTCGAGGCGTGGGGATGGCGCATCCCCTTCCTGCTCTCGGCCGTCCTCATGCTGGTCTCGGTGTACATGCGGCTGAAACTGCAGGAATCGCCGGTCTTCCTGCGGATGCGCCGGGGCGGCGGCGGATCGCGCCAGCCGGTCCGGGAGGCCCTGGGGCGCTGGTCGAGCCTGCGGATCGTGCTCCTGGTCCTGTTCGGCCTCGTCGCCGGGCAGTCGGTCGCGAGCGCGACGGGCACCTACCCGATCTATCTGCTGATGCTGAACCTGAAGATCGACCCGTTCCTCCTGCACTACACGATCCTCGGCTACAGCACCTGCCTCGTCGCCTGCATGATCGCCGCGGGCTGGCTCTCGGACCGGATCGGCCGCAAGCCGATCATGCTCGCGGGCTTCCTGGGCACGGCCCTCCTGGCGGCGCCGGTCTACGAGGGTGTGACCCGCTACGCCCATCCCGCCCTCGCGGCGGCGGTCGCCGACAGGCCTGTCGTGGTGGCCGCCGATCCGTCGGGGTGCAGCCGCCAGTTCGACCCGTTCGGCCTCGCCCGGTTCGAGAGCCCCTGCGACCTCGCCCGCCGGACCGTCGCCAAGCTCGGCGTGCCCTACGCGACCCGCGACCTGCCGCCCGGCAGTCCGGTGCAGATCATGATCGGCACGGCGAGCCTCGCCGCCTTCGACGGAACCGGTCTCGACAAGAAGGCACTCGACGCGCGGACAACCGATTTCGGCAAGGCCCTGGCGGCCGCGGTCGCGGCGGCGGGCTATCCAGCCAAGGCCGACCCGGCCAAGACCAACCTGCCGGCGTTGATCGCCCTGCTCAGCCTTCTCAACGCCTGCGTGGCCCTGGCCTCGGCCCCCCTCGCCGCCTGGATGATCGAACTTTTCCCGACCCGCATCCGCAACACGGCCCTCTCCGTGCCCTACGCGGTCGGGGGCTGGTTCGGCGGCTTCCTGCCGGCCATCGCCTTCTCGGCGTTCACGATGACCGGGAATCTCTATGCCGGGCTCTGGTACGCACTCGTCGTCCTGGCCGTCGCCTTTCTCGTCTCGGCCCTGTTCCTACCCGAGACGCGGGGCCGCCCCCTCGACGCGATCGTCTGACGGATCGCCCCGATCATCCTGGAAGGGCCGCAGCCATGTCCGATGACGCCTCCGACGAGCCGCGGATCGCGATCGCCCTCATCCGCCAGCTCGATGCCTGCGCGGATTTGGTGTTCGCCGCCTGCACCGACCCGCGCCGGCTCGTCCAATGGCTGACACCGGGGGCCGGCGAGGTCCGCGCGGCGCGCTGCGAGCTGCGGGTCGGCGGCGCGTTCAGCCTCGAGGGCTGCAACCCGGACGGGCGGGCCTACGCGGTCTCCGGCGCGTTCCTGGAGATCCTGCCGGGGCGACGCGTCGCGATGACGTGGCACTACGCCGGAGACGGGCCGCTGGCCGGCCCGGCCTCGCGGGTCCAGATCGACCTGCGCCCGCTCGGGCCGGACGTCACCGAGCTGACGCTCTCCCACACCCGCCTCGACCGCCAGGAGACGGCCGACTGGTACGGCGCAGCCTGGGCGATCTGCCTGGAACGCCTGCGCTGGAGCACGACGCCGCAACCCGACGCGGCCGTCTTCACGCCACCGCTGGGGGCGATCAGCAATCTCTACGGTCCCCGGCACCGGGTCTTCCAAGAGGAATTCGAGACCCGCGATCTCGCGAACCGGCTGCGCACCCTGTCGGTGACAAGCGAGCTCAGCGCGCGCCAGCAGGCCTTCATCGCCCGGCAGGATCTGGCGTTCGTCACCTCGATCGACCATCGCGGGTTTCCGACCTGCTCGTACAAGGGCGGCGCGCGCGGTTTCGTGCGCGTGGTGAGCCCGCGCCAACTCGAACTCCCGAGCTACGACGGCAACGGCATGTATCTCACCGCCGGCAATCTCGCGGCGAACCCGAAGCTCGGCCTCCTGTTCGTCGACTTCGAGACACCGCATCGCCTGCGCCTCCACGGCACGGCGCAGATGTCCCGCGATGCGGAGATCCTCGCGCGGCATCCCGGCGCCGAACTGGTGATCCGGATCGGGATCGCCGAGGTCTTCGTGAACTGTCCGCGCTACATCCATCGCTACGAGCGGCAATCGACCTCCGGCTTCGTGCCGGGGCAGGAGCGAGCCGGCGAGCTTCCGGCCTGGAAGCGCATCGACGTGTTCGGGGATGTTCTGCCCGATCGGGATCGGCTCGCGATCGACGCACGCCAGGCCGAAGCACTGACCCTGGATGATTACCGCGCGCTGCTGGAGCGCGGGGAGACTTGATGCTCGGCCCGGAATCGATGCCTGCCACGCGACGTTGATTTCGCCGATCTGGCGAAGCACGGCGTCCTTCGGCGTCAGGCATTGGCCATCGCAGCCCAGTTGAAGACCGCATCGGGTGCGATGGTCCCCGCGGTCGACATCCGCGAAGAGGCTCCCGTCACCCAATTCGCGGTCGAGGAGCGCCCTCATCCGCACGCCGGCCCGTAGCCGGCGATGTCGTCAATCCGGGCAGCGGACGCAGTTACGCCGCGGCGTTTTCGTGCCCCGGATCCCGCGTGGCCCCTTCTCGGACGGCCCTCCGATGGGCCATGCCTGCACGGATCTCGTCGGCGGCGCCGAACCGGAGGCCTTCTGCATCCCGATGCCGGTTCTGGCGGCCACCACAACCTATCAGGCGGCGCTCCGCCGGGATCGCGGCGAGAAGGACAGGGGCGGGATGAGCCGCGCGTCGGAGGACCTGCCCGGCGCGCGCTTAAGGAGCCGGGAGCAAGGCGACCGCCGACACCGACCGGTCGGCCGGGACACCCGAGCCGCCCACGCGAGGAGACGATCATGACCGACGAACCGCACGGCTTCGACCGCGGCCTGACCAACTACGGCGACCGCGACTTCGCCCGCTACCTGCGCCGCTCCTTCGCGCGCTCCATGGGCATCTCGGTCGACCTGCTGAACAAGCCGGTGGTCGGCATCGCCATGACGCCGTCGGGCTTCAACAACTGCCACCGGGGCATGCCCGAGCTGGTGGAGGCGGTCTCCCGCGGCGTGCTGGCGGCCGGGGCCCTGCCGCGGCCGTTCCCGACCGTGTCGCTCGGCGAGGTTTTCCTCAACCCGACCAGCATGATGTACCGCAACCTCATGGCCATGGACACCGAGGAGATGATCGGCGCCCAGCCGATGGACGCGGTGGTGCTGATCGGCGGCTGCGACAAGACCGTGCCGGCCCAGCTCATGGGCGCGGCCTCCGCCGACCTGCCGGCGATCCAGCTGGTGACCGGCCCGATGTCCACCGGCCGCCACCGCGGCCAGCGGCTCGGCGCCTGCACGGATTGCCGGGGCTTCTGGGCCAAGTACCGGGCCGGCACCGTCGACGCCGAGGAGATCGCCGAGGTCGAGGGCCGGCTCTCGGTCACGGCGGGCACCTGCGCGGTGATGGGCACGGCCTCGACCATGGCGTGCATCGCCGAGGCGCTCGGGATGTCGCTGCCGGGCACCGCGGCAATCCCGGCGGTGCATTCCGACCGGCTGGTGGCTGCCGAGGAAACGGGCCGCGCGGCGGTGCGGCTGATCGAGACGCGGATCCGGCCCTCCCAGGTGATCACCCAGAAGTCGGTCGAGAACGCGATCCGCGTGCTGATGGCGGTGTCGGGCTCGACCAACGCCATCGTGCACCTCACCGCCATCGCAGGACGGCTCGGCATCCGGCTCTCGCCCGAGCGCTTCAATCAGATCTCCGACGAGACGCCGGTGCTGGTCGACCTGAAGCCTGTGGGCCAGGGCTACATGGAGGATTTCCACGCCGCCGGCGGCATGGGCGCGCTCCTGCGCGAGCTGCGCCCGCTCCTCCACCTCGACACCGTGGACGTGGAGGGCCGGACGCTCGCAGAGCGGCTCGACGAGCCGGAGGCTTGGGTCGACCGCGCGGTGATCCGCACCGCGGCGGATCCCGTGTCGCCGGTGGGCGGCCTCGTGGCTCTGTCCGGCAGCCTCGCGCCCGACGGGGCGATCTTCAAGCGCGCGGCAGCGACGCCCGAGCTGTTCGAGTCGGAGGGCCGGGCGGTGGTGTTCACCGGCCTGGAGGATCTGTCGGCGCGGATCGACGATCCCGCGCTCGACGTGGCGCCCGGCGACATCCTCGTCCTGCAGAATGCCGGCCCGCACGCGGCCGGCATGCCGGAGGCTGGCTACCTGCCGATCCCCAAGAAGCTGGCCCAGGCGGGGGTGAAGGACATGGTCCGCATCTCCGACGCGCGGATGTCGGGCACGGCCTTCGGGTCGATCGTGCTGCACGTGGCGCCGGAGGCCGCGGTCGGCGGCCCGCTGGCGGCGGTACGCGACGGCGACCGCATCCGCCTGTCGATCCAAGACAAGCGCGTCGATCTCCTGGTCGCGCAGGACGAGATCGCCCGCCGGCTCGCCGACCACCGGCCGCCGCCGGCCCCGACCCGCGGCTACAAGGCCCTCTACCGGCGCAGCGTCACGCAGGCCCCGGAGGGCTGCGACTTCGACTTCCTCGCCAAAGACGTCCCCGCCAAGGACGTCCCCGCCAAGGCCGAGGGCTGACGGCCCGGGCCGTCCGGGACCGTCGCGTCGACCGGCCCGGGCGCCGACGCCGCGATAGCCGGCGGCTTCCTCAACCGCGCGTTCCGGTTGCGCACCCGCCCCTCCCGCCGAGACTGAAGGAGCGTCCCATGGCCAGCCCCGCCCGCATCCCAGCCGACCGGCTCCGCGATTTCGCCAGTGCCGTCTACGCGGCCGCCGGCATGCCGGAGCCTGAGGCCTATCTCGCCGCCGACACCCTGGTTCAGGCGGACCTCTGGGGGCACCAGTCGCACGGCGTCATGCGGCTCTCGTGGTACACGGCCCGGCTGAAGGCGAGGGTCTGCGCCCCGGCGGCCCAGCCCGAGACGGTGGTCGATGCCGGCGGCCTCGCGGTGATCGACGGCCATGACGGCATGGGGCAGGTGCTCACCGCCCACGCGATGAGGGAGGCAATCCGCCGGGCGAAGCTGCACGGGGTCAGCGCCGTCGCTTTGCGGAATTCCGGGCACTTCGGCACGGCCCTGTACTTCACCCTGATGGCCGCCCACGCGGGCTGCGTGGCGTTCCTCGCGACCAATGCCAGCCCGGCCATGGCGCCGTGGGGCGGCCGGACGAAGACGGTCGGCACCAACCCGTGGTCCTGGGCCTGCCCGGCCGGCGCGCACGCGCCGATGGCGCTCGACATCGCCAACACCGGCGTCGCCCGGGGCAAGGTCTACCTCGCCAAGCAGAAGGGGCAGCCGATCCCGGACGGCTGGGCCCTAGACGCGGCGGGCAGGCCGACCACCGATCCGGCGGCGGCCATCGACGGGATCATCCTGCCGATGGCCCAGCACAAGGGCTATGCCATCGCGCTGATGATGGACATGCTCTCGGGCGTGCTGACCGGCAGCGCCTTCGGGCCGCGCGTCACCGGCCCCTACCAGACCGAGCACCGCAGCGGGGCGGGGCAGCTGATGATCGCGATCGACATCGCGCAGATCCAGCCGCTGCCTGAGTTCAACGCCCGCATGGACCAGCTGATCGCCGAGCTGAAGGCCGTGCCGCTGGCGCAGGGCTTTGAGGAGGTGTTCTATCCGGGGGAGATCGAGGCCCGCAACGACGCGCGGAACCGCGCCGAGGGGTTGGCCCTGCCCGACGACACCCTGGCCGACCTCCGCCGGCTCGCCGGAGAGGCCGGGATCCCGTTCGGCTGGTAGGGCGGGCGCGATCCGCCGCGCCCGCATGGACCCCGCCTGACAGCTACGCGGACTGGCCGGAAGGACGAACCCACCACGATGCGCATCCCCACCGTGACAAGGCCGGCCGCCCTCTGCGCGGCCCTCATCATTCTCATCGCCGGAGGCCTCAGAATGGCGGACGCGGACGACAACGGATTCGCACGCAGCCTCGCGCCGACGGGGACGCTGCGCGCGGCCATCAATTACGGCAATATCGTTCTGGCCCAGAAAGGGCCTGACGGGGAGCCGGCCGGGATCTCGGCCGATCTGGCGCGCGAACTCGGCCGCCGGCTCAAGGTCCCGGTGTCGTTCACGACCTTCGATACCGCGGGCAAGGTCGTCGATGCGCTGGACGGCCCGCAGACCTGGGATGTCGCCTTTCTGGCCATCGACCCGAAGCGGGCCGAGACGATCGCCTTCACCCCGCCCTACGTGATCATCGAGGGCGCCTACATGGTCCCGCAGGATTCCCCACTCCACGAGAACGGACAAGTCGACCGGCCCGGGGTGCGGATCGCGGTCGGCCGAAACACGGCCTACGATCTGTACCTGGCGCGCGCCCTCACGTCGGCCGAGCGCGTCTTCGCGCCCACCTCGCAGGCGGCCCTGGACCTGTTCCGGCAGGAGCGGCTGGACGCGGTCGCCTCGGTCCGTCAGCCGCTGGAGATCTACGCGCGCGAACACGCGGACATGCGCGTCCTTCCCGGTCGGTTCATGGTGATCGAGCAGGCCGTGGCGGTGCCGAAAGGACGCGACGCGGCCTTGGCCGACCTCAGCCGCTTCATCGAGGAAATGAAGGCGTCGGGCTTCGTGGCCTCCGCCCTCGCCCGCAGCGGCCAGCACGACGCCGCCGTCGCGCCGAAAGCCGAGGTTCCGTAGCGACGTCTTCCGCGGGCCGAGCCTCACCCGATCAGCCCTCCGCGCGGGCTCCGGATGGCGGGACGCCGGCCGGTTCCCGGGCCATTTACCCTGAAAGCAAACCGGTCACTCTCGGCCCTCCATGTGAGGTGGCCGTTCGCCGTTCGGCTCGAGAGCTCTCCGCCGAAATAGACGCCGGTTCGGCGCCAGAGAGCGCGTTACAACAAAGGCTTGGAGCCGTGCCCGATTGCAACGCGTACGGCACACGACAGCGCGCCTTCATGGCATGAGACGTGTCTACACGGCTGGCTGGGGTGAACTGCTCCACCCGCTCTCGCGCCGTCATTCCGGAGCGCCGAAGGCGAGCCCGGAATCCAGAACCGCTTTGGGCGGAGATTCAAGGCGCGTCGATGGTTCTGGATCCCGGGCTCCGCTGCGCGGCCCCGGGATGACGGCGTGGCGGCTGAAGGGCGAATGCATCCTTGGCTCAGGCGCAGGGCATCCTAACCTCGGCACCGTGGCGGTGTGTACCGATCGCACAACGATCGGGCACGGCTCTACGGGTTGACCTCCGTCTGCTTCGGACCCGTCATCAACCTCCCGTACGGCGCGCCGCTCGCGGTGCTCAGTGCCCCGGCGCTATCACCGCGCCTGCCGCCATTTCAGGTAGGCCTGATAGATCTCCTCCTTCCCGGCCGGTCGATCGGGCTGGGACCGGAAGAAGCGCTCCAGTTCCGGCTGACCGGCGACCTCTTGGTCCCGATGCCGATCGAGCCAATCCTGAGCCGGCCGGAAGCGCGTCCAGCCATTGACCGACGCGGCGAGGTTGACCTCGCGCCACTTCGGGTGCCGCTGCGGGGCCAGGAACTTGTCGAACTGCCCGAAGAACGCATCCACGAAGCGGACGAGCTTGTCGTAGCGCGCCGAGCCCTTGGGGCTGTTGTAGACACCCAGGATCGTGCCGACCGCGACGGTCTCGACCGCCTCCCCGGTCACGAGCTTCGGATAGTCGGCATGGCTGAGGCTGGCGGGCACGTAGGCCTGGTTGATGGTATCCGGATACGGCGTCTTGACGAAGTGGAAGCGATCGCCCGGATCGAAGCCCGCGATGAAGGCGACCGGTTTGGCCGCCACCGAAACGACCGCCTCGATCTCGCCCTTGCGCAGCATTTCGAGGGCGGTGGGCTGATCGACGTTGATCGCCTCCACGCTGACGCCGAGTTCTCGGAAGATCGCCCGGCCGCTGTAGTCTGTCCCGCTCCCCTTCACGTCGAAGCTGACCCGCTTGCCGGCGAGATCGGCCACCGTCTTGATCGCGTTCGGCGCGATGACGTGCAGCTCGTCGTCGAAGAGCTTGGCGATATACTGAATGTGCCGCTCGATGTTCTTCAGACGCTTGTCTTGGCGCAGCTGCTCCAGTGTGTCGGTGCGGACGAAGCCCAGATCGACACCCCTGAGGAAGCGGATGTCGTAGGCGTTCTCGCCCGCGCCCTTGCCGAGGATCGGCAGGATGCGCAGTCTGTCGCCGTCATCCAGCACGAAGGCCAGATCGGCGCCGACGCGGAAATAGGTCCCACCGGGCGTACCCGTCACCACCGTGACGGTGCTGGCATTCATGCGCTCACCGAGCGCCACCTCCGTCTGGGCCTCGCCCTCGGGCGCCGCGGCCTCCCGGGCACCTGCGGTGGGACCGATGGCAAGGACGGCAAGCCCGAAGAGGGCTGCGCATGTTGCGAGTCTCGGCATGTCCGCGCTCCTCGATGATCCCCCGGTGCCTCGCCGCGCGTCAGCGATCCGTCGCGGTGAGCCGCTGCTCATCCGATCGGGCTTGACTGGCGGCCTTCGCGTACAGGCTCCTGGCGAGATCCG
The DNA here is from genome assembly GCF_000364445.2 of Methylobacterium mesophilicum SR1.6/6. Classification (NCBI taxonomy): domain Bacteria; kingdom Pseudomonadati; phylum Pseudomonadota; class Alphaproteobacteria; order Hyphomicrobiales; family Methylobacteriaceae; genus Methylobacterium; species Methylobacterium mesophilicum. The sequence goes on along the minus strand of NZ_CP043538.1, from coordinate 5,924,406 downwards.
GGTCCGCCCGCAGGCCTCGCACGTTCCAGGCGCGCAGGACGGCCGGATCCCATGTCTGCGCCAGCAGGAAGGTCGCGTTCGGCGCGTTGCGCGCCTGCGCGCGCTCCAGCAGGAGGCGAGCACCGCTGATGTCGCCGAGACGGATCAGGCCCCGGGCCCGCTCCACCAGCGGGTCGACCGATGGCGCCGGCTGCGCTGACGGCTGTGATAGCGGCGATGACGGCGCCGGCCGCGGACGGGGCGCTCCGTCAATCCTCTCGGCGCGGTTCCCTTCGCCGAGCGGTGGAACTGCCGGGCGATCGATCGCCCCGGTTTGAAGCGGTGCGACATGCGTCTCCGGGACGAAGACATGCGAACTCGGCGTCACCCCGGCAGCCGGCAGAGGCGCCTGGGTCCGTGTGCTGGGTGCATCGAGACGACCGGGCTCGCCAGTGGAAGCGGCGGCCTGCTCGGCCTCTGCCCGCACGAAGCTGACCTTGAAGCGACTCGACGTGACTTCGAGGGCGCTGCCGCCCGCCGGCGACCAGATCGCCGCGACCGCGAGCAACAGGCTCCGCTCGCGGTCGCCACGCTGCGTCAGCTGGAGTTTCGAGAGATCCCACGACGTTATGTCGACATCCGCGACCTCGCTCGACGGCGAGAACGCGTTGATCGAATCGCTGATCGTCGCTCCGGGGGGCAATCCGAACAGCTTGATCGCCTCGACCGCGACTTCTCGTGTGCGGACCACCTGGATTTGCAACGGAAGGGCGACCCCGAGCCTGCCGAGGACATCCCGTGTGACGACCGTGAGATCGGACGTCGCGGGCTGCCGCACGTCCGTGTCGCGGTCGCTGTAGGCTGCCGTCCGGCCCGTCGGGTGGACCACGTCGGCGTCTTGCGCCGCGGCCGGCACGGCGAGATGGACGGCCACGAGGCTCGTGAGCGCGAGCGATCTGGAGCAGGCCCCGCTTCCCGTGCGTGAGTCCATCGGAGTCACTCCTGAGCCCGGACGTGTCCTCGGTTTTTCTAAAGGTTAAAATTACCGAGCCTGTCAGTCAATCAAAGATGGTTAAAACGCGTCAAACCAAAAGTCGGAAACTGACAAAGCGGCACCGATCGACGAGCCGGCCGGCGAGACCCGCAATCGTGGATGCATCGAACACTGGATAGATCCGCCTGAACGGCAGCGGCGGGGTGTGGACCAGCCGGTTTCACGTCGGGCGCCCGGCGAGCTGGTCCGTCACCGAACGCCCGGTCGGTCAGCCTCGACCGGACCGGTCGGCTCTGGACGGGGCTGATGGAGAGGATCAGCCCCGACCGGAGGCCTTGAGGACGAGGCGATTTCGGACGACGCGCGCAGAGCGAGCCCACGCGCTCCCTGCCGTGCACAACGGTGGGCGGCAGCGGTTCGAGCACCGCCCACGCCGCGTCCGCCGTGCGGGTCGCACGGGAGATGCCGGGTTCCATGAGTTGCTCTGCGCACAGCCAGGGCCAGCCAGATGGCCGGGACGGGCGCGAAGCAGCCGCCCGGCCGCGTCCCTACGAGGCCGAGACGATGTCTGACGGGTGCTCCTGATGACCGGTCCTCGCTGTCTGACCGCGGCCCTGCTCGTGCAGGTCCGTGCCGGCGGTCTCGGGCAGGAGCAGAGCCGCGCAGAAGGCGACCCCGTAGGCGCAGAGGGCACAGGCTCCCATCGCCGTCCCCAGCGGCAGGCTCGCGGCCAGGATGCCCACCGTGGCGGGCACGACCGAGCCGAAGCCGCGACCGCCGCCCAGGCAGAAGCCCTGGCCGCTCGCCCGGATCGAGGTCGGGAACAGCTCCGCGAAGGTCGGCAGCATGCCCGAGGCCAGGGCCCCCTGGAATGCGCCGAGGAAGAAGCTCAGGACGATGGTCGTGGTGAGGCCGACCGGTGCGAGCAGCAGGATCGCGACGTTGCCGGACTGCAGCAGCAGGAACGTCATGAAGGCGGGCCGCCGCCCGATCCGGTCCGACAGCCAGCCGTAGAGGAGCGGGCCGACGAGGGAGCCGAGGATGTTCATCGCGAGGTAACCGGTGCTCGACTTGATCGAGAGGCCGAGCGCCGTGCGCAGGTAGGTCGGCAGCCACGTGATCATCACGTAGGCGCCGCCGAAGATGCCGGTCGACATGATCGCGGCGGCGGCCGTGCGGCGCAGGTGCCGGCCGGTGAAGATCGTCCAGAACGGCGGCGGCACGACGCCGTCGCGCTGCGCGGCCCGCGCCGCGGCGTAGATGCCGGATTCCGGGACGAGCCGGCGGATGAAGAAGACGAGCCCGGCCGGGACGATGCCGATCGCGAAGAAGACGCGCCAGCCCATCTCCTCGGAGAACAGGGACGCGATGACCGGCAGCAGGCTGACCGAGATCGCGTACCCGACCGCGTAGCTGCTCTGGACGGAGGCGGCGACACGCCCGCGAAGCGCGGGCCGGATCACCTCGCTGATCAGGACGCCGCCGACCGCGGCCTCGCCCCCGTAGCCGAGGCCCTGAAGGAAGCGGACGACGGCGAGAGACCAGAAGTCGCTCATGAACGCGGCCAGGCAGGTGAAGCCCGCGACCATCAGGATGGTGAGCTGCAGGATCCTGACGCGGCCGATCCGGTCGGCCAGGATGCCGGCAGCCCAGCCGCCGACCGCGGCCCCCGCGAGGGAGGCCGTGGCGAGGTAGCCGGCCTCGGCCTGCGTCAGGCCCAGCGTCGCGATCAGCGCCGGGATCACGAGGGCGTAGATCGTCGTGTCCATCGCGTCGAGGCCGAATCCCGCGAAGCAGGCCCAGTAGGTTCGGCGCTCGGTCTGATCGAGCGTGTGGTACCAGCCGAGCTTCATCATGATGCGTCTCCTCCGGCCATACGGGATCGCGCGCCGCTCGGCCGCCGGCCGGGCGGGCAGCACGGTTCAGCCGGCGCCGTCTCTTCGCGGACGGTCTGCCGGCCTCTGTCTCGGCGCTCGTCAGTCCTGCGGATCGTCGCGGTATTCGAGGCCGGCGGCCGCCAGCGCCGGGCGCATCCCGTAGAGGTCGAGACCGAGTTCTCCGGCCGCGAGCCGGGCGCGCTTGGCGACTTCGTTCGCGGCCCGTTCGTCCGCTCTGGCGGCGACGGCCTCGGCCTCGGCGTGCGGGACGACCACGACGCCGTCATCGTCCGCCACGATCGCGTCGCCCGGCCGGACCACGGCGCCCGCGCAGACCACGGGGACGTTGACGCTGCCCAGCGTCGCCTTGACCGTGCCCTTGGCCGAGATCGCCCGCGACCAGACCGGGAAGCCCATCTCCTTGAGCGTGCGCACGTCGCGGCAGCCCGCGTCGATCACCAGGCCGACGCCGCCGCGCGCCTTCAGCGAGGTGGCGAGCAGGTCGCCGAACATGCCGTCGGTGTTGTCGGTCGTGCAGGCCACCACCAGGACGTCGCCGGGGCGGCACTGCTCGATGGCCACGTGCAGCATCCAGTTGTCGCCGGGCTGCGCCAGCACGGTGACGGCGCTGCCGGCGATCGCGGCGCCCGGCCAGATCGGCCGCATGTAGGTCTTCAGGAGACCGGTGCGCCCCTGCGCCTCGTGGACCGTGGAGACGCCGTGCCCGGCGAGCGTGTCGGCGACGGCCGGTGCGACGCGGGGGATGTTGCGGACGACGACGTTGCTCATGCCAGCTCCTCCAGCGTCATCGGGAACAGGCGCTGATAGGCCTCCCCGTAGGTCATCGCCGTCCCGGAGTTGCGGCCGCCCTGGACGCCGCGGTTGAGCGCCACGCGTGTGTAGTACTCCCAGAGGTGCTTCTGTGCGGCGAGCACTTGGAACGCGCGGACCTTGGTCTCCCACACGGCATCGATGTTCAGGATGACCTGGGGCTTGAAGTTGCACTGCTCCGGCTGGTGCGGCTCGAACAGGAACACGGGCGGTGCGGCGTAGCTGCGGCCCGGGTCCGGCTTGTGCCCGGCGGCCTGGGCGATCACCCGGGCCTCCTGCGCCGCGTGGGCAGCGACCGGATGGTCGAAATTGTAGGGATCTTCGAGGGCGTGGGTCAGCACGAAGGCCGGACGCTCCTCGCGGTAGACGTCGACCAGCCGGTCGAGGACGGCCTCGTCGACGCGCAGGGGATAGTCGCCGACGTCGAGGAACTCGATCTCGGCTCCGAGGATGCCGGCCGCTTCCTCGGCCTCGGCGCGGCGCTGGGCCTTCACGTCCTCGAGGCGCACGCCGGCCTTCTTCCAGGCCCACTGGCTCTCGCCGCGCTCGCCGAACGACAGGCAGACGATCTTCATCCGGTAGCCCTTGCGCGCGTGCAGGGCGATGGCGCCGCCGGCGCGCCAGACGAAGTCGCCCGGATGGGCCGTCACGACGAGGCCCGATCGCGCTGCAGCCGCCATGTCTCATCGCTCCCGAGGGATGCACCGCCGCTCGCGGCACTATCGTGCATGCAGGGCTAAGGCGGTCGGGTCGCGCAAACAAATGATTAGATTGAGGGGATTGATGCAGAAGATCGAAGAATAACTGGTCGTTCGCGGGCAGCTTGGTGCGGTGCCACCGGACCGGATACGGCCGGCACGCGGCGCGATCAGAGCGCGTTGAAGTACGCCTGGATCATCCGGGCCAAGCTCTCCGCCACCGGCGACAGGGTGTGATTGCGGCGCGTCACGATGCCGATCGTCCGCGCGATGCTCGGGGCCCGGAGCGGCACGGCGACGATCTTTCCCTCGTCGGCGGCCTGAAAGGCGAGGCGCGGCACGACGGTGGCGCCCAAGCCCCCGCGCACCATGCCGATGGCGGTGGCGACGCGGTGCACCTCGTAGGTCCAGGTCACGTCGGCGTAGCGTCCCCCCAGCCCTGCCGCGATGAGCAGGTTGTTGCCGGTCTGCTCGCCGATCTTGATGAGGATCTCGCGGTCCAGGTCGGACCACGTCACCACCTTCGCGCGGGCGAGCGCGTGATCGGCCCGACACACCAGCACGAAGGCCTCCTGGTGGATGGGCGTGATGTCGAGGTCGTAGTGCTGGGCCGACATGATGGTGATGCCGAATTCGGCCTCGCCCGCCCGCACGCGCTCGATGATCGCGGTGGCCGATTGATCGAGGACCCGCACCAGCACGCCCGGGTGGGCGGCGCTGAAGCCCTGCAGGATGACGGGGAGATGGTGGCCGGCGATCGTCGGCAGGCAACCGAACCTGACGACGTCCTGGCTCTCGCGGCCCTGCCGCCGCAGCGTGCCGAAGATCTGGGAGAGCTCGTCGACGATGCGCTGCGCGCTCGGCAGAAGTTCGACGCCGGCGGGTGTCAGCGTCACCTGCCGCGTCGTCCGCGCGACAAGCCTGACGCCGAGTTCGTCCTCCAGCTTCTTCAGGCGGTGGCTCAGGGCGGCCTGCGAGAGATTGAGGCTGGCCGCGGCCCGGTTGAAGCTGCCCCAATTGGCGATGCTGAGGAAGGCCTGCAGGCCCAGGAAATCGATCCGCTCCATCATCCCTCACCGGCGACGACGCGCAGTCGCCCGCCAAGATCGGCGAGGCAGCGGCGCGCGCTCGGACCGGTCTCGGCCTTCTTGGCGGCGATGGCGAGGCCGAACGCGTTGCGGATGAGCGGCTTGCCGAGCGCGGCCAGGCCGGTCAGGGAACGCCTGCAGATTCGTGCCATCGTGGGATCCGCCCGGCTCGGGTCCCGTCGCGTGGCGCGGGACGCACCGTCTTCGACGCGCCTTCGCGATCACTCAGCCCAGGCGCAGCAGGCCCGCGACGTCGCGCATGGTCCCGACCGTCTCGATCGCCAGCACGGCGTCGATCAGCCGGGACGTCCTGTCCGCGCCGAGGATTGGCGCCATCAGGTCGCGACACTTGGTGACCACCTCCGCCCGCGGCATCGGGTTGTCGGCCGTGCCGCGGACCGCCAGCACCTTGTCGGACAGGACCGTCCCGTCGTTCAGCGCGATGTCCACGATGGCGGCCCGCGCCGGTTCGAGGCGCTCCAGCTCGTCGCTCGGGATCAGCCGGACCTTGGCGCGCAGGCGCAGCACCGTCGGGTCGGCCATGCGGTCGCTGTCGTGCGCCGCCTGGAACGAGGCCGTCCCGTCGAGCAGCATGATCGCCACCATGTGCTGGAGGCAGATGTCGGGCATGTCGCGATTGTCGACGATCCGCGCCTCGGTGTGGGCCACGCGGACGGTGACCGATGTCACCGCTTCGGGCTCGATGCGATGCCGCTGCAGGATGTTGCTCAAGGCATCCAGCGGCGCCTGGATGGGCGAGCCCACCGTCCATTTCTTGATGTTGGTGCGGGCGATCTCGTAGCGCGTGCCAAGGCCGGCCGTCAGCTCGTCCAGCCGAGCGTCGGGCGCGTAGGCCAGGAAGTAGTTGTCGGCCCCCGAGAAGATGTCGTCGATGCCCGTGCAGCCGGCCTTCACCATCAGCGCTGCCGTGAGCCCGCTGCGCGCGGGCATGCCGGCGAACACGAAGGATTTCTCGATGTGCTGCGTGTCGCGCGTCCAGGCGCCGATGCCGGAGGATTGCTGGGCCGCATAGTCGAGCACCCAGCGCATCTGCTGCGCGTCCAGCCCGGCGGCGCAGGCGGCGGCGGCCGCAGCCCCGAAGGCGCCCGCGATGGCGTGGGTGCTCTTGTGGCTGGTGTTGCGGAACGGGATCGCGTCGAAGCTGAGGGTGACGCGGGGGCCGACGTCGTAGCCCAGCGTGACGGCGCGCAGGAAGCGCGTGCCGTCGATCCCGAACGTCTCGGCGGCGGCTAGCGCCGCCGGCACGATCGGCGCGCCCGGATGCGACTGCGAGAACTCGTTCGAGTCGTCGGTCTCGTCGGAGTGGGCCAGCATGCCGTTGACCAGGGCGGCCACGAGCGGATCGGCCGTGCCCCTGGAGGCGACGAGCGTCGCTTCGCCCGAGCCGCCGTAGGAGGTCGCGAAGCTGTAGGCGGCCCTGGCCGGCGGAAGGCCGGAGCCCGACACCATGGCGGCGAAGGTGTCGAGGATGTGGTGCTTGGCCTTCTCCACGATCCCGTCCGGGAGCGCGCGGTCCCGGGCCTCGCCCATATAGGCACTGAGCCTGGCCATGACCGGGCTGACGGTTCCTCCGACGGCGCCGCGGGCAGTCGCGTCGGCCGCGGCGGCGCGCAGTGGCACGGTTCCCAGGAGGGCACCGGCGCCTTGCAGCAGGGCCCGGCGGCTCGGTCTCATCGGATGGCCTTGGTGTAACATCGGTGCTCCGGACAGCGGGTGCGGTGGGCGGTTCAGGCGAGGTCGGGGATCGGCGAGAGCACGGGCGCACCCGCGAAGAAGGCGGCGAGGTTTCCGACGACCTGTCCGATCGTCGCCTCCATGGTCTCCGGCGAGCGGCCGGCGATGTGCGGCGACAGCACGACGTTGGGCAGGGCGCGCAGCGCCGCCGGCACCTCGGGCTCGCCCTCGATCACGTCGAGCCCCGCCCCCGCGAGGCCGCCCGCCGTCAAGGCCTCGACCAGCGCGTCGGTGTCGACCACGGAACCGCGCCCGACATTGACGAGGAAGCCGGACGGTCCGAGTGCGGCGAGGGCCGCGCGTCCGACGCAGTGGCGGGTCGTGGCCCCGCCCGGCAGCGCCACGAACAGCACATCCGCCCAGGCGCAGAGCTCGCCGAGGTTCGACGCGTACGCCCACGGGACATCCGGAACAGGCCGACGGTTGTGGTAGCGCACCGCCATGTCGAAGCCGGCGCACCGCCGGGCGATGCGGCTGCCGATCCCGCCGAGGCCCAGGATGGCGGCACGCTTGCCGTGCGCGCCCGGCCGGGCCGTCCCGCCCTCCCGCCAGCGGCCCGCCCGCACGGCGGCGTCGAAGCGCGGGATGTCGCGCAGCACCGCCAGGAACAGGGCCAGCGCGTGATCGGCCACGCAATCGGCGTTGGTGCCGGTGCCGTGCGTGACGACGATCCCGCGGGCGCGGGCCGCCGCGAGGTCGACGCCCTCGTAGCCGACGCCCTGGGCGCAGATGATGCCGAGATCCGGCAACCGGTCGATCAGGGCGGCCGGGATCGACGTCGTGCCGTTCGTGATGATCGCCCGGATGTGCCCGCCGGCGCGCGCGGCGACCTCCGCGCGCGCCTCGGGGGTGACCGCCTGGTGCACGATGCACTGCGTCCGCAGCCGATCGAGAGCGAAGGGCGCGAGGTCGATCGCCAGAAGCACCTCCGGCTTCGGCGCATCCGATCCGACCGGCGATGATGATGGAGCACGCATGCGGGCTGCTTCCTCGGGCGGCTTCCTCGAACTGTCAGCTGTTCGGGCCGGACGGAATCCGGTGCAGCCGGTCGGGCCCGAGCTCAGACAGGGCGTTCACGCCCAGAAGGCCCATGTTGCGCCCGACCTCGTCCTTCAGGATCGTGATCGCGCGCTCGACCTCGGCCCGGCCGCCCAGGGAGGCGGCGTACAGGAAGGGCCGCCCGACGAAGACGAAGGCGGCGCCGAGCGCCATCGCCTTGAGCACGTCGGTGCCGCGGCGAAAGCCGCTATCGATCATCACCGGGATCGTGCCGCCGAGTGCCTGCACCACGGCGGGGAGCGTGCGCAATGGCGAGACCGTCGCGTCGAGCTGGCGCCCGCCGTGGTTCGACAGGATCACCCCGTCGGCGCCGAGATCCCGGGCGGTGCGCGCGTCGGCGGCCGCCATGATCCCCTTGACGACCAGCCGGCCGCGCCAGCGATCCCGCACCAGCCGCAGGTGATCCCAGCACAGGTGATCCCGGTTGCCGAAATCCCGCAGCACCGACGCGGACAGGATCGGCGCCCCGCGTGCCGCATGGGAATTCTCGAAATGCGGCATGCCGTGGCGCGCCAGCGTGCGCAAGAACGTGCCCGCGGTCCAGCGCGGGCGCGCGAGCCCGTCGAGGGCGAGCCGCAGGCTCGGCCGGAGCGGGGTCGAGAAGCCGGTGCGGGTGATGTTCTCGCGGTTGCCTGAGATCACGGTGTCGACGGTCACGACCAGCGTGCCGAAGCCCGCGGCGGCGATCCGGTCGATCAGGGCCACGATCCGGTCGGGCTCGCCGGGCAGGTAGGCCTGGAACCACGCCTCCGGATTGTGAGGGATCACGTCCTCCATGCGGATCAGGGAGGACGCGCTCATGATCATCGGCACCCGGGCCGCTCGCGCGGCCGCGGCGAGGGCGATGTCCCCGCGATAGGCCGCCAAGGCGCTCAGGCCCATCGGGGCGATGCCGAACGGCGCGGCGTAGTCGCGGCCGAACATCGGCGTGGCTGTCTTGCGCGCACCCACCCCGACAAGCACGCGCGGCACGAAACCGTATTCACGCAGCGCCTGTCGATTGTCGTCCAACGCGGCGTTCGTCTCCGCGGCGCCGGCGATGTAGCCGAAGACGGGACGCGGCAGTCGGCGACGCGCCGCCGCTTCGTAATCCGCCAGCGCCAGGGCAAACGGCCTCCTGCGCCGACCTGCTGACGCGGGTATCCCGGTCGCCGCCGTGCCGGGCACAGCCTCGATAGGCCCGGTCAGTGGCTTGGCGCCTGACGTCATGGGTCTCCCGTTCGTCGATCGGGCCGGGCCGCCCTGGGCCCCAGATTGACGGCGTCGCAGCCACCAATTTCACGAATGTGTAAGAAATTGGCGAATGTGTCCAGTCAACGGGGTAACTCATACGACTTAATTCATGTCTGTGCATTGTTACCGGATCTGCGATGCGCCATGAGAGGCGGCCGATCCAGGTCGGAGGATCCCATGAGCCGCGACTGCCTGCCCCCTCCGGCACCCGAGGCGCCGGGTTTCCCGCTGCCGGAGGGCGCCTGCGACAGCCACACACACGTGTTCGGGCCCTTCGCGCGCCATCCCCTGTCGGGGGAGCGCAGCTACACGCCGCCGGAGAACGATGGTCCCGCCCTTTTGAGGCAGCTCGACGCAATGGGCCTCGCGCGGTGCGTGATCGTCACCGCCAGCGCCTACGGCGCCGACAATCACGCCATGCTGGAGGCGCTCGCGCTGGCCCCAGACCGCCTCCGCGGCGTCGCCGTCCTGTCCGAGGGCGTCGGCGAGGCCGATCTCGACGCCATGGCGCAGGCCGGCGTGCGCGGCGTGCGCGTCAACCTGTTCCGGCGCGACGGACATCAGGTCTACCGCAACGGCATGGGGCTTGAGGCCCTGCAGACGCTCGCGCCCCGGCTGCGGGCGCGGGGATGGCACCTCCAGGCATGGCTGCACGCGCCGGACCTGCCTGAACTCTGGCCGAGCCTGGCCGCCTGCGGCATGCCGGTGGTGATCGACCACATGGGCCGCATGAGCACGGCCCGGGGCGTCGACGACCCGGGCTTCGCGCTGCTGTGCCGGCTGGTGGCAGACGGCGCGGCCTGGACCAAGATCTCGGGGGCGGACCGCCTCACCGTCACGGGGCCGCCCTATGGCGACGTCGACCCGTTCGCCGCCGCCCTGATCGCGGCCAACCCGGAACGCCTCGTCTGGGGCAGCGACTGGCCGCACATCAACTATTTCGGCGGCGCGACTGACCGCGGCGTGCCGTCCGACGCGAACCTCCTGCGGGCGCTGCGGCGCTGGACCGACGACCGCGTCCTGCGCCGCATCCTGGTGGACAACCCGGGCGCGCTCTACGGCTTCCCGTGAGTGCCGACGCTACCGGGTCCCCTCGCCTTCCGGTATCAACGAGCGGTCGCTCGGGTGACGGGCCGGCCGGACCGGGACATGCGTTTCATATATGTGAATGACCAGATCGCGGTGCGGGCGTCGTGACGGTGCGCGCGGAGGTCCCGCCCGAGGCTCAGGGCGCGGCCGTGAAGTCGGCGCGCCGGGTGGTCGAGGTGCTGGAGCATTTCGACCGCGTGCAGTGCCCGCAATCCCTCACCGAGATCGCGGGGGCGCTGGGCTACCCGGCCTCAAGCACTCTGGCCCTGCTCAAGAGCCTGCTCACCCTCGATTATCTCTCCTACGATTTCGAGCGGCGCACCTACAGCCCGACCATGCGGGTCGCGATGCTGGGCGCCTGGGTGCAGGCCTGCGTCTTCCGTGACGGTGTTCTGATCCGGCTGATGGAGGCGCTGCAGGAGGCGACCGGCGAGACGGTCGTGCTCGGCATGCAGAACGATCTCCACGTCCAGTACATCCACGTCGTCCAGGCCCGCCATCTGCTGCGCTACCACCTGCACCCGGGCACGTTCCGGCCGATCCACGCGACGGCGGCCGGGCGCATGCTGCTCGCGCACCAGTCCCGCGATGCCGTCGCCCGCCTCGTGCGCCAGCTCAACCGGCGCGGCGGCGTGAGCCTCGATCTCGATACCTTCTGGGACGGACTCCAAGAGATCCGCGCCGCCGGCCACGCGTGGTCGGCCAACCAAGTCACCGAGGGTGCCGGGACCATGGCGGTGCTGGCGCCCAAGATGGCGGACGGGCGCGCCACCGTCCTCGGCATCGCCGGCCCCCTGTCACGGCTCGAACCGAACCGGGAGCGGATCCTGGCGAGCCTGCGCAGCATCGTCGGCCCGCCACTGGTCGAACCTAAAAATTCACGGTTGTAAATTTTTCGGAAGTGAGCGACCCTTCGGTCAAGACACGCCGATGCGCCGGACCAGCAGGCCCTGCGCCGGACAGACGGGAGGCGCGGATGACGGACGGCATCGCCGAGCTTCGGGGGAATCGCTACGATCTCGACCTTCCTTCGATGCGCGATCGCGTCTCACCCGAGGAATGGGAGGCGCGGGTCAACCTCGCGGCCTGCTACCGGCTGGTCGCCCTCTGGGACATGACCGACATGATCGCGAACCACATCTCGGTTCGCGTCCCCGGTGAGCCGGAGCATTTCCTGATCAATGCCTACGGGCTGCTCTACGAGGAGATCTCAGCCTCGAACCTCGTGAAGATCGATTTCGAAGGCAACATCGTCGACAAGCCCGACTTCGATTATGGCGTGAACCGGGCCGGCTTCGTGATCCACAGCGCGGTCCACCGGGCGCGGCACGAGGTCGATTGCGTGATCCACACGCACACGCCAGCCGGCATGGCGATCTCGGCCATGAAGTGCGGCCTCCTGCCGATGACCCAGACGGCGATGCGCTTCTCGACGGTCGCCTACCACGATTACGAGGGCGTGGCGGTCGATCTCGACGAGCAGAAGCGCATCGTGGAGGATCTCGGCGACGCCGACCTGATGATCCTGCGCAACCACGGCCTGCTGGTGGTCGGACCGACCGTGCCGCAGGCCTTCAGCAACATCTACCGCGCGGAACTCGCCTGCAAGGCGCAGCTCATGGCGATGGCGGCGAGCACCGACCTCGTCCTGCCCTCCGACGCGGTCATCGCCAAGACCAACCACCTCTACCGGCCGGAGGTGCGCCGCCCGTTCGGCGTGCTCGAATGGCCCGCGCTCCTGCGCAAGCTCGACCGGATCGACCCGACCTACCGGGATTGACCGCCATGACCGCGGCTCACTCGGGCACGGTGATCGAAGCGCTGGCGGATTACGCCGCCTCCGAGGGCGAGCGATCGCTGCCGGAGGAAGTGCTGCACCACGCCAAGCGCGCCCTGATCGACTGGTTCGCCGCGCTCCTGCCGGGCGCACAGCTCCCGCCCGCGACCCTGCTGACCGCGGCCCTCGCGGACGAGTTCGGGGCGGAAGGCGGCGCCGTGGTGTACGGTACCGGGCGCCGGGCTCCGTTGCGCACGGCGGCGCTGATCAACGCCACCGCCTCGCATAGCATCGAGTTCGACGACATCTTCCGCGATGCGATCTACCATCCGGGCTGCCCGGTGATCGGCGCGGCGCTCGCGGCGGCGCAGACGGTCGGCGCCGACGGGGCGGCGCTGCTGCGCGCCATCGTGATCGGCTACGAGGTCTCGACGCGCATCGGCGTGGCGGTGCAGCCCTCGCACTACCGCTACTGGCACACCACCGGCACGATCGGCACCTTCGGGGCCGCCGCCGCGACCGCTTCCCTGCTCCGCCTCGATGCCGGGCGCTTCGCCCATGCGCTCGCCACCGCCGCCACGATGGCGGCCGGGCTCCAGCAAGCCTTCCGCTCCGACGCCATGTCGAAGCCGCTCCATGCCGGGCACGCCGCGGAGGCCGGGGCGCTCTCCGCCCTGGCGGCCAGCCGCGGCGTCACCGGCGCCCTCGACGTGCTGGAGGGGGAGGCCGGCTTCGGGGCCGCGATGAGCCGGGGCGCGGACTGGCCACGCGCCGTCGCGGATCTGGGGCGCCGCTACAACATCTGCGCCATGACGTTCAAGAACCACGGCTGCTGCGGCCACGCCTTCGCGGCCATCGACGCGGCCCTGGCGCTGCGGCCGGGTCTCGACCTCGACGCCATCGAGGCCATCACCATCGGCACCTACCGGACGGCCCTCGACGTCACCGACCGGCGCGCGGTCGCGACGCCCTTCGAGGGGCGGTTCTCGACGCCCTTCACGGTGGCGAGCGCCCTCGTGCACGGCAGCGTGCGGCTCGACGCGGTCTCGCCGGAGCGCCTCGCCGATCCGCGGGTCCAGGCGCTGATGCGCCGCGTCGCCATGGTGGTCGATCCGGACTGCGAGGCCGCGTTCCCGGCCCGGCGCTCGGCCGTCGTGACCGTCACCCTGACGGATGGAAGGAGCTTCGCGCAGCGCCAGCCGACCCGCAAGGGCGATCCGGACGCGCCGCTCACCGACAACGAGCTGGCCGACAAATTCCGCGAACTCGCAAGCCCCGCCGTGGGGGACGCAGCGGCGGCCGATCTCCTCGCGACCCTGCGCGTGCTCGACACCGCCCCGGCGGAAACCGTGGCGCAGCTCGGGCGGCCGGGACCGGACTAGGCGTTCCGGCCGCAAGACCACACCCGCCAGAGCCGCGAGACCGGCCGGCGGCCTCCAGGGAGGAGAGCGCATGGACACGCGGGCAATCCCCGCCGGCCTCGCCGTACAGGACGGCACGCGGTCGGACGGGGTGACGGACCTGGAGCGTGACACGATCCGCCGGATCAACCGGCGGTTCATGCCGATCCTCGTCGTCGCCTACATGGTTTCGTTCATCGACCGGGTGAATGTCGGCTTCGCGGCGCTGACCGCCAACCGGGAGCTCGGCCTCTCGGCCACCGCCTACGGCTGGGGCGCGGGCATCTTCTTCCTCGGCTACTTCCTGTTCGAGTATCCGAGCAACGTGATGATGGGCCGGGTCGGCGCCCGACTCTGGCTGTCCCGCATCATGATCACCTGGGGCTTCATCTCGGCCGGGATGGCACTCGTGACCGGGCCGGTCTCGTTCTGCATCGCCCGGTTCCTGCTCGGCGTCGCGGAGGCCGGGTTCTTCCCCGGCCTGCTGCTGTTCGCCGCGCTCTGGTACCCGAAGGCGTACCGCGCCCGCTGCATCGGCATCATGCTGGTGGGCATGGCGGTGTCGAGCCTCGTCGGCGCGCCGATCTCGGGGCTGCTGCTGGGTCTCGACGGGTGGCTCGGGCTGTCCGGCTGGCAGTGGATGTACATCCTCGAAGGGCTGCCGGCGGTCTTCCTGGGCGTGCTGCTGCTGTTCGTCCTGACCGACACGCCCGACAAGGCCGAATGGCTCAACCGCGAGCAGCGGGACTGGCTGCGCCGGACGCTTGCGGCCGAGCCGGCCCGGCCGCATGCCGCGCCGAACGTCTGGGCGACGATCCGCGATCCGCGGGTGCTGTTCTACGCGTTCCTGTTCTTCAACGTCACGACGGCGAGCTACGGCCTGAGCCTGTGGCTGCCGCAGATCGTCAAGGCCGCCGGCCTGACCAACGCCCAGACCGGCTTCGTGACCGCGATCCCCTACGCGTTCGGCACCCTCGCGATGGTGCTGGGCGGCTGGTGGTCGGACCGGCACGCGGACCGGATCGTGCCGACCGCCGCCATGACCTTCCTGGTCGCCGCCGGCCTCACCGCTTCGGTCTGGCTCGCCGCGCCGCTCGCGCAGTTCGCCGCGATCTGCGTGGTGATGATCGGCATCTACGGGCTGAAAGGTCCCTCGCTCGCTCTCTACACCGAGAGCTTTCCCGGCCCGGCGGCGGCCGGCTCGATCGCCATGGTGACGGCGCTCGGCAACCTGTCGGGCTTCCTGCCCCCCTACCTCGTCGGCTGGATCAAGGATGCGACGGGGCAATTCACCTACGGCCTCCTGTTCCTGGCCGCGATCGCCTTCCTGGGGGGCGTGCAGGCCCTGCTCGCCCCCGCCTTCGAGCGGCGCCTCGCCGCCTCCGCGCCACGATGACGGAGCGATCCGCGATGCTCGCAACCGACACCGCCCTCGGGGAGGCGCGCCCCGCCCTCCACCACCGCGTCGCCTCGATCCTTGGCGGGTCGGTGGGCAACCTGATCGAGTGGTTCGACCTGCACATCTACACGGCGTTCTCCCTCTACTTCGCGCCGCAGTTCTTCCCCGGCGATTCGCCAAACGTGCAGCTCCTCAACGCCGCCGGGATCTTCGCCCTGGGCTTCCTGCTGCGGCCCCTCGGGAGCTGGATCTTCGGCGTCTACGCCGACCGGCACGGGCGGCGCACCGCGCTGAGTCTGTGCGTGACCCTGATGTGCGCGGGGTCGCTGCTGATCGCGATCTGCCCGACCTACGAGCAGGCAGGTATCCTGGCGCCTGCGATGCTCCTGCTCGCGCGCATGCTGCAGGGCCTGTCGCTCGGCGGCGAGTACGGGGCGAGTTCGGTCTACCTGACGGAGATCGCGGATCCGCGCCGCCGCGGCTTCTTCAGCAGCTTCAACTACGTGACGCTGATCTCGGGCCAGCTGCTGGCGACCTTCCTGCTGGTGGTGATGCGGGCGCTCCTGAGTTCCGACCAGATCGCCGCCTGGGGCTGGCGCGTCCCGTTCGCCATCGGTGCAGCCTGCGCGGTCATCGGCTACGCCCTGCGCCGGAACATCGACGAGACCGACCAGTTCAGGGCGCTCGAGCGCCGGGGCACGGCGGAGCGGCCGACCTTGCGCCTCCTAGCCCAACCGCGCGCCCTGGTCCTGGTCGCCGGCATGACGGTCGGCGGCACGGTCGCGTTCTTCACCTACACGGTCTACATGCACCGGTTCCTGTCGAACTCGGCCGGGCTGACGCGGGATCAGACGACGCTGGTCTCCTGCGCCACGCTGTTCGTGTTCGCCTTGCTGCAGCCGCTGCTCGGGGCGCTGTCGGACCGGATCGGGCGCAAGCCCCTGCTGCTCGCCTTCGGTGTCCTCGGGACGCTCGGCACCGTGCCGCTGATGACCGCGATGACCCGGGTCCACGATGCGCGGTCGGCGCTGATCCTGCTGATGATCGCGCTGGTCATCGTGTCCGGCTACACGTCGGTCAACTCAGTCGTGAAGGCCGAACTCTTCCCCACGAGCGTGCGGGTCCTCGGCGTCGGCCTTCCCTACACCCTGGCGACATCCGTTTTCGGCGGCAGCGCCGAGTATGTCGGGTTGTGGTTCAAGCATCTCGGCCATGAGACCCTGTTCTTCTACTACGTCAGCGCCTGCATCGCCTGCACCTTCGTCACGACGCTGTTCCTCAAGGAGGGCGGCACCGCGAGTCTCGATCCTGAGCGGGTCGGCGGCGAGCCCCACCCGTCGAAGGGTCTCGTGACCGGCGTTGCGCCGCTAGCCGACTCGCCCCGCACCGCTCAAGGATAGCCATGGCAGACCCCCAACTCATTGTGCAGCGGGACGGGCCGATCGGCTGGCTGATCTTCAGCAATGTCGCCAAGCACAACGCCATGACGTTCGAGATGTGGCGCGGCGTGCCCGAGGTGATCGCCGGCCTCGCGGAGGATCCGGAGATCCGCATCCTCGCGCTGAAGGGCGCGGGCGAGAAGGCGTTCGTATCCGGCGCCGACATCTCCGAGTTCGAGACCAGGCGCGGCTCCAGCGAGGCCCAGATGGCCTACAACGCCGCCGCGGACGCGGCGACCGCGATCATCCAGACCTGCCCCAAGCCCACCCTCGCCATGGTGCGCGGCTACTGCATCGGCGGCGGCCTCGCCCTCGCGCTAGCCTGCGACCTGCGCTTCGCCGCGGAGGGCACGCGCTTCGCTATCCCCGCGGCCAGGCTCGGCCTGGGCTACCGCTACGCCGGCATGCGCCGCCTCGTCGACGTGGTCGGCCCCTCGCGCGCCAAGGACATCTTCTACTCGGCACGCCAGTTCGACACCGCCGAGGCGCTGAGCATGGGGCTGATCAACCGGATTGTTCCCAAGGATGCGCTGGAGGAGGAGGTCCGAGCCTACGGGACCCGCGTCGCCGCCAATGCGCCGCTGACCATCGCGGCCGCCAAGCTCGCCATCGACGCGGCCACCACCGAGCCCGGCCCGGACGCCCTCGCCGCCATCGACCGCGCGATCAAGGCCTGCTTCGCCAGCGAGGATTACCGGGAGGGCCCGATCGCCTTCCGCGAGAAGCGGCCGCCGAACTTCAAGGGCCGCTGAGCGCCCTGCCCCTGAACCGGCCCCCCATTCATCACGCCGCGCGAAACCGGGAGACGTCCATGCCCTCCGCCCATGCGTTGAGCCGCTTCACGGTGCTGGACCTCACCCGCGTGCGCTCGGGCCCGACGGCCGTGCGCCAGCTCGCCGACTGGGGCGTCGACGTCATCAAGATCGAGCCCCCCGGGGGCGACCGGATCGGCGGCAACCGCGACGGCTCAGACTTCCAGAACCTGCATCGCAACAAGCGCAGCCTCACCCTCGACCTGAAGCAGCCCGAGGGCGTCGCCGTGCTGAAGCGGCTCGCGCGCTCGGCCGACGTGCTCGTCGAGAACTTCCGGCCGGACGTGAAGGACCGCCTCGGCATCGGTTACGCGGCGCTGGCCGCCGAGAATCCCCGGCTCGTCTACGCCAGCATCTCCGGCTACGGGCAGGACGGCCCCTACCGCATGCGTCCCGGGCTCGATCAGATCGCGCAGGGGATGGGCGGGCTGATGTCGATCACCGGCGAGGCCGGCGGGGGGCCGGTGCGGGCCGGCATCGCGGTCGCCGATTCGAGCGCCGGCCTGTACTGCGCCCTCGGCATCCTGACCGCGCTCCTGGAGCGGGAGCAATCGGGCCAGGGGCAGTGGGTGCAGACCTCGCTCCTGCAGGCGCAGATCGCCCTGCTCGACTTCCAGGCGGCGCGCTGGACCATGGACCACGAAATCCCGCCGCAGATCGGCAACCACCATCCGACCGCGAGCCCGATGGGCGCGTTCCCGACCGCCGACGGGCACGTCAACATCGCGCCGATCGGCGAGGCCATGTGGCGGCGCCTGTGCGCGGTGCTGGGCCATCCCGAATGGGCCGAGGACCCGCGCTTCGCCGATCAGCCGGCGCGCGGCCGCAACCGCCACGACCTCGCCGACGCAATCGCCGCTGTGACCCGGACCCGGAACGCCGCCCACTGGGTCGAGGCCCTGAACGACGCCGAGATCGCCTGCGGTCCGGTCTACACGATGGATCAGGTCTTTGCCGATCCGCAGGTGCAGCATCTCGGCATGGCCGAGACGGTGGAGCACCCGCGCCTCGGGCGCATCGATCTGGTCGCCCAGCCGATCCGGATGTCCCGCTCGGACGGGCACGTGCGGACGGCGGCGCCCGATCTCGGCGCGCAGAGCGAGGCGATCCTGCACGCCTTCGGCTTCGACGCGCAGGCGGTCACGGCGCTGCGGGAGAAACGCGTGATCTGAAGGCGCGCCAGCCCGGCCCCGAGGCCGGGCGGCCACGAGGGAGGACCTCATGACGGATCGGATGCCGGATCGGAGACGCCCATGGACCGCTTGAGCCTCGCCGCGGTCCCGGACCGCGCCACCCCGGCCGCGCGGGCGGCCTCGAGCACCCGGGTTTTCTGGATCACCTGGGCGGGCTGGATGCTCGATGGCTTCGACTCGGCCATCTATATCTTCGTGCTGGTCCCGGCGGTGTCGGAGCTCCTCGCGGCCGGGGGCATCGAGCCTGCGCGCGGCACGATCGCGCTCTACGGCGGCTATTTCTTCTCGATCTTCATGCTGGGCTGGGCGTGCTCGATGTTCTGGGGCTGGCTCGCCGACCGGATCGGGCGCGTGAAGGTGATGTGCCTGACGATCCTGGTCTACTCGATCTTCACCGGGCTCTGCGGCCTCGCGGGCGGGCTCGCCTCCTTCGCGGTGTTCCGGTTCTGCGCGGGGTTCGGCGTCGGCGGCGAATGGGCGGCCGGCACGCCGCTGCTCCACGAATCGGTGAGCGAGCACCAGCGCGTGCGGCTCGCGGGCTGGCTCCACACCGCGACCCCGACAGGCCTGCTGCTGGGCGCGGCCGCCTCCTTCCTCGCCCCGGTGATCGGCTGGCGGGGCATGTTCTTCCTGGGCGTGCTACCCGCTCTCCTCGTGGTGGCGATCCGCGCCACCGTCCAGGAGCCGCCCCGGGCGCGGCAGGCGCGGACCGAGCGCGGGACCGATGCGCCGAGCCTTGCCGACATGTTCGTGGGCCCGCAGGCCCGCACCACCTGGGCGGCCGGGCTGATGATGTCGTGCATCATCCTGGGCCTGTGGTCCTCGACCTACTGGGCGCCGACCCTGGTGATCAGCAAGCTCGTGGCGACCGGATCGACGCCGGCCGCCGCGCAGAAGGTGGCGGCGATCAGCGGCATCATCACCAACATCGGGACGCTGATCGGCTGCCTCGCGATGCCGTTCATCGCAACGTGGTTCGGCAGCCGCCGCAGGACGGCCACGGCCTTCTTCCTCGGCGCCTTCACCATCAACCTCGTCGCCTATCTCGGCGCCGCCGTCTGGTTCGATAGCGTGACGCTGTTCATCGCGTTGCTTCCGCTCGTCGGCTTCTTCACCAACGCGGTGTTCGCGCATTACACCATCTGGCTGCCCGAGCTGTTCCCGACGCGCCGCCGGGCGTTCGGATCCGGCTTCGCCTTCAGCTTCGGGCGCCTGCTGGGCGCACTGGGTCCGACGATCGTGGGCGGCCTCGTGGTGGTGACGGGATCTTATCCGGAGGCCCTGGCGATCATCTCGCTGATCTACCTCCTCGGCCTGCCGACAATCTGGCTGGCTCCCGAGACCGCGAACAAGGAGCTTCCAGCCTGAGCCGCCCGAGAGTGAAACGCCCGCGCCGGAGCGGATGCTTCTACGCGATGCGCGTAACCCGGCGGCCGGCTCAGGTCGCCTCCTTCCACGACAAGCAAGCGGACAAGAACAGATCGCACTGAGCGCGGCCGCGTCCGCCTTCAGACGAACCGCGTGTCGGAACGGCCGGCATCAGCGCGAGGCGGCCGAACGTGCGTGGCCGGAAGCGGCGGGTCCGCTTCGGAGGCGGCTTGCCGGCCGGGCGAACAGTCCTGGATCGACCCAAGGCGGTCATTCAGCTCGTTCTGACGATGGCCCGTCTGCAAACACGATTGGGCCGGCGCCCAGTATATGCGCCTGCCGGTACCCACGTGGGGTCATGTCGGGCCTAGGAGCGCGGACGAAACGGGGAGCCGACGACCTCGGCCTCCCTGAGATCGGTGATAACCACGACAGCGGTCCGATACGCAATCGGCAGCTTCGCGGGGTGAGCACCGTTCAATTATGAACTTACACTCATCGCCGATATATTCATTGCGAATTATTCCAATCAAATTAGATGCAGATCTATACACGCTTGTATGTTTTGCCGCTTCAGCGATCATTAATTATGTCTTGTCAGATCGCAATAAATTTGCGTAGTGCAACCTCGTGGATAACAAATTTTGATGCAACATAGGTCCCGCATGATGTGATACATATATAGTATAGGCATCCGAATCAGATCGATCTTGCGCAGCAAATTTGGATTTCCGCAGGATACGGCATCTGTCGGGAAAGCCACAGCTAGGATCGACCGGGCTGTCCGGTCGGCATGACGTGCGGGTGGATCGATCATGATGTTTGCCGTGCCCGCCGTACTGATGCAGCTGACGCTGACGACGCCCGTCTCGGACCGGGTGCCGACGTTCGACGTTCGAGGCAGCTGCCAGGCGGCGACGAAGCAGATGACCCTCGATGCCGGTCGACAGAAGCTCTGCCTTCAGGACGAGGCGTCGGCGCGTGCGGAGGTCGCCAAGCGCTGGTCCAGCTATCCTGCCGGTGACCGAACACGCTGTGCCGCCGAAGCACAGCTCGATGGCCTGCCGAGCTATGTCGACCTGCTCGAGTGCTTGACCCTTGCCCGGGAAGCCAAGGCCGAGGACGGTCAGTGACCGCGGCAGCACCAAGACCGAACGCCTCCCCGTGACGATCTCAGGTTGAGTGCCGACCGTGCCGATCGTTTTGCAGCTTCCCCGATCCGTCCATCTTCTCGCCTTGGCGACGATCGCCGGACTCGCTGCCGGGTGTCGCGACGCAAATCAATACGTGCCGCCGCCGCCGCCCAGCGTCTCGGTCGCGCAGCCGGCCCTGCGCACGGTGACGCGCTACTTCGAACTCACGGGCAACACCAAGGCGTACGCGGCCGTCGAACTTGAGGCGCGCGTCCAGGGCTTCCTGGAGGCGATCACCTACAAGGACGGCGCCGTGGTGAAGAAGGGCACGCCGCTCTTCTCCATCCAGCGCAACACCTACGAGGCGCAGCTCAAGCAGGCGCAGGGCGCCCTGGCGGCACAGCAGGCCGCCCTGCTGAATGCCCAGTCCGAGTATCAGCGCCAGTCTACGCTGGGTCGGCAGGAATTCGCCTCGCAGGCGCGCGTCGAGGACGCGAAGACCAAGCAGGACCAAGCCAGCGCCGCCGTGATGGAGGCGCAGGCCAATCTCGACATCGCCACCATCAATCTCGGCTACACGCAGGTCTCCGCGCCCTTCGACGGCGTGGTCACCAATCACCTCGCGGATGTCGGGGCGCTCGTCGGCATCAGCGGACCGACCAAGCTGGCGCAGCTCGTGCGCATCGATCCGCTTTACGTCTACTTCAACGTCAGCGAGCAGCAGGTACTGCTGGTCAAGGAGCATCTGCTCGCGACCCACCGGACGCTGGGCGACCTGTCCAAGATCCTCGTGGAGATCGGCCTGCAGACCGAGACCGGGTATCCACATGCCGGCAAGCTCGACTACCTCGCGCCGCAGGTCGATCCGTCCACCGGCACGCTGATGGCCCGGGCGCTCATCGAGAACGGCGACCACGCGCTCCTCCCGGGCCTGTTCGTGCGGGTCCGGATCCCGGTCGGGCGCCAGGACAAGGCCCTGCTCGTCCGCGACGACGCCATCGGGACGAACCAGCAGGGCAGCTACGTGCTCACGGTCGGCGCCGACGACGTCGTCACCCAGCGGGTGGTGACGCTCGGGCCCCGGGACGGGCGCTACCGGGTGATCGAGACGGGGCTCGCGCCCGGCGACTGGGTCGTCACGGAGGGCATCCAGCGGGCGATCCCCGGCGCCAAGGTCGCCCCCCAGAAGTCGGTGGTGGCCGAGGCTTCGTCCGAGCCGCCGCCCCAGCGGTGAGACCTCGGCCGCGGGACACGGCCGCGCCGACGCGGCCGAGGGTCCGATCCTCCCCGTGCCCGGGGGGCGGCCTCCGCCAAACCGTGGCCCGCCGATGCGGTGGGACGCCCCTGAGACGCTGGCACCGAGGGCCTACGGCATGATCTCGCGCTTCTTCATCGAGCGGCCGGTCCTGGCCAACGTGCTGGCCCTGGTCATGGTGCTGATCGGCGCGGTGTCGCTCTTCAACCTGCCGGTGTCGCAGTATCCCAACGTCGTGCCGCCGACGGTCCAAGTCACCACCCGCTACCCGGGCGCGAGCGCCCGCACGGTGGTCGACACGGTGGCGCTCCCGATCGAGCAGCAGGTCAACGGCGTCGAGGGCATGCTCTACATGCAGTCGACCAGCGCGAGCGACGGCACCTACACGCTCACGGTCACCTTCGCGATCGGGACGGACGGCGATCAGGCCCAGGTGCTGGTGCAGAACCGCGTCGCGATCGCGATGTCGTCGCTGCCGCAGGCGGTCCAGGTCCAGGGCGTCACGACCCAGAAGAAATCCACCGCGGTCCTGCAGTTCGTGACACTGTCGGCCACCGACGGGAAGTTCGACAGCCTGTTCCTGTCGAATTACGGCGTCATCAACGTGCAGAACGAGCTGGCCCGGCTGCCCGGCGTCGGCAACGTCACGGTCTTCGGCGCCGGCCAGTACGCGATGCGGATCTGGCTGGATCCCGACCTGGTGCAGGCCCGGGGCCTCACCCCCGACGCGATCATCAACATCGTGCAGCAGCAGAGCCAGGAGGTCACCGCGGGCGCCGTGGGGATGCCGCCGGTCCCGGCCGGCCAGGACTTCCAGTACACACTCAACGTCAACGGACGGCTCAACAACGCCCCGGACTTCGAGAACATCGTCATCAAGGCGGACGCGCAGGATGGCGGCCGCATCACCCGCCTGCGCGACGTGGGCCGCGTCGAGCTCGGCGCGCAGACCTACAGCCAGTCCTTCACGCTGAACGGGCAGCCCGCCGCCGGCATCGGCATCTACCAGCTGCCCGAGGCGAACGCGCTGACGGTGGCGAACGCGGTCCGCACCCGGATGGCCGAGCTCGCGAAGACCTTCCCGTCGGGCCTCGTCTACGCCATCCCGTTCGACACGACGGAGTTCGTGCAGGCATCGATCCACGAGGTCTACAGGACGCTGTTCGAGGCGGCCGTCCTGGTCCTGATCGTCATCCTGGTCTTCGTCCAGGACTGGCGCGCCATGCTGGTGCCGGCGACGACGGTACCGGTGACGATCATCGGCGCCTTCGCCGCCATGGCGGCGATGGGCTTCAGCGTGAACCTCTCGACGCTGTTCGCCATCGTGCTGGCCATCGGCATCGTGGTGGACGACGCCATCGTGATCGTCGAGGGGGTGTCCCACCACATCGACGAGGGACTGTCGCCCCGGGCGGCGGCCGAGAAGGCGATGGAGGAGCTGTTCGGCCCGATCATCGGCATCACCCTGGTGCTCATGTCGGTGTTCGTGCCGGCCGCGTTCCTCCCCGGACTGACCGGGCAGCTCTACAAGCAGTTCGCCCTGGTGATCGCCGCCACCGCGCTGATCAGTGCGATCAATGCCGCCACCCTGAAGCCGACCCAGTGCGCCCTGTGGCTGCGCAAACCGGTGCCACCGGAGAAGCGGAACGTGTTCTACCGCGGCTTCAACCGCGTCTACGGCGTTTTGGAGAACTGGTACGCCCGGCTGATCGCTACCATGGTCCGGCGCAGCGGCCTCATGGTCGCCGTCGCGCTCCTGCTGATCGGGCTCGCCGGCTGGGGGCTGACCCGCCTGCCCACCGCCTTCCTGCCCACCGAGGATCAGGGCTACGTCCTGATCGGCGCCCAGTTGCCGGACGGAGCCTCGAAGGAGCGCACCGACGCGGTGATGCAGCGGATCAGCGCCCAGGCGAAGGCGACGCCGGGCGTCGACAACGTTCTGTCGATCAGCGGGATCTCGGTCCTCGACTCCAACGCCACCCTGCCCAATGCCGGGGTCGCCTACGTGGTTCTCAAGAACTGGGACGCTCGGGCCAGGGAGAAGGGCCAGGATCTGCGCAGCCTCTACGAGCGCTTCAACGCGATGCTGGAGGGCGTCGAGGACGCCGCCACCTTCGTGCTGATCCCGCCGCCGATCCAGGGTATCGGCAACGCCAGCGGCTTCACCATGCAGATCGAGCTGCGCAACGGCGACTTCGACTACCCGCTGCTGGAGAGCCTCGCCCGGACGGTCGTCGCCGACGGAAACTCGCAATCCGGGCTGCGCAAGCTCAACACCTCGTTCCGGGCCGGCGTGCCGCAGATCGCGATCGCGGTGGACCGGGTGAAGGCCGAGGCGCTCGGCGTGACGGTCGGGCAGGTCTTCTCGACGCTGTCGAGCTACGTCGGGTCGTCCTACGTTACGCAGTTCAACAAGTTCGGCCGAACCTTCCAGGTCTACGTGCAGGCCGCGCCCGATTACCGGCTCCGCGCCGAGGACGTCGAGAACCTGAAGGTGCGCGCCGGCAACGGCGTGATGGTGCCGCTCGGCACCGTCGTGGAGATCAAGACGGTGCAGGGCCCGTCCCTGATCAGCCTGTACAACCTCTACCCGACCGCCACGATCGTCGGCGGGGCGGCGCCGGGCTTCAGCTCCGGGCAGGCGCTGGACCTGATGCAGCAGATCGCCGCCAAGGTGCTGCCGCCGGGCACGGGCTACGACTGGACGGCGATGTCGTACCAGGAGAAGGCGGTCGGCGCGCAGATCTACCTCGTGTTCGCGCTGGCCATCCTCCTCGTCTACCTCGTCCTGGCCGGTCAGTACGAGAGCTGGATCCTCCCGCTGGCGGTCCTGCTCGGCGTGCCGCTGGCGCTGCTCGGCACGGTCGGGGCGCTGCTGCTCCTCGGCGTCGCCAACAACCTCTACACGCAGATCGGCCTCATCCTGCTGATCGCGCTGGCGAGCAAGAACGCCATCCTGATCGTCGAGGTCGCGCGCGAGAAGCGGCAGGCCGGCCTCGACATCGCGGCTGCGGCCGTGGAGGCGGCGCGGCTGCGCTTCCGCCCGATCCTGATGACCTCGTTCGCCTTCATCCTCGGCGTGCTGCCCCTCGTCACCGCCTCCGGGGCCGGGGCCGCGGCGCGCAAATCGATCGGCATCACGGTGTTCAGCGGCATGCTCGCCTCGACCTGCCTAGCGGTGCTTTTCGTGCCGTCCTTCTACGTGATCCTGCAGCGCATCGAGGAGCGCCGCGCGCGCAGGGGGCAGCCCGGGCCCGTCGCGTCTACACCCCCCGCCGGGACAACCGCCGAGACCGGACGGGCGTGAGCCGGAGCTTGGGCGCGTGAGCGGCCCCGTATCTCCAAGACTCGCGACCGGCGCGGCGGCCAGCGCGCGCCGCCGCCTCCTCCGACACGCACGGCGCGGGGGCCGCGACCGGACCTCCTTCGAAAGGCCGCCCGACCTCCTCGACCGTTGACAGCCTGGCATCGCCCATCCTATTAGATATAGCATCAGCTATAAAGATGGGTCAGGGCTATGCGGCACACTGGCGCTTCGGGTCGCCTGTCGGCCTCGGGATCGGTCCTGTGCGGGCTCGCCGCGACGCTCGGACTGGCCGCGGCACCAGCGCTGGGCCAGTCCCTGCCAACCGCGGCGGAGAACCTGACGTCGGGCGACCTCGACAGCGAGCATCTGTTCGGCTTCACCGAGGGCAGCGACCTCGGCGTTCCCGGGGAGATGGAGCTGGAATGGGAGACGAGCGGGCGCCTCGGCAGGCGCGTCGCCCGTTTCCTGACCGTGGACAGTTCCGTGGCGCTGAAGGTGCCGCTGACCAACGATTTTCGCCTGGCCCCAGGCGTCACCTTCAACGCCTACGACATCGGCGCGCCCGGGACCCCGACCCGGACCACGGGCGGCTTCAACGGCGGCTTCCTCGAGACCCGGGTGCGCCTGATGGATCGCCGGACGGCCCCCTTCGGCCTGACCCTCAACCTCGTGCCCGGCTACGGAACCGTCGACGGCGGGTCGGGCGTGCCGGCGCGCAGCTTCGGCACCGAGATCGGCCTGCTGGCGGACCGCGAGATCATCCCCGGCAAGCTGATCGCCGCCGTCAATGTCGGCTTCGCGCTCTCGACGACGCGGCTGACCGTGATGGACGCGCCCGTGCGCGGATCGGGGATCGAGGTGGCGGGGGCGCTGGCCTACTGCGTCCGGCCCGGCCTCTTCCTCGGCGGCGAGGCTCGGTACGCCCGGACCTACGACGGTCTGGTGTTCGACCGGTTCGCGGGCGAGGCCGTGTATCTCGGACCGACGGCCTACACGACCCTGTCAACTCAGGCCTGGGCCTCGTTCACGTGGAGCTTTCAGGCCGCCGGGCAGGCGATGGGCGAGCCCGGCCCGCTCGACCTGACGAGCTTCGACCGCCATCAGATGCGGTTGCGCGTGGGGTACAGTTTCTAATCGCGACCCGGGCCCATGTCGGGCAACTGCAAATTTGCCCGCGCGCCTTGCGGAGGCGACACCATCCCCGCGCCGCTGCCTGCGGTTTTCGCAAGGCGGTCGACACTCCGGTCTTCGGGCACATCGAAGAAGAGACTGGCGGCGAGACGCGCAACCTCCTAAGATGTCCTAAAATCCATCATCTTACAACATCTCATTGGTACTTGATGCGTATCGTCTGCCTGTGACATCAACAAATAAATACCGGTTATGCAAGACATCGTCCCATAGAGAGCAGATCGCATACTATTGCCACCAGACAATTTTCGCTGAGCTCATGGCTGATGATCGCTCTGGGTAGATTTGAGACTGTTCCTTTGGAGATGGCAGGGCCAGGAAGGCGGACACAGCCGCACCGCTTTTCGCTGCGCAAGCCTGTCAGCCGAAGAGCCGGCAAGTCGTGACGAGGCGCTCGTTCAAGCGATATGAAACGGGACATTCCGTCGAATTGATTCAACCAGCAGTGAGCGTTCGGTAGCTGGTCGCCGACGTCGAGAAAGTCATCGTGAACCGGCAACCACACTCCTTTGCCGCGCGGACACGCACGGTTGCGTCGTGAAGCTTGGCGATGGCAGCCACTAGGCTCAGGCCAAGTCCGTTGCCAGGGGTTTGGCGGGACATCTCGGCGCGGTAAAAGCGTCGGAAGACCTTATCGTGCTCGGTGACCGGTAGGCCCGGGCCGGTATCCTCCACAGCCACCTCGACGGCTTGGCTGGTGCAGGCGACCTCGACGCGCACGGCACCGCCAGGAGGGGTGAACTTCACGGCGTTGTCGATGAGGTTCGACAGGGCCTCGAAGCAGAGGTCTCGATCCCCCTGAACGGCGTGCCGCCCCTCCCTGACCGCAAGCACGAGGCGGACGCCTTTCTCCTCGGCTTCGGGCTCGAAGAAATCGACCGCCGTGGCGGCCAACTCGGCGAGATCGACCGGGGCGAAGGCGATCCTGCGGCCCTCCTCCATCGCGCCGATCCGCAGCACGGCGGTGACCATGGCGAGCGTCTGGTCGATCCAGGCGAGGCCTTGGTCGATCGCCTCATGAAACTCCGCGACCGTCCTGGCCTGCACCCGGCTGCGCTCCAGCCGGGCTCGCAAGCGGGTGAGCGGCGTGCGCAGGTCGTGGGCGACGGCATCGCCGACGCTGCGGACCTCGCCCATCAAGTGCTCGATCTCGTCGAGCATCCGGTTCACGTTCGCGGCGAGCCGGTCGAACTCGTCGCCCCGGCTCCCGACCGGCAAGCGCTTGCCGAGGTTGCCGCGCGTCACCTCGGCGAGCGCCGCCTCGGTCGCGGCGAGCCGCCTGCGGCCCCGGCGGGCGAGGACAATCCCGCCAATCCCGGAGAGCGCCAGCATCGGCACGAGGCCGAGGCCCAACGCCCGCAGGGTCGTAGCCCGGACCTTGTCGATGTCGTCGGTGTCGTGGGCAATCACCACCGTGCCGCCGCCGGGCAGCGCCAGGGCCGCCGCCCAGATCTCGTCGGCAAGGCTGCGGCCCCCGACCTCCACCGTGGCGTTCACGCGGTAGGCGTCGCCGTCTTGAGGCAGGCCCGCCGGCACCCTGTCGAGGTTGCCGGCGCGGCGCGTCCCGTCGGGCCCGAACAGGCCACCGTAATGTCGCGCGTGCGGGTCCATGGCCGTCCAGGTCTCGACCCGCAAAGCCGTAGCGGCGGGGTCGGCGGCGGCTGCGCGGACTTCGAGCTGCAGAGTCTCGGCGAGTTCCTCCCGCAGGTAGGACGCCGTCTGCCAGTAGATGAAGGCGAACATCGTCAGCGCGAGAAGCACCGACCACAGGGCAATCCCCAGCGCCCAGCGCAGGGTGGTCGAGCGCCAGAAATCAGTCATCGGGGGTGAGGGTGAAGCCGACGCCGCGGACGTTCTGGATCAGCGGCGCCTCCCCCGCCGCCTCCAGCTTCCGGCGGAGGCGGCCGAGATGGACGTCGATGAGGTTCGATTTCGGCGTGAACCGGTAGTTCCAGACCTCCTCGAACAGCATCGCCCGGGTGACGATCCGGCCGGGCGAGCGCATCAGGTAGGCGAGCAGCTTGAGTTCGCGGGGTAGCAGGTCGAGGTCGCGGGCGCCGCGCCGACCGGTCCCGGCGATGAGGTCGATCTCCAGGCTTCCGACCCGCAGGAGCGTCTCCCGGCTGTCGACCGGGCGGCGAAGCAGAGCCTCGATCCGTGCGGCCAGCTCCCCGAGGGCGAAGGGCTTGGCGAGATAGTCGTCGCCGCCGGCCCGGAGGCCGCGGATGCGCTCGTCCACGTCACCCAGGGCGCTGAGGACGAGGGCCGGGGTCCGGTCGCCGTCCCGGCGCAGATCCTGCAGCACGCCGAGCCCGTCCTGGCCCGGCAACATCCGGTCGAGGATGATCGCGTCCCAGCTGGCCTCCCGCGCTGCCTTCGCTCCATCCGGTCCGTTCGTCGCCCAGGCGACCTCGTGGCCGCGCCCGCGCAGGTCGTCGAGCACGTCCCCGGCCGTGTCTCCGTCATCCTCGATCAGCAGCAGCCTCGCCACGCCGCGCGTTCCTCCCCACCATCCCGTTGTGTCGCATGTCGGCCCGGCGGTCTGCGCGGGGAAACGATTGTGAACCCGAATTTAGTGGCGTCTCATCGGCCTCGTCCCACATTAGAATGACTCTAGCACGTACCTCAGGCTCGTCCCGGGCGGGGGGCGATACCTTGCCGGGCTCCCCGATGTCGTTCTCGCCTCGCGGCTTCGCCGCATCCGACGCAATCCCCAGTCGCTGAGGGAGTGTCGCCCATGCCTCGGAAGCGGCGGCCCCGCCGCCTTATCAATCGCTACGCCCAGAGACGGCTCTACGACGTCGAGACCCGGACCTATGTCAGCGTCGAGCAGTTGCGGGAACTGCGCGCCGAGGGCTTCGAGGTGGTGATCCGCGAGGTCGAGACCGGGCGCTACGTCAGCGACGAGATTCTCCCCTCGGGCTTCGACGCATGAGCCCTGTACTCACATCCGCGGCATCCGTCCCGTCCGGTCGGCGGCCCTCCTGTCCATGTCGCTGAACGCCGAGTCGTCCGCGCGCCATGCCGAGACCGCGGAGTCGACCGACAACGACCGCCCGGAGCGCGATGCCGCTCCACCGCCGTCTCCGGTCGTGCGGCGAAGCCGGGCGCCGGGGACGCTCCTCACCCTGGTCGTGCTGGCCGCGGCAGCCCTCGCGGGCTGGAGCTATCGTGGACCGGTCCTCGACGCGCTCGGTCTCGCTCCGCTCCCGGCGGCCTCCGATGCGAAGGCGGACAAGCCCGACGACGCCCCGGCGAATGCCAATCTCGTCACCCTCGACGAGGCCGGCCAGAAACGGATCGGCCTCTCCTTCGGTCAAGCTGAGACCCGCCGCATCATGCTGCCGGTGCGCGCCCCCGGCACCGTCGCCTTTGAGCGGCGGGTCACGCATCTCAAGCCGCGCACGCAGGGGCGGGTTCTGAGCCTCGCGGTCCAGCCCGGCGACAGGGTCGCGGCCGGCCAGACCCTCGCGACCCTCGACGCCGGCGGCATCCTCGACGCCCGCAACGGGCTGCAGGCTGCGCAGGCCGCGCTAGGGGAGGCACAGGCCTCCGAAGCGGTGGCCGCGCTGCAGGTGAAGCGCGGACTGGAGCAGCTGAAGTTCGGCGGCGTCGCCCAGGCCGAGGTCGAGCGGCGTCAGGTCGATCTCGCCAAAGCGCAAGCGGCCGTGAAGTCGGCGCAGGCGAATGCCGACCTGTACCGGGCCCAGTACCAGCGCCTCGCCCCGGCCGAAGGCGCCGCGCCCGGCACCAGCGCCGTGATCACGCCGATCAGCGGCGTGGTGACGAGCGTCGGCATCACGCTGGGCGAAGTGGTCGACACCGGGCGGGACGCCTTCACGGTGGCCGACCCTGCCCGCATCGTCGTGCTGGCACACCTTTACGGGGCTGACATTGCCCGGGTTAAGGCGGGCGACACGGCCTCGGTGGAGAGCCCGATGCCCGGTCATCCGGCCTTCGAGGGCCATGTCCGCTCGGTCAACGCGGCCCTCGATCCGGCGACGAATACCGCCCCCGCGCGGATCGAGCTCGACAACCCGCAGGATCTGCTGCGCGCCCACCAGTTCGTCGCCGTCACGGTCACCGCCGACCTCGGCCGCGACGGTGCGACCATCCCGGCGGCCGCCGTGCAGCAGACGGAAGGCGGCCCGATCGCCTTCGTGCGCAAGGCCCCCGATCAGTTCGAGCGGCGCTCCCTGACGCTCGGCATCCAGCGCTCGGATTGGGTGGAAGTGCGCCACGGGGTGGCGGCGGGCGAGACGGTCGCGACTGCGGGCAGCTTCGACCTCAAAGCCATTCTGCTGCGCGGCCTCCTCGGCTCGACGGATTGAGGGGCGGCGATGAGGAGCTGGTTCGCCCTGCTGGTCCGCCGCCGGTTCCTGGTTCTGATGATCGCCCTCGCGGCGGCGGCCGGCGGGGTCGCCAATCTCGAAGGGCTCTCCATCGACGCGGTGCCGGACATCTCGCCGAAGCAGGTGATGGTTCTCACCCTTTCGCCGGGTCTCGGTCCCCTGGAGGTCGAGCGGCTCGTCACATTCCCGGTCGAGAGCGCGATGGCCGGCGCTCCGGGGCTCTCCAGCGTCCGCTCGACCTCGCGGGCCGGGGTCTCGGCGGTCTACGTCACCTTCGACGAATCCATCCCGGTCACGGCGGCGCGGGCGGAGGTGTTCCAGCGCCTGCCCCAGGCCAAGAGTTTGATGCCGGCGGGAGTCGGCGACCCGCAGATGGGCCCGATGGCGACCGGCCTCGGCGAGATTTACCAGTTCGAGTTGCGCGGACCGGCCTACACGCCGATGCAGCTGAAGCGCATCCTGCAATGGACCATCGCGCCGAAGCTGAAGCTGACCCCCGGGATCGCCGATGTGAACATCTACGGCGGCCAGATGCCGACCGACGAGGTCCGCGTCTCGGCGGAAGCGCTGCGCCGCTACGGTGTGACCCTGGCCCAGGTCTACACGGCGCTCGCCGAGAACAACGCCGCCCGCGGCGGCGCCTACATCGAGCATAACGATCAGCAGGAGACGATCCGCGGCCTCGGCCTCGCCAAGGGCCCGGAGGACATCGCCAACATCGTCGTGGCGACGGGGCCCGGCGGCGTGCCCGTCACGCTCGGGACGCTGGGCACGGTGCAGGAGGCTCCTAAGGTCAGGCTCGGCGCCGTCACCCATGATGCGCAGGGTGAGACGGTCGTCGGCATCGCGCTCATGCGCTACGGCGGAAATGCCAGCGCGGTTGTCGAGGAGGTGAAGAAGACGGTCGCGGATCTGCGCAAGCAGCTTCCGCCGGGAGTCGAGATCGTCCCCTATTACGACCGCAGCGCCCTCGTGGACCGCACGATCCACACGGTGGAGCACAATCTCCTCGAAGGGGCGGTGCTGGTGATCGTGGTCCTGCTCCTGCTGCTCGGCAACCTGCGCGCCGGGCTGATCGTCGCCGCCGCGATCCCGCTCTCGATGCTGATGGCCTTCGCCGGGATGCGGCTGCTCGGCCTGTCGGGCAACCTGATGAGCCTCGGGGCGATCGATTTCGGGCTGATCGTCGACGGCGCCGTGGTGATGATTGAGAACGTGCTCCGCGCCCGGGGCGAGCACCCGGACCGCCCGGCCCACGACCTCATCCGCGACGCCGCCGCCGAGGTGGCCCGCCCGGTGATCTTCGCGGTGGCGATCATCATCATCGTCTACGTGCCGATTCTCGCCCTCGAGGGCGTCGCGGGCAAGATGTTCGCCCCGATGGCACTCACTGTGATCCTGGCGCTCGGCTCCTCGCTGATCGTCACCCTGACCCTGATGCCGGCGCTCGCGGCGATCTTCCTCTCCGGACGCGGGATCGGCGAGCGCGAGACGCGCCTCGTCCACGCCGTGCGCGGCGCCTACACGCCCGTGCTGCGCTGGGCCGAACGGCACGTGCTCGTGACCGTGATCACGGTGCTCACCCTGTTCGCCGGCTCCTGCGTGGTGGCCACGCGGCTCGGGGGCGAATTCCTGCCGAAGCTGTCGGAAGGCTCGATCGTCATCACATCGGAGAAGTTGCCCGGCATCTCGCTGGACGCCTCACTCGCCACGGTGACCCGGATCGAGCGGGTGCTGAAATCCTTCCCCGAGGTGAAGCGGATCGTCTCCCTCACCGGCAGCGCCGAGATCCCGACCGATCCGATGGGCGTCGAATCGACCGACAGCTTCATAACCCTCACCGATCCCTCCACCTGGACGACCGCCGACAGCCAGGAGGGTCTCGTCGCGGCCTTCGACAAGCGCCTCCGGGGGGACGTGCCGGGCGTCGCCTACAGCTTCTCGCAGCCGAT
This sequence comes from Methylobacterium mesophilicum SR1.6/6, assembly GCF_000364445.2. NCBI lineage: Bacteria > Pseudomonadati > Pseudomonadota > Alphaproteobacteria > Hyphomicrobiales > Methylobacteriaceae > Methylobacterium > Methylobacterium mesophilicum. The sequence continues at coordinate 5,891,225 of NZ_CP043538.1, read as the reverse complement.
CCAGATGCGGATGGACGACCTGCTGGAGGGCGTGCGCGGCGACGTCGCGATCAGCCTCTACGGTGACGACCTCAAGGTCCTGAGAGACACGGCCGATTCCATCGTGCGGGTGGTGTCGGGACTCCAGGGTGCGGCCGACGTGAAGGCCGAGGCGCAGGCCGGGATGCCGGCCCTCTCGATCCAGGTCGACCGCGCGCGGGCCGCGCGCTACGGGATCAACGTCTCGGACGTGCTCGACGTGGTCGAGAGCATCGGCGGACGCAACGCCGGGATGGTCTACGGCGACGACAACGCCATCACGGATATCGTCGTCCGGCTCGATCCGGCGGACCGCAGCGACATCGAGCGCATCCGCGCCCTGCCGGTGGGCCGGCCGGGAAAGGAGAACGGCTCTTCGATGACGGTGCCGCTCGCGATGGTGGCCTCGGTGGACGTCACCTCCGGCCCGGCACAGATCAGCCGGGAACGGCTGCAGCGGCGGATCTCGATCCAGGCCAACGTCCGGGGCCGGGACGTGCAGAGCTTCGTCGATGCCGCGCAGAAGGCCGTGTCCGACCAAGTGAAACTGCCGCCGCGCTATGCGCTGCAATGGAGCGGCCAATACCAGAACCTGCAGGAGGCGACGGCGCGCCTCTCGGTTGTGGTGCCTGCAGCCCTGGCGGGGATCCTCGTCCTCCTCGTCGTGATGTTCGGCGACATCCGGCTCGCCGGCCTGATCTTCCTCAACGTGCCGATGGCGGCCACGGGCGGCATCCTGGCGCTGGCCCTGCGGGCCATGCCGTTCTCGATCTCGGCGGCGATCGGCTTCATCGCGACCTTCGGCATCGCGATCCTGAACGGTGTGGTGCTGACGAGCTACATCCGCGACCTCGAAGGCTCCGGCCTCGACCCGAGAGAGGCCGCGACCCGTGCGGCGGAGATGCGCCTGCGTCCGGTGATGATGACCGCACTCGTCGCGGCGCTGGGCTTCCTGCCGATGGCCCTCTCGACCAGCGCGGGGGCCGAGGTGCAGCGCCCGCTGGCCACCGTGGTGATCGGCGGGCTGATCTCCGCGACGCTCCTGACCCTCGTGGTCCTGCCGGCGGTCTACCCGGTGGTCGCGGCGTTGCGTCTGCCCTTCGGTGGTTCGCGAGGCGGCGCAGTGCAGGAGCGACGGCCTTCGCCGCGCCACCAGCATGCGCGGGAAGGTGCCGATGGATGAGCGCGGTCAAGGCCGGGTTCGCTCCGGGCCGGGACGGCCAACCCATCTCGCGACGAGGCCCGCTTGAGCCACTCCCAGGGAAAGCGCACCTTCACCCGCCCGAACTCGCCGCGGTGGGTCTCCTCGCCCGGCGGATCCGTCACGATCGCCATCTGCAGGCCCTCGACCCTGGGCTTGGCCCCCGCGACCGGACGGTCGTACGTGTCGTGCCGGATCACCGGGACGGTCGTCGTCAGGTTCGCCCCCCGCATCGCCCGCACCCGCACCCGGCTGGGCGGCGCGCGCGCCGTGAACCGCCCGGCATGCGGGCCCTTGACCGTCCCTTTGGAAACGGTTGTTCGCGCTTGGCCGACGATGAGCCGGCCGTCAGTCGAACCGCAGAGAAGCGCGCGAACTCATGACGGATCGCACGGTTGAGGCACGGCATCGTGAGCCCGCCGAGCAGGCGTGTTCCACGCGGCTGCCGTCCTCGTCCCTCACGGCCTCCGGCACGACGCCGTGCTGAGTCAAACGCCACCCTGGAGATCCTGACGACCATGCGCCCCGTCCACGCCGAAAGGCATCTCATCGACCGTATCGGCTGGCTGCGCGCCGCCGTGCTCGGCGCCAACGACGGCCTCGTTTCCACCGCAAGCCTGATCGTGGGCGTCGCCGCCTCCGCCGCCAACACGGGCGAGATCCTGGTCGCGGGCAGCGCCGGCCTCGTGGCGGGCGCGATGTCGATGGCGGCGGGCGAGTACGTCTCCGTGAGCTCCCAGGCCGACACCGAGCAGGCCGACCTCGCTCGCGAGCGTCGCGAACTGACCGACGACCCGGCGGCGGAGCGGGAGGAACTGGCCCGGATCTACGTTGACCGCGGTCTCGACCATGCGCTGGCGCTTCAGGTCGCCGAGCAACTCATGGCGAAAGACGCGCTGGGCGCCCACGCCCGCGACGAGCTCGGCATCTCGGAGGTCACCACGGCGCGCCCGGTCCAGGCCGCGCTGACCTCGGCGGCGACGTTCTCGGCCGGTGCAGCCCTGCCGCTGACGGCCGCGGCGCTCTCGCCTGGCAGTCTCGCGGTCTACACGGTGTCCGGGGCCTCGTTGGTGTTCCTAGCGGTGCTCGGGGCGCTCGGCGCCAAGGCGGGCGGCGCCCCCGTCGCGCGGGCCACGGCGCGCGTGACGTTCTGGGGCGTGCTGGCCATGGCCGTGACGGCCGGTATCGGAAGCTTGGTCGGCAGGGCCGTCTGATTGCTGCCTCGCGCCGCGGCAAGGCCGCTTTGGCACCGCAGAATCCCGGAGCCTGAGTTCTGCGTCACGTCTGAGACGTGGATGGCTGATAAAATCAACTGAAATCCATTTCATCCTGCCTTGCCGGTTCTCTTCATAAGTATCGTCAAGCACTTCGTCGCTCATGCCGGAGATGTGATTGATCGGGCTGCTTCGAACCGGAACGGCTCGCCGACGCGTGGTGTTTCCGGCGGCGCTCATGTCCGGGACCCTTGCGGGGTGGCGGGCCGCGCAGTGGAGAAAGGATCCCGTCGATGGACAAGACAGTCGCTGGCCTGATCGGAGCGGTCACGCTCCTGGCCGCTGCCGACCCGGCGCAGGCCGCCATGCCCGCCCCGACCGGACTGAGGGAGGCCATGCAGGTCGAGAGTTACGGAGACCTGCTCAAGCCCATCCCGGATGCGGTAGCGCTCCTGAGGGAGTCCGACGAGGCGGCCGCGAAAGCCGAACTCCTACCGGCCGCCTCCGACGGCGAGGCTACCGTTCAGCAGGCTCAATACTACTATCACCACCATCACCATCACCACCGGTTCTTCCGGCCGTTTTATCATCACCATCACCATCATCACCACCGGTACTACCGGCGGTACCACCACCATCACCATCATCACCACGGGTACTTCGTGCCCTACGGCTACTGAGCACGCCGCGTCGGGGCGGGACAGGGCTCCCGTCGCGACGCGTCTCAGCGGGAGCTCTTCGCGGCGCCCAGAATTCGCCTGTAGGTGCCGTCGAAAACCGTATTGGTCGCTGAGGTCCATTGGGTATCGGCCGACAGGGTCTGGCGGCTCGCGTAGATGCACCGCGACTGCAGCTCGCGCTCGGCCGCCTCCGCCTCGGACATCTGCACGAGTTCGAAATCAGCCTCGGCCGGAACGATGCTCACCTGCATGAATGGCTCGTCCTTGCGGAAGACGTGGGTCTGGCCCTCGTCGGGAGCCTTGAACACCATGAAGTACATCATCGGCCACCAGTGCCTCAGGAGGGCCGGAACCGCGACCGGCACGGTTCCCGTCCGGTCGGTGTAGAAGCGCGGATGCGTCTCGGTCTTGATCGCCCAGCCTTCCTCGACCTTGAGGTCGATAAGGATCTGGTAGGTGTAGTAGGCGTCGCCGAAGCTCCGGAACGGCGGCCACTGCAGGCCGGGCTCGGGCGACTCGCCGAAATCGCCCTCGAAGGCCAGCTTGCCGTCCCGCGTGCTGACCCGCAGCTCGGCTTCGTAGGGGTAGAACAGCTCGATCCCGCCCTTGGCCGCCTCCGAGAAGGGAATGCAGTGCCAGGCATATTCCTGTGAGCCATCTGCCCGGGGTTCGGCCTTGCCGGCCCAGCCGGGAATCTCAAGACGCGTGCGCCGGGGTCGCAACCCAGGCTCGATCAGCCTGAACTTCACCTGTCGCATGCCTGGCCGTTCCCGTGCTGTCCCGACGGAGGTGACGTGTCGCCCGAGGCGTGCCCCGCCCCGACGGCGAGGCGGGAGCAGCCCTGACCCGCTGGCGCGGTTACTTGGCCTTGTCGGCGATGCCCTTCAGGCCCGCGTCGTAGACGCCCGCGATCGCCTCCTGGGCCTTGTCGTCCGGCGCACCCTTGGCCTTGAAGGTGCCGGTCCAGGTGACCTTCGATCCGCTGCCGTCCTTCTCCACCCTGATGGTCGACTTGTAGTCCTGCACCGGCAGCGGGCCCGAGAGGATCGTGTAGGTGTAGTCCATCTTCTTGTCGTTGCGGGACTGCTCCTCCTCCACGATGGTCCCGCCGCCCTTCAGGGACAGGGTGCGCTCCTCCTTGCCGCCCTTCTTCGAGAGCACGCACTTCTCGATGACGGGGTGCCAATCGCCGATGCCGCAGAACCCGCCGATGGTTTTCCAGACGGTGTCCGGTGAGGCCGCGACGGTCGCGGTCTTCGTGACTTCCAGGGCGAGGGCCGGCGTGGCGAGCACGGAGGCAAGAGCCACGACAGGCACGATAGTCTTCAGCATCTGGCGTTTCCTCAAGGATGTCGTCGTTCGCCCCTTCGCGGGGATCCCGCCAAGGTAGCGCGCGGCATCGGGCCGAACATTCCCACCCACGGATCGGTGAACGAGGGCCTTCACGGGACGGCCAGGCCCCTGGGACCCGGTGGCGTGAGTTCACGCCCGAACTCGTCTTCGGCGAAATCTCCGATGGCAGGGGTTGAAGCGGGGACCGACATGAGGCGTCGGGCACCCGGTCCACGTTCATCGGCAAATCTTCGAAATGACCAAGGTCGGGCCTCAGCAGATGCCGGGGCTGCCGAAGGACACGACCAGCCTGCCGCGCTTCTCGAAATCAAAGTTCGATCTCGTGGCGGAGGGGGTTCGCGGGTCTGATGCGATATGCCTGATCCCGATTACCGCCGCAGGCCCGACCGCGGCCAATATCCGGGGCGGCCCATGGCCGACGCTACTCGCGCAGGGGCTCCGGCTTCTGGCCATCCGGCAGGATGTCTTTGAGGTGGTCGTGCACCATTTCGGCCGTGAACGGCTTGCCGATGAAGCGGGCCCCGTCCGGCATGTCTCCGGGTCCCGGATGCACTTGGCCCGAGGCGACGACGATGGCGATGTGGGGCCAATGCCGGGCCGTCTCGCGCGCCAGGGCGAAGCCGTCACGGGATCCCGGCATCTGTACGTCGGTGAAGAGCAGGACGATCGAGGCATGCTCACGGTCGAGCAACGTCATCGCCCTATCGCCATCGCAGGCCTCAAAGGTGCGGAACCCGGCGTCCCCCAGGATGTCCATCGCATCCATGCGGATGAGGCCGTCGTCGTCCACGACGAGGGCGCAAGGCGCTGAGGCATCGGCTGGATCGGTCATCGACACTCAAGTCCGAAACCAGACGAAAGGGTCCAGACGCGCGTTTCGGATGGCTACCGACCACGCGCGCTGTCTGGGCCGGATGCGGCCCGCCGCAGATCGCCCATGACATCCGTGCGAGGCCTTGGAACGAGGTGCCGCAGCAGCACGTTTGAGGGCGAATCCTAGTCCAAGAGAGACGCTATGCGCGCAGTGACCATCGCTTCCGTTCTGGCCTTCACGGCCTTCGCCGGCCTCGGTCAGGCCGAGGCCAAGGGCTGCCTCAAAGGTGCCGTCGTCGGCGGCCTCGCCGGTCACATGGTCGGGCACGGCGTGGCAGGGGCGGCGGCGGGTTGTGCCATCGGCCACCATCGTGCGAACCGCACCACCACGACGAATACGGTTCCGACCTCCGCAGGATCGGCGTCCACGACCACCCCGTCACGCTCCTACTGAACGTCGCGCCCCGTCCAGCGGGACAGTCATCGCACGGGGAGGAAGGGCCTCGGCCCACCGCCGGGACCCTTTCGCCTCGTGGACCCGTGACCGCAGCAAGGACGCCCCCGCCCCCTCGGCGAACGTTGCCCGCAGCGGAGCACACGTCCGGTCGACGCCGGCCGAACGCGCCATGAACGAGCCGCCTCGGCGGTCCGCAGAGATCGCTGTGGTTCCGGCACCTAACCCTTCAGACAAGTGCTCATGAAAGCCTTGCGCTCGGCACCTTTCAGGCTCTTGGCCGAGGCATCCGTGTTGCAACTTTTCATCTTGGCCTGCTGCGGGGTCAGGTCCTTGGCCGGCGCAGCGGTTTTCCCGGCGAGGCAGTCCGCCATGAAGTCTTTGCGTGCGGCGCCGGTCAGCTTTTGTGTACCAGCATCCACGTTGCAGGATTTCATCCGATCCCGCTGCGCCGTCTGAGCTGCCGAGGGTGCGGGGCTCTGCGCCGCGACGGGAAGCGTGCAGGCAAGGACGAGAGCCGAGGCAAAAGCGAGCGTACGCACGGCGAAAGGCCTCCATTGATGGAGGCTGATCGTAGCCGATTGCGACAGCGCAAGTCAGGATTGAAGCTGATGCTATCCCATCAATTTGCGGCGAGGGCCGTCCTATCCGGCCACCCATCGCGACGGGCTCCGGCACGAGAACAGCGACCCGGAAACCTCCTCCAGGCGCTCATGAAGCGGCGATCGGATGTGCGTCCTTTCCGACCCTGAACGGCCTTGCGCAAGATTTTGAAAGCGGACGTGTCCTGCACCGTCACACCTTCATCCCAGCCGCAGTCTTGCGCTGGACATGACGACAGGTTTTCGAAGCGCTCGGTATCGGCTCGCGGAGATCGGGTGGTGTCTCTGCAGGCTGCCATCAACCTGTCCTAAGGATAGGCATGGCGCCGTGTGCGCTCGAACCTGTCGGCGCAGGGCTTATCGAAGAGCGCGCACGGAGGCTGAGCGCCCAAAGGTTCGGCCAGCATGGGTTGTCCGCCGATGTCGCCCAGCGCGTGACGCTGAGAATATTGCGATCGCGGATCGAAGTAGGGGTCCGACGTGTAGCTGCTCATGAACGCGCCTCCGGCAGCCATCTCGCTTTCGGACCACGCTGGCGCCATGAAACCGTACAAGGCAGCCAGAATAAGAACGATAAGCTTTTTCTGATGCGACATCGATTTGTCCCGAGCAGACCAAGTCTGAGAGGGCTTCCGGTGTTTGAGTGATGTGTCTCGGAGGCATCGCTGATCGGCGTCACTGGGTGAGGCCGCATCAATCAGCGGTCGTTGGACCGCGTAAGCTGATGCCGAGGCGGTCGTCGAGCCATTGTAAAGGCGTCCGCTCCAGCGCGATCGAGAGAGATCGATACCCTGTTCTCTTCATACTCGTTGTGTTGACGCGACGAAGATCGGGACCGGATCGATCGACGGAGAGTTCCCGCCAGCTGTCTTTTCCGATCGATGAAATGCAATTAAATACGATACCAAAATCTCAAGGCAGATTTTATTTATAAAACTAATTTTTGTTGCTGAACGTCATGGTCTGCGGACGTCCTGAGTTTCGATGAAGCGCTCTCGGCTCAGCGCGCAGTTTTTGAAATTTCGAACACGTCATTTTTCAGAAATAAAAATTGCTTCAAGATCTAAGAGCGAATTCATTCGAAGCACTATCGAGGTTGATTTATATCATCGTGAAGCTGGGCATAAGCCTCGCTCATCCTCCACACCGCGAGCCTCTTTCTGCTATCTTAGACCGAGGCCGGAGACGGGGCCCGGAGATCCGCAGAACCGGGGCGAAGAGTGCGATTGGCCGCATGGATCTTGTTCGGTTTGCCCTGAAGTTCCGCAAGAGCTTTTATGTTCTTGCCGTCGTCATGTTCCTCGCAGGCATCGGCTCGATCGCGGTGGCACCGAAGGACGTGCTGCCGTCCGTGGACATACCGGTCGTCGTGGTGGTCTGGACCTATAACGGTCTTGACGCCACCGATATGGTCCAACGCATCACGAACTACAGCGAATTTTCGCTGTCGAGCAACGTGAACAACATCCGGCGGATCGAGTCGACGTCGATCCAGGGGACCGTGACCGAGAGGATCTACTTCGATTCGGCGGTCAGCATCGATCTCGCGATGACGCAGGTCGATTCGGCAATGAACGCCATCCGCTCGCGTATGCCGCCTGGGGTGCAGCCGCCGGTGATCATGCGGTTCTCCGCGTCATCGGTGCCGGTCATCCAGATGGCTCTGTCGTCGTCCAAGCTGCCCCTCACCAAGGTCTTCGATTATGCCCAGTACCGGACCCGCCGGCGGCTCGCCGAGGTGCCGGGCTCGACCCTGCCGTCCCCGTACGGAGGCGCCCCGCGTCAGGTGATGGTCGATCTCGACCCCGCCAAGCTGCGCGCGATCGGCATGACGCCGCTCGATATCTTGAACGCGGTGCTCAAGCAGAACCTCGTCGTGCCGTCCGGGCTCGCGAAGATCGGGCGGCAGCAATACACGGTTCGGCTCAATTCGAGCCCGCTTCTCGTCGATCAGCTCAATCGCATCCCGATCAAGGTCGAGAACAATCAGCCGGTCCTTCTGCGGGACGTCGCCCAGGTGCGGGACGGTGCGCCGCCGCAGATCAACATCGTCCGCGCCGACGGTCGCCACTCCGTCCTCCTGCAGGTGCTGAAGAACGGTGCGGCCTCGACGCTGGATGTCGTGAACGCTGTCAAGGCCGCCCTGCCCGACATCAACGCGGCCGCGCCGAAGGGCATGACGATCACGCCGCTGTTCGATCAATCGGTCTTCGTCTCGGACGCCATCTCCGACGTGGTGCGAGAGGCGGTCATCGCGGCCGGCCTCACCGGCCTCGCGATCCTGCTGTTCCTGGGCTCGTGGCGCTCGACCCTCGTGGTGCTCGTCTCGATCCCGCTCTGCATCCTGACATCCCTCTCGATCCTGGTCGCCATCGGGCAGACCATCAACGTGATGACGCTGGGCGGGTTGGCGCTCGCGGTCGGTATCCTGGTGGACGACGCCACGGTGGCGATCGAGAACACCTACCGGATGTTCGAGGAGGGGTTCCCGTTTCGGCGCTCGGTGGTGGAGGGCGTCGCGGGCATCGCCAAGCCGGCGCTGATCTCGACGCTGGCGATCTGCTCGGCCTTCTCGGCGGTCTTCTTCCTCACAGACGCCCCCCGCTACCTGTTCGTCCCGCAGGCCGAGGCGGTGGTATTCGCGATGCTGACGTCCTACCTGCTGTCGCGGACGCTCGTCGCCATCCTGATCGACGTCCTCGTCGCCCCGGGAATACGCCCGGCATCACGGCGGCGCGGAGCTGGCAGCCAACGGCCTAGCGCCGCAGCGACGGCGTTCGATCCTCGGCCGGCTGCTCGGCTTCGCGCGGCGCCCGCTCCTCTGGGTGTTGAGGTATCCGCTGCGCGGCGCGCTCGCCTTCCGGGGTGCTTTCGAGCGCGGCTTCACGCGGTTCCACGCGGGCTATGTCGGCCTTCTCTCCGCCGTGCTCCGGCACCCGGGCCGCGCCCTGTGCGGCGTGCTCTCGGTCTTCGCGCTGACCGCGGCGATCTTCCCCTTCGTCGGGCAGGATTACTTCCCGCAGATCGAATCCAGCCAGATGACGCTGCATATCCGCACCCGGCCTGGCCAGCGGATCGAGCAGGCCGAAAAACGGTTCGCGCAGGTCGAGGACGTTGTCCGGCAGGTGGTCCCGAAGGACGAGCTCGGCCTCATCCTGGACAATATCGGCTTGCCGGCCTCGAATTATAATTTCGCGTTCATGGACGCGTCGTTCGTCGCCTACAATGACGGTCAGATGCTGATCAACCTCAAGGGCGAGCACAAGCCGATCTCGTTCTATGAGGCGCGCCTGCGCAAGGTCCTGCGCGACGCTTTCCCGGACGACGTCTTCTATTTCCAACCCTCCGACATCATCACGCAGATCCTGAACTTCGGCACGATCGCACAGATCGACGTGCAGGTGTCCGGGCGCCACGACGCCGAGGACCTTGCCGTGGCGCGCGACCTCGTCCGCCGCATCTCTGCCGTCCGGGGCGCCGTCGACGTCCATCTGCACCAGATCGTCGACGCGCCGCAGATGTCGGTGAACGTCGACCGCAGGCTCGCCTCGGAGATGGGCGTCAGCGAACAGTCCATCGCGCAGAACATGAATGTCTCGCTGTCGGGCTCCTTCCAGGTCAGTCCGAATTTCTGGGCCGATCCGAAGTCCGGGATGCCCTATCAGCTCTGGGTCCAGACGCCGGAATGGCGCAATGCCGACATCGACCAGCTGATGAATACGCCGGTCTCGGTCCATGCGACCGGCCATGACCGGCCGGGCATTCCGATCCTCCTGTCGAACATCGCCACGATGCAGCGGCAGCCGGAGCAGACGGTGATCAATCACGTCAACCAGCAGCCGACCTTCGACATCCTCGCCAACGTCCAGAACGCCGATCTCGGCAGCGTCCGCACCGCCGTGGACGGGATCGTCGCCGACGCCCAGGCCCGGCTGCCGGCCCCGGACAAGATCCTGGTCCGCGGCCAGATCGAGAGCATGGAGAGCGCCTTCACGCGGATCGAGATCGGGCTCGGGATCGCGCTGGTGGCGGTCTACCTGCTGCTCGTCCTGAACTACCAGACCTGGGTCGATCCCTTCGTGGTCATCGCCGCGCTGCCGCTCGCCTTCTGCGGCATCGTGATGAGCCTGTTCATCACGGGCACAGCCTTCTCGATCCCGGCTCTCTTCGGGGCGATCATGTCGGTGGGGGTGGCGAGCGCGAACTCGATCCTGCTCGTCACCTTCGCCAAGGAGCACCGGGAGGCCACGGGCTGCTCGGCGCGCGAGGCCGCCCTGATGGCCGGCCATACACGGCTGCGGCCGGTGCTGATGACCGCCTCGGCGATGTTTCTTGGCCTGATCCCGATGGCGATCGGCTCGGGCGAAGGCGCCGAGCAGAACGCCGCCCTCGCCCGCGCGGTCATGGGCGGGATCGGCATGGGCACGCTCTCGACGCTGCTCTTCGTCCCGCTCCTCTACACCCTGCTCCGGCACAATCCGATCAAGCCCCTCGAGGATTATTGATGCGCCCAGAGTCCGACGTCCACGCGTTCGACGCCCACGTGGCCGCCGAGCGTGCGCATCGCCACGCCGTCGAGATCGATCCCCTGCGGCAGGACGGGGTCGGGGAGACGCTGGCGCATGCCGATCTGCCGCCCCCGCGCAAGCGGCCCTTCCTGGTGGCTGCCCTGGCGCTCGGAAGCGCCCTCGGCCTCGGCGGCTGGCACCACTGGCAAACCTACCAGGCCTCGCTGGTCACGCAGGCCGAGACGGCCGACTTCGTCCCGACGGTGCGAACCCTGTCGGCCACCGAAGACGATCGGCCGATGACGCTGACCCTGCCCGGCCAGACCGAGGCGTTCGACCATGCCGACATCTTCGCCCGCGCCACCGGCTACATCGCCGAGCGCCGGGTGGATATCGGCTCGCGGGTGAAAAAGGGCGATCTGCTCGTGCGCATCGCCGCCCCCGACCTCGACCAGCAGGCACGCCAGGCCGAGGCCCAGCTCGGCCAGTTCCAGGCCCAGCTCGCCGTCGCCCGCGCGGATGTCGAGCAGGCCAAAGCCAACGTCACGCTGGCCAACGCCACCGATGCCCGGACCTCGACGCTGGCCGGCCAGGGCTGGGCGTCGAAGCAGAACGCCGATCAGACCCGCGCCGGCATGCTGACGGCCACCGCGGCCCTGACCGCCGCCGACGCCAAGGTGCAGGTCGCCGAGGCGAACATCACGGCACAGCAGGCCAAAGTCGACCGGCTGCGGACGCTGACCACGTTCGAGAATGTGGTCGCGCCCTTCGACGGTGTCGTGACCGCCCGCATGGTCGATGTCGGCGACCTCGTCCACGCCGATACCGGCGGAGGGACGCCGCTCTTCTCCATCGACAGCACGGATATCCTGCGCGTCTCGGTCCAGGTGCCGCAATCGGCGGCAGTGGGCATCCACGACGGCGTCCAGGCGCGGGTGCGCGTCGCGCAGATGCCGGATCGCGCGTTCGACGGGACGGTCTCGCGCAGTTCGGTCGCCCTGCGCTCCTCCGTCCGGACCCTCGACACCGAGGTCGACGTGAAGAACCCCGACGGGGTCCTGCGTCCTGGTCTCTACGTCGCCGTGACCTTCGCGGTGCCGCGCACGCATCCCCGCGTGACCGTGCCGTCCGAGGCGCTGATCTTCGATGCGACGGGTACGCGCGTCGCGGTCGTTCAGCCCGACGACACCGTGCAGCTCCGCTCGATCACAATCGCGCGCGATCTCGGCACCCGGCTGGAGCTGCGCTCGGGGCTGAAGAGCGGCGAAACGGTCGTCCTCAACCCACCGGCGACCCTGCAGGACGGCGCCCGGGTCGTTTCGAAGGGCGGTTCCGCCTCTGAGGCGCCAATCGCCAAGCTCTCCGAGCAGGCCAGTGCGGAGTGAGACGGATGGTCCAGTCCAATCACGATCTCGTAAGCTTTGCCGGCCAAATGACGCATTCCGCCAACGCAGACCGGCCGCCATTTGACAGCGCGCCCGGAGAGGATAATCCCGGCTGCCCTGCAACAGCGCAGGAGAACAAGTCGGGCGGTCGAATACAAAATAAGAAGGAAAAAAGAATGCCCAGTGTATTGGTCGTCGAGGATGATCGCCGCGTCGCCGCCGAGATCGGTTCGGCGCTCGCGGAATACGGCTTCCAGGTCGATGAGGCGCCGAGCGGGACGACCGGCCTCCGCAAGGCGATGGAAGGCAACTTCGACGTGATCGTGCTGGATCGCATGCTGCCCGAGATCGACGGCCTGTCGCTGCTCACCAGGCTGCGTGCCGCGAAGGTCTCGACGCCCGTTCTGATCCTCAGCGCGCTCTCGGCCGTCAACGAGCGCGTCGACGGCCTGCGCGCGGGCGGCGACGACTACCTCGCCAAGCCGTTCGAGTTCATCGAGCTGACCGCCCGCGTTGACGCGCTGGCCCGGCGCAAGATGGCCGCCGAGGCGGTCAACGAGCTCGTGGTCGGCGACCTGCGCCTCGACCTGATCGAGCGCGTGCTTCACTGCGCCGGGCGACCGGTCGAGCTGCTGCCCAAGGAGTTCGCGATCATCGAGTTCCTGATGCAGAATGCCGGCGTGCTGGTGAGCCGCAAGATGATCTTCGAGTCGGTCTGGGGCTACAGCTTCAATCACCAGTCGAGCGTCATCGACGTGCACATCGGCAAGATCCGCAAGAAGCTCGATCCCGACGGGATGAACCCCCGGATCCACACGGTCCGCAACACGGGCTTCATCCTCCGTGCGCCTTCTTGAGGTTCGCCGCACCAGCGGCTTCCGGGTCGCCAGCCTGTTCTTCGCGACCTTCGGAGGCGCATCGCTCGCCCTGTGCGGCTTCCTGTACGTCGACACGCGCAGCTACGGCCGCAAGGCCGCCTTCGAGTGGGTGGAGTGGGAGTCGAAGCATCTCTTGAACCTGCCGCCCCGGGCCCTGCGCGAGCGTATCGACGCATCGGAGGATTTCGCGGAAGGCGGGCGCCCGCTTGTGCTCTTCGGACCGGATCATGCGCGCCGCGCCGGCGCCCCGATCCCCTATCCGGCGACGGCACCAGTCGGGCACCCCTTCGTCCTGACGCAGCAGACGGACCACGGGGCACGCACGCTGTTCAGCCAGCTCACGCTGCTGCCGAGCGGCGAGTACGTCCTCGTCAGCCGCTCAGCCAAGGATCTCCAGTCGCTGGAGAACGCCCTGGTCGAGACCTTCTCCTGGGGTATGGCGGCCACGATCGTCATCGGCCTGATCGGCGCCGTGATCTTCGGCGTCGGATCGCTTCGTCAGAACGAGGCAATCACCTCCGCGGTGGTCCGCATCATGCGCGGCGACCTGAGCGAACGGCTGCCGACGCGTGGCGTCTCGGCCGATCTCGCTCACCTCACCCGCGTGGTGAACGACATGCTCGACCAGCTTGAGCGGTTGATGCTGGAGATCAAGGGCGTGAACGAGAACATCGCCCATGACCTGCGGACGCCGCTCACCCGGGTCGTCGGGACGCTGGAACGGTCCCTGCGCAAGGCCGACAGCGTCGAGGCGTTCCGCGCCTGCAACGAGGACGCGCTCGCGGAAGTCAAGTCGATCGTCATCCGGTTCTCAGCGTTGCTGCGCATCTCCGAGATGGAGGATCGGTTGCGCCGATCCGGGTTTACGCAGGTCGACTTGGGCCGGTTGCTCGAGGATGCCGTGGAGTATTACGAGCCGCTGGCGGCCGAACGGGGCATCCAGCTCCGGTGGAAGCGGCCAGACGGTGCCGCCGACGTGGAGGGTGACCGCAGCCTGATCTTCGAGGCCGTGAGCAACCTGATCGACAACGCCCTGAAGTTTACCCCATCGAGAGGCTGGGTCGAAGTCGCGCTCCTGCAGAACCCTACGGCTATCCGCGTCACGGACAACGGCTGCGGCATCCCGGCCGAGGAGCTGACCGCCGTCCGAGCTCGCTACCGCCGCGGCGCGTCCCGAACCGACAAGAGCGGGTTCGGCATCGGACTGAGCTTGGTCGATTCGATCGCGCGGCTGCACAGCGCGGTGTTTGACATCGCCAGCGACGGGACCGGCTGCCGGGTCACCCTGCTGTGGCCTCATCAGGACCGCGGGTCCGTTCTTCTCGGCGCCGCCCCGGTCGAAGCCGGCTGAGGCCCGCGCCCTCCCCGGTCTGCGCCGGATGGGACCGGCGTCGCCTGCCGCGGCAGCGGCAGGCGACGAACCGGCGTGATCGATCAGTAAGACGGAGCGCTGTGACGGCGCACGCGGGTATTCAGATGGCTCCACTGCCGGTTCGACGGAACGGATTCGACGTAGGCAGGCTGCTGGGGCGCATAGGCGTGGTAGCCGGTCGCTCCCTCCCACATGCCTCCCGCCTTGTCGTTGCCTTCGGCAGAGGACCACGCGTCGAGCCCGCTGCCGCTCGTCCTCGTGATGAGGCTGGGATCGATCTGCGCGCCGGAACCTTGGGCGAAAGCGGCGCCCGAGATCAGCATCGCGCCGAACGAGCAAACCAGAACAAGATTTTTCATGATCCGATCTCAGATTTAAGCTGTCGCGTCTCGGCGACGGGAGTACAATGTGAGGGAGTCTCGTTTTAAATTCCATATTTTATTGCAGAATAATTCTTTCGGTCTTTGAAGTGCTTTGAATTTATAAATTCTGTTTCAAGCGCGTCCTGTCGCGCGTGCCGCCGCAACGGTCGACGCTCTTATCGGCGGCCGATCGGGTTCAAATCCCGGTGCCCGGCCATGAACGTCCCACCGTGTGGGCCTGCCGAAGGGGATAGCGGGAGCGGCGGCAATCCGTGAGGCACCATCGGCCGGGACCCGTCTATCGCGTCAGGGCGCCCGCGGTCAGGTGCTCGAGATCGAGGCCGCAACACGAAAATGCCGACCGGTTTCCCGGTCGGCGAAGTCGTATGGGTCTGAAGCTTTGGGTTCGATTTGACCTGCCCCGGTACCTGAGCCCGTCAACTTCGAAACCGTAGCCAACGCTCGCTCGGCGACAAAAATGGCCTCCGAAGAGCTGATTCACTTGTATACTACTGTGATTGATCGGCAATAAAAATCGGTTTTAAATGCTGAAAGCGCGATCGATACTGTGTCGCCTGCAAAAAACTGAGGGCCCAGCCGTTCGGCTGGGCCCTGCCTGATCGAGCGCGGGACGAGACGTGGAGCGGCTGCGCTAGAAATCCCGCTGCACGCGGAACCGGAATTGCGCCGCGTCCTGTGCATTCACGTAGCGCAACGAATTCTTCGAGATATCCGGCGTGACACCGCTGTTGAGAGCGGTACGGATGTACTCACCCTCGACGCCGATATCGAGGTCCTTCACCGGCGTCCAGATCAGGCTCGCGCCGGTGACGATCTGGTTGTTGCCGCGCAGCACCGGGCTCGTCGCGAAGGCCAGGGCATTGGCCGCACTGGCGCCCGCAGGCGCGAAGCCGAAGCCCAGGAGACCGAGGGCGTTGCGGCCCTTCGGGTTGTAGTCGATCTCCGCGTAGCTTCCGAAGAACGCCGAGCGCCAGGTTGGCGTCCAGTAATGGAGCATCGAGGCGACGGCCGAGAAGCTCGTCGATAGCTCAAGCCGTCCCGTGGTGGGATTCAGCACGGCGTCGGCGTAGTACTGGGCGAAGGAGCCACCGCCCACTGGCGCGGCTCCGAGGGCGTCGTACGGAGCCGTGTAGTTGGCGATGCCCGTGTATGTGATAGCGCCCTGGCCGTACGCACCCTGGAGGTAGAGGGCATCGCCCGTCGCTATGAACGGCAGGTTGACCTTCAGGCCGCCCTGCAGCGCCCAGCCGTAGGCGTTCGAGGCGCGACCGGTGGGCGAGATACCGAGTGCGGTCGTCGCTGTCGTGACACCGGCCACCGTGCTTCCGGCATCGCCAGCGTTGATCTCGTGGACGGCCGCTGACACCTGTGCCGATCCCCAGGCTTGGTCGATGCGCGCGACGCCGATGAAATCGGGCATGCGGCTCTTCTGGGTCACGTCGACGAAGGCGACGTTGCCGGGCCCGACGACGATGGGAGCCAGAAAGGTCGACGGGGTGAATGGATTGAAGGCGTTGCTGTAACCCGCGAACCCGCCTGTGCCCGTGAAGGCGCCGACAGCGGAACCGGTCCCGAAGATCGGAAAGCGGCGATAGGTCGGATCTTCCATCGACGCGGTCAGTGTGAAGCCGTTCCCGAGTGTCGCCGAGTAGGCGAGCAGGTTCGTGCTGAATGTGTCCGAGCCGGCCGTGCCGCCGATCAGTTCGAAGTCATGCGCGTAAAAGTCGAAGAACGAGGCTGCCCGACCGGCCGTCAGCCCGGCGAACTGGATGAACGCCTTGTCGGCGTTGATAAAGGACTGCGTCCGACCGAATGCGTCAGCACCCAGGCCTGGAACCGCGAGGCTCTCGCGCTGACGCGATCCGGAGGTCAGGAACGGGCCGCTGCGGTTGGCGACGTCGAGGCGCAGGAAGGCACGGAGCGTGCCGTAATCCGTCTGCGTGCGCGCATCGAGGTTGATGCGCAGCAGGCCCAGATAGCCGGTCAGGTCGCCACCAGCCCCCGTGCGGACCTTGCTGGTCTGGTACAGAAAATCGTACCGCGCACGACCCGAGATGCGGATGCAGGTATCGCCGCCGGGAATATAGAAGAATCCAGCGCCATAGGCGTTGCACACGCGCACGTACTCGATCGGCGCGGCCTTCGTTGTTGGAAGATCAGCTGCCTCAGCCGCGACGCCTGAGACGAGAACGGCCGAACCGCACAACAAGAGCGTCTTAAGATCAGTCATCATGTCCCCACGTACGACGCCGCGAGCACATACGTGCAAGCGTCAACCCAAAGCTCTGCGATTGGGCCACGGGGTGCTCCCGTTTCCAGCGGCCTGTCACAGTAATTAGGAGATTTGGCCGATCACGAGATCGACAGCTTGACCGTATCGAAGCTGTCTATGTTTGACAAATAAAATGCGATTTGGATTTAAAATCGATATTATGTTCGTAAAATACATTTTCGATTACAAATCGGTCCGATAGCGCAGGCCCTTCGACTTCCGGCCTGGGGCGGCTTGGAGCGGCTTGAAGTGCATGTCGGGACGGGATCCGCATACGGGATGAACGTCCGTCCATTCGCAGGCCGCCCCTCGAAGCTTCAAATTTTGAAATCTTCATTCGCTTTTGTGATCGATTTTCGAAGTCGTGCGCCGATTTCAATTTACAAATCGGGAGCCGGTATGGTCTTTAAAGATCATTACGAGTATGAAATTGGCATTTGAGGGGAATAGACTATGCGTGAGCTGGATTTTTGGATTGCCGGCGCATCCCTGATGATCCTGGCTTGGTCGTTGTTCGGCCTGCTCGCGTTCTCGCATTCCTACGTGATGTTTTTGCCACTGAGCGAATCGCTGAAGTACGACGACGCGGGCAACACCCTGACCGGCGTGGCCTTGATCGCGGTTAGCTCTGCCTATGTGGCCGCCGTGCTCATTCGGATCGTTTGGGCGATCCGAGCCGGGCTGATCAGGGCCCTGCGCGTCGCCAGCGCCGCCACCCCGCCGGCTTGAGGCTGCGCCGTTCGAGGGGCTCCCGGTGAGGGCGTGCCTTTCTCGCGTGGGAGATCGCGCAGGGTGATCCCGGCTCGCGCAGCGAGGCACCGGATCGCAGCCCGGTTCGACGGCGTCTTGAGGGACGCGATCCCGTGAGGCTCGATCCCGGCGTTCCTGATCACAGCCTGGGCGTTTCGGGACGTGCCGCAGTCCGGGACGGGGCCGGTCACCACATCGAACGGCTCAGGGATGGGCAACGTCTCCAGCGATCGGGCAACAGCTGGACAGAGCCGCGACGGCCGGCTCGCAGACCTCGGGCCGGCCCTGGCAGCAATCCTTCATCAGGAACTCGGCCAATCCGGACAGGGCCGGATAGGCAGCGCTGTAGACGATCAACCGGCCCTCGCGCCGCGAGGCAACCAAGCCGGCGCGGCTGAGCTCCTTGAGATGATGGGACACAGTGGCGGCGGAGACGCCGACCGAGACGGCCAAGACGCCTGAGGCCAGGCCCTCCGGGCCGGCGGCTACGAGCGCCCGTACCAAGCGCAGGCGGTGTTCCTGCGCGAGGGCCGCGAACGAGGCGAGGGCTTGCGGTTCGTCCATTTTCATTTCAATCTTCAAATGAAGCTTTGAACGTATCGGAAGGCCGATTCTTGGACAAGCCCGCACGACCCTTCACCGATGACCTACCGAACCTCAGCACAGCGCACTTCGCGGTGCCAACCCGCGAACGCGTGCAAGCGGCGACGCCGTTCACGCACCCGCCGCGCTTCCTGATCCTCTATGGCTCGCTGCGGGAGCGCTCGTTCAGCCGGTTCCTCGCCTACGAGGCCGCCCGCCTGCTCGAGGCCATGGGCGGTGAGGTGCGGATCTACGACGCCCACGGTCTCCCGCTGCCCGACGACACCACCGCCGACCACGTGAAGGTGCAGGAGTTGCGCACCCTCTCGATCTGGTCCGAGGGACAGGTCTGGGTCTCTCCGGAGCGGCACGGCAACCTGACCGGCGTGATGAAAAGCCAGATCGATTGGCTGCCGCTCTCCGAGGGCAGCGTGCGGCCGACCCAGGGGCGGACTCTGGCCGTCATGCAGGTCTCCGGCGGCTCACAGAGCTTCAACGCCGTCAACAGCCTCCGCATCCTCGGCCGCTGGATGCGGATGATCACCATCCCGAACCAGTCCTCGGTGCCGATGGCCTACAAAGAATTCGATGCGGCCGGCCGGATGAAGCCGGGGCCGCTCTACGAGCGCGTCGTCGATGTCTGCGAAGAATTGATGAAGTTCACGCTGCTGACCCGCGAGCGGGCGGACTACCTCGTGGACCGATACAGCGAGCGGAAGGAACGCGAGCCGGATCGATT
The DNA here is from genome assembly GCF_000364445.2 of Methylobacterium mesophilicum SR1.6/6. Classification (NCBI taxonomy): domain Bacteria; kingdom Pseudomonadati; phylum Pseudomonadota; class Alphaproteobacteria; order Hyphomicrobiales; family Methylobacteriaceae; genus Methylobacterium; species Methylobacterium mesophilicum. The sequence goes on along the minus strand of NZ_CP043538.1, from coordinate 5,872,021 downwards.
GAGCGACGTCGCTGCCGACGTCGGTTTCGGAAAGCGTTAGACGTCTTCCTACAGAGATCGACGGGCCGCGGCTCAAAGGTCCGAAATGGGGTGCACCCGGACCGGCAGCACTGCGCCCATCGCGGCCATTCAGATGGCTCTTGCAGCGTCTTGGATCTGGAGACCGTGAGCCAGGAGCCAGCGCGGGCGGATGCTCTTGCGCATCGGACCCGTCATTGTCCGGGCCTGATCGATCTTCGGTCCGCCCCACGCTGTACGTCTGAGGTACCATTTCTGCGGGCAGCCAGTCGTTGCCTGCGCGCCAGGGTCACCCTCTTACCTGAAGGTCGCACCAAGCTTCGAATACGAAGCTGCAGTGCCCGCTCCACGTTTCGAGTTTATCCTCTGTTTGACTTCGAACGCTTCGGCCCGAGCTGACCCTGCCATCCGGCCTGGTCTTTCTTCAACCAGCCAAGCCATCTGCATCGTCGAACATCCGAAGCGAACGGGCGCAACATGGACGACCTCACGCGTCGCCCTCAAACCCAATCCCGGCGTCGGTGACGTCGGCGCGGGCGATGAACACTTTCGAATTTCGGTCTGGATTGACGCGACGCCGGCAGAACATTCGAGCAGCACGTCCGAAGATCAATTATAATCCCACTTCAAAAACTCAAGATGTTGAATTATTTCTCTTGCCATCCGATACTGGCACACAGAATAATGCATGCCGTCATGCCAGTATCGGAGCCCGACACGTGGTTCCGGCGAGGGCAAGCGATACGGCGACGTGCACGCCAATCCTATAGCACGCCGCCGAACGTCAGCGCAGGGACGAGGGAGGAAGCTCATGGCCATGCCAGAGGCGAGATCGGATACGGCGACACCCAGTACCAACCGATGGTTGCAGATCGTGCTCGGCGTGATCTGCATGGTTGCGGCGGCCAATATTCAATATGCGTGGACGCTGTTCGTTCCCGAGATTCAGAAGACCTTCAGTTGGGACCGCGCCGCAATCCAGGTCGCCTTCACCATCTTCGTCGTCGTCCAGACCTGGCTGACCCCGATCGAGGGCTACTTCATCGACAAGTACGGCCCGAGCCGCGTCGTCATGTTCGGCGGTCTGATGACGGGCCTAGCCTGGGTCATCAACTCCTACGCCACCAGCTTGAGCGGCTTCTACCTCGGCTCGGTGGCCGGCGGTATCGGCGTCGGCTGCGTCTACGCCACCTGCGTCAACAACGCGCTCAAGTGGTTCCCGGACAAGCGCGGCTTGGCGGTCGGGCTCACGGCGGGCGGCTACGGCGCCGGCTCGGCGCTGACCATCCTGCCGATCGCCAAGATGATCGATAGCGGCAACTACGCCCAGGCCTTCTTCGTCTTCGGCCTGATCCAGGGCGCCATCATCATCGCCGCCGCCATCGCCATGCGCGCGCCGCGCAAGGATCAGGTGCCGTTCTCCACCAAGGTCCTGCAGTCGCGCCGCGACTACACGCTGGGCGAGGCGCTGCGCACCCCCGTGTTCTGGGTCATGCTGCTGATGTTCACCTGCACGGTGACGGGCGGGCTGATGGCGGTGGCCCAGCTCGGCGTGATCGCCCAGGACCTCGGGGTGAAGAACTTCCAGGTCAACCTGTACTTCTTCGCCATGGCGGCACTGCCCTTCGCGCTGATGCTCGACCGGATCATGAACGGCATCTCGCGCCCGCTGTTCGGCTTCATCTCGGACCGGATCGGACGGGAGAAGACGATGTTCATCGCATTCGCGATGGAGGGCATCGGCATCGTCGCTTTGGGCTACTTCGGCTCGAACCCGTGGGCCTTCGTGATCCTGTCCGGCGTCGTGTTCCTGGCCTGGGGCGAGGTCTACTCGCTGTTCAGCGCCACCGCGGCCGACACCTTCGGCTCCAAGCACATCGGCAAGATCTACGGCGTGCTCTACTGCGCCAAGGGCTTCGCGGCGCTCTTCGTGCCGGTGGGCAACCTGATCATGCAGGCGACCGGCACCTGGGCCACGGTCCTGTACACGGTGGCGACCATGGACCTGATCGCCGCCATCCTGGCGATCGCGGTGCTGCGGCCGATGCTCAAGCAGCACCACGCGGCGAACAACAACGCGGCGGCTCCGGCACTGACGCTGGCGCACGCCTGAGCGCAGGGCGCGGCCGCTCTCAGCGGCTCAGCGAAAGCCTCGATGAAAGTCTCGACGCCCCGGCTCCGGAATCCTGGAGCCGGGGTCGAGACGACCGGCCCAGTCGCGCGTCTTCGGCACGCAGACCGTCGGTTCCACGGCACGCCTGCTCAGCGCAGACCGCCCCGAGGCTCTGCGGGTGCACCCTCGATCGGGGGATGCACGGCTTCCCGAGCACCGCACTTCTGCTCGACATCCCGGCGGCGCTTCGGCGCATTCCCCAGACCCGAGTCCAAGATCAATTCTGTCGTTCCCGGAGTTCTACTGTGCTGCAGCCCTCCGACACCTCTCTGGGCCTCACCTCGATCGGGCAGACGGTGAGCCTGCGTGAGCAGGCCTACGACAGCATCAAGCAATCGATCCTCGCGATGGACCTCTACGACGGATCGGCGCAGATCCGGCTGAACGAACATCAGATTGCGCAAGAGCTTGGCATCAGCCGCACGCCCGTCCGAGAAGCCCTGACACTTCTGGAACGGGAGGGCTTCGTGTCCACGGTGCCACGCCGCGGCCTTTTCGTGACGCGCAAGACCAAGCGTGAGATCATCGAGATGATCACAGTCTGGGCCGCGCTCGAGGGCGGGGCCGCACATGCTGCGGCAAGGCACGCATCGGACGCCGATCTTCACCAGCTCAGTCGAGCGTTCGAAGATTTTGAGCTTTCCACCCTGCCGGAGCACGTGAAGGCCTATGAAGAGGCCAACCTCAACTTCCACCAGACGATCATCCGTCTCGGCGGTTGTGGGCTGATGGTCGAGATGACGGCCAACCTGTTCATCCACATGCGGGCACTTCGATCGATCTTCCTCCATCGGCCGGGGAGGATTGAGGACTCGTTGCGCGAGCATGCGGCCATCATCGTCGCCCTGCAGGCCCGCGACGCAGAGCAGGCTGCAATCCTCGTCCGGGATCATGCTCTCGGGCTGATCGCACACGTCGAATCGCATTGGGCTTGGCCCGAGCGATAGGCGTCATCCCTGTTGGAGGAGCGACCTATGCTACCGACGGTTCAGACCACCGACTTGCTCGGTCTGGGCTTTCTGCTCATCGGGCTCGTCGGAGCGGGCGTCGCCCGCGCAAGCTGGTTGCCGCGTTTCGCCGAGGAGCCGCGCGAGGAACTCGCGGGCGGGGCACTGTTGGTGGCGATCCTGGGCCTCGCCTTCGTGCTCGCCGAATGAGCAACGCGACCTGCGTAGGATCGAGCACTTCCCATTCGACACCGACCCGGCTTCGGGCCGGCGACGGTCGACCGGTCCCGCTTCCGGCCCCTCCTCAGTGTCGGGGGTGTGAGCAGAGTGGATGTTTCCCACTCTGCGTCCGAAGACGGGATCCGTCGAAGCGGATGCCATCTCCGCGTCGGCCGCAGCGGCATGACAGGCCGCTCCAGGCACAGGAGGCTCACCTTACAGGATGGACAAAGTCCGCCCCCGTGTCCCGTTTGCGCCCGGCGAGCCCGTCCTGGCTCAGGCCAGGGTCGGGACCGGGCCGGTGAAGCCGGCGGCCGGCTTGTCGCCATCGAAATGATTGGCGAGCGCCACCACGATCGCGATGTTGGCGAGACCCGCGAAGGGAAGGAGAGCGAGAGCGGTGAGGAGGGTCATCGGCGGCGTCCTGTTGTGCGGTGCGTGAGAGTTGATATCGCACTGCACACAGCCGACTGGTATGCCACATGCCGCACGCCAGAAATGCAGATATTGCATAGGCAGGCCGACACCATCGTCGGCCGCGAGCGATGATCAGCCAGTGAGCGTCGCCGCACGAACGCCTCGGAGGCAGTCCGTCGAGCCACAGACCAGAGAGCCTCCTTCGATTGGCCACCGCCTCATCGTCCGATCAGTGCTCATCGCGCGCGCCAGTGAGGCTCATCTCCGTGCACGCCGGGACGCAGGGCCGTTGCATTCCGCTCGACGGTCAGCCGACGGCGCCGAGTCGACGGACGGCCGCTCTCGCGATCTGCTCGAGGCTGTCTGCGCGGCTGACATAAATCGGCATGAGCCTGTCCAATTCTACAGCGTCCCTCGTCGGAGCGGGCCTGCGGCTTGCGGTCAGGTCCGGTCACCCGCCTTGCGCCCGCATCGGCCAAGCGTTGGCCTTTGCCGGCACTGCCGGAGCGGATTTCGGCAGAGATTACTTGTCGTGTTCCGGTTGCGCAGCAGCAGACAGTGTCCGGAGGCCCGCAAGGCATCATCGATCACAGGTCATCTTGGCTCAAGACTCGAGGCATTCCGCCATCGGCGCCGTTGAACGTCCTTGAAGCCCTGGCCTCAGCGAGCGCCGACAAGCCTGCGTCGGTGATGGTCCACTCGACGACGGACTGGCCTCGCAGAGGGTGCGGCCAAGCCACACCGTTCCGCTCGATCAGGCCGAGCCGTTCCAGGAGCAGATTCCGCACATCATCGGCCGCCATGGTGCGATTGCGGGCCGCGATCAGGGATAGGCGTGCGTCCTGCGTCCGTTTCAAGAGGGCGCCGACTTGTTCGCCCGTTCGCCTACGTACAGTCATCGCGCCACATTCAGGAAGTTGCTGACTTCGAAGGCTCTCAACAGCGAGACCTATTGGGCATCGCTCGGCAGGCGCTCAATTGTCGAGATCCGAGGGCGCGCTCGACAGCACCTGGCGCTCGGCGCCACGGCGAGCGCGCAGAGCGTTACGCCAACCTGAACCCCTGTGACTTCATGATGCCTTCGCCGAGCGGGTGAAGTCTGACCTCAAGCCGCCAGAGAGGACCGGGGATTCTCAACGAGGAGGTGAAGGGCCGCGGCCGCCTCCGCGACGGGCATGACGGGGAAGAAAAAGTAGCCTTGAAGTCGATCGCAGCCGATCTCGACGAGCTTGCGATACTGCTCTTCGGTCTCGACGCCTTCCGCTGTCACCAACATACCAAGTCGGTGAGCCAACTCGACAATGCTTCGAACGATCGTTTCATCGCGATCGCAATGGCCGATGTTCATGACGAAGCTGCGGTCGATCTTGAGCCGCGCGATCGGAAGTTCCCGCAGATGCGTCAGCGAGGCATAGCCGGTGCCGAAGTCGTCGAACGCGACCTCGATACCGCTCTCGCTGAGCCGGGCGAGTTCCTGCCGGACGGAACTGGACCGCTGCCCCAGGAACAGTCCTTCCGTCACTTCGACACCGATGCAGCTCACGGGCACGTCCTCGGCGGCCAATTGAGCCAACAAGCGCGTCGAGAAGCCCCGCAGATCGAAATCGGCTGCCGACGTGTTGAATTTGATCTTTTCAAACGGGACACCCGCTCGCAGCCATATGGCGGCCTGTCGGATCGCTTGCCTCTGGACCATCTGGCCAATGGCGGACATCAGGCGTGGAGAGTCGAAAACGTCCTTGAACCGTCCCGGCGTGAGGAGGCCATGCTCCGGGTGCCGCCATCGCAGCAAAGCCTCGCACGAAGCGGGTGACTTGCAGTCCGATGCGACGATGGGCTGGTAGAACAATTCGAATTCACCCCGGACGAGACCGATCTTGGCCTGCTCCTGGATGTCGACCCGGCGCTGGGTCGCCGCGAGCATGGGGGCCTGAAAGGTCACGCAGCGATCCCGTCCGAGACGTTTCGCCTGATAGAGGGCGATGTCAGCGCATTTGATCAGCTCTCCGGCCGAGGTGCCGTCGGCCGGGAAACGCGCCAAGCCGATACTGGCCGTGACATTGAACACGCCTTGGTCGAGTTCTATCGGCTGCCGAATCGTATCCTGGGCCTCTTGAATGAGGGCGGAGGTCTCCGCACCGTGATCCGGCAGGACAGCGGCAATCTCGTCTCCGCCAAGACGTGCGGCAAACCCTCGTCCGACCAGGACCGCGTGGAGCCGATCCGCCACCGTTCGGAGGACGCGGTCGCCGACGTCGTGTCCATTGACATCGTTCACGTCCTTGAAATGGTCGATATCGAGCATGAGGACGCGCAAGCCTTGCTCGTGCCGTTCCGAGTTCGTCATCAGGTCGGCGAGCAGGGCCTGAAGGCCATTCCGATTGAGCAGACCCGTCAGCGGGTCGCGGCTCGCCATGTCGCTGAGACGCTGCTGCGCGGCTTTCTGTTCCGAGATGTCGAAGCGGCAGGCGACGTACCGAACGATTTTGCGACCGGCGTCGAATTCCGGAATGATGGTCGTCGCAACCCAGTACAAGGTACCGTTCTTGTCGCGATTACAGATCTCGCCCCGCCAGGTTCGGCCCGCACGGAGCGTCCGATACATCTCTTCGAAGAACGCCTTGCCGTGACATCCGCTGTTGAGGATGCGGTGGTTCCGACCGAGAAGTTCCCCGCGGCTGTACCCGCTGATGGCGCAGAACCGATCGTTGACTTGGATGATCCGACCGGCCGGATCCGTGACGGCCACGATCAAGACATCATTGACGGCGTCGATCCAGAAATTCTCCTCGACATTGGCTGTTCTGAGACTGTTGTCTTCCGGAAGGCAATGAGCCATGAGATCACCAAATCAAGCACCTGCGCGCGTCGGACATCGAGCCAAGCTATTGCTTGACTCGACGAGCAAGGCACTCGGCAGCCCCCTTCCGTGTTCGCCCACATCTGTCCGCGACCGGTCCCGTGCGTGAGCCGTCAGCCGGTCTTGAGGAACTTTTCCATGCTGGCACCGAGGCCGGCCGATCGGGCGGCCAGCGTTTCCGAGATCTGCCGGACCATCTCGGCAAGCTTACCGGTCTCTCCGGCCGCGGCCGAGACACCCGTGATGTTGGAGGACATCTCCTGCGTCGAGGCAGCCTGTTCCTCGACCGCGCTTGCGATGGCCAGCGTCAGCTTCGACAGTTCGGCCACCTCGTCGGTGATCATCCGGATCGCCGTCACGGCCTCGCCCGTGGCTTCCTGAATGGCCCGGACCTTGTCGGTGATTTCGCCGGTCGCCTTGGCGGTCTGGCCGGCCAGTTCCTTGACCTCGGTGGCGACCACGGCGAAGCCGCGGCCGGCGGCCCCGGCGCGCGCCGCCTCGATCGTGGCATTCAGCGCCAGCAGGTTGGTCTGGTCGGCGATGGATTTGATCATGCCCACCACCGTGTCGACCTCGGCCGCGTTCGCGGCGAGATTGCGCACCGTCGCGTCCGTGGCCGCGGCCTGGGTGGCGATCTGCTGGGTGCGCTCCGACACCCGGCCGACCTGCCCCGAGATCTCGTGGATCGAACTGGTCATCTCCTCGGAGCCGGCTGCGACCGAGTTGGCGCGCTCGCTCGCCTCGTCGGCCGATCTGTTCAATCCCTGGGCCGAGTCCTTCATCTCACCGATGGCCATACCGAGCGCATCGACGACGCCGGCGACCTCGCCCGCCATCGCGACCTGCGCGGTAACCACGGACCACGTCAGCATCGGTCCAAGATAGGTGCCGTCCAAGTCGGTCATCGCGGAAACCTGCAGATCGAGGGTTTCCGGCCCGACCTTGATCTTGGTCCGATGCGGCAGGCGGCTGGCATCGGCCAGCATGTTGCGCTGGTGGTGCGGATTCTTATGAAAAACGTCGAATGACCTGCCCATCATGTCGGACACCTTGATCGGCAGATACTTCTCGATCGATTCCAGCGTCTTGCGCGAGGTGTTGTTGATATAATCGATCTTGAAATCGTTTCGTGGATCTGCCGTCATGACCGCGACGGGCATATCGTCGATCATGCGCAGCAGCCGGCTCGCTTCCTTTTTCTTGTCCGTGATGTCGCTGGCGAACTTGATGACCTTAAGGGGGCGTCCATCAGGCCCCGGGACCGGGTTGTAGGTGGCTTCGAGCCAGACCTTCGCGCCCGATCGCGCCTTGCGCTGGAACTCCCCGGCGACGAACTCGCCGCTGCGAAGCTTCTTCCACAGGTTCGCGTAGTCGGAGCTTTCGGCGACCTCATCCTCGACAAAGATACGGTGATGCTGGCCTTGTATTGCGGCCAGCTCGTAGCCGACCATGGACAGGAAGATCGGATTGGCACCCCGTATCGTGCCGTCCATCTCGAACTCGATGATCGCGAGAGACTTTCTCAGCGCGTCGAGTGTCGACTGCGATTCATTGTAGGTCGCACGGAAAAACATGGCCAGGCTCTCAAGTGATCGATTGCTTATATCTCCGGAGATTTGAATACAGCATTAAATGGCGATCCCGGATTCGAGCGCGGCATGAACGAATGCATGTCATTCGACCGTGAATATGATCCTACCTTCCGCTTTCGGTGGTCGATGGAAGAAATCGTTTCGATTGGAACGAATTTTTCGCGACGCCAGCGGGTACCTCGCTACCTGCGGGCACCGCGAGGGCAGGCCTGCCTCTTCCCGTTTCCGGGCAACCGCGTTCGAAGGCGGGCTGAACAGGTTCTCGCCCTGCATAAACTTGGATCGACACTCGAGATACGGAACGCGGGTGAGCGCTCGAACAGACCGGCTCTGCATGGCCGTCGATTGTCCGGCGCGATGCTGTGTTTGCTCCGCGTCGTATCCGGTGATCCGTGTCCATTGGACAGCACGGTCGTTCGGAAGGGTCTGATCCGGATCCGGCGTTGGCCGGGTTCGACCAATGGCGCGATGATCGTTGTGGCGATAGCCGGCGAAGAACGAGGTCTTCCTCACGCCTGCGCGGCATCCGGAGCGATCGTATCGTGCGATCAGAAGGACCGTGCCCCCTGAGCGACCCCGATGGGCCTGTGCCGTGGGCGCGGACTGTATCGGGTCTCACCGAAAGGGGTCGGCGCATCGGCGCCCGGGCGGCTTTACGGCAACGCCTTCACCGGCCGTCACGATGAGGACGGAGCGCGGGCGCCGCACGCGAACCACGGCTGCGATCCGAGCCGGGCGTACGTGCCTGGCGCCGCCGTCATGCGGGGCGCTGGGCCGTCACGCCTCGCGGATACCGGGCCTCTTGCCTGCCTCGAAGATGAACTCGACGCCGGCACCCTCCAGGGCACGGCGCACGGCCAGCAGCGTGTCGGGGCGCGACCGGACTTCGGAAGCGGGATCCTCCAGCCGGTTGAGCGTGGATACCGAGACTTTGGCCAAGGCCGCCAACTCGTCCTTCGACAGGCCGGTCAAGCCGCGTGCCGCCCGAATCTGTCCGGGCGTGAGGAGATCCTCCATCTCGGATGGCCTGTGGGCGGCGTTCGTCCCCTTCGGCCAATCCGTCGCCGCGTCGGTCGTCGACGACGAGGCACCGTAGCGGCTGCGGCCCGCCACCTTGAGGCAAACGCCGACCCATTCGCGGACCGACCCATCGCGGTTGAGCACCGGCGCACCGCGGGCATTGAACCAACGGTAGATGCCGTCCGCGCAGAGCACGCGATAATCGGTGTTGTAGGGCTCGGTGTGCTCGACCGCCGTGGTCCAGGCGGCGAGCGTGCGGGCGCGGTCGTCCGGGTGCACAGCATCCAGCCATCCCCACCCCTGCATCTGCGCGTGGGTCTGGCCGGTCAGCGCCATCCACTGCGGCATCTCGCTGGGCTCGCCATTGGCCTTGTTGACCCAGAAGACCGAGGCGGTGGCGGCGACGAGTGCATTCAGCCGATCATGGCGCTGCATGAGGGCGATCATGGCATCGTGCTGCGCGGTGACGTCGAAGACGACGCCAAGGCCCTGGCTCGGAATGCCGTCCGGACCGAGAACGACCTCGGCGTGGTGCAGGACCCAGCGCTGGGTCCAGTCTGGCCGGATGATGCGGAACTCGCGGCTGATCGGCTGGCCGGACCGCAGGACCGCGATCTGGTCGCCATGCGCGGCCCGGTCTTCGGGATGGATCATGTCGAGGCCGAAGCCGAACGTGAGTTCGGAGGCGGGGTCCAGGCCGAGGATGCGGTAGAGGCCGGGCGAGGCCTCCAACCGATCCGCGCGCAGGTCTGCCGACCAGAAGCCGACTTTGCCGGTGTCTTCGATCAACTTGAGGAAATGGCGCGACGAGATCTGGCGCGGCGGCACGCCCACCTCCGCCGGCACGGAGCGCCGCATCAAGGCACGTGTGGGCACCGCTCCGCCTCCCGACACCGATGTCGCATGCTGTGGCAGTCTTCATGTCATGGCGCCGGTTTACAATTCATTAAAATGCACGATTTCTGTCGCTAAGACTGCACGATCGCGGCCCGCGGCCGTTTTCGACGAGGGTCGAACGGTCTTCGTGTTCTCGATCGACGCTTTCCGATCATGCGTCTTCGAATTTCATGCCTCGCTAACGAACAGCCCGGCCACGAATGCTCAAGACAGCCGGTGATGGCATGAAAATCTCCATCTCCGTCGGCTCTCGAGCCGCAAGCTTCGAAAAGACAGAAAATTCGATCCAAAAATCGACGAATCGACCCGTGTTTCGCCGATCGCTTTGAGACTCCAGCAGCGCGCGTCGCTCATCCTCATGAAACAGGACGGCAAGGGACTTCTTCGGCGTAGGGGCATCACATGCGGCTTCAGAATCACGATCTCCCAATCCGGCCGCTTCCGCCGAACGCCTTGCCGGTCGCGTCCGGCGTCGAGGGCACGCGATCGGCGATCCACGCCCATCTCCAGGCTGCCCCCGGCGACAGCTCTCGCGTCCCCCAAGCGGTGGACCGGGCTGGCGTGATGGCCGGGCCGGCGTTCGAGGCGCCGCGTCCGGCCGCGCGGGGTGCGCGGTGATGAGTGAGATCATATTGCCGGCTGACACCGACGAATTGACCATGTCCGACCAGGACACGCGCCTGCGCGAGGCAACGCGCGCTGCGATGCTGGCCGAGACGCTGCAGCTCGGAAGATACACGGCGTTTACCCAGGCAGCCGTCGTGCTGGTGCTGACGGCCATCTTCTGGGAGGTCGCGTCGCACCAGTACCTCGCCGGCCTGTCCGCGTCGGTCACCGCGCTGTGCACTCTGGCCATGGTCGCCTTGCGGCGCTACCACGGTCGTCTCGGCGAGGACGCCATCGCCCGCGAGTCCTTCGTGGTGCTCCATGGCCTCGCGCTCGGTCGGGGGCTCGCGTGGGCGAGCATGCCGGCGGTCCTGCTGCCATCCCTCGACAATGCCTACCGGATCGTGGTCGGCGCGGTCTGCGCCGCCCTGATCTCGCACGCCTATGTCGCGGGCCCGATCTTCTCCCTGGCGGTGCTCGCCGTGGCCCCCGTCGTGATCGGCCTGTTCGTCGGGCTCGCCGGCTGCGAAGGCCCGGTCGGGCAGTATGTCGGGATCCTTCTCGCGATCTACGCGGCTTTCGTGTTCGTCAGTGCGCGTCGGATATGCTGTCACTCCTACCAGCGAATCCGAGACCGGGTCATCGTACGCGCGCAGAGCGAGACCATCGGGTTCCTCCTCAGGGATTTCGCCGAGGGCACGAGCGACTGGCTCTGGGAGACCGACACGGTCGGGCGTCTGCGGCAGGCTCGCGCGGCGGTCGCCGCCCTGCTCGGCATCGAGGCGGCCTGGCTGCGCCACCGGACGCTATCCGCGCTTCTCCGGGAATTCGCCGACCCCGACGGCGATGGTGCGGATGCGGCCGCGGTCGCTGCGGCCGTCGAGGCCCGCGCGCCGTTCCGCGACCGAACCATCCGGCTTCGTACGGCAGACGGGATCCGATGGCTCACGCTCAACGGCAAGCCCGTCTTCGACGCACAAGGGGCGTTCGCCGGCTATCGCGGCGTGGGCTCGGACGCCACCGAGAGCCGGGAGGCGCAAGCCCGCATCGCCTTCCTCGCGGGGCACGACAGCCTGACGGGCCTGCCCAACCGCGGCGGCTTCCAGGAAATGCTGGCGGCACTCTGCCGCGAGGTCCGCACGTCCGAGCGCCGGAGCGCGCTGTTCTACCTCGACCTCGATGGCTTCAAGGCCGTCAACGACAGCCGCGGCCATCTCGTCGGCGACCGCCTCCTGAAGGAGGTCGCCGTGCGCCTGCTCGCGATCGGCGGCCCACACGGCGGCTATCGCCTCGGCGGCGACGAGTTCGCCGTGGTCGTCCGTGACGTCGAGCGCGCCGAGGCCGAGGCGCTGGCTTCACGCATCGTGGCCGAGCTTCGGCGACCGTTCCAGATCGACGAAGCCCAGCTGGAGATCGGGGTCAGCGTCGGCATCGCCTACGTGCCGGACGATGCGATCGAGCCGGCGAGCCTGCTCATGCGCGCCGACCTTGCCCTCTACGCGGCCAAGGCGGACGGAAAGGGATGCTGGCGCACCTTCGATCCTTCGCTGGAGGAGCGGGTCGTCCGCCAGCGACAGCTCGATCTGGACATGCGCGCTGCCCTCGCGGCCGACGAGATGGAACTGCACTACCAGCCCCTGGTCGACATGAGGAGCGGCCGCGTCACGGGCTTCGAGGCGTTGCTGCGCTGGAACAAGCCAGGATATGGCTGGGTCTCGCCCGGCGAGATCATCCCGATCGCCGAGACGACCGGCTTCATCGTCGAGATCGGGCGCTGGGCCCTGCGCCGCGCCTGCACCGACGCCCGCGACTGGCCCGACCTGCGGGTCGCGGTGAACATCTCCTCCATTCACGTGCGCATGCCGAGCTTCCACGAGGAGGTGGCGGCCGTCCTGCGCGAAACCGGCCTCGCGCCGGGACGCTTGGAGATCGAGATCACCGAGTCGGTGTTGTTGGATCACGGTCCGGAGGTATTGGAGAACCTGAAGCGCCTGCGCGCGACGGGCGTCAGGATCGCGCTGGACGACTTCGGAACGGGCTACTCCAGCCTGAGCTACCTGACCGAGTTTCCGTTCGACAAGGTGAAGGTGGACCGCTCGTTCGTGCGCGACCTTCAGGGCCGCCCCGAGAAGGTTGCGGTGGTCGAGGCCATCGCTCGGATGGCGCGCGCCCTCTCGATGAACGTGACGGTGGAGGGCGTCGAGACCCGCCAGCAACTCGACGTCCTCAGGGAGAAGCGCTGCGATATCGCCCAGGGTTTCCTCTACAGTCCGGCACGCCCGGCCTCCGAGCTCGCGACCCTCATCGCGCGGATCGAGGGCGTGCCCCTGCCGCCGCCGGCGCGCGAGGATGCGCCGAGGGGCCGGCCGGTCGTAAGAGCCTCCGATGCAGCGGCTGAGGGGAAGCCGCCCTCCAACGCGCGCCCGGTGCTTTCGCTGGTTCGCGCCTTCTGACCAACAGGCGCACGTTCGCTTGGACGCGTGAGGCCCATCTGCCTTCGACGAACGGATCCCGGACGGGCCAGCGGCTTTCGGCCGGCTCCGGCCGCATCCACGGGCACGGATGAACGGCTGAGTTGGGTGATGGCCGCCGGTCTGCTTCGGGGACGAATGCAGAGACGCGAACGCCGCCGCCGTGCCTGCTTCCGCTCCTTCGCGGAAGGTCGGAGGATTCGATCTCGGGCGCTCGAGGGAGTCCTGCTACAGGTGCGGGATGAAGCGCGTCTATTCTCACCTGTGGCCTGGGGTGCCGCTGGCCCTCGTTTCGGCCGTCCTGTTCGGTGCCTCGACCCCGTTCGCGAAGCTCCTGCTCGGCACGGTGTCGCCCCAACTGCTCGCGGGGCTGCTCTACCTCGGTGCGGGCGTCGGTCTGGCAGCGGTGCATGGCGGCCGGGCTGCTCTCGGCGTTCCGGCCCGGGAAGCTCCTCTACGCCGTCACGATCGACCCTGGCTGGCGGCGGTGGTGCTGTCGGGTGGGTTGGCCGGGCCGCTGTTGCTGATGCTAGGGCTGTCGCGCACCTCTGCCGCTTCCGGATCGCTTCTGCTCAACCTCGAAGGGTTGGCGACCATGCTCATCGCGTGGGTGGTGTTCCGGGAGAACGTCGATCGGCGGCTCCTGCTCGGTGCGTCCGCCATCCTTATGGGCGCGGTCCTGTTATCGTGGAACGGCGAAGGTGTGTCCCTCGATGCGGGCGCGGCGTTGATCGCCGCTGCCTGTCTGGCCTGGGGCATCGACAACAACCTGACGCGCAAGCTCTCCTCGGCCGACCCGGTTGTAACGGCCATGATCAAAGGGGTGGTAGCGGGCAGCGTCAACGTCGTTCTGGCGCTGCTGCTGGGCGCAGCCGTACCGCCGATGGCGGTCATCGGGGCAACGGCTCTGGTCGGCTTCCTCGGCGTCGGCGTGAGCCTCGTCCTGTTCATGCTCGCGTTGCGCCACCTCGGTGCAGCGCGCACCGGAGCCTACTTCTCCCTTGCGCCCTTCATCGGCGCGGTGATCGCCGTGGCGCTCCTGCGCGAGCCGATAACGGTGCAGCTTGTCGTGGCCGGTCTGCTGATGGGAGTGGGCCTTTGGCTGCACCTCGCGGAGCGGCACGAGCACGAGCACATCCACGAGGTGATGGAGCACGAGCACGCCCACGTCCACGACGAGCACCATCCGCATCATCACGATGGGCCCGTGACGGAGCCGCACACCCACTGGCACCGGCATGAGCCGCTGCGTCACACCCATCCGCACTACCCCGACCTACACCATCAGCACGGCCATGCCTGAAGGTTCGGAGCCGGGGCGTCGGCTGCGGGGCGAAGGATCAGTATCTGCTCCCGAGGCGAAGGTGCCGAATGGCCCAGGAATGACGGCTTTCGGGCAACGGTGCCGGCCGTCCGCACGATTGGCATGGGTCGAAAGCGGGCAGGCTGCACGGGGTGAGCTTCGGCCGGTTTGCTTTCGAGCGACGATGAATGAAAACGGACCGCAGCTAACCGAGCCTGAGATCTCTATTGGGATCGAACGCATCGCGGCCGGTCTCGCGCCATCCCGCCGGGTCAAGGACACCGTCGCGAGCCCTCTCCACGTCGGGCATGCGGTAGCTCTTCTCCTCGATCTCCGCGAGCCGGGACGGAACGATCTCGATGCTCGACACGCCGTAAAGCTTCTGAAAGTTCATGATCAACGGCTGCCACTTGCCTGGATCGATGCGGTTCTCGTGTCCTTCCATCAGCAAGCCCGGATGAACATGGACACGGGTGATGCGCACCGCGAAGGCCGAGATCAGGCCCGCAACCTGGGGATCGTCGTCCATGATCCCGTGCCGGGCCGCGACGACGGCCTCCAGTTGGATAGGGCACTCCAGCGCGCGCGGGGCGGCCACGGTCTGCGACGCGATGGGTGTGAGGCCGGCCACCTCGAACTTGGACGGCTCATACGTGTAGCCCAGCCGTCGTTTCAGTTCGGGTATCGTCTCGGTGCCCGTCAGGCGCGCCAGCCTGTTCACCGCGTCAGCCTGTCTCGGTGACGCCAGATTGAGGACGCACTGACCCGTGCGGATCATGTTCTGCGGCGTCTGCGAGGCGGTCTGGAGACCGAGCATGCACCGCCAACCGAGCCACCACGCGGAGGACATCGGCGCAAGGTTGGCGGTGCCGTCCTCGTTCTGCGTGCTGATGAGGACCACCGGGGTTCCGAGGTAGAGGATCGACGGCTCGATTGTGACGTGGGGACCGTTCACGAGTGGCTCCGTGGCTTGGCGATGGACCACGTATGCGACTGCCCAGTCTGTGACGCTTCCCGCTTCTTGCGCCGCAATTCAACTTTCGCGCGCTGCATCGATTCGCATGCCGCTCGAACGCGGACCGGCGCACAGTCACCCCAAACCGCGATTGCAGAGCGGTCACTCGGATGACCGCTCCCAGGATGCACCCACGGGCTCTTCGCACGACCGGCATGAGTCGGATGCAGAACAGCGGCTCGGGGTGGCTTTCCGCCGGTCGGTTTCGGGATGCAAACCCTCCGGGGCGACATGCTGAAGCAATGCAGAGAGACTGGTGCACGGACTCAGACGGATGGTTCAGGGGACCGGCTGACGGCGGAGAGGATGTTGGTGGCCGGCTTTGTCCAGACGAAAAGTCTGCTTCCCCGCGCGCCGTCAGGACGCCGGCCCAGCGCCTGATGGTGGATGGCGCGAGCTTCGCTTCGACCGCGTAGGCCTCGAAGACCGGACGCCAGGGAACGGATCCCGTCGGTGCGAACGGAACGGCCGGAATGCTCGAAGGACCAGAAGCGACCCTTCTCGAGTTGCTTCGCAAGGCACAATCGGATCGACGCCGATTGGAAGGAGCCTGTACGCCGCCTCCGGGCACACCTTCGGGTAGCGGCGCGAGGGCGGCCAAGCCAGCCGCCGATCGCCTCAGAAGCCTCCACCGCTCGTCGCTCTCGACGGCTGCCGGGCGGTACCGCATCCTGGAAAGAGCCGACTCCTCCGTTACGAGCGGCCTGCGCTCCTCGCACCTTCCGAGCAGCGGTTGCAATTCCTTGAGCACTCGGCGCCGGAACCAGTCCATGGCCGTCTTCGGATCGCGCCACGGGCGCGCGGACGGCAGCGGCCTGGTGTGTACCACCTTTGTGCACCACCGCGACGGCCATAAGCACCAGAGATGCTTAAGCTTTATTCCGGATCAAAGGCTTAGGGAAGGTCTGGCGGAGAGGGGGGGATTCGAACCCCCGATGCCCTTGCAGGCATGCCGCATTTCGAGTGCGGTGCATTCAACCGCTCTGCCACCTCTCCAAAGCACTAGGATCATTGCAAAATCGGTGCTTTTGCAGGTCGGTTGTAAACCCTGCTTGCTACCGGATTGCTACCCAACACTCCGCGGACGCTTCTCTAGCGCCTGCGATAGGGCCTCGTCAACGCGAGCCACGACCACTTCCTGCATCCCCGGCAACACGTGGCTGTAGAGGTCCAGGGTTATGGACACCCGGGAGTGGCCGAACCTTTTAGAGGCGACCTTCGGGTGCACGCCCTTGGCCAGCATGTGGGTGGCATGGGCATGCCTGAGATCGTGCAGCCGGATCTTCGGCAGGTCTCCCGATGCCGCGATTTTGCGCCAGGCCTGGGTCAGCGTCCGAGGCTGGATCGGCTCGCCGTCCTCGCGCGTGTAGACGAACGTCCCCTCCCCTTGCCAGACGCCGAGCCTAGGCAGATCTTGAGCCTGCTCGACTCGGTGCAGCCGAAGGCTCTCAACCAGCATCGCGGGCAGCGTCACCAGCCGCCCCTTGCCCGACTTCGGCGGCTTGTATCGGACGCCGGCCTTCGTTTGCTCCGCGCTCTCGGCGATCGTCAGCTGGCCTCACTCCAGATCGACGTGCCGCCAGCGAAGGGCAACAATCTCCCCGCGACGCAGGCCGCACAGGACACCGGCGGCCGCTACCTGACGGTCACCGGCCGGCATGTGCCCGGCACGCCGACCGAGATCCGAGAGGCACCACGCCTGATTGCCTACCTGCAGGAAAGGGCGGACCAGATCCGGGCGGCTCAGAAGGCGGCTGCCGGCCTCGCCCGAGAGCAAGAGCGAAAGAAGGCGGAGAAGCGAACGCAGGAGCCGCCCAGGCAATCCACGAGCGAACGCGCCTCAGCGAGCGCGCGCGAGCGTGGCCCGCGCGACGGCTCGGACTTCTGGCGCACCGTCAACGACCGGGCGCTGGCGAACCTGGACGCGTGGATGACGAGCGTGTTCCCGAGCGTCCGCTATCAATCAGGGACCGGCGCCTACAGGGTCGATCAGCGCGACTTGGGCGAGGGGTACGAAGAGGATCTGTCCCTGCACCCGGATGGGATCCAAGATTTCGGATGTGGGGACATGGGCGATGCTCGCGCCGGTGCCCGTCCGCTCATAGACATCGTCCGAGACTACCTACCGGCCACGGACCTAGCGGCGGCGGCCATGTAGCTGTGCGAACGCCTGGGCGTCCGGCCGGAGGACATCGGGTGGCGTGGCAGCGCGGACGCTTCGTCTGATGGCCCGCAGCAACAGGGTAAGGATGGAAGCGCCCAGCACCAGGAGGGGAAGGGGCCGAAGCCGATCGCGCTGCGATGGCACCGTGACGCCAGCACGGACCCGGATCGCCCATGGTTGGTTCACAACCTCATCGCCGAGGTCGGCAAGGGGCTGCTGTCCGGGCCGTGGGGCTCGGCGAAGACCTTCATAGCTCTGGACCTGTCAGGCTGCGTTATGACCGGCGAGCCATTCGCAGGGCGCAAGGTGATGCGCCGCGGCGGCGTTCTTTTCATCGCGCACGAAGGAGCCTTCGAGATCCCGATCCGGCTCAAGGGCCTCGTCGAGGGGAAGGCGGCCGGTACGGCCATAATGCAGGCAGCCGCCGGCGAGCGCCCCGTCGATCCTAATGACATGCCGTTCGCATGGATCGAGGAGTGCCCGCGCCTCGTCGACCGCGATGCCGCCGACACGCTTGTCCTGACGGCCGATGGGGCGGGCGCGAACTGCGCGAGCGCTACGACCTGCCGTTGGCGCTCATCATCGTCGACACGGTGGCGGCTGGGGCCGGGTTCGACGACGAGAATAGCGCTGCAGAGACGCAGAAGGTCATGGGTGCGCTGGCGCGGTTGAGCCACCACACCGGCGCCTTCGTGCTCGGTGTCGACCACTTTGGGAAGGCGGTCGAGACAGGGACGCGCGGATCAAGCGCGAAAGAGGCGGCGGCGGATACGGTGCTGGCCGCCCTGGCGACCCGGGACGAAGCCGGGAACATCAGCAACATGCGGATGGCCGTGCGGAAGGTGCGCGGGGCCAGGACGGGCGTGGAGACGCCCTACAGCCTGGACGTCATCGAGATCGGCGAGGATCGGTTCGGCGATCCTGTCACGACCTGCGTCGTAACCTGGCAGACCGACCGCAAGCCCATGGTGACCGCGGTGACGGGCAAAGATCCCTGGACCAAGTCGCTGAAGACGCTACGCGACGCCATCAACAACGCATTGGCGGGTTCCGGGAAGCGTGTCAGGCCGTTCGGCGGCGCCGGACCTGAGGTCATGGCGGCTCGGCAGGATGACGTGCGGCAGGAATTCTACGCCGCCTATCCGGCCGATGGGGAGACCGACACTCAGCGTGCGGAGGCCAAGAAGAAGGCTTTCAAACGCGCCCTGCTGCAGGGCGTCGAGAATGGCCTCATCGCGACGCGCGACATCGAAGCGGCGCCCCACGTCTGGCTAGTTGTGGAGGGCGGACATGACTGAGAGCTTGCCACGGGGGACACCGGGGACGTGGGGGGACATTGTCCCCTTTGTCCCCCGTGTCCCTCCACCATCTCAGCCAAGGTGATGCGATGACGCCTATGTGGTCGCGTCGGCGTCACCGGCACCGCATGGCTGCGTTCCAACCTATGTTGTAAACCGAGTGTCACCTCATTCTGGCAGGCATAGTTTGCCGCCGGCTGTTTGAGGGGGAGCCATGACGAGAGAGTTCGTCGCGGCACGTGTGGCGCAGTTTTCGTTCGTGATCTACGAACCGCCGAGGGCCGGACTGCCGCGGCTAGCCGTCTGCTTAGGCCCAGAGCAATCGGTTCGTGGAGGGGAGGCGTTCGATAGCGAAGAGGCTGCGGAGACTCGCACAGAGCGTTGCGTGCGGGACTTCAGACGAGCCTTGGGAGAGTTGCGCGCTGATCACCTCTGAGACCGTCTTCTACCAAACGTGCTCGGTCACGAGCTGCCCGCTCTGATCGAACGTGCCCTGCCACCCGCCATCGTAGTGATGAACTGTGACGCGCGCGCTGCCCGCATCCACCCAGCTTCCGGGGACGATCAGAACCCTGGCGTTTCCCTCAATCACAGAGCGCTTCAGCGTCGTCGCACTCACGCCGATGCGCTGTGCCACATTCTCTGGGTCAACGATCCAGACACTGGGGAGATCAAGATCGAGCCTCATCGGAAAGCGCCTCTGCCGGGACACCTGAGCGTCTTCTATTGCTAAGGGCTGTGGGTTTCTTCCTCCAAATTAGGGAGAGGGCAAAAGGCTTATCCTGAACCGACATGCCCGCACGACAGACCGGTCAGGTGGCTGGATCCTCGACAACCGGCACGGCGAAGAACTTGAACGGATCTTCGACCACCCCGCTCTGCGCATCCATCGCATCCGCGCAGTGCTGACTTTCAACCGGCGTCGAAGGCCGCGATGTGAAGGTCGCGGTAGGCGCTTCCAGGCTCGCGGCTCGGATCTGCTTCTCCACTTCGCCCTCATGGGTCGAGTGGCAGAACATCCAGGGCTCGCCGTCCTTCTCGATCGTCACGTAGGCCATGTGGCTCCTCCTGCGGTTCGGGAGAGACAACGCGGCAGGAGGCAATCGGGCAGCGGGTGATCGTCGCGGTGACGCGTCACCTGTTCGCGCCTAGCCTCTCTCGAAGTTCATGGCTCGCACACCGATGGGTGCCGATGTTCGTCCCACCCGATCAGCGATCCGTTCCGCCGCCGTGGGAGCCGTCGCGGCGACCGTCGCGAGACTCGAAGCGGGGCGAGGACGCCGCCGTGATCCTCATCATCCTCGTATCGATCTTGGCGCTGTTCGCACCAATCGCGGGCGGAACGCTCGTTGGGGTGGCCGTGGCATTGTTCGGAAGATAAGCGTTCAGCCCTGCCGCCCCGGCATCCAGCGCGACATGAACCCCGGCGACCGGACGACATTGGTGCCATCCTGCCCCGCCTGCTCATCGTCTGGCAGCAGCGACCCGATCAGCTGCAGCAGGTCGTCCCGTTCTTGGCCTTGGAACAGCACGAGGAACGATCCGAGGTCGAGCTGAACCTCCGGATCACTCTCGCAGGGCCGCTGCAGCACGTAGGGCTGACCGGTTTTCAGATCCCGGGTCAAAGCATAGCGGTCACCGCGCGGACCGACGTGAAATTCTCTCGCTGCTCGCGGCGTCTGCTCAATCATGGTTGTCCCCTACGCAAAACTCGACAATCAAGCTGCGGCATATTGGCATAAAATGCTGGGAGCCAATATAACATAGGACAACAGTGCACAACTGTTGGCAACGGCGGTCACTTGCAGGATCCTTAATAGCCGTCGCGCAGCGCTTGTCGATCTAGCCTCGGCGAGACAAAGTTCTGCCTACGCAGCAAGCGAGGCGTAGCGACATCATGACCAACCTCTTCGAAGAGATGCTTTGCTTCGGCTGAAGGTCGAGACCGACCTCGCCCGAGCCGTCGAGGCCGCTGCTCGCCAGCGCGGCCAGACCATGAGTGAGTTCACGCGCCAGAGCCTGCGTGCGCATCTCGCCCGCCATGGTGCTCGTCTCAGCCCAGACGACGGCCCCTGTCCTGCCGGCCCGGCGGCCGCCCTCGCTCGTGCGGCTTGAGGGAGATCGGCATGAACACGATCTCCCGTTTCAACCTTCGCGACGAACGCAACCTTGCTACGGTCGTCGGCCCCCATCCCTGAGGCTCAGCGCAACGCCGCCCGCGCGTCGTTCCGGAAATACTTGATGCAGCGCGTGCCGGGCTACACGGGCGGCGACACCGTCCCGATGCTTCCGGACGGGACGATCCCTGGCCTCGGCTACAAGCCCGGCTCGGGCGGTACTCCTCGGCTGCCTGGGCAGGGGGGCGGCCGCGGCTCTATCCCTGGGATCCCGGACTCGGTGCCGATGACGGCGGATGAGCGCAACCGTAATTACCCACGCGTTTGATGGCAGGGTTCAAGCGCCGATGGTTTTGAGGATGGCGTCGAAGGAACTGCTGCCTGTGAGGCGCGCGGTGTCGACGACGGTGCGGATGGCGGCCTCGCCCTCGGCCGCCCACATGGCGCGGTAGCCGTTGGTCACCTTCCGCTGCACGACGGCCGGACGAAGCAGCCGCTCGGAGCCGTTGTTGGTCGGCTCGACCTTTCCGGGATAGGCGAGGAAGACCAGGAGCTGATCGCGCGCGCGGCTGATCTTGGCCTGCAGGTCGCGGGTCAGGTCACAGCGGCTCGGCGTGGCCAGGATGGCGCCGAGCTGCCGATCAAGGCTCCGGCGCTTGGCCGAGAGCGTCGAGGCAGCCAAGTCTGTGACGCGCTCGGCCAGGGCGAACACGTTCTGTAGCCAGAGTTGCAGACGCCAGGGGACGGGATCGTCGCTGGCCTCGACGGCGTAGGCAACGTCGCGGGCCAGATGAGCCAGGCAGGTCTGGTGCTCATCCGCATGGCCCTGTTGGGCGGTGTAGCGATCCGAGATCCACACTGCGGGCCGATGCCCGTCCATCATCTCGCGCACCACGACAGCACCGCGCGTCGGCGAGGCCGTGTGCACCACGGCTTGCGCCGAGTGGAACAGCCAGTGATAGGCGTTCGAGCCCTCGATGCGCACGCCGGTCTCGTCGCAGGCGACGACCTCAGCCTTGCGCAGGGTCGTGATGGCCGCGTCGCGACCAGGATGGAAGCAGCCCTGCGCGCGGCGGAGCAGGTTCATCAGCCCGCCCTGGCTGAGCGTGAGGCCGAACAGGTCGGAGAGCGCCGCCTGCAGCCGCTCATACGAGAGCGCCTGAAAGGTCTTCAGGTACGTCGCCACCGCATGCAGCCGCGGACCAAACGCGGTGCCGCGCGCCGCCTCCGGCACCGGTGCCACCACCCGCTCTCCACAGCGCGGGCAACGGACCGCGAGACGCTGGTGCTGCGTCACGATCGGCTCCACCGCGGGCAGCTCGATCTGCTCGGCGACGCTGACGATCTCTGCCGGAAGAGCGGCGTGCAGGCTGGCGCCGCAGCACGCACACGCCTCGGGACGATGCTCGACGACTGCGTCGGGATCATCGCTGACGACGCGGCTATGGCCCTCGTGACCGGGCTTGGCGCCGCCGGGCTTTGAGTGCTCCCGCTGCTCCTTGCGATCGGTCGCGGGCGGCTTGGACGAGGTCCGCGAGGTCTTCTCTGGCCGCTGCAGCCGCAGCACCAGCTCGATCAGCTCCTCGCGGCTCAGCCGTTCCAGTTCGCTGCGGCCCATCCCACGAAGGAATCAGCGAAATTCGCCCCGCGCAAGAGACGACCCGCGCAAGAGGCAAGCTTGGCTCGGCAGGAGCGCAGCCGCGGGCGTTCAACCGACGACCAAGCTACCCCGTGGGTAATTACATGAATGGATCCGTCTCGGTCTTCAACGCCTGCTCCAAGACAGCAATCATGCGTTGGGCGGTCGCATCATCGAGATGACGTGCTCCGTCCTTGCCACGCCGAATTTTCAGCGATAGAGCCTCCACCTCACGCTTATCGGAACACTCCAGAAACTCATGTACGACGCCACGATAACGCCAATCCACTCGATTGTTCAAAAGATGGTTGCGCCAATAGCTTGTTTGATCATCGACGATTTCCAGCTGATAGGCGATGTCGCTCAATTCGGGCATGACGAATCCTGGGGGAACGATCAGGTCGTCGTCGGCGTCAATGATCAGCGAGTACTCGGCCCGTGACCGAGCTAGGCTCAAGGCCTCGTTCCGGTTGAACGCGAAGTCGACCCACGGCCGTTCGACGAGCATGCCGGGCATATCGATCATCGCGGTGCGGATCACGTCCTGGGTTCCATCCGTGGAGCCTGTGTCGACGATAATCCAATGATCAATAAATGGCCGAACAGAGTCCAAGCATCTTGTAATAACGTGCGCCTCGTTTTTGACGATCATAGACAAACATATTGTCTGGTCAGATGCGTTCATGCTATGAATCCCCCGGTATACCGAGAACGCCGCGATCATTGCGGCCGCAACTGTCTATCTCAAGACTGATTGCGAAGTAAATTTGAAGTTCTAGTTTATAAAGCTTACTTATTCTTTTATCTGTTAAATAAAAATCATGTTATTTCCTGGTAGAAAATCCGATTGTGTGGCAATATTCCTCGTGGAGTACAAAACGATAACGCGGCTCGTTCAGAGAGAGAACGATCTTGATCAATTGTAGCGGATATCAAACTGCTGGAGAAATTCTGCGGAAGCAGATTGAGCCCGCACGCTCCGACGTATCTTGGAACTGCTGCCCTCGCATTCGGATACGCGAGCCCAACGGTCTTCAAATTTGCCAATCCGGCATAAAGTCCGATGTGTAAGGTACCGGCTGACAGCCCCAGGCAGGATCAGTCAATTTGGCCAGCGCCTCACGAGCCAAGGTGATGCTTCGCTGAAGGATATCGGGTGTCACATCGGCTTGCCTCATGATTTTCAAACATGCCGATATACAAAGTCGGTATTTTCCAAGATGGAATACGCTATCGGCCAATTCATGCAACATACCGTATTTATATACGGACGTATCGATGCTGACACCTTCAGCGGGCACATCTAAAGCGATGCCCGCTTCCGCGTAGGACAGTGCCGTCGCGAACTTCCCTTGCGATCTCAGATAACGACACGCACTGTAACGCGCCTCAGCGCGGTCCGGACAGATTGGTATGATCTGATCATACATCTTCAAAACGGTTTCGGCCGGTGCGCCGAGCTTCTCCATGATACACACGGCCTCGAGCAGACTCAGGTAAACCTCTTCCTCGTCGAATCCAAATTCGCCTCGCCGCAAGAAGTGGTCGAGAGCTTTGAAATGCTGGCCCGTATCGCGGTAGGATCTTGCCAAATAGAACGTATAGCGTGAGATCAGGAACGGATCTGCTTCGGTCGATAGAGCCTTCTCCATCGCCGCAATGTCGCGCAGTTCGGTCACTCGGTCGCGATGCCGCGCCCCGTCGTCGCCGTAGCGCATGAACAACGGCAGCGCCGGTGTCTCCGGATTGCCGGAACATTCCAGAAACTCGTGAATGACACCCCGATAACACCAGTTCAATTTATTACTTACGAGCTGGATCCGCCTGTATTGAATTCGATTTTTCACGATTTGGAAAGTGTATCCAGCATCCTGCAGATTCGGAAGCACGAAATCGTCCGGAATGATGAGTTCGGCGGCGGCGTCGATGATCAGCGAGTAGTCGGCATGGGGCCGCGCCAACGTGAGCGCCTCGTTCCGATTGAAGGCGAAATCCACCCAGGGCCGCTCCACGAGCATCCCCGGCAGACCAGCCAGCGCCGCTTGGACCTTCTCCCGTGTTCCATCGGTCGATCCCGTATCGACGATAATCCAGTGATCGATAAAGGGGATTACCGAGTCCAAGCAACGCTTTATAACTGGCGCTTCATTCCTCACGATCATCGAAAGACAAACCGTTGCACTGAATTCTTCCATGACCGACCTGAGAAAAGAGCGCTCAAAGAGGCGCTGATTCAAGCTGACGCATCATGAACGGAAAGCCGTTGCATTATCAACTCCGAGAAGATGGGGAAAATCTTGGAGAATGATTCTGATTTTTGAACGACTAAATCCCATTCTCAGCAATATATCAGCCTTTAATAGCATAAATATGCTGAAATAAAAGAACTAATATTGATAATTTATTGCTCGATCGATGATTCCACACGCGCTCGTCTGCGGTCCATCAAGCATCGAGATCGCATATCCGTGTTGGGATGCGCTGCGCTTGCCCGCCGGCACGAGCATATGGACTTCTGCACGACGCCACCGGCGTGACCTCGCCCTCCGGGCCGGCAACGCGTCGCGGATCGCACGCTCGCCCGCGACGTCGGGCTTTGGGGCGAGACGCATCGTGCTCTGAGCCTGTCCGTCGCCGTCGCGATCGCGTCCTCATCTCGGCGCCTTTTGGTGACGGCAGCGATACGGATGTCGCCGCCACTGGTCGCGCCCCGAAGGACGGGGTTGACCACAAGCCTTCCGGCGACCACATCTGTACCCGTTCCAGGGAGATCCCCGGCAAGGGGCTGAGAAACCGCTGGCACGTCCGTCAGGACCTGCGGCGCGGAAATCCTTTGAACCTGATCCGGCTCATACCGGCGTAGGGATTGGACCGCGGCCGCCCGCAGGGTAGGCCACAGCTTCTCACAGAAGCGCACGGCCCGATCCCCGCGGCGGCAATCCGCGGAGATGCCAGTGCCCCTGAACCGTCCCGACTCACCGATCGGCCGCCGCCGCAGCGCGGACGGCTTCGGTGCGTCAGCTGCTCTGCCGGCCCGCACCGACATCGCCGTGGTCGGCGGCGGGCTGATCGGGCTGTCGATCGCGTGGCGGCTCGCCCGGACAGGACGCACCGTGACGGTGCTTGAGCGGGAGACGATCGGGGCGGGGGCGAGCCTTGCGGCCACAGGCATGCTGGCGCCGGCCGCCGAGCACGAGCCCGGCTCGGACCCGCTGCTGCCGCTCGCCCTTGAGTCGCTCCGGCTCTGGCCGGATTTCCGCGATGCCCTGGAGGCCGAGTCGGGCGGGGCGATCGACTATCGTCCGGACGGCACCCTGGTGCTGGCGATCGGCCGGGATGAGGTCGAGCGCCTGCGCTTCCGCTACGATCTCCAGAGGCGGTCCGGGCTCGAAGCGACTTGGCTCCCGGGCAGCGAGGTACGGCGGCTGGAGCCGGGCCTGCGCCCGTCGGTCACCGCCGGGATCCACTGCAACCTGGACCATCAGGTCGATCCCCGGCTGGTCATGGCCGCCCTCGGCGAGGCCTGTCGCCGGGCCGGCGTGCTCCTCGCCGAGCGGACGCCCGTCAGCGGTCTCGACTGGTCGGGGGGCCGCGTAACGGGCATCCGTGCCGGCGAGCACGACATAGCGGCCGGCACCGTCATTCTGGCATCCGGCGCCTGGAGCGGAGAGGGAGGCCTGTTGCCGGAGAGCCTCGCCCTGCCGGTCCGACCGCTGAAAGGACAATCGCTCGCCCTCCGCACCACCGCGCGCACGGGCGGGCTTGCCCGGATGGTCTGGACCGAGCAGGTCCACATGGCCCCGAAAAGCGACGGCCAGCTCATCGTCGGCGCAACCGTGGAGGATTGCGGCTTCCGGCCAGGCGTGACCGCGGGTGGACTCTACGCGCTGCTGGAGGGGGCTCGGCGTGTCCTCCCCGGCATCGAGGAGATGGAGGTCGAGGCGGTCTGGTGCGGTTACCGACCCACCTCGGACGACGACGCGCCGATCCTCGACGAACTCGCCCCCGGCCTGGTCGTGGCCACCGGTCACCATCGCAACGGCTATCTGCTCGCCCCCGCCACCGCCGAAGCCATCGCCGAGCTGGTGACGCACGGCACGTTGCCGGCCATCGCCCGGCCCTTCGGACGGGCACGGTTCGGACGGGCCGAGCCTCTGAGGGAATCGGCATGAGGCTCTTCATCAACGGCGAGCCCCGCGAGCGGGAGGCCGACACCGTCGACACCCTGTTCCGCCTGGAGGCGGAGGAGACGGGGATCGAGAGTCCGCAGGGCGTCGCCATCGCGCTGAACGGTCGGGTGCTGCGCCGCCGGGACTGGGGCGAGACGCCGATCGTGGAGGGCGACCGCGTCGAGATCGTCCGCGCCATGCAGGGAGGTTGAGAATGGACCGAACCGTCACGCCGCTGCACCCCGACAGCGGGGAGGACAGCCTGACCATCGCCGGCGTGAACCTGTCGTCCCGGCTGTTCATCGGCACCGCTGGCTACCCCACCCAGGCGATCATGCGCGATGCCGTGCAGGCCAGCGGCGCCGGGGTGGTGACGGCCTCGATTCGCCGGGTTTCTCTCCAGGGCCACGGCTCGGATACGGTGAAGATCCTCAAGGGCAAGCGTTTCCTGCCCAACACCGCCGGCTGCGAGACTGCACGCGACGCGATCATGACCG
Organism: Methylobacterium mesophilicum SR1.6/6; assembly: GCF_000364445.2. Classification (NCBI taxonomy): domain Bacteria; kingdom Pseudomonadati; phylum Pseudomonadota; class Alphaproteobacteria; order Hyphomicrobiales; family Methylobacteriaceae; genus Methylobacterium; species Methylobacterium mesophilicum. Next base: position 5,844,599 of record NZ_CP043538.1, on the reverse strand, counting down.
CCGAGCTGGCCCGGGAGGCTCTCGACACCAACTGGATCAAGGTCGAGGTCATCGGCGACCGGGAGACGCTCTATCCGGACGTGACCGAGCTGATCGAGGCCTGCCGCCACCTCGTGGACGAGGGCTTCGTGGTGCTGCCCTATTGCAACGACGATCCGATCGTCTGCCAGCGCCTGGAGGATCTCGGCTGCGCTGCCGTGATGCCGATGGGCTCGCTGATCGGCTCCGGGATGGGTGTGGCCAACCCCGCCAACCTCGAGCTGATCTGTCGCCGTGCCAAGGTGCCGGTCGTGGTCGATGCCGGGATCGGCACCGCCTCGGACGCGGTGATCGCCATGGAACTCGGCGCCTCCGCCTGCCTGATCAACACGGCGGTCGCCAAGGCCGATGACCCGGTGCGCATGGCGCGCGCCATGGGCCGGGCCGTGGAGGCTGGGCGCGACGCGCATCTGGCCGGACGGATTCCGAGGCGCGGCCGCGCCGAGCCATCGAGTCCGCAACTCGGCCTCGTGGGCTCGTGAGGGCTCTGCCGTCGTCGCTGCTGGCGGTGACGGACCGGCACGGCCGCGGGCGTCCCCTCGCCGAGACCGTCCAGGCGATCCTGGACGGTGGCGGCCGCTGGATCTGGTTCCGCGACAAGGATCTGGACGCGGTTGCGCGCCGCAGCCTCGGCGCGGCTGTCTCGGCGCGCGTGCGCGCGGTCGGCGGGTTCCTGACGGTGGGCGGCGACATCGCGCTGGCGCGCGCCCTCGAAGCCGACGGCCTTCATCTCGGCGGCGGCACGGGGCCCGAGGCGGTCGCGGCCGCGCGGGCCGCGCTGGGGGAGGGGGCGCTGATCGGCATCTCGGCCCATTCACTGCAGGAGGCTGCACGGGCAGCGGCGGCCGGCGCCGATTACGTGACGCTCAGCCCGATCTACGCGACGGCGAGCAAGCCCGGCTACGGCCCCGCGCTCGGTCCCGAGGGTGTCGCGACGGCCGCGGCGACGGGGGTGCCGGTGATCGCTCTCGGCGGGATCGAGGCGGACAGGATCGCGGAATGCCGGAACGCCGGTGCGGCCGCCGTCGCCGTCATGGGCGGCCTGATGCGGACCGCGGATCCGACCGCCGCCGCGACCCGGCTCCTCGGCTCCTGGGCGACCGCCCGCTCCGCGACGACACGGGAGGCGTGAGACCCTCGGCGGCGCGGATGGCGCGGCTTGGCCCCGCGATCCGGCGAAGCACGCGCCTCGATCGCCGCATGAGTCGCGCAAACGCTTCGCTGCCAGTCCGTCCGACCTTCCGAGACCCGTCTCCATCAGGATGCATCGAAGCGGCCTATGCAAGCTGAACGGTGGCTGCAGGCGCGCTTCAGACCCGGTGCAGCGTGGCCGTGAGATGTTGCCTCCCGTGATCCGGGACGCCCCGGGGCTCCCGCGCTTCATCTGGAGACAGGTCATGACACGCATCGCTCTGCTCTCGGCCGCCGCGCTGATCGGCGCGGGCTCCCTGGCCTCTACGCAAGCCGAAGCCCGCGGCGGCGGCGCGATCGCGGCGGGCATCATCGGAGGCCTCGCCGCGGGTGCCCTGATCGGTGCCGCGACGCAGGCCCACGCGGCGCCGGGCTACGGTTATGCGGATTACGGCTACGCTCCAGCGCCGGTCGCGGTTCGGCCCGCGCCCGCCTACCGCGTCTATGAAGAGGAGGCTCCGGTCTATGCCACCCGGCGAGTCGTCACGTACGAGAGCGTGCCGGTGGGCTACGGCCCCGCTCGCCACGGGCACGGCGATTGGGACGGTGGCTACGGCTATCGCGGCTGGTAGGGCCGAAACCGCGACACTTGGTCGAAGAGGGGCGTACCGAGCGGCCGGGCATGAACCAAGTGTTCAGGCCCGTCGGGCGAAACTCCCGAAGGCTTCTCCGGAATCCGGCGACGATGTCGTCGCCTGACTCAGGTCGGGATGTGCGGCGGCTGAGCGACATGAACGTCCCGATCGACCTCGGCCGCCAGCCCGTTCCTCGACGCCCTTGCTGACGGCGAGCTCATGCTGGTCCACGACGGCGAGACGCGCACACCTGAGGCCGACCGGCATCTCGCCCTGTCATTGGCGGCCGTGGCGGGAGCCTTGAACACCGCGGGATTCTACGCGGTCGGCCTGTACGCTTCGAACATGACCGGAAACATCTCGGCCATCTCGGACCGAACCGGCACGGGCGACATCGTCCTGGCGGCGCAGGCGCTGCTGATCGTCGTCCTGTTCGTCCTGGGTGCCGCGACATCGACGCTGCTGATTCGCCATCGGCGCCGAAGGGCCGACGTCGGAGCCTATGCGTACAGCGTCTGCGCCGAGGCGGCACTCCTTGCCGGCACGGGCCTGCTCGTGCTGCCGCTCCATGACCCCGCCCGGAGCCACGTCCTCGTTCTTGGCCTGAGCTTCGTACTCGGCCTTCAGAACGCGGTCGTGACCAAGATCTCCGAGGCCCGGGTGCGGACCACGCACGTGACCGGCATCGTCACCGACATCGGCATCGAGCTGGCCCGCTGGCTGGATCGCGGCGCGACCGGGGCCGGGCCGATGAAGCCGCATGATCCGGAACGGCTTCGGCTGCACCTCGTCACCGTCGGCGCGTTCCTGGCGGGCGGCCTTGTCGGGGTGGTCGCCTACCGGCTCGTCGGTGTCGGCCTGCTGTTCGCGGCAGCCGCGATTCTCGCCGGTCTGGCGCTGCCCGCCCTCAGGCGCTGACATCGAGGAGCTGGCCGGTCATCCGGTCGGCGGTGCGGGCCACGGCCGCATTCAGCGCGAAGGCGGATTTCGAGCCGATCAGCTCGGCAGCGGCGCCGGACAGATCCACACGGTCGGCGGGAGCCAACGCCGTGGCGCCGACCGGTGCGCCGCTCGACGCGATGGTCTGCGCGGCGGTCCCGAACCGGTCGGCCGCCTGGGTCATCCCGGTGGTGGCGGTGCGTACAGCCTCGATCATCCGAAATCTCCTCCGGACGATCGTGACACGAAGCCGACAAGCGGTCGTTGCATGGGTCGCTCAAATGCGACGGATCGTGCTCGCGCAGCGGCGTGCCCCGCGCAAAGGCGGACGGCGTCGGCGGCGCGGGCCTGTGGTGCGGACGGCGGGACTCGAACCCGCACGGCCTTGCGGCCGCAAGATTTTAAGTCTCGTGCGTCTACCGGTTCCGCCACGTCCGCCCGCGCCCTCGGTAGCGGGGGCCGCGGGCGCGATCAAGCGGGCGGCGTCCAGCCGTAGAGCCAAGCGTAGCGCTCGCGCATGCCGTCCGGGCCGAGGCGGGCCATCACGGCGTCGCGCACGAACGCCAGGAGCCCGCCGGCGTGATAGGTGCGGCCGTTGCTGCGCGCGGCCTTCTGGACGCGACGGACCCGCGCGGCACGGCGCTCGGCGTACGCCGACAGAGCCGCCGGCACGTCGCGATGCTCGGCGAGGGCCCATGTCAGCACCGCGGCATCCTCGATGGCCAGGGCGGCGCCCTGTGCCAGATATGGCAGGACCGGGTGGGCCGCGTCGCCGATCAGAGCGAGCCGGCCGCGCGCGATCGGCCGGGCAACCGCCCGGTCGGCCAGCGACCACACTAGCCACGAATCGGGCAACGTCAGCAGGTCGCGCAGCGGCCCGGCGCAGCCGCGGAAATGCGCCCGCAGCACGGCTGGCTCGCCGAGCCGGCCCCAACCTTCGTCACCCACCGCCTCCGGGACCACTGCGACGACGTTGAGGAACTGGCTGTCCCGCACCGGGTAATGCACCACGTGCCGGCCCCGCCCCAGCCAGAGGCCGGTCGTCCCGCCGCGCAGGGCCTCCGGCGCCGCCTCGATCGGCACGAGGGCCCGCCACGCGGCCGCCCGACCCGGCCGCAGCGGCGCCGCGTCGAGATGCGCGCGCAGCCGGGAGCGCAGACCGTCCGCCCCGATCACGAGATCGAACCCGAGAACCTGAGGCCCGCCGGCGCTCTCGACAGTGAGGCGCGCCTCGACGTCTGTCTCGGACAGGCCCGTGACGGCGCGGCCCATCATCAGGCGGATCGCCGGCCGGCTCCGCAGAGCATCCAGGAGCAAGGTCTGCAGGTCGGCGCGATGGATCACGTAATAGGGCGCGCCGAAGCGGTCCTGCGCCCGCGGCCCGAGGGTGACGCCGCCGATGCGGCGGCCGCTGTCCAGGGCGCGCACCTCCACGGCCGGCGGCTCGCTCGCCGCCCGGCGCAGGGCCGCCGAGAGGCCGAGGGCGGCCAGGACCCGGCTCGCGTTGGGCGAGATCTGGATCCCGGCGCCGACCTCGCTGAAGCCGGTCCGGCGCTCGATGACCGTGACGGAATGACCGGCATCCGACAGCGCCAGGGCCGTCGTGAGCCCGCCGATCCCGGCCCCGACGATCCCGATCCGCAGAGGTCGAAGGTCCGAGGGCACTGCGGGCGGCGCCTACTCCGCCGCGAGCTTGGCGTCGTCGTGCCACACGCACGAGTGCGGCTCCGCCTCGTCGGCCTTCAGGCCCGCGCGGTAGCGGTAGAGCGTCGAGCAGTACTGGCAGATGATCTCGTTGTCCGCGCCCATGTCGAGGAACACGTGCGGATGATCGAACGGCGGCAGCGCGCCGATGCACATGAACTCCTTCACGCCCACGGTGATCACCGGGACGCCCGGCTCATTGTGGAAGTGCGGTACCGCCTTGCCTGCCATCCGGCCCTCGCCTGCCTCGCAACCGACCGCGCGGCGAATCTGCCCGCGCGCTCCCGGGCGCCTTGCGGCCGCTTATGCCGCCAGCCCCGCGACCGGCGCAAGCCTCGCCCGCCGACGGCGTCACGCATCTCGGTCCGGCGCGTCTTGGCCTGCCGCGCGCCACACCGTACATAGGGCGGACGACCCTCAGACGACGCCGCGAAAAGTCCCAACCATGCAGCAGGAACAGGCCACCGCGCAGGGCACGCGCCGCGCCCCGGAGCCGCCGATCCACGGGCCCGAGGGATTCGAAGGCATGCGCCGGGCGGGTCGCCTCACGGCCGAGGCCCTCGACCTGCTCATGGAGGCCACGCAGCCCGGCGTCACCACCGAGGCGCTCGACAAGCTCGCCTACGAATTTGCCATGGATCACGGCGCCTACCCGGCGTCGCTGCTGTACCGTGGTTATCCGAAATCGATCTGCACCTCGATCAACCACGTCGTGTGCCACGGCATCCCCAACGACAAGCCCCTGCGCGAGGGCGACATCGTCAACCTCGACATCTGCCTGATCCTCGACGGCTGGCACGGCGATTCGAGCCGGATGGCCTATGTGGGCGAGGTCCCGCGCAAGGCGCAGCGCCTGTGCGAGATCACCTACGAGGCGCTGATGCGCGGCGTGGCGGCGGTCAAGCCCGGCGGCTCGACCAACGACATCGGCCGGGCGATCCAGAGCTATGCCGAGAGCGAGCGATGCTCCGTGGTGCGCGACTTCTGCGGCCACGGCCTCGGGCGGACCTACCACGACGCGCCGACGATCCTGCACTACGTCGAGGCGAGCTACGATGTGCCGTTCAAGCCCGGCCAGTTTTTTACGGTGGAGCCGATGATCAACCTCGGGCGCCCCGCCGTGAAGGTGCTGGGCGACGGCTGGACCGCCGTGACCCGCGACCGCTCACTCTCAGCCCAGTTCGAGCACACCGTGGCCGTCACCGAGACCGGCGTGGAGATCTTCACGATCTCGCCCAAGGGGCTGCACCAGCCCGTCAATCCGGCCGCCTGACCGGCCGTGACGCCGCGGACGGAGGACGGTGAGGCGGGTCTCTTCGCCGACAGCGCCGTCCCGGCATCCGTCGAGAAGGAGCCGCCGCACTATCACGGCCACCGCGATCGCCTGCGTGAGAAGTTCGCGGCCGCAGGCGGCGACGCGCTTCCGGATTACGAATTGCTGGAACTTGTGCTGTTCCGGGCGATCCCGCGGCGGGACGTCAAGCCGCTGGCCAAGGCGCTGGTCGCCCGGTTCGGAAGCTTCGCCGAAGTCCTCAGCGCCGAGCCCGCCCGCCTCATGGAGGTGGACGGCGTGAGCGCCGGGGTCGCCTCGGACCTCAAGGTGATCGCGACCGCCGCCCGGAGACTCGCCCGCGGGGCGATCCGGGACCGCGCCCTGCTCGACTCGTGGTCCGCCCTCCACGACTACCTGCGCGTCACCATGGCCTTCGCGTCGCGCGAGGAATTTCGCGTCCTGTTCCTCGACAAGCGCAACCACCTCATCGCCGACGAGGTGCAGGGGCGCGGCACGGTCGACCACACCCCGGTCTATCCGCGCGAGGTCGCCCGCCGGGCGCTGGAGCTCTCGGCGACCGCGATCATCCTGGCCCACAACCATCCTTCGGGTGACCCGGCCCCCTCGACGGCGGACGTGGCGATGACCCGTGAGATCGTCGCCGTGCTGGCGCCGCTGAAGATCGTCGTGCACGACCACGTGATCCTGGGCCGAAACGGACATGCGAGCCTGAAAGGCCTGAAGCTGATCTGATCCTCCAGCCGGCTTGAGCGTTGTCGAGCGCGGATATAGCCATGACGGCGTGGCGCGCCTCTTGCCTCAAGAGCGGGAGCGTACGGGAGGAGCGAGATGGCGGTGACGGCCTTCGACGAGATGAACGGCATCGACGCCGCCGAACCGGCCGCCGTCCGCGACGCCTACGGCCAGCTCAAGGCTTGGCTCGACTCGACGCCGCCCGAGCATTTCAATACCCGCCGCAGCCAAGCGGAGCTGCTGTTCCGCCGGATCGGCATCACCTTCGCGGTCTATGGCGACAACGAATCGACCGAGCGCCTGATCCCGTTCGACATCATCCCGCGGGTGATCACCAAGCCGGAATGGGCCTTCCTGGAGCGGGGATTGAAGCAGCGGGTGACCGCCATCAACCTGTTCCTCAAGGACGTGTACGGCGCCCAAGAGTGCATCAAGGCCGGCATCATCCCCGCCGACTTGGTCTATCGCAACGCCCATTACCGCATGGAGATGCGCGGCTTCCGGGTGCCCCACGACCTCTACGTCCACATCGCGGGGATCGACATCGTCCGCACCGGCGAGAACGACTTCTTCGTGCTGGAGGACAACGCCCGGATCCCGTCCGGCGTCTCCTACATGCTGGAGAACCGGGAGGTGATGCTGCGCCTGTTCCCGGACCTGTTCTCGAAGCACCGCGTCGCGCCGGTGGAGAACTACCCCGATGCGCTGCTCGCCACCCTGCGGAGCCTTGCCCCGGGCTCAGCGACCCGTGACCCGACGGTCGTGCTGCTGACACCCGGGCGCTACAACTCGGCGTTCTACGAGCACTCGTTCCTGGCCGACAAGCTCGGCGTCGAGCTGGTGGAGGCGTCCGACCTCTTCACCAAGGACGACGTGGTCTACATGCGCACCACCGAGGGTCCGCGGAAGGTCGACGTCATCTACCGCCGCCTCGACGACGATTTCCTCGATCCCCTCGTCTTCCGCCCGGATTCGGTGCTGGGCGTGCCGGGCCTGATGAACGCCTACGAGCGCGGCTCCGTAACGCTGGCCAACGCGGTCGGCACCGGCATCTCGGACGACAAGGCCGTCTACAGCTACATGCCGGAGATCGTGAAGTTCTTCACCGGCGAGGAGCCGATCCTGCACAACGTGCCGACCTACCGCTGCCGCGAGAAGGACGCTTTCGCGTACGTGATGGACAACCTGTCGGAGCTGGTGGTGAAGGAGGTCAACGGCTCGGGCGGCTACGGCATGCTCGTGGGCCCCCACGCCAGCAAGCGCGAGCTCGATGACTTCGCCAAGAAGCTCCGCCACGCCCCCGACGGCTTCATCGCCCAGCCGACCCTGTCGCTCTCGACGTGCCCGACCTTCGTGGCCTCCGGCGTGGCACCGCGCCACGTCGATCTGCGGCCCTTCGTGCTCAATGGGGCCGACCAGATCCGCATCGTGCCGGGCGGCCTGACCCGCGTGGCGCTGAAAGAGGGCTCCCTGGTGGTCAACTCCAGCCAGGGCGGCGGGACGAAGGATACCTGGGTGCTCGACGCCTGATGTCGCTGACGTCAGGGTGGTTCACGGCGCGGCGTTCGGTCTCCACGCGATTTGGCTGAAAGACAATGCTTTCCAGGACTGCCGACAGCCTCTTCTGGCTCTCCCGCTACGTCGAGCGCGCCGACTTCGTCGCCCGCATCCTCGACGCGGCGCACCGCTTCGCCTCGCTGCCGTCGAGCTACGGCGGCGGCGAGAGCAACGAGTGGGACTCCGCCCTCGCCTCGGCCGGCGACGCGGACGCGTTCAAGACCCATTACAGCGCGGTGAATGCCGACACGGTCTGCGACTTCCTGGCCTTCAGCCCGCACAATCCGTCCTCGATCCGCTCCTGCATCGAGGCGGCCCGCGAGAATGCCCGCTCGGTGCGCACCGCGCTCACCACAGAGATGTGGGACGCGATCAACGGCGCGTGGCTGGAACTGCGCAACTACGCCGGCAAGGACCTCAACCGCGACGAGTTCGGCCGCTTCCTCGACTGGGTGAAGACCGTCTCGCTGACCTTCGACGGCTCGGCCTTCCGGACGATGCTGCGCAACGACGCCTTCTGGTTCACCCGCCTCGGCACCGCGATCGAGCGTGCCGACAACACCGCCCGCATCCTCGACGTCAAGTACCAGATTCTGCTGCCGCACGACGAGACGGTGGGCGGCAGCCTCGACTACTTCCAGTGGACCACGATCCTGCGCGAGGTCTCGGCCTTCAACGCCTATCACTGGGTCTACCGGGAGAGCATCAAGCCGCTGCTGGTGGCCGACCTTCTGATGCTCAACAAGCAGATGCCGCGCTCCTTCTCGAACTGCTACGGCGTGATCGTCGAGTATCTCGACCTCATCGCCGATGCCTACGGCCGCCGCGGCCCGAGCCAGCGGCTCGCCGGCAACATGCTGGCGAAACTTGAGGGCGAGGACATCGACCGGGTCTTCGCCACGGGGCTGCACGAGTTCGTGGAGGCGTTCATCGCCGAGAACAACAGGGTGGGCGAGGCGATCGCCAAGCAGTATCTGGTCGGTTGAGACGCCGGCCCGGATGCGGCATCCGGGCCGGCGCCTCAGCCTCTCGATTGTGCATCATCATCCCGAAGCCCGGCAGCCACCGGCCGGGATGATGCTCTGACGAACACGCACAGGCTCGGCGCATGCGCATCCGCGTGGTCCACGAGACCATCTACACCTACGAGCAACCGGCCCGCGGACTGGTGCAGGTCCTGCGCCTGACGCCCCGGGACCATGACGGCCAGTATGTCCGCACGTGGCGGATCGACACCACGGTCGACGGGCGCCTCACCGCCCGCGAGGACGGCTTTGGCAACAAGGTGCACTGGTTCACCCCGGACGAACCGGCCGACGCCCTGACCATCCGGGTCACCGGCGAGGTCGACACCGACGACACCCACGGCGTGGTGCGCGGCACGGTGGAGCGCCTGCCGGACGAGTTCTTCCTGCGCGACACGGACCTGTGCGCCGCCAGCCCGGAGCTGCACGCCTTCGCCGAGCGCGTCGCCACGGACGGGGACGCCGCGATCCTGGCCCTGCTCCATCGTCTGATGGGCGCGGTCCACGGCGCGGTCACCTACGAGCCGGGGCCCGCCACCAGTGCTGTCCCAGCCGCCAAGGCCTTCGCGGCGGGAACGGGCGTCTGCCAGGATCTGGCTCACGTCTTCATCGCCGCCGCCCGCCATATCGGCATCCCATCCCGCTACGTCGCGGGCTACCGGGCCCGCGACGACGGGCAGGCGGAGGTCGAGGCGCCGCACGGCTGGGTCGAGGCCCTGGTGCCCGATCTCGGCTGGGTGGCGTTCGACCCCTGCATCGACGTGAGCCCGTCGGACAACTACATCCGCGTGGCGACCGGACTGGATTACCTCGGCGCGGCGCCGATCCGCGGCAGCCGCACCGGCGGCGGCACCGAGACACTGGACGTGAAGCTCCGGGTCGAGCAAGGCAGGGCCGCCGCCCAATCCTGATCGTTCCGACACCGGTCCGCCGGCCGCACGAGAGCCTGAAGACGATGACCTACTGCGTCGGTGTTCTGGTCGAGGACGGTCTGGTGATGGTCGCCGATACCCGCACCAATGCGGGGCTCGACGACATCTCAACCTACCGGAAGCTGCATCATTTCAACGTGCCGGGCGAGCGGGTGATGATGCTGGCCTCGGCCGGCAACCTGTCGATCACCCAGTCGGTCCTCAGCCTGCTGCAGGAGGGGGTGCCCGGCGAGGAGGACGGCGAGCCGTCTCAGAAGCTCGTCGAGGCGCCGACCATGTTCCAGGCGGCGCAGCTCATCGGCCGGGCCATCCGCCGGGTGCGGTCGATCGAGAAGGACGGGTTCGAGGCGGCCAACATCCGCTTCTCGATCTCGCTGCTGTTCGGCGGCCAGATCGGGACCGGCGAGATGCGGCTGTATCTGATCTACTCGGCGGGGAATTTCATCGAGTGCAGCACGGACGCGCCGTTCCTGCAGATCGGCGAGCACAAGTACGGCAAGCCGATCCTCGACCGGGCCGTCAAGTATACGACCGACCTCTACGACGCCCTGAAGGTCAGCCTCGTCTCGATGGATTCGACCATGCGGTCGAACCTGGGTGTCGGCCTGCCGATCGACATCGCGGTGGCGCGCCGGAACGCGCTGACGCTGGAGGTGAATCACCGGATCGAGGCCGGAGAGGGCTACTTCCACGACCTGCGCGAGCGCTGGTCAGCGGCGCTCCGGGCCGCGCACCGGGCGATCCCGCGTCCGCCCTACGGGCCCACCACCTAGAGCCGGCGCCGATCGATCGCCTCTCGACGGGCTACAGGGCGGGCGCCCTCCCTGGGACGGAGGCCCGCGTATCGCCACCGATGAACGGGCTACGGTGGATCCGCTTGCCCGCACAGGTTCGGGCATACACGGGCCCGAATGCCCGTCCTCCCCAGGCGCCGCACCTGAAGCGGCATCAGCGTCATGACGCCGGGGCCGCGCTTCGGAGCGCCAGCCCCGCGTCGGGCATCTCCCGGACATAGCCGCGGGAGATAAGACGGCTGCGCTCGCGGGTGCGCCGCTCCGCCTCCATCAGGTCCGAGAGGGCGTCTGCGATGGCGCAACGCAGCGCGATCCCGGCATCGCCGCCGGCGAAACCGAGATAGGCGGCGCTGATGGCCTCAACCGGGCAGGCCTGATCGTCGCGTGCGGCAGCGGCTTGGGTCAGCATCGGGGCCTCCTTCGTTCCACCCGTGAACGAAAAGAGAACAAGCCACATTGGTTAACGTTCGGTCAACGGGTGCCCGATCGTCCCGGCTGGCCCCATTCCAGCCTGTGGAAAACGGCGATTTCGCCGTCTAACCACTGTGGATAAGGCCGTTCATTCGGGCATCCGCGGCAGCGGCTTGCCGTCCTGCGGAATCGCATAGCGCGCTGCGTTCAGCTCCATCGCCAGGAAGGTGTAGTAGCCCGAGATGGCCGCCAGATCGACGACGCCTGCCTTGCCGAACCGGGCCTCGGCCCGGGCGAAGGTGGCGTCCGAGACGCGCTTGTTATCCTGCAGCTCGGCCGTGAAGTCGTAGACGATCGTCTCGTCGTCGCTCATCGCCGCCGGGCGGCGGCCGTCGTGGATCGCCGCCACGATCGCGGGTGCGATCCCGGCCTTCTCGGCGATCGGCGCGTGGACGTACCACTCGTAATCCTGGGTCCAGCGCCGCGCCGTCATCAGGATCACCAGCTCCGACAGGGTGGTGCCGATCTTCGGCTTGTAGCGGAGGTAGTCCCCCATGGACCGGGCGAGGCTCATCACCTCGGGCGAGTGCATCAGCGGCTCGAAGGGTCCGAAGGGCGGCTTCCCGCGCGCCTGCTGGAACGCCTCGGCCGCCTGCTTCTGCTCCGGCGTGTAATCCTGCGGCGGGATGGTCGGCAGCCGATCCTGTGCCCGGGCCGCGCTGAGCGCGAGGGGCAGGGCGGCCAGCGCGACGGCGAGCACGCGGCAAGGATGTCGCATAGGGTCCTCTCGGTTGTCTTTTGTATCCACGACGTACCATCGCGTCGGCACGCGGCGTCGGCCAGGGGGCGGGCCGATCGACCGGTATCGTTTCCCGCACGGCGTCACACGGCGGCCGGGACGGTTGCGCTCGGCGCCGCGCCGCGCCATCAGCGGCCGCGATGGCCGGCCCCACAACCGCGCTGCCGATCGAGGCGGCGCTCCCCGATCTGCATCGCGCGCTCGCAGGGCGGAACGCGGCCGTCCTGGTGGCGCCGCCGGGCGCCGGAAAGACGACGCGGGTGCCCCTCGACCTGCTGGAGGCGCCCTGGCTCGACGGGCGCAAGATCATCCTGCTGGAGCCGCGACGGCTCGCCGCCCGGGCGGCCGCGTCCCGCATGGCGCAGACGCTGGGCGAGGCGGTGGGCGGCACGGTCGGCCTGCGCGTGCGGCTCGGCTCGAAGATTTCCGCCCGTACCCGGATCGAGGTCGTCACCGAGGGCGTCTTCACCCGGATGATCCTCGACGATCCGGAACTCGCCGGCATCGGGGCGGTCCTGTTCGACGAATTCCACGAGCGCTCCCTCGACGCCGATCTCGGCCTCGCCCTGGCGCTCGACGCGCAGGGAGGCCTGCGCGAGGACCTGCGGATCCTGGTCATGTCGGCGACCCTCGACGGCGCCCGCGTGTCGCGGATCCTGGGCGATGCCCCGGTGGTGGCCTCCGAGGGCCGGGCATTCCCGGTGGAGACGCGCTACGTGGAGCGCGACCCCAACCGGCGGATCGAGGACTCGGTCGCCGAGGTCACGCTCCGCGCCCTCCGGTCGGATCCGGGCTCGATCCTGGTCTTCCTGCCCGGGCAGGCGGAGATCCGCAGGACCGTCGAACGCCTGGCCGAGCGCGTCGAGCCGGCGGTGCAGCTCGCGCCGCTCTACGGCGCGCTCACGCCCGCCGAGCAGGATCGCGCCGTCGCCCCGGCGCCCGCCGGGACCCGCAAGGTCGTGCTCGCCACCAGCATCGCAGAGACCTCGCTGACCATCGAGGGCGTGCGGATCGTCATCGATTCCGGGCTCGCGCGGGTGCCGGTCTACGAGCCCGACCTCGGCCTGACCCGGCTCGTGACCGCGCGCGCATCCCGCGCCTCCGTGGATCAGCGCCGCGGCCGCGCCGGGCGCACCGAGCCGGGCCTGTGCTGGCGGCTCTGGTCCGAGGCCGGAACCAACGCCCTCGAACCGTTCACGCGGCCCGAGATCCTGTCGGCGGACCTCGCCGGGCTGCTCCTCGACTGCGCCGCCTGGGGCGTAGCCGACCCGCGGAGCCTCGCGTTCCTCGATCCTCCGCCAGCGCCGGCTCTGGCCGAGGCCCGCACCCTGCTGGCCGACCTCGGGGCGCTCGACGCGGACGGCCGCCTGACGGAGATCGGCGCGCGGCTCCGGGCCCTGCCGCTGCCGCCGCGTCTGGCCCGCATGGTGACGGCGGCGGCCGGACAGGGCCAGGCTCAAGCCGCCGCCGACCTCGCGGCGGTCCTTGTCGAGCGCGGGCTCGGCGGCGACGGCGTCGACCTCGACGCGCGTCTGGAGCGGTTTCGCCGCGAGAGGGGCGGTCGGGCCGGGGACATGCGCCGGTTGGCCGAAAGCTGGGCGCGCAGCGCGGGCGGAGGCCGGCAGGCCGAGCCGGCCGCGCCGGCGGCGGCTGGACCGCTCCTGGCGCTCGCCTATCCGGATCGCGTCGCCCGCTCCCGGGGCCGGGACGGCGAGTACGTCATGGCGAGCGGCCGGGCCGGCCGGATCGACCCGGCGAGCCCCCTCGCGCGGGAGACGTTCCTGGTGGTCGCCGATCTCGCCGGAGCGGCCGGCAATGCCCGGATCCTCGCAGCGGCGGCGATCGAGGCGGACGCGATCGAGCGGCTGTTCGCCGACCGGATCACGGCGCGCACGGAGATCATCTTCGACCCGCAGGTCGCCGCCCTGAGGGCACGCGCCGTCCGTCGCCTCGGCAACATCAACCTCGGCGCGCGTCCCCTACCGGTGCCGGCCACACCGGAAAGCGCCGCGATCCTGGCCTCCGGCATCGCGGCTCTCGGCCTCGACCGCCTTCCCTGGACGCCCGCCCTGTCGCAATGGCGCGCCCGGGTGCGGTTCCTGCACGCGGCCGAGGGAGCCGATTGGCCCGACCTCTCCGACCAGACGCTCGCCGCCACCGCTTCGGACTGGCTCGCACCGGCGCTCGACGGACGAACCACCCTGTCGACGATCACGGCCGACGACCTCGCGGGCGCCCTGCAGGGGCTCTTGCCCTGGCAGCTCCGCGGCCGGCTCGACGCCGCGGCGCCGACCCATGTCGAAGTGCCGACCGGCTCGCGCGTCCCGGTGGATTATGGCGCCGAGGAACCGGTGCTTGCCGTGCGGGTGCAGGAGCTCTTCGGCCTCGACCGTCACCCGCAGGCCGGCGGACGGCCGCTCGTGCTGCATCTGCTGTCGCCCGCGCAGCGCCCGATCCAGATCACCCGAGATCTGCCGGGCTTCTGGCGCGGCTCCTGGGCGGCGGTGCGGGCGGAGATGCGCGGGCGCTATCCCCGCCACCCCTGGCCGGAGGATCCGCTCAGCGAGGCGCCCACACGCCGGGCGAAGCCGCGGGGCACCTGACCGGTCACGGCACATCCTCCAGTTTCGACATCACGGACGGGACTTATGACCATCGATACGAGCAGCTTCGATCCCGCCTCCGAGGGCTGGTCCCCGGTAGAGGACAAGGGCTTCATCGCCCATGTCGGCCCGCTGCACCTGCGCGCCGCGGACGGCGCCTACGCGTTCCAGGCCGACCAGAAGCACGCCAACCTGATCGGTGTCGTCCACGGCGGCATGCTCATGAGTTTCGCCGACCGCGCCCTCGGGGAGACCGCCATGCGGGCCGCGGACGGCGCGAATTGCGTGACCATCCAACTTGAGATGAAGTTCATCGACGTCGGTCGGCTGGGCGACTGGATCGAGATTCGCCCGCAGGTGGTGAAGCGGACCGGCTCCCTGGTCTTCATGCGCGGCGACGTCCGGGAGGGCACACGCCTGCTGGCCTCGGCGGACGGCGTCTGGAAGATCCTGCGGCGACGCCCCGGCTGATCGCGCCGCCCTCACGCCGGCGCAAGGCTCCCCGGATAGAGGCGACCGTGTCCACTGGGAGGGGGTTCATCGATGAGACTGAGGGAACCGAAGATGCCGGGATCCGCCAACGGCAGCCTCACACCGTCCCGTCGCACCGTCCTGGCCGGAGCCAGCGCCGTGCTGGCGAGCGCGGGATCCGGCGCGGCGCAGCCGGAGCCGCCCAGCACGGTCACGTCACCACCGCGCGACTTCCGACCCGGCGCGGCCCCGGCCACCTACTTCACCGATCCCGACGTGATTACGGTGGACCCGGCCTTCGCGCCCTACGTGGTTCCGAACAGCGCCATCCGCCGCCTCTGGACCGGGGCCCTCTGGGCCGAGGGGCCCGCCTGGAACAGCGTCGGCCGCTTTCTGGTCTGGAGCGACATCCCCAACAATCGCCAATTGCGCTGGCTGGAGGATGACGGGCACGTCTCGGTCTTCCGCGCGCCCAGCAACAACTCCAACGGCAACAGCTTCGACCGGCAGGGCCGCCAGCTCTCCTGCGAGCACGCCACGCGCCGCGTGGTGCGCTACGAACTCGACGGGTCGGCGACGGTGCTGGCTGACAGTTTCGAGGGCAAGCCGCTCAATTCCCCTAACGATGTGGTCCAGCACGCGGACGGGTCGTACTGGTTCACCGATCCGCCCTACGGTGGTCAGCTCTACGAGGGCCTGCCGGACGAGGCGGGCGGCCCCTCGAACCCGCAGGGCCATCTGAACCCGCGGCTGGGGAAGCCGGCCGGTACCGTCCTGAAGCGTCGGACGCTGTCCAACGCGGTCTACCGAGTCGACCCGTCCGGCCGGATCGACCGCGTGCTCGCCGACGATCAGGTTCCGGACCCGAACGGCCTGTGCTTCTCGCCGGATCACCGCATCCTCTACGTTTGCTCCACCGGCAAGGGACCTGGCGATACAGGTCCAGGCGGCAAGGGCGAGATCTACGCCTTCGATGTCGGAAGCGGCGCTGCTCTGTCGAACACGCGTCTGTTCGCGGATTGCGTCGTCGACGGGATCAAGTGCGGACCCGACGGCCTGCGGGCCGACGTCGACGGCAATCTCTGGGCATCGAGCAACGCAGGGAGGGCGGTCGGCTACAACGGCGTCACGGTCTGGTCGCCGCAGGGTAAGCTGATCGGGCGGATCCGCCTGCCCGAGGTTTGCGGCAACATCACCTTCGGCGGCCCGAAGCGGAACCGTCTGTTCATGGCGGCGAGCCAGTCGCTCTACGCCCTGACGGTGAACACCCAGGGCGCCGGGCCGGCCTGACCGGTCGAGGCGACAGTGTCGACGCGGGCGTGCCGGCGGAACCGGTCGGGCAGCCATGGCTGCCGGCGCGCCTGGTGCTATCTACAGGCTCATGAACGAGGACATCGCCCCCGATCCGACCTTGAGCCGCCTGAGCGCGGCCCTGGGCGACCTACCAAAGCGGGGTTCGCCACCGGTCGAGCGCTGGAACCCGCCCTATTGCGGAGAGATCGACATCCGGATCGCGTCCGATGGGACTTGGCACCACAACGGCTCGCCGATTCGCCGGGACAAGCTGGTCAAGCTGTTCGCCACCATCCTGCGGCGCGAGCCGGACGGGCGCACGGTGCTGGTCACCCCGGTGGAGAGCGTCGGGATCACCGTCGAGGACGCGGCCTTCGTGGCGGTGGAGATGGCGGTGGACGGGACCGGTCCGGACCGGCGCATGTCGTTCCGCACGAACGTGGACGACCTCGTCAGCGTCGACGCCGAGCACACCCTGCGCTTCGAGGAGGCCTCGGACGGCGCGCTGAAGCCATATCTCCACGTGCGCCGCAACCTCTGGGCCCTGGTGACCCGGGCCCTCACCTACGATCTCGTGGATCTCGCCGAGGAGCGCAGCGTCGACGGGCAGACCTGTCTGGGCCTGTGGGCCGGCGGCGTCTTCCATACCATCGCGCCGGCCGCAGCCGCGTGAGCGACCCGCTCGCCGATTTCCTCGCCCGGGCGGCCTCCGGCCTGTCTTCGGATCCGCCGGGACCGGACGATCCGACATCGAATCCCCGCGGCGACCACAGCCTCGATCCGGACGGCTCGGCCGTGATCCCGCCGCCGCCGCATCGGCGCGCCGCCGTCCTCGCGCCCGTGATCCTGCGCGCGGGCGGCCCGAGCCTGATCCTGACGGAGCGCGCCGCCAATCTGCGCGACCATTCCGGGCAGGTCGCGCTGCCCGGCGGCAAGATCGACCCGTCCGATCCGGGTCCCGCCCATGCAGCCCTGCGGGAGGCTCACGAAGAGATCGGCCTGCCGCCAGCCGCAGTGCGCCTCCTGGGCTATCTCGACCCGTACCTGTCGGGCACCGGCTTCCTGGTGACGCCGGTGATCGGCCTCGTTGCTCCGGACGCGACCTTCCGGCCGAACCCGACGGAGGTGGCGGAGGTTTTCGAGGTGCCGCTTGCGGTGCTGATGGACCGGGACCGCTATCGCCTGCGCTCCCGGTCGTGGCAGGGCCGGACCCGGTATTTCTATGCCCTGACGTTCGGCGAGCGGCTGATCTGGGGCGTGACCGCCGGGATCCTCAACAACCTCCGGGAGAGGCTCTACCCGGAACCGGAACCCGGCGCGGTCCGCCGCTCGGCGGGATAGGCTACGAAGGGCCATGCTGCGTCGCGTCCTCGAAGAGTTCGGCCTCTTCCTCATCCCCTTCGCCCTGTTCGTGGTCTACCTCGTGCTTGTCGGCCGAAATCCGCTGCGGCGCGTCCACTGGGATGCCCATCTCTGGCGGCTCGTCCTCGCCGGCTTGGCGGTGGTCATCGGCACGCTCGTCTACGAGGGCCTGTTCTCGGAGCGCCGGGCCGGCGGCTACGTCCCAACCCACATGGAGAATGGCCGTCTGGTTCCGGGAGGCTTCCGGTGAGGCGTTCCCTCGCCCGCGCAGGTCTGTCGGCCCTTCTGGAGCGTCCCGGCGTGCGGCGGGCGCTCGCCGCCCTCGCCCTTCCCGGCGCCGAGACCCGCCTCGTCGGAGGCTGCGTGCGCGACGCGCTGCTCGGAACGCCGTCCGCCGATATCGATCTGGCGACCACGCTGCTGCCCGACGCGGTGATGGCGCAAGCCGGTCGGACGCCTCGTCTGAAGGCGGTGCCGACCGGCATCGAGCACGGCACCGTCACCCTGGTGACCGAGGACGGGCCGATCGAGGTCACGACCCTGCGCGAGGATGTCGAGACGGACGGCCGCCATGCGGTCGTGCGGTTCGGCAGCGATTTCGCCCGGGACGCCGAGCGGCGCGACTTCACCGTCAACGCGCTGTCGCTCGGGGCCGACGGCGTCCTGCACGATACGGTCGGCGGCCTCGTCGACCTGGAAGCGGGGCGCGTCCGCTTCATTGGCGACCCGGCCACGCGCATCCGCGAGGACGCACTGCGGATCCTCCGGTTCTTCCGCTTCCACGCGCGCTTCGGGACCGGGGCGCCGGATGCCGCGGCGCTCGCCGCCTGCGTGGCGGCGCGGGATGCCCTGGACCGCCTGTCGCGGGAACGGGTGCGGGCGGAGTTTTTGAAGCTCCTGGCCGCCGAGGGCGGTCCGGCCATGGTCGCGACGCTGGGCGCGACCGGGCTGCTCCAGCGGATTACGGGGGGCGTCGGCGAACACGGCCGGCTGGAGCGGGCCGCCGCGGCGTCGCTGTCACCCGTGATGCGGCTCGCGGCCCTCGCCGTCGGAAGTCCCCCGGACGCGGACCGCCTGCGGGAGCGACTGCGCCTCTCGAAACAGGAGCACGGGCGGCTGATCGGCTACGCGCAGGCCCTGGCATCCCTGCACGGCCGCGTAGAGATCCGAGGCACCGACGCGCGGAGCCTGGCGGCCGAGCACGGGGACGCGCTCCTGCGGGAAACGCTGCTGATCCTGTCGGGCGAGCCGCGGCCCACGGTCACGGACGAAGGGTGCCGGGCACTCGCGGATCTGGGCGGGGAGGGCGGTGCGCCGGTCTTTCCGCTGGCCGGCGCGGATCTGGTCGCCGCCGGCGTCGCGCCCGGACCCGCGATCGGCCGCGGCCTGGCGGCGGCCCGGAAAGACTGGCTGGCGCGCGGCTGCCCAATGGGGAGCCACGTACGGGCCGAATTGCTGGAGCGGGCGCTGGAGGGCGCCCGCGAGACCTAGAGCCCCTGTTGCGACGCGGGCTCTGGCGCGAACCGGCGTCGACTCCGGCGGAATGCGCCCTCGCTCAGAGCTTCAGGAGCGCCTTGGTTTCCTGCAGCTGGACGATCTGGCCGTTCAGCTCCTCGCGCTTCTGCAGGTCCTCGGTGGCGTCGCGCTGCATCTCGACGGCCTCGATGTCCCGGTCGAGGGATTCGTGCGTCAGCTCCTCGATCGGGGCGGCGCGCTCGGCCAGCACGGTGACGGCCGTCGGCCCGATATCGGCGAAGCCGCCGCGGACATAGATCCGCTTGCCGCTGCCCTGGCTCTCGGTGACCACGATGACGCCGACGCGCAGAGAGGTCAGCACGGGCGCGTGGCCCGGCATCACGGTCATCTCGCCCTCGGTGCCGGGCAGCTGAACGGCGGTCACCTCGCCGGAATACAGCGTCCGCTCGGGGCCGACGAAATCGAAGTGGAAGGTGGCCATCTCAGGACGATTCCGGATCCGCGACACGCTCTCCTCCCCCTTGCGGGGAGGAGGTGGAGGTGGGGGTGGTGCGGGAGGCACTGGATCGCTCGATCCTGCACCACCCCCACCCCCGGCCCCTCCCCACCTAGATCGGGCTTGCCCAATCTAGGAAAATCCAATTCTGATCTCAGGCAGGCCTGAGATCAGCGGGGAGGGGAGTGGGCAGCCTTACGCCGCCTTCAGCTTCTTGGCCTTCTCCTGGGCCTCCTCGATGGTGCCGACCATGTAGAAGGCGGCCTCGGGGAGGTCGTCGTAGTCGCCGTTCACCAGGCCCTTGAAGCCCTTGATGGTGTCCTCGAGGGCGACCTGCTTGCCCGGCGAGCCGGTGAACACCTCGGCCACCGAGAACGGCTGCGAGAAGAAGCGCTCGATCTTGCGGGCGCGCGCCACGGTCAGCTTGTCCTCCTCGGACAGCTCGTCCATGCCCAGGATCGCGATGATGTCCTGGAGCGCCTTGTAGCGCTGCAGGGTCTGCTGGACGCGGCGGGCGACGTCGTAGTGCTCCTCGCCGAGGATGGCCGGCGACAGCATGCGCGAGGTCGAGTCCAGCGGATCCACCGCCGGGTAGATGCCCTTCTCGGCGATCGAGCGCGACAGCACGGTCGTGGCGTCGAGGTGGGCGAACGAGGCGGCGGGCGCCGGGTCGGTCAGGTCGTCGGCCGGCACGTAGATGGCCTGCACCGAGGTGATCGACCCCTTGTTGGTGGTGGTGATGCGCTCCTGCAGGGCGCCCATGTCGGTGGCGAGCGTCGGCTGGTAGCCCACCGCCGACGGGATGCGGCCCAGCAGCGCCGACACCTCGGAACCCGCCTGCGTGAAGCGGAAGATGTTGTCGACGAAGAACAGCACGTCCTGGCCGTCGTCGCGGAACTGCTCGGCGATGGTGAGGCCGGTGAGCGCGACGCGCGAGCGGGCGCCGGGCGACTCGTTCATCTGGCCGTAGACCAGGGCGCACTTCGAACCCTCGGCGGAGCCGTGCTCCTTCGGATCGACGTTCACCTTGGACTCGATCATCTCGTGGTAGAGGTCGTTACCCTCGCGGGTGCGCTCACCCACGCCGGCGAAGACCGAGTAGCCCGAGTGCACCTTCGCGATGTTGTTGATCAGCTCCATGATCAGCACGGTCTTGCCGACGCCGGCGCCGCCGAACAGGCCGATCTTGCCGCCCTTCGCGTAGGGAGCGAGCAGATCCACCACCTTGATGCCGGTGACGAGGATCTGCGCCTCGGTCGACTGCTCGGCGTAGGAGGGGGCCGGCTGGTGGATGGCGCGGAAGGTGTCGGCCTGGACCGGGCCGGCCTCGTCGATCGGCTCGCCGATGACGTTCATGATGCGGCCGAGCGTGTTCATGCCCACCGGAACCTTGATCGGCTCGCCGGTGTCGGTGCACTCCTGGCCGCGGGTCAAGCCCTCGGACGTGTCCATGGCGATGCAGCGGACGGTGTTCTCACCGAGCTGCTGGGCCACCTCGAGGACGAGGCGGGCGCCGTTGTTCTTGGTCTCCAGCGCGTTCAGGATCTCGGGCAGGTGGCCCTCGAACTGCACGTCGACCACGGGGCCGATAACCTGGGTGATCTTGCCGACCTTGTTGGAGCCGGTGCCGGGGAGTGCGGTGTTCGCCATCGTTAACCTACCCTTCAAGCTGTGCGGTCAGGTCGCGTGCCTCAGAGGGCTTCCGCACCCGAGATGATCTCGATGAGTTCCTTGGTGATCATGGCCTGACGCGTCCGGTTGTAGATCAGCGTCTGCTTCTTGATCATCTCGCCCGCGTTGCGGGTCGCCGAGTCCATGGCGCTCATGCGCGCGCCCTGCTCGGAGGCGGCGTTCTCCAGGAGCGCCCGGTAGATCTGCACCGTCAGGTTCTTCGGCAGCAGCGTCTCGAGGATCGCCTCCTCGGAGGGCTCGAATTCCAGGGCCGCGTTGCCGGCGGTCGCCTTCGCGCTCGTGTCGGCCTCGGGCAGCTCGGCCGGGATCAGGCGCTGCGCAGTCGGGATCTGCGAGATGACCGAGCGGAACTCGGAGTAGAACAGGGTCGCGACATCGAACTCGCCGGCCTCGAAGCGGGTGAGGATCTTGTCGGCGATCTCGGCGGCGAACTCGTAATCCACCGGCCGGTTGCCGCGGATGTCCATGCTCTCGACGATCTGGTCGCGATACTGCCGCCGCAGCATGTCGAGACCCTTCTTGCCGACCGTCATGATCTTGAGGGTCTTGCCCTCGGCGGTCAGCTTCTGGGCATACTCACGGATCGCGAGGCGGACGATCGACGAGTTGAACGCGCCGGCGAGACCACGATCGCCGGTGCAGACGACCAGCAGATGCGTCTGCTCCGAGCCCGTGCCGGACAGGAGCTTCGGGGCACCGACGCCCCCCACGAGGTTGCCCGCGAGGTTGCCGAGCACCGCGGACATCTTCTCGGCGTAGGGGCGCCCGGCCTCGGCGGCCATCTGCGCCCGGCGCAGCTTGGCGGCCGCGACCATCTGCATGGCCTTGGTGATCTTCTGCGTCGCCTTCACCGAGGTGATGCGGTTGCGCAGGTCCTTCAAGCTCGCCATCGGGTGAGGTCCAGGTCCATTTGAAAGGGCCTCTCCTCCCCCTTGTGGGGAGGAGCCGGAGGTGGGGGTGGTTCAGGATGGAGCGGCACGGTGCCTCCTGCATCCCCCCCACCCCTAACCCCTCCCCGCAAGGGGGAGGGGCGGCGCCTTAGGCGATCGACTTGGCGACGCTCTCGACGACGCTCTTCAGCTTGCCGGCGTTCTCGTCCGACAGGTCCTTGGAGGCGGCGATCGCGTCGAGCAGGTCCTTGTGCTTGGAGCGCAGGGTGCTGAGCAGCGCGTCCTCGAACGGACGGACCTTGCTGACCGGCATCTTGTCAAGGTAGCCGTTCACGCCGGCGTAGATCACCGCGACCTGCTCTTCCATCTTCAGCGGCGAGAACTGCGGCTGCTTCAGGAGCTCGGTCAGACGCGAGCCGCGGTTCAGCAGCTGCTGGGTCGAGGCGTCGAGATCGGATCCGAACTGCGCGAAGGCCGCCATCTCGCGATACTGCGCGAGCTCGCCCTTGATCTTGCCGGCGACCTTCTTCATCGCCTTGGTCTGGGCCGAGGAGCCCACGCGCGACACCGAGAGGCCGACGTTCACCGCCGGGCGGATGCCCTGGTAGAACAGGTCGGTCTCGAGGAAGATCTGACCGTCGGTGATGGAGATCACGTTGGTCGGGATGTAGGCCGAGACGTCGTTGGCCTGGGTCTCGATGACCGGAAGCGCGGTCAGCGAGCCGTTGCCGGCGGCGTCGCCCATCTTGGCGGCGCGCTCCAAAAGCCGGCTGTGGAGGTAGAACACGTCGCCCGGGTAAGCCTCGCGGCCCGGCGGACGGCGCAGCAGCAGCGACATCTGGCGGTAGGCCACGGCCTGCTTGGAGAGATCGTCGTACACGATCACGGCGTGCATGCCGTTGTCGCGGAAGTACTCGCCCATGGCGCAGCCGGCGAAGGGCGCGATGAACTGCATCGGGGCCGCGTCGGACGCCGTCGCGGCGATGACGATGGAGTATTCCAGGGCGCCCTGGTCCTCCAGGACCTTCACGAACTGGGCCACCGTCGAGCGCTTCTGGCCGATGGCGACATAGATGCAGTAGAGCTTGGCCTTCTCGTCACCGCCCGCGGCGTGGCCCGGCTTCTGGTTCAGGATCGTGTCGAGGGCGATGGCGGTCTTGCCGGTCTGGCGATCGCCGATGATCAGCTCGCGCTGGCCGCGGCCCACCGGGATCAGGGCGTCGATCGCCTTGAGGCCCGTGGCCATCGGCTCGTGCACCGACTTGCGCGGGATGATGCCCGGCGCCTTGACGTCGACGCGGCGACGCTCGGTCGACTGGATCGGGCCCTTGCCGTCGATCGGGTTGCCCAGCGCGTCGACGACGCGGCCGAGCAGACCCTTGCCGACCGGCACGTCCACGATGGCGCCCGTGCGCTTGACGGTCTGGCCTTCCTTGATCTCGCGGTCCGAGCCGAAGATCACGATGCCGACGTTGTCCTGCTCGAGGTTCAGGGCCATGCCGCGCACGCCCGACTCGAACTCGACCATCTCGCCGGCCTGGACGTTGTCGAGGCCGTAGGCGCGGGCGATGCCGTCACCGACGGACAGGACCTGCCCGACCTCGGTGACCTCGGCCTCCTCGCCGAAGTTCTTGATCTGCTCTTTCAGGATCGCGGAGATCTCGGCGGCGCGGATGTCCATACTCGGGCCTCTGTCGCTGATGCGTCTATGCGTGTTCGGGTCGGATGGGGGCGCTTACCGCGCGGCCCGCATCGCGAGGCGGATACCGTTGAGCTTGGTCTTGAGCGAGGCGTCGACCATGCGCGAGCCCATCTTCACGACGAGGCCGCCGATCAGGCTCGGGTCGACGACGAGGTCGAGGTCCACGTCGGCCTTGGCGATGTCGCGCAGGGACGCCTTCATCTCCTCGATCACCGTGTCAGAGGGCTTCTCGGCGACCCGCACCTCGGCGCGGACGATGCCCTTCGAATCCTGGACCAGGGTCCGGAACGCGGCGATCATGTCGGGCAGGGCGAAGAGGCGACGGTTCGAGGCTGCGAGGCGGATGAAGTTGCCCGCCAAGCCGCCGATCCCCGCCTTGTCGAGCACGGCGCCGACGGCGGCCGCCTGCTCCTCGGCGCTGAAGACCGGGCTGCGGACGAGGCGGCGCAGGTCCGCGCTCTCCTTCAGCAGCGTGTCGAATTGATTGAGGGCTTCGGCGACCGCGTCGACCTGGCGCTCGTCGCGCGCGAGCTCGAATAGGGCGGAAGCGTACCGGCCCGCCACGCCTGCGACCAGGGGACCAGCCTCGGAACCGTTCTGCGCCACCCGTCGCTCTCTTCTCTGGTTGCCCGCCCGCTCCAAGCGCTCCAGCGGGAGCGCGGTGCGAGACCGTTCGGGACGTGGGATCGCGCCGGCAGCGGGCAGGGTCGAGAACTGCCCTCGCGGCGCGGCGACCGCCTAGCATGCCAGCATAGCCGCACGCAACACGCGAGGCGCGCCTCGCTGCGCGCCAGGACGGCGGAAGTGTGACGCGGGACAGGACTCAGCAGGCGAGCCGGTCGCAGCGCCGCACGCTGGCGATCATCTTCGCCATGGCACGGGCGCCCGGATGGCCGAGGATACCGCTGTTGCCGAGAACGTAGGAGGGCGTGGCGTAGAGCCCGAGATCGGCGGCCATCCGCATCTGGCTCTTCAACGCCGCGCGGACCTCCTCGCTGTCGGCGATCTCCTCCACCTCCGCCTGCGGGATCCCCATCGCGGCCGCGGCGGCCAGCGCCCCTGGCCCGTCGATCCGGCCGGGCTTGCCGAGGAGCGTCTGATAGAAGCGCCACGCGGCGTCGGAGCCGAGCCTGCGCTGCACGGCCAGCATCACCTTGGCGGCCTGTGCCGATTGAGGCGACAGGATCGGGTTGTGGACAAGCCCGATGCGCAGCTCCGCGTCGCTGTCGTGGAGGGCGACGACGTCGGCGGCGGCCTTCCGGCAGTACGGGCAGTTGAAGTCGAAGAACTCGTAGAGCGTGGCTCCAGCGTCCCGAGGGCCGACATAGGTGACGCCGCGCAGGGCCGGGATCTGCCCGGTGATCTCGCCGGGCAGCATCGAGTTCGCCACCGCCTTGCCGTCGTCGCCGGTGACCGCGACGCGCTGGCCGTAGGATTGCGCGGCTGCGCGGCCGATCCCCGTACCCAGCAGAGCGCCGGCGGTGACGAGAAGGCGTCGGGAAATGGGCATGGGGCTCGTCCGGGGCATCGCTGTCCCGCTCCGGCCGCACCGAAGCGGAGCCTGACCGGAACCAGGGGGTCGAGTCGGTTTGATGGCGAACCGGGATGAACGGGATCCTAAACCGGATCCTATTTGAGCCCCTTCGGCCGGTCGCCGGTGGCCCAGGCCAGGGCCAGTTCCAACCGGTCGTTGCCCCAGAACAGCTCGCCGTCATCGGCCAGGAAGGTCGGCGCGCCGTAGATCCCGCGCGAGCGCGCCTCCTCGACGCAGACCCGCAGCTTGGTTTTGTTGGACTCGGCGGCGGCGGCGCGCACGGTCTGGGTCCCGTCGAGGCCGAGCGAATCGAGGATCTCGGCGACCGCCGTCGGCTCCGCGATCGAACGCCCCTCGGCGAAGCTCGCGCGGAACACCGCCTTGGTGAACGGCACGAGCCAGTCCTGGTCCTGGCCGTAGACGGCGACGCGCACGGCGCTGAGGCTGTTCTGGGGGAACTGGGCGGGTCGGGTCAGCGGCGGCAGGTCGAGGCGCGCCGCCTCGCGCTCCACGTCCCGCCACATGTTCTTGCCCTTGGCCGGGTAGAGGTTGAACGGCGAGGTCGTCCAGCCCTGCGAGGCGAAGAGCGGGCCCACGAGGAACGGCCGCCAGCGAATAGCGACGCCGGCCTCCGCGGCGGCTGCCTCGACGCGCATCGCCGCAAGGTACGAATACGTGGAGGCGAATTCGTACCAGAACTCCAAAATTGGCTGGCGCGCCATAGACTTCGCTTCTCCGATACACGCTCGCGGCGATGACGACTGGCAACGCCCGGGCCAACTTACGCACGGCCGCAAGGCCGCCGTGAGGCGAAACGCGGCCGATCCTCCGGCAACGGCCTACGCACGAGATGGCGCGCCGGTTGCAGGTCGGTGACACCCGCGATAAGCCGCAGACGCAGCGCCAGATCCCTCGCCCAGTCCCGGAATGAGCATGTCCGTCCCAGCCAAGAGCCCCGTGAAGAAGGTCGTGCTGGCCTATTCCGGCGGCCTCGACACGTCGATCATCCTGAAGTGGCTGCAGACAACCTACGGCTGTGAAGTGGTGACCTTCACGGCCGATCTCGGCCAGGGCGAGGAGCTGGAGCCCGCCCGGCGCAAGGCGGAACTCCTCGGCATCAGGCCCGAGAACATCTTCATCGAGGACCTGCGCGAGGAATTCGTCCGCGACTACGTCTTCCCGATGTTCCGGGCGAACGCCGTCTACGAGGGTGTCTACCTGCTCGGCACCTCGATCGCGCGGCCGCTGATCGCCAAGAAGCAGATCGAGATCGCCGAGAGGGTCGGGGCCGACGCGGTCTGCCACGGCGCCACCGGCAAGGGCAACGATCAGGTCCGGTTCGAGCTCGGCTACTACGCCCTGAAGCCCGACGTGACGGTGATCGCCCCCTGGCGCGAATGGGACCTGCGGTCCCGCGAGCAGCTCATCGCCTTCGCCGAGCAGCACCAGATCCCGATCGCCAAGGACAAGCGCGGCGAGAGCCCGTTCTCGGTGGACGCCAACCTCCTGCACGCCTCCTCGGAGGGCAAGGTGCTTGAGGATCCGGCCGTCGAGGTGCCGGACTACGTCTACTCGCGCACCCTCTCCCCCGAGGAGGCGCCCGACCAGCCGACGATCGTCACGATCGGCTTCGAGCGCGGCGACGCCGTCTCGATCGACGGCGAGGCGCTGTCGCCCGCGAGCCTTTTGGCCAAGCTCAACGAGCTCGGCCGCGCCAACGGCATCGGGCGCCTGGACCTCGTGGAGAACCGCTTCGTCGGCATGAAGAGCCGCGGCATGTACGAGACGCCCGGCGGCACGATCCTGCTGCCGGCGCACCGGGCCATCGAGTCGATCACGCTGGACCGGGGCGCCGCCCACCTCAAGGACCAGCTGATGCCGCAATACGCGGAGCTGATCTACAACGGCTTCTGGTTCTCGCCGGAGCGCGAGATGATCCAGGCGCTGATCGACAAGAGCCAGGAGAAGGTCACCGGCACCGTGCGGCTGAAGCTCTACAAGGGCGGCGTCCACGTGATCGGTCGCGAGAGCCCGCACTCGCTCTACGACCAGGATCTCGTGACCTTCGAGGAAGGGGCAGTCGCCTACGACCACCGCGACGCGGCGGGCTTCATCAAGCTCAACGCCCTCCGGCTGCGGACCCTGGCGCAGCGCAGGAAGCGCGAGGGCTGATCTCCGGCCGATCGACAGCGCCATCGTCCCTGCGGGCGGAGCGAAGCCATCCGGTTCGCGGCACGCTCCCGAGCGTGCCGCTGCCCCCGGGGTTCGCTCGGCGCATGCCGACGAACAGGCGCGCCGGCCAGACGCGGGAGCCGCTGCCGATCCGAGTCCGTCGACCCCGCGGTGGCGTCAGGCGGGTCCCCAACCTCCGCCGGAAAGCCGGAAGTCGCCCGGCCCGAGGTCGGCATAGCGCAGGAAGATCTGCAAGGCCGGCTGCGATTCCCGGTGAAGCCGGACGAGGCGGGTCTCGGCATCCTCGTCATCGTTCGCCGCCGCCTGCGGGACGGCGGCGAGGTGCCGCTTCATGGCAGCGATATAGGAACCGTCGCCACCATACGGCCGCTGCGGATCCACCCGCGGCACGCCCTGCGCCGCATCCCAGCCGAAGCTGAGCCGCGGAATCAGCGCGAGGTGCTCCGGTGTCACCGCGAAGGTGATGTGCTCGGGCGTCTCGCCGGTCTCGGCGTCCCGGAAGACATCGCCGACCGCGCCCGGATCGAGCTTCGCCAGAGCGTTGTGATACTGGTACCGGCCGGGCTTGAGCTGCGCGTTCTGCACGAACACGGCGAGACCGTCCTCGAGCGCCCGGTGCTCCTCCTCCGCCCCCTCGTCGTCGCCGGTCACGTTGGCGATGTCGCCGTCGCGGTCGAGGCTGCCATAGGGCGCTTCCGGGTGAATCGTCGGCGCGCCCGGCTCGGCGCCGCCCCAGGCGACGACCATCCGGCGGATGAGGGCGATGCGCTCCAGGGTCAGGTCGTAGACGGCGTCGCTCATCGTATGTCGGTCCCGGGTGTCGCGCTTCTCCCGCTCGTCTTACAGAGGCGGTCCGGCGCCTGCTACCGCCGCAGGCAGCCGGTGAGCCCCTCGATCCGGCCCATCATGGCCTGGATCCGCGCGGCACGGCGTCTGACCCCCGGGGAGGGGCGGCCGGCGCTGCGGGTGATCGGGTTCGGCAGGACGGCGGCCAGCAGCGCCGCCTCCCCGGAGGTCAGACGGCTCGCATCCTTGCCGAACCAATGCCGGCTCGCGGCCTGCGCGCCGTAGATCCCGTCGCCCCACTCGGCGACGTTGAGGTAGATCTCCATCATGCGGCGCTTGCCCCAGAGCGTGTCGAGCGCCAGCGCCAGGGGGATCTCGATGGCCTTGCGGATGTACGAGCGCCCCGGCCACAAGAAGACGTTCTTCACGGTCTGCATGGCGAGCGTGGAGGCGCCGCGGCTCGGCGAATCGTCGTCCTCCACAACGTCACGGATCGCGCCGAAATCGACGCCGTGGTCCAGGCAGAAGCGCTGATCCTCCGAGGCGATCACCGCCTGCGACAGGGTCGGCGCGATGGCGGACAGCGGCACGGGATCCCGGCTCACCGGCTGGAGTGTCAACCACCGCCCGAGCATCAGGGTCGACGGCGGCATCACCGCGCTATAGACGAGCGCCAGCGTCAGAGCGACGACGAACCCGATGGCGGGGAGCAGAAACAGCCCCCCGACGATCCGGCGGACAAAGCGGGAGCGCCGCGGGCGCGCGAGCGGAAGGTCGCGTCCCGCCGCCTCGCGCCTGCGTCCTGCCCCGGCCACCGTGATCTCGTTCCCGTGCAACTGACGATCGATTGGTTTCCGCAAGGCCAGGACCGGACGTAAGCCCGATGACCCCGACCCCCTCAACGCAGGCACCGACCGGTTCGGTCAAGCCAGGCCAGCCCGCCGTCGATTTTACCCACAGGTTGACGGAAGTCGCCGGGACGGTGGAAACCTTCCTGGTCGAGCGCCTCGGCCCGACGATCGGCCCCGGCGAAATCGACCGGCCGCCGCGCCTCATGGAAGCGATGCGCCACGCGGTGCTCGGCGGCGGCAAGCGCCTGCGCCCGTTCCTCGCGATCGAGACCGCCCGGATGCTCGGCGGCTCCGAGGCCGCCGCCCTGGCGGCGGGCGCGGGTGTCGAGCTGGTCCACTGCTACAGCCTCGTCCACGACGACCTGCCCGCCATGGACGACGACGACATGCGCCGCGGCAAGCCGACCGTGCACAAGGCCTACGACGAGGCGACCGCGATCCTGGTCGGCGACGCCCTCCAGACGCTGGCCTTCGAGATCGTGGCCGATCCGGCCTGGCAGCCGGATCCTCGGATTCGCGCCGACCTCGTGCTCGGTCTCGCCCGCGCCTCCGGCCTCGGCGGGATGGTCGGCGGCCAGCTCCTCGACCTCACCGCCGAGGGACGCTTCGGCGCGGCCAACATGGACGTGGACGACACCCTGCGGATGCAGGCGATGAAGACCGGTGCCATCCTGGCCTTCTCGGTGGAGGCCGGCGCGATCGTGGGCGGTGCCGACGAGGGCCAGCGGGCGAACCTGCTGCGCTACGGCCTCGCTCTGGGGCAGGCCTTCCAGATCGCAGACGACATCCTCGACCGGGAAGCCTCGCCCGAAGCAATGGGAAAGGCCACCGGCAAGGACAAGGATGCCGGCAAGGCGACGCTGGTCGACCGCCTCGGCATCGACGGCGCCCGGGCCGAGTGCGACCGCCTCGTCGGCGTTTGCGAGGACGCGGTCTCGTCCTGGGGAGAGGGCGCCCGGATCCTGCGGGATGCCGCCCGATTCACGGTCGCGCGCAAGACCTGACGCCGGCTCATTCGGGCACGACCTCGGCCATTGACCGGGCCGTTGTCTCCGAACGGTTCGGGCGAAGCCGGATGGCGGGGCTTGCCTGTTCGCAGCCCGGAATCCCGTCTGTCGGCTTCGGCGGTCGGCTCGTTGATCCGCCGTCGGGAACACCCGGCCGCGTCCTGAGTGATTGAGCCTGGCTGATACGGTTGCCGGTTGAACGCTTCGGTCAAGGCGTCTCCCACGGTCATCGCGAGCGAAGCCAAGCGACCCGCGCAGCGCGACCTCGAGTGGTTTGGCGCCGCGTGGATCGCTTCGTTCCGCTCGCAAGGACGGATTGGTTGGAGCCACCGATGTCTTCAGCGGGAAACGCTGGGATTCCGTGCGCCGATCTCTGCCGCGATCGTGGCCTCGTCGACGGCCCCACCGCCGCGATCGGTCGGGAGAAACGGCGTCCGGCACCTTTGCCGCCCCGGGGTCGCCGGCTCGCGACTGCATCGCCTGCGGCAACTGGAGGAGGTGCCCGGCGATCGGACGCGTCGCCGTCCGCTCCAGCCCCGATCAGTGCCGGTTGTTCTTGTTGTGGACGTCCAGGCAGACGGCGGCCAACAGGACGACGCCCTTGATCACCTGCTGATAGTCGACGCCGATCCCCAGGATCGACATGCCGTTGTTCATGATGCCGATGATGAACGCGCCGATCACGACGCCCGAGACCTTGCCGATGCCGCCGGCCGCCGACGCACCCCCGATGAAGCAGGCCGCGATCACGTCGAGCTCGAATCCGACCCCGGCCTTCGGGTTCGCGGTGTTGAGCCGCGCCGCGAAGATCATGCCCGCCAGCCCCGCCAGCGCGCCCATGTTGGCGAAGGTCAGGAAGGTCAGCCGCTCGGTCTTGATCCCGGAGAGCCGCGCGGCCTTGATGTTCCCGCCCAGCGCGTAGATCCGCCGCCCGGTCGTCGTCCGGGTGGTGACGAATCGGTAGAGCATCACCAGCACGAACATCACGAGCAGGACGTTGGGCAGGCCGCGATAGGCGCTCATCTGGTAGGCGAAGGCGAGGATCACGATCGCGGTCACGCCGTTGCGGATGATGAAGGTCGCAAGGGGATCGGCCGGGCCGCCGTTCCTGAGCCGCACCTGCCGGCGCCGCCAATTCAGGCCGACCAGGATCGCCGTGAGCAGGGAGGCGCTCAGGAGGGCCGTCCAGGGGCCGGCGAAGTTCGTGAGGAAGCCCTTGGCGAGGAGCTGGAACACCTCCGGGAAGGGGCCGATCGAGGCGCCTTGGAGGAGCGCCAGCGTCAGCCCACGGAAGACCAGCATGCCCGCCAAGGTGACGATGAAGCTCGGGATGGCGAGGTAAGCCACGAAGTAGCCCTGCAACCCGCCGATGGCCGCGCCTACCGCGAGGCACACGACCGTGGCGGTCAGCGGATCGAACCCGAAGCGCACCATGAGCAGCGCCGCGAGCGCACCCACGAAGCCAACCACTGATCCGATCGACAGGTCGATATGGCCGGCCACGATGACCAGCAGCATGCCCAGCGCCATCACGACGACGTAACTGTTCTGCAGGATCAGGTTGGTGAGGTTCAGCGGCTGGAACAGCACCCCGCCGGTCGCGTACTCGAAGAACACGGTGATGACCGCCAGCGCGAAGACGAGCCCGTATTCGCGCAGCTGCGCTGTCTTGAAGGTCCCCCGTCGCGCCTGCGGCTCGCCACCGGCCTGGGCGCCGGGCAGGATCTCGGTCGGGGACATCATGGGCTTGCTCACAGAGATGTCGGTCATCCGTTCACGTCCTTGGAGCGCATGATCGCGCGCATGATCGCTTCCTGGCTCGCGTCGGCGCGCGGGAACTCGCCCACGAAGCGCCCCTCGTTCATCACGTAGATCCGGTCGCAGAGGCCGAGGAGTTCGGGCATCTCGGAGGAGATCACCAGCACGCCCCGGCCACCGTCGGCCAACTCATTGATGATGCTGTAGATCTCGTACTTGGCGCCCACGTCGATGCCACGAGTCGGCTCGTCGAGGATCAGCACCTTGGGGCCGGTGAACAGCCACTTGCTCAGCACGACCTTCTGCTGGTTGCCGCCCGAGAGGTTCACGGTCTGCTGCGCCACCCCGAAGGAGCGGATGCGCATCTTGGTGCGGTAGTCGCTGGCGATGCGGTGCTCCGCGTCGGTGTCGATCACCGTGGCGGTGGACACGCCAGGCAGGTTCGCCAGGGTCGTGTTCTTGGCGATGTCCTCGCCGAGGATCAGGCCCAGTTGCTTGCGGTCCTCGGTGACGTAGGCGATGCCCGCCGCGATGGCCCGGTCGATGGAGGAGACGTCGACGTCGACACCGTCGATGCGGACGCTGCCGCCGATGCCCTGGCCGTAGGACCGGCCGAACAGGCTCATGGCGAGTTCGGTCCGGCCGGATCCCATGAGGCCGGCGATCCCCACGATCTCGCCCTTGCGCAGGTTCAGGCTGACGTTGTGCACCATCACCCGGTCCGCATGGACCGAGTGGCGCACCGTCCAGTCGCGCACCTCGAGGAGCAGGTCGCCGATCCGCGGCTCGCGGACGGGGTAGCGATTCGCCATCGTGCGGCCGACCATGCCGCGGATGATGCGGTCCTCGTCGATCGCCGCTTTCCGGCAGTCGAGCGTCTCGACGGTGGTGCCGTCGCGCAGGACGGTGATCCGGTCAGCCACCTGGGAAATCTCGTTCAGCTTGTGCGAGATCAGGATCGAGGCGATGCCCTGCGCCCTGAAGCGGCGCAGCAGGCGCAGCAGCGCCTCGCTGTCGGTCTCGCTGAGGCTCGCGGTCGGCTCGTCGAGGATGAGCAGCCTGACCTTCTTGGAGAGCGCCTTGGCGATCTCCACGAGTTGCTGCTGGCCGACGCCGAGATGGGTCACCAGCGTGTCGGGATCCTCGTCGAGCCCCACCAGCGCCATCAGCTCGCGGGCGCGGGCGTAGACCCGGTTCTGGTCGATGATTCCGAAGCGTGCGGGCTCGTTGCCGAGGAAGATGTTCTCGGCGATGGACAGGTAGGGGACCAGAGCGAGTTCCTGATGGATGATGACGATGCCGAGGCGCTCGCTGTCGGAGATGTCGCGGAAGTGCCCGGGTCGGCCCTCGTAGGTGATCTCGCCCTCGTAGGAGCCGTGCGGGTAGACGCCGCTCAGGACCTTCATCAGCGTCGACTTGCCGGCGCCGTTCTCGCCCACCAGGGCGTGGATCTCGGCGGGTTCGACCGTGAGGTTGACGTCGTTGAGGGCCCTGACGCCGGGAAACGTCTTGGAGATGCCCCGCATTTCGAGGACGGGCTGCATGCGCGCTCTTCGGCTCGGTCGTCACGGTCGAAACCCGCGCCGGCGGGCGGGCGCGGGTCGGAGGGGGCCGGGCCGCAGCCCGGCAGCGGTCACTTGAGCTGGTCGAGGGTGTAGTAGCCCGTGTCGACCAGCGCCGCCTTCCAGTTGGCCTTGGTGACGATCACCGGCGTCAGCAGGTAGGACGGCACGACCTTCTTGCCGTTGTTGTAGGTCTTCGAGTCGTTGATCTCGGGCTGCCGGCCACCCTCGATGGCGTCGATCATCGCCACCGTCACCTTGGCCAGCTCGCGCGTATCCTTGAAGATCGTCGCCGTCTGCTCGCCCGCGATGATCGACTTGACCGATTGCAGCTCGGCATCCTGGCCGCTGACCACGGGGAGCTTCATGGTGCCCGAGCCGTAGCCGACGCTCTTCACCGACGAGATGATAGCGGTGGAGATGCCGTCATAGGGTGAGAGCACGGCATCGAGATGCGCGGTGCCGTAATAGGCCGAGAGCAGGTTATCCATGCGGGCCTGGGCGGTCGCCCCGTCCCAGCGCAGGGTCGAGACCTTGTCCATGCCGAACTGGCCCGAGCGCACCACCAGCGTCCTGGCGTCGAGGTAGGGCTGCAGCACCGACAGCGCGCCGTCGTAGAAAAAGTAGGCGTTATTGTCGTCGGGTGAGCCGCCGAACAGCTCGATGTTGAACGGCCCCTTCCCGTCCTTCAGCCCGAGCCCATCGACGATCGAGGTCGCCTGCTGCACGCCGACCTTGTAGTTGTCGAACGTGGCGTAGTAATCGACGTTCGCTGTTCCCTTGATGAGGCGGTCGTAGGCGATGACCTTCACGCCGCGCTCCGCTGCCTTCGCCAGTACATCACTGAGCGTCGTGCCGTCGATCGAGGCGATGACCAGGACTTTCACGCCCTTGGTCAGCATGTTCTCGATCTGCGCGAGCTGGGTCGGGATGTCGTCGTCGGCGTATTGCAGGTCCGGCTTGTAGCCCTTGGCCTTGAGCAGCTTCACGATGTTGTTGCCGTCGTCGATCCAGCGCTGGGACGACTTCGTGGGCATGGCCACACCGATCGGATCACCGCCCGCCGCCTGCGCGGGCGGTGCGGCCAAGCCGCTCAAGAGGGCAGCTCCGAAGAAAAATTTCCGAATCGTGTGCTTGCCGAACATAATCCCCCCGCCGTTCTTGTTCTAGAAATCCGGACGATCACACAGATCCCGATCCGGATCAAAGGATCGATGATTTCGCTATTGCTAGGTTAAAAGCCATCAATAGCTGTTGTCGTTGCGCATCTGAAAGGGGCTATTTGCCATGACATCGACAATCGACGCGTTTTTATTATTAACTATGCGAGACGGCATGTGCTTTTTACTTAGCAGGTGCCAGCAGCTTGAGGTCAGTCTGATCGAAGTCGGCGCGCCGGGCGCTTGTCTTCTCCCCACGGCGACCGGATTTGAGCCCAGCCGTTCTTCGGCGCCTGATTTGTATGAGTTATAGCGCGGGCCGTCAATCGCGTGCGGGCGCATCGAGGCTCAAAACGCAGGTCTTTGGATGAGCCGTGCCGGTCCGCGCAGACCCTGCCGGACAGCGTACCCCTGCCCGGGGAGGCCAGGCGTCGGCGGGCCCGGGGCCGGCGCCGGAAACGCCACTGGTTTCCGCAGCGCCAGCCGGTTGTGGCGCGTCATTTCAGGGCGAGAGAGTTCAGTTCGAGGGATCGCCTCCAACCGTCTCCGTCTCGTGTTGCGTCTCTTGTCGCGTCTTATGGGGCGGAGGCGAGCGTCGCGATGCCCGCGTCCTTCGCGCCTTCAGCCGCGTCCGACGAACGGCATCTTGGTGGCCATGATGGTCATGAACTGCACGTTGGTCTCCAGCGGCAGGCTCGCCATCGTCAGGACCGCCTGTCCGACATGGTCCGCGTCCATCACCGCCTCGGCGCGGAGCGACCCGTCGGCCTGGCGCACGCCGGCCTTCATCTTGCCGCCCATAGGCGTGTCGGCGTTGCCGATGTCGATCTGGCCGCAGGCGATGTCGTAGGCGCGCCCGTCCAGCGAGGTCGCCTTGGTCAGGCCGGTCACCGCGTGCTTGGTCGCCGTGTAGGCGATCGAGTTCGGCCGGGGGGCGTGGGCCGATATCGAGCCGTTGTTGATGATCCGCCCACCCCGGGGGTCCTGGTCGCGCATGAGACGGAAGGCGTGCTGCGTGCACAGGAACAGCGCCGTGAGGTTGGTGTCGACCACCTGTCGCCACGTCTCCAGCG
This sequence comes from Methylobacterium mesophilicum SR1.6/6, assembly GCF_000364445.2. Taxonomy (NCBI): domain Bacteria; kingdom Pseudomonadati; phylum Pseudomonadota; class Alphaproteobacteria; order Hyphomicrobiales; family Methylobacteriaceae; genus Methylobacterium; species Methylobacterium mesophilicum. The sequence continues at coordinate 5,808,698 of NZ_CP043538.1, read as the reverse complement.
GCAGATCCTCCAGGGGCACCGCCGGTGCACCGATGCCGGCATTGTTGAAGAGGAGGTCGAGGCGGCCGAACGCCGCGTGCGTGCGGGCGAAGAGATTGGCGATCGACGCGGGGTCGGTCACGTCGGTCGGCACCGGCAGCGCCCGATCGCCGATCTGGGCGGCCACCTCTTCCAGGGGGGCCGGCCGGCGGCCGGAGAGCACGACGGTCCAGCCACCGCCGGCGAGCGCCAGGGCGGCGGCCTTGCCGACGCCCGTCCCCGCCCCGGTCACGATCGCGATCCGATCCGCCCTCGACATGCCGTCCTCCCGGTCCAATTTCCGTCCGCCTGTAGCGGATGGCGTCCGCGGCGCGAAGAGTTTCGGGTTTCAGATGCCGCACGCGGTCACGACGGGCGGCCGGTGGACTATGATTTGACGGGCGGCGGGCGAGAGGAAGGACGGGGGACGATGCGGCGATGCCCGGTGGGAGGTCCGCGCCATCCGGCTGATCCGGCGGTGACGGCGTGAGCACGCCCCTGATCCCTTTTCTCGCGGGGCTCGACGCGGCCGCGATCGAGGCGGTGCGCGCCCGCATGGTGCCGCTCGCCGTCCCGGCCGGCCACACGCTGTTCGAGCAGGGCGCGCGGGGGGATGCGCTCTACACCCTGGTCTCGGGGGCGATCGGCGTCTCGGCGCGCGATCACAACGGGAAGCCGACGCGGCTCGCGCGCCTCCGGCCACCCGAGACCTTCGGCGAGATGGCCCTCTTATCGGATGCGCCGCGGGCGGCCACCGTGATGGCGCTCCGCGATTCGCACTGTCTGCAGCTGACCCGCGAAGCCTTCGAGGCGGTCATCGCCGAGCATCCGCACACGCTCCTCTACTTCGCCCGCATGCTGGCAGACCGCATCCGCGCGATCTACGACGGCTATTCGTTGCACCACGCGCCGCGCGTCTTCACGATCCTCGCGGTAACGGAGGGTCCCGACCCGGCCGCGCTCGCGCCGCGGCTCGCCGCAGCCCTCGACGCGCTCCTGCCGGGGGAGACCAGCTGCCTCACCGACTGGCCTGACGGGGCCGACGAATCGTGGTTCCAGGAGTTCGAGGGCCGGAACGCGCGCACGATCCTGGCCGCGCGCGAGATCGATTGTCCCTGGTGCCGGCAGAGTCAGCGCCGGGGCGACCACGTGCTGCTGCTGGCCGAGCCGGACGCGCCGCCGCGGCCGGGGGCGGCGGCCTACCTGAAGCGTGTGCGCTCCGACTGGATCCGCATGGACCTAGTGGTCCGGCAGGATGCCGGTGCGCGGCGCCCGAAGCCCCTGCATCCCGCGGTGGCCGCCCTGCGGGCGGCCCTGCGGATTCAGCTGCGTGACGACCGCCCGGCGGATCTCGAGCGCCTCGCCCGGCTCGTCAGCGGCACGGCCCGGGGCCTCGTCCTCGGCGGCGGCGGGGCGCGGGGGCTAGCCCATCTCGGAGTCCTGAAGGCCCTCGACGAGGCCGGCTGCGCGCCCGACTTCGTGGGCGGCACCAGCATGGGCGCCATCATCGCGGCGAGCCTCGCGATGGGCTGGAGCACGGCGGAGATCCACGCGCAGACCGAGGCGTTCTTCGCCTCCAGCAACCCGATCAACGACTACACGCTGCCGCTCCACGCCCTGACTCGCGGCGCCAAGGTCGATGCCGGCCTCGCCGCGCGCTACGGCGGCGCGCGGATCGAGGATCTGTGGCTGCCGTTCTTCTGCGTCTCGTCGAACCTCACCACCGGCAACACGATGGTTCACCGGTCGGGCGACCTGCCGAAGGCCCTGCGGGCCAGCATCGCGATCCCCGGCCTGCTGCCGCCGGTCCTCTGCGACGAGGGTGTCCTGGTCGATGGCGGCATGATGAACAACCTGCCGGCCGATGTCGCCGCCGACATGGAGCGCGGGCCGGTCCTGGCCGTCGATGTCGGGAGCGACCGAGCCTTCCAGGACATGCCGACGCGGGGATGGAGCGGCCGGCTCATGCGCAAGCTGATCGGCTCGCCCCTGGCGATGCCGGGCCTCGCGCCGCTGCTGCTGCGCGCCGCCACCGTGTCGAGCGATGCCCAGAGCCTGATGGCCGCGGCCCATGCCACGGCCGTCTTGAAGCCCCAGCTGTCCGGAATCGATCTCCGGGCGTGGTCGCGGTTCGAGGAATCCGCCGAACTCGGGTACCGCGAAACCCGCGCGGGCATCTCGGGCGGGGCGCTCGCGCGCTGGCTCGACCCGGTGCGCTGATCGGTCCTCGTGCGGCACCGCACGCTTGCGACCGCGGACCCTGTAACCCGGCGCGCCGCGCGCCGATCTCCCGAGAGAGACACGCGGAGCACATGACCATGACCCACATCCCTTCGAAGCCGATCGACGGACGCGCTTTCGCTCCCGGCAGCACTGCGATGTCGTTACCCGCCGGCGGAGGCCTGCTCGAGGGGGCGGCCTTCGTGCTGCTGTGCCTCCTGACCCGGACGACGCCGGATCGTCTCCGGGACCAGCTGTCGCCCGAGGCGGGCCCCTGTGCCACGCTCGGGTTCTGAGCGCCGCGCGCCCGCGTCGTGACGGAGCCTCGCCCGATATGGACGTGACAGGCGTCAGCTTTCGCCGGATCGCACTGCCGGACGTGACCCTGCATGTCGCCGAGGCGGGGCCTGCGGAGGGGCCGGCGGTGATCCTGCTGCATGGGTTTCCGGAGTTCTGGTACGGCTGGCGCCACCAGATCGCGCCCCTCGCCGAGGCCGGCTTCCGCGTGATCGTGCCGGACCAGCGCGGCTACGGGCTCAGCGACAAGCCGGAGGGTCGGTCGGCCTATCACCTCGACCGGCTCGCGGCCGACGTGGTGGCCCTGGCCGACGCCTGCGGCGCGCCGACCGTGCGGCTGGTCGGCCACGACTGGGGCGGACTCGTCGCGTGGTGGGTCGCGAGCCTCTACCCGGCGCGGATCGAGCGCCTGGCCATCCTCAACGCGCCGCACCCCGCCATCGTCGGCGACTACATGTGGCATCATCCCGGCCAGTGGCTCCGCAGCGTCTATGTCGGCCTATTCCAGCTTCCCCGACTTCCCGAGCGGCTGCTCACCGCCGACCGGTGCCGCGCCCTGCGGCATGCCCTGGTGAGAACCAGCCGGCCGGGCGCTTTCGCGCCGGCCGACCTCGAACGCTACGTCGCGGCTTGGCGCCAGCCCGGCGCGATGACGGCGATGCTCAACTGGTACCGCGCCCTGGTCCAGCTGGAGCGGGCCGAACCGCCCCGGGTCCGGGTGCCGACACTGATCCTCTGGGGGAAGCGGGACACCGCCCTTCAAGCCGGACTCGCGCAGTCGAGCCTCGCCTTCTGCGACGACGGCCGGATCCGCTGGTACGAGCGCGCATCCCACTGGCTGACGCACGAGGAGCCGGCCGCCATCGCCGCGGATCTTGAGCGCTTCCTGGCCTGAGCACCTGCTCCGACCGGAAAAGGTCTTCGTCACCTGAGATCATCGGAGCGAGCGGGACCGCGGACAGGTCCTGTCCCGGGCGCGCATCAACCTGTCGCGCAGGGGATGGCGTCAACGCACGACAAGATTGTATCAGATATTCAATCTCGCCTTTAAGTTCTGATCACTGCTGCCTTCGTTCATCGGGCGTACGGATCAGAGCACCCGATAATCCATGATTTCCTATTGGGACAAAGTCTATTTTTCTAAATTGCCGTGGAACATTCCAATCCAGCAGCCCTTAGGTTGTCGCTCATGAGGGCGGATCGGAGATAGCACATCATGTCTTTTCGCACGCTTTTGACCGCCGGCCTGTTCGCGGCTGGTCTTGTCGCGGGCACGGCAGCCGCCCAGGCCGCGCCCGCGATGCCGCAACCCGGCCTTGTCGAAGGCGGTTTGGTCGAGCACGTCGTCATGCATCGCCACCATCGGATGCATCGGCATCGCACCACCCGTCATGAGCGCCGGATGCGCCGCATGAACACGCATCGGCACGGCAACCCGAACGCGAAGAACCCCGCCCTCCGCGGGCACCAGCAGAATCTCGGCAACACCACGAACGGCCCCCGCTACTGAGGACCGGCCGTTCCGCGCGCCGGAACCGCTGCCATCCACCATCGAGGCGGCTTCTCCCCAGCCGCCTCGGTGCCCGCGTCCTGATTTGCGGCCCGCGCTCTGCTAAGAGGCGGCATGGCCCGAACCGCCGTCCGCCCCGCCGCCGACACGACGCACGCCACCGGCCTCGATCCGGTGGGCGCCACGCCCATGATGGCGCAGTACATCGAGATCAAGGCCGCCAATCCGGACTGCCTGCTGTTCTACCGGATGGGCGACTTCTACGAGCTATTCTTCGAGGATGCCGAGATCGCGTCCCGGGCGCTCGGCATTGTGCTGACCAAGCGCGGCAAGCATGCGGGATCCGAGATCCCGATGTGCGGCGTGCCCGTCGATCGCGCGGACGATTACCTCAACCGCCTGATCGCCCTCGATCATCGTGTCGCCGTCTGTGAGCAGACCGAAGATCCCGCCGAGGCGAAGAAACGCGGGCCGAAATCGGTGGTGCGCCGGGAGGTCGTGCGCCTCGTCACGCCCGGCACGATCACCGAAGACCGGCTCCTGGACCCGGCCCGGGCCAACCTCCTGCTGGCGATCGGCCGCCGCAAGACCGGGGAGGGGGCGGTGGCCTACGGCCTTGCCGCGGTGGACATCTCCACCGGCCGCTTCGCCTTGAGCGAGGTGGCCGGCGGCGACCTCGCGGGCGCCATCGCCCGGCACGACCCGCGGGAGATCGTCCTGTCGGAGGCGATCCATGCGGATCCGGCCCTCGCCCGGATCTGGCAGGAGAGCCGGGCCGCCATCGTACCGCTGGCCCAGGCCGAACTGGAGCCCGCCGCCGCCGAGCGGCGTCTGCGCGAGCAGTTCGGGGTCTCGACCCTTGAGGGCTTTGGTCAGTTCAGTCGGGCCGAGATCGCGGCGGCCGGCGCGGCGCTGCTCTACATCGCCCGCACGCAGCTCGCCGCGAGGCCGCCCCTGGCGGTCCCGACCCGGGAGGATGCGGGCGCGACGCTCGCCATCGACGCGGCGACGCGGGCGAATCTCGAACTCACCCGCACCCTGTCGGGAGAGCGCGCGGGAAGCCTCCTCGCCACGATCGACCGAACCGTGACGGCCAACGGCGCGCGGCTCCTGGCCGAGCACCTCGCCGGCCCGCTCACCCACCTCACCGCCATCGCCCGGCGTCACGCGGCCGTGGCACATCTCGTCGAGGATCGGGGGCTGCGCGGTGCGTTGCGCGATGCCCTGGCCCGGTCGCCGGACCTGGCCCGCGCCCTGTCGCGGACCGGCCTTGGCCGGGCCGGTCCCCGCGACCTCGCCGCCATCCGGGACGGTCTCGCGGTGGCGGCGGATCTCGGGGCACGCCTCGCGGCCGTGCCGGATCTGCCGGAGGATCTCGCCCGTCTGGGCGAGCATCTGTCCGGTGCCGATCCCGACCTGATCGCGACCCTGTCGGCGGCCCTTGCCGACGAGCTTCCGCTGAGCCGGCGCGACGGCGGCTTCGTCCGCGCGGGCTACCACCCCGAGATCGACGAGGCGCGAACCCTCGGCCAGGATTCGCGCAAGGTCATCGCGGCCCTGCAGGCCCGGTACGCCGAGCAGACCGGGTGCCGCACCCTGCGGATCAAGCACAACAACCTGTTGGGCTACTTCATCGAGGTCCCGCAATCCGTGGGCGAGGCCTGCCTCAAGGGCCTCCAGAGCGAGTTCGTCCACCGGCAGACCATGGTGGACGCGATGCGCTTCACCAGCGTCGAACTGGGTGAGCTGGAATCGAAGATCTCCGGTGCCTCCGACCGCGCGCTCGCCCTGGAGGGCGCGGTGTTCGACGATCTCGCCGCCCGGGTGCTCGCGCGGGCCGAGCCCGTCGCCGAGGTGGCGGAGGCGCTCGCAGGACTGGACGTCGCCGCGAGCCACGCCGAACTGGCGGTCGAACTCGACTGGCGGCGGCCGGTGGTCGACGATTCGCTGAGCTTCGTCGTGATGGGCGGCCGCCACCCGGTGGTCGAGGCGGCCCTGCGACACGCGGGCGAGCCGTTCATCGCCAATGATTGCGATCTCTCCGGCGACACCCGCGGACGGATCCGGCTGATCACCGGGCCCAACATGGGCGGCAAGTCGACCTTCCTGCGCCAGAACGCGCTGATCGCGGTACTCGCCCAGATGGGCGCCTTCGTGCCGGCCGCGGAGGCGCGAATCGGGCGGGTCGACCGGCTGTTCTCACGGGTCGGCGCCGCCGATGACCTAGCCCGCGGCCAATCGACCTTCATGGTCGAGATGGTCGAGACCGCCGCGATCCTGAATCAGGCGACCCGGCGCTCGCTCGTGATCCTCGACGAGATCGGCCGCGGCACCGCGACCTTCGACGGTCTCTCCATCGCCTGGGCCTGCCTGGAGCATCTGCACGAGGCCAATGCCTGCCGGGCGCTCTTCGCCACGCACTTCCACGAGTTGACGGCCCTGGGCGACCGCCTGGCGCGGCTCGAGAACGCGACGCTGAAGGTGGCCGAGCACCGGGACGGGGTCGTGTTCCTGCACGAGGTCGTGCCCGGGGTGGCCGAGCGGAGCTACGGCCTGCAGGTGGCGCGGCTGGCGGGCCTGCCCGGCAGCGTCGTGACCCGGGCCGGCGCGATCCTCAAGAGCCTCGAGAAGGCGGAGCGGGGCCGCCCCGCCCGCGCGCGGATCGACGACCTGCCGCTCTTCGCCGCCCTGGCTCCGCCGCCGCTGCCGGAGCCGCCGCCCGAGGACCCCCTCGGCGCGCTCCTCGACGCGATCGATCCCGACGCGCTGACGCCGCGGGAAGCGCTGGACGCGCTCTATCGGCTGAAGCGGGAGCGGGCGGGCAAGGGCTAGGCGAGCCGCACAGTCGCGACTCCGGGGATTTCAGAGCGGTGTGGAGGGCCTCAGGCCGGAGCCGGGGAGAAGCCGTCCGGACAGCTGGGCTCGCGCCGGCCGGCGCGGCGATCCGCGACGTAATCGAGGGTGCTGGCCACGACCCGCTCCGAATAGGGCTTCGCGATCACCCCGATCGCCCCGGCGAAGTCCTCCGGGATGCGCTTGGCGTTCGCGGTCATGAACACCACCGTGGTGCGCCGGTCCGCCGACAGCGCCCGGGCCACCTCGATGCCGGTGGGTCCGTCGACCAGATGAATGTCCACGAGGGCGACGTCCGGCGCGGTGGAGCGCCCCATCGCGATGGCTTCGGCCGCGTTGCCGGCGACGCCCACCGTCACGTGCCCCAGATCGTCCAGAAGGCACTCCAGCTCCAACGCGATGAGCGCCTCGTCCTCGACCACGAGGATTCGGAGGGCCGCCGCATTGGTGTCGCCCAGCTCCATATCCACTCCGTTCATCGACACGGGAGCCGGTGAGCTTGAAGCGTCACGGCCGAATCCTCAAGACGCGCCCCGGATCGGAATATCGATCTCCACGGTGGTGCCGGGCTCGGCATCCGACCACGCGATGGTTCCGCGCATCTGCCGGACGACCATCTCCACGAGGTTGCGCCCGAAGCCCGCCGGGTTGGGTGGAGCCGCCGCGAGCCCGATCCCGTCGTCCCGGATCGTCAGATGCATCCCCGACTCGGTGCGGCGGGCCGCGATGGAGACGCGGCCCTCGCGCTCGTCGGGGAACGCGTGCTGCAGGGCGTTCGCGGTCAGCTCGTGGATCAGCAGGGCGAGCGGGGCCGCCATCGCGGCCGCGACCGCGATCGGCTCGACATCGGCCTCCACTCGGCGCCGGTCCGGATCGAGGCCGGCGTTCATGTCGGCCAGGAATTCGGCCGCGAACTCGCCGAGGTTGAAATGCGTGCAGTCGCCCTCCGAGTAGAGCATCCGGTGCGCCGTCGACAGCGCCCCGATCCGCTCGGCCATGCTCTGCAGCGCGTCGCGGGCCTCCCCTTCCGGCGTCCGGCGCGCCTTGAGCAGCATGAGCGACGAGATCACCTGAAGATTGTTCTTCACCCGGTGATCGACCTCGTGAAGCAGCGCGGTCTTCTGCTCCAGCGCGGCGCTCAGGTCCTGCGTCCGGGCATCGACCAAGCGCTCCAAGTGGTCGTTCGTCCCGCGCATGATCAGTTCGAGCTGGTGGACGTGGGTCATGTCCGCCTGCGCCGCGTAGAAGAACGCCACGCCCTCCGCGTCGCGGACCGGTGTGATGGTCATCGCGTTCCAGAACGCCGTCCCGTCCTTCCGGTAATTCAGCAGTTCCACCGAAATCGGCTCCGCCGACCGGATCGCTCCGCGGATCCGCTCGACGGTCGCCCGGTCAGTCGCAGGGCCCTGCAGCATGCGGCAATTGCGCCCGACGATCTCGTCAGCCCCGTAGCCGGTCGCCGCCAGGAAGGCATCGTTGGCCCAGGCGACGGGGTTGTCCGGCGCGCGGGCATCCGTGATGACCATCGGCGACGGGCTGCGCGCGAACGCGTCGACCAGCGCCGTGGGTGGCGGACTGGGCTTGGCTCGGACACTCAACGCATCAATCCATACACAGGCGACGACACCCGTTTGACCGGCGGCGCCTGCGAAACGCCGCGCGCCGCAGGACGGGGGCACCGCGTTAAGCAAGCTTCGATCAAGATTGAGGCAAAAGACATCACAATCCAGCGAAAAAACCTGCGGCGTAAGGCTGCCACGATTTCGCGGGATCAAGGCCACGCAGGCTCAGGAGTTCCATGCCATGGCCAACCAGCCGCCGGCCGCGCACCGCTTCCGGCTCCGCGACATCGTGGAGGACCGGCGCATCGCGCTGATGCTTGCATTGGGCTTCTCCTCGGGACTGCCGCTGCTCCTTGTGCTCGGGACCTTCACGCTCCGGCTCGCCTTCTCGGACATCGATGTGCGGGCGATCGGCCTGTTCAGCTACGTGGCGCTGCCTTACTCGCTGAAGTTCCTGTGGGCTCCGGCCATCGACCGCCTCAACGTCCCGGTGCTGGGTGCTCGTCTCGGGCGTCGCCGGGCCTGGATGGTGACTACCCAGGCCGCCGTCGCTCTGTGCCTCGTTCTGATGGCCTTCTCGGACCCGAAGACCAACCTCGCGCTCCTCGGCCTCGGCGCCTTCCTGGTGGCGTTCTGCGCAGCAAGCCAGGACGTGGTCATCGACGGCTGGCGCATCGACGCCGCCGGCAGCGACTTCCAAGGCATCCTGGCGGCGACCTCGAACCTCGGCTACCGCCTGGGCCTGATCACCGCCGGCGCCGGCGCGCTGTTCATCGCCTCGGCCGGCGGTTGGACGCTGGCCTACCTGATCATGGCCGCGCTCATGCTGGTCGGGATGATCGCTGCCCTGCTGGCTCCGCCATTCGACACGCATCGCGCGGCACAAGTGGAGGAACCGGGCCGATCGCGGCTGTGGTCGATGCGCCGGGCCGTGCTCGAGCCGCTGACCGAGCTCCACGGTCGCTTCGGCACCGCCCTCTGGGGCATCCTGCTCCTGGTGGCGCTCTACCGGTTGCCAGACTTCCTGTCGGGCGTGATGGCGAGCCCCCTCTACCGCACCCTCGGCTTCGACCTGAAGGAGATCGCCACCGTCACCAAGCTCTACGGGATCTGGATCGGAATCGCGGGCGGCTTCGCCGGCGGCTGGGCGCTGGCCCGCCTCGGGCTGTTCCCGACCCTGCTGCTCGGCGCATTCCTGGCCGCGTCCTCGCACCTCGCCTTCGCGTGGTTGTCGGCAGGCCCAGCCGACATCTGGCGCCTGACCGTGGCCATCTCGATCGAGAATTTCTGCGGCTCCTTCGCGGGGATCGTGCTCATCGCCTACATGTCGAGCCTGACCAGCATGGCCTACGCGGCCACCCAGTACGCGCTGTTCTCCTCGCTCTACGCCCTCCCGGGCAAGCTCGTGGCGGGCTCGTCCGGCTTCGTCGTCGCGGCGATCGGCTATCCGGCCTTCTTCGTGATGACGTCGCTGGTGGGAATACCGGTCCTGATCCTCGCCCTTGCCGTCGGGCGACGGAGCGGCCGCTTGGCCGATGCGGTGCCGGTACGGGACGCGGGTGAGCCGGGGAACCGCATACCGGGGGCCGAACTTCCTTCCACGGCGCGAGCCCCCGGGGCCGCGTGAGCGGGACAGAACCAGGAACCCACGGATGAGCACGAGCGACCTGACCCGCGCCGACGAGACTCTGCCGGCGGCCACGCCCGAGACCGCCCTGAGCGGGGCCGACCTCGCCGCCCTCCGCCGGGCCGTGCGGATCCTGGAGCGGCCGAGCCTGGCGGCACGCCTCTCCGCGGCGGCCGGCGCGCCCCTCGACATCATCGGTCGCTCGCTGCCCGCGCCCATCACAGAGGCGGTCGGCCGCAGCACGGAGGCCGCCATGCGGGGCGCCATGCGCGTCGCCCTGGCGACGCTGCCGCGCACGGAACTCGCGCCGGCCGAGGGTGAGGGTGTCGTGGCCGCCTCCGCCAAGGCCGAGAGCCGGGTCGCGCGGATGCTCGGCTCCGGCGAGACCAAGCATAAGGCGATGGCGGCCCTCTCGGGCGCGGTCGGGGGCGCCTTCGGCCTCGCGACGCTGGCGGTCGAGCTTCCGGTCTCCACCACGTTGATGCTGCGCTCGATCGCTGAGATCGCCCGCGAGGAGGGCGAGGATCTGGAAACAGCCGAGAGCGCACTGGCCTGCGTCCAGGTCTTCGCGCTGGGCGGACGGGCGGCTGCGGCCACCGAGGCGGGATCGGCCCTCACGGAGAGCGGCTACTTCGCGGTTCGTGCCGCCTTGGCGAAGACGCTGGCGGAAGCAGCGCGCTACGCCGGCAGCAAGACACTCCTCGACCAATCGGCCCCAGCCCTCATCCGCTTCACCGCGCAGATCGCGGCCCGGTTCGGTCTCGTGGTCTCACAGAAAGTCGCCGCGCAGGCGGTTCCGATCCTCGGTGCGTTCGGCGGCGCGGCGGTGAACGCCGCTTTCATGGACCATTTCCAGAGCACGGCTCGGGCACATTTCACGGTCCGGCGCCTGGAGCGGACCTATGGCGCAGCGGCCGTAAGGGCGGCCTACGAGATCGAGAAGGCGGCCCTCGGGATCGCTTGATAGCCGGCTCATATTCCGCGAGACTTCCGACCGTCGACGACGGTGTGTCAGGGAGGTTGCGCTGATCGGCAATGGCGAGATGGTGGCCCGGCTGGCTCTGGCGGCCCTTTTCGGCAGCGTGATCGGCCTGGAACGCGAACGCCTGCTCTGGGCGGCCGGATTGCGGACCCACATGCTGGTCTGCGTCGGCTCCTGCCTGATTATGCTGGTCTCGGCCTTCGGGTTCTCCGACGTGCTCGGAATGCAGCACGTGGTGCTCGATCCCTCCCGTATCGCCGCGCAGGTGGTGTCGGGCATCGGCTTCCTCGGAGCGGGCACGATCCTGCTGCGCGGCGAGGTGGTGAAAGGCCTCACGACCGCGGCCAGCCTCTGGGGCGTCGCGGCGATCGGCCTGTCGATCGGCAGCGGGCTCTACGTGCCGGCCCTGGCGGCGACGGCGCTGATCGTCGGCATCCTGGCCGGGGTCAAGCCGTTCGAGGAGCGCTGGCGGGACCGGATGCGGGCCCAGACCCTGCGTCTGATAGCCCGCAAGGGAGCCCTGTCGATCGACACCCTCAATGCGGCGTCCGGCGAGCGCGCCTCGCGGGTGCGGACCTTCGCGGTCCGCCCGAGCGCTGACCCGGACCTCGACGAGGTCACCGTCACCTTCGTGCGCCTGTCTCGGACGAGCTTCGAGGCCATCGCGGCGAAGCTGCGGGCGCTGCCCGACGTCACGGCGGTGGAGGAGGGGGAGGAATAGACCTGCCAGGCACGCCGCGCATCATCGCGAGCGTCGTAATACGACCCGGGGCAGCGCGCCGTCTGTATGCTGTCTCGATGATGCGCGATTGCGTCACGCCCGCAAATGCGAGGGGCGGGAGAGCGACAAACCGGTTCACGCTCACCCTGCCCCGACGCTTTCCCCATCGAGGAACAGCCGGTAGGCCGGATTCTCGGTCTCGTCGGTGGCCGGGTAGCCGAGCGCCTCGATCGCAGCGTCGAACCGCGCGCGCTCCGCGGGGGGCACAGCGATGCCCGCGAGTACGCGGCCGTAATCGGCGCCGTGGTTGCGGTAGTGGAACAGCGTGATGTCGAAATCCGGACCGAGGGCGTCGAGGAACTTCATCAGCGCGCCCGGCCGCTCCGGGAACTGGAAGCGGAACAGGCGCTCGTGCGCCACGCCCACGGCCCGGCCGCCGACCATGTAGCGGACGTGCACCTTGGCCATCTCGTTGTCACTCATGTCCAAGACGCGGTAGCCGGCCTCACGCAGGGTGGCGATGAGCGCCTGCTTCTCGCGCTTGCCGCCGGTGACGTTGATCCCGACGAAGATCTGCGCCTCCGAGCCGGCCGCGTGGCGGTAGTTGAACTCCGTGATCGCCCGGGGCCCGAGGGCGTTGATGAAGGCCCGGTAGGCGCCAGGCCGCTCCGGGATCGTGACCCCGATCAGCACCTCCCGCTGCTCGCCGATCTCGGCACGCTCGGCGATGTGGCGAAGGCGGTCGAAATTCAGGTTCGCGCCGGACGAGATGGCGATCAGCGTCCCGTCGCCGCCCTCGCGCTCGGCGTAGAGCTTGGCGCCGGCCAGACTGAGCGCCCCGGACGGCTCCGACACCGCGCGAGTATCGTCGAAGATGTCCTTGACCGCCGCGCACATGGCATCGGTGTCCACGGTGATGACCTCGTCGAGGTGCGCGCGGCAGAGCCGGAAGGTCTCCTCGCCGGCCTGCCGTACGGCGACGCCGTCGGCGAACAGGCCGACCGAGGGCAGGCTGACCCGCGTGTCGGCCGCCAGCGCCGCGGCCATGCAGGCGGCGTCCTCGGGTTCGACGCCGATCACCTTGGTGCCAGGCCGCAGGTACTTCACGAAGGTGGCGATTCCGGCGGCGAGCCCGCCGCCGCCCACGGGCACGAAGATCGCCTCGATCGGGCCGGTATGCTGCTCCAAGATCTCCTTGCCTATGGTGCCCTGGCCGGCGATCACGTCCGGATCATCGAAGGGATGCAGGAAGGTGAGGCCCTGCTCGGCTTCGAGCGCCTTGGCCTGGGCGAGCGCCTCGTCGAAGGCATCGCCGTGCAGAACCACCTCGGCCCCGCGGGCCCGGCAGGCATCGACCTTGATGGAAGGCGTAGTCCGCGGCATCACGATGACGGCCCGCGCGCCGAGCTTGGCGGCGGCCAGTGCCACGCCCTGCGCGTGGTTGCCCGCCGAGGCGCAGACTACGCCGCGGGCGATCTGGTCCGGGCTCAGACCCGACATCTTGTTGTAGGCGCCACGCAGCTTGAACGAGAAGACCGGCTGCAGGTCCTCGCGCTTCAGCAGAACCGGGCGGCCGAGCCGCTGAGTCAGGCGCGGCATGGGGTCGAGCGGGCTCTCGATCGCCACATCGTAGACGCGGGCGGTGAGGATCTTGCGGATGTAGTCCGTCACGGTTTGGCTTCTCGACCGGCGCACTGGGCTCTGCCGGCCAGATAGACCCTCCCGCCAGCGGATGCGAGCGCGTGGGACGCGATGCAGGTCAGCCCAGCCGATCGACCAGCGCCGCCACCCATACGACCAGCGCCGCCAACTGCGCCATGAACGTCCCGGCGGAGGCCAAGTCTTTCACGACGCCGATCATCGGGTGGTGCGCAGGGTGGACGTGATCGCAGAGCTTCTCGACGGCGGTGTTGAGGAACTCGGCGGCGAGCATCAGCATCAGGCTGACCAGCAGGGCGACGCGGACCCAGAGGGTTGTGCCGAGGAGGAGGGCCACCGGGACGCCGAGCGCCAGGAGCATCAATTCCTGCCGCACCGCCCGCTCGGTGCGCGCGCCGTGAAGCAGCCCGCGCCAGGAGTTCAGGAAGGCGAGGAGCAGAGCATTCATCGCAACGCGGTTTCCGGTACGGACCTGCTGATCCACTTGGCCAGAAGGGGCCCGGTGAGCAGCACCACGAACAGACGCAGCGTCTGGACGGCGAGGACGAAGGAGACGTCCGCCTTCGAGCCGACCGCGATGATCGCCACCGAATCGAGCCCGCCCGGACTCGTGGCGAGGACCGCGGTGAGGAGATCGATCGGCAGCAGCAGGGTCAGCCCCCAGCCCCAGGCCGCGCAGAGCGCGATCACCGAGAAGGTCGCCACCAGAATACCGGGCAGGGCCGTGACGGTCAGGCGCAGGGTCTCCCGGGTGAAGCGCAGGCCGACATAGATGCCGATGCAGGCATAGGCGATCTCGAGGAGCGGGACCGGCAGGGCCATGCGAACCACGCCGGTGGCGTGGAGCAGGCTGCCGAGGACCATCGGTCCGACCTGCGCGCCAGCCGGCACCCGCAGGGCGAGCGCGGCGCCGGCGCCCAGGACGGCGACCGTCAGGGTCGCCAGAAGGGAGAGGGGCCCGGTCACCTCGCCGGCTCCCGCGGCGGCGCCCGGGATGGGAGATTCCATGAGGAACCGCGCGGCCAGCGAGGCCGAGAACACGACGGCGGCGACGCGCACGTACTGCATGAAGGCGACGAGGCGCGGGTCGGCCCCGAAATCCTCGGCCATCGCAACCATGGCGGACGCGCCGCCGGGAGACGAGCCCCAGGCCGCCGTGGTCCCGGGAAGCACGCGCAGCCGCGTCAGGATCCAGCCGACGAGGCCGCTGACCGCGACGGTCACCAGCACCACGGCGACGATGAGCGGGCCGTCCTCCAGCAGCGTCTGGGCGATCTGCCCGGTCACCGCGTGCGCCACGAGGCAACCGATCGCCGCTTGCGAAGCCTGGAAGGCCGGTCGCGGCACCCGGAGCCGAGAGCCGCCGACGCCGAACGCGATCGCCGCGATCATGGGCCCGAGCAGCAGCGCAGCCGGAAACTGCGCGCGCATCAGCCCGTAGGAAACGATGGCTGCGACGGCGATAAGGGCGACCCAGAGGCCGAAGGTGCGGAGCGAGGGCAAGGGAACCGGCGAAGTATCCACCCGCTCAAGACGGTCGGGCGTAAGACCCGCGCTACACGGCAATATTGGCTCTGTCACGGCGGAGTTTCGGCACGGCGGCCCCGCATCTCCGTCAAGGCTGACAGTTTCTCGCCGGCCGAGCCCCTTACAGGATCCCATCGCCGTCGCGACAGGCGGCCGTGCCGGGCGGCGCATGCGCGCGGAAGAAGGCCGCGAGACTGGCGAGCCCCGTGCCACGGGGATCGCTGGCCCGCCAGATCAGCGCCACGGTACGGCCCAGCCCGTCAACGTCGAACGCCCGCGTCACCGTGAGGCCCGTCGGGTCCGGCCCGGACGGCACGGCCAGGGCCGGCAGCAGCGTGTATCCGGCACCGGCCGCCACCATCGACCGCAGCGTCTCAAGGCTCGTGGCGTGGCGGCCGACCGAGGAGCCGGCGCCGCACGCCGCGATGGCCTGGTCGCGCAGGCAGTTCCCTTCGTCCAGAAGCAGGAGGTCGGGTCCTGCGATCTCCGTCGCCGAGAGGGCGCCGCCGCGGGCGAGGGCGTGCTCGGACGGGCAGGCGAGCCAGAAGGGTTCGATGAAGAGGGGCGAGACCGCCAGCCCCTGCTGCGCCACAGGCAGGGACACCAGGGCGGCGTCGATGCGCCCGTCGCGCAGGCCTTCGATGATCTCGGCCGTGCGCGATTCGGACAGCGAGAGCATCAGCAGCGGGTACTGCTCGCGCAGCGGTCGCATCACCAACGGGAAGAGATACGGTCCCAGCGTCTGGATCGCCGCGAGTACGAGTCGCCCCGTCAGCGGAGCGCCGCGCCCCTCGCTGGCCAGCGCGAGGAGCCGCTGCGCCTCGGCCAGGACCACACGCGCCTGCCGCACGATGACCTGCCCCGCCTCCGTGAGCAGCACCCGGCGATTCGAGCGTTCGAACAAGGTGAGCCCGAGCGCGGTTTCCAGCTTGCGGACCTGCACGCTGAGCGTCGGCTGGCTGACGTTGGAGCGCTCCGCCGCTCGGCCGAAATGGCCTTCGTCCGCGACGGCGACGACATACTCAAGGTCGCGGAGGGATAGGCCGGCGAGGTTCATAGATCACGTCTATCAGAACCTTTGTGACGATGCATTTGCCTCGGGGTTCCACCGGGGTCATAACCACGCACCAGAACGGTTCCAGGCTGGCCCCGTTGTCACCGAGAGCCTTCGCAGAACGGAGAGACGGTACGCATGAGCGATCAACGCCCGATCCTGACCACCCGCCAGGGCCACCCGGTCCGCGACAACCAGAGCACCCGCACGGTCGGTGAGCGCGGCCCCGCGACGCTCGAGAACTACCAGTTCATCGAGAAGATCACGCATTTCGATCGCGAGCGCATCCCGGAGCGCGTCGTCCACGCCCGCGGCGCCGGCGCCCACGGCTGGTTCGAGGCTTACGGCAAGATCGGCGACGAGCCGGCCTCCAAGTACACCCGCGCCCGCGTGCTGAACGAGACTGGCGTCAAGACGCCGATGTTCGTGCGCTTCTCGACCGTCGCCGGCGCGAAGGAGAGCCCTGAAACCGAGCGTGACCCGCGCGGCTTCGCGGTCAAGTTCAAGACCGTCGACGGCAACTGGGACCTCGTGGGCAACAATCTGAAGGTCTTCTTCATCCGCGACGCGATCAAGTTCCCCGACATGATCCACGCGTTCAAGCCGGATCCGGTGACGAACCGCCAGGAGGCGTGGCGCTTCTTCGACTTCGTGGCCCAGCACCCTGAGTCGATCCACATGGTGACGCACCTGAAGTCGCCCTGGGGCATCCCGGCGAACTACCGCGAGATGGAAGGCTCGGGCGTCAACACCTACAAGCTGGTCAACGACCAGGGTGAGGCCGTGCTCTGCAAGTTTCACTGGGAGCCGAAGCAGGGCGTCCGCAACCTGACCTCGCAGCAGGCCTCCGAGATCCAGGCGAAGGATGTCGGCCACGCGACCCGCGACCTCTACGACAACATCAAGGCCGGCAATTTCCCCGAGTGGGAATTCTGCGTCCAGATCATGCCGGACGGCCCGAACGACCACCTGTCGTTCGACCCGCTGGACGACACGAAGCTGTGGCCGGTCGACCAGTTCCCGCTGCTGCCGGTGGGCCGCATGGTGCTCGACCGCGTGCCGGACAACTTCTTCGCCGAGGTCGAGCAGTCGGCCTTCGGCACCGGTGTGCTGGTCGACGGCATCGACTTTTCGGACGATAAGATGCTTCAGGGTCGGACGCTGTCCTATTCGGACACGCAGCGCTACCGCGTCGGCGCCAACTACCTGCAGCTGCCGATCAACGCGCCGCAGCCGGGCGTAAGGGTCTACTCGAACCAGCGCGACGGTCAGATGGCCTACACGGTCGACGGCACCGGCCCGAACAAGCACATCAACTACGAGCCCTCGACCCTGGCCGAGGGCCTGCGCGAGGCGCCGAAGCCCGCGAAGGACTACCACCAGCCGGTGGAGGGCCGTCTCGGCCGGTATCAAACCTCGCGTTGCGAGGACGACTACACCCAGGCCGGCGTTCGCTACCGCTCCTTCGCGGACTGGGAGCGCGACGACCTGATCGCCAACCTCGTCGCCGATATGAAGCAGTGCCCCGAGCCGATCCAGCTCCGGATGGTCTGGCACTTCTGGCACGCGGACGAGGATTACGGCCGCCGCGTCGCCGAGGGTGCCGGGATCGATCTGGAGAAGGCCAAGGCGCTGCCGCCACTGCCGGGCCGCGCCGCCCCGGGCAAGCGCCTGCAGTCCGAGACCTACTCGGACGGCTCGCAGGCGCATCGGGTCGCCGCGGAGTAGGCCTGGCGGTCTCGATCGCACTCGGAGCCCGCGCGGTCACTCGGCCGCGCGGGATTTTTGTTTGAACAGAGGGCGAGGGCTGTGATGGCGCATGTCGTGCACCACCGTCTCGGCCCGAACGCTGTCATCGGTGGCATGCGTGTCTCCTATCTGGCGCGCAGCGACGAGACGGCCGACGGGCTTGGCATCTACCGGGTCGACATGGATCCGCGCACGCCCGGCGCCGGATTGCACCGCCACGCCCGACTGACAGAGACGTTCCAGGTGGAGGCCGGCCGGCTCGCGCTTCACATCGAGGGGACGGATCACGACCTCGGCCCGGGCGAATTCGCGCTGATCCCGCCCGGCGTTTCCCACGCCTTCGCCAATCGCGGCGACCGGCCGGTGCGCTTCACGCTGAGCTTCGCGCCGGCCCTCGGCCGTGAGGGATTCTTCGAGGGGCTCGCCCGGCTGGCCGCGAACGGTCGCCTTTCGGATCAGGCCGCGATGACCGACCTGATGGCGCGCTATGATCAGGAGCCGCTGGCCGGGTTGGCCGGGTGGAGCGCGGTCGACGGCTGAGCGGAGGCATTTTGCGGCTCCGGCTCCGCCGCGCTGACCCTTCGGTCGCGGCCGGCGGCCTGACCGATCAGGATCGCCACGACGGCGATGCCGACGAACAGCGCCCCCGGTACGCCCCATCCGCCTGTGGCCTCATGGGCGAGGCCGAACACCAGCGGGCCGAGGCAGGCGCCCGTGTAGCCGATGCCCTGTGCCATGGCCGACAGGCCCGCGGCGCTCGCCGCGTCGGCGGCGCGCAGCACGATCAGGGTCAGTCCGAGGCCGAAGCATCCGCCGACCCCGAAGCCGAGCGCGCCGGCGGCCGGGATGCGCAGCGAATCCGCCCCGAAGGCGAGGACCAGGAAGGCCGCGGCGGTGAGCCCCGGGATGGCGATGATCCAGGCCCGCTGATCCCGGGCGCGGGCGGCCAGCATGGCGGTCAGCAGAGCGCCGGGGGCCTGAACCAGCGTGGTCAGCGAGGCGTAGAGCCCCGCATCCAGCGGTGTCAGGCCGCGCCCCTGGAGGAGCAGCGGCAGCCAGCCGAATAGGATGTAGGCGAGCGACGATTGCAGGCCCATGAAGCCCGTCACCCACCACGCCAGCGGGTTGCGGAGCAGTCGCCCGGCGGAGGGCGCGGCGGTCGAGACCGTCCGGCGGGCGAACGGGATCCACAGGAAGGCAGCGGCCAGCGCCGGCAGCGACCAAATCGCCAGAGCGGAGGGCCAGCCCCCGCCCAATGCGTGCTCCACCGGCACCGCCGCCCCGGCGCCCGCGGCCGCCCCGAGGCAGAGGGTCATGGTGTAGAGGCCGGTCATCAGGCCGCCGCTGGCAGCGAAATCGCGCTTCACCAGGGCCGGCAGGAGCACGTTGTCGAGCCCGATGCCGATGGCGGCCAGCGCCGTCCCGGCGAAGAGCGGCCAGAGACCGCCGAGGCCGCGCAGCGTCAGGCCGGCCGCCAGGATCGTGGATCCCGCCAGCACGGCGAGGTCAGGGCCGATTCGCCGGATCAGCGGCGCGGCCAGGGCGCAGGCAATGCCGAGGCAGAGTACCGGTAGCGTCGTGAGGATTGCGGCACCGCCGGCGCCCAAGCCGGTCCCGTCGCGGATGGTCGCCAGCAGGGGGCCGACCGTGCTCAGTGCCGGCCGCAGGTTGAACGCGACCAGCATCAGCGCGAGCCCGAGCAGGAACCGGCCCGGAGCGGTGCGATCGGGGGTCACGTGAGGCTCACGCGGGGTTCACGGTTGCCGACGCGCGATCAGGGCGCCGCCGAGGCAGGCGGCGAGCATCAGGGCGAAGGCAGCGTCGCCGATCCGGCGGTACAGGGTGCCTCCGATGATCGGGGCGGGCAGATCGGCATCGAGCCACGTTTCCTCGTCCAGTTTGGTCTGGGCGACGATCCGACCGTGCGGGTCGACCACCGCGGAGATCCCGGTATTGGCGTCGCGCACGAGGGGCAGCCCTTCCTCGACGGCGCGCAGGCGTGCCTGCGCGAGGTGCTGGCGGGGACCCGGCGTGTCGCCGAACCACGCGTCGTTGGTGACGTTCAGGATCAGGCCGGGCGCCACCGGTACGGCCTGACCGGCGGGCAGGATCGCACCGGGAAAGATCGCCTCGTAGCAGATCGTCGCCGCCACCGGTGGCAGGCCCGGAACTGTCAGGATCCGCTGGGCGGCGGCCGACCCGGCGGAGAAGCCGCCCGGGATCGCCACGAACTGGCGCAGGCCGAGCGCCCGCAGGGCGGCGTCGAGCGGCGCCGGAAGGTACTCGCCGAAGGGAACGAGGTGAACCTTGTCGTAGGTGTCGGAGATCGCACCGCCCGGGCCGATCACCATCACGGCGTTGAAGTAGCGCAGCCGCTCGCCGGGCAGCGGCTCCTCCGCGCGGGCCGCGCCGGTGATCAGGTGCTGACCCGGCTTGAGGCCGGCCGCGACCTTGGCCAAGGCGTCGGGATCGCGCTGAATCAGGAACGGGAAGGCGGATTCCGGCCAGACGATGTGGGTCGGCTCGGCCTCGCCGGCCCCTACGGGACGCTGGCTCAGCTCGATGTAGCGGTCCACGATGTCGGCCCGGTTCTCGGGCCTGAACTTGGCGTCCTGAGGCAGGTTCGGCTGCACGAGGCGCAGCCGAACGCCGGCCACGGCCGGATCGGGCGGTCCGAGGCGCGCGGCGCCGTAGAGACCCATGCCGATCAGCACGATTGCGGCCGCCGCGCTGGGACCGTACCGGCTGCGCGGGTGCGATCCGGTGGCGAGCGTCGCGGGCGCGGCGCAGATCAGGACGGCCAGGATCGTCAGGCCGTAAAGCCCGATCTCCGCGGCCCACTGCATCAGCCAGAGGTTCTGGGCGAGCGCCATCCCGAGGGTGTTCCAGGGAAAGCCCGTGAACAGGTGGCCGCGGAGCCACTCGGCGCCGCCGAGCCCGAAGGCCAGGGCGGCGATTCGCGCGGGCCCGCGCCCCCACAGGAGGCCGGCCGCCCCGAAGCCCGCCCCGTAGAATAGGCCTAGCCCGAAGGGCAGGCCGATGACGCCGAGCGGTAATGCCCAGAGGAACTCGTCCGCCTCCACGAGGAAGGCCTGTCCGAGCCACCACAGGCCGGCGGTGAGGTAGCCGAAGCCCCACGCCCAGCCGAGCAGGAAGCACGGCCAGAATCGCCGAAGGGTCGTGAGGCCGGCGGAGGCCCCGTCCTGGAGCCAGACCGCGACGGTCAGGGAAAGGATGAGGGCCGGCAGCATGCCGTAAGGCGGCATCGCCAGGGCCCCGAGCGCGCCGACGATCCAGGCCAAGCTGAGTCGGCGCCATCCGGTCAGGCGCAGGATGACCAGGACCGCACCGCGCGGGGGACCAGACGCCGGCTCCCGCGCAGATACGCCCGGCGCCGCGGAGGAGCGGGCATAGCCGTCCGCTAGTCGAGTCATGCCGCGCCCGTCACGGGTGCGGCGTCTCGGTGACCGGCGCGCTGGAGGGCGGGGGCAAGGCGAGGGGGACCACAGTGGCGATCCGCGCCGCGCCCTTGTGGAAGCGCAGGCGCTTCAGGCGCCGGGGATCGGCGTCGAGCACCTCGAACTCAAGGTCGCCCGGACCGGCGATCAGTTCGCCGCGCGACGGGACGCGCCCGGCCAATGTCACGATCATACCGCCCAGCGTGTCGATCTCCTCGGCCATCTCACCGACCGCCGCCACCAGATCGACGCCGGTCGCCTCAGAGACCTCGGCCAGCGGCGTGCGGGCATCGGCGACGAACACCTCGCCCTCGCCGTCGACGCGCTGGACATGCTTGTCCTCGGCGACGTCGTGCTCGTCCTCGATGTCGCCGACCACGACCTCGATCAGATCCTCGATCGAGATCAGGCCGTCGGTGCCGCCGTACTCGTCGATGACGAGGGCCATGTGGGTCCGCGTCGCCTGCATCCGCACCAGCAGATCGATCGCCGGCATGGAGGGCGGCACAAACAGGACCGGACGCTGGATGCGCGCGGCCGCCAGGGTCGTCGTCAGGTCGACCTTGCCGAGGTCGAGCCCGCGCGGAAGCCGGGCCGCCACCCGGCGAACCCGCGGCGCGACCGACGCATCCGCGACCCCGTCGACGCCAGGCTCCGCGGCCTTGACGGCGGCCGGGGCGCTGCGGCGGGCCGGCTCGGCCTTGGCGGCGATGTGGTCGACGAGATCGCGGATGTGGACCATGCCGCGGGGATCGTCGAGGGTCTCCCCGTAGACCGGCAGACGGGAATGGCCGGCGGTGCGGAACAGCTTGAGCAGATCGCCGAGGCTGGTATCGTTGGACACCGCGACGATGTCGGCCCGCGGGATCATCACGTCGTCGACGCGCACCTTGTGCAGGCCCAGAACGTTCTTGAGCATGATCCGCTCGAGCGGGGTAAGGCCGCTCTCGCCGGCATCCGGCTCGGCCAGCGCCTCCTCAAGGCCCTCACGCAGCGAATCGCGCGGCTTGAGGTGGAGCGCCTGGAGCAGGCGGTCGTACCAGGGCTCCCGCGTCTGGGATTCGCCCTCGGTGGAACTGGGCGCGGCCAGGGCCGCGCCGCGACTTCGATCGTTGGTCATGTCTCTCTGATCTGGGAGCGTTCGGGCGTCGTGCGCTCAGGCGTAGGGGTCCGGGATGCCGAGGGTCGCAAGGGCCGCGACCTCAAGGGCTTCCATGGCATCGGCCTCGGCCTCGCCGATCTCGTGGTCCTGACCGAGACAATGCAGGGTGCCATGGACGAGGAGGTGCGCGAGGTGATTCTGGAGCGGCTTCGACTGCTCCGCACTCTCGCGCACCAGGGTCTCGTAAGCAAGGACCACGTCGCCAAGCGGCGTCGCGGCTTCGAGATGCCTAGGCTGAGAGGCCGCCGGGAATGAGAGGACGTTGGTCGGCTTGTCCTTGCCGCGCCATGTCCGGTTCAGCTCCCGGACGGCGGCGTCGTCCGTCAGGACGATGCTGACCGCGACGGGGCCCGCCGGGTTTTCGGGGACGATGGCCAGCCCGGCCTCCACGGCGCGGATCACGAGCGATTCGAGATCCGGGATCGCGGTCTCCCAGCGCTCGTCCTCGACGGCGAGATCGATCTCATGCGGCATGATCACACCAGCGGCCGGCGCCTGGGGTTCGGATTCCGGTCGGCCTCGCTGACGCCGTGGGCAGCGCGCTCGTAGGCGGTGACGATCCGGCGGACGAGGTCGTGGCGCACCACGTCGACATCCTTGAACCGGACATGGCCGATCCCCTCGACGCCCTCCAGCACGCTGACGGCCTCGACGAGACCGGATTTTTGACCGGGCGGCAGGTCGATCTGGCTCGGATCGCCCGTGATGATCATCCGCGAGCCCTCGCCCAGGCGCGTGAGGAACATCTTCATCTGCATGGAGGTCGTGTTCTGCGCCTCGTCGAGGAGCACCACGGCATTGGTCAGGGTCCGGCCGCGCATGAAGGCCAGCGGCGCGATCTCGATCGTGCCGGTCTGCAGACCGCGGTCGACGTGGCGCGCCTCCATGAAGTCGTAGAGGGCGTCGTAGATCGGCCGCAGGTAGGGATCGACCTTCTCACGCATGTCGCCCGGCAGGAAGCCCAGCCGCTCGCCGGCCTCCACCGCGGGCCGGGACAGGATCAGCCGCTCGGCGTGGCCCTGCTCCAGCAGCGACACGGCATGACCCACGGCGAGCCAGGTCTTGCCGGTGCCGGCCGGCCCCTCGGCGAAGACCAGCTCGTTGGTGCGCAGGAGCTTGATGTACTCGTCCTGCGCCGGGTTGCGCGCCCGCACGGCTCCGCGCTTCCGGGTGGCGATCTGCTCGAAATGCGGCTTGTCGGCCTCGGCCGCGATGACCTCGGCCGGGAACAGGGTCGCCTGCGCGGAAGCCTCGCGGATGGCACCGTCGACGTCGCCGAGCGTCAGCGTGCTTCCGCCGGTGCGCACCCGCGCGTAGAGCTTCTGGAACACGCGCCGCGCCGTCTCCGCGGCGTCGGCCGGGCCTTTGATGACGAGATGATTGCCCAGTGCCGTCGCGGTGACGTCGAGCCGGCGCTCGATATGGGCGACATTCTGGTCGTACTGGCCGAAGACGAGGCTCGCGAGGCGGTTGTCGTCGAAGGTCAGAGGCACCTCGACCGCCTCGTCCGATCCGGGCGGCCGCGCCGCCGGGCCGCGACCTCGCAGGGCGCCGCGCGCGCCCCCACCGTCCGATGCGCTCAAGCCGTGATCCTCGCCGCCATCCCGACCGCCCACATCCTCACGCCGCCGCAGCCTCCGAAACGAGCCGCCCGAACAGGCTGTTGGCGCCGGCCTCGGTGATCCGCACCGGCACCACGTTGCCTATATGGTGAGGCGCGGCGTCGAACTGGACGGCGAGCAAGTGCGGCGTCTTGCCCGCGACCTGCCCCGGATGCCGTCCGGGCTTCTCGACCAGGACATCGAAAATCCGGCCCTCGGCCGCCCGCTGGTAGGCGTGGCGCTGGCTGTCGAGGAGCGCCTGCAGCTCCGCCAGCCGCGCCGCCATCACGGCCTCGGGCACGTGGTCCGCGCGATCCGCGGCCGGCGTGCCGGGACGGGGGCTGTACTTGAACGAGAAGGCACTTTCGAAGCCGACGTCGCGCACGATCCGCAGGGTCTCGGCGAAATCCGCGTCGGTCTCGCCGGGGAAGCCGACGATGAAGTCGGAGGACAGGGCGATGTCGGGCCGCGCCGCGCGCACCCGGTCGATCAGTTGTCGGTACTGGTCGCCGGTGTGCTTCCGGTTCATGGCGGCCAGGATCCGGTCCGAGCCCGACTGCACGGGGAGGTGCAGGTAGGGCATCAGGGCCGGCACCTCGGCATGGGCCCGGATCAGCGCGTCGTCGAAATCGTTCGGGTGGCTGGTCGTGTAGCGAATCCGCACGATCCCGGGAATCCGCGCCACCGCGCGAACCAGCTCGGCGAGGCCGACCGGCGCGTCGTCGGCACCGGCACCGTGATAGGCGTTGACGTTCTGGCCGATCAGCGTGATCTCGCGCACGCCGCCCTCGGCGAGCCGCTCCGCCTCGGCCAGCACCGCCCCGACCGACCGCGAGACTTCGGCCCCCCTCGTGTAAGGCACCACGCAGAAAGCGCAGAACTTATCGCAGCCCTCCTGCACCGTCAGGAAGGCGGAGGTCCCGAGGGTCCGGCGACGGGGCAGGTGGTCGAATTTGTCCTCGATCGGGAATTCGGTGTCGACGACGCGCCGCTCGCGGGAGCGGGCCAGGAGGTCGGGCAGGCGGTGATAGCTCTGCGGACCGACCACCACGTCGACCGCAGGTTGGCGCGCTTGAATCTCGGCGCCCTCGGCCTGGGCAACGCAGCCGGCCACGACGATGCGGGTGTCGAGGCCCTGCGCCTTCCGCTCGCCCTTCAGGACTCGCAGGCGACCGAGTTCCGAATAGACCTTCTCGGCGGCCTTCTCGCGGATGTGGCAGGTGTTGAGGATCACCACATCGGCATCCTCGACCGAGTCGGTCGCCCCATAGCCCTCAGCGCCGAGGACGTCGGCCATGCGGGCCGCGTCGTAGGCGTTCATTTGGCAACCGTAGGATTTGACGAAAGCCTTCTTCAACGCGTGCCGTCCCGAACCAATCCGCTCACGTTCTCGCGCCCGCCCGTGGGAAGGGGCTGGCGGGGGCCTGTAGCACGGATCGTGCGGCCCGTCGCGGCGCCAAAACACGACCGGCCGCCCGAAGGCGGCCGGTGCAGGTGCGGTGCGGAGGCTTCCGCCGCCGGCCTCAGTGCGCGGCCGGGGCCGCGGCGGGCAGGTCGATGACCATGTGCTGGAAGAACGGCACGTAGGCCTGCAGCATCACGAACAAGCCGACGAGGCAGGCGAGCGCGATCGAGTGCCAGAACACGAAGCGGAGGATCTTGCCTTCCTGGCCGAAATAGCCGGTGGCCGTGGAGGCGACGACGATCGACTGGGCGTCGATCATCTTGCCCATCACGCCGCCCGACGAGTTCGCCGCCGCCATCAGCACGCCGGAGAGGCCGAGCTGCTCGGAGGTGATCCGCTGCAAGCCGCCGAACAGCACGTTCGAGGCCGTGTCCGATCCGGTGAGGGCGACGCCCAGCCAACCGAGCAGCGTCCCGAAGAACGGGTAGAGGATGCCGGTGCCGGCGAAGGCGAGGCCGAGGGTGGCATCGACGCCCGCGTAGCGGGTGAGGACGCCGAGCGCGAGCATCGCCGAGATCGTGATCAGCGAGTAGCGCAGGGCCCAGATGGTCTCGAAGTAGGCCGTCACGAGGCGCAGCGGCGAGAACCGCATGATCAGGCCGGAGATGATCGCGGCGATCAGCACGCCCGTGCCCGTGTAGGACATGTAGGTGAACAGGAAGACGGCGCCCTCGGGTACGGGCTTGGCCACCACCGGCGGCACCTTCATGATCACGTTGTGCAGGCCCGGCACCTCGTACTTCCAGGTGAAGAGCGGGTTGACGATGCCCTTGAACCAGCCGGTTCCCCAGACCGCGACGATCACCGAGAGGACGATCCACGGCACCCAGGCCATCAGGATCTCGCCCTGCGAGGCGGTACGGGCGCCGACATGGACCGGAGGCGGCATGTCGGGCACCCCGGCGCCGAGCGCCACCGGGCGCGGACCGGCGACGGCCAGCGACGGATCGTGCCCGCGCAGAGCCGGCGACGACCAGATCTCCTTGGGCTGCCAGATCTTCAGGAACAGCACGAGGGCCAGCATCGAGACGAGCGAGGCGCCGATGTCGACGATCCACGGGTTCACGTAGTTGGAGATCAGGAACTGCGCGACCGCGAATGAGGCGCCGCAGACCAGGATCGGCGGCCACACCCGGATCATGCCGCGGAAGCCCGCGAACACCCAGATCAGCCAGAACGGCACGATCAGAGAGAACAGCGGCAGCTGCCGGCCGATCATCGCACCGAGGATCTCCGGCGGATAGCCGGTCACCGAGGCCAGGCCCTGGATCGGCGCGCCGAGCGCTCCGAAGGCGACGGGGGCGGTGTTGGCGATCAGCGACAGGCCAGAGGCCGCGAGCGGCGAGAAGCCGAGGCCGATCAGGATCGCGCCGGTCACCGCGACCGGCGTGCCGAAGCCGCCCGCGCCCTCGAAGAAGGCGCCGAACGCGAAGGCCACTAGGAGGAGTTGCAACCGACGGTCGGCCGTGATGCCGGCCACCGACTGCTGCAGGATCGCGAACCAGCCCTTCTCTACCGTCAGCCGGTAGAGGAAGATGACATTGAGGATGATCCAGCCGATCGGGAAGAAGCCCGTGACCATGCCGAGGATGGCGGCGCGGGTGGCGAGGTCGGTCGGCATGCCGAAGCCGACGATGGCCACCAGCAAGGCGAGGCCGAGGGCGATGACGGCCGCGATATGGGCTTTCACGCGCCCGCTGGCGATCATGGCGAGCAGTGCGATGACCGGCACTGAGGCGGCGAGCGTCGAGAGCCACGGGCTCCCGAACGGATCGTAAACCTGATTCCAGGTTTGCACCGGGCGTCCTCCACAAATCCCGACTGTTACGGGTTGCGGCCTAGCTACCAGAGAGGTTCAGCCCGCTCAATGCGCTGCATCATGTATTCTCGCGGTCTCTTCTATGGATCATTTTCCGATGAAGATCTGATCGTTCGGGTGCCGGGTGCGTCCCCTTGCCCGTGCTCAGACCGCCGCGATCTCAGGGCCGTGCAGGCCCAGGCCGGCTGGTTCGGCCGGGGCCTCCTCCCCGGGCTCATCCCCGCCGCGTCCGGTGCGTAGAATCTGCAGGGTGCGGCGGACCTCGGCCTCTGCGGCGGCCGTGGCAGCCTTGCGGTCGGTGCTGGCCTCGAAGACGATCGGCGCACCCCAGACCACGTGCACGTCGACCGGCCCTTCCTGCACGAAGGCGGCGAGGTGCGGGGCCAGCTCCGTGTCCCCGAACCAGGCGATCTCGGCGCGCTCGGCCCGCGTCGCCGGCAGGCCGTTGCGCCGGGGATAGGCGATGGCCAGCGGCTGCAGGCGAATCCGGCCGCGCCCGGCCTCGGCCTGCAGGGCGGCCCGCGCGGCGCCGACCAGGGAGGAGCGGAACGGCAAGAGCCGCGTGCCATCGCCAGTCGTGCCCTCGGCGAACAACACCACCAGCTCGCCCTCGGCAAGGCGATGCCCCATCGCGGTGCTCACCGCGGCTGTCGCCCCGCGCCGCTGCCGGTCGATGTAGAGCGTGCGCTGCAGTCCCGCGAGGGTGCTGATCACCGGCCAGCCGGCGATCTCCGACTTCGCCACGAAGGACAGCGGTCGCAGGGAACCGATCGCGATGATGTCCAGCCAGGACACGTGGTTGGCGAGTACGAGGGCCGCCTCGCCGAAGGCGGGCGGCGTGCCGCTCTGCGTCACCCGCACCGAGAACAGGCGCAGGAACACCCGATGGAACAGGACCGGGGCGAGGCTCGCGCGGCGGCCGAGGAGCCGCAGGGCAATCCAGTGCGGCGGACCCAGGATCGCCAAGGCGAGGGCGAGGGCCGCGACGCGCCAAGCGATGCCGAAGCGGCTCACGGCGCTACAGGTCGGCGCTCATCGTCAGCGCGGTCGCCCGGCTGCCGTCGGCCTTGAGGTAATAGCCGGTGCGCGCGCCCACCTGCCGGAAGCCGTGGCGGGCGTAGAGCTTGAGGGCCGGAGCATTGCCCTCATCGACCTCCAGGTGCACCCGGGCGATCCCGGCGAGGGCGAGGCTCGACAGGTGCTCCCGCAGGAGCTTGCGGCTATGGCCGCCGCCCCGGAGCGCAGGGGACAGCACCACGGTCAGGATCTCGGCCTCGTCCGCGGCCCGGCGCGAGAGCACGAAACCCTGAAGCGTGCCGGCCCGCCACAGGGCGTGCGCCTGCATCGAGCGCTCGCACAGCATCCGCTCGAACTCGTGCGCGTCCCAGGGCCGCGCGAAGGCGGTGGCGTGGAGGCGGGCGAGGGCAGGGGCCTGCGATGCGTCGGTCAGGGGCGCGACGTAGGGCTCGGGCGTGAGGGCATCCCACCACGCGAACCACCAGTCGAAGGGCCAGAACGGGATCGGCCGCGTCATCGCCGGGCAATCCGCGCATGGTCCTGGGGCCGCGCATCGGGGCCGCGCAGGTAGAGGGGTCGCGGCAGGGCCTGGGCCGGATCGGCGAGCAGACCGAGGGACGCGACGGAGGCGATGTCCGGTCCGGCCACGCCTGCGACGCGGGCTTCGACACCGCGCTCGGCCAGCGCCGCCGCCAGCAACGGCGCCCCGGAGCCGGTCAACACGATGGGCCCGCTCCCCAGATGGTCGGCGGCGTCCGCGATGGCCAGATGGGCGGGCGCGAGGCCTTCGCCGGAACCGAGGGCCTGCGCGTAGACCGCTCCGTGCCGGGCGTCGATCGCCGCGGCGATCGTGCCTTCGACGGTGTCGGCCAGAAGGGGCGCCAGCAGCGCCGAGAGCGTGCCGACACCGACCACCGGCTTGCCCGTGGCGAGCCCGATGGCGCGGGCGGCCGACAGGCCCACCCGCAGGCCCGTATAGCTCCCCGGCCCCACCGTGACGGCGACGCGGTCGATGGCGTCGAAGCCGCCCTCGACCCGAGCGATCACCCGCTCGATCAGCGGCAGCAGGGACTCGGCATGTCCCCGCGCCATAGGCAGCGACTCGTCGGAGATCGGCGCCTCGTCATCCTCCGCAAGGACGCAGGCGGCGCAGGTGTCCAGCGCTGTGTCGATGGCAAGGATACGCACGACCACTCCCGCAAGCCGGTCCGGACCGGCCGTCGCCTCCTGAACGTCCCCGGAGGACGCGAAGAGTCTTGAGCGTTAAAGCAATTCGACCGGCTCGTCAGCGGCGGGGCGGCCGGGGCAGGCTCATCAGCGGTGGAGTGTTGCCGGCTTGCGCCGGTTATCCCCTGCGACTCGACCGCGTTCAGCCCGCGCTCATTCCGCACGCACGGCGTCGAGGAAGCGGTGCACCTCGTCGCTCAGCCGGTCGGATGGATTGCCGTGACAGCGCGGAGGCAAAGGCCAGCACCTGGGTCCCGCGGCGCCGGCGCCTTCCTCGTGAGAATTGCCGTGCGCGAACAGGCCCATGCGGATCTCCGGAATGGATGCACCACGAAGGTGGCGCCAAAACTTTCCGTCAAGCCGCAAGCCTGAAGATCCCGCCGGTAACGACCGGCGACAAGATCGGTGAACACGCCATCCCGGAACTGAGCTTCGGCTGGGTCCGATCCGGTATCGAGGCTTCTTCGATCGGAAATCGCAGATTCACGCCTGATTGATTGATACGTGACAAAAATCGAGGGCGTTGCTGGGCCATCCTTCCTGATGACGGGCGCCAGCATCCTGCCACCCGGGGACCGCGCCCCCGGGGTCGATCCGGTGATCCTGTACCGGCGCTCAGATAGCCTGGACTTCCCGGACTTCCGGCAGGAAATGCCGGAACAGGTTCTGCACGCCGTGCCGCAGCGTCGCCGTGGAGGAGGGGCAGCCCGAGCAGGCGCCCTTCATCTCCAGGTAGACCACGCCTTCCTTGTAGCCGCGGAAGGTGATGTCGCCGCCGTCGCCCGCGACCGCCGGGCGCACCCGCGTCTCGAGCAGGTCCTTGATGGTTACCACGGTGTCGTGGTCAGCCTCGTCGTAGAACTCGTCGCCCGGCTCTATGTCGTCGTCGGCCCCCTCGGCCATGACCGGCGCACCGGACTGGAAATGCTCCATGATGGCGCCGAGCACGGCCGGCTTCACCTGGGCCCACTCGGAGCCGTCCTCGGCCTTCGTCACCGAGATGAAGTCGTGCCCGAAATAGACGCCGGAAACGCCCGGGACGGCGAACAGCGCGGAGGCGAGGGGCGAGCGGCCGGCAGCCTCGGCGTCGCGGGCCTCGAAGGTGGATTCGGGCAGCACCACGCGTCCGGGCAGGAACTTCAGGGTCGCCGGGTTCGGCGTGGCTTCGGTCTGGATGAACATGCTGGGCAACTCCGCTGCGCCGGTTCAAGGCCGGCCGGGACAGGCGCCGCGCGGCGCCGCCTTCCATGTGGACCGGCAACCGGATTTTCTCAACCTGGGCTCAGTCCGCGCAGAGGGGGGCGGAGTAGACATTCGGCGGCGGGCGCGACAGGACGGGCGTGACCGAGGTGGAGGAGCCGGACGTGACTGCGGACGAGACGCTCGCGCCGAACCTGTTGAACGACCTGCGCGAGACCCAGGCCAAGCTTGAGGAGGCCCGTGCCGAGGCGGCCTCACTGAGGGTGTTGCTGGCTCTGCGGACGCATCAGCACGACAGCGCGTGGCGGGAGGAGCGGCGCCTCGCGGCTGAGCGCGATGACGCGCGGGCACAGGCGGCGGCCCAGGCCGCCGGGCGCGACGCAGCCGGCCCCGGCCCGGCGGCCGCGGAGGCCGTGGCGGTCGCCGAAGAGCGCGCCGAGGCCGTCCGCACCGTGCTGGGCGCCGTGCTGGCGAGCATCGGCCAGCGCGCCCTGGACCGGAAGCGCTTCCAGGATCTCATCGCCCGTGCCGGCCGCGCGGTGCCGGACCACGGCCCGGCATCGGCGCGGCACGCGGTGCTGCTGACCGAGGCGCGCCGGGTGCTGGGCATCCCGCAATAGGCACGGCGGGCGACGCCGGCGGCCGCAGGACAGGCGTCCGCGCAGCACGCCGACGAGGTTAACCGACCCTTAACCCTGTCCTCTGATCCTCTCAGCCGGGACGGACAGGAGATCGACCGCATGCAGATCAGCGAGCAGCACGTGCGCGAATGCGCCTATTACATCTGGGAGAACGAGGGCCGCAGGCACGGCCAGGCCGCGGCCCACTGGCTCCGCGCGGAAGCCGAGCTGCGCGCCAACGCCATCCTGGCAGCCGGCGAGACCGTCAAGGCCCCTGCGAAGGCTGCGGCCCCGAAGACCGTTAAGCCCGCCGCCAAGCCCGTCGCCAAGCCTGAAGGCAAGGTCGCGGCGACTGCGCCGACCGCCGCCAAGGCTGCCACTAAGCCCGCGGCCAAGGTCGCCGCCAAGGTTGCCGCCAAGCCGGCCGCACCGAAGCCCGCCCGGGCGTCGAAGGCGGCCGTGACCGCCGGCCTCGCCGCCAAGGCGAAGCCGGCCCGTACGCCGACCGCGATGCACTGACGCGCAGCCCTGCAGGCGCACCCACGCCGCCGGAAAAAATCCGGCATGCCGCCAGAAGCCCGCCCCCACCCGGGGGAGGGCTTCTGGCGTTTTCGGACCCTGACGGTCCCCTCGGAACACATCACGGCGGAACAGCGCGGTCGCCGCCCGGTTGACCGCCGTGGCGCGGGCGTCCCGCGCCGAGGCGAGGCAGGGATGCGCGCGGCAATCTTCGACATCGACGGCACGCTGCTTGACAGCGTCGACCTCCATGCCCGCGCCTGGGTCGAGGCCTTCGCGCATTTCGGCGTCGAGACCGATCAGGCCGATGTCCGGCGGCAGATCGGCAAGGGCGGCGACGAGCTGATGCCGGTTTTCCTCCCGGAGGCGCGCGTCGAGCGCGAGGGCGAGGCAATCGAGGCCTACCGCTCGGACCTGTTCAAGCGGACCTACCTGCCCGAGGTGCGACCGTTCCCGGGCGTGCGCCCACTGTTCGAGCGCCTGCGGGCGGCCGGCCTCAAGATCGCACTCGCTTCGTCGGGCAAGCGCCAGGAGGTCGAGCACTACACCGGGATCCTGAAGATCGGCGACCTCATCGACGTGGCGACCAGCTCGGACGATGCGGACCGCTCGAAGCCGCATCCCGACATCTTCGAGGCGGCGCTCAAGAAGCTCCACCAGGGGTCGCACGACGTCATCCACGCGATCGGCGACACGCCCTACGACGCCGAGGCCGCCGGGCGGGCGGGGCTGCCCACGATCGGCTTCCTGTGCGGCGGCTTTCCAGAATCCGATCTCTCCGCTGCCGGCTGCGTCGCGATCTACCGCGATCCGCAGGACCTCCTCGACGGATTCGACCGTTCGCTTCTGGCGGAGACGCGAGGCTGAGAGGGGACGTCACGGTCGCGCGCCCCACGCCACGATCCACAGGTTTCCGCCCGTCTGTTGCAGCGCGGTGACTCGTCTGGATGCCGGCTACGTAAATTCGAGAAAGGGGCTGGTGCAGCACGATTGAAAGGCGTAGCGAGCCGGCCGCCAATCTGGATCTCTTCGAAGGACGCGCGCCTCGTATGCCCCAGACCCACCAAGCCGGCCCGGCACCGCGCTTCATCCCGGACGTCAAATCCCTGTCGGACCAGATCGCCGAAGCGATCGGCAGCCGGACGACCCCGCTCAGCCAGCTCCTGCGCTTGATGTCGGCGCTGGAGGCCGAGGGTGGCGACGAAGCGCTTCGCCTTCAGTTGCGGACCCGCATCGGCGCACCGCTCGACGCCTGACGCGGACACCCGTCTCAGCGCCGCCGATGACGATGGCCGCGCCGTCGTCCCGGATTTTTCCCCGCCTGGGTGTTGGCTTGGCCCAGGCGGCTCATGCAGGCGAAATAGATCTGGCGTCCGATCTGCTCCAGCTCCAGACCGTGCGGATTGGGCGTCGAGAAGACCTTGGCGCGGGCCTCCAGGCGGCAGGCCGCATCCTCTGGACTTCGTATCGGAGGCTCGGCCCGCACGGGATCGGAAGCGAACGCGAAACCGATCAACGAGCCGGACACTATCGATACGGCGATTCTCGCCTTCGCCCCGATATGCGCCATTCTGAAGTGCGATCCCCGCTGATCGAACTGCAGACATAGCGCGTCTTTGCTTCCGGTGAAGCTTGGTCAAACTGCTGGTTGCACAGTCATTCGGGCGTCGGGGCCGGTGTCAGGGCACGATCCAGCGGCATCGGCCGCCCCCCGCGACGGTCATGCACTCGTACGGGGCTCCGCCGATCATAGCCCGCTGCTCCACGGTGCCGACTTGGCTCCGCGGGATCCGGCGACACTCGGCTTCGGAAGCGGCCGGCTGCCCCGAACCGGCCGCAGCGTCGATCCGGCGCGCCGCGATCAGTGTCTCGCAGGCCGTCACGGTCGCGGAATCCTGAGCAAGGCTGAAACTCGCCCATGTCACGGCGGGCATGAGTGCCAGAGCGAATCGGAAGCGCATCGCGTCCTCGTGAGCGGACCGCGCAGGGGTCTTCCGTCTGTCCTGCGCCGCGGCCGTCAACGCCGGAAGCCATATTCGGGTTGCCGACACGGTGAAACGCCCAAACACGAAAACGCCCGCCTTGCGGGCGGGCGTCTATCGATACTCAAGTGTCGCGGCTCGCGCTCAGCGCTTGTTGGCCTTCGCCTTTCGGGCGGCGTAGCGCGCGTCGCGCTGGGCCTTCTTGGCGACGAGCTCGGCGGACTTGCGCTCCTGCGCCGCCGCGAGTTCGGCGGCTTCCCGGGCGATCTGCGCGGCGAGTTCGGCCTCTTCCCGCTGGCGCTTCTCCTCCGCAGCCTTGCGCTCGCCAGCGATCCGCGCAGCCTCGCGTTCACGGGTACGCTCCTCGCGTGCCTTGGCAACGTCGGCGCGAGCCTTGGCCTTGGCGATCACCTCCGGATCGTCCGCCGGCGGTCGGGCCTTGAACTTGGCCAACAATGCGGCCTTGGCATTCTGTGAGTTCTGGCGTCGGTCGTCGAAATTCCTGTAGTCGAATGCGCTCATCTGACCTTTCTCAGTTGCAAGCGTGAAGCGTTTCGGGGGGACACCCGTCTGTTTCGATCAACGCGCGGTTCCGAAGCCGTCCCCTGTGCCTCGGAACCGCACCGATCCATCGGCGCTGCCGATGGTCCGACCCGAGCGCTCGGCCTGCGCCGGAGCGCTCGGGTCGGACCACGTCTGTAATTTCGGAAAGCCCTTAACCAGAGCTCCATCCCATATGCAATCGCCGCCTGAGGCGCAGACTGCCGACGCGGCGACAAACGTCATCATCTCTGTAAGAGTTTCATCGACCGATGCCGAAAAACCGCAAGCCGACGGTCGCACACGAGTTCAAACGCTCAAAGAGTGGCGCGTGGAGATCCGGCTCGCGACCGCACTGGAGATAGGGCGCCCCCGCGACTGGGGCAAGGTCGACGCGGCGGCGCAGGGCAGGAAGAAGTAGGAAGATGCCGGATCAGCCCTGTTCGGGCTAGTGTCGATGCCGTCTTCCGTGTTTGACGCACTGATCTTCATCGGCCGGCTCTTCGCATTCGACAATGCAGACCTGCATTTTTCTCATTGGCTTGCTTGGGCCACCTCGGGCGCGCGCCGTTTATGGACGCCGCCTTCGCGGCATCGCTCCGTCCGGCGTCATCAAAGCGGGATGGTACCGCCTAGCGTCACCGCACGGGTCGAAATTGCACAGCGAATAGGCAGACGCGGCGCGCGCCCGTCTGCGCTCCTGGCTCGGCCACACTGTGCTTCTTCGATGGGCAGTTTTGACACGGGCTCCTGAGAGATGCGCCAGACGTGCCTTCGCCCACGACTGCCGAGCTAACCGGGCATTTCACGCCGTCTCCTCAGAAGACCGGAGATGAGACCGGACCCGAGCGCCGTCGATGCCCCTGCTCGGAGCATCGGGGATGTGGATCGGAGCTCCGCACTGCGGTGTCGCGTCGACAGGGTGACGCAACACGATGGATGGAGATCTGCGGCGCGGACCGGAGGATCGCGCGTCGCTTCGAGATGGAACGTGCGACAGTGTTTGACGCGAGGCATCCATAAGGCAGGCGGCATGGGCCCTGCTTCGGCTTCGATGCCCATCCACAAGCTTGGCGGCTGAGAGATCGTGATGCCAGAGACCTCATCCTTCGATCCCGAAGCGTACGCGGCCGCGGCGTCGGCCCTGCTGGCGCTGGAGCTTGATCCGGCCTGGGTCCCGACGATCGCGGCGAACCTGCGCGTCTTGGCCGCGGCTGCTGAGTTGGTGAGCGGGTTTCCGCTTCCCGACGAACTCGATGCCGCGCCGAGATTCGAAGCGTGAGTGCGCCTCTCGATGCCGCGTCGATCGCTGCGGCGGTCGCGGAGGGACGTGCCAGCGCCCGAACCGTCGTTCTGGACGCCCTCGAACGGATCCGACGGATCGACGGTCGCGTGAACGCGTTCACCGACGTGCTCGCCGAGCGCGCGCTCGCGCGGGCTGACCGTCTCGACGCCGCCATCCGCGAGGGCGTCCGGATCGGTCCGCTCGCCGGCGTGCCCTTCGCGGTGAAGAACCTGATCGACATCGCGGGCCTGCCCACCCGCGCCGGCGCGAAGATCAACCGGGATCGGCCGGCGGCCGAACGGGACGGCGCGCTGATCCGGCGTCTGGAGGCGGCGGGTGCGATCCTGGTCGGCGGCCTCAACATGGGCGAGTACGCCTATGACTTCACCGGCGAGAATGTCCACGACGGCGACGCCCGCAATCCGCACGCTCTCGGTCACATGACCGGAGGCTCCTCCAGCGGCTCCGCCGCGGCCATCGCCGCTGGACTGGTGCCGCTGACGCTCGGCTCGGACACCAACGGCTCGATCCGCGTGCCGGCCGCCTTCTGCGGATGCTTCGGACTGAAGCCGACCTACGGACGTCTGAGCCGTGCGGGCAGCTTCCCCTTCGTCGGAAGCCTCGACCATCTCGGCCCCCTGGCCCGGAGCGTCACAGATCTGGCGCTCGCCTACGATGCCCTGCAGGGACCCGATCCGGACGACCCGGTGGCGACGACCCGGCCGCCGGACCCCGTCACACCGGCGCTCGAAACGGGGATCGACGGCCTGCGGATCGCGGTGGCGGGCGACTACTTCGCCCGCGGCGGCGACCCGGAGGTCTTCGCAGCGGTTGCGCGCGCGGCCGAAGCGCTGGGGGCGCGAAGCACCGTCATGTTGCCGGAGGCGCAGCGTGCCCGCGCCGCCGCCTACCTGATCACCGCGGCGGAGGGCGCCACTCTCCATCTCGACCGCCTGCGCGCGCGGCCGAAGGATTTCGACCCAGCGGTGCGGGACCGCCTGATCGCCGGGGCGATGCTTCCGGCGGCGCATGTGGAACGGGCGCAGCGGTTCCGCCGCTGGTACCGGGCGCGGGTGCTTGAGCTGTTCGACTCCGTCGACGTCATCCTGGCCCCGGCCACGCCTTGCCGGGCGCCGAAGGGTGGCCAGACGCACTTTGTCCTCGACGGTGTGAGCCTGCCGGTGCGGCCCAATATCGGCGTGTTCACGCAGCCGATCTCGTTCATCGGCCTGCCCGTGGCCGCCGCGCCGGTCTGGCTCGACGACGGATTGCCGCTGGGCGTACAGGTCATCGCCGCCCCCTGGCGCGAGGAAATTGCGCTGCGGGTGGCGCGCCATCTCGAACGGACCGGCGTCTGCGCGGCGCCGGTCGCGGAGCTTGCCTGATGATCATCGACGATCCCGCCGTGAAAGCCGAGGTGGAGGCCGCGTTCCGGGCCTACGAGATTGCCCTGACCACGAACGACGTGCCGACCCTGGAGGCGCTGTTCCGGGACGATCCGCTGACCATCCGGTACGGCATCGGCGAGAACCTCTACGGCATGGACGCGATCCGCGCCTTCCGCCGGGCGCGCTCCCCGGTGGGTCTGGAGCGGACGCTGGCGCAGACGCAGATCACCGCCTACGGGCGCGACTTCGCCACCGCCATGACGCTGTTCACCCGGGCCAGCGGCCCCGGCAAGATCGGCCGCCAGAGCCAGACCTGGGTGCGCTTCCCGGAGGGCTGGCGGGTGGTCGCGGCCCATGTGAGCCTGATCGACGCCGCGTAGGGACAACCGGCCTGCGCCCCCACGGCGGGGCGTGTGGCCGCGAGCTTGCATACGGTCGAGCGTATTCCGTGCCTGTAGGCGCGGACCAACGCGAGTACCCAACCCAAGATGCTTTCCCGTCTGAGAAAAATCGGCGCCCGTGCGGCGCTTGCCGGCGCCCTGGCGCTCTCCGCGAGCGCCGCTGCCCTCGCGCAGGGAACGCTGCGGATCGGCATGACCGCCTCCGACATCCCACTGACCACCGGCCAGACCGACAACGGCGGCGAGGGCATGCGGTTCATGGGCTACACGGTCTACGACGGGCTCATCAATTGGGACTTGTCGAGTGCCGAACTCGCCTCCGACCTCGTCCCAGGCCTCGCCACGAGCTGGGGCGTCGACGCCACCGACAAGACGAAGTGGACCTTCACGCTCCGGCCGGGGGTAAAGTTTCACGACGGCTCCGACTTCACGGCCGACGCGGTGGTCTGGAACCTCGACAAGCTCCTGAAGGCCGACGCGCCGCAATACGATCCACGGCAGTCGGCACAGGGCAAGACGCGCATTCCGGCGGTCGCGAGCTACCGCGCCGTCGACCCGCTGACCGTCGAGATCACCACGAAGGCCCCCGACGCGACGCTGCCCTACCAGATCGCCTGGATCATGATGTCGTCGCCGGCCCAGTGGGAGAAGCTCGGCAAGTCCTGGGACGCCTTCGCCAAGCAACCCTCGGGCACTGGCCCTTGGAAGCTGACCCTGTTCGCCCCGCGCGAGCGCGCCGAGATGGTGCCCTTCAAGGCGTACTGGGACAAGGACCGGATCCCGAAGCTCGACAAGCTCGTGCTGATCCCGCTGCCCGAAGCCAATGCCCGGACGGCCGCGCTCCGTTCCGGTCAGGTCGACTGGATCGAGGCGCCGGCGCCGGACGCCGTGGCCTCGCTCAAGGGCGCCGGCTTCACGATCGTCACCAACGCCTACCCGCATAACTGGACGTGGCACCTCTCCCGGGTCGAGGGATCTCCGTGGAACGATATCCGGGTGCGCAAGGCCGCCAACCTCGCCATCGACCGCGAGGGCCTGAAGGAACTGCTCGGCGGCCTCGCGATCCCCGCCAAGGGCTTCATGCCGCCCGGCCACCAGTGGTTCGGCCACCCGACCTTCGACGTGAAATACGACCCGGAGGCCGCCAAGAAGCTGCTGGCCGAGGCCGGCTACAGCCCGGCCAAGCCGCTGAAGCTGAAGGTCGCGATCTCGGCCTCGGGCTCGGGCCAGATGCAGCCGTTGCCGATGAACGAGTTCGTCCAGCAGAACCTCGCCGACGTGGGCATCCAGGTCGATTACGAGGTGGTCGAGTGGAACACGCTGATCAACATCTGGCGCGCCGGGGCCAAGGCGGACCTTTCCCGTGGCATCTCGGCGATCAATTATTCCTACTTCATTCAGGACCCGTTCACGGGCTTCATTCGCCACTTGCAGTGCAATTTCGCGCCGCCGAACGGCACGAACTGGGGTTATTACTGCGACCCGGCCATGGACAAGCTGTTCGACCAGGTCCGCAACACCTTCGACAAGGCCGAGCAGACGAAGGTCCTGGAGAAGGTCCACGAGAAGTACGTTGATGACGCGCTGTTCATCAAGATCACGCACGACGTGAACCCGCGGGCGATGAGCCCGAAGGTGAAGGGCTTCGTCCAGGCGCAGAACTGGTTCCAGGACTTCTCGAAGATTACGATGGCCACGGCGGGACGGTAGCGGAACGGGACACCTCTCTCCTCCTCCTTGTGGGGAGGAGAATAGCCTCGGCTGTGCATGACAACAGGCCCTCGAATGCTCCTCTACACCCTCAAGCGATTGATCTACGCGACCCCCGTGGCGTTCGGGGTCAGCGTCGTCTGCTTCCTCCTCGTCCACCTCGCGCCGGGCGATCCCCTCAGCGCGGTCCTGCCGGCCGACGCCACGCAGGCCACCATCGACGAGATGCGGGCCGCCTACGGCTTCGATAAGCCGCTGCCGGTCCAGTACCTGATCTGGCTCTGGCACGTGCTGCACGGGGATCTCGGCGTCTCGATCGCCACCGGGCGGCCGGTGCTCGGCGAGGTCAGCCGCGCCGTCGTCAACTCCCTGATCCTCGCCTCGGTGGCGACCGTGATCGGCTTCACCTTCGGAACCCTGTTCGGTTTCGTGGCGGGCTACCACCGCAACTCGCTGGCCGACCGGTCAGCGTCCGCGCTCTCGGTCTTCGGCGTGAGCGTGCCGCATTACTGGCTCGGCATGGTGCTGGTGATCGTGTTCTCGGCGACGCTGGGCTGGCTGCCGCCCACGGGCGCCGGACCCGACGGCTCCGGCAACTGGCGGCCGGACTTCGACCACCTGCGCTATCTGATCCTGCCGGCGGTGACGATGTCGGTGATCCCGATGGGCATCATCGCCCGCACGGTCCGGGCGCTGGTGGCCGACATCCTGTCCCAGGACTTCGTCGAGGCCCTGCGCGCCAAGGGCATGGACGAGCGCGGCGTGTTCCGGCACGTGGTGCGCAACGCCGCCCCGACGGCGCTCGCCATCATGGGCCTGCAGCTCGGCTACCTGCTGGGCGGCTCGATCCTGGTCGAGACCGTGTTCGCGTGGCCGGGCACGGGCTTCCTCCTCAACGCCGCGATCTTCCAGCGCGACCTGCCCCTCCTGCAGGGCTCGATCCTCGTGCTGGCGATGTTCTTCGTGCTCCTCAACCTGCTGGTGGATGTGATGCAGACCGCCCTCGATCCGCGCATCGAGCGCGTCTGACTTGGAGGCGACCATGACCGCTCCCGTCACCGCCGCGTCCATCGCCCTCGACGGTGGCGTGCTTGCCGCCGAGGACGTCGCCCACGGTCCCGAGGCCGCCTTCGTCCCGTCGCGTGGCTTCTGGGGCCATGTCGGCCACCGCCTCGTGCGCGATCCCGTCGCGATGAGCGCGGGCGCCGTGATCCTGATCGTCGTGCTGATCGCGATCCTGTCGCCCTGGATCACCCCGATGGATCCCTACAAGGGCTCGATGCTGCGCCGGCTCAAGCATGTCGGCGACGCCACCTACTGGCTGGGCTCGGACGAGCTCGGGCGCGACATGATCAGCCGGCTGATGCTGGGCTCGCGGCTGTCGCTGTTCATCGGCGTCACGCCGGTGCTGATCGCCTTCGTGATCGGCTCCGGCATCGGGATCCTGGCGGGCTATGTCGGCGGCTGGACCAACACGATCCTGATGCGCACCATCGACGTGTTCTTCGCCTTCCCGTCCGTGCTGCTGGCGATCGCGCTGTCCGGCGCGCTCGGCGCCGGCATCTTCAACTCGATCGTCTCGCTGACCTGCGTGTTCGTGCCCCAGATCGCCCGGGTGGCCGAAAGCGTCACTACCGGCATCCGCAAGCGCGACTACATCGACGCCGCCAAGCTCTCGGGGGCCTCGGCCCTGACGATCATGCGCGTACAGGTGCTCGGCAACGTCGTCGGGCCGATCTTCGTCTACGCGACCAGCCTGATCTCGGTCTCGATGATCCTGGCGTCCGGCCTCTCCTTCCTCGGCCTCGGCGTGCGCCCGCCGGAGCCCGAATGGGGCCTGATGCTCAACACCCTGCGCACCGCGATCTACGTGAACCCGGTCGTCGCCGCGCTGCCGGGGGTCTGCATCTTCATCGTCTCGATCGCCTTCAACCTGTTCTCGGACGGCCTCCGGGCTGCCATGGAGATTCGCCAGTGAGCGTCATCCGGGACGCCCTCGATCCGTTCGCCCGCGACCGTGGCGGACCAGCCCAGCCGCTCCTGTCGGTGTCGGGCCTGATCAAGCACTTCCCGGTCCGCAAGGCCGGGGGCAAGAAGCAGGTGGTCCGCGCCGTCGACGGCGTCGACTTCGACGTCCTGAAGGGCGAGACGCTGGGCATCGTCGGCGAGTCCGGTTGCGGCAAGTCCACGACCGCCAAGCTGCTGATGGGCCTGATCGAGCGCGATGCCGGCACGATGCTGTACGATGGGCAGGCGGTCGGCGAGCGCGCCATGCCCTGGCGGTCCTACCGCCGTCAGGTCCAGATGGTGTTCCAGGACAGCTACGCCTCGCTCAACCCGCGCATGACCGTCGAGCAGTCGATCGCCTTCGGCCCGAAGGTGAACGGCGTGCCCGGCCGCGAAGCCGTGGAGCGCGCCCGCGCCCTGCTCGCCCGGGTCGGCCTGGAGCCGAAGCGCTTCGCCGGCCGCTACCCGCACGAGATCTCCGGAGGCCAGCGCCAGCGGGTCAACATCGCCCGGTCCCTCGCCCTGGAGCCGCGGCTCGTGCTCCTCGACGAGGCGGTCTCGGCGCTGGACAAGTCGGTGGAGGCGCAGGTGCTGAACCTGCTCCTCGACCTCAAGGCCGAGTTCGG
The DNA here is from genome assembly GCF_000364445.2 of Methylobacterium mesophilicum SR1.6/6. Taxonomy (NCBI): domain Bacteria; kingdom Pseudomonadati; phylum Pseudomonadota; class Alphaproteobacteria; order Hyphomicrobiales; family Methylobacteriaceae; genus Methylobacterium; species Methylobacterium mesophilicum. The sequence continues at coordinate 5,766,892 of NZ_CP043538.1, read as the reverse complement.
CCTGACCTACATCTTCATCAGCCACGACCTGAACGTCGTGCGCTTCATCTCCGACCGGGTGATGGTGATGTATCTCGGCCGGGTCTCCGAGATCGGCCCGTCCGACACGGTGCTCGAGGCGCCGGCCCATCCCTACACTGAGGCGCTGCTCGCCTCGATGCCATCGCTCGACCCCGACAACCGCACCCAGGCCGCCTTGCTGGCGGGCGACCCGCCGAACCCGATCGACCCACCGCCGGGCTGTCGCTTCCATCCCCGCTGCGCCCTCGCGGAGGGCGTCTGCGGTGAAAAGGAGCCACCACTCGACACAGTCCGGCCGCTGCACCGCGTCGCCTGCCTCGCCCGGCAGCCCGGCTCGGGCCACTCAGCGGCCCCCGCGGGCGCGCTGGCAGCATGAGCAACCCGATGTCCGGTTCAGAACCCGCGGTCGCGTTGAAGGACCTGCGCGTCGCCTTCGGCAAGGTGCAGGTCGTCGACGGCGTCGACCTGACCCTTGAGCGCGGTCAGGCGCTCGCGCTCATCGGCGAATCAGGCTCCGGCAAGAGCGTGACCCTGCGGGCGATCCTGCGCCTGTTTCCCGAGGGCCGCAGCCGAATCGAGGGCGGCATCCGGGCCGCCGGCATGGACGTGCAGGCGCTGACCAAGCGCCAGCTCGCCGATTTCCGCGGCGGCGACGTCTCGATGATCTTCCAGGAGCCGCTTCTGGCCTTCGATCCGGTCTACACGGTCGGCCGGCAGATCACCGAGGCGATCCTGCGCCACGAGAGGATCTCGAAGGATGAGGCCCGCAAGCGCGCCCTCGCGTTGTTCGAGCGGGTTCGGATCCCGAGCCCGGAGCGGCGGCTCGACAACTATCCGCACGAGATGTCGGGCGGCATGCGCCAGCGGGCCATGATCGCGCTGGCGCTCGCCTGCCGGCCGCAGGTGCTGCTCGCCGACGAGCCGACCACGGCGCTGGACGCCACGGTGCAGATCCAGGTGCTGCTGCTCCTGCGCGAGTTGCAGCGCGACCTCGGCCTGTCGATCATCATCGTCACGCACGATCTCGGGGCGGCGGTGGAGGTCGCCGACCGGATCGCCGTGATGTACGCGGGCAAGATCGTGGAGACCGGCACGGCGCATCAGGTCGTTCTGAACCCGCATCACCCCTACACGATCGGCCTCCTGCGCAGCCGCGCGGAAGGGGCGCTCGCCAAGGGCTCCCGGCTCGAGACCATCCCGGGCAGCCCACCCGACCTCGCCAATCGGCCCCCGGGCTGCCCCTTCGCGCCGCGCTGCTTCCTGGCCGAGGATCGCTGCCGCCGGGAGATGCCGCCGGTCGCCGAGATCGCCACCGGCCATCGCGTCGCCTGCTGGCGGACCGCGGAGGCGGCGGATGCCTACCGCGCCGGCCCGACCCCGGTGCGCGCCGCCGAGCCGGTCCCCGCCTGATCTCGACGCCTCCGCGCGGAGCCGTTATCCGGCTTCGCGCGGTTCCGCGGCGGAGGGCCGCCGCCGAAACGGCCGCCCGGGCATCACGATGAGCCAAGTCCTTTCCGGGCAGGTCCCCTCGGAGATCCTGCTCGTCCCCCGAGGCGACGCCGGCCACTTCCTGCCCGCGGCCCTGTGCTGGATGGGGAAGCCGGTCACCGTGACGGCGGACCCGGGCGGGGCGAACCACGTCCTCTGCCTGCCGGTGCTCGATTTCGTCCGTCTGGGCTTCCCGGAGGCGAACGGGCGCCTCGATCTGCTGCGGCCCGGGGACGCCGAGAACCTGCGTGACGGGCGGGCGGCGCTCCTGCTCGACCTGTCGAACGAAGGGCCGGGCCTTCACGGGCCGACCTTCGAGGCGCTCCACCGCAACCTCGACGGGCTCGGGATCCCGCGCGCGCGGGTCATCCTGGTCTCGCAGAACCCGGTGCTGCGGCTGGACTACGAGCGGCTCTACGGCGAGGGTCTGCGCTTCTGGACCTTCGAGTTCTTCCCGCTTCAAGTCGCCCTGTGGCTCGACGCGGAAGCAGGGCCGCGCCTGTTCCCGCAACACCCCGTCGACCGCGCCGGGTACGCGCCCCTCGCGCGCGCAACCGGACCCGCTCGCTTCCTGTGCCAGAACGCCGCCCTGCGCTGGCACCGGGTGCTGCTCTACCGGTGGTTCCAGCTCAACGGCCTTGACCGCGAAGGACTGATCTCCTTCCACGGGATCGGGGCCGACAACCCGAAGGCGGGCGGCATCAATGTGTTTCACGCGCCGCCGGAGATCGCGGCCGCCTTCGCGCCGCTCCTCGCCGGTGTCGGCGACTGGATTCCGCGCCAAGCCCGGCGGATCGACGCCGACCAGGGCAGCGATATGGTGATGACCCTGGATACCGGGGCCTACGCGGCGTGCGACCTGACGGTGATCTCGGAGACGGACTTCTTCGAGCTCGGCGTCGAGCGTGTGACCGAGAAGTCGCTGAAGGCCGCGGCGGCCGGGCTGCCCTTCGTGATGGTCGGCGCCCCGCGGGCGGTGGCCCGGCTCTCGGAACTGGGCTTTGAAACCTTCGGCAACCTGATCGATCACTATTACGACCTGATCGCCGACCCGGCGGAGCGCCTGCCGCAGGTGTTCCGCTCCATCGAGCGGGCGTGGTCCGCCTGCCGGGGCGACCGCGCCGGCTGGCAGCGCCGGGCGCGGGAGCAGGCGGAGGCCAACGTCGCGCACGCGCGACGTGGGCTCCTCGCGCAGCTCGACCGGGTGATGGTGAGGCCGCTCGTCCTGCGTCTGGCCCGGTTCGCGGAGACCGGCGAGATCGCCCGCTGATTGGCGCACCCCGTGATCGCGGAGCCGACACTGCCGGAGTACCAGTGCGGGGCCTGCGGCCGCGGGCATTTCGTCTCGGTTCCGTTCTGCCCGTTCTGCGGATCCCGGCAGGATGATCCCCGGCCACCTGCGTCGCCTGCCGTGCCACGGGTCGTCAGCCGCGACCGTGCCACGCCGACCGATCCTGTCCCGACGCCATCCCCGAGCGGACCCGCCACGCCGGACCGGCCGCAACCGGGCGCGCGCAAGCAAACGACACCGCATCCGGCGGCGCGGAAGACCTCACCCTCGCGCTGGAGCCTGCGTCTGCGCCAGGCCGTTCTGGCGGCCCTGATGGTGGCAGCGCTCGCGACCCTCGCACCCGAGCGGCAGACGGGCGCACCAACACCGTTGCGGATCGCGGTCGGGCCGGCCTGGACCGCCGTGTCGCTCGCGCCGGTCCGCGCCGCGCCGCAGCTGCACGTGAGCGGTGACGGCGCGTTCAGCCTTCGAATCGACGGGACGCGGGTGGTGCGCGTCGCGCCGGACGAGGGGATCACCGTCGGGACGTCCTACCTGCGCAGCCTCGAACTGCGCGCCACACGCCCGACGATCGTCACGCTGGCGCCGCAGCGGGACTGATCGAACCGGCCTCACGCAGCGTCTCCGCCATGCGCCGCACCGCCGGATCCATGGCGCGCTCCGGCACCGCGGCGTAGCCGAGGAGCAGGCCCGGCGCCGACGATCCGGCATAATAGGTCGAGAGGGCGACGGCGGAGAGGCCGGCCCGCGCCAGCGCGGTCGCGGCGGCCGCGTCGGTGAGCGTCGCGGGCCAAGCCGGTCCGGGCCGGGCGATGAGGTGCATCCCACCCTCCATCGGGGCGATCGTCACGACATCCGCGGCGCCGCGGCCGGCCGCCTCGACCAGCGCGGCCTGTCGCAGGGCGTAGAGCCGTCGCGTGCGGCGCAGATGGCCGGCGAGATGTCCCTCCTCGATGAAGCGGGCGAGGGCGAATTGACCGATCACCGGGGGCGGCGGGCCTGTTCCGGAGAGGGCTTGGCTCACCGGTCCCAGGAGGCCCGGCGGCAGGACGAGGTAGCTGAGGCCCATGGCGGGCAGGAGGAGCTTGGAGAAGCTGCCGACGTAGATCACCCGTCCGCGGCGATCGAGAGCCCGCAACGGCGCCAGGGGACGCCCGGCGTACCGATAGGCGCCGTCGTAATCGTCCTCGACGATCCAGCCGGACGCCGCCTCGGCCCAGTTCAGGAGATCGAGCCGGTTCTTGAGGCTCATGGCATAACCGAGGGGGTAGTGCTGGGCCGGCGTGACCACGGCGAGCCGCGCCCCGGGCGCCAGGGACGCGGCCCGGCTGGCCGAGAGGCCACCGGGACCGATCGGCACCGGAACCGGCCGCAGCCCGGCCTGCGCGAGGGCCTGGGCGATCCCCGGAAAACCCGGCTCCTCGACGAGGGCGGTCTCGCCGGGATCGAGGAGCAGCTCCGCGATCAGCCGGAGACTCTGACGGATGCCCGCCGTGACGATCACGTCCTCCGCCGTACAGGCGACGCCCCGGGCCTGCCCAAGATAGGCGGCGATGGCGCCCCGGAGCGCGGGCGATCCGCGCGTATCGGGCCGCTCCGCCGGACCGTGGCGCCATTCGGCCTGGAGCAGGCGCGCGTAGACTGCGTAGGGGAAGGCGTCCAGCGCCGGCCGGCCGAGCGCGAATGCGTCGGCGGCGCCGGGCTCCGCCATGAAACGCCGCTGCGCGGCGCCGACGAGGCGGGCGCCGCGCCGCGACAGGTTCGGCAGCGGCGCCTGAGCGGGCGCCTCGGCCCGCACCGAGGCCGGCACGCTGTCGTCCGGAAGCGTCGCCGCCACGCGGGTCGAGGCGCCGGGCCGCGCCGTGAGGTAGCCCTCCGCGGTGAGCTGCTCCAGGGCGAGTACCACCGTGCCGCGGGCGCAGCCGAGATCGGAGGCCAGAACGCGGGAGGCGGGGATCCGGGCGCCGCGCGGCAGCCGACGGTCGAGGATCGCGGCGCGCAGCGCCTCGCGGAGCTGCGCGTGGAGTGGCAGGGGTGAGGCGGCGTCGAGGCTGAGGGAGAGGGGCGGGATCGCCCGGGCCATGGGACGAAGCGGTCCAGTCGAGTTTCGGAAACTGGACCTTTCTCCTGGTCCGCCGATAGGTCAATCGGCTTCTCGCGGTGACGCCGCCCAAAGTCGTTCCGAGTGCCGTTTCGAGACCCGCCTCCATGTACCAGCCACCGCATTTCCGCGAGGGGTCCCGGGCCGCGCAGCACGCGCTCATCCGTGCCCATCCGCTCGGCCTCCTGGTCACGGCCGGGCCGGCTGGGCTGCTCGCGAACCCGATCCCGTTCCTGCTCGACGAGGCCGGTCCGCACGGGACCTTGCGAGCCCATCTCGCCCGCGCCAACCCGCAGGGGCAGGAACTCGCGGCGGTCGCGGAATGCCTGATCGTGTTCCAGGGCCCGCAGGGCTACGTGACGCCGGGCTGGTACGCGAGCAAGCGCGAGCACGGCCGGGTCGTGCCGACCTGGAACTACGCCACGGTCCACGCCTGGGGCCGGCCGCGGGTGATCGACGACCCGGCCTGGCTGGGGCGGCAGGTGGCCGACCTCACCGCCCTGCGCGAGGGCTCCCGCGCCGAGCCCTGGGCGGTCTCGGACGCGCCGGAGCCGTTCGTCGCCGGGCAGTTGCGGGCGCTCGTCGGCGTCGAGATCCCGATCACCCGCATCGAAGGGAAGTGGAAGATGAGCCAGAACAGGCCCGAGGCCGACCGGCACGGGGTCATCGCGGGTTTCCGCGCCGAGGGCGCGTCGGACCTCGCCGGGCTGGTGGCCGAACGGAGCAACGCATGAGCACGCGTCTCAATACTTTCGGACAGCCGATCGGTCCCGCCCTGCCGGACTGGACGCCCCGTCCGCGCCCGCCCCGGACACCGATGGAGGGACGCCTCTGCCGGCTGGTGCCGCTCGACGCGGAGGCGCAGGCGGACGCCCTGTTCGCGACCTACAAAGCCGCGGCCGACACGCGCGGCTGGACCTATCTCGGCGACGACATGCCGGAGAGCGCGGCGGCCTACCGGACGCGCCTCGAAGCCCAGCAGGCGAGCCAGGACCCGCTGTTCCACACGATCCTGGACCGCGTCAGCGGCGACGCCCTCGGGATCGCCTCCTATCTCCGGATCGATCCCGGCAACGGCGTGATCGAGGTCGGCCACCTGCATTTCGGGCCGCGGCTGCAACGCGCGCCGGCCGCCACGGAGGCGATGGCGCTGATGATGGCCTGCGCCTTCGACGAGCTGGGCTACCGGCGCTACGAGTGGAAATGCGATAGTCTCAACGCCCCGTCCCGGGCGGCGGCCCTGCGCCTGGGGTTCACGTTCGAAGGCATCTTCCGCAATGCCGTCGTGGTGAAGGGCCGCTCCCGCGACACGGCGTGGTTCTCGATCACGGACGCCGAATGGCCGCGGGTGCGCGCCGGCTTCACGGCCTGGCTCGACCCGTCGAACTTCGACGCCGAGGGTCGGCAGCGGCGCGGGCTCGCGGAGATGCGCGAGGCGGCACGGTGACGGCGGGAGTCCGCTGGAGAAAGGTCTTCCGGAGGATCGTGCGTTACGGGTCCGTCGCGAGCACCGCGAAGCTGGCGAGCCAGTGCGAGCCCATGTAGTGGGCCGTCAGGTGCGGGAGGCTGGTCTCCAGATGGATCTCGGCCGCCGCCAGCATCGCGGATCGGCGGGGATCGGTCGCCGGCAAGACGCCCGCCAGGGCACGGAAGCACCATGCCCGGCTGAGGTTCAGCCCGTCGAGATGGGCGATCTTACCGTCGCTGCGATCGCTCACGATCGCCGGCTCGAACAGGGTGGCGGGCTGGCGGGACGCGAGGCGCGGCAGGTAGCGATCGAACCAGGGCAGGAATCGCCCGGCCGGCAGGAGGCGCCGCATGCACTCGGCCTCAATCAGGGTCGAGGACAGGAAATCGTCGCCGCTCGGCTCGCCCCAGGCCGGACAATCGCCATCTCCGCCGTACCAAGCCTCGGCCGTGTCGACCATGAGCTTGGCCAGGACCGCGTCATGGGCGCCCTCAGCATAGTCGAAGGCCATCCGGAGCCCGAAGGCGGTGTTGAAGTGGGTCCCGACCCGCACCGGATAGCGGGCGAGGGGCAGGAAGTCGCGGACGCGCTGCGCGAACAGCTGGGCGAGCGGTGCAAGCGCACGCGACCAGCGCGTCTCCGGGAGATACGACAGCTCGTCGGCGAGCTTCAGGAGCCAAGCCCATCCGTAGGGACGCTCGAACCCCCGGGCGGTGGGTGCAGCGAGGTAGCGGCATTCTCCGTCGATCGTGTCGGGTGTCAGCTGCCGGTCGAACAGGGCGCGGATCGCGGCCGCCTGCGCACCCTCCGGAAAGCGCCGGAGCACGCGGGCCAGGAGCCAGTAGCCGTGCACGCAGGAGTGCCAATCGTAGCTGCCATAGAAGACCGGATGCAGTGCGGACGGCGTGCGCGCATCCTCCGGCCCTGCGAGCACATGATCCAGCTTGTTCGGATATTCCTGCGTGACATGCCCGAGCGTGACGGCGGCGAAGCGGCTCGCGGCCTCGGTGGTCAAGGGGTGACGCAACGGAGCCTCCTTGTGCGGTTCCAGACCATACTCTGCCGATGACGTCAGCATCGCCGCTCTCGCGAGCGCGGCGCCGCGACACCGCAGGGGCCCTGCTGATGATCCGGCCTCCTATGGTCCCGGCGCCGACGAAGGCTTCTGCGATCCCAAGTGGCGGCCCAGGAAGTCGCGCGTCAGGCTGGCGATCTGGTCCGTTGCCTCATCCAGCGCGAAGTGCCCGGCGTCGAGGATGTGGAGCTCGGCTTTCGGCATGTCGCGGAGGTACGCTTCCGCGCCCGGCACGATGAAGGAGGGGTCGTGGCGTCCCCACAGCACGAGCGTCGGCAGTGGATGGTCCCGCATCCAGGCCTGCCAGGCCGGGTAGGACGCGACGTTCGTGCGATAGTCGTAGAGAAGTGCCGCCTGGATCTCCCGCCGGCCCGGTCGCGCCAGGATGGCGTACTCGTCCGCCCAGGTGTCCGGGTTGTACCGCTCAATGTCGGGGCTGGTGCCAAGGTGGCGCTGCTTGGCCGCTTCGAGGGAGGTGAAGGCATCGACCTGCTCGGGATGGGCGGCCGGATCGGCCCAGTAGTCGGCGATGCCGCGCCACTTGGCACCCAGGCCCTCCGAGTAGGCGTTGGCGTTCTGCACGATCAGCGCGGTCACCCGCTCGGGATGCGCCAGCGCCATGCGGAAGCCGACCGGGCCACCGTAATCCTGCATGAAGAGGGTGTACCGCTCGATGCCGAGCTGCGCGACCAGCGCCTCGACGGTCGAGGCGAGGGCGTCGAAGGTGTAGGTGTACTGCCCGGGCGGCGGGGCGTCGCTTTGACCGAAGCCCGGGTAGTCCGGGGCGATCAGGTGATAGCGGTCGGCAAGCAGTGGCAGCAGCGGGTCCCACTGTCGCGACGATGACGGATAGCCGTGCAGCAGCAGGATGGTGGGCGCGTCACGCGGACCGGCCTCGCGATAGAAGATGCCGACGCCGTTCACATCGGCTCGATGATAGGTCGTCGTCGCCGAGACGGAGGGAAGCGGCTTCGGCGACCCTTGCGCGAGCGTCAAGGCGGTTGCGGCGGCGAGGATGGCCTGTGTCGGCATCATCGATCTCCCACATCGATCTCCAACGACCCAGATAGGGGCGGTGCGCCGGATGCGACACCGCGCGCGCTTGCCCGCTGCCGAGCCTCCTTCGCTGGGGTCGATCGTGACCGTGGCGCAGACGCCGGCGCCCGCACCGATACGGCGGGTCGCCACTTCGGTTCCCGCCGCCGGCCGGCCGGGAAACTCAGCCTTCCCTCACGGTTCCGCCGCCAGGAACGCCTCCGCGCTGCGCAGGCTCAGCGCCATGATCGTGAGCGCCGGATTCGCGGCGAGCGAACTCGGGAAGGTCGAGCCGTCGCAGATCCACAGGTTGTCGATGTCGAAGCTGCGGCCCACGGGATCGACCACGGCGGTCGATCCGTCACGCCCCATGCGGCAGGTCCCGATCGTGTGGGCGACACGTTCCAGCACCCAGATGTCCTCAGCCCCGGCCTCCTCCCAGAGACCCCGCATCACCGCCGTGGCGTGCGCGTTGAGCCGGTTCTCGTTGGTGCCGTAGCCGAAGCTGATCTGCGCCTTGCGCATTCCGCGCGCGTCCCGCTCGTCCGACAGGGTCAGCACGTTCGCGTCGCAGGGCAGCGTCTCGCCGTTGATGCCGATGCCCGCCAGGCGATTGTAGCGGTCGAGGTAGTCGAGGAGCGGCTGTCCCCACAGGCCGCGCCCGCGCGCCGCTGAATTGCCGAAGGTCACCGGCACCACGCCGAGGCTCTGGATCAGGTAGCCGCCGGCAAAGTCGGCGCCGGGGCGTATGAAATCCTCCGTGATCAGCGACGAGGGGTAGCCCCGGTTCATCCGCACCTCGTGCGGGAACGTACCCCAGACCTGGGTGGCTACGTGGCCCATGTAGTTGCGGCCGACCTGATCGCTCGAGTTGGCGAGCCCGAGATGCAGCAGCAGGCGTGGCGTCTCCACGGCTCCGGCGCAGAGGAACACCGCGCCGCAGCGCTGGCGCCGGTCCTCTCCACCCTGCCGGTAGACGACCCCGGTGATCCGCCCGTCGGCTCCGCGCTCGAGGCCGTGGACGAACGCCTCCGGCCGGATCTCCGCACCGCGGGCCACCGCGAGGCGCAGGTAGGTGACGTCCATGCTGGCCTTGGCACCGTTGCGGCAGCCCTGGTGACAGTAGCCGCAATTGATGCAGGCGTTGCGCCGCGGACCGTCCTCGGACTGGAAATCCCGCGACACCACTGCGGCCGGCGCGTCGGCCCAGCGGATGCCGCGCGCATCGCAGGCCTGCGCCATGAGCCGCGCGGGGCCGTTGCGGGGCACGGGGGGAGGGGGTAGCGCCGGTCGGCATCCCAGGGATAAGCCTGCGCCCCGGAGACGCCGAGGAAGCGCTCGACACGCTCGTAGAACGGGCGCAGCTCGTCGTAGGTGAGGGGCCAGTCCACCCCCTCGCCGGTCTCCGTGTGGAGACGCAGGTCGCGGGCATCGGCCCGGGGCACGAAGGCGCCCCAGTGCAGCGTAGAGCCGCCGACGCCGGTACCGCTGTTGTTTGCCCCGAAGGCCTCCGGCGTCGAGCCGCCGCTCAGGCGCTCCTCGGTCCAGTAGATTTCGTCCGCCAGCGTCTCATCGAAGGCGAAGCGCTCCGGCGTGAAGTTCGGCCCCGCCTCCAGGGCCACGACCTTCAGTCCGGCCGCGGCGAGACGGGCGAGGAGGGGCGCGCCGCCCGCGCCGGTTCCCACGATCACGGCATCGACGGCCTCGTCCCCGCGGTAGGTCCGCATCCCCGCGAGGTTCATCGCGCCGCCTCCGTGTGGAGCGCCCGAGGCTCCCAGGCCTCCGGCGCGTCGAGCCCGACTTCGTGGAAGCCCGGCAGGCCGTCGGCGATCTCCCCGGCCCGGTCACCGCCCGCCCCGATCCCCGAGAAGCCGATCCGCGCCAGCGCCGCCGGATGGCTAAGCCAGAGCCGGACCGCGTCGGCGCGCAGATCCTCGAACCAGAACCGCATCCGGTCGGCGTCGAGCCGGCCCCCGAGGGCGTCCGGGACCGCGAGGTCCGCGCGCGCGCAGAGGGTCAGCAGCGCGTCTTGATCTCGGCCGTCCAGGACCACGAAGGGTCGGTCATGCGCGGCCCGGGCCGCGGCATCCAGGGTGCGCAGGGCCGCCCGGTAGGCGTCCGGGTCCGGCGGCAGCGCCAGAAAGCGCCACCCGTCGCCGCCTCCCGCGGCCAGCCGCCGGTCGAGGCGGGCGGCCAGATCCAGGTGCGGCACCGGCATGACCCGGCAGAGGGCGGCGCGGAGGATCGCGAGTTCCACGGGATCGACGGCGTCCGGCTGGTAGTCCGGGTCGTCCGGCGCGGCGCGCGCGTCGAGGGCATCGCGCAGGCGGCCGTTCACCCGCTCGGAAGCGATCAGGGCCGCGTAGGCCGGCGGAACCGCGGGGCCGGTCCGAACCGGAACGCGGGGCCGGTCGACGATATGCGCGCGAATCTGGTCAGCCAGGATCTCGGGCCGCTCCAGCGGCAGGAGGTGGCCGACGCCGTCGACCGTGACCCGGCGATGATGGGCGAGGTGCGGCGCCATCAGGGCCTGCTGCGCATCGGCCCCCAGGTCGGCGTCCTCGGATCCCGCCAGGATCAGCGCGGGCGTGCGCAGAACGCCGATGCGGCGACACCAATCCTCGCGGGCACCTGCTTCGAGCCAAGCCTTCCAGGCCGCCGGCTCGGCTCGCAGGACATCCGCCACCGCGCGGTCCTCAAGATCCGGATCCAGCCGCACCCCGACATTCTCCCGCACGAAGGCGCGCGCCTCGCGGCGCCGCGTCTCGCCATCCCCGTCGATCCACGCGAGCATCCTGTCGCGCCGATCCTCCGGGATCGGCTCGGGGCTCGGTGGCGAACCGGAGATCAGGATGAGGTCAGTGAGGCCGGCCAGACTCGGCTCCCCGTCCTCGGCGCGGCGCGCCAGTGCCAGCGCGACCTTGGCGCCCATGCTGTGTCCGGCGAGGCCGAAACGTTCGGGCGCCCGCGCGCGAATCGCGTCGGTGACGGCATCGGCCATCGCGGCGACGGAATAACCGGGCGTCGCCGCCGACGCGCCGAAGCCGGGCAGGTCGACCGGGATGCATGTCGGCTTGCCGTCGAGGGCGCCTGCAAGACGATCCCAACTTCGGGCGCTACCGCCCAGGAAGTGCAGGCAGAACAGGACTTCAGGTTCAGACATCGCGGAGACATCGCGCGGCCCCACACTGCTTCAAGCGTACGCGACGCCGCATGGCCGAAGTCTTGGTGGCCGAAGTCTTGGCGAGTTGGCCCGGCGCGGCGGATTGGCCCGGCCTTCGGAGCATGCGATCAGGCGGCCGGGAGTGTGTGCCGATGTCGGATCTCGAACAGGCCTGGCGGGTGGAAGAGGCCTGCCTCAACGCGTGGCCGAGCCCGCGCCAGCTCTTGGTCCACGGCTACCTTCTGCGCGCCGCCGGCGGGCGCTCGAAGCGCCAGAATTCCGTAAACCCCTTACGCGGAAGCGGAGCGCCCGAGCCGGCCCTCGCGGCGGCCCACGCGGTCTATGCGCGTCTCGGCCAGAGGCTGATCGTCCGGGTGCCGGCCATCGCGTCGCAGATGGAGCCGCTTCTCGCGCGATCCGACTACGCCGTCGTGGACGAGACCTGCACCCTCTACCGCACCCTCGATGATCTGCCGGCCGACACCGACCCGTCGGTGACGGTCGCTGCGTTGCCCGGGGCCGATTGGCTGACGCTCTGGGACGCGGTGAACCGGGCCGACACCGAGGCCGCGCAGGTGTTCCGCGAGACGGTCGCAGCCCTCGTCCTGCCGCGCGCCTTCGCGGCGGTACAGACCCGAGCCGGGATCGCGGCCATCGCGTTCGGCGTGCTCGACCGCGATCTGCTGGTGCTCGAATCGGTCGCGACGCCCGAGACTCTGCGGGGCCGCGGCCATGCCCGGCGCGCCGTGGCCGCGCTGCTGCACTGGGGACGGAGGGAGGGCGCAAGGGCCGCCTGCCTGCAGGTCGTTGCGGCGAATACACCCGCCCGGGCGCTCTACAGCGCGCTCGGCTTCGAGCAGGAATTGTATCGTTATCACTACCGGGTCGGGCCGATGCCGGGCTGAGTGCCGCCGAATGCGGTCTCTGTCTGATGGACGCCGCGGCCCGGATTCCTTCGCCGTGCCCGCGAAGTCGGCGGCGCAGGCATGGTCCGGGACGGGGATCAGGCGTCGAACAGCGAGCCCTGCCGCGCCGACCCGGTCGCCGCGGCGCTCCGCCTGCCCGGCGCCGATGGCGCGCCGGCACCGCCGCGCCGGGCTTGTCGCGCCGAGGGTGCCGGGTCGGTCGATCCCTGGGGCAAGGCCTCGACGGTCCCGTCGGCGAATTGCAGGCTGAGGCGTTCGGCAGCGGCCGCATCCGCGGCGCGCCGGACCGGCAGCCCCGCGGCGTCGCGCACCAGCACGTAGCCCCGTTCCAGAACGGCATGGTAGCTGAGCGAGCCCAGCAGGCTGGCCAGGCCGTCCAGACGGTCGCGGCGCCGTTCGAGGCCGCGGGCGGCCGCATGGGCAAGGCGCTCAGACAGAGCGAGGAGGCGGTCGGTGCGGCGCGCCTGCAGCGCCCGCGCCCGCTCCAGGCTCGCCTCCCGGGCGACGACGAGGCGACGCCCGAGCTGGACCAGGGTCTCGCCTTTGCGCTGGACGTCGTTGCGCAGGGCGTGCAGCGGCCGGTGGTCGATCCGCGCCAGCCGCGCGCGGGCATTGGCCACCGCCACGTCCGGCGAGCGCCGGGCCATCCGGTCGAGGAGGAGCTGGAGCCGCGCCCGGTGCCGGCTGGCCCCCGCCGCCAGCGCCGGCGAGAGGCGCGCCTCGGCGAGGTCGAGCCGCTGGCGCTTGGCCGCCAGCAGGGCATCGGCGCCTGGCAGGGCGCGACCGAGGGCGCGCAGGTCCGCCCGGTCACGCTCGATCCTACGTCCGACCGCGCCGGTTCCGCGCGCCGACAGGTCGGCCACGGTGGCGATGAGGTCGACGCGGACCGGCACGGCCATCTCGGCGGCCCCGGTCGGGGTCGGGGCGCGGCGGTCGGAGACGTAATCGATCAGTGTCGTATCGGTCTCGTGCCCGACCGCGGAGATCAGCGGGATCGCGCTCTCGAACGCCGCGCGGACCACGCATTCCTCGTTGAAGGCCCAGAGATCCTCGATCGAGCCGCCGCCGCGAGCCACGATCAGGACATCGGGGCGCGGCATCCGACCGCCGGGCGGAAGCGCGTTGAAGCCCCGGATCGCGGCGGCCACCTCCTCGGCGGCGCCATCGCCCTGTACCCGCACCGGCCAGACCAGGACCGGGCGGGGAAACCGGTCCTCCAGCCGGTGGAGGATGTCGCGGATCACCGCGCCGGTGGGCGAGGTGACGACGCCCACGACCCGCGGCAGGTAGGGAATCGCGCGCTTGTGCTCGGGGGCGAACAAGCCCTCGGCGGCGAGCTGCTTCTTGCGCTCCTCCAGCAGGGCCATCCAGGCGCCGAGGCCTGCCGGCTCCAGGCTCTCGACCACGATCTGGTACGAGGATTTTCCCGCGAAGGTGGTGATCCGCCCGGTGGCGATGACCTCAAGCCCCTCCTGGGGCCGCTGGCGCAGACGTCCGAACACGCCCTTCCAGACCACGGCGTCGATGCGCGCCTGCCCATCCTTGAGGGAGAAGTAGGCGTGGCCGGAGCCGTGCTGCCCCCGATAGCCCGAGATCTCGCCGCGCAGCCGCACGTGGCCGAACGCATCTTCGAGGGTGCGCTTCAGGGCGCCCGCCAGCTCGCCGACCGTCCATTCCGGCTGGTTGGCGGTGAGCACGCTGGTCGGCGGGACATCCGCCGCTGGCTGGGCTGCGGGGCGCGGGGGCGGAACGAGGGGCATGGCCGGACGCTAGGGGGCTCCGGCGGGACAGTCAAAGGTATGGCGGGCGGTGAGGTGTTGGCTGCAGGAGCCGCCTATTCCACCGCCAGTTCCCGCGGCCCGTCCGAGATCGCCACCCGGGGCACGAGGAGCGACAGGAGCAGGGTCAGCACCGCCACCGCGAAGACCGTCCAGAACGTGCCGTGCAGCGCGTGCTGCAGCCCGTCGCGGATCGCGTCGCCGCCGGCGCCGAGGCTCGCCGGATCGTCGAGCAGGCGCCGGAGCTGATCGGCATCGACCACCGGGCCGGCCGTCGGGTGCGCGAGCCTGTAGTTCAGCACCGCGCCAAGGACGGTCGCGCCGAGTGTGGAGCCGAGGTTGCGCGAGAAGATGTTGGAGGCGGTGGCCGCCCCGCGCTGGGCCCAGGCGACGCTGTCCTGGATGATCACGATGGCGGCGGTCGACAGGAAGCCCATGCCGAGCCCCATCACGATCGAGCCCCCTGCCGCCACGACCGGCGAGGATTCCGAGCCGAGGATCACGAAGGCGACCGCGCCGAGCGGCAGCAGGCTCGCGCCGACCAGCAGGATCGGCCGCAGGCCGAAGCGCACGAAGCTGCGCGCGGCCGTGGTGGCGCCGATCGGCCAGCCCAGCACCATGAGGGTCAGCGTCAGGCCGGCCACGAGCGGCGATTGCCGCAGCACGCCCTGCACGTACATCGGCAGGAACGCCGTGAGCCCGATCACCGTCATGCCGGAGAGCAGCGTCGCGGTGTTGGCGGTGGCGATGGGGCGCTGCATCCACAGGCGCACGTCGAGCATCGGGTCCGGGGCGCGGCGCTCTTGCACGATGAACAGGATCGCGGCCACGACGAAGCCGCCGGCCGGCCACAGGGCCGCGGCCGCGGATTCGCCGGCCTCCGTCAGTGCCATCATGAGGGCCGCGATGGCGGCGGTGAACAGGGCCGCCCCGATCGTGTCGATCTGTCGGCTACGGCACGCGACGCCCTCGTGCAGGTAGCGCAGGAACAGCATGGCCGCGATCACGCCGATGGGCAGGTTGATCCAGAAGATCCACGGCCAGCTGAGATGGCCGATGATCAGGCCGCCGACGAGAGGACCGGCCACCGACGAGATTCCCCAGACGCTCGCGAGATAGCCCTGAATCCGGCCGCGCTCGCGCGCCGCGTACAGGTCGCCGACGACGGTGAGGCTCACCGGCTGGATGGCCCCGGCGCCGACCCCCTGTACGAGGCGGAACAGGATCAGAGACGGCATCGACCACGCGACGCCGCACAGGAGGGAGCCCGCCAGGAACACCGCGATGCCGAAGAGCAGCACCGGGCGGCGTCCGTACAGGTCGGACAGCTTGCCGAACACCACCGTGGTGGCCGTCTGCGTCAGCAGGAAGGACGCGAACACCCAGGCGTAGAGGTGGAGGTCGCCGAGCTGGCCGGCGATCTGCGGCATGGCCGTCGAGACGATCGTCGCCTCGATGGCGATCATGAACATCACCGCCATCACCGCGGCGAGGACCAGCGGGCGGCGCGTCTCAGGGGGTGTATGCATGACGACGGTCTAGGCCCGCCGCGGACGGCCACCTAGCGACGCGACGGGGGTCCTCATGCGACCGGAACGAGCGCAGTGCGGGAACGCACATCGTCTGAGGCACAGCCTCGCGGCGCATGCATGCATACTGGCGCGCAATGCGCCTGACGCATGCATTCCGCTCGGGACAGTCAGGCTTCCGCGTCTACGTCGAGATCGCGCCCGCGCGTCTCGGGCAGGAGGATTGCCGCCACCGTTCCGATCAGGCTGAAGGCGGCGAGGTAATAGGCCGGCGCCAGCCGGTCCCCGGTCGCGGCGATGAGCCAGTTGACCACGTAGTTGGTGCTGCCGCCGAAGACCGAGACCGAGACCGCGTAGACAATCGACAGGCCGGCGCTGCGCACCGCCCGCGGAAGCGCCTCCGGAATGCCGACGATCACCGCCGCGGCGTTGATCGACGACAGGGCCGAGAGCAGGAAGGTGACCGCGTAGACGCTCGCGGCGCTCGGCGCCCGCACCACCCAGGCGAAAGCCGGCACGGCCAGGATCAGGATCAGCGCGCGGGGCCAGATCATGACCGGGCGCCGGCCGACGCGATCGGCCAGCCAGCCGCCCAGCAGGGGAAACACCACCGAGGCAAGCCCGAGCGCGATCGGCACCGCCGTGGCAGCCGTCTCGCTCAGGCCCAGCGTCGCGCCGGCGAAGACCGGCATGTTGGTTCCGACCGCGTTGGAGACCGTCGAGGCGGCGATGACGAGGAAAGTCAGGCCCAGCAGGCGTCCGTGATCCCGCAGCAGCCGTCCGACCACCGCCAGGGTCGAGGCCGCCGCGTGCGGATCCTCGTCGGCCCCGGCCGTCTCCGGCAGATGGCTGCGGATGACGAGCCCGACCGGCACGACGCACAGGCCGAGCGCGAACATCAGGCGCCAGCCCCACTGGCTCATGGCCTGGTCGCCGACCGCCAGGGCTAGGCATGTCGCGATGATCCCGGCGAACAGAGCGGCACAGCCCTGGCTGGCGATCTGCCAGCTCGTGACGAAGCCGCGCCGGTCCGGCGGCGCGGCCTCCAGCAGGTACGCCGTGGACGGGCCGACCTCGCCACCCAGCGCGAGGCCCTGGACGAGGCGTCCCGCGATGACGATGACCTGCGCCCAGCCGCCGATCGCCGCATAGGGCGGGCAGGCCGCCAGCATGAGCATGCCGAGCGCCATCAGCGCGATGGTGATCAGCATCGCGGGCTTGCGCCCCGCCCGGTCCGCGAAGGCCCCGATCAGCACGCCGCCGATCGGGCGCATCACGTAGCCGATGCCGAAAAGGGCCAGCGACGCCAGGAGGCTATGGGTCGGGTCGTTGGCCGGGAAGAAGGCCTCGCCGATCGGCTTGGCGAAGAAGGCGTAGACCGTGAAGTCGTAGAATTCGAGTGCGTTGCCGAGCACGACCGCGCCGACCGCCTTCCGGTCGAGGGGAGGGTGGGCTTCCGCGCCGGGGGGGCTCCGATCCGCGCGTCCATCAGCGCTCAGGGCCCGCCGGATGCTTGGCGATTCCGCCGGTCACGGGATCGGCCCCGGCCGACACGGCCTCGTCGTAGCCGGACAGCCAGAGCACGCGCGCCTCCGTGCCCTCCGCGTATGGACAGGCCTCGCGGGCCAGACCCTTGCCGGGCGCGGCCTTGCCGAGCGCGCGCGCGTCAAGGTCGTTGGGGGGTGACTCCATCCTGCCGCGGCTCCTGATCCGTCGCGTCGCCATCACGTCCGCCGCGATGTAGGGCGCAACGGATCGGATGGCCGCCCTCAATTCAGCGTCGGATCTCCCGGCGACGGCAGCGAGACGGCCTCGCTGAACGGAAACTCCAGCACCACCTCGTCCGCGGCATCGGTGACGACCAAGCACGCCGTCATCAGGCGAGCCTGATCCTCGGGCGTGCGCAGGGCGGCGCGGATCGTGGCGCGGGCCTTCTCCCAAGCCTCATCCGGATCGCGGAGTTCGATGCCGGCGGGGTCGGTGATGAGATCCTCGCCGATCTGGGTGTGGAAGAAATAGCGCGGCATGGCGTTCGGCCCCGTTGGGATGTCCGCGACGGCGGGCGGCCTCCCCCAGGTGGTAATCGCGAACGGCCGGCGCAGCACCCTGTCCCTTGCCATCCCCATGCCGGATCGCGCGGTGCGGTGTTCAGCCGTTGGCGGCGCGGGCCTCGGGCGCAGCCGGCACGGGACGAAGAGTCCGGACCTGCGCGGAGGCGCCGCCAGCGCGATGGTGCTTCTCCATCATCATCAGCGGCCTGAGTTCCGGCTCGGCGAAGTCGAGCAATTTGGCGTTGCGCCAGCGCGGCTTCGCGTTGCCGCGGCCGAACCAGCGCGGACGCTCCTCCTCCACGAGGAGGATCAGCCGCCCGGTCCAGGTTTTCCGAAACCAGAAGCGTCCGGTCAGACTCATCGCTGCTCTCCCGACCCTGCAGCCGAGCTTCGCCGCTCGAACCGACTCCACACGATCTTGGACGGACCGATACCTGACTTGGTTGTAGAATGAGTCTTCGATCGCATCGATGGCCGGTTCAGCCACCGATATCCACAGCGTCCTGGCCGCAGGAAGACTGCCGTCTCAGCGCCCGAAATGATGGATGAACAAGGCCATCACGCCGAGCCAGACGAGACCCGAGACGCCGTAGACGAAGCCGCGCAGCACTGCGGATTCCAGTGCCGCATGTGACGAATGCCGATCGGGCGCCTCCGCCGGAGGCGTGGCCGGCTCCAGTCCAGGTCCGGTCGAGCACTGCGGCGTCTCGAGGAGGCGCGTCAAGCAATCCGGAAGTGAGGGTTCTCGCGCACGCACGGCCCGCAGGAGCCTAAAGAAGCTCGGGTCTCCCGGCAAACGGGCATGGGCGCTCAGCGTGCGCGGTGCCGGACGGAGTGCCCCGGCACAGCTTCCAACTGCTCCAGGGAGCCAAATCGGGCGCATCGAGTTGAGGGAGGCGGCGGCGGGACGCGACCACCGCGACCGCAGACTGGGCTATTGACGGCCGAAAACTCGGCCGTTGCGCCCTGTAGGCGGATTATTTAGAGCTGTTCCAGGCAGGCAAGCTCTGCCCCAGCGCTGCCGCGGCGGCGGCCAACAGGAGGAAATCCATGCGTTCACTCGTTCTCGGCGCCGTCCTCGCCGTCCTGATCCCGCTTTCGGCGCAGGCCCAGGAGGCCGGAGACGCGGCCGCCGGCGAGAAGGCGTTCGCCCCCTGCAAGGCGTGCCACAACTTCCAGAAGAATGGTGTCGGCCCGGATCTCAAGGGCGTCGTCGGCCGCAAGGCCGGCACCTACGAGGGCTACAGCTACTCCGCGGCGCTGAAGAATTCCGGGATCACCTGGGACGAGGCCAACCTGCACGAGTGGCTGAAGAACCCGAAGGCGAAGGTCCCGGGCACCAAGATGATCTTCCAGGGCTACCCCGATGACAAGAAGATCAACGACGTGATCGCCTACCTCAAGACGCAGTCCTGACGTCGACAGCTCCGGCGTTTCGAGGGGCGGCCAACGGGCCGCCCCGTCCCTAATCGGCGAGCAGGCCGTCCTGAAGGCCGCGCCGCAGGTTCACAAGATCGTCAAGAAGGGTCTTGCGGCCTTCCAGGCTCAGCCCGGTCAGTCCGCCGGCATCGTCCGGGATGCAGGCTAGAACGTCGCGCAACTTCAGTCCGTCCGGTGTCAGGAAGATGCTGACTTGGCGCTCGTCGACCCTGTCACGCGCGCGTCGCACCCGTCCCGAGGCCTCCAGGCGCTTCAGCAGCGGGGTCAGCGTGCCGGAATCGAGGAAGAGGCGGGTGCCGATCTCCTTCACCGACAGCCCGTCCTGCTCCCACAGCACGAGCAGAACAAGATATTGTGGATAGGTCAGTTCGTAGCGACCGAGGAGATTGCGATACGCGCGGCCGAATGCGTGGGCCGCGGCGTAGACGGCGAAGCACAGCTGGTTGTCGAGGCGCTGCCGCTCCTGCCGGGTGGCCTGATCGACGGCGGCCTGCCCCGTCTGGCTCGGCTCGGCGCCGCTCTGCGCAGCCGTCGGACTCGACATAGGGGTGGTCTCTCTCTGGTAAATGCGGATCCGCATACCGGTATGGCGAAAGTTCACTCTTAGGCAGTTCGCAGCACCTGTACAATGCGCGGTGGTATAACGGACGGCGTCGCGCTGTAGGCGGCGGCGCTCAACCGTCCATCAGCGGGTGCAGATCCCGTACCATGGCCTTCAATCGTTCATCGAGGACGTGCGTGTAGATCTGCGTCGTCGAGATGTCGGCATGCCCGAGCAGTTCCTGGACGATCCGGAGATCGGCGCCGTTCTGCAGGAGATGGCTGGCGAAGGCGTGGCGTAGCACGTGCGGGCTGATCCGGTCCGGACGCAGGTCCGCCTGCAGCGCCACGGCTTTGAGGTCGCGGGCGAAGGCCTGCCGGGTGAGATGCCCGCTCTCGCTGTCGGCGGGAAAGAGCCACGCGGAGTCCTCAGGGACCGTTTCGAGGTGAGCCGCCATGGCGGATCGCGCCGCCTCGGTGAGCGGCACGAGGCGCTCCCGGCCGCCCTTGCCCTTGATGAACAGGTAGCGCTCGCGAGTCGCGCCCGCCGCGCGCGGCAGGGCGACGAGTTCGGACACGCGCAGGCCGGTGGCGTAGAGCAATTCGAGCAGGCAGACCATCCGCCGCGCCCGGCGAGCCGCGCCGGGCGCCCGTTCGGCGGACGCCTCCGCCTGCGCGACGCCGAGGAGGCGATCGACCTCCGCGACGGACAGGATCTTCGGCAGGGACCGTCCCCGGCGCGGCCCCGACACGGCGACGCTGGGATCGGCATCGGCGAACCCCTCGGCATACAGGAACTTGTGAAAGCCGCGCACGCAGGACAGCCGCCGCGCCGCCGAGGACGCCTTCAGCCCCCGCGCCTCGAGATCGACAAGGAAGGCCCGGAGCGTCCCGGCATCCACCTCCGGAAGGTCGATCCCGGACCGGGCGAGGAAGCCCAGATAATCGTCGAGGTCCCGCCTGTAGGCGGACAGGGTGTTGAGACCGGCACCGCGCTCCGCGGCCAGCATGTCGAGATAGTCGGCGACCTCGGAGGACGGCGCGTGGGAGCCCTCGTCGCTGCCTTGGACCGCGGTCAACGATTGCCCGGCTGAAGCTTCGAGGCTGGGATGGTCACGGTCATCTCCCGGGGTGTGGGCTGGACGAAATTGGCCAGCGCGAACATCGCGGCAAAGACGAGGCCCGCCAGGATCGCGAGGGTGGCGAAGAAACGGAACAGGGTCGGCACGTGGGTCGAACCTCGGGCGGACGGGTGCGGTCACGGGGACCGGTGCGGGGACCAGGGCGGCAACCGGAATGAGCGGGGGCCTGCTCCCGGAAGCGCCGGGTGCCCGGTTTCGATCATGCGATGAAGGCGCTGACAAGGCCCACAACGCAACAGCGATACGTTTCGCTGGTCGCTTGAATCGCGCTAAGAGCCTGCCGCAGGATGAGTGCGGCCCCGACGCTCGGCGGCCGGGACATGGGAAGAGGGCGGTAACGCCACACGGATGCGGTGCAGCGGTCGATGAGTGAGGAGGCGGCGGGTGAACCGATCGAGGCGCGCTTGCGCCGGGCGCTTGGCCTGCGCTCGATCGTGCTCGTCGGCCTCATGGGAGCAGGCAAGAGCACGGTCGGCCGCCGCCTCGCGAGCCGCCTGGGCCTGATCTTCAAGGATGCGGACTTCGAGATCGAGGCCGCGGCCGGCCTGACCATCCCCGACATCTTCGCCATCTACGGCGAGCCGAGCTTCCGGGACGGAGAGGAGCGGGTGATCGCGCGGCTGCTCCGGGCCGGGCCCCTGGTGCTGGCCACGGGCGGCGGCGCCTACTTGCGCGAGTCCACCCGCGCGCGCATCGCGGAATCCGCGATCTCGGTCTGGCTCAAGGCCGATCTCGACGTCCTGATGCGACGGGTGCGCAAGCGCGGGAACCGCCCGCTGCTGCAGACTGAGGATCCGGAGGCGACGATGCGCGACCTGATGGCCGTGCGTCACCCGGTCTACGCCGCGGCCGACGTGATGGTCATCTCCCGGGAGGTCTCGCACGACCGCGTCGTCCAGGACGTGCTCGAGGCGCTCGACGCCCATCTCAACGGCGAGCCGCCCGTTCCCGTCGCCGCCCAGTAGAAGCCAGCGAGCCTGTCCGTGACCGAGCCCCAGACCAACGCGGATTTCCTGACGGTCCATGTGCCGCTCGATGGCGGCCGTGCCTACGACATCCGGATCGGACGCGGCCTGATCGACGCCGCCGGCGCGCCGGTGGCCGCTCTGGGTGCGCGCCGGGCCGCCATCGTCACCGACGCGACGGTCGGGCCGCTCTACGCCGGGCGCCTGCAGGACAGCCTCGAGCGGGCCGGCCTTCATGCGGGTCTCGTGACGGTCGCGCCGGGGGAGGGCTCGAAATCCTACGCGGGTTACGCGCAGGTCTGCGACGGCCTTCTGGCGCTCAAGGTGGAGCGCGGCGACCTCGTCGTGGCCCTGGGCGGCGGCGTCGTCGGCGATCTCGCCGGCTTCGCGGCGGCGACCCTGCGGCGCGGCGTGCGCTTCGTGCAGGTGCCGACCAGCCTGCTGGCCCAGGTCGATTCCTCGGTGGGCGGAAAGACCGGGATCAACGCACCGCTCGGCAAGAACCTGATCGGCGCGTTCCACCAGCCGCGGCTGGTCCTGGCTGATACCGGAGCCCTCGACACCCTGTCGGAACGCGAGATGCGCGCAGGCTACGCCGAGGTCGCCAAATATGGGCTGATCGCCGATCCCGGCTTCTTCGACTGGTGCGAGGCGCACTGGCGCGGGATCTTTTCCGGCGGCCCGGAACGCGACGAGGCGGTGGCCGCCTGCTGCCGCGCGAAGGCCGCCGTGGTGACCCGCGACGAGCGGGAGGACGGCGAGCGGGCCCTCCTGAATCTCGGCCACACGTTCGGTCACGCCTTGGAGCGCCTGACGGGCTACGATGCCGGCCGGCTGGTGCACGGGGAAGGGGTGGCGATCGGCATGGCGCTGGCCTTCCGGTTCTCGGCCCGGCTCGGCCTCTGCGCCGGACAGGATGCGGGCCGCGTCGCCAACCACCTCGCGCTGGCCGGTCTGCCGACCCGCCTGCAGGCCGTCCCGGGCGGATGCGGCGATGCCGAGGCGATCCTCGACGCCATGGCTCAGGACAAGAAGGTCCGCGACGGCGCGCTCACCTTCATCCTCGCCCGCGGGATTGGCCAGAGCTTCATCGCCCCGGGCGTGGAGCGGGCGGAGGTGGCGGCGTTCCTCCGTGACGAGTTGGCATCTGATCACGGCGGCTGAGCCCGTTCGGCGCGCTCCGGCCTTGCCTAAAACGGGTCGGGCCGCTATGAGCCTGCCAGCCCGGCGTAACCCGTTCTGCGCCGTGCTGGGTCCGGATACAGGGCCCGGGCCGCAATAGCTCAGCTGGTAGAGCACCTCATTCGTAATGAGGGGGTCGGGGGTTCGAATCCCTCTTGCGGCACCATATGTCCTCCAACGGTGACAGTGATTTCTCGAGTCCTTGGCGTTGCGGTCCGGCGCACCTTTGGCCGTGGCGTCACCGACGCGGATCATCCCGACGCGACTTAAGTTCTTTGGTCGGCGTCACCCGGGACTAGCAGCTTACGCACATTGACCTGCCGGTCCTGCCTGAAGTGGGGAACAGTCAATCGCTTGCCGCCGCCGACCGTTCTGCGGAAATAGGAAGGGCAACGGAATAGCGAGGCCAATGCGGCGAGCAGCGAGAAGATGCAGGGGCTTGTGTCTGGCGGCGGGGGCGCGTCCTTCGATCCCGTTCACTCAGCCAAGCAGACGGCAGAGACACTCGGCGTCTGTACGAAGACCCTTCATGACCTGCGGGTTCGCGGCGGCGGCCCTGAAGACCTGCAGGTCGGTGCGCGGATGATCGGCTATCGCGTCGTCTAAAAACTCAAGCTCGAGTGTCTGTCGGCCGACAAGCCGTTCGAGCGTAGCAAGCCTGCCCCATAGGCCGGAATCCTGTCGGCTGCCGCCGCACCGCCGCAGAGCGCGCGGGCGACCACTGCCGCGGCAAGCTTGAGGCCGAACAGGTCCCGCAGTAAGTTCGCTTCAGTGGGCGCGACGGGGTCAAGCCGCGAAGTACGATATGCACTTGTCCGCCGAGTCGTCTGACGATGGACACTGTCAGCGACGATCGAGGAGGCATCAACCGATCAGTCTTATGGTCCCTTTGGCAAACTAAGGTCGAGCGTGCGGATGATGCGCCGTGGCGCTGCCGCCGTCTGAGCGCGGCGTCAATTCGCTAACTTTACTTTCTTTTCTTCCAGCCAATACACAACGCCGGGCGCTGGCCGCTGTTAAGCTTGCGCGCGATCGGCTGGACGCTCGCCTCCACACTTGCACTGCACAAACCGCTCGTGCACGAATGAGTTGTCTGCGCCGACTTATAGATGGCGCCTCAATATGCTACTCCGAAGATCGATTGCAGCATCAAAGGGTCGGTTTAAGGACCGACACGAAATATAAGCTGCCCGAGGGTAAACAATGGATAGAGCCGAGTTGATGCATGGCTTGGAACACGCGCGAACTTCGAATGTCGAACGAGCGCCAATCATTCCAATCCGCGAGAGACGGTTGCTAATCATTGCTCCACGTATATTGATCGTAGGTCTCGCATTACTGGTCGCCGCCGCCTCTTTTTCCGGATACTACACAAAGTGGCAGTTCCGCGATGTCGCCCCGGAGTCAGGGCTCAATAAGATGCTTGATGGGACCGCAATGCGACCCTACGCTTATCGAAGGCTGGTCGTGGACACGGTCAACGCTATCGATCAGGTTGCGCCCCCTGCCGTCAGGCTTCTCGCCGCTCATTTTTTGCATCGGCGCGACGGCACGCCCCGGCTCGCCTTTCCCTCCTTTGTCGAGAGCGATAGCAGCAAGATACTGCGCTACGTACTGGTATATTTTATCACTTATTTAAGCGCAGTCGCACTTACTGTGCTCGGATACAAGCTTGCTCGAAGTGAAGGTTTCGGGCCGTTTGCTTGCGGTGCAGGCGCTGCATCGTTCATGTTGATATTTCCGTTAATGCAATCTTTTGGTGGATTTTTTTATGATTACATCGAATTGGCATTTTTCTGCTTGTTCCTGCTGCTGGCTCGCAAAGCGTGGTGGCCCGCCATGCTCGCAGTCACGGTGCTCGCCACATGGTCAAAGGAAAGCTTCTTTTTCTTCGCGTTGACTGCCTATCCCTTGCTGCGTGAGCGCAAATCGGTACCCATGTCTGCGGCAATCACCGCAAGTTGCGTCGCCCTTGCAGGTCTTACCTATGAGGTTGCAAGAATTCGCTTCGGAGCCAATGCGGGCGACACTGCCGAATACCACCTCATCGATCAACTCAATTATTTTCTGTCCGGTATTTTTCTCGTCAAGTGGGAAATTACCTACGGAGTTCCCCTGCCGCACCCGTTCAGTCTGCCCTCGATCATCGCGGTCACCGCGTTGGTTGCGGTCGGTTGGCGATGGGTGACTCCGGCGATGCGTCAGCAGATTGCAATTGCGGCCGCACTCAACGTGCCTCTTTTCCTGCTGTTCTGCGCTCCGGGCGAGGCGCGGAACCTGAGTATGCTGTTTCCGGGTCTGCTTGTCATGATGGCGGCTGCATTCCAAGCTTCCACACTCTGCAGCAGCGCCTATCAGCTGCAGAGGTGACACCATGCTCGTTTGGATACTCCTCGGGATCACGGTGGTGCTCACCGGGTGCGCGCAGATCTGCCTGAAGCTCGGGGTGCAATCGCTGCTCGCCCATGCCGATCCCGCGCGTGGCGCACTGGGGCTGGTGATCGCTTTCTGGCTGGAATGGCGGCTCCTCGGCGGACTTGCGCTCTACGGTATCGCGACGCTCACGTGGCTCTTTGTGCTGTCACGCCTGCCGTTGTCGCTGGCTTACCCGTTTGTCGGGCTGAGCTTCGTAACAGTTGCGGCACTCTCGGTCGTGCTGCTGGGTGAGCGCATCGTGCCTCTGCAAGTGGCTGGGACGGTGCTGATCGCGCTCGGCGTCGTGCTGGTCGCGATGTCGGGCAACGCGAATCCGAAATCAGCGCCGATGATGTCGGCCGCGGAGGGGAACAATGAGCCTTGAGCAGCTGACCACAGCACAAGCGAGGTCAGACAAGACGCCGCTTTGCGTCGACCTCGATGGGACGCTGATCCACGGCGATCTGCTGTACGAGGCGGTGTTCGCCGCGCTCAAGCGGTCTCCGGGCGCCGCCTTCGAGCTGCTCGGCGCTATGCTGCAAGGACGATTGGCGGTCAAACACGTCCTTGCGCGCGTGGCGCCTTTCGATCCTGCACTCCTTCCCTATCGCACCGACCTCGTTGAATACCTGCGCCAGGAGCGTGCGATGGGTCGCCCGATCCATCTTGTCACAGCTTCGCCCAGAGCCTGGGCGGAGCAAGTTGCCGCGCACATCGGAATCTTCGATGCCGTGTATGGGTCGGAAAGCGTCAACCTGAAGGGTGCAGCCAAGGCGCGCTTCCTCGCCGAGTCCCATCCGGACGGCTACGACTATATCGGCGACGCGAAGGCTGACTTGCACGTCTGGCAAGGTTCGCGCCGCGTGTTGCGCGCCGGTCGCGGGACGCGCCTCCAACTCGCGGACGCGAAAACATCGCATCGCGATTTCCCGACAAACGTTTTCCCGCCCTTCCCGCTGCTGCGAGCGATGAGGCCGCACCAGTGGCTCAAGAACCTGTTGATCTTCCTGCCGCTGTGTGCCTCGCACCAGATCGACAACCTCGGGCTGGTCATTGATTCCGCATTCGCATTCATCGCGTTCTCGTTGACGGCATCGGCCACCTACTTGTTCAACGACCTGCTCGATATCCCGTCGGATCGCGCCCATCCGCGTAAACGCACCCGGCCTTTCGCATCGGGAGCACTGTCCATCCCGGTGGGTGTGGCGGCGGGCGCCATACTGTTCGGCGTGGCGTTGGTGATTGCGGCGATGACCGGGGTCGGCTTCTTGGCTGTACTGATCTGTTATATATTACTCACTGTTGCGTATTCAGTTCGTCTGAAGTTATCTATGTTGATCGATGTGTTCACGCTTGCGACGCTCTACTCCGCCCGCGTCGTTGCGGGCGGGGCCGCGACCGGCGTGCCGCTGTCGATTTGGCTGCTCGCCTTCTCGATGTTCCTGTTCTTGGCGCTGGCGATCGTGAAGCGATGCGCCGAGCTCGTCGACCGTACGAAGGCTGTTGACGAGCGGATTTCGGGGCGCGGATATTTTGGCGGCGATCTATCGGTCCTGCAATCGCTGGGCAGCGGGAGCAGCTTCGCGGCCGTCCTTGTCCTGTCACTCTACGCTGCTCAACCGGAGGTCACTCGCCTTTATGCCAATCCGGCACTGCTGTGGTTTATCGGACCCATACTTCTATACTGGTTAAGTCGGATGATGCTGCTCGCGCAGCGAGGTCACATGCATGATGATCCGATTATCTTCGCTCTTCGTGAGCGAAAGAGTCAAATCCTGATCTTGATTTGCGTCCTAGTGGCGCTCGCGGCGGTTAAGCTCGACATGCCTATGGGATTGATCCTGCCGGGAAAGTGATGGTGATCTGCCCCAACTGGGTGGTCCGCGCGTAGGGTCCGTGCATGATCGGCCTGGAGTTGACCCGGTTTGTGATCCACCGCCGATACAAGTTCTCGGGCTGTGACAGCTTGGTTGGCGAAGGCCCTGGGCGTCGAGCCGCCCTGGGCCGTGTGAAGTCAATCTTCGTTATACTGACACCTTCAGCCCTCGATGCGCTCGTGGGCATCGGCGAGCGACAGGGCCCACAGGGGTTCAGACATTCCGCCCGGAGGCGGCCGTTGGCCACTCGTAGGCTTTCTGGCCGCCCTCGCTCCTGGATTGGGGCGTCGAGCGCTTCGCTCACTTGGAAGGCGCGGAAGGTGGCTCTCGGTGTGACCCGAACCGTCGCTGTCTGCTCTCGGAAGCAGCTCCCGGTAGATTGAATGGCCGCAATGGGCGGAGTTCGATGAAGAACTCGCGGTTGGCCTGGATCGAGGTTTGACCGAGGCCTTGGCCGAGGGCCTTCCGCCCGGCGGTGAGGCCGGGTTCGGCTGCCCAAGGGGATCAGCTTGACCAGCTTCCGTCGGTTCGGGGCGGCGGCCGCGCGATGGAACTTGTCCCGGGCCGCGTCCAGCCCCCGCAATCGAAGCCGATCCACCCGCAGGGTCCGCGCGAGGTGCTCACACAGAATCTCGACCGTCTTGCGCCCCCGCCGCGAGGTACGGCCCGCCTCCGAGGCGCAGATGTCGCGCGCCATCTGCCGGGCGTCCCCGTGGATCGAGCGCGGGATCTTGCGAGCGGATGCGGTGGGGCAGCATCGTGGCTTCAGCGCGCAGGCATCGCAGTCCTGCTTGCTCGCGCAGTGGCACTGCATCCCGTCTGCGGCGACGAGCGGGGTCGGTGACCAGTGGACCTTCTGACGGTGCCGCAGGTGCTTGCCGGCCGGGCAGGTGTAGGCGTCGGCGCCAAGTCGCAGGTGAAGGCTGATCGGCTGAAGGTGCCGTCGCAGCGCTCGGACTCGTCGACGACGGGAATGTGCGGCTCGATGCCCTGCTCGTGGACGAGCCAGCCCAGCATCGCGGCCGAACTGTCGTCGCCGTCACCTGCGAGCCGGGCGGCGTAGAGGTCGAAGCGCTCGCGCGAGCGCACGATCACGCGCTTGGCGGCCGTGACCTCGGCTTGCCGGATCGCGGTGGTCGGCTCGACGTCCACGATGACCGCGTGGTCGAGGTCGATCAGATGGTTGGCCGCGTAGGCGAAGTCGGCCAGCCCATCGTCCGCGCCCGTCCAGCGCGCGGCCGGGTCGGCGGGGGAGACGAGCTTGGGCTCGACCGGCGTCGCAGCGCCGAACGCGGCGTCGTCGAGCACGGCCGGGTACTCTACGGCGGCACGTCTGACAATGTCGGGTAGCAGGCCGTTCATATCCTCGACGCCCTTCTGCCGATTGGTATCGGCCTTGATCAGGCTGGCGTCGGTCGATCATCGGTCCCCTCACCGCGCCTTCAGCTCGGCTGCGCACTTCCGGATTTATTCCCGGCAAAATCCGCGCTCGTGTCGCCCTGCCAGCGTCGAGCGCGACGGGATCGACTTCTTCGCTGCAAGGGTAGGCCAGCTCGACGGGGGGCGGCCAAAGGGTGCCGTCCACATCTGTCCAGGAACTCGCGCCTGCATTAACGTCCTGCCGAAAGGGAGGAGGGCCTGATGCGACGGCTCGCAACGGCGTTGACGGCGATCGGATTGGCGACGACTGGAGCCAACGCTGCCTGCCATAAGGTGCCGGTCATCGAAACCTCGAAGGTCCTCATCGGCGCGTTCTCGCAGCGCATGAAACAAGTTGGTGCCGGCGACTGGCACTTCGGTACCCAGACGACCCGCGGCCCGATGTTCTTCTCCCTGGACTCGCGCGTGCAACTCTTCGTCAAGGACGCCGATGGGCTCGCGGGGGAAGTGGGCCTGCTGCTCAACAAGCCGACACCGACCGACAACGTGCAGTTCGAAGCCGCGGCCACGTTCCTCGCAGCGTACATCTCCGGTGTGCCCGAGAGCGCCTTGCGACCGCTCATCGTCCGCGCGATTGCCGAAGTCCGTCGAACCCGCGAGAACCAAACCGTTCGGGACGGTGAGACGACGCTGATCCTCAGCAGTCCGGACGTCGACACCGTAGCCGTGATCTCTGGACGTTTGCGATGCGACCGAGATCGGACTCATTACGCGACCTCGGCGGCAAGCTGACTGACCAGCGCCTGATCGGCACGCTCATGGCGCGTCATCCGCTCATCACGGCGCCTCTGCTCGCCCATCGCTGAGCTCCGGCAGCTTGCGCAGGCCACGGAACGGGCGGACGACCCGGCTACCGTTCTGGCGCTGGATCAGGACGTTGTGCGGAGCGCGGCGGCAGCTCCAGCTGCAGTCGTTCAGTGGGCTCATCGGTGCAGACGATCCGGCGCTGGTCTTGCCCCAACGGATCAGCACTCGGACGGACCAGCCCGCCTCGAGGTCGGTGCGGCCGATCATGCCTCATCCTCATCTGACAGGAGAGCAAGGGCGGCTTCGGCTAACGCTTCCCAGTGATTGACTGAGGCGGGGCAGAGAGAAGCGTAAGATCTCTGCACATGGAGCCGGTCTGCTGATCGCCGGTAAAGCTCGCGCTGTTCCTCACTTAACACCGACCAATCCCTGCGGTCGTCAGCTTCGCGGTGGAGATCGCGGGCGCGTTGTTCACGGTCATCAATCATCCCGGATTCCCGCTGCGCCGAATCTGACCTCTGTAACAGCGTAATATTGAACGGTAAAAGTCGGCTATGCCAGTAGTTTTCGCGGCTCTATCGCTCTTGTTTGCCATACGTCGTCCGGAGATAAGCTCGTGAGCTTCGGCTTTTGGCGCCTGTCCGGGAGATTGTTGGCGATGAGCGGTGGCGACTCGAAGAAGGCATTCGCGGTGGCGATGCGTGTGAAGCGGCCGCCTCAGGACTCGACCACGCCTTCGCCCGAGCAGCCCGAGTTGCGCCTTCCGAGGATACGGCCAAGCGAGATCGCCGCCGCCGCTGGCGTTGATGCGGTCCGCCGTGCGCTCGAAGGATTGCTGGTCGAGACGCGACCGGCGGTCTGACGCGGCATTGAGCGCTCAGCAGTGCGGTCGGCGACGATCAGCGTACCTTCCCGCCGAACAGATCGCCCTTCGCGCCCTCGGCGTCGGTCTCAGCGCGGAGCTTGCGGGCGATCGCCTGCTGAGCGCGGTCTGGCGGTCGGCGAGCGCGATCCATCGCGGAGAGGCTCGAAGGCGCTGGGCCAGCTCCCGCACGGCGCCGGCTGCCAAGTCGGCGGCATTGAAAGCCTCAGCCATGGACGGGCTCCCGATCGATCGCGGAACGAACCGTGCCGCTGGTCGCTTCATTTTCCAAGAGTTTGGTGGCACCCCTGCCGTGCGAAGGCGACTGGACACGCTGTGCTCCGTTCGTCCGACGCATCCGGAGAACATCGGAAGTGCGCGATGACAGGCGGCGAGAATGACGGCGTGGTGCCGTCCTCGAAGGACCTTGGGAAACGGTTATCACCCGGGCGACGTAGTAGAGGCGGCTGTGCTCGCGGCGGAACGCGCCCCAGTCGGCCATGCGGGCGAGCTTCCATTCGGTTGACCCATCGAGGAAGATGCCCACGCTCGGACCGACGAGCGGTGCGAGGTCGGCGTGGTCCATGCCACCCCGCACGGCGATCAGCACGCGTGGCACGACTGACAGGCACCGATTGAGGTAACGGACGGACAGGTCGGGCGGGGGAGGCCCGCCTGCGACGATCCGAAATCGGATCCGCTCACCCGTTTTCGGTCAGGTCCACTCCTCCACGCGCCAGACGCCAGCGCGCGGGATGAGCAAGCCCCAACCGTACCGGCCGAGGGCATCGAGGTTGCGGCGCCTGCCGGTGCGGGAAGCCCAGCACCTCATGCCGCCGCTCCTGGTGCCAGGTTCGCGGACGAGACCCCATCCACATAATTCACAGCCGTCACAAACCTGTTTCTAACTGATGTTAGAGACAGCATTGCTCATTCATGGAAGATTACCTGCTCGCGTCGAGAGTCGTCATGGGCGCCAGTGCAGTCATGATGTCGGCCTTGGCAGCGATCACCTTCATGGTCGTTGGTCATGACGTTTTGAGCGACGGCCGTAGATTTGCCGAAGCGATTCACGACTTCGTGTGGGTCGCATCGGGTCTGTTCGCTGCTGTGGCGGTGTGGTTGTACGTCGCTCAGCCGGAACCGTGCGTCAGAACAGCGTGCGATCGGACTGTTCGCGCAGGCTCTGGATTGGCCGGGCCCGGCGCGAGAGACGAACTGATTCGGGGCCAGTTGCGCATCATTCAAGACGGCGGCACCCGCCCGTTCTTTGAACGGCGGAAGGAACGCGGTGCGGATAAGCAGCCAAGCGTTTTGATGAAACCGCACGGACCCGTGCCTGAAATCTAACCCGTATTGGCGTGGCAGGCGTGGACGCGCCGTAGGTCCGCACCCATGAGCTCTGGCACCGCGGCGCTCCGCTATAAGTTTGCTGTCTTGTGTGAATGCAGGCCGTTCATACCCTCTGCCCGTAAGGGCTGCAGGCTATACCGGCTTCTCTCCGGTCGGGTTATACCAGAACAATGTCTGGATCGCGGTGCCCGACATGCATCCCGATCCGGCGACTATCGGCCGGTTCGTGATCGATCCACGGCGCCGTCTACGGCGTAGTCAGGCGATCACTTCTTCTTCGGATTGAGGTCGGGACGCTGCACGGTGACCCTGCCGTCGCACTCGCTGCCGGGGACGGTCTCCCACCCGTGCTGTGCTGCGGCTTGAGCCTGATCGAACGTCACAGGCATCTCGCCATGAGCAAGGCGATCTCCGAAGGCGCTAAGCCACAGGTCGCCGGACGAGTCGGCTATGTCGCCGGGCTCAGTGCAAGGGATGGGGAGCCTGCTAGGGCTGCCGAGTTCGAAAGCTGTCGGCTGCTTAAAGAGCATGGAGTTTGGCCCCGGTACGATATCCTTTTTCATGGCCAATCTCTGCAACCTCGCTGGCGTGAGTTAGAGGCGCGACCGCACGACGACAACTCTCACAGGCGTCATACTTCCGGATCCAACCGGCGTCGCGTACGTGACCGCGCCCGACCGCTTGGCTGGACGACCAATCGCGCATCGCACCGGATTTGCAGTCGTGATCCAGGTCGACGGCTATGCGGCCTACGAAAGCTTAGCCCACGGCGGCGCAGTACATCCTCTCGCGCGACGGCCTAGTTTGCGCAAGAGCCACTGCCCATGTCTCGTCTTTGCCCTCGTTTAGAGGCAAGGTCAATCGAACCCCGAAAGCGGACCTCGCGGCATCCCTGACTGTCAAAGTTTTCGAGATACCTTGCCTCGTCAGCGAATACCGCCGTCGCTCAGCCGATACCAACCGATGATCGCAGAGACGTACAGGCGGTGCAGCGCGTGAAGCGGCAGGGGCCTTACCGGCGTGGGCAATAGAGGAAGGCTGTCGGCATCGCCGGTCGCGATGTACGCGGCGATCGCCCGGCCCATCGCCGACTGAAGACCGACGCCGCGGCCCTGGCAGCCGATGTCGATGAGCAGTCCAGGTGCCGGTTCGTGAAGATGGGGTAGATAATCCCGGGTGATCGCCACGCGGCCACACCAGCGGTGATCGAAAGCGATACTGTCGAGCTGCGGAAAGAGCTTGCCGACGATCCGTTCCAGATGGACCCAGTCGTGCGGGCTGCGCGGCTCCCGGAAAGGGCCGCGGCCGCCCATCAGCAGCCGGCCCGTATGGTCGAGCCGGAAATATAGCAACAGCTTGCGCGTGTCCGAGGAGACCTGCCCCTCGGGCAGGATCGAGCGCCGCAGGTTGTCAGAAAGCGGTACCGTGGCGACTTGGAAGGAGTTGGCCGCGATCACCGTCCGGGCCAGGCCAGGCCAGAGCCCGCCGGTGTAGCCGTTGGTGCAGAGGACGACGCGCTCGGTTGCAAGGCGAGCTCCCTGCGCCGTGGTGACGGTCCAGCCCGATCCAGTCCGGGCGAGGGTTGTCACGGGCGATTCACCGTGGATCGCGGCCCCCGCCGTCAGGGCGGCCCGGGCCAGACCCCGTGCGTAGCTCAGCGGCTGGATCGCGCCGCCGCGACCATCGAGCCAGCCGCCGAGGTACCGCTCCGTGCCGAGCAGCCGGTCGGTCTCGTCCTTGTCGAGGACGCGGGCCGGGGCACCGAGGTCCGCCCACTGGCGCGCCCGCCGCGCGACCTCCTCCAGTCCGGCCTCCGTGTGGGCGCCCTGGATCCAGCCCGCGCGCCGGTGGGGCACGTCCATCGCATGCCGATCAATGAGATCGAAGACCACGTCGGCGGTGCCGCCGGCGAAGCGGGCGAGCCGTTCGCCGCGCTCGCGCCCGAACCGGGCAATGAGATCGGCGGGGTCGTACTTCAAACCCGGGATGACCTGACCGCCGTTGCGCCCGGAGCCGCCGAAGCCGATCTCGCGCGCCTCCAGGACGACCGGCCGGATCCCCCGCTCGGCGAGATGCAGGGCGGTGGACAGGCCGCAGAAGCCGCCGCCGACGATCACCACGTCGGCCTGGCCGGACTCGGCCAAAGGCGGCGTCTCCGGCGCAGGCGCCGCAGTGGTGGCCCAGAGCGATGGGGCGAGCGGGAACGGTTCGGCCACGGCCTGTCCTACAGCGGATGCAGCACGCGCTGCAGGAAGTCCTGAGTGCGGGGGTTCTGTGGGCGGTTCAGGATCTCGGCGGCGGGCCCCTGCTCGACGAGGCGCCCCCCGTCGAGGAACAGGACCCGGTCGGCCACCTCCCGGGCGAAGCCGATCTCGTGGGTCACGACGATCATCGTCATGCCCTCGTCCGCGAGGCCGCGCATCACCCGCAGCACGTCGCCGACGAGTTCGGGGTCGAGCGCCGAAGTCGGCTCGTCGAATAGGATCGCGTCGGGCCGCATGGCGAGCGCCCGGGCGATGGCGACGCGCTGCTGCTGACCGCCCGAGAGCTGGTCCGGCCGGGCATGCTCCTTCCCCGACAGGCCGACCCGGGCGAGCAGGGCGACGGCCCGCGCCTCCGCCTCGGCACGGGGCTCACCCTTCACGTATAACGGTCCCTCGACGACGTTCTCGAGGGCGGTGCGGTTGGCGAACAGGTTGAAGCGCTGGAACACCATGGAGACCCGGGTGCGGATCGCCTTGATGCTGCGCGCATCCCGGTCGACGCGCGTGCCGCCGACGCGGATCTCGCCGCCGTCATAGGCCTCGAGCCCATTGATGCAGCGCAGGAGTGTCGACTTTCCGGAGCCCGACGGCCCGATGATGCAGACCACTTCGCCCTTGGCGACCTCGGCCGATACGCCCTTGATCACCTCCAGCGCGCCGTAATGCTTCCGGACATCCTCGAGGACGATCATCGATGCCGACCCTTGGCCTCGAGATGGCGGACCAGCAGGATCAGCGGCAGGCTGAGAGCCAGGTACATCAGCGCCACCATCGTGTAGACGCTGGTGTTCTTGAAGGTTGACGACGCGATCAGCTTGCCCTGCAGGGCGAGTTCCGCGACCGTGATGGTCGAGGCCTGGGACGAATCCTTGAGCATCATGATCATGATGTTGCCGTAGGGCGGCAGCGCGATCCGGATCGCCTGCGGCAGGATCACCCGCCGCATCGTCATGCCCCAGCTCATGCCGATGGAGAGCGCGGCCTCGACCTGCCCGCGGTCCACGGCCTCGATGCCGGCGCGGAAGTTCTCGGCCTGATAGGCCGAGTAGGCGATGCCGAGGCCGATGATCGCCGCCTGGACGGCCGTCAGCGACAGGCCGAAATCGGGCAGCACGAAGTAGATGTAGAACAGCTGCACGATGATCGGGATTCCGCGCAGGATGTTGATCATCACGGCGCTGACGCCCGCCAGAACGGCGATGCCGGAGACCCGCAGCACGGCCCAGACGAGGCCGAGGAGTGTCGAGACCACCAGCGAGGCGAGGGTGATCAGGACCGTGAGTTGCACGCCCTGGAGCAGGATCGGCAGGTAGTCCTGCGCGTCGGCGAGGAACTCGCGCACGACGCTCAGGACCGGTCGGCGGACGGCGGCAAGCCCCATTTGGTCAGGATCGCCTGAAGCGTCCCGTCGGCCTTGAGCTTGGTGAGCGCGGCGTCGATCTTGGCGAGCAGGTCGGTTCTGGTCTTGCGCACGCTGAGGCCCACCGAGGCCACGACGGTCGGCTTGAAGGTCTCGACCAGGCGGACGCCGGGGAAGACGCCCTGCTTGACGTAATAGGCCAGGATCGGTGCGTCGGCGAAGCCGGCCTTCAACCGGCCGGAATTCACGTCGCGGATGATGTCGGGGATCGTGTCGTAGATCTTCACCTCGCCGAAGAGGCCCGACTTCTTCAGCGGCTCGACGAAGGCGGTGCCGACCTGGGCGCCCACGGTCTCGCCCTTGAGGTCGGCGAAGGAGGTGTAGTCCTTGGTGTCGGTCTTCGGGACGATCAGGCCTTCGCCGTAGCTGTAGACCGGCGCCGAGAAGGCCACGACTTCCTTGCGCTGAGGCGTGATGAACATCGCCGCGGAGATGATGTCGATCTTCGAGGCGGTGAGTGCCGGGATCAGCGTCGAGAATTGGAGCGGCTCAACCGCCACCGTGAAGCCCGCCTCCTTGCCGACCGCGTTGACGAGGTCGACCATCACGCCCTGGATCGTGTTGGTCTTGGTGTCGAGGAACGTGAAGGGCAGGCCGGTGGGGGTCGCGCCGACCTTCAACGGTTGGGCGCTCGCCGCACCACACAGATATCCGACGAACAGGGCCGACGTCAGGCACAGTTTGGCCAACCGTCTTCTCATCTTGCCGCTCCCATGCAGTGATCGCAGCACGCGACGTTCGTCGGCGCCAGTTTTCATTGTCGTGAAGAATACCGCATGTTTTCGGTATCGACGCAAGCGGCTTTCACGTGCATGAAAGAACGCGCGGAAGGCAGGCTGGTGTGACGGTGGGCATCCCCCGAGGCGAGATGATAGGTCCGGAACCGGTCGACCGTGCCGTAGGTCAGCGCCTGCGTGGCCTTCGGCGGGCGCGGGGGCTGTCGCTGGAGGCCGTTGCCTCCAGCACAGGCCTGTCGATCGGCTTCATCAGTCAGGTCGAGCGGGGCCTGTCCTCGCCCTCGCTCCGCGTCCTGGCGCTCCTCGCCGACACGCTGCAGATCGGGATCGGCGGCCTGTTCGAGCCCGGCCCGCAGGCGCCGGAACCGGACCCGATCGTGGTGTTCCGGAAGGATCGGCCGGAACTGCAGCTCTGGCGGACCGGCATCACCAAGCAGTTGCTCACTCCGCCCGGGGGCACACAGGGCATGAGCCTGTTCCACATGGTGCTGAGGCCGGGCGCCAGCACGGGGGACGAGCTGTTCAGTCACGACGGCGAGGAGGCGGGTCTCGTCCTCGAGGGCCGCCTGACCCTGGTCGTCGAGGCGCGCACGCTCCAGCTGGCGGAAGGCGACAGCTTCCGCTTCGAGAGCCGTCGGCCGCATCGCTTCGGCAATCCCGGGACGCACGACCGGACCATCGTGCTCTGGGTCAATGTGCTGGGGTCTTCTCAGATCGATTCGCCGTAGCTCCGAAGGGCACGCGGGATCGAAGCGCCGGGGCCTCGAGGCGCGCACCCGAGACCGTCGAGCGTGGCGTCGAGGATCCGCTACCGACCGCCCAGCAAGCGCGTCCCGAGGGCGGCCCAATAGGCCGCTCCGATCGACAGGGCCGCGTCGTTGAAATCGTAGGCCGGATTGTGAAGCGGGGGACCGCGCTCGGCCCCATCCGTCCCGATCCACGCATAGGCGCCAGGGCAGGCTTCGAGCATGTAGGCGAAATCCTCGGATGCCATGGAGGGCACGACCTCGCCATGGCGCGCGGAGAGCTCAGGGACGGTCCCGGCCGCCTCCAGGGCGGTGCCGACCGCGTCTGCGGTGTTGACGGTGGCGGGGTATCCGAACCGGTAGTCCACCTCCGCGCGGGCGCCGTGCGTGCCAGCCGTCCCGCCCGCGATCGCCTCGACGAGCTCCGCGACGCGCTTGCGCACGGCCTCGTCCAGGCACCGGACCGTGCCGCGGATGACAGCGCGCTCGGGGATGACGTTGTAGGCGTCGCCGCCGTGGATCTGCGTGACGCTGAGCACGACTGGGTCCGTGGGCGCGATCCGGCGGCTCACGATGGTCTGCAGGGCGAGGACGAGCTCGGAGGCGACGACCAGGGTGTCGGTGCCGCGCTCCGGCATGGCCGCGTGGGTGCCGAACCCGGCGACCGTGATCTCGAACGTGTCGAGGGAGGCCATGATGGCGCCGACCCGGGTCGCGAAGGTCCCGAGCGGCAGACCGGGCCAGTTGTGCAGGCCGTAGACGGAATCGCAGGGGAACAGCCGGAACAGGCCGTCCTCGACCATGGCGCGCCCGCCGCCCTCGCACTCCTCCGCCGGCTGGAAGATGAAGTGGACCGTGCCGGACAGGTCGGTGCGCGACGCGAGGTGCCGCGCCGCGCCGAGCAGCATCGCCACGTGGCCATCATGGCCGCAGGCATGCATCACACCGGGCGTCCGAGAAGCGTAGCTGGCGCCCGTCGCCTCCTGGATCGGCAGGGCGTCCATGTCGGCGCGC
Organism: Methylobacterium mesophilicum SR1.6/6; assembly: GCF_000364445.2. NCBI lineage: Bacteria > Pseudomonadati > Pseudomonadota > Alphaproteobacteria > Hyphomicrobiales > Methylobacteriaceae > Methylobacterium > Methylobacterium mesophilicum. Next base: position 5,728,822 of record NZ_CP043538.1, on the reverse strand, counting down.
AGGCCGACAGTCGGGCCGTCGCCCCGGCTCAGGGTCCCGACCACGCCGGTGCGCCCGAGCCCGGTCTTCACCGACAGGCCGCAGGCGGCCAGCTCCCGGGCGACGAGATCCGCCGTGCGGACCTCCTGGAAGGCCAGCTCGGGATGGGCGTGCAGGTCGCGCCGCCACGCGACCATCCGCTCCACGGTCTCCGCCTCGATACGCATGCGACGTCTCTCTGATGCCGGAGGCTGCCAGACCGCCTCGATCCCCCGTCCGGACCCTACGCCGTTCGGCACGGCGGTTCACCCCAGTGGCGGGTGCATGAAGAACTGCGCGATCAGGACCGCGCCGAGGAACGTCCCGGCATTGGCCATGAACGAGACCACGACGATCCGCCAGCCGAGGCGGCGGAAGGCGGGCACGTCCTTGGCGACCGAGAGGCCCGCGAAGGTCAGGATCGGCGTGGCCAGCGCCAGGAAGTTCAGCTTGCCGGTCAGGGCGGCGATCTCGGCGGCGTGGGGCGTGCCGGGATAGGTCAGCGCCATGCCGATGATCGAGACCCACAGGACGGCGGGCAGGCGCCGGCCGAGGAGCAGGTAAAGGCCCCAGCCGGCCAGCACGGTGCCGATGATGATCGCCATCCCGGCGACGACCTGCGCGTCGGGGACGACCCCGTAGGTCAGCCAGTTGCCGATCAGCCCGTAGGCGCCGATCAGGATCCAGGCGAGCACCGTCTCGCCGAGGCCGATCCGCGCCTCCGGATGGGCTGGCGCGGCCGCCTGAGGATCGGCTTCGGCCGCGCGGGCGGCGTCCGCCCGGTTGCGGCCGAGGATCGGCTCCAGCTTGCCGTAGGCCCAGATCGTGAAGGGCAGCGACAGGAACAGGGTGAAGTACGTGCCGATCGTGGTGGTGACGAGGTTGCTGGCCGCCGCGAAGGTGGCGACATCCTTGGCGACCTCGGGCGTCTGCTGGGCCGCGATCGCCCCCGAAGCCGCGGCCATCATGCTGCCGGAGCCGACCCCGGCCCCCATCGCCAGCGCCAGGGGATTGAAGAGGCCGAGGCTGGTGATCAGCCCGGCCAGAAGGGCGATGAACACCGCGCCGAACACCGTGCCGGTCAGGTACTCGGCCAGCACGCCGCGCCCCTCCGGCGAGTCCATGCCGTAGCGCTCGCCGATGATGGCGAGGCTGGGCTCGCGGCCGACCGAGAAGGTCGCGCCGATCGCCTCGCGCTTGATGCCGAGCAGGAGCGCGACCGGCAGGCCGAACACCATCGTGCCGAAGAAGTGGCCGAATTCCTGGAAGGCCAGGGCCCAGCCCGAGGCCATGATCTTGGGCAGCGACCCGCCGACGAGCAGCCCGAGCTTGGCGATGAAGATCAGGAGCGCCGGCTGGAGATAGGCACCGGCCGCGTTCTGGAGCGCGCCCGACAGCCGCAGCGTCGCCGGCAGGCGCGGGCTCATCAGCCCCAGCGCGCCGCCCAGAAGCAGGGCCCAGAGCAGCGGGAGCAGCACGATCTTGCCAGCGCCCACCGGGATGCTGACGTTGCCGATCGCCTCCGCGATGACGACGATGACGAGGGCGAGCAGGAACAGCGTCAGCTTACCCCCGCCCGAGACGGGCGGCGCGACCGCCCGCGTATTCGTCGCAAACAGTTCCCCCGCCATCGTCATCCTCCTCGACCCCCCTCGGGGCTGCCCGTTGCTCCGCCTGCCGGTCTTGATCGCCGGCTTGGCGTTAGATCGTCTCGGTCATTGCGCCCGTGGCGTCGGGCTCAGCCCACGTAGCCGAAGGTGACGGCCGGCGCGGCGGCGGTCTCGACCCAGACGCTCTTGGTCTGGGTGTAGGCCATCAGCGCCTCGCGGCCCGAGGAGCGGCCGAAGCCCGAGCGGCCGAAGCCGCCGAAGGGCGAGGCCACATTGATCGTCTTGTAGCCGTTGACCCAGACGGTGCCGGCCCGCAGGGCCGCCGCGACGCGGTGGCCGCGCCCGCCGTCGCCGGTCCAGACCGCGCCGGCGAGGCCGTAGGGCGTGCCGTTGGCCAGCGCGACCGCCTCGTCCTCGCCGTCGAACGGCAGGACCGCCAGGACCGGGCCGAACACCTCCTCTCGGGCGATCGCCGCGTCCGGCGCGACGCCGTCGACGATGGTCGGGCCGTAGTAGAAGCCGCCCGTGTCGCGCAGGGAGGCGGGGCAGGCACCGCCCGCCGCGATCGTGGCGCCGGCCCCCGCGGCGGCCTCGACCATGTCGGCGATCTTGTCCCGCTGGCGCCGATTGTTGATCGGGCCGATCTGCGTCGCCGGGTCGGTCGGCGCCCCCACCGGGATGCGCGCGGCGGCGTGGGACAGGCGCGCGACGAAGGATTCATGGATCGAGCGGTGCACGAGGAGCCGGGAGCCCGCCACGCAGCTCTGGCCGGCGCCGCCGAAGATCGCGGCCTGCGCGCCGATCAGCGCCCGGTCGAGGTCGGCGTCGGCGAACACGATGTTGGCCGACTTGCCGCCGAGCTCCAGCACGCTGGGCACGATGGCGCGGGCCGCCGCGGCGGCGATCTGCGCGCCCGCCTCGGCGGAGCCGACGAACACGACCAGCCGGGTCTCGGGATGGGCGACCGCGGCGGCGCCGGTGGTCGGGCCGGCGCCCGCCAGCACCGAGACGAGGCCGCGCGGCATCCCCTCGGCGCGGTCGCAGAGCAGGCCCAGCGCCAGCGAGGTCAGGGGCGTCAGTTCGGAGGGCTTCAGCACCACGGCGTTGCCGGCGCAGATCGCCGGCGCGATCTGCCAGCCCGCCGTGAAGATCGGCGCGTTCCAGGGGGTGATCTGCACCACGGTGCCGAAGGGCTCGTGGCGGGTGTAGTTCAGGTGCGAGGTCGGCACCGGGATGACGTCGCCGTGCAGCTTGTCGCACCAGCCGGCGTAGTACTCGAACATCTCGGCGACCTTGGCGACCTCGCCGCGCGTGTCGCGGATCGGCTTGCCGGCCGAGAGGGTCTCCAGCTCGGCGAGCGCGCCGGCATGCTGCCGGACCAGGGCGGCGATCGCCCATAGCGCCCGGCCGCGGGCGGCGGCGTTCATGCCCCACCAGGCGCGCTGGGCGCCGCGAGCCGCCGCCATGGCGGCCTCGACGACCGACGGCCCGGCATCGGCGAAGGTCGCGAGCACGCCGCCGTCGGCGGGGTTGGTGAGATCGAGGGCGGTGCCGGTCCCGGCGAGGATCTCGCCGGCCACGACGCTGCCGATGCGGCCGCCCGGCAGCAGGTCGGCCAGAAGGGCGGCGACCCGGTCGGCGGCGGGCGAGTGCGGCGTGCCGGACATCAGTGGGCTCCCTTGGGATCGCGGTAATCGGCCATGCGGGTGAAGTCGGCCGTGTCGGGGATGGCAGACTGCGTCGCCTGCCAGATCCGCTTCACCTCGGCGGAGAGCGGCAGGTCGATCCCGCATTCGGCGGCGAGTTCGAGGGCGAGGCGCACGTCCTTGCGCATCAGGCCGGCCGAGAAGCCGCTGTCGAAGGTGCCGGACTGGACCCAGCGCGGGACCATGACCTCGCTGATCGCGCTGCGGCCGGTCGCGGTGTTCACGACCTTGACGGCCTCCTCGGCCGAGAGGCCCGCCGCCTCGGACAGGCGCAGGGCCTCGCCGGTGGTCACGAGATGGGCCGCAACCAGCAGGTTGTTGACGAGCTTGACGATGTTGCCGGCGCCCGATGGCCCGACATGCGGCGCGCGGGCCGACATGGCCTCCAGGACCGGACGGGCCAGCTCGTAATCCGCCTCGGCGCCGCCGATCATCATGGTCAGGGTGCCCGCGGCGGCGCCGGACGGGCCGCCGCTGACGGGAGCGTCGAGGAGCGCGTGACCGGCCGCGGCGAGGCGCTCGGCAAGGCGCCGGGTCGTGCCGGGATCCGAGGTCGATGTGTCGATCACCACGACCTTCCGGTCGGTCCGGGAGAGGAGGCCGCCCTCCGCGGTGACCACCGCCTCCACGTCCCGCGCCAGCGGCAGCGAGAACACCAGGGCGTCGGCCCGGCCGAGCAGGTCGTTGAGGGCGTCGACGGTCGTCACGCTGGCCGCCTCGGCGGCGGGGCGCCGGGCCGGACTGAGGTCGTAGCCCAGGACAGCGAAGCCCTTGCGAGCCAGGGTCGCGGCCATGCCGAGACCCATGTTGCCGAGCCCGACGACTCCTACCGTTGCGATGGTCATGCCGATCCGTCCTCACGAAGCGGCACGATAGTTCCGGCAACTGAGTGTTGCGACAACAGCCGATTTCTGCACGATCCGTGCGGAGATTCCGCACGCTCGCGTCAGGCCGGGGGCGGGCGGAACGCCACCATGTGGTCGGCCAGCCAGCCAAGCAACCGCGCCGCCCCCTCAGGCAGGCGCCGCCCCGCGCGGATGACGAGGTGGGCGCTCGCCTCTGACAGGATCGCGTCGCGCAGCGGCACCGCCGCGAGGAGGCCGTCGCGCAGTTCGGCCGCCACCACGAAGCGGGGCAGGAACGCCACGCCCATGGCGGCCATCACGAAGCGGCGGTGCAACTCGAAGGACGCCGTCTCCAGCCGCGGCACCAGCCGGAAGCCGCCGTCGGCCTCGACGCGGCCGATCAGTTGGCGCACGCCGTGGTCGGGTGGGAGGAGGGCGGTAGGCTCGGTGGCGAAGCTGCGCAGCGGGACCGGCGACGCTTCGTAGGCGAGGGCGTGCCCCTTCGGCAGGACGGCGAGCAGCGGCTGCCGGGCGGAGACGATTCCGCGGACATCCGGGTGCGCGGGCGGGTTGTAGATGAGGCCGATATCCGCGTCCCCGCGGGCGATCGCTGCGAGGATCCCGTCGGTGGTGCCGATCTCGACCTGATAGGCGATGCCCGGATGCTCCTTGGCGAAGCCCGCAAGGGCGTTGTCGAGGAGGTCGATCAGGAAGCCGGCGCCGCAGCGCAGGCTGATCGTGCCGCGCTGCACGCCGCGCAGGCGCTTGAGCTGGTCCTCCAGCAGCGCCGCCTCGTCGGCCTGCCGCTGCGCGTGCGCGGCGACCAGCCGGCCGGCCTCGGTGGGGACCACGCCCCGGGGCAGGCGCTCGAGCAGGGTCTCGCCGGTCTGCGCCTCCAGCTCGATGATCTGCCGGCTCACCGCCGAGGCGGCGACGTTCAGGATCTCGGCGGCCGCCCGGACCGAGCCCGCGCGCACGACGGCGAGAAAATAGCGGAGGGCGCGGTCGTTCATAACGGCTGCACCGTGCCTGCGGCGCGGCGCGGCATCAACAGGCCACCGCCGGCCGGGCGGCGCGCGAAAAGTCCGCTGATCGCGATCCGTCCGAGCCGCCGCGACCGCGGGACCGGGCGGCTCCGGGGCGGCCTCCGGCGGTCAGAACGGCCGGCCCGCTGCCACGACGGTCCGGATGGCGAAGCTCGACTGGAGCCGGGCGACGCCGGGCAGGCGCGACAGCACGTCCTTGTGCAGACGTTCGTAATCGGCGGCGTCGATGACCCTGAGCTTGACGAGGTAATCGGCCGATCCGGTCATGAGATAGCAGTCCTGGACTTCCGGACAGCGCCGGACGGCCGCCTCGAAGCGGTTGAGGTAGTCCTCGGTCTGGCGGTCCAGGGTGAACTGCGTGAGCACGACGAGGCCAGGCGCGTCGGCGGCGCCCACGAGGGCCGTGTAGCCGCGGATGATCCCGGACGTCTCCAGCGCGCGCACGCGCCGATGACAGGCCGAGGCGGACAGGCTGACGGCGGCGGCGAGATCCGCGTTGCTGATCCGCCCGTCACCGCGCAGGACCTGGATGATGCGGCGGTCGGTTTCGTCCACGCCCGGCTCTCGCAGGATATTCGAATTGGCCGAAGAAACTTGCACTCGGGGTCCCAGATAGCAAATGTCTTCGACAGCACGCACGCCCGTTCGACGATCCTTCGTGTAGCCTTCGGACATCGCATCCGCGCGCTGTCCCGAGGGCCGCCATGAGCATGATCGATCGCGCGCTTCGGCCTGATGCGGGCCCAGCCGGGACGGCCTCCGCACTCCTCACGATCGATCTCGCGGCCATCGCGGAGAATTACCGCCGCCTCGCCGCGCGGGCCGGGTCGGCGACCTGCGCGGCCGTCGTCAAGGCGGACGCCTACGGGCTCGGCGCCGACCGGGTCGCGCCGGTCCTGGCCGCCGCGGGCTGCCGGCACTTCTTCGTCGCCCAGGTCGGCGAGGGCGTGGCCCTGCGCTCCATCCTCGGACCGGGCGCGGTGATCGCCGTGCTCAACGGCACCGCCCCGGGCGGCGAGGCGACCTGCGCGGATCACGACCTCGTGCCCGTCCTCAACGACCGGTCCCAGTTCGACGGCTGGCAGGGCCTGGCCCGGCGGCGGGCGCGGTGCCTGCCCGCGATCCTCCAGGTCGACACCGGCATGGCCCGCTTCGGCTTCGCGCCGGAGGAGGCCGGCGCGCTCCTCGACCGGCCGGACGCCCTCGCGGGGCTCGACCTGCGGCTGGTGATGAGCCACCTCGCCTGCGCGGGCGAGCCGGGCAGCCCGGTCAACGCGGCGCAGCTGTCCGTCTTCCGGGCCGTCCGCCGGCGCCTGCCCGCGGTGCCGGCGAGCCTCGCGGCCTCGTCGGGGATCTTCCTCGGTCCGGACTTCCATTTCGACATGGTGCGCCCCGGCGCCGCCCTCTACGGGATCGCCCCGCAGGAGGGTGGGCCGAACCCGATGCGCCCGGTGATCGGCCTGCGGGCCCGGGTCATGCAGACGCGCAACGTCCCGGCGGGGACGCCGGTCGGCTACGGGCACGCGGCCACGGTCGCCCGGGACAGCCGACTCGCCACGGTCGCGATCGGCTACGCGGACGGGCTCTTCCGCAGCACGGCGGGCGGCGCGGCGTGGTTCGGCGGCGCCCGGCTGCCGGTGGTCGGGCGTGTCTCGATGGACAGCCTCGTCCTCGACGTCACCGACGTGGCGCCGGGCACGCTCGGGCCGGGGGCGCTCGTCGACATCGTCGGGCCGGAGCGCGACGTCGACGCCGTCGCCGCCGCGGCCGGCACGATCGGCTACGAGGTCCTGACCAACCTCGGCCACCGTTTCCACCGCCTCTATCTCGGAGCCTGAGGCCCGCCATGCACGTGCTCATCCTCGGCGGCGGCGTCGTCGGCGTCACCTCGGCCTACTATCTCGCCCGAGCCGGCCATCAGGTCACCGTGCTGGAGCGCCAGCCGGGCTCCGGCCTGGAGACCAGCTTCGCCAATGCCGGGCAGGTCTCGCCCGGCTACGCGGCCCCCTGGGCGGCGCCGGGAATCCCCGTGAAGGCGCTCAAGTGGCTGATGATGCGGCACCGGCCCCTGGTGCTGTGGCCACGGCTCGAGCCCCGCCTCTACGCGTGGCTCACGCGCATGCTCGCCAACTGCACCGAAGAGGCCTACCAGCGGAACAAGGGCCGCATGGTCCGGCTCGCCGAGTACAGCCGCGACGCGCTACGCGACCTGCGCACCGAGACCGGCATCGCCTACGACCACCGGGAGAAGGGCACGCTGCAGCTCTTCCGGACGCACAAGCAGCTCGACCATGTCGGCGACGACACCCGCGTCCTCGACGCCTACGGCGTGCCCTACACGGTGCTGGACCCGGCCGGCTGCGTCAGTGCCGAGCCGGCGCTCGCCGCCGTGCGCGACGTCTTCGTCGGCGGCCTGCGGCTGCCGGGCGACGAGACCGGCGACGCCCACCTGTTCACCCAGCGCCTCGCCGCGATCTGCGACGGTCTCGGCGTGACCTTCCGCTACCGCACGGCGATCGCGCGCCTGCATCACGCCGGCGACCGGGTGACGGCGGTCGAGACCACCGACGGCGACCTTCTGCGGGCGGATGCCTATGTGGCGGCGCTGGGCAGCTACACGCCGGCGGTGCTGCGTCCCCTCGGGATCGCGCTGCCGGTCTACCCGGTGAAGGGTTACTCGCTGACGGTGCCGATCACCGACGCGGCGGCCGCGCCGGTCTCGACGGTGATGGACGAGACCTTCAAGGTCGCGATCACCCGGCTCGGCGACCGGATCCGCGTCGGCGGCACCGCCGAGCTCGCGGGCTTCAGCAGCGCCCTGCGCCTGCCGCGGCGCGAGACCCTGGCGCGCTCGGTGCAGGACCTGTTCCCGGCGGGCGGCGACCTCGAGCGGGCCTCGTTCTGGACCGGCCTGAGGCCGATGACGCCGGACGGCACGCCGATCGTCGGGGGCACGCGGGTCGGCAACCTGTTCACCAACACCGGTCACGGCACGCTCGGCTGGACCATGGCCTGCGGCTCCGGCCGCCTGCTCGCCGACATCGTGTCCGGCCGGGCTCCCGAGATCGCGAGCGACGATCTGGCGCTCGACCGCTACGCCGCGTGAGACGACTTGCGTGATCGCTCAGACACCCCGCCGGGCTAGTGATCGAGAACGTCGAAAAACGCCCGCCGTCTCGTCGCGGTCGGGCGGACCGACGTTCAGGACGGATCGGGGATGGCTCGTCTGCCGCATTCGCGCCTCGGTCCCGAGGCGCGCCGGAAGGCGGTCGAGCTGGAATCTCGAACGGTCCCCGAGCGCGTGGACAGCGACTTGCGGGGCGGATTGGCGGGCCACCACCGCACTTGCGTTCAAGGCCGCTACACGACGCTGACGGCTCGAAGCGAACCGGCTGCTGTCGGCCGATTTCCTTGAAAAACTCGGTGGCAGCGCCTCAGGCGTCATCCCAGATGGGCCCGGGAGAAAATCGGTCTCTCGCGCCGCGGCAATCCTACGCACGAGGCGCGTTCTGTTCACGCCCAGACCAGGACTTTCGCCGGTCGGTGCTCCTCGCGGCGCTGCTTCGGCCAGCTTCCGAGTTTGTCAACACAATCAGCCACATCCGGTTGCCGCTTCGCGCGCAACTCGACCCGTCCCCGGTATTTGGTCCGGGTTGATACAAGCGGACATCGGGGATTCAACGACGTGACGAGCGCCGTCGAGCCTGGCCGCCGCGATGCGAACCAGCCATACGTGCGGCCGGGCGGACCACGACCGACTGTGATAGATGTAGCGGGAGGTGCGCTGGCCGTCCGGCGCTGAACGCCCCCCTGGAGAATTGCAGTGGCACGTCCGGATCTCGGCACGAAACGACTTTGCCCGACGACAGGCAAGAAGTTCTATGACCTCAACAAGAACCCCGTCATCTCGCCTTATTCGGGAGAGGTCGTCCCAACCTCGGTGACAACGTCCTTCGCCAGGGGAGCCGCGCCTGTGGTAGCGCGCAAAGAGGCACCGACCGAAGACGAAGAGGACACGGACGGCCCGGAACTCGTGTCCTTGGATGAGGTCGAGGCTGAGGAAGCCGATAAGGACACGGATACCGACACGGACAGCGATGACGCTCTGGATGTCGATGACGATGGCGACCGGGTCGAGGATGACACGCTCGTGGTCGATGAGGACGACGAAGATACCACCGACCTGATCGAGGTAAATGACGACGATGATGATCAGTAGCCGCGCTTGAGTCTCTTCGCCCGAGCCGCCCCGCGCTCATCGCAAACCCGGGTGACACATCCGGTTGATCGGGCGACGGGGCGGCCCATGAGCAGGGCCGATCGCACAGCCATGCGGCGTGACGGCTCGTCGGCTTCAGCATCGACTACGGTGGCGTTTGCCGATGCGTGCGCCGCGACGGTCGCAGCCAAGTCAAGGAAATGGTCCGGCCCGATCGGATGATCCTGCGTGGTCGGCACTGTGAGGTAGACGTCGATGGCCGCGCAGACGTGCTCGATCGCGATGCGCTCGGCGGTCACGAGATCCCAGAGCGTAGCATCGTCTGCCATCCGAGACGTTCTACACCCAGCGCTCGAGGCCGCAACAACGGGCCATCGCAGCTGGGTGGTTTCGGCCGGCCCCTTTCAGAAGTTCCGAGCCATAACACCGGACGTTCAACCAAGACGTGCTGTTGCACGGATGCGCGACCGTCTCGGGCGTCGCGTCGGGTTCGACGGTTCCTCCGGCGCAGATATCGGCTCAAGCTTGGCGAAGGCCCGGCTATCAGACCCGGTCGGTCACGGTCAGGCAGCGACGTGATGTGCGGTTGGGATGGTCATCAGGGATTGTCGGCCCCACTGGCAGTGACCTACGAAGCAGGCCTGCACCCGAGGATGAGGGTGGCGACGGCGTGCACCAGTTCCGCCTCATGATACGGCTTCGTCAGTCGTGGGGGATCGCGATAGCCATCCGCATCCGGCAGCTTCACATCTCCGGTCGCGAATAGATACGGCACACCTGGAGACCCCAATACCGCAACCAAGGGGTGGACTGTCTCGCCATGGCCGAGGTTCACGTCCAGCACGGCCGCGGCGAGGCTATCTTCCTCAATGAAGGCGAGCGCCTGAACGACGCTCGGTAGAGGCCCCGCGACGCAAGCTCCTGCCGCCTTCAGCCAGCGCTTCAGCTCGATCGCAATCAGGTATTCATCCTCGACAACGAGGATGCGGTATCCGGCGAGCGGTCGAACAGGATCGGGCACCGTACCTCCGAAGCGCGGGGAAGGGCGCGAGGACCAGGTTTTCGAAGCGCCCCACCTTTTCGGAGGTCAGGATACCGGCATTTCGATCCGGCAATGCACACCTTCCGGCCCAAGCTCGTAATCTACCTTGGCCTCCAGCGCGTAGGCTAAGGCATTCTGGATCAATTCGGTGCCGTAGCCGCGCCGGGTGACACTCTCCGACCGCACGGGCACGCCGCGCTCGACCCAGGACAGGGCGAGGCGGCGGCGCTGGCGACGATCGCGCACGGTCTCCCAGGTGACACTGAGTCGGCCGGCCTGACTCTTGAGCGCCCCGTGCTTGACCGCGTTTGTGGTCAGCTCGTGCACCGCCAGGGCGAAGTTCTGCACCTGCCGCGCGGTCAGATGTACTTCGGGGCCCGCGATGCTGACGCGATCGGACGCTCGATCAACATAGGCGGCCAACTCCGTCCTCACGAGCGCCCCAAGCTCAACCGTGTCGCTGCCGAACTGGCTGAGCAGACCCTGCGCCCGGCTGAGCGCCTTCAGGCGCTCCTCGAAAGCCTCGATCGGACTCCCCTGCTGCAAAGTTCTGTCTGCCACGGCGATGACGACGGCGAGCAGGTTGCGTGAGCGATGCTGCAATTCGTTGATCAACACTTCCTGTCGCGCCAGCAGCCTGTGATGGTCCGTGACGTCGATGTTCACGCCCGACCACTTCCGGATCGACCCGTCCGGATTCGTGATCGGCACAGCGCGGACGTTCGACCACCGCCACGAGGCGCTCGGTGCGTGCCACAGGCGGTACTCGTGATTGACAGCTGTCCGCGCCGCCACGGCCTGCCGCCACTTCGCCTCGGTGACATCCCGGTCGTCGGGATGGATGGCGGCGATCCAGCCCGACCCGAGCCATTCTTCCAAATGCTGCCCGGTGAATGCGCGCCAGCCTGGACTGTCGACCTCGATGACGCCTTCGGCCGAGGCTTCCCAACTGAACTGGCCGAACCCCTCGACTAGGCCGCGGAACCGCTCTTCACTCGCGCGCAGCTCGTCCTCGGCACGCTTGCGCGCCGTCACGTCGCTGGCTGCTCCGATCCATTCGCGGATCTCGCCCACCTCGTCGAGGAGGGGCACGGCCCGTGACAGGGCCCAGCCCGAGCGCCCGTCCGCCTGCCTGACGGGATGCTCCAGTTGGAACATCGCCTTGGCCTCCACCGCCTGTTGAATTGCCGCCCGCAAGCGCGGCTGATCGGCCGGGTCGATGTATGCGCCCAGCCAGTCATCGCTCGGGCTGACGGTGTCGGCCAGGAACCCCTGTCCATCGAGTACGCGCAACTCGCGCCAGTCCGGGCTCATGCGGTAGACGACATCGGCGCTGGCGGTGACGAAGGCGCGGAACCGCTCCTCGCTCGCGCGCAGGCGGTCCTCGGCCCGCTTGCGAGGGAGGATGTCTTTGAACAGGACCGCCACCTGCCGTTGCTCGGGCGTCCCGATCGGGAAGGCGTAGACGTCGTACCAGCGCCCGAGCGCGTCCGCGCGATCGTCGAAGCGTTCGGCTTTGCCGGTGCGGGCGATGCGACCGTAGGTCTGGAGCCAGTGCGCCTCGATATCGGGCACCAGCGCCCGGACCGTCCGACCTACGGCGTCCGTCAGCCCGGTCTGCTGCTCGAAGGCCACGTTCACGTACAGGAAGCGGTAGTCGACCGCAGCTCCGGCCTCGTCGAACAGAACCTCGATGGTGCAGAACCCTTCGTCGATCGCATTGAACAGATGATGGTAGCGGGCCTCGCTCGTGCGTAACTTCGCCTCGGCGCGTAGGCGCTCACCGATCTCGAAGCCGGTCATGTGGACTGCGATCACGTGTCCGGCCTCGTCGCGCACCGGCACCAGAAGCGCGTCAAAGACATCCTCCGCGACGCCTTCGCCGCGGGTGTCCAGGGGTTGGCCGGCGACTTGGACGGCCTCGCCCGCGAAGGCGCGCGCGTAGTAGGGTGCGACGGTTGCCCAACCGTCCGGGAACGTCGTCGCGAGGGGACGACCGAGGGCCTCCGGATGCCGATCGCCGTAGAGCCGGGCGGCGGCATCGTTGTAGATCAGGAGGTGCCCGCGTCCGCAGACGATGGACGCGACGACAGGGCTGGCAAGCACATGCTCGACCATGGCCGCGAGGCGGGGCGACCATGTCTCGATCGGGCCGAGCGCCGTCGCGGCCCAGTCATAGCCGCGAACGCGTTCGGCCATTTCACCGGCCAGATGAGACCCTACGGACATCGGTATCGGGACGTTGATGGACGCTGACGACCGGCATCATGTCGAGCGAAGCCAGCCGCAGCAATGGTAGCCACCCAGGACAAGCCGCCATTCCATGGGCATCATGCCGGTGACCGCGTGGCGGACCTTTCGATGATCGTCCGAACGTCCGGGTCGGGAGCGGCTTCAGTGCATGAGGGCCCTGCCGGTGCACAAGGATCGTAGGCGGTGTGGCGCCACAGCCATCCTTCTCCGGCACCCGCTTCGATGGGCCGGCCCTCTCGTGACCTACGTCAGCCGCCGCCAGTCAGCCGTCGCTCCAGGAAGTCCAGCCGGTCCTGACCCCAGAAGATGTCCCCGCCCACGGCATAGGTCGGAGCGCCGAACACACCGCGGTCGATCGCAGCCTTGGTCTCCCGTGACCGTAGCGCCGTCCACCGCGCATCATCCGCGTGCTCGAGGACGGATGGCCCGTCCAGGCCAACGTCGCCGATCAGCCGTCCGAGCGTTTCCCGGTCACCGGTGTCAGCCTCTTCCTCCCAGAGCGCCCTCAGGACGCGATGCGCCAGATTGACGGCAGGAGCATCGCCGATCGTCTCGCGCACCACGAGGACACATCGAGCGGCGGTCGCCTCCTCGGCCGGGAAGTGCCTCGGCTTGAGGTTGATCGGAATGCCGAGAACATCGCGCCAGCGCGCCAGTTCCTGGAGCCGATAGGCTTGCCGCTGCGGCGAGCGCTTGGCCAGCGGGAGCCCTCCTGAAGCCGGGAAAACTTCGGCGGTGTCGATGGGATAGATCCGCACCCGCGCACCGCAACGCGCGGCAATATCCATCAAGCGCGCGCCTCCTAGGTAGGTCCAGGGCGAGTTCAACGAGACGTAATAGTCCACCTGACAACGCATCGGCCCTCCTATCGACTTACGATAGCTGAAGCGGCGCCGCGGCGGCGCCCTTTGTACGTCACGCCGCTCCCGGACCTGCTGCTGCACTCCGCGCGGGCTCGGTCGCGATCATTGCGTCGGGCGATAGGAGGGTAGGGGGAGCCAGACGGCTGTGGCCCGTTCCTACAGGTTACGTTCGCAAGCCATTGTCCAATCTGACGTTATCCGATGGCTTTCAGCGGCGTACAAGCCCATCCGAGACTGCGCCTGCCCTTTCGCAATGCAAGGGTCCGGGGTTCGAATCCAGCGTGTGGCACCGCCCCTCAGCGCCACGCGTGCTGGCCGAGGATGACGACCGGCAAGCACCGAACAGGCGACGCGGCCACCGACCTCGCCGTCTCGGACCTGCGCGAGGCCGCCCACGTCTCGGCCGGAGACAGGCGCCGCGGTGGGCATCGTGTCGGCCGACCTCGCAGCCGGGGATCACCCAGTCACGAAGAAATGGACGCTCGACCGGGCGGTACCGGTTCTACGCACGCGCACGGCCGCCGATATCAAGCGGCGAGATAGGCAGCCAACCCGGCCAATCCCGACAACGAGGAGCGGCTCTCTTCCGTGCAGCGCGCATTCAGGTCTGCGGCCAGCCCGTCGAGCTTGGCCTGGAGCGCGACGATGCTCGCCTTCGACAGGTTGCCAGGGAGCAGAACGACAACATCCCCCTCGGTGAGGCGGATTGTTTCCCGGATCGCAGCGCCTTCGGACATGTCGGCCTCCGTCGGGAGGATTGATCTCCCGGTCTGACGACAAGATCTCATGGGCCGAAACCTTCGGCGGTGCTTCGGCACACGCGCATGAGTCGGATCGATTCGGTCAAGTCGCGCCGAACCATCGCGTCAGCGATCGGCCGGCGGCTTCCTCATCCGGGGGAGTGTCACAGGCCCAGGCGACGATCCCGTCGGGCCGAACGAGCAGGGCCTGCAGGCCGAGCCGGTCCTCGACCTCGCTGGCGACGTAGCCGACGCGCCCGGATTGCCGGTCCGTCAAAGCTTGCAGCGATGGACGGTGGGCGAAATCCAGGACCAGGCCCTTACCGGCACGCATGAGGCCGCCAACCCGTCTCCCGTCACCGAGGACGAAATCGGGCACGCTGCGCCCGACCAGCGGATGGCCGGCGCCGAGATCGTAGCTGAGCGACACGCCCCATACGCGCTCGGCGAAGTAGGTTGCGCCGTCTGTCGTGTCGATCAGGTCACGGATGATGGCTTCGAGGGCGCGCGCGCTTCGGCTCGGCCGCATGAGCGCGGCCTGGGCCCGCGACCAGTCGAGGACGCGCGCACCGACCGGATGCCGCTCGCGCTCGTAGCTATCGAGGAGATCCGCTGGCCCAATCCCCCGGATCGTGGCCGCGAGCTTCCAACCCAGGTTCATCGCATCGCCGAGCCCGAGGTTCAGGCCCTGGCCACCCAAGGGCGAATGGATGTGCGCGGCATCGCCGGCCAGGAGCACGCGGCCGCTGCGATAGGCGCTCGCCTGACAGGCGCGGTCAGTCCACGTTGTGGCAAGCTCGAGTTGGGTCAGCGTGACATCCGTCCCGGAAACCCTGCGCAGGACCGCCTCGACGTGCGCGCGCGTGATCGGCGCGGTGCGATGGAAGGCCCCACCGTCGAAATCGGCCACCGCGAACGTGTCGGGCGGCGTGTACAGGTACATGCCCTCCGCGGTGTAATGCCGGCCGGGCTTGAGGGTATCCCCGTTGGCCAGCGCGGCCCGGACGGAGTAGCCCGTGAATTCAGGCTCCGTGCCGGTGAAGGACAGGTGCGCCGCCTTGCGCACCGTGCTGCGCGCGCCGTCGCAGCCGACCAGCCAGCGGCCCCGGTACGCCGCGCCGGACGCCTGGACGAGGACGGACTCGTCCGTCTGGGCGAAGCCCTCGACGCCCACGCCCCGCAGGATCCGGACCCCCGATGCCTCAGCCCGCCGGGCCAGGACGGTCTCGAGGCTTTCCATCGCGATGGCGAGGGTGCTGACGGAACCCGGCAGGCGATAGGCCCAGCGCGCCGGATCGATCCGGTCGTGGAAGAACTGGATGCCGGCAAAATGACCGCCGGGGCGGCGCGGCTGCGCCATCCAATGCGCCGTTCCCGGCATGGCGCGGCTCACCGCATCGGCCGCGATCTCTTCGAGCAGACCGCGGCGGTCGAGGCTCTCGAGCGTCGGCACCGTCAGGCCGCGTATGCCGAACGGGGGGCGCTTCAACGGCGAGGATGGGTCGCGCGCCTGCTCGAGAACCAGCACCGAGCAGCCCGCCAGCGACAGTTCGCAGGCGAGAAACAGGCCGACGGGACCGCCGCCGGCGATGATCGTGTCATAGACGGTCGATGATGGGGGCATGGCCGGACTCCGAGTCGATATTCGACCGGAGCGTTTCCCAAACCTGAGACCCGCGCGGACGAACATCCGGACGCGCACGCGCGTCCTTCGTTCGTCGTGGGGGTCCGCGGCACGGGGCCAAAGACCAGAGCTTTCGTTACCGAAAGGACTTGGGCTGACCAGACCAAGTCTGCCTTTTCCGACTTGGCGACGGTAGCGCACCGGCCGCGCGACCGCAACGGCCACGTTTCAACGCCGCCCCAGGAGTCTCGCGCATCGCGGACGTGAACGGAGCAGAGAAGGGGGAGGGGTGCCGTGTTCAGCCGCGTCCGCGCCCGGCGTACAGGCCTGCCCGCTCTCGGACGGTTATCGGAAGCTGCGGCTGTACGCTTGATCGGGCCCGGGCTCACGCCCCGTCGTCAGGCGCCGGGCGCGGCGCCGTCGACGCTTCTCGGAAGCCGCCACGGGTTCGCATCCGTCAGCGCGGCCGGGAGGAGGGCCTCCGGCACGTCCTGATAGCAGACCGGCCGCAGGAAGCGGTCGATGCCAAGGCTGCCCACCGACGTGGTGCGCCCGTCCGAAGTCGCGGGGAAGGGGCCGCCGTGGACCATGGCATGGCCGACCTCGACGCCGGTGCCGAAGCCGTTCACCAGGATTCGGCCGACCTTCCGATCCAAGAGAGGCACGAGGCCGCGCGCCGCCGCGTGATCAGTCTCGTCCAGGTGCAGGGACGCGGTGAGCTGGCCTTCGAGGCCCTCCAGGACCGTGCGCAGCTCGGCGGCATCCCGGCAGCGGACCACCAGGGAGGCTGCGCCGAAGACCTCCTCGGCGAGCCGATGGTCGGCACGGAAGGCGGCCCCGGTCGTCGCGAACAGGATCGGCCGCCCCTGCTGAGCGGTGCCGGGCTGGCCCTGTGCCACCCGCGCCACCGCGGGGTTGCTCTCCAGGGCCGCGACGCCCTCGCGATAGGCCCGGTGGATGCCGGGCGTCAGCATGGCGGCGGCGGCCACACCCGAAAGGGTGTCGGCGGCGGCCGCCTCGAAGGCCGCGAGCCCCGGACTCTCGACCCCGAGGACGAGACCGGGACTCGTGCAGAACTGGCCCGCGCCGAGGGTGAGCGACGCGACGAAGGCGCGCCCGATCTCGGCACCGCGTGCCGCGAGCGCGGCGGGCATCAGGATCACCGGGTTGATGCTGCTCATCTCGGCAAAGACCGGGATCGGGATCGGCCGCGCCGCGGCGATCCGCATGAGGGCGGTGCCGGCGCGGCGCGAGCCCGTAAAGCCGATCGCGGCGACGCGGGGATCGGCGGCGAGATGCTGGCCGATCGCGATACCCTCCTCGAACAGCAGCGCGAACACGCCGTCCGGCAGGCCGCACGCGGTGACCGCGCGGCGAACCGCGTCGCCGACGAGGGCCGAGGTACCGGGATGGGCCGGATGCGCCTTCACGATCACCGGGCAGCCGGCGGCCAGCGCCGACGCGGTATCGCCGCCAGCGACCGAGAAGGCGAGGGGGAAGTTCGAGGCGCCGAAGACCAGCACGGGACCGACCGCGATCCGGCACAGGCGCAGGTCCGGTCGCGGCAGCGGCGTCCGCTCGGGCTGGGCCGTGTCGATACGGGCGCCGAGGAAGGCGCCGCTTCGGACGACGGCGGCGAACATCCGGAGCTGGCCGACGGTGCGGCCGCGCTCCCCCTCGATCCGCGGGCGGGGGAGGCCCGTCTCGGCCATGCAGCGGGTGACGAGTTCGTCCCCGAGTTCGAGGATGGCGTCGGCGATCGCCTCCAGGAGGGCGGCCCGTGCCGAGGGGGGCGTCGCGCGGTAGGCGTCGAAGGCGTCCGCGGCGAGCGCGCAGGCGTGTTCGGCCTGCCCGACCGTCGCCGAGGCGAAAGCCGGCTCCAGAGATGCCCCGGTGGCGGCCTCGACCGCGCGCCACGGCGTGCCGCTGCCCGGCACACGCGCGCCGCCGATCAGGTTGTCGCTGCTGAAGGTCATGCGGTCGCGCCTGTTCAACAATCGGCGGAGTCGTCGGGAGCCGCGCCCGGGCGCGCTGCACCCCGGCACGGCACGAGACCCTTGTTTCGATACACCCCCCGCCGGACCGGCAGCCGCTCCGGAGGAGAGCGCACTGACCTCACCGGACGAGGCAGGGCTTCTTGTTGTCGAAGGTCCAGTTCGGGACCAGGAACTGCATCGCCGCCGCG
Organism: Methylobacterium mesophilicum SR1.6/6; assembly: GCF_000364445.2. Lineage (NCBI taxonomy): Bacteria > Pseudomonadati > Pseudomonadota > Alphaproteobacteria > Hyphomicrobiales > Methylobacteriaceae > Methylobacterium > Methylobacterium mesophilicum. The sequence continues at coordinate 5,710,671 of NZ_CP043538.1, read as the reverse complement.
TCGTCCCGGGCGCCGAGACCGTGGTCGCGGTAGAGCGCGTGCGCCTCCTCGACCGCCGACCAGTCGAGCTCGATCCCGAGACCCGGCCGCTCCGGCACCCGCACGAGGCCGCCGCGGATCGCCAGGGGCTCCTTGGTCAGGCGCTCGCCGTCCTGCCAGATCCAGTGGGTGTCGATGGCCGTGACATTGCCCGGCGCGGCCGCAGCCACGTGGGTGAACATGGCGAGCGACACGTCGAAATGGTTGTTCGAGTGCGAGCCCCAGGTCAGCCCGTGGTCGCGGCAGAGCTGGGCCACCCGCACCGAGCCGGCCAGCGTCCAGAAGTGCGGGTCGGCGAGCGGGATATCGACGGCGCCGAGCTGAATCGCGTGGTTCATCTGCCGCCAGTCGGTGGCGATCATGTTGGTGGCGGTGGGCAGGCCGGTGGCACGGCGGAATTCGGCCATGATCTCGCGGCCGGAGAAGCCCTGTTCCGCCCCGCAGGGGTCCTCGGCGTAGGCGAGCACGTGACCCTGGCCCTTGCACAGGCGGATCGCCTCGGCGAGCGACCACGCGCCGTTGGGATCGAGGGTGACGCGCGCCTCGGGGAAACGCCGGTGGATCGCCGTGACGGCGGCGATCTCCTCCTCGCCGCGCAGCACGCCGCCCTTCAGCTTGAAATCGTTGAAGCCGTACTGCTCGTAGGCCGCCTCCGCGAGGCGGACCACGGCCTCGGGCGTCAGGGCCTCCTCGTCGCGCAGCCGGAACCAGCCGTCCCGCGCCTGCGGCTCCCGGTAGCCGAGGTCGGTCCTGCGGCGGTCGCCGACGTAGAACAGGTAGCCCAGCATCTCGACCGCGTCCCGCTGCTGACCCTCGCCGAGGAGCGCGGCCACGGGCACGTCGAGGAACTGGCCGAGCAGGTCGAGCAAGGCGGATTCGACCGCGGTGACCGCGTGGATGGTGATGCGCAGGTCGAAGGTCTGGAGGCCGCGCCCGCCGGCATCGCGGTTGGCGAAGCGGGTGCGCATGGTGTTGAGCACCGCGTTCCAGGCACCCAGCGGCTGGCCGACCACGAGGTCGCGGGCCTCCTCCAGCACGCTGCGGATGCCCTCGCCCCCGGGAACCTCGCCGAGGCCGGTGGCGCCCGTCGAGTCTGTGAGCACCACGAGGTTACGGGTGAAGAACGGACCGTGCGCACCCGACAGGTTCAGCAGCATGCTGTCGTGTCCCGCGACCGGCACGACCTTCATGTCGGTCACGGTCGGCGTGTTGCGGGCGGCGTGGCGGGTGTCGGACTGCGTGGTGACGGACATGGCGTGTCCTCCTGCATGTGGTCTGGCTGGGGGCCGCACGGCCGGGCGCGGCCGGACTCGCGGGGCAGGAACTTCGGGACGGGGGCCGGCCCCCAGGAGCCGGCCCCGGACGTCGGCGTCAGGCGCTCTTCAGCTCGACGCGGCGGATCTCACCGACCACCACGAGGTAGCAGAAGCAGGCCACCAGGGCGTTCAGGCCCACGAAGACGAGGGCGCCGTTGAACGAGCCGGTCGTCTGCACGATGTAGCCGATGGCGATCGGCGTGGTGATGCCGGCGGTGTTGCCGAAGGTGTTGAACAATCCGCCGGACAGGCCGCCGCTCTCCCGCGGCGAGGTGTCGGCGACGACGGCCCAGCCGAGCGCCCCGATGCCCTTGCCGAAGAAGGCGAGCGCCATCAGGCCCACCACCAGGGCATCCGCCTGGACGTAGTTGCAGCCGATGATGCTCATGGAGAGCAGCATGCCGCCGACGATCGGGATCTTGCGGGCGGCGGTCAACGAGTAACCGCGGCGCAGGAGCATGTCGGAGATCACGCCGCCGAGGATGCCGCCGATGAACCCGCAGAGCGCCGGCACCACCGCGGCGAAGCCGGCCTGCAGGATCGACAGCCCGCGCTCCTTGACGAGGTAGACCGGGAACCAGGTCAGGAAGAAGTACGTCAGCACCGTGATGCAGTACTGGCCGACATAGATGCCGAGCAGCATCCGGTTGGCGAGCAGCTCGCGCAGGGTCTTGCCGGCATTGGCCTGCTTCTTCGTGCCCTGCCCATCCATGTCGAGCAGCGCGCCGCCGGCCTTGATGTAGTCGCGCTCGGCCTCGTTCATCAGCGCGTGCTTCTTCGGGCTGTCGATCACCTGAAGCCAGAGCACCGCGAAGGCGATGCCGAGCACGCCCATGCTGGTGAAGACGTGGTGCCAGCCGAAATTGTGGACGATCCACGCCATCAGCGGCGTGAACAGCACGGTGGCGAAGTACTGCGCCGAGTTGAAGAAGGCCGAGGCCATGCCGCGCTCGCGGGTGGGGAACCACGCGGCGACGATGCGGGCATTCGCCGGGAAGACGGGCGCCTCCGTGAGGCCGACCGCGAGCCGCAGGGCGAACAGCAGCACCACGGCGGTGAGGCCGGTGAAGAAGCCGACGGCGCCCTGCATCAGCGTGAAGGCCGACCAGAGGCCGATGGCCGCCGCGTAGACCCATTTCACGCCGTAGCGGTCGAGGAGCCAGCCGCCGGGGATCTGGGCGAGGACGTAGGACCACGCGAAGGCCGAGAACACGTAGCCCATCTGGATCGGCGTGAGGCCGAGTTCCTTGGCCATGTCCGGCCCGGCGATCGAGATGGTGGCGCGGTCGGCGTAGTTGATCGTGGTGGCGGCAAACAGCATCAGCACGATGAGAAGGCGGATGCGGGTGCGGCGCGCCGCGTCGGCACCGACGAGCGTCGCGCTCGTGGTGCCACTCGTGGAGGCACTCATGGACGTTCTCCCTGGGATGGTGCCGCCCGGTTGAGTCCGGGCGGTCAAGCGTGCCGCCGTTGGCTCGGCGGTTGGTCGTTCGCGGTGCGAGGGGGTGTCAGCGGCGGTCGCCGATCAGCGCCTTCAGCTCGGCGAGCTCGGCGGCATCGAAATCGGTCAGGGGCGGCCGGACCGGGCCCGCATGGCGGCCGACGGCGGTCATGCCCGCCTTCACGATCGAGACCGCGTAGCCGCGCTTGCGGTTGCGGATCGCGATGTAGGGCAGTACGAACTCGCGCAGCTCCCTGTAGACCGCATCCCGGTCGCGGCGGCGGACCATGTCGTAGAAGGACAGCGCCCATTCGGGCAGGAAGTTGAAGATCGCCGAGGAGTAGGTGGTGACGCCCATCTCCAGGTACGGCAGCGCGTAGGTCTCGGCGGTCGGGAGGCCGCCGACATAGGTCAGGCGATCTCCGAGCCCGGCGTAGATCCGGGTCATCAGCTCCACGTCGCCGACGCCGTCCTTGAATCCGACGAGGTTCGGGTTGCGCGCGCAGAGTCCCGCGAGGGTCTGCTCGTTGAGCTGGGCGTTGGCGCGGTTGTAGACGATGACGCCGAGCCCGGTCGCCCTGCAGACCGCCTCGACATGGGCCGCGAGGCCCGCCTGCTCGGAGCCGACCAGGTAGGGCGGCAGCAGGAGGATGCCGTCGGCGCCCGCGGCCTCGGCCGCCCTGGCGAGTTCCACGGCGAGGGCCGTACCCTGGCCGGCGGGCGCGATCACGGGCGTGCGGCCGCGGGTCTCCTCGACGCAGGCGCGCACGACGCGGTCGATCTCGGCGGGGGTGAGCGAGAAGAATTCGCCGGTGCCGCCGGCGGCGAACAGTCCGGAGACCTTGTAGTCCGCAAGACGTCCGAGGTTGTCGCGGTAGGCGTTCTCGTTGACGCTGTAATCGTCGTTGAAATGCGTGACGGGAAACGAGAGCAGGCCCGAGCCCAGCGTCCGCGCAAACTCCACGGGGGTCATCCGAGACATCGCTTTCACTCCCTGATCTGCGCCGTTCCGGCGTTGGATCGGGGATAGGCTCGCCCCTTCGATGCGTCCAACGTTGATTTTGGCTCGATTATCCCTGATCGTGCATGAATGTTCGACCTGGGCCACGCTCGCAGCTTCGTCGCCGTCGCCGAGGAAATGCACTTCGGCCGGGCCGCGGCGCGGCTGAACCTCACACAGTCGCCGCTCTCCCGGCAGATCCAGATGCTGGAGCAGACGCTCGGCGTCACGCTCCTGGAGCGCACCACGCGGGCGGTACGGCTGACGCCGGCGGGCCGGACCTTCCTGGCCGAGGCCTACCGGGTGATCGCCGCGGCCGAGAGCGCCGCCCGGCTCACGCAGCGCGCGGCCCGCGGGGAGAGCGGCACGATCCGCCTGAGCTTCACCGCGGCCTCCGCCTACAGGACCCTGCCGCGGATCGTCTCGCATGTCCGCCGGGCGCTTCCTGAGATCGACCTCGTGCTCGAAGAGATGGTCTCCGACGAACAGATCCAGGCGCTCGAGGAGAATCGCGTCGATGTCGGCCTCCTGAGGCCGGGCCCGGCTCTTCTCGATCCGCGGACACCGATCGCCACGGCCACCATCGTCCACGAGCAGTTGTTGCTCGCCGTCCCGCGCAGCCATCCCCTCGCGAAGGGAAACGCGCCGACGGTCCGGGATCTCGACGGGGAAGCCCTGGTGACGTGGTCGCCGCGGGGCGGACGCTACTTCATCGACCTGTTGGACACACTGTTCACGGCAGCCGGCATCCGGCCTCGGGTGGTGCAGCGGGTCAACCAGCTCCACGCCATGCTGGCGCTTGTCGGAGCCGATATCGGTGTCGCACTGGTCCCTGACAGCGCCGTTCATATCGGCATGACCGACGTCGTCCTCCGTCCCATCGCAGCGCCGGCGACGGCGCGACCCTGTCTCCTGCTGGCTTGGCGCCAGGATAATCCGAATCCGTGCCTGCCATCGTTCAGGTCGAACGTGGTGACGCTCAATGACGATTAGACCGGACCACGTCCCTTCTCGTCTGACGCGCGGCCCTGTGCCTTGAGAGCCGCCGAGCGCCGTCGCCTGGATCGGGCTGACGGAATGAACGAGAGGCGCGGCCGTAACTGGACAGGCGCGTGCCGACCCGCTCCTTCAGGCAAGTCGGAGATTAGCGCCTCCGACGTAACAGGTCTTCGCGATATCGGCCGAGAGATCGCCGGGGCCGAGATGGAGACGGGGTCTCACCGGATTGAGCGATCATTCCGCATCACACGGATCAACCCAGAGCTCTCGGCACGACGGAAATTCAAATCGAACGACCCTTATATTCACTCGATCTGGCCCTATCAAAATATGTAATGCATTGGCCCCGAATAGTGTCGTCATCCTAGGATCAAAGGATGGCTGGCGCCTGCGCCCCTCGTGCAGGATCGTTTCGGCGTGCCATGCCCAATCCGCTCGTCGCCAGTCTACAACGGGGATGGAACTCGACGGCCACCCAGTCGAGCCGCCTTGCGTCCACCGGCCGCGAGGAATCCTCGAAGCTCGGTTTGATTTCGACTGCGGCAAGTGCACCCAGCGCAAACGCGCCCCGACGAGAGGCTGCCTGTCAGCGACGGTCGCTTGCACCGCCACGCGCTAGCTGCTCAAACTTTCACCGCGCAAACCAGAAGCCGAGTTGCCAAGATCCTCAGATTTCCTGGCAATATTAATTCATGTGTCTTTAAGACTATTATATCTATGTCAAAGACCTCTAGGGAGATGAAGAAGTGAGAGCCATCATTGCGAACAACTGCTGGGGATCCCAACCGTACGAAGAGTGCAACATGCGCTACAATACCCCTTTCGTCGGTCTTTTTCTCTATGCGGACGACTATATAAAACTTCTAACAGATTTTCGCGCGAACATGTCGTCAGAGTTACGATTTGTAACGCGATCAAGAAACGGCCAAGAACCCGGTTGGCCGATCGGCGTCATCGGTGACGACATCGAGATTAATTTCATGCACTATGGGAGCGTCGAAGAGGCTCGAGAAAAATGGGCTTACCGGACTGATCGACTCCCGAAGGAGGATGATAATTTACTCTTCAAAATCTGTGATCGTGATGGATTCAGTGGTATTCATGCAGATGCTTTCGACCAACTCCCTTTCAAGAACAAAATCTGTTTTTATAACCGCCATCGAACAAATCTGCCAGCGATGCGCGTCTCCCATCCCGTCGATTACCCAGGAGAGGAATGTCCGGATGGGGTCATGTTATGGAAAATTACGAGACTCGATCATGAGTTGCGAATAATCGATTGGCTCAAATCCGATTGCGATTCTCATCTCCGCGGTGATTAGTGCGGGACCGTTACCTGACAATCTCGATCGGATAGTGAATTGACCTCCGCCATTAACGACTTGGAGAGCAATCTTTGGGTCGTCACTGCTTCGTGGTTACGGCAGGTAACGGTGGCCATAGTGAGTGCAGGGCTGTCGTCATACCGTCTCTCGGTCAACGCAGAACTTCGTTCAAATGACCGACAAGGCCGCCGTCAATAAACGCTTGAGCGGCTACGCTCCCTCCCAACTCATTGAAGTGAAAAAAATCATAGAAAATGTCGTCTCGATCTAACAATGAAAGCTCCAGATCGAAAAACGGTATATCGTTTTTAATGCAAAATATTCGCGTAGAATTGTTGACAAATCTCCTTCCGACCACAGTTTTTTTGAAGTCTGTTTCCGACATTCTCGTTTTGACCCAATCATTATTGTAGTTTTGTTGATGGGGCACTGTGGCGAACCAAATCGGAATTCCGAACTCTACCGAAACACATTTAAACATATTCAGAATCGCGAACCGATGCTGAATGCGGAGGTCGTCGGTCAGATCGTTGTCCCGCGAGGGGTTATCCCGATCCAATGTTATGATAGGTTCAAGCCACTTATCATTTGTCCAAAAACTCGCCTTCCGCTCGATGACATCGACGTCTACTATGCCTGTCATAATTACGACAGCAGTCGGATTGAGCGGAACGATTTTATTCAATAGTACATTAAATGCGTGGAGCAATGTCGCCCCGCTATAGCCCGCATTAAGTACTCGCAAATTATGATCAGATTGCTGGTTGACGTACTTATCGAGCATCGCACAAATTCGAAGGCTCTCGTCCATATACATACTTTCGACAACACTGTCCCCAAGAACGATTATGCTTCTCTCGCTGTCGGCGCTGTCGGCATACGGTTTAATGAAGCCGTTCTGATCAGTGTTGATGACGAACTCTTTTCGAACAAAGCTCGAATTCACCTGATTCATATACCAATCAGGCGGAGAAAATCTGGATGATGCGCAGGGTGCATATTCCTTCAGACGGATGGCGCGAGACATCTGACCAGCTCCAAGCTTGCGTGGAATTGGGGCGTCGATTGAGCAAACTACCGAGTCGTGGCTTCAGGCGCGTGTGCCGACAAGCACTTGCTTATATGGATCGGCATCGTCTCGAATATCGATCACAGCGTTATGACACTCGAAGAGGAAGCGAGAATTGCCATTCGAGATCCCTTCTTGTGAAAGTCGATTATCACTATAAGCTATCATCGAATGGTCGATTTCAAATTGTAATCCGGCAGTACTATGGGCGGGACGCTGACATAAGCTTTGGCGGCTGGATACCAACCGTTCATAAGTGAGTCTATGCCTTCATTTTGATTGACGATGCGAAATCTCTCGAGTGGAACTAGACATGTCTTCAGCGGCAAACAATGGTCCAGTAAAGATCGCGCGCCGCGTGGGGAGATTGTATAGCAGGGTGTTCCGAAGCAATTGAGAAGTTTGAATAGGGCCAAATTATATTTTTCTTCCGCGAACGACTTGAGAACACGACCGTAATCAACACCTTCCCACCTGACCTCACCACCAATCATGCCTGGAATAAAATCGATCCACAGAAAGAAATGCGTGTGGTACCCCCATACCATGATGTCCCAATTGTCGTCTCTCGCCAAACAAGAAGACAGATGGTCTAAAAAATTTCGGCCGATGATCGCATCATCCTCGACGATCGTTATAGCTTCGCCACTTTTGACCGCATCAGACCATAGGGCAATATGAGACATTGCGCAGCCCAGAGCGCCATCGGAATAGCTTAAATCTTCAGATATCAAGCCGTCTGCGGCGAGCTTCTGGCGATCGAGCGTGCTACCATTGATGGCTGAAAACCGTCGGAAATTACTGATATGAGGATTTACTTCACGAAAGCGTGACAGCCGATCCGTACTGCTGTCTAAATTGATGAGTTCTATCCGCATGATTGTCTCTCGTAATTTCAGCTCGGACTGAAAATCATCACAGACTGCGGGCATGAGACGGCAGAATCAAGCATAAACCGTCGCAAATTCGGAATTCGACATCGGTCATAGCAATTATTCGCGACTGCCATGCCCAGGAATAGCGGCTCCGTCGCCCGCTTCATTGATAAAGCCACGAAACGGTATCAAGAATTCAACCTGTCGTGACACTATTCCTACAAATTGTCGCGAAGGAGAAAATTATTCAACAGATTGTGACTAAATGAAAAGCCTTCGGATGAATTTTGGGAGATGTCCTGCACTTCCGACATCTCGGCAACTCGCGCTCCATCTATCCAGATACTCAGGCAAGGGTAGCGCAGCTCGCTCTAACCACCGATTCAAAGCCCCGAGATCCTCCAAATACACCGGGTTCTTCATCATCGCTGGAAGCAGGACTGTCACACCGGCCTTTGCATATTCAGAAAGACCCACAAAATCCTCAACAGCCTGCCGGTTGTGCTTGAACCACATCTTGGTTTCAGTTAGACCTTGGCTGGATGCCAGGCCGTTATACTGCGCTACAGCAGCGTCACGGTATCGCTCGATTTCGCGGCCGTATGCCGAGTCTCCTGGAAAAGGGGGCGCGTCTTTCCAGGCCGCGGCGAGAAGCGACAGGCCGCGGAGCGAGAAGCTCTCGACAATCATCTCCTCGACCCATTGGCAGGGCGCACTCGGCTTCGCGTCACTGCTCCACGAATTGCACATGACGTGACCGAATTCGTGACCGAACTGGTAGGCCAGTTGGGACCATGCGCGTTCTCCGACGTCGACGAAAATTTTCGCCGTATCGGGACGGTCCTGATGCAGCCAGACCGCGGGCGGACCGGACGGGCGATTCTCTACGCAGATCTTGCGCGGCTGACGGTCAGACGAAATACGGTAGCCCGAGGTGCATGCTTCCCTCATGCGGCCGATCACCAGCGCGGCTGAGCGCTTCGGTGCATGCCACTCACCGTCGACTTCCACGGGATTCGACAAGATCGGGGGACCTTCAGGCGTCGCCATAACGGAAGTAATCATCGAAACACTTCCCATAGCGACCAGATTTCTTCGTGATAACTTGCTATTCAACATGCGCTTGATTCCGGCCCAACAGAATCCGCGCTTGAATCGTGTGATTTTGGATGTCGTCGCGTGCCATATATCCATAGATCTGGCGATTATCCAAATATTGCACGACGCTGTTTTTACGTGCCGTATCTGAGAAAATCACATACTCATGCCGATCCGTTTCATCCTGATAGGACAGCAATGGGATGACATCAACGCGGACAAGGTAGGTGCAGTGCACCACCGGCATCTCGACGACACCTTGAATCCAGCGATTCAGCACCCAGTCATACTGGTCACAATGCGCGTAATATCCCTGCGCGTCGACTGCGGCATGATAATTGGAATAGTAGCTGCCCTTCTCGATCGAACGAAGGAACGGGGCGACGATGGGAACGTTCAGCGACACGAGCTCGCGCAGCGTCGAGGGTCTCAGAAAGTTATCGACGTCTGCGGTAAAGTAGAATTCACAGTTCTGTTCGATGGCTTTCTGTAAACTGACCTGACGTATGTAGCCCAGGACCCTAAATCGAGTGCTGTTCCATTCATGAAGCGCGTATTCTTGAACGCGTTCACTGACATCGCTGGCATCGAACTCGACACCCGCATATTGGGGTCCGAATTTCTCGACCCATGCCCTCAGGATCGTCTCCGTCTCATCCGTGTTGTTGTTCGTTCGGATGTAGATGGAAATCTTCGATTTCGGATAGTCCAGGTTCGTCAAGCACTCAAGGTAGAGCGGCAGTGCGGCGGCCATCTGCTTGGCCAGAATCGCGATGAGGACGCGCGGCTCTGTCGCGACCGGCCTCAAGGTGCGGGGAGCCGCCAGTTCAAATTGCTCGAGAAAGTTCGGCTCGGCATGAGCACCCAACTTACGAGCCACTTTCTCGTCCTGAATCTTCGCCAGCGAAGACCGCGCATTCGCCGCGACACGCCCGCGCTCCGACGGCGGAAGTTTGCCGTCGGCCAGAAGCTTGAGACAGGCGTCAACACATTCACTATGGTGATTCGACCAGTAAGCATTGATGGCGAGCTTATCCAGCAGGCCGTAGTCGTAGACCCACTTCGACAGGAAAAGACCGCTCGCCGGCTCGGACAGAGTCGATCCCGCTTTGGCCGCCGTGAACCCCTCCTCGTTCCGTCCCGTGCGGAAGCAGAAATTGCTGATGTCGTAGAAGGCCTCCGCACGATGACTGCAGACTTCGGTCGCGCGCCGATACGTCGCGAGGATATCGTCGGCCGGCCGATCGAGCCGTTCCATCAGATGGCCGGCTTCCAAGAGACTGATATAGACTTCTTCGGCCCAGTACCCCATGTGGCTTCGCGCGAGATAGGCGTCGAGTGCCTTCTCCGGCTGATTGCTGTCCCGGTAACTCTGCGCGAGGTAGAACGTGTATCGTGACCTCAGGAAGCTGTCGGTCTCTCCTTCCAGAGCCTCTCTCAATTTCTCAGCGTCCCGACGGTAGGTGTCCGGATCCTTCTCCCGCGCTCCGCCCGAGGCACCCGATGTGATATGAAAGCCCGAGGCGTCTCCGGTTGTAGATCCTTGGGGCGCCTCAACATATTCGTGGAGCACGCCCTTGTAGCAGAACGGCTTGCCGTTAGACATTATCTGAGGCCGCCAATATCTTATGCTGCCCCGCCGGATCTCCACGTTGTAGTAGTCTGCGCTCATCGAGCCTTTGAACGCGGCCCCATCGAAATTGTCTTCGTATGAGAGGGTCTCGTCGGCGTCCATGACGAAGGCGTAATCCACGAGATTCCGCTCCCGGAGCCGCTGCAGCGCTGAACTCCGATTGGTCGCGAAGTCCTGCCACTTCTCTTCCACGACGTCGCCCGGGACACGGTTCCTCTCGAGCCAGGCGCGGATGATGTCCTGGGTGCCGTCGGTGGATCCGGTGTCGGAGATGAGAACGTAGTCGATCAGCGGGACCATACTGTCGAGGCAGCGCTCGATGACGCTCGCCTCATTCTTGACGATCATCGACAGTCCGATCTTTGCCATGTCTTCATTCTCTCGGCCGAACAAGCTGATCTGCAGGCGCAAGACCGGATCCACTTCGCCCGGACCCGCGACATCCAGACACGCTGAGCTCCGCTGCCACGCACTGGAATTCAATTCGCTGGGCGCGTTCCCCTTTACTGCGCACGCCTCATCCGACGGCGAGGGCTGCGGCGAGCGACGTCATCCGGGCGACCGGACCATGCAGGTTCGAACCTACTCTGCTCGGGAGACGCTCTCAAGGCGAGTTGTAGTCTCTGGCGGAAAACATTGATTGATTACGCATTTTGACCGCTCGATCGCAGAACCATGAAGTTCGCTGTCCAGCCGACGCGCCAACGACGACCACTTGGTCGCGCTCTTGATCGGAACGCGTCGCGCGCACGAGAGGGCGCCGCCCGATCAAGAAGGCAGGCGTCCCATGCCGTGCCCTGCGCACCGTGACCGCAGCGCCGACCGAGCGGCGGGCAGCATCGCCGGGCGCCCGTGCAGACGGGTACACGGCATCCGTTTGAGATGATGGCGCTCTCATCCAGCGCGGACGTCGTCCAGACGCGGGTGATCGGTCCGGACCGGGACAGGTTCCGACAAACGGGCGCGCTCTCCGGAGCCGCAGCCTCGGTTACCCATATCGCTTGTGGTCGGCGGGTCCCTCGCCCGGGACCGTGAAGCGTGGTTGTTCGAGCGGGCGCTCTGGCGCGGCTCGCTGCGGTTGGATGCCCGGGGCGCTGTCGACGGCGAGATGCCCTTCGTGGACGCGACGGTCATCCGCTGCGGCTCACCCGATGAACGGCCACCTTCGCGGGATGACGACACGTGGAGCGGGAATCAGGGGCGCGCGCGGCCAGACCGACGCTTCGATCACGCTGTTCCTGCACCGAAGGCGAGGCACGCCAGCCGCGACCGCTCTGACGACCGGCGCCTTTCGAGCACCCCGCATGACGAGCCTCGCGGGTCGCCGCGCAGGGCCAGGCCCGACGGGTGATCGTCCTCCTCGGCGCTTCCGCGGACAATGGACGGACGGTGGGCGTCCGCTCGTCCGGCCGGTGGCCGTCCAGGCGAACACGGGAATGAGGGACCGATCCATCGCCAGGAGAACCGGGCGCGACCCGCACCGTTGTCGGGCCCGCGTCCGAGAGCGGGGCCGGGTCGAGTGATCGGTCGGCGGTGCTTCACGAACAAAAAAGAGGCCGCAGCTTGAAGCTGCGGCCTCCTGGCTTGGGCGAGGTCCCGAGCTGGGCGCTCTTACCTCACGTTCTTGCTCCAATCCACGTTGGTGAGCTGGTCTTGCGGCGAGGACTGGGCGGAGAACGAGGCTCCGACCGAGTTCCGCGACGATCCGACCGATGTACTCACCTGAGTGGTCGCCTCACCCGATGTCCCACCCAACTTGAAGGCATTCATGAGCGTCATGATGTCTTGCTGAGCTGAGGTGTCGCTGAGCAGGCCGCTCACCGAACCGTTGTTGGTGATCAACCGGGCGATCAGGTTTCCGAGCGATCTCAGGACGTCCATGTCCGAGATACCCGAGCCCTGGGTCGGCTGGGAGAAGACCGGGTTCGTTCCAGAATTGGTCGATCCTGGATTGATCTGCGCTCCCGACCCACCATTCGAGCCGTTGGTGTCACGGACACCATTGTTGTTGCCGTTATTCCCGTTGTTTCCGTTGTTGCCGTTATTCCCGTTGTTGCCGTTATTCCCGTTGTTGCCGTTATTTCCGTTGTTGCCGTTATTTCCGTTGTTGCCGTTATTTCCGTTGTTGCCGTTATTTCCGTAGTGGTTGCCGTTATCCCAATGGTGATGGTGGTGATGGTGGTGGTGGTGATGGTGGTCGTCGGGATCGCTGCCCCCAGTGGCACCCGTCGCTCCAGTGGTACCCGTCGATCCGGTCGAACCAGTCCCTCCTGTAGCTCCGGTACGACCTGTCGCTCCGGTGGCGCCTGTCGAGCCGGTCGAACCGGTCGCTCCTGTCGAGCCGGTACGACCCGTCGCTCCGGTAGCGCCTGTCGAGCCGGTCGAACCGGTCGCTCCTGTCGAGCCGGTACGACCCGTCGCTCCGGTGGCGCCCGTCGAACCGGTCGCTCCTGTCGAGCCGGTACGACCCGTCGCTCCGGTGGCGCCCGTCGAGCCGGTGGCACCTGTCGAGCCGGTGGCACCCGTCGAGCCGGTGGCACCCGTCGAGCCGGTGGCACCCGTCGAGCCGGTGGCACCCGTCGAGCCGGTGGCACCCGTCGAGCCGGTGGCACCCGTCGAGCCGGTCACTCCAGGATCGCCCGTGGCGCCAGTCGCGCCGGTCTCACCCGTGGCACCGGTCGAGCCAGTCTCACCCGTGGCACCGGTCGAGCCAGTCGCGCCGGTCTCGCCCGTGGCACCGGTCGAGCCAGTCGCTCCGGTCTCACCCGTGGCACCGGTCGAGCCAGTCGCGCCGGTCTCACCCGTGGCACCGGTCGAGCCAGTCGCTCCAGTCTCGCCCGTGGCACCGGTCGAGCCAGTCGCTCCGGTCTCACCCGTGGCACCGGTCGAGCCAGTCGCTCCGGTCTCACCCGTGGCACCGGTCGAGCCGGTCGCTCCGGTCTCGCCCGTGGCACCCGTCGAGCCGGTTGCGCCGGTCTCACCCGTGGCACCGGTCGAGCCAGTCGCGCCGGTCTCACCCGTGGCACCGGTCAAACCGGTAGTACCCGTGACTCCGGTCGCTCCCGTTGAACCGGTCGCTCCTGTCGAGCCGGTCGAACCGGTGGCACCCGTCGAGCCAGTGCGGCCTGTCGCTCCGGTGGCGCCGGTCGAACCGGTCGCTCCCGTTGAACCGGTCGCTCCCGTCGAGCCGGTACGACCCGTGGCTCCAGTGGCGCCCGTCGAGCCGGTCGAACCGGTCGCTCCCGTTGAACCGGTCGCTCCCGTCGAGCCGGTGGCACCCGTTGAACCGGTGGCACCGGTCGAGCCAGTCGCGCCGGTCTCACCCGTGGCACCGGTCGAGCCAGTCGCGCCGGTCTCGCCCGTGGCACCGGTCGAGCCAGTCGCGCCGGTCTCACCCGTGGCACCGGTCGAGCCAGTCGCTCCGGTCGAACCCGTGGCGCCGGTCGAACCCGTGGCGCCGGTCGAACCCGTTGAACCCGTGGAGCCGGTCGCGCCCGTCGCACCGGTCGAACCCGTCGCGCCGGTCGAACCCGTCGCGCCGGTCGAACCCGTCGCGCCGGTCGAACCCGTGGAGCCGGTCGAACCGGTCGCTCCCGTTGAACCGGTCGCTCCCGTCGAGCCGGTACGACCCGTGGCTCCAGTGGCGCCCGTCGAGCCGGTCGAACCCGTAGCGCCCGTCGAACCCGTTCGGCCGGTCGCTCCGGTGGCGCCGGTCGATCCAGTGGAGCCGGTAGCACCGGTCGCTCCAGTTCCGCCCGTGGGTCCAGTCGCGCCGATCGGCCCGGTCGCGACAACGACCTGGCCCGAATCGATGTAGCTGGCGCGCGAGCTGCCCGAGCCAGTAGACTGTTGTTGATTAGAGAAAACGACCCCATTCGAAGAGGTCGTATACAGCGTGGTCACAGAGTTGCTGCTGCTGAAATCAACAGCTTGGAAAGAATAAGTACCGGCAGGAACTGCCGTCGTGAAAGCAAATGTACCTGGGGTATTATTCGAGCCCGTCCCGAAGGTCTGTGGAACCGATTGGGTGCTGCCTAAAAGAAAGTAGTTCCCACTTAAATCTCTTGCATAAAAGTAGACCGTCTGTGGCGTGGATGTGTTGACCGTCCCGGTGAACGAGACGATGCCGTCGGTGGTGGTGTCAGGTCCGATGGGTGTAGCCACAGCTCGGCTTCCTTATTGAGAGCCACCCGCTCGAGAGCCAAAGGGCCGAGCGAGTGAACTTGTTAGACCTTCAGACCGACGGCAAATTCCGAGATTCGGCCATTCTCGATCGGTTTACGATCGAGGCGGCTTGGCCGGCCATATGCCGGACGTTATAACTTTGTTAATCAGTTTCGGCGGCCGCTAAACAGAAGCCGGCTATCGCAAGATTCGCTATCTGGCCGGGGTATCAGGCACTCGATCGTGAGCGGCGGGGCCTTCGATTGCCCCGGATCACAAAGGTAAATAAAGATATAACGTGTGGCCTATGGGCGCCGCGCGGTCGAAGGGTATAACGCGTCCGACGGGATCTCTGCCCGGTCGGCGCCCGTGCGAGCGGATCGGTACGCGGTGCCGCAAGACCGGCGGATCCTTGATGAGGCGGAGCCAGTGCTCCGCGAAGACACGTCGCGACTGAGACGGCGTCGGCTGGGCGCAAGGTTTGAGTAGGAGTCTGCCGGTTGAGCGTCGCGGGAAAAGTCATGTCGGACGTGGCTCGGGCGCGCATCATGGCGGTCGTGCGCGTCGCCCACCATTACGGCGTCGAGCTCGACCCGAGCGATTTTCCCATAGACCCGCAGGGGGCGCTGCCCAGTCCGGCCGCTCTGGCCGAATGGGCCGCTGGCGCCGGACTCTGGGCCAAGGCGGTGCGCCTGCGCGGGTCGCAGCTCATGCGGCTCGAGAACGTCGGGCCGATCATTCTGCTTCTGAATGACGGGAACGCCGCGCTCGTCACCCAGCGCAATCCCGACAAGGGCGTCTGCTTCGTCGAGGGGCCGACCGGCACGCCTGGCGCCGGGATCGAGATCGACGAACTCCGCCTGCAGCGCGTCTGGACGAACGAAGTCCTGCTCATCCGCCGCTCGCGGACAACGACGGACGACGACGCCGACTTCTCCCTCGGCTGGCTCGCCAAGCTCGTCCTCCACGAGCGGCGCAACCTGCGCGAGATCATGACTGCATCACTGGCGGTCAGCGTTTTGCAGATTCTGCCGCCGTTCCTGGTGATGGCCGCCCTCGACCGGGTTCTTGTTCACCGGACGGTTTCGACGCTCACGTTGCTCACGCTCATGCTCGTCCTGGTGACGGCCTACGAGGCGTTGATCAGCTACGCGCGGCGCGAGATCGTGGAGGTCATGTCGACGCGGATCGATGCTCGCTTGAACGTCCACGTGTTCCGCCGCCTTCTAGCGTTGCCGATCGAGTTTTTTGAGCGCTCCCCGACCGGAGAAACGACGCATAAGGTCTCACAAGTCTTCAAGATCCGAGATTTTTTTACTGGAAAGCTCGTATCGACCGCCCTCGACTTACTGACGCTCATCGTTTTGCTACCGTTCCTATTTTACATGAGTGGCATGCTCGCGTGGATGGTTCTGATCTCATCCGCTGCCGTGGGTGGGCTGGTGATGGCGTTCCTGCCTGCTGTTCGGGCCTGCTACGGGCGCCTGATCGCGGCCGAAATCCAAAAGGGTGGTACCCTGGTCGAAACCGTTCACGGGATGCGCACGGTCAAATCGCTCGCGATCGAGGATGTGCGCAAGCGTGAGTGGGACGAGCGGGTCGCCGAATCCGGCACGGCGCGGCTTGCCGCGGGCCGCATCGTGAACTGGGCGCAGTCGCTGTCCCTTCCGCTGGAGCGTTTCATCGACCGCGGGATCCTGCTCTGCGGAGCGTATATCGTGGTCCTCGCGCCGCCCGGATCGACCGGCATCACCGCAGGCAGCTTGATCGCCTTCATGATGCTCGGCGGCCGCGTCGCCAGCCCGCTGATCAGTTTTGCCAAGCTGATGCAGGACATCGAAGAGATCCGCATGTCGGTCGGTCAGGTCGCGGAAGTGCTCAACCACCCGACCGAGACCCAAGCCACGCGGACTGGTCTGCGCCCGAGCTTCGCAGGCCAGATCACCTTCGAGGAGGTCGGCTTCCGGTATCCGGGCGCGCAGTCCGCAGCGTTGCGCGACGTCTCCTTCAGCGTGCCGCCCGGGACCATGTTGGGACTCGTCGGCCGCAGCGGGTCCGGCAAATCCACCATCGCCCGCCTTCTGCAGGGCATCAACCGAGACTACACGGGGCGCCTCAAGATTGATGGCACTGACCTGCGCGAGATCAATCTCACGCACCTGCGTCGGAGCTTCGGCGTGGTGATGCAGGATAACTTCCTGTTCCGCGGGACGGTGCGCGAGAACATCATCGCGGGCCGTCCCGGCTTGACGTTCGAGGATGTGATCCGCGCAGCTCGGATGGCGGGCGCCGAGGAGTTCATAGAGCGGCTTCCCCGGGGCTACGAGACGTGGATCGAAGAGGGATCCGCAAACCTGTCAGGCGGACAAAGACAGCGGCTCGCGATCGCGCGTGCCCTCATCACCGATCCGAAGCTGCTCATCTTGGACGAGGCGACCAGCGCGCTCGATCCCGAGAGCGAAGCGCTGGTCAACGCCAATCTTCAGCGCATCGCCAGCGGTCGGACCATGATCATCGTCTCTCACCGGCTCTCGTCCCTGCTCGATTGCAACCAGATCCTAGTGCTCGATAAGGGCAGCGCCGTCGATATCGGTCCCCACGACGAC
This sequence comes from Methylobacterium mesophilicum SR1.6/6, assembly GCF_000364445.2. Taxonomy (NCBI): domain Bacteria; kingdom Pseudomonadati; phylum Pseudomonadota; class Alphaproteobacteria; order Hyphomicrobiales; family Methylobacteriaceae; genus Methylobacterium; species Methylobacterium mesophilicum. The sequence goes on along the minus strand of NZ_CP043538.1, from coordinate 5,693,106 downwards.
CTCGTCGAGCGCTGCGCGATCTACAAGCAGCTTTGGCAGCAACAGAATCGGCACCTCGAGGTGGCGCGTCCGAGCCAGATGTTCCTGAACGCGAGTTGACCGGAGGGCGGCGGGCGCTCGTCCCACCCGACCATCGTGGCGTCGGGGAAGAGAAGCGTCGCGTTGTATTGCGCGCATAGCAGACAGAGTTGCAGGCCTATCGATGAGTAACCCTCTCACGAGCTGGTTCAATTTTCGAATCAGGCGGCTGCCGCCGGCGGAGGGTGACGTCGGTCCCGTCCTTCTCGAGTTCCAGTCCCCTACGGCTGCGCTCCTCGCGACGCCGGTTCGTCCCGTGGCCCGCAGCATGCTGCGCGTGGTTCTGACGATGGTAATCGCGTCGGGCGCGATCCTGGCCACGTGCCCCGTCGACGTCGTCGTCAGCGGGGCCGGGCGCATGGTCTCGACCAGCCCGACGATCGTCCTTCAGCCGCTCGAAACGTCGATCGTTCGCTCGATCAAGGTCCGCGAAGGTCAGGCCGTCCACGCGGGGCAACTTCTCGCCGAACTGGACCCGACCTTCACCGGCGCGGATGCGGGCGCCCTTGAGAACCAAGTCACCAGCTTGCAGGCGGAGGTCAATCGGCTGACAGCGGAGAGCAATGGCTCGCCGTTCCAGCCCACCGCGACCGACGCCGCGACCGTGATCCAGGTAGCGCTCTACGGGCAGCGTCAGGCGCAGTACCGATCCCAGTTGGAGAGCTTCGACCAGAAGATCAGCGGCCTGCAGACACAGCTCGCGCGCGCCGAGCTCGACGCCAAAGCGTACGGCGAGCGCGCTGACATCGCGAGCGTCCTCGAAGCGAAGCGGAAGGAACTGGAGCGCCTTCAAGTGGGCAGCCAGATGAACCGGCTCGTGGCGCAGGATCAGCGCATCGAGATGCAGAGATATCTCAAGGACGCGACCGCGTCCGCAGAGCGCGCACGCAACGACCTGAACCAGATGGTTGCCGAGCGGGACGCCTTCACGCAGCAGTGGAAGTCGCAGATCAGTCAGGACATCACGCTGCGGCGCCGTAGCCTTAACGATGCGCAGGAGGGCCTGAGGAAGGCGACGCTCCGCCGGCAGCTTGTGAACTTGGTCGCCGAGCAGGACGCCATCGTTCTGAACGTCGCGAAAGTGTCCGTGGGCTCTGTCCTACAGTCCGGTGAGCAGCTCATCACGCTCGTGCCCCGAAACACGCCGCTCGAGGTCGAGACGCGGATCGCTGCCGAAGAGGCCGGCTACGTTCACCCCGGACAGAGCGTCAGCGTGAAATTCGACACGTTCCCGTTCGTGCAGTACGGGATGGCTGAAGGTGTGGTGAAAAGCGTGAGTGCCGACAGCTTCACGGGCCAGCAGGAGACCCAGAGGGCCAGCGTCGGCGGGCAGGCAGCCAACGGTGTCTGGTTTCGCGCACGCGTGGAACTCACCGCGATCAAGTTGCACGGGCTGCCGGCAAACTTCCACATGTCGGCCGGCATGCCTGTGACCGCTGACGTGATGGTCGGGGAACGTACGATGCTGAGATATCTGTTCGCCCGCATCCTACCCGTCGGCCTCGAGGGCATGCGCGAGCCGTGAACGATCGGCCTGCTGCAGAGGCGTAAGGCGAATGAGGATCGTCGACCGATTTCTGGCTCCAGCCTCTCCAGCCGCAAGGCTGAGGCTCGGCCTCAACCTGCTGGAGAGCGGCCAGGCAAAGGATGGCGTTGCTCAGATCGGCCGGGCAGCTCAGGCCGGCTTGCCTGAAGCCCAGTACCACCTTGCGCAATGCTATCTCGATGGGACAGGGCTCCCGCGCAGCACGAAGGAAGCCGTCCGCTGGATGAGCGCCGCCGCCGAGGGCGAGCACGCGGAGGCCCAGTTCAAGCTCGCATTGCTGTGCATGCGCGGCGATGCCGGCATGGCGGAGCAAGGGTCCTCGCTTACGGACGAGCTGGCTTCCGATCCAATCAACGAGCGGAGACAGGCCGATCCTGTTACGGCGCTCCTGTGGACGCGGCGGGCCGCGGCGAACGGCTCGCCGGAGGGGCAGGCACTGCTCGGCTATATTCTTACGGCCGGTCCCGAAGCGCTGCGCGACGAGGTCGAGGGCGAGCGCTGGTATACCGCTTCGGCGAGAGCCGGCTGCCCGCAAGGGCATCTCGGTCTCGGACTGCTGCATCTCAGGAAGCAGACGCCTGACGATAACACACTTGCCGTCGCCGAGATCGAGCGGGCTGCGGCGGCCGGTCTGGGCGATGCCCTGTTTCTCCTCGGCGCGCTCACGCATGCGGGCGTCGGGGTTTCAAAGAGCGCGGAGCGCGCAGCAGAGTTGTACGCGCGCGCGGCGGAGGAGGGCATCGTCGCCGCGCAGACGAGCCTCGGTCTTGCACTTCTGAATGGCGACGGGGTCGAGAGGAACCCGCTTCTCGGAGAGACCTGGCTGAGACGCGCAGGCTTGGCAGGGGACGCACATGCCGCCGCCCTCGTCGGGCACCTGCACGCCAGAGGGGGAGACTTACCGCCGAACTTCGCGGAGGCCTCGATCTGGCTGGAGCGGGCCGCGAAGGCTGGTTATGCCGGTGCGGCACGGACCCTGAGCCAGCTCTATCAAGCCGGCATGAGTGGCGTCCAAGACGCGGAAGCAGCTGCCCATTGGCTCCGCGAAGCGGCCGACCTCGGCAATGAAAAGTCCCAGGTGGATCTCGGCAATCTGATCCTGGCCGGCGAGGGCGCGCCGGGCGATGACGTCCGGACCCGGCACTGGTTCGAACGCGGCGCCAAGCAGGGCAATCTGGCGGCGGCCTTCAACTTCGGCATCTGTCTCTCGCACGGCATCGGCGGTGGCCACGACGAGGCGCAAGCGGCCCTCTGGCTCCGGAAAGCGGCCGAGGAGATGCCGATCGCGCAGTTCTGGTATGGCCGGATGCTCGCCGAAGGCCGGGGCGTCGCGGGCGATGCCGTGGAAGGGCGCGCCTGGATCGCCCGTGCCGCGGATGCTGGCGTCCCGGAAGCGCAAGCGATGTTGGGGGAGATGATGGTCAACGGCCGCGGCGGTCCGGTCGACAGGGGCCAGGCGTTCGATCAATTCGAGCGTGCCGCCAAGAGCGGCCATATCGGCGCGATCTACGCGCTCGCTGCCATGCTCGACGGCGGATATGGACGCGAGCCGGACTTCCCGCGCGCGCTCAGTCTGTTCCAGGCGGCAGCGGAGGCGGGACACGCGGAAGCGCAACTTGCCGTAGGTCGCTACCTTGCGCGCGGACTCGCAGGCGCAAGGAATGAGGTTGAGGCGCGACTTTGGTTCAAGGCGGCGCGCGAGCAGGGTCTTCGCGATGCGGCCGTGGAACTCGAACAACTAGACCGAACAGCGTCCCAAAGAACTGGCGACGGTGGAACTACTTTCTTTGCGGCTTAACGGTATTTTGACATTGCTGAAGTGGCGGCCTATTCTCTACCGGTACCTCACATGCATTTCCATCGCGTCTAGCACCCTGCTTGTGGGGCATGCTCGGGCGGAGGAAACTCGGAGCAACGCCATGAGCGGTTGGATGGTGAAAATCACGAAGGCCGGCGATACCACCGCGCCGAAGCTTTATGCGATCGCAGAGCCGGATCCGCGCCGCGCGCTCTTTCTCGCCAACCAGGCTGCGAATGGATCGCCGCCGGAGGATCGCATCGAAACCACCGGCGAACTTTCGCCTGCCGAGATCCGAGACCTCGGGTTGGCGCCGGAGGAAGTGCGCGACGTAACCGATAACCCGCCGTCCCGCTGACAGACCCTGACCGAGAGACGTTCCCGCGTTCGCAGCGAAGCCGAACGTGGTCCGTGTCAGCATGCAGCTGGTCCGGTCTGCGTCGCGGGTGACGGGGCCGGTCGACGCGCACGCCCGGCACCGCGTAGAAACGGCGGCGAGCACATAGCCGTCGTCGCAAGGGAGGCTCGCTCAGCCACCGGCTGGGCGGCGTACTCGTGGCGGCCACGACGAGGTCGCCTCTCGTTCCCGGCTTTCCTTGGTCCTTCGGTGTCGGATCCGTCGCAGGCTCCGCCGAAGTGAAGAACGGGCCAGCGCGGGGGCATCCCGAGGGCGTAGCGTCCGAGAAAGCCCCGCTTCGCTCACGGTCGATGACGTGGCGCCGGTCCTAAAGCAGGTCAGCGGTCCAAGCCAGACAAACTATCTTCGCAGCTTGCGACCCGTTGAATTCGCGCGTGCTGGCGTCGTGCCGGGCGGACCGTTCAGTTCCGATGCAACACTGGTCCTGGAGGACGTCAGCCGGCCGATTCCAACCCTCACTCTGCGTGGAACGTCGTGTAGGTTGAGACTGCCGCGCGTCCGGCGCGCAGGGCGTTGGTCGGCTCATCCGGGTCGGCATGGCCCAGGGCCATCCCGCACACGATGATCTCATCCTCCTGGATGCCGACCTCCCGCCGGACGATGGCCGGATAGCTTGCGATGGCCGCCTGGGGGCAGGTGTCGAGCCCGGCACCGCGCGCCGCGATCATCAGGGTCTGCAGGAACATCCCGTAATCGAGCCAGCTGCCCTGTTCCAGATCCTTGTCGATCGTGAAGACGAGGCCGACCGGCGCACCGAAAAACGTGTAGTTGCGTCCGCGTTGGCGAAGCGATCCGTCATGATCACCCCGCGCGACGCCGGCGAGTTCGTAGAGCCGCCATCCGATCTCGCGGCGGCGTCCGAGATAAGGCTCGCGCCAGCGGGTGGGATAGTACTCGTATTCCCGCGCCTCCGGCTCGCCGGCGAAGTGGGCCGCCGTCAGGGCCTCGGTGAGGCGGGCGAGGGCCGGTCCGGTCAGCACGTGCAGCTTCCACGGCTGGATGTTGCTGCCGCTCGGCGCCCGGCCCGCCAGGGCGAGCAGGCGCTCGATCAGGCCCGGATCGACCGGCCTGTCGAGGAAGCCGCGCACGCTGCGGCGGCTCTCGATCGCCTCCGCGACCCTGTCGAACCCTTCGGGGATCTCGTCCATCGACTGCTCACCCTTCGCTTCGCCCGGCCACGGTCAGACCCCGGGTGGCAGGTCGCTCCGCCATCGACGACGAGGACATGTCCAGGCTTCATCAGGATCATCACCGCGACCATCCCGAGATCGTTGCCGACGCGTGTCTTGATCGGGTCTCGATCAGGTCTTGCGTGTGCGGACGGTGCCGACGAGCGTCTCGCGGCCCTCGTCGCACTGCAGACCCACCATCCGGTCGAGACGGTCGAGTGCGTCGCCCGAAGGGGGTGACGGCGGTTCGGCGAGAAGCCGCCTGTCCTGCGGGAGGACGGGCGGTGCCGGATGACCGGCGACCACCGGATCCGCCATGTCGCTCATCCCTTCGCCGATGGCTCGCCTACCCGGCGCGCCGCTCGACCGGGTCGATGATCGTCAGCATGACGGTCAGCGCGACCAGCGAGGCGGAGCCGAGGAAGAGGAACACGCGGTCCCAATCGAAGTGATCGAGGATCACGCCCGTGACGAACGGCAGGAGTGCGGCCCCGGCCTGACCGCCGGTGTTCACCACGGACACGGCGAGGGGGTAGGCCTCCTTCGTCGTCAGCCCGGCCGGATAGACGGTGAAGGCCGAATAGCCGAGGTTCAACAGGAACCCGGTCAGCATGAGGAGCGCTGCCAGCGTCGGCGGATCGTTCGGGGCGTGAACGAGGGCGTACATCATGAACACCGTCGAGATGGTGCTGATGAGGATCGTCGGCTTGCGCCGTTTGGCCACGATCCGGTCCGAGAACCATCCGCCGACGAGATTGCCGAGAACCCCGCCGACGAAGGGCGCCGATGAGACGAAGCCGACATTCATGATGGAGAAATGCTTGACCGTGACCAGGTAGGTCGGCAGCCACGACAGGATCACCGTGATGATGCCGCTCATCAGGAAGTATCCGGCCGCGAGGCCCCAGATGTGCGGGCTCGCGAAGGTCTCCCGGGCTGTGGCGATCGGGCGTACGACGCGCGCCCGCACCAGCCGGTCCAGGCGGCCGATCCAGCGCGGTTCCGCAGCTACGGCGGCGGCCTCGGCGCCGGGGGCCGTGCGCTGGCCGGCCTGGATGTGGTTGGCCTCTCCCTCGGACACGAACCGGTTGCGCCCCGGATCGTCGGTGACCAGCCCATACCAGAGGAGCGAGAACACGATTCCCGGAAGGGCGCAGAAATAGAAGACGTAGGGCCAGCCGAAGGTGGTGATGATGACGGCCCCGATCGGTGGGACGAGGACAGGCCCGAACTTCGCCGCGGCGAGGAAGATCCCCACGGCCGTCCCCTTCTCCTGCGGCGGGAACCACCGATTGAGCATGGAGAGGATGGCCACCGGCAAGGGCGCCTCGGCGAGGCCGAGGGCGAGGCGATTGGCCTTCATGGCGAAGGCGGAGCCGGCCGTGCCGAGAAGGCCCGTGAAGAGGGACGTCAGCAGCATGAAGATCGGGAAGGTGCTGCGCACCCCGAACCGCCGCACGAGGAAGCCGGAGGGAATCTGCGCGACGGAGTAGCCCACGAAGAACAGGCTGATGACCGCGCCGGCTTCGGTGTTGGTCATGCCGAACTCGGCTTTCACGAACGGCAGCACGATGCCGACATTCGCCCGGTCGGCCGAGGCGAGGGTGTAGATCCCGAAGACCAGGATCATCAGAACCCAGCGGAACCGCGTGGTGCGCCCCGCTTCTGCTGCGACCGTTCGTTCGAGGCCTCCCTCGGCGGCAACCCGCTGCATGGCTTTCCTCCTCCCAGTGCAGCCGGCCGCCTCTTGTGGGCGGTCCGGCGCGGTTCGATGCGCCGCCTTCCGCGGCGAGGCGACGGCCGTCGTCTCAGCTCAGCCGCTCGACGGCGACGGCCGTCGCCTCGCCGCCGCCGATGCAGATCCCCGCGATGCCGCGCCGCTGTCCCCGGCGTTCGAGGGCGGCGAGCAGGGTGACGAGGATCCGCGCGCCCGAGGCGCCGATCGGGTGTCCGAGGGCGCAGGCACCGCCATGAACGTTGACCTTGTCGTGCGGCAGGTCGAGTTCGCGCATGGCCGCCATGGCGACGACGGCAAACGCCTCGTTGATCTCGAACAGGTCGACCTCGCCGAGCGACCAGCCGGTCCGCTCCACGAGGCGCCGCACGGCGCCGACCGGCGCGGTCGGGAACAGGTGCGGCGCATCGGCGAAGGAGGCGTGCCCCCGAATGACGGCGACGGGCGTGAGGCCGCGCCGCTCGGCCTCCGACAGACGCATCAGGACCAGGGCCGCCGCGCCGTCGGAGATCGACGAGCTGTTGGCGGCGGTGACCGTGCCGCCCTCGCGGAAGGCCGGCCTCAGCGCGGGGATCTTGTCGGGCCTGGCCTTGGGCGGCTGTTCGTCGGCCGAAACGTCGCGCTGGCCTTTGCCCGCCTTCACCGTCACCGGAACGATCTCCCGGGAGAACGCGCCCTCGCTCATCGCGCGTTGCGCGCGGTCGAGGGAGGCGAGCGCGTAGGCGTCCTGGGCCTCGCGGGTGAACTGGTAGGTCTGGGCGCAATCCTCCGCGAAGGTGCCCATCAGCCGGCCGGGATCGTAGGCGTCCTCCAGCCCGTCGAGGAACATGTGGTCCACGACGCGGCCGTGGCCCATCCGGTAGCCGCTCCGTGCCCGCTCCAGCAGGTACGGAGCGTTGGACATGCTCTCCATGCCTCCCGCGACGGCGACCCGGGTGGAACCGGCCCGCAGTCCATCATGGGCCATCATCACGGCCTTCATCCCCGAGCCGCACATCTTGTTGACGGTGGTACAGCCGACCGATCGGGGAAGCCCCGCCCCGAGCGCCGCCTGCCGGGCCGGCGCCTGTCCGAGTCCGGCCGGCAGCACGCAGCCGAACAGGGTCTCGTCGATGTCCTCGCCGGAGATTCCGGCCCGCTCGACGGCGGAGCGGATCGCGGACGATCCGAGTTCCGGCGCCGTCGCGCCGGAGAGATCGCCCAGGAAGCCGCCCATCGGCGTGCGCGCGAAGCTGACGATGGCGATGGGGTCGTCCGTCATGTCATCCTCCTCCTGCTGTTCCGCTCCCGATCCATCCCGCGGCGGGGGCGTCACACCGGATCGGCGGCCTTGAGCGTGTCCATGCGCCGGGACCGGGCCGGCTCCGCGGCCACGGCGGTCACCGGCCGCGCAGCCCCATCGGCGACGATCCCATCGGCGATGAGCGCGGCGATGTCCGTCTCGGACAGGCCCGCCTCCCTCAGGACATCGGCGCTGTGCTCGCCGTAGGCGGGGGCCGGACGGTCGAGGACCGGTTGCGTCTCGCTCCAGGTGCTCGGGGTCCGCAACCGGCGCACGCACCCCTCGGTGGGATGCTCTTCGGTCCGGAAGAAGCCGATCGCCTGGAGATGCGGATCCTCGAAGATGGTCTCGAAATCGTGCATCGGCGCGAACGGGACGTCGGCCTCGGCGAGGAGGACCGCCCACTCCGCCGTTGTGCGGCCGGCGAAGATCGCCGCTAAATCCGCGTACAGGTCGGCGATGTGAACGCTTCGGGCGGCCATCGTGGAGAGGCGTGGGTCGGCCTCGAAGCGCTCGGCCTGACCGATCGCCGCGTAGAAGGACCGCCACTGCGCGTCGTTGTAGAGAAGGGCGCAGAGATAGCCGTCGCGGGTGCGGAACGGGCGCCGCTCGCGGGCCAGGAGGCGGGCGTAGCCACCGCCGTCGAGGGGTGGGTCGAAGGTCCGGCCGGCCATGTGGTCGCCGAGCACGAAGGCGGTCATCGTCTCGAACATCGGCACGTCGATACGCTGGCCCTGCCCCGTGCGCGCCCGGTGGAAGAGCGCGGCGCACAGGGCGCTCACGGCGCTGAGCCCGACGATGCGGTCGGCGATGGCATTGGGCACGTAGCGCGGCTCGCAGCCGCCGGCCCGTGCGACGAGCGCCGGGATCATCGCGGCGCCCTGGATCAGGTCGTCGTAGGCCGGGCGAGCGGCGTAGGGGCCGTCCTGTCCATAGCCGAACATGCCGAGGTAGACGATGTCGGCCCGCGCGGTCGCGACCGCCTCGTAGGAGAGACCGAGACGCTCCATGGCGGCGGGGCGGACGTTGTAGACCAGCGCGTCGGCCGTCTCCGCGAGCCGCAGAAGGGCGGCACGCCCCTCCGGTCGCTTCAAGTCCACCGCAAGGCTGCGCTTGTTCGCGTTGTTGTTGAGGAAGAGGCCGCCCATCCCCGGATGGCGGCCGGGGGCGATGTTGCGCACCCCGTCTCCCCCCGGCGCCTCGATCTTGATGACGTCCGCGCCCATCTCGGCGAGGGCCTGCGTCGCCGACGGGCCCATCATCACCGTCGTCATGTCGACGATGCGGATGCCGGAGAGCGGACCCATCAGAGGCCCCCGAGACTCTCGCGGCCCTTCACGAGCCGGGCCGGGCTGTAGACCATGATGCAGGCGCCCCGCTGATTGACGATGCGGTTGCGGGTCTTGACCACGCCGCGCCCCGGCTTTGCCGAGGGCCGCGACTCCAGAACCTCGCATTCGACGTGGATCGTATCGCCGGAGAAGGTCGGGGCCTCGACGGACAGCTCCATGCCGAGGAAGGCGAGGCCGGTGCCCTGCACGACCGACTGCATCAGCAGACCCTCGGCGAAGGAATAGACGAGGGCGCCGGGCACGAGCCGCCGCCCCTCGTATAGCGAGCGCTCGCGCAGGTATTCGGCGTTCGTGAACAAGACTTCGACCATTCCGGTGACGCCGATGAAGGCCGTGATGTCGGCATCGAAGATGGTCCGGCCGATCGTCTTGAAGCGAAAGCCGACCGGCGTGTCCTCCCACGGCAGTCCGAGACCGACGGTCGGGATTGCAGGGCTGGCTTCCATCTTTCCTCCGCGATCGTCCGTCCCGGCCATCTTGCATTCAGCCTACGCGTTCCGCTACAAAATCGTCAATGCGATTTTATTCATCGCATACGTGATCAAACAGCGTCGTAGAACGCTCCGGGAGGGACGGCTTGTCGGAGGGCGTGCGCTTCGAGATGCGTGGGGGGACCGGCGTCATCCTCCTCGATCGGCCCGAGGCCATGAACGCCTGGGACGCGGCGACGCGTCGGCGGATCGCGGATGGGCTGCATGCCTATGACCGCGATGAGGCCGTGAGGGCCGTCGTGCTCACTGGCGCGGGCGAGCGTGCCTTCGGAGCCGGACAGGATCTGCGTGAGAAACGCCCCTCGGGCGATGCCGAGGTCGATGCCTGGATCGACGCGTGGGCGGCCTTCTTCGGGGCGTTGCGGGGCCTGGGAAAGCCGCTCATCGCGGCACTGAACGGCGTGGCCGCCGGCTCGTCATTCCAGGCGGCCCTGATGTGTGATCTGCGCGTCGCGCATCCGGGCGTGCGCGTCGGCCAGCCGGAACTGAGGAACGGCATCCCCAGCAGCATGGGGCCCTGGATCCTTCATGCCTGCCTCGGCCCCGCCAGGGCCGCCGAACTGGTGATGACCGGCCGGCTCGTGCCTGCCGAGGAGGCGAAGTCGCTGGGCCTCCTCGATCGGATCGTGCCGCGGGCCGACGTCCTGCCCGAGTCCCTGGCGCTCGCCGAGGAACTCGGATCCCGTCCGGCCATTGCCACCCGCCGGACCAAGGAGCGGCTGCGCGCGCTCACGGAGCCGGGCTTCCAGAGCGCGATCACCGCCTGGAAGGCGATGCTGCGCGCGGCCTCGCACGACCAGGCTTCGGCCTGACACCCCAGACGGTCTGAGGACGCCCGGCGGGCGATCCAGGGAGCAGATGCGATGGATGCGGCGCCGGTACCCAGTGTTCCGATAGCGAACACCAAGCTCACGAGCTTCTACGGCGACATGACGCCGCCCGAGCGCCGCGCCTTCTGGGCCTGCTTCACGGGCTGGGCGCTCGACGGCGTCGACTTCATGATCTACCCGCTCGTGCTCTCGACGATCATCGCGTCCTGGCATGTCGACCGCAGCTGGGCGGGCTTCGCCACGACGCTGACGCTCCTCGCCTCGGCCGTCGGCGGCTGGCTTGCGGGCTACCTGTCCGACCGGATCGGACGGGTGCGCACGCTGCAGATCACCGTCCTGTGGTTCTCCGTCTTCACCTTCCTGTGCGCCTTCGCGCAGGATTTCACGCAGCTCACCATCGCCCGCGCCTTCGTCGGCATCGGCTTCGGGGGCGAGTGGGCGGCCGGCGCCGTGCTGATGGGCGAGACGATCCGGCCGCAATACCGGGGCCGTGCGGTCGGCACCATCCAGTCCGCCTGGGCGGTCGGGTGGGGCGGCGCGGTGCTGCTGCAAGCCGTGGTGTTCTCGGCCCTGGAGCCCGATCTCGCATGGCGCGCCATGTTCCTGATCGGGATCTTCCCCGCCCTGCTCATCGTCTACGTGCGCCGGAACGTGGCCGAGCCGGCCATCTCCGAGACGGCGCGCGCGCAGGAGGATGGGCGCAAGCCCGGCCTGCTCGCCATCTTCGCCCCCGGCATCGTCGGTACGACGATGCTCGCGGCCATCCTGGTGGCCGGTGTCCAGGGCGGCTACTACGCCATCACCACGTGGCTGCCGACGTACCTCAAGGTCGAACGCGGTCTCACGGTCATCAATTCGACCGGCTATCTCACCGTCCTGATCCTCGGCAGCTTCGCGGGTTACCTGTACGGGGCGTGGTTCGCGGACCGCTACGGCCGGCGCCCGCTGTTCCTGACCTTCTCGGTGGGCGCCTGCGCCATCGTGCTGGTCTACACGCAGCTGCCGATCTCGAACGCGGTGATGCTGGTCCTCGGCTTCCCCCTCGGCTTCTTCGCCTCGGGGGCGTTTTCCGGGCTCGGAGCCTTCCTGACGGAGCTGTTCCCGACCCACCTGCGCGGGTCCGGCCAGGGCTTCGGCTACAATTTCGGGCGCGGCCTCGGTGCCCTAACCCCGACGCTGGTCGGCTACCTATCGTCGGTCATGCCGCTCGCGACCGCGATGGCGGTGTTCGCGGGCGTCGCCTACGGGGTCATGTTCGTCGCCGCCCTCTGCCTCCCGGAGACGAGGGGCCGCGACCTGCAGGCCATCGACCAAGCACCGGCGCGGCCATGACGGTGACGGGACGGAAACGGCGCCCGTCAGCCGAGATGGCGCGCGATGGCCGCGCGCAGTTCGGCGACGAGGAATTCCGACTGGGCCTCGATGGTGCTGGACAACCCGCCGAGGCCGAGCCCGATCGGCTGGCCTGCCACCGAGTCGGGCAGCAGCATGCCGACGATGCCGGCCCCCGCCACCACGCGATCCATCGAGAGGGCGTAGCCGCGGGCCCGTACGGCGGCGATCTCGGCCCGTACGGCCGCGAGCTCGACCAGCGGCTCGTCGCGTCCCTCGCGGAACCGGTTCACCCGCGCGATCCGGGCCTCAACCTCCGCGTCGCTCATCCCCGACAGGAGCAGCACGCCCATGCCGGATGTCGCGAGCGGGCGCACGGTGCCGCGGGTGATGTGCAGGCGCATCGGCTTGGTGGCGGGAATGGCATCGATGTAGGTGGCAACGATGTCCGTGGCGATGCCGAGCAGGACCGTCTCGCCCGTCCGCAGGCTGAGATCGTGCATCATCTGCGCGATACGGCCGTCGGTGACACCGACATGGACCCACCGTCCCAGCAGCGGAACGCGCGCGGTCGGGACGACGGCACGCCCATCGGCCGTGTCTGCGAGATAGCCTCGGTCGATCAGGGATCCCACGAGCATCGATGTGCTCGACTGGGGGATCTCCAGGGCGCGGGAAATCTCGGACACGGTGGCGGGCCGCTCGATGCGGTCGAAATATTCCAGGATGTCCAAGACCCGCGTGGCGGACTTGACTTGGGACCCCTCGGGCTTCGGCTTGCGCGGTCTGGCCATGATCCGAGATTCATCACCCATGCGATCTTCGAAATCAAATGGGCGATTATAGCCGCGGCCCGTGCGGCGGGCGGTCGATCGAGGCTCCAGAGGGGTGACGCATCGTGAGCTTGTGGCAGCCCTGCATCGATCCCGCCTATGTCGAAGGCCTTCGGGCCTTCGCGGCGGCGCACATCGCCCCCGAGGCCGACGCGATCGACCGGGAGGACGTCTACCCCACGGGCCTCGTGAAGGCGCTCGCGGTGGCCGGCTACAACGCGGCGACGACGGAGCCGCGCTACGGGGGCGGCGGCCTCGGCTACGGCCATGCGGCGGCGATCTTCGAGGAGGTCTCCTACGCCAGCGCGGCGGTCGGCATCTCGCTGATCACGATCTTCCAGGCGCAGACGATCCTTAAGCTCTTCGGCTCGGACCGGCTGAAGATCGAGTACCTGCCGCGCTTCGCGGAGGGGCTGATCTCCTCCTACGCCCTGACGGAGGCGAGCCACGGCAGCGACATCCGCAGCCTCGACACCAAGGCCGTGCGGGAGGGGGCGGGCTGGACGATCCGGGGGGAGAAGTCGTTCATCACCTCGGGGTCGGGCGCGGAGTTCTTCATCATCCTCGCCGAGACCCAGGCGGGCATTTCGGCCTTTGCCGTGCCGGGGGACACGCCGGGCCTCTCCACCTATGTCGGCACCAACTCGGCCACCTTCGGCCTGCGCAACGGGCCGCACGTGAACCTCGTCCTCGACGGCGTGCGGCTGCCGGAGCACGCGCTCATCGGCACCGACGGCAAGGGCATCCGCCAAGCGGTCGGCACCCTGAACTATTCGCGCACCCTGGCGGCGGCCATCAGCATCGGCATCGCCCGGGCGGCCTTCGACGGTGCCCTTGCCTTCGCGGGCAACCGCCGCGCCTTCGACAAGCGGGTCGCGGAGTTCCAGGGCATTCAGTGGTACTTCGCCGACATGCTGAGCGAGATCGATGCCGCGCGGCTGCTCGTCTACCGGGCCGCACGGGCCCTCGACGACGGTCTCGAGACGGAGCGCTACGGCAGCGAGGCCAAGCTCAAGGCGGCCGCGGTGGCGACGCAGGTCGCCTCCCAGGCGGTGCAGATCTGCGGGGCCTACGGCACGATGGAGACGGCGCCGTTCGGCCGCTACCTGCGCGACGCCAAGGCCTACGAGATCGCGGGGGGCTCCGCCGAGATCCTGCGCAACACCATCGGCAAGTATCTCCTCTCGCATCTGGGTCCGGCGGTGCAGCCATGACCGCGCCCGCGATGATCACCGACCTCCTCGCCGCGCACGCCGCCGCGACGCCCGACCGGCCCTTCGCCGTGACGGAGGATGGCGTCCACGGCTACGCGGCGATCCATGAAGCGGCCCTGCGCACAGCCGGGCGCTTGGCCGGGGAGGGGATCCGATCCGGCGATCACGTCGCCCTGGCCGCCGGCAACTCGGCAGCCTATCTGGTCGCGTGGTTCGGGATCATGGCCGCCGGCGCGGTGGCGGTGACCATCAATCCCGCCCTCGTCGGGGACGGGCTGGCCTACGTCCTGCGCCAGTCGGATGCCCGGCTGCTGATCGCGGACGATGCGTTCCTGGACGGTCCCTTCGCCGGCCTCGGCGAGTCCACGCCGGACATGCCGCTCCTACGGATCCGGGGCGAGGGTGCTTTCCTGGCCGAGGCCGCCGGATGGCCCCTGCCGACGGCGCTGGCGGAACGTCCGGCCTCGGCGCCCGCGACGATCCTCTACACGTCGGGCACGACCGGGGCGCCGAAGGGCGTCGTGAACAGCCATGCCGCCTATCTGGCTGCCGGGCGCCACACCGTCGCGATGGTGGGGCTCACCCCTGCGGATCGCTGCATGGTGGTCTTGCCCCTGTTCCACGCGAACCCGCAGATGTACGCGGTGATGTCGGCCCTCCAAGTCGGTTCGGCCCTGGTCCTGCGGGAGCGGTTCTCGGCGGGCCGGTTCTTCGAGGACGCGGCGAAGTTCGGAGCCACGGGCTTCACCTTCGTCGGAACGGTGCTGGCGATCCTCGCCGCCCGCCACACGAAGCCGCAGCGGGATCACATCCTTCGCTTCTGCCTCGGCGGCGGCGCGCCGCTCTCCGTGTGGCACGAGGTCGAGGAGCGGTTCGGCATCAAGGTCCACGAGCTCTACGGCATGACCGAGATCGGCGGCTGGGTGACCGCCAACACGCTCACCCACACGCGCCACGGATCCTGCGGCCAACCCCGGCCGGACATGGAGGTGCGCGTGGTGGATGCCGACGACCGGATCATCGGCCCAGACGCGGCCGGGGAGATCGTGGTGCGTCCCCGAGAGCCCGACGTGATCCTGTCGGGCTACTATCGCCAGCCGGACAAGCTCGCCGAGGCGTGCCGGAACCTCTGGTTCCACACCGGAGACCTCGGCCGGTTCGATACCGACGGCTATCTCTGGTTCCAGGGCCGCTCGAAGGAGCTGATCCGCCGCGCCGGGGAGATGATCGCGCCCGCCGAAATCGAGAGCCGCCTGCTCAAGCTTCCGGGCGTCCTGGACTGCGCGGCGGTCGCGGTGGCGGATCCGATCCTGGGCGAGGAGATCAAGGTCGCAGTGGTGCGCGCCGGTGATGCGGCGCTCCAGGCCGGCGCCGTCCGCGCCTATCTCGCCGCGCATCTTCCGGCCTTCATGCTCCCGCGCTACGTCGAGTTCCTCGACACGCTGCCGAAGACCGAGACCGAGAAGCTCCAGCGCCACAAGCTCACCTACCTCAACGACCAGGTCGAGGACCTGCTCGCCCCAGACGCACGGTGAATCGCGATGATCAAGGACCGCATCTTCCTCGTGACCGGGGCGGCGTCCGGCCTGGGCGCCGCGGTGGCCCGGATGCTCGTCTCCGAGGGCGGGCGCGTGGTGCTGGCCGATATCGGCCGCGAGTCCGGCGAACAGGTCGCGGCGGAGCTCGGCGAGGCGGCGCGCTTCTCCCCGTGCGACGTGACCCAGGAGGCCGATGGGCAGGCCGCCGTGCGCCTCGCCCTCGATGCGTTCGGCCACCTCCACGGCTTGGTGAACTGCGCCGGCGTCGCCCCCGGCGAGAAGGTCGTCGGCCGCGACGGCCCTCACCGGCTCGACAGCTTCGCCCGGGCGATCGCGATCAATCTCGTCGGCACCTTCAACATGATCCGGCTCGCCGCCGATGCCATCTCGCGGGAGGAGCCGCAGGCGGACGGCCAGCGTGGCGTGATCGTCAACACCGCCTCCATCGCCGCCTTCGACGGGCAGATCGGGCAGGCGGCCTATGCCGCCTCGAAGGGCGGCGTCGCCGCACTGACCCTGCCGGTGGCCCGCGAACTCGCCCGCCACGGCATCCGCGTGGTCACGATCGCGCCGGGCATCTTCGAGACGCCGATGATGGCGGGCCTGCCGGCGGATGTGCAGGAGAGCCTCGGGAAGACCGTGCCCTTCCCCCCGCGCCTCGGCAGTCCGTCCGAATACGCGGCGCTGGTGAAGCACATCTGCGAGAACCCGATGCTCAACGGCGAGGTGATCCGCCTCGACGGCGCCCTGCGCATGCCGCCGCGCTGACGGCGGCACTTAGGCAGAATCGTCCCCGGCATCCGCCTGAGCGAGGATCTTGTGGGCCAGCCGCAGGTGCATGGCCTCGATCATGCGTCCGTCCAGGGTGAGCACGCCCGCGTCGGGCGACGCCGCGAAGGCGTCGCGCACCGCCCGAGCCCAGGCGATCCGCTCCGGCCCCGGCGTGAAGGCTCGCCGCACCGGATCGATCTGGTCTGGGTGGATGCAGAACTTGCCCGAGAAGCCGTCCTCGGCAGCCGCGCGGGCTTCGCGGTCGAGCCCAGCTGCGTCCCGGGGATCGGTGAACGGGGTATCGATGGCAGGGACGCCCGCGGCTGTGGCCGCGAGCAGCGTCATCGCCCTGGCCTGCATCACCGGCGCCGAATAGAGGCCCGCCCCGTTACGCGGCGCAACGCCGAGGTCGCCGGCGATATCCTCGGCACCGAAGGCGAGGGCCACCAGGCGGGAGGACACGCCGCGATAGTCGAGCCCGTGGATCGACGCTGCGGTCTCCGTCACCAGAGGCAGGATCGCGATCCTCCCCTGCGGCAGGCCGTAAGCAACCTCCAGCGCCGAGATCTGGTGATCGAGGATCGACAGATCCGCCGGACCGGCGCATTTCGGCAGGACGATCGCGGCCGGCCGCGCCTTCACCGCCGCCGCGAGGTCGGCGAGATGCCAGGGGGTCGTCCGAGCGTTGATCCGGATCAGGACATCGTCGCGGTCGAGGCCGGCGAGCGTCGCAGCCACGAGATCGCGGGCGGCGTCCTTGCCCGCCGCCCCGACCGAGTCCTCGAGATCCAGGATCGTGCCGTCAGCCCCCGCAGCCAGAGCCTTGGCGATCTTGCGGGGGGAATCGCCGGGGGCGAACAGGAGCGTCCGCAGCTTCATGACCGTGCCTCCACGGGGCGGCGGCGCATCAGCGCCGAGCGGGTGCAGAGGGCGACGGTCTCGCCCCGCTGGTTGAATGCCTCGTGGCGGAAGGTGACGATCCCCGCATCCGGCCGCGACCGGCTCTCCCGGCTTCCCAGGACGGTGGTGCGCACGGACAGGGTGTCGCCCACGAAGACCGGGCGAGGAAACGTCACGTCGGTCATGCCGAGATTGGCCACGGTCGTGTCGAAGGTGGTGTTGTGCACGCTCATGCCGATCATCAGGCCGAGCGTGTAGAGCGAGTTGACCAGGGGCCTGCCGAACTCGCTGCCGGTCATGTGATCGGCATCGAGATGGACCCGGGCGACGTTCATCGTCATGCCGCAGAACAGGACGTTGTCGGCCTCGGTGACCGTGCGCCGCCATTCGGCGTCGATCACCAGCCCGTCGGTGAAATCTTCGAGGAACAGCCCCGGCATCCTCACGCCCCCACGAAGGTCGGCGGGCGCTTGTCCAGGAAGGCCGCCACGGCCTCCCGGTGGTCGGCGGTGGCATGGGCGAGGGCCTGCATGGCGGCGGCCGTCTCCAGATGCTGGTCGAGCCGCCCCGAGCGCCCGGCCCAGAGGAGCCGCTTGGTCATGCGCACGGCATGGGGCGGGTTCGCCGCGATCCGCCGGGCGAGGCCGCGCGCCTCCTCGAGGAGCCGGTCGGCCGGGACCACCCGCGAGACGAGCCCGCAGGCGAGGGCGTCGGCCGCCGCGACCCGCCCGCCCGTGAGCGCCATCTCGCACGCCTTCGAGAAGCCCACCACGCGCGGCAGCAGCCACGCCCCGCCATCGCCCGGCATCAGGCCCAGGGTGACGAAGTTCTCCGCGAACCACGCCGCCTCGGAGGCGATGCGGATGTCGCACATGCAGGCGAGGTCGCAGCCGGCCCCGACCGCCGGGCCGTTCACCGCCGCGATGACCGGGACTTCCAGGCGCTCGAACGCGAGGGGAATGCGCTGGATACCCTGCTTGTAATTGAGGCGCGTGCGGGCGGGGAGGGAGTCGCTCAGGCCGCCGGCCTCGCCCATGGCTTTGATGTTGCCGCCGCTGGAGAAGACCGAGCCGGCGCCGGTCAGCACGGCGACCCGCGCCTCCCGGTCGGTGTCGAGGCGGTCCAGGGCGGCGAGGACGGCTTCCACAACCTCCGGATCGGAGATCGGATTGCGCTGTTCGGGACGGTTGATCGTCAGCGTGACGATTCCCTCCGAGGCTTCGTACAGGATGGGGTCGGTCATGTCGGTCCCTTGGGAAATGAGGTGCGGGCGGCGTCTCCGGTCACCGGAGGCCGAGCCCCCTGGCGATGATGCCGCGAAGGATCTCCCGGGCGCCGCCCCGGAGGGAGAAGGACGGGACGCTCATCACCGTGCGGGCGAGGACCTCGCCGAACCGGCGCGTCGCCGGCTCGTCCGGGTCGAGGGCGACGAGGGCGCGGGCCACGTCGGGGATCGCCTGCTCGAAGACGCTGCCGAGATCCTTGACGATGGCGGCCTGGAGCGCCGGGTCCGCCCCGTCCTGAAGCAGGCGGGCGACCCCGCGCGACAGGCGGCGGAGGACGATCAGGTGGGCGGTGAGCCTCCCGACGGCGACGGCGGCCTCGTCGCCCGGCGCCCGGCCGAGCAGCCGGATCAGCTCCACGAGGAGCGTCATGGAGGACAGGAAGCGCTCGGGGCCGCTGCGCTCGTTCGCCAGTTCGGCGGTGACCTGCTTCCATCCCTCGCCGAGGCGGCCGATCAGGTTGGCCTCCGGCACGAACGCGTTCTCAAAGACGACCTCGTTGAAATGGTGCGCGCCCTGCAGGTCGATGATCGGCCGGATCGTGACGCCTGGCGTGTCGCGCAGGTCGATGAGAAGCTGGCTCGTGCCCTCGTGCCTCTGCGCCTTCGGGTCGGTCCGGCAGAACAGGACCATGACGTGCGATTCGTGCGCGTAGGTCGTCCAGAGCTTCGTTCCGTTGACCCTGAAACCGCCGGGCACCGGCTCGGCTCGGGTGCGCACGGCCGCGAGGTCCGAGCCCGAATCCGGCTCGCTCATGCCGATGCAGGCGAAGCACGCGCCCGCCGCGATCCGGGGGAGGTAGGTCGCGCGCTGCGCCTCCGTCCCGAAGCGCAGGATGAGCGGCCCGGTCTGGCGATCCGCAATCCAGTGGGCGGCGACCGGCGCGCCGGCCGCCAGCATCTCCTCCAGCACCACGTAGCGTTCGAGGGCGGAACGCTCCCGGCCGCCATAGGCCCTCGGCCAAGTCATGCCGATCCAGCCCCGCTCGCCCATCCGGCGGCTGAAGCCGGCGTCGAACCCGGTCCACGAGCCGGTGCGGGCCTCGGCCGGCATGTCCTTGAGTTCGTCGCGCAGGAAGGCGCGGATCTCGGCGCGCAGCTGCTTCGCCTCGGGCGAGGGCGGCGCGTCGGGAAAGCTGAAACGCTCCATGTCAGACGGCCTCCGCCGGCGTCCGCGCGCCGACATCCGTGACGAAGGACCAGAACCCATCAGCTCCGGCGGCGAGGGCGAGACGGCCGAGGTACAGGCTCCAGACCCGCTCCGACCCGAACTCGTCCCGCCACGCCCACAGGCGCTTGGTGAAGACGTGCAGGGGATGCTCCGCGGTGATGCCGATGGCCCCGTGGACCTGGTGGGCGATGGCGGCTCCGATCCCCGCCGCTTCCCCGGCCCGAACCTTGGCCGCCGCGATCGTCGCGGTGCCGTCGGGCAGGCCGAGGGCGTCCGCCGCCAGCGCGGCGGACGCACCCGCCGCTGCCGCCTGGCCCGCGAGGACGGCGATCTGCTGCTGGACCGCCTGCTGCTTGCCGATCGGCTTCCCGAACTGCACGCGCTCGTTGGCATAGCGAACCGTGAGGTCGAGGATGCTCTCCAGCGCGCCGGCCATCTCCTGGACCCGCAGCGCCGCTCCGGTCGCGCGCAGGCGCTCCGCATCCCATGAAGCGGGGAGGGGACGCATCGCGCTCGCCGGGAGCTCGGCACGCAGGGTCAGATCGGCGCGCGGGAGGTCCGCGCGCTTGCGGTCCTCGGCCACCGACCAGCCGGATCGCGGAACCCGGGCGGCCCAGGTTTCGCCCTCGTGCGCCAGGAGCAGGACAAGCGTCTCTGCGGTGCGTCCCCAGGGCACGCCGGCGACGGTGCCGGCGAGCGTCCATTCACCCCCGTCGCCGGATCGCCGAGCCGCGAATCCTGCGCGCGGAGCCGCCAGCGATGCCGGCCCCTCGGAGGGCGGCAGATCCGCCTCGGCCAGCAGCCAGTTCGCCACCATCGTCTCCCCGAGGGGAAGCGTCCCGACGGACCGGCTCGCGACCCGCACGAGTCCGAGGGCGGCGGCCGGTTCGAGGCCTGCCCCGCCCTTCGCCTCGGGCACGAGCGCGAGGGGCAGGCCGGTCTCGTCGAGGGCGCGCCACGCCGCCTCGCTCCAGCCGGTCGCGCCGCCGATGCGATCCGCCGGGAAGAGGTCGGCGTAAAGGCGGGTCGTCGTCGCGGCGAGGATGTCGAACAGGTCGTCCATGCGCGTGTCCCTTCGTGTCGTTGCCCGCCCGTCAGGGAGCGGCAGCCTCCGGCACGGCGAGAATTTCCGCCGCGACGAGGGCTTCGATCCGATCCTCCGCGATGCCCCACGCCGCCAGTGCGCCTCGCGTGCCCTCGCCGCGCCGTTGTGGCGGCGACGGAGGGCCCGCCGGCGTGCGGCTGAAGCGCGGCGCCGGGGCCGGCTGCGTCACACCCTCGACCGTGACGAAGGTGCCGCGCGCGGCGTTGTGGGGGTGGCCGGCCGCCTCCGCCATCGTCAGGACGGGGGCGAAACAGGCGTCGGTCCCTTCGAGAATGGCGCACCACTCGGCGCGCGTTCTCGTCAGGAAGAGGCGGGTGAGGCGCTCCCGCAGGCGCTCGTCGTCCGCCGTGTCCGCCGGGATGCCGATCAGGCGAAAGAACTCGGCGCGGAACCGCGGCTCGATGGGGGCGATCGAAACGTACGCGCCGTCGCGGCAGGCGTAGGTGTCGTAGAGGGCCGACCCGGAATCGAGCAGGTTCGTGCCCCGCTCCAGGCTGTGCAGGCCCGCGGCGTAGAGACCGAAGAAGGTCGTCATCAGCGATGCGGCCCCGTCGGTCATCGCCGCATCGACGACCTGACCCTGGCCCGTCCGCCCGGCCTCGATCAGCGCGCAGGCCACACCGAAGGCGAGGTAGAGCGCGCCACCGCCCATGTCGGCCACGAGGTTGAGGGGCGGCGCCGGCTTGTCCCCCGCCCGGCCGATGGCCGCGAGGGCGCCCGTGAGCGCGAGGTAGTTCAGATCGTGCCCGGCGGCCTTCGCGAGGGGCCCGGATTGGCCCCAGCCGGTCATCCGCCCGTAGACGAGGCGCGGGTTACGGGCCAGGACGACCTCCGGCCCGAACCCCATCCGCTCCATCGTCCCCGGCCTGAACCCCTCGACCAGGGCATCCGCCCCGGCGAGGAGGTCGTGGACGAGGGCGACGGCCCGGGGGTCCTTCAGGTCGATGGCGACCGAGGGACGCCCGCGCCGGGTCAGGTCGAGGGCGTCGGGCCGGGCGATGCCGAGATCGGCCGGAACCGTCCGGTCGAGCCGCAGGACGTCGGCCCCGAGGTCGGCGAACAGCATCGCCGCCATCGGGGCCGGTCCGATCCCGGCGAACTCGACGACGCGCAGTCCCGACAATGGTCCGGGCCGTGTGGTCGGTGGCGACGGCACGGGGCTCACATCCGCGACGGAAGCCAGAGCACGATCGCCGGGAACGCGACAAGGATGGCGATGGCGATCAGGTGGGCGACGAAGTGCGGCCAGATCCCGTGAAAGACGTCGGAGACGGGCCTGTTCGCGTAGCGTGCCACGATGAAGCAGTTGAGCCCGATGGGCGGGGTGATCATCCCCACCTCCGCCGTCACGATCTTGACGACGCCGAACCAGATCGGATCGAAGCCGAGGCTCTTGATCAGCGGCAGCACGATCGGGACCGTCAGCACCAGGATCGCGATCTGGTCCATGAACGAGCCGAGGACGATGTAGCCGCACAGGATCAGCGTGATGATGATCCACCGGGAGACTTCGAGGCCTCCTACCCAGTCGACGAGACCCTGGGTGACCTGCGTGATCGTGAAGAAGTAGCCGAAGATGCTCGCACCGACGAGGATCATCGTGATCATGCACGTGCCCTGGGCGGCATGCTGGAAGCTCTTCACGCCGCTGGCGAAGGTGAGCTTCCCCCGTTGCAGGGCCAGGAAGAAGGCGCCGAGGGCCCCGAAGGCGGAGGCTTCCGTGGGGGTCGCGACGCCGGTGTAGATGACGCCCGTCACGATGCCGAAGAGGATCAGCATCGGGCCGACCGACCGGAGCATCCGCAACCGGTCCGCCCAGGGAACGCCGCGGACGGACGGCGCCCGGCGCGGATCCTCCCAGACCAGAAGGAGGATGGTCAGCATGATGGTGATGGTGACGAGGATCGCCGGGATGATGCCGCTGACGAGGAGCTTCCCGATATTCACTTCGGCCAGCAGACCGTAGATCACCAGGGCGATGCTGGTCGGCAGCAGCATGGACAACGTGCCCGAGATGGCGACGACGCCGGCGGCCATGCGGGGCTCGTAGCCCTGCCTGAGCATCGCCGGCAGCGAGGTCGACGACAGGGTGGCGGCCGAGGCGGTGCTCGATCCGCAGATCGCGCCGAAGCCGGCTCCCGCGAGGGCGGTCGCCATGCCGAGGCCGCCGGGGATCCGGCCGACCCAGGCAGCGGCCGCCCGGAACAGGTCGTCGGCGACGCCGCTCACCAGCACCAGTTCCGCCATCAGGAGGAACATCGGGATCGTCAGGAGTTCGTAGGAGCTGACCACCGAGAGCGGCGACGTCTGGAGGATGCCCATCACCATGCCGGGACCGCCGAGCGCCCAGAGGCCGGCGGCCCCCGAGACGGCCATGGCGAACCCGACCGGAAGCCCGATCGCGAGCAGGGCGAACAGCGCGAGGACGACGGCGAGAACGATCATTCGAAGCCCCTCTGGGCAACGGCCTCGGAGGAGCCCGCGATGGCCGGCAGCGGAATGACCTCGCGTCCGCCCGCGAGGGTCGCGAGATGGCACAGGCCCGACACGGCGAGGCGCAGCGTGAGGAGTCCGGCCCCGAGCGGCACGAAGATCAGCGAGGCCCAGGTCGGCCAGGAATAGCTCCCCGCCAGGACATCGCCGGCCTGGTAGGCTTCCCAGGTCCGGGCCGCGCTCGTCTCCGTCAGGAGCCCGAAGAACCCGGCCGAGAGCGTGCAGATCAGGACTTCGCAGATCCGGCGGCCCTTCCGCGGAAGGGCGTGGTGCAGGAGGTCGACGTTGATGTGCCCGTTGGCCGCGAAGGTCGGCGACAGGGCGAGGAAGAACAGCGCGACGATGACGTAGAGGGAGATGAAGTCGTAGGACCAGCCGAAGGGGCGGTTGAACAGGTAGCGCATCGCCACGTCGATCCCGACGATCCACATGATGGCGAAGAGCGCGAGGGCCGCGAGATAGGAGGCGACCGTCTCGATGACGCGCAGCGCGCGGTCGAGGCTAGCGAGCAGCGTCATCGCCGGCCTCCCGATGCGCCATGGCTCGTCCCGGCCCCGTTCGGGCCAAGCTAGTAACGGTCATGCGGCGTATCCTCCCGGATCGAGGCCCGCGCCTGTCCCGGCGCGTCGTCTCAGTATGACTTCGGCAGCCCGAGGACTTTCTCGGCGATGAAGCAGAGGATCAGCTGCGGGCTGACCGGCGCGATCCGCGGGATCATGATCTCCCGCAGGTATCGTTCGACCTGATACTCCCGCGCGTAGCCGAAGCCGCCGTGGCTCATCACGGCACGCTCGCAGGCTTCGAACCCGGCTTCCGCCGCGAGATACTTGGCGGCGTTGGCGGACGCGCCCGCGGGCTTGCCCGCATCGAACTGCCACGCGGCCGACAGGGTCATGAGCTGCGCCGCCTCGAGCTTCATCCAGCTGTCCGCCAGGGGGTGCTGGATCGCTTGGTTCTGTCCGATCGGCCGGCCGAACACGATTCTCTCGCGGGCGTAGGCGGCGGCCCGTGCCAGGGCCGCCCGCCCGAGACCGACCGCCTCGGCCGCGATCAGGATCCGCTCCGCATTCATCCCGTGCAGGATGTACGCGAAGCCTTTTCCTTCTTCGCCGATGCGGTCTTCCACCGGGATCTCGAAATCGTCGAAGAACACCTGATTGGTGTCGACGCACTTGCGGCCCATCTTCTCGATCTCGCGGGCCTCGACCCGGTCGCGATCGATCCGGCAATAGAACAGGCTCAGGCCGTCGGCGGGCCGCCGCGTCTGCTCGATCGGCGTCGTGCGGGCGAGCAGCAGCATCCGGTCGGCGACCTGAGCGGTCGAGATCCAGACCTTCTGGCCGTTCACCACGTAGCGGTCGCCCCTGCGCTCGGCGCGCGTCTTCAGGCGGGTGGTGTCGAGGCCGGTATCGGGCTCGGTGACCGCGAAGCAGGCCTTGTCGTCGCCCGCGATCAGCGGCGGGAGCATCCGGCGCTTCTGCTCCTCAGTGCCGAAGACCACGACGGGGTTCAGCCCGAAGATGTTCATGTGGACCGCGGAGGCGCCGGACATGCCGGCCCCGGATTCGGCGATCGCGCCCATCATGATGGCGGCTTCGGTGATGCCGAGGCCCGATCCGCCATAGGCTTCGGGGATGCAGATGCCGAGCCAGCCGTCGCGGGCCAGGGCGGCGTGGAACTCAGTCGGGAAGCCGCCCTGCCGGTCTCGCTCGGTCCAGTACGTGTCGTCGAACCCGGCGCAGAGCCCCAGGATCGCTGCGCGGATGGCGTCCTGCTGTTCCGAGAGGGCGAAGTCCATGATCGGCCTCCTCAGGCTGCGGAAGCGAGGGTGACACCGGCCGCCGCGAGGCCGGCGATGTCGGAGTCCGAGAAGCCGGCCTCGCGCAGGATCGCCGGCCCGTCCTGCCCGAGCCGAGGGGCGGGACGGCCGATGGACGCCGTGCTGCGGGAGAAGGAACCGGGGATGCCCGGCATGGACAGCCGACCCTCGGTCGGGTGGTCGATCTCGACGAAGAAGCCCTTCGCCGCGAGGTGGGCATCCTCGATCAGGTCGTCGAGGCTGGCGAGGCGGCAGACGGGGATGTCCGCGCCTTCGAGCAGCGTGACGCATGCCTCGGTCCCGAGGGTGGCGAGGATCTCGGCCACCATCCCGTAGATCGCGTCGATGTGCCGGGTGCGTTCGCTGATCGTCGCGAAGCGCGGGTCGTTCGTCCAGATCTCCGGGCGCCCGATGGCGGTGAAGAACCGCCGCCACTGCCCGTCATTGTAGATGAGGGCGCAGACGAAGCCGTCGCGGGTGGCGTAGGGACGCCTGTCCGGCGACAGGAGCCGCGCATAGCCCGGTGGCCCGAGCGGCGGATCGAAGAGGCGCCCGCCCATGTGATCGGCGAGGACGAAGCTCGCCATCGTCTCGAACATGGGGATGTCGAGGCGCTGGCCCTCGCCGGTGCGCTCCCTGTGCCAGAGGGCGGCCATGATGGCGCCGACCCCGTAGAGCCCAACCACGCGGTCCACCAGGGCCAGCGGCACGTAACGCGGGGCAGCGCCGCCCGCCTGGACCGCGAGGCTCGGCAGGGCGGCGGCGCCCTGGATGAGGTCGTCGTAGGCCGGGCGGGCGGCCAGCGGGCCGTCCTGACCGAAGCCGAACAGCCCGGCATAGACGATATCCGGCTTCACGGCGGCGATGGCGTCGTAGCCGATGCCGAGGCGCGCCATGACCTGCGGCCGCATGTTGTAGACGAGAAGGTCCGCCCGGGCGGCGAGCGTCAGCAGCGCGTCCCGCCCCGCCGCCTGCTTGAGGTCGAGCACGAGGCTGCGCTTGCCGCGATTCACCTGAAGGAAGATCGCGCCCATGCCCGGGTTCCGGAACGGGCCGAGCCCGCGCACGGGATCGCCGCCGGGCGATTCCACCTTCACCACCTCCGCGCCCATATCGGCGAGGGTCTGCGTGGCGTAGGGCCCCATCAGGGTGTTGGTGAGGTCGAGGACCCGGAGGCCGTGGAGCGGACCCGCCATGGCGCTCAGTGGGTTCGGGCGAGGGCGTTGCGGAAGGCGTCGAGCACGGCGGTTCCCGGCTTTCCGCGCTTGTCGAGGCTCGTCGCCCAATCCTTCGCGATGGCGTCCGACGCCGTGACGAGTTCGGTCCGGTCGGCCTCGGGGAAGGGTTCGAGCGTCACGCCCTTCCCGCGCAGGGTCTCCTGATCCCGCGACGAATCCCGGTCTGCGGCCTCGCAGGCGTGCCGGGTGGCTTCCTGTCCTGCCTGTTCGAGGGCGGCGCGCGCGTCGGGTGAGAGGCGCTTCCAGCGGTCGAGGCCGATGACGTAGGTGAGGGCCGCGCTGCCGAGGTTGATCCCGGTGGTGCCGAATTTCGTGAGCGCGCCGAGGTCGTACGAGACGACGCTGGCATAGGGGAACAGCAGGCCGTCCACCGTGCCCCGCGACAGGCTCTGATAGAGGTCCGGTGCCGCCATGCGGACGGGGATGCCGTCGAAATGCTTCACCGTGGCGTCCATTGCACCGCCGGTGGTGCGGACCTTCAGCCCGGCCATCGACTTCAAGCCCTCGATCCGCCGACTCGCGGTGAAGAGCTGGTAGGCCGGCGCCACCAGGGTGAAGAGCATGTGCACGCCGTTCGGCTTGAACTCCGCCTCGTCGATCGGGCCGGTGCGGGCGAGGCTGTCGTAGGCGAGGGTGCGCTGGCAGGCCGTCACGAACGGACCGGGCAACTCGGCCACGGCCGAGAGGGGCATCTTGTCGGAGGTGTAGGAGGGCACGACGTAGCCGACATCGACGATGCCGCTTCGCGTCAGGCTCAGGAGATCCTTCGCCTTTCCGAGCTGTTCGGCGGGGTAATACTCGAAGGCGACCTTGCCGCCCGAGATCTCCTTGACGCGGTCCATGAAGAAGCGCGTTCCGGACTCCGCGAAGAAGTGCCCGACCGGCAGGCTGTCGGCGAGGCGCAACCGCTCGTCGGCCCGCGCCGCCGCCGGGACAAGGAGCGCCGCCGCGACGGAGATGAGGAGCCGTCGCATCATCGGGAGGCCTTCTCGAATGCATCGAGCACGAGCGTGCCCGGCTTGCCGCGGTCGTCCAGTTCCTTGGCCCAGAGCCGGCCGATGCCGGACATCTCCCTTTCGACGGTGGCCTTGTCGGCGTCACTCAGGGCGATCTCGGAGACGCCCTTCACCCTCAGGCGCTCCTGATCGTCCCGCTCCTGCGCCTCGGAGATCTGGCAGCCGCGCTCCGTGGCCTCCCTGCCGACGCTGCGCAGGGTCTCCTGTACCGCCGGCGGCAGGGTGCGCCATTTGCGCTCGCTGATGACGTACATGACGACGAAGCTGCCGAAATTGGCGCCCTGCGTGGCAGATTTCGTCAAGTCCTGCAGATCGTACGAATAGATGGACGAATACGGAAACAGCATCCCGTCGATCGTGCCGCGGGATAAGGCTTGATACACGTCCGGAGTCGCGATCTGGATCGGCACCGCCCCCAGGGCCCGAACCGCCAGCTCCTTGGCCTTGCCCGAGGTGCGGATCTTCAGACTCTTTACGTCGGCAATGGATTTCAGGTCGCGCCCGCGCACGAACACTTGGTAGGGCGGCAGGACGACCGTGAAGAGAAGCCGGACGTTGTTGGGTGCCAGTTCGCGCTGGGCGATCACGCCGGCCTCGTTCGCCAAGCTGTAGAAGGCCCGCGTGCCCTGGCACGAGGTGGTGAAGCCGAGGGGAAGCTCGGCCACCCCGGAGAGGGGGAGCTTATCGGTGACGAAGGAGGGGGCGACGTAGGCGATGTCGGCGACGCCGTTGCCGACCAGGGTCAGCATGTCCTTTGCCTTGCCGAGCTGTTCCGCGGGGTAATACTCGAACTTGACGGCGCCGTTCGACCGCTCGGTCGCGGTCTGCATGAACCACTTCGTGATCTTGTCGGCGATGTAATGGCTGGCGGGGAAAGTGTCCGCGAGCCGAAGATTCGTCGTCTGCGCGAAGGCCGGCCCTCCGCTCAAGGCGAGGACGACGGCTCCGAGCCGGAAGGATCGCCGGATGTGCGATCCGGGCGAACCGGTCATGCGGGCCATCATCCCTCCCGTTCCGTCGATGCGTGCTGCGCCGTGGACTCGATCTCTCGGCAAGCGGCCACGACCTGCGCGGCCCGCGACTCGATCACGCCCTCCATCCGGTGGAAGGGGCCGGCCAACGTGACCGCGAATTCCGATCCGTGGATCACGATGGGCACGGCGACGGCGATCACGTCGGGGTCGCTCTCACCGTAGTTCAGGAACCAGCCGCGGGGGATCGATCGCTCGATATCGGCGAGATACTCATCCTTCGTCGGGATGGTCCGCTCGGTCAGGCGCTCATACTTGAACGTCGCGGCCAGAGCTTCCCGCTCCTCCGGCGGCAGCAGCGAGATGAGCGCCTTGCCCATCGAGTTGACCCGCGCGGGCCTCGTCTCACCGACCTCGGCCGAATACCGGATCCGATGCGGAGACTCGAGGACTTCCAGGTAGATCACCCGGTCACGATTGCGGCTCGCCAGCACGATGGTCTCGCCGGTGCGGTCACGCAGGTCTTCGAGGCTCTGAAGCAGATCCGCCCCGACCGGATCGTGCCGAGCGATCTCCTGCGTCAGAGCAAGCATCCGGCGGGTCGGATACAGATTTCGACGGGCTCCCGTGGCGTAGATGAAACCACGCTGCTCGAAGGTCCGGATCAGGTTGAAGCAGGTCGACGGCGCCATGTTGAGACGTCGCGCGAGCTCTGCGGGCGCGAGGGGCGACTGCGCCTCTGCGAAACGCGCATACAGGTCGAGAACCTGCTCGGCGGCCTTCAAAGTTTCATCCCCAGGATGTTTTATTCGCTTGTGTGAAAGGTAGGACCAACCGCCGGGCGCTGTCAATGAGCCGCGACTCTCGCCGCACCGGATGCGATGCAGCATGCTTCCCGAGTGTCCCGGGGCTTTGGCAGAAGGGCGGGATTGAATAGCGTACGTCGCGCCGAAGACCCCTCCCAAGGAGGTCTGTCTACCCGAAACGGACCGACCGCTTCCGACCATGTCCGACCGTCCGCCCGTCGACGCGGTACCGGCTCAAGTCACCCGGACCCACTCGCGCGGGCGTGCATCGACGGGACGGCGGGGACCGACATTCTGCGGCCGGCCGTCGGGATTGGCGAGGAACGAAAGCCCGGTCGTGCGGGGCATTGTCGGCGCGCGACTTCCTGCACTGCGGCTCCGCGCCTCGGGAAAGCGTGTCAGCTCGGGACAAGGTGGTGCTGGAGGAGGTCGAGCAGGACGGCATTGAACCGTTCAGGCTGTTCCTGCTGCAC
This sequence comes from Methylobacterium mesophilicum SR1.6/6, assembly GCF_000364445.2. Classification (NCBI taxonomy): domain Bacteria; kingdom Pseudomonadati; phylum Pseudomonadota; class Alphaproteobacteria; order Hyphomicrobiales; family Methylobacteriaceae; genus Methylobacterium; species Methylobacterium mesophilicum. Next base: position 5,663,445 of record NZ_CP043538.1, on the reverse strand, counting down.
CCAATGCCCGGCTCCCTCGATCAGGTGGACGCCATCCATGCGGGTGCAGGTCGTGGTGCACATGCGCCCGATCGCGCCCGGCTTGCGGTAAGTGCCCCAATCCGCCGCACCGGAGATGAAGCTGGATGGCACGTCGATCGTGCGGCCGGCGAACAACTCGATCTCCGAGCGGCCAATTGGGCCGGCATGGCAGCGGAACCAGTTGAGGCCGCCCTGGAAGCCCGTGCGCCCGAACGCGGCCGTGTAAGCAGCCAGTTCGGCCTCGGGCAGCCAACGATTGGCCGCGATCTCGGCCGGCGTCGGCATGTCGGACGCGACGGTCGCGGCCATGCCGACACCCGCGTCCAGGATGTAGTAGGTGGGCAGCGTCGCGAGCTCGGCCGCGGATCCGGTCGCGAGCGGGTGCGGATGGTTGCCGGGCCAGTCCGCGCTCTTCACGTGGAAATAGGCGCGCAGGAAGTCGTGGAGGCCCTGCGGCGCGTGGAGCATGTCGGCGTTCGCTCCGGGCGTTCCGAACCAAGCCATGCTGTCCTGGCGCGGGCGCGGGAGAGCCGCGAGTTCGGCGGCCATCGACGGTTCCGACGGCCGGGGCGGCTGATCGGCCGTGTCGAACGGGATCGGGGATGGCCCGTCGAACGGGAAGCTTATCATCACGAGGGAGCGGAACACGTCGGGACGCACGAGCGCGCAGTAGGCGGCGATCATCGATCCGAAGTCGTGTCCCACCACGGCGGCGACCGAGCGGTGCCCGAACGCCTCCACGACGCCGAGCGCGTCCCGGGCGTAGCTGTGCGTGCGGAAGGACGCGACATCGCCGTCATAGCGGTCGTCCCACCCCGTGGTCGCGCCGTAGCCACGCTGGTCGGGCGCGATCACGTGATAGCCGGCTGCGGCGAGCGGCAGCATCGTCTTGCGCCAGCTGAAGGCGATGTCGGGGAAGCCGTGAAGGAGCAGAACGGCCGGGCGCGCGGGTGTCTCGTAGCCCGCCTCAAGCACGTTGACGGTCAGCCCGTTGATGCCCGCGAGGCTGCGCTGCCGGATCCCCTCGCGCAGCCTCATCGTGTCTCCTACTCCGAACGACATGGCGCTGACTCCGTGGATACGGCCCAGGATCGAGGACGCCTTCGCCGGGCCGACCGGCAGGGCGAGGGACGACAGGCTCGCGCCGCAACCCAGAATGGTTCGGCGCGTCGGCTCAATCGGGGAAGCCGGACGGGCCCTCATCGGGTGCCCGGCGCACGGACGGGCGATCGGCCAGGGAGCGCACCAGCCTGGACGATGCGGTCGGCGACGGTGCCCAGATCCCCCGCGACGATATCGGGCGCCCGACCGAGCCCGACGGGTGCGTTCCCCGGCCGAAGAACGAGCGCCGTACGATAGCCGGCCGCGGCGGCCCCCAGGGTGTCGAAGGCGTGGCAGGAAACGAACCACAGGTCGGCTGGCGCGATCCCGAGCGTCGCGGCGAGGTCCGTGTAGCTCTCCACCGCCGGCTTGTAGCGGCGGACGCGGTCGTCGATGCTGTGGAGCGAGGCGAAGAAGGGTCTGATCCCGGCATGCGTCAGCTGGGCATCGACGGCGGATGCGGGATTGTTGCTCAGCGTGACGAGACGGTAGCCGGCCCCCGTCAGATCCGACAGGGCCTTCGGGGTGTCGGCGTAGGTCTGCATCTGCCCCGAACGGCACCGCAGCTCGTCGAGATCCGCCGCGTCGACCGTGCGGCCGCTCGCCTGAGCCATCATCCGTAGAACCGCCACGCCGACCGTGCCGGACTCGGCATAGTCACCCGATAGGGTCAGTGCCTCGGAATAGAGGATGACGTGGTTGAACCATGTGTGCAGCGCGCTCGCGTCGCCGAAGATGCGGACGAAGACCGGGCCGAGTACGCTGAAGTCGAGGAGCGTCTCGTTCACGTCGAAGACGATGACGGATTCGGCCGAGGCGGCGCTCGTGTTCATGGCGTGATCCGTCTTGGATGCGGTACGCATCGGCGCTCGCAGGATCGGCGCTGCGGCCAAGCCCGCGACCAGCCTTCGACGATCCGGACAGGTGACGTGGGCGTGCTCCGACGTTTGGGCATCCTCTCCGATCTGTTGCCCCCCATCACGGCGCCCGCGAGACACGCGGGTGTATGCCGCCCTCGCGCCATCGAAAATTCGAAACTTCAGAAAGGAGACTTCAGATAAATCGAATGGATGCGCGGACCCATCGCGAGGCGCGGCCATGCGCCATGGCTTCAGCCCGATGAGGATTCAGGGCGCGGACGGAAGGCGATGGCCGATGCCGCTGGAAGACCGCCCGTCCGGCCGGCAGCCTTCACGCCCGCGCCCGACCTACTCGTCGCTGCACCGTGACGTTCTGCGGCGTGTCATCAACCGCCTGCGGACGGGGAGGCGACGAAGCCAAGGAGAGGCACTGTGCCGTAAACCCTATCAGCCACACGGCGGACGATGCCGATTTCGTGATGGACGGTGTCCAAAATTGTTTCATCATTGAAATCGACGTCTGTCCTGGGCGGCGGCCACGTATTTCAACTCGTGGAGACAGAAAAAAATCTCGCATCGTGGCCGTTGCAGCTGCAAATCCCGGCTCGGACGGAGTTAATCTGCCCGCATGGCGCCGCTCAGCAAACGCATCCTCATCCTCGCTTTGTTTCTCGCGCTGATTGTCGCGCTCGTTCTCGGCGTGCAATTCTCGGACTGGGACGTTGGTTGATCCTGTCGTTGAGAAATTCTCAGTCGCGATCGGCGCCGGCTCAACTTGAACAGAGATCTTGATTTATTCGCCCGCTTGACACGCTTTTGGCGCGTAGATCGATCGTTTTAAGTTAGCAAAGCCCGCGCTTTGGCATCCGATACTGCCAATCGCGCCAAAACTGATTTTCCTTCGCGGTGCGCATCGGCGCATCCAACACTTTCACACCCGAACGCGGTCATCCGTCCCGGCCGATCGCGGGCCTCCAATCAGGTACCCGCCATCGATCCCGCCGTATTCGCGACTTGCGGACCGCTTCGAACCGTCGCGACGCAAGCCGCACTGGCGGGAGGCAGCATAATCTGGAACGGAACGAACCCGCTCGTCGCGGAAAATGTCACATCCGATTCAGGCCTTATGAACCAAGCCAAAGACCGAATTGGAGGAAGCTTACGACCAATTCAGCATAGGATTTACTGCCCTTTAGCATTTGGCATGCTTCGTTCACGCGCTGAAACCCGGAAACAAAGCATGCCACGCGAGACGTCGACGACCTGGGGCCGTGGCGAGCTGTACGAGACTTTGTGCCTGCTCGTCATCGGCGTCGGGATCTGGTTCGTAGGCGTTACGCTGGGGACGTTCGACTCCCTGCAGGGAATCGTCGTCACCTACGGCCTGAACGATCTCCTGATGCTGGCCGCCTGCATGGGACTGGCGCTCTGCGGTGCGAGCGTCCGCAAGTCGATCATCCTCCGCCGCCTCATGCTGGAGCGCGACGCCGCCGCCGCCCAGGCCGAGGCGATCGCCCGGCACGACGGCCTGACAGGGCTGGCCAACCGGCGCCGCTTCATCGACGCGGTCGAGCGGTCGCTGGCCTCGGTGGGCACGGAGCCGTCGGCGGCGGTCCTGCTGATCGACCTCGACCGGTTCAAGCCGGTCAACGACCTCTACGGCCACGCGGCCGGCAACGCGGTCCTCTGCGCCGTGTCCGAGCGGCTGCAGCAGCTCCTGCCGCCCGGCGGCGTCGCGGCCCGTCTCGGCGGCGACGAGTTCGCCATGCTGGTTCCGGTGGAGCACGGCAGCGAGGGCCTGACGCGCCTCGCGCAGGCGGTGATCGCGAGCATCTCCGAGCCGGTCACCTGGAACCAGAACGACCTCAAGGTCGGCGCGACCGTGGGCGTCGCGATCGTCGCGCCCGACCACGCCGACGCGGACGCGGTCCTGCACGCGGCGGACCTCGCCATGTACCAGGGCAAGAAGGATGGTCGCGGCAACTACCGGTTCTTCCGGAGCGCCATGGACGAGGAGTTGCGCGCCCGCGCCCGCCTGGAGACCGAACTCCGCGTCGCCATCGAGACGGGGGCCATCGAGCCCTACTACCAGCCGGTCGTGTCCCTGCCCGGACAGGACATCATCGGCGTGGAGGTCCTGGCCCGCTGGCGTCATCCGACCCGGGGCCTCGTCAATCCGGCGGACTTCATCCCGATCGCCGAGGAGACCGGGATGATCGCGGACCTCAGCTATTACCTGATCCGCCGCGCCTGCCTCGATGCCCGCGCCTGGTCCCCCCACCTGATCCTGGCGGTCAACATCGCACCGCACCAGTTCCAGGACGCGTGGCTCGCAGAGCGCATCCTCGCCATCCTGACGGAGACCGGATTCCCGCCGCAGCGCCTCGAGGTCGAGATCACCGAGAGCGCGCTGATCCAGGACCTGGAAGCCACCCGGGCGACGCTCCTGTCGCTGCGTCAGCTCGGCGTCCGCATCGCCCTCGACGATTTCGGCACCGGCTACTCGAGCCTGTACCATCTGCGCGAGCTGAAGTTCGACAAGCTCAAGATCGACCGGAGCTACGTCGACGCGATCACCATGAGCGACGAGCGCGCCAAGCTGGTCGACGCCATCATCAAGCTCGGCACCAGTCTGGGTCTGTCCACGACCGCCGAGGGCATCGAGACGGACGCCAGCCTGAACTGGCTCTCGGACCAGGGCTGCCATTTCGGTCAGGGCTACCTCTTCGGGCGGGCCATGCCGAAGGCGGATATCGACCACATCCTGAGCGCCGGCAACGATGCGGGCGGCTGGCCGGGTCGCGCCGGCGGCTCGGCCGAAGAACTGGACGGCGTACTGGCCGAGGCCTCGTAGGCGCGGATCAGCGCGGATCCCGGTAGGCGGAGCCGTCCGCGGCGCGCAGCGGCCGCTCCACGAAGCGGCCGTGCTCCGGGACCGCGACCCGGTCGAAATCTTCCGCGAGGGCGCGGAGCGCGCGGCGCATCTCCGGTCCCTGCAGCGGTCGGCCATGGCCGGTGACGACCCGCTCCGGATCGAGGGCCGCGAGCGTCCGGACGGAGCTGCGCGCCGCGTCCCAGTCGATCGTCAGGTACATCGGCGGCCCATGCAGCTCCGGCTCTTGGACCGCCACCGCGTAGGCCGATTCCTGCGCGGTCGTCACGAACGCGTCCCCGACGATCAGCGTGCGGTCGGCCTCGCGCCAGAGCGAGATGTGGCCCGGCGCGTGCCCCGGAGTGTGGATCCAGCGCCAGCCGGGCAGGGGCGGGACCGAACCGTCTTCCGGCAGGGTTCGCAGGCGGTCCGCCACGTCGACCGGCTTCGTCGGAAAGAGCGGCGAGAGTCGGCCGAACAGGCCGCCGCCGACGCTCGGGTCCGCCGTCGGATAGGCGGCGCTGCCGTCGAGATAGGGCCGCTCCAGGGCGTGCGCGTAGACCGGGACGTCCCATTCCCCGGCGAGATCCTCCAGCACGCCGACATGATCGAAATGCCCGTGGGTCAGGACGATCGCGGACGGCCGCGCGCCGGCGCCGAACCGGGCCTCGGCCGCGGCGCGGATCGCCCGCTTCGCGCCCAGCACGCCCGCGTCGACCAGGACCCAGCCGCGGTCGCCGGCCCCCGGCGCGCCAACGAACACGACGTTGACCAGGATGTTGCGCTGATAGGCGACGTCATCGGTGATCGCGTGGGTGGCGTCGTCCCGCGCGGCGTCGGCGTGGGGATCGTCCGCGCGGGCCTTGGGATCGACGGGAATCTGCTGGGCCATCTGCGGCGTCTCCCGTGCCTGTCTCGGAGGATGAGGCGGCGTCGCGCGCATCCGGTGCGTCGGAACGGATTGCCGGGACCGCCTGTCTCCGGCCAACCGGCCTTGCCGGGGCGGGTTCCCGGGCTCCCGCGGCATCGCGGCCATCGACAGGCACCCCATATTCGGGGCATCGACGCGCCATCCCAGGTCACCGCATGGCACCGAGCCCGCTCGCCCTCTTCGCCTCCGCCACCCTCGTCGCCGTGGTCGCCGCCGGCACGGGCGCGATCGTCCTGCAGCAGGGCTCGCAGTTCAGCCACCCGCGCCGGGTCGGCGGGTCCTTCGCGATGTCGGACCTGGACGGGCGACCGGTGAGCCGGGCCGATCTCCTCGGCAAGCCCACCGCGCTGTTCTTCGGCTTCACCCACTGTCCCGAGGTCTGCCCGACGACGCTCGCGACCCTGTCGGGCGCGCTCGGCCGGATGGGCCGCGACGCGGATCGCCTCAATGTGGTCTTCGTCACCCTCGATCCGGAGCGCGACACCCCCGAGACCCTGCGCGAATACCTCGCCTCGTTCGATCCCCGCATCCGCGGCTTCGTCGGCACGCCCGATCAGGTCGCCCGCATGGCAGACGCGTACCACGTCACCTACCGGCGCGTGCCCGCGAAGGACGGCGACTACACCCTGGATCATTCCGCCACCGTCGCGCTCTTCGACAAGACCGGCCGCATGGTGGGCGAGATCGGCTACGGCGAGGATGAAGCGCGGACACTGTCCAAGCTGATCACGCTGGCGCTGCCGGGCCAGTGCGCGCCCGGGGGCGGCGCCAATCTCTGGGCGACCGACGGCAGCTCCGGCGCCTGCGGCCCGCGGAGCTGAGCGGACGCGACGGGTCCGGGACGGCCGCTGCCATCCGGAAGGGGCAGGTGCAGGTTCGGCCGCCGCTTTCCCGGACGTGACAGGCCCTGGCCTGTGTGGTTCGCCGCCCTAGCCGCAGCGCAGCCGCTCTTCTACGACACCGTGCCGCGTTCCTCGCCTGCCAAGACCCGCGGCGCGGCGCGCAGGCCGACCGCGCCGGGGGAGGGCGATCCAGCGCCGGCCTGCGCGACGGCGCGAGGAATGGGATACGATCGTGGCGGCGTTTTGGGTGACGGCCCTGGTCCGGGCGCTGACGTCGGGCACGGTCGTGGTGCTCGCCTCGGTGCTGGCGGAACTGCTCGGACCGGTCTGGGGTGCGCTCATCATCAGCCTGCCGGTCACCGCCGGGCCGGTCTACGTGTTCATGGTCCTCGAACACGAGACCGCCTTCGTGGCCGCGGCGGCGCTGAACGGCTTCGCGGCGAATGCCGCCACCGGCCTGTTCCTCATCGTCTACGCCCGGCGGGCGACCGACCGGAGCCTGCTCCGCGCGCTGGGCCCGGCCGCGCTGGCGTGGCTCGCGGCGGCCGTACCGATCTCGGCCGTGTCGTGGACGCCCCTCACGGCGTTCCTGCTGAACGCGGCCGTGTACGGGGCTGGTGCCGCCACCACGCGGCCGGCCGCGACCGTCCTCGCCCGCAGCGCCGTCGTCGCGAGGCCGCGCCCGCGCGACCTCATCGTCCGGGCGGCCGCCGTGGCCCTGTTCGTGACGAGCCTCCTCGCCCTCAGCACGGCCCTGGGTCCCGCGCGGACCGGCGTCATCGCCGCCTACCCGGTCACCCTGACGAGCACGTTCGTGATCCTGCACCGGCGTGTGGGCGGGGCCGCGATGGCCCGTCTGGCGAGCATCACGATCCGGGGCGTGTTCGGCTTCGGGTTGACCCTGCTGACGCTCCACCTGCTCATCCAACCGCTCGGCGCCGTTCTCGCCCTCGCGGCGGCCCTGCTGGTCTCGCTGGTTTATTCGGCGGGACTTCTGGCCTTCCAACGGCGTCCCGTGGCGCGATAGGGTGCCAGACGACGTCTCTCGGCCTCGGCTGCAGGAGCTGTTCCACGAGCGGGGCCATCACGCCTCCGACTGGATCTGGACGCGCCGCCTGACGGTCGCGGCCCAGCGCCTGACGGATCCGGCCAGCGTGCATCTGCCGATCGGCACCCTGGCGTACGAGTGCGGCTTCTTCGGCCCGGCGCATTTCTCCCGGCGCTTCCGGGACCGTCACGGACTGTCCCGTCGGGCATACAGGGACGCCGCCTCGCTGAGATCCGCGGGCGCCGCACGGGGGCTCGGTGCCGATGGGCTTGGGCTTTGACGCTCCGGACGATTTACCTCTGCGTTGATGATCTACGACCGGGGATCCGCTCCGTCGTTCCGGGGCGCCGAAGGCGGGCCCGGAACCCGGAACCGCGCGCGGTGAAGATCTTGGCGCGCAAGATTTCGGCGCGCAGGATCCTGGCCCGGCCGCGGATCGCAATTCCGGGTTCCGCTGCGCGGCCCCGGAATGACCGCGGGCGTGACTGCGACGCCTCCCGCACAGGAGGATTGAGCGATCGGCGCACCGGAGACGAAAATCGCACGGTGCCGGACCATCAGGCCGACGAAGCGTGGCCCCTCTCGTGCGATGGCGTGACGCCGGAATAGGCCGCGCCGGCGCGTTCCGGCAGCGTTCAGCTCGCGCGCGCGAGGTTGCGGCGCCGCAGCACGCATGCGCGTCCCGTGAGGTTCCCGAGCGGCCGACGCGCGGACCGGCTGCGGTACGTCGGCTCAGGGGCCCGCGCGTCGCGGGATCCGGCCAGCTCTGCGGGACACCAGCTTGATCACGCGTCGCGTCATGACCGCCCTCGGTCTCCTCGCCCTCTCGCCGCTGGCGGGCCGCGCGCTCGCCGCGCCCGGCGGGCCGCGCCTGGGGGCGCCGGAGCCCATGGACTTCGACCGGCTGAAGGACCTCGCCCGGACGCTGCGCGACCGGCCCTACACGCCGCCGCCCGAGGCGCCGGCCTCGGCGGCGCTCGATGCCCTGACCTACGGGCCGCTCCAGGAGATCCGCTATCCGCCCGGCCGGGCCCTCTACGCCGACAGCCCGTACCCGGTGACGTTCTTCCACCTCGGCAACTTCTTCAGGCACCCCGTGAAGGTCTACGCCCTGGAGGGCGGGCAGGCCCGCGCGGTGATCTACACCCACGACCTGTTCACCTATCCCTCGGGCAATCCCGCCAAGGATGTCCCGGACGGCGCAGGCTTCGCGGGGTTCCGGTTCCAGAAGGCCCCGGCCGGCCAGTCCGGCGACGACGGCGACTGGCTGGCCTTCCTGGGCGCCTCCTATTTCCGCGCCGCGGGCGACGGGGAGCAGTACGGCGCCTCGGCCCGGGGCATCGCCATCGATACCGCGCCCGGCCCGGGGAAGACCGAGGAGTTCCCGGTCTTCACGCGCTTCTACGTCAGTCCGGCCGCGGAGGGTGCGGTCACCGTCCTGGCCCTGCTCGAAGGGCCGAGCCTCACGGGGGCCTACCGGTTCGTGGCCCGCAAGGCGCCCCACGTCGTGATCGACGTGGCCTGCACCCTCTACATGCGCCGGACCGTGGAGCGGTTCGGCCTGGCGCCGCTGACCTCGATGCTCTGGTACTCGGAGGGCATGAGCCGGTTCCTGGCCAGCGACTGGCGGACCGAGGTCCACGATTCCGACGGCCTGCTGATGCAGACCGGCGCGGGCGAGTTGATCTGGCGGCCCCTCAACAACCCGCCGCGCCTCAGCGTCAGCGCCTTCGCGGACCGGTCGCCCAGGGGCTTCGGCCTGCTCCAGCGCGACCGCGCCTTCGACCACTACATCGACGACGGCTTCGAGGAGAACCGGCCCGACATCTGGGTCGAGCCGCAGGGGGATTGGGGACAGGGCAGCGTCCAGCTCGTGGAGATCCCGACCCATCAGGAGACCGACGACAACATCGTCGCCCTCTGGGTGCCGGCCGACCCGCCCACGGCCGGGACCGACCGCAGCTTCGCCTATCGCCTGCGCTGGACCGCCGCGGAGCCGGTCGCCACGGACCTCGCCCGCTGCGTGGCCACGCGGGCCACGAAGGGCTCCTGGCTGGCCGAGGCCGACCGGAAGCCGGGGCGCGCGAACCTCGTGCGCCAGTTCGTGCTGGAATTCGAGGGCGCGGCCCTCGCGGGCCTCGATCCGGAGAAGGCCGAGGTGGCGCTGACGCTCTCGCGGGGCAGCGCCGCGGAGGTTGGCGCCACCTCCGCGCCCTACGGAAAGCCGAGCCCGTGGCGGGTCTTCCTCAAGGTCTACGCCGAGGGGCCGGAACCGGTGGAGATGCGGCTGCAGCTCAAGTCCGGCGGACGCCTGCTCTCCGAGACCTGGGCCTACCGCTACGATCCGGAGGCGCCCGGGACCGTCCTGTGAGGGGCGGATTGGGCGCATTGCCGGGACGGGCTGGTCGCCGGTAGAAGCTCCGCCTCGGCCCTGCCGCCCGCCGCATCGAGGCCGCCATGAACGGCGAACGACCGCCCGGCCCGCATCTGCCCGAGGCGCTGACGCGGCTGCTCAAGGCGCCCAAGAGCGCGATCTGGCCGACGCCGGAAGATCGCCACCGCTCCCGTCCCGGCCGGCCGAAGCCGCGCCAGCCGAGCTGGGCCGTTCGGGGTGTGTGGCTGTGGGCAATCCTCTACAACCTCATCGGCTTCGCGATTCTCGCGACGCTCTGGCGGACGATGCGTTGAACCGATGATCCGACCCCGCTTCGCGCCACCGCGCACGCCGCACCTGGCCTGCGCGTCGCTGCTCCTGCTGGCCGTCGCGGGCCCGGCGACCGCGCAGACCTCCGGAGAGGCCCTGAACGCGGATGACGGGACGGGGGCGGTGAAGGTCTGCGCGCCCGTGGCGATGCCCCGCTGGCGGTCGATGACGCCGGTGCCCAAGACCTGGACGTTCCTGGACTGCATGAGCTTCTCCGGGGAGATGGGCGCGACCCATTTCCAGCTCGGCTGCCTGTTCACCAACGTCACCCCGTACGCGCAGAAATACGCCTGGGGACCGATGGTGCAGATCGCGAAGTCGGCGCTGGCGAAGGCCCAGCCGCCGATGCCGAATTGCGGCTGGTAGGCGGGACGTCCGGATCAGCCGGCCCGGCCGGGCCATTCGATATCGAGCGCGAGGCAGGCGCGGAAGACGACGCGGTCCGCCTCGTCCCGAACCTGCGCCTCCAGCCGCAGATCGACGGGCCCGGCACCGTGCGGCTGCTTCGGCTTGACCCGGAGCAGGTCGTGGGCGGCTTCGACCAGCGCCTCCGCGGCCGAGAGGCAGGCCTCCCGCTCGCCGGCGAAGTCCAGGCCGTCCTCGTCCCGGGACACTCCCTGATTGTCGATGAAATCGGTGAAGTAGCGCACGGCGCAGGACCTCACGAACGGATCCGGACCGTGACCCCGCCCTGGGGTGCTGTCGCTAACCTGTGTGAAGCGATCCGATCGGACATTTGGCGGAGGAGCGGCCTGCTGAGATCGAGCCGAGATGGGCGTTCAGGACCCTTGGCCAGCCTGCGCGGACTCAGACGGACACGAAACCTGCGTCTAAAATCATACACTTCCTGAGAGAAATCGCGAGGCCGGGCAGCGCACGGAGCGCGCGCACGAAAGCGCGATCGTCGCGGCTTCGAGGGTCGAGGCTATCGCCTGTCAATCGCCTCCACCGGGTCGGGAAGCCTGGAATCTGGGCGGCACCGCCGGGTCGGCGCGGCAGCCGATCAGACCATCGCGTCGCGACCGGTGCGCATCGGATCGATCAGGCGCTCATACCCGGCTTCCGCAGGCCCGTAGGTCTGGCCGGCGGCCTCCTCCAGCCGCCCGCGGTCGATGACCCTGATCTGCCCACGCCGCGCCCGGATCAGGCCCGCGCCCCCCAGCGTGTGGATCGCCACCGTGACGGTGGGCCGTCGCACGCCCGGCATGATCGTGAGGAACTCGTGGTTGACCGGGAGGTCGTCGCCGTCCTGCCGGTCGAGATACGTCAGGAGCTAGCGCGCGAGCCGCTCCCCTGCCGGCATTGGCGACGGCGGTCTGGGCGACCTGCACGATGAAAGTCTGCCTGTAGTGCAGCGAGAGATCGCGCAGCGATGGGCTGGCCGCGCTGGCGGCGCGCAGGGCCGGACGGTGATTCGGTGTCCGCGCCCGGCGACCTGCATGAGGATCTGGTACGGCACGGTATCGGCCCCCAGCATCAGCGCCGGGATCGCCATGCCGTCCTGGCCGAACAATCGACCTCGATCCGGCTGCCATCTCTTGGGTTCGAGACCACCGAGCACAGGCCGGTCTCGATGAACACCGCGTGGGGAATCGTGCTGCCCGGCTCCACGAGCATCAGACAGAGCGGCAAATCGATGTGCTCGAGATCCGGTTCGCGAAGCGCGCCATCCGCCCCGGAAAGGGCAGCCGGATACCGGTTCAGATGAGCCATCGCGATCGGGCACGCGGCAATCGACGCGCACACCGGTTCGACCCCGCGGTCCGGAGCGTTCCTCCGAGCCATGATCGGCTAACCGCGCAAAGGCGAGCGAATACTGGGCGCCAACCACAAACCGTCCGGTGTCACACAGAAGCTCGGCAGCTGAATGGCCGCGAACACTGGCTGCGACGTGATGAGATCGCGGTCGCGACAAAGTTTCGTTAAGCCCGGGGCCGATACTGTGGGTCCGGCGGTCACGATGTGGCCGCTACGCCACGCGCTTCCCCCACCGCAGGGTTGCCAACACGCGTGAGCGCCGCCGTCCTTTGACGCGCGTCTCCGATCCCGCTAGAGGTTCGAGGACGAGAGAAGCAAGAACCATGCCGTGGGCGACGCGTCTCCGGCTGGTGTACGGCGTCGGACGGGCAATCGGGGCCTCGCATGAGTTTGGTGCAACGGCTGGAAGTGCGTCAGGGCCAGGCCCTGGTGATGACGCCGCAGCTCCTGCAGGCGATCAAGCTCCTCCAGCTCTCGCAGCTCGATCTCGCAGCCTATGTCGAGGCGGAACTGGAGCGCAATCCGCTCCTCGAGCGCGCCGAGGCGACAGAGGCGCCGGCCCCGGTCGAGAGCGCTGCCGCGGGCGATCACCCGGACGAGGCCGGCTCGGACGGCTTCGAGGCGCCGGAGCCCGAATCGTGGCTCTCGACGGACCTGAACCCGAGCCGGGGCGAGATCGAGGGCGATTTCGACACGCGGCTCGACAACGTCTTCCCCGACGAGGCGCCGGTTCAGGCGCGCGAGGCGGGCGGCGGCGACATGCTCTCGCTGACCCCGCCGCCCTATGGCAGCACCGGGGGCAGCTTCGACGCCGAGGCCCCGGATTTCGAGGCCACGCTGACGGCCGAGACGTCCCTGCGCGACCACTTGGCGAGCCAGCTCGAGCTGGCGACCCGGGTGCCGATGGAGCGGCTGATCGGCGGGTTCCTGATCGACGCCGTCGACGAGGCCGGATACCTGCGCGAGACGGTCGAGGGCGTGGCGGAGCGGCTCGGCGCCGATCCGGCGATCGTCGCCCGGATGCTCACCCTGGTGCAGAGCTTCGACCCGCCCGGGGTTGCGGCGCGGGACCTCGCCGAGTGCCTCGCGATCCAGCTGCGCGAGCGCGACCGGTTCGACCCGGCCATGGAGGCGCTGGTCTCGCGCCTCGACCTCGTGGCCAAGCGCGATTTCGCCGCGCTGCGCCGCCTCTGCGGCGTGGACGACGAGGATCTCGTCGACATGCTGGGCGAGATCCGCCGCCTCGACCCGAAGCCGGGCCGCGCCTACGGGTCAAGCGCCGTAGAGGTGCTGGTGCCCGACGTGTACGTGCGGGCCGCCCCCGACGGGTCTTGGCTGATCGAGCTGAACAGCGAGGCGCTCCCGCGCGTCCTGGTCAATCAGAGCTACTACGCCCGGGTCTCGCGCAACGCCTCCGCGGACGGCGACAAGGCCTTCCTGTCGGAGGCCCTGCAGAACGCCAACTGGCTGACGCGCTCCCTGGAGCAGCGCGCCCGCACCATCCTGAAGGTCGCCACCGAGATCGTGCGCCAGCAGGACGGATTCTTCGTCCACGGCGTCACGCACCTGCGGCCGCTGAACCTGAAGACGGTGGCGGAGGCCATCGGCATGCACGAGTCGACCGTCTCGCGGGTCACCTCCAACAAGGCGATCGGCACCAGCCGCGGCACGCTGGAGATGAAGTACTTCTTCACCGCGGCGATCCCCGGCGCGGCAGGGGCGGCGGCCCACTCCTCCGAGGCCGTGCGCCACCGCATCAAGCAGCTCGTCGACGGCGAGGCGCCGGACGACGTGCTCTCCGACGACGCGCTGGTCCAGAAGCTGCGCGGGGAGGGCGTCGACATCGCCCGCCGCACGGTGGCGAAGTATCGGGAATCCCTGCGGATCCCGAGCTCGATCGAGCGGCGCCGCGAGCACTTCGCCCACGGATCCGGCCATCAGAGCGCCATGGCGCTGCGCTGACGACCTGACCGGACTTGCGCCGGGCGCGCGTCCGGCCCATCCACGGCGCCGGATAACGACGCCTGGACCCGCGATGACCCCGACCGGAACGCCCCCGCGCAACCTCACCGCCATCGTGCTCGCGGCCGGGAAGGGCACGCGGATGCGCTCGGACCTGCCGAAGGTGCTGCACCGGATCGCCGGGCGGAGCATGCTCGGCCATGTGCTGGCCGCCGTGCAGGCGGCGGGCGCGGGCCGGATCGCCGTGGTGGCCGAGCCCGGCCGCGACGACGTCGCCGCCGAGATCGCACGGCAGGCCCCGGGAGCGCGAGTCTTCCCCCAGGCCGAGCGGCTGGGCACGGCCCACGCGGTTCTGGCGGCCCGGGAGATCCTGGCCGATCCGGACGACGACGTGGTCATCGCCTTCGGCGACACGCCGCTGATCACCGCCGAGACGTTCCTGCGCCTGCGCGCGCCGCTCTCCGAGGACGCCGCCGTCGCGGTGCTGGCCTTCGAGGCACCGGTACCGACCGGCTATGGCCGGGTCCTCACCGAGGGCAGCCGTGTCCTGGCGATCCGCGAGGAGAAGGACGCGAGCGCGGCCGAGCGGGCCGTGACCCTGTGCAACGCCGGGTTGATGGCGCTCTCAGGGCGGCACGCCCTCGCGCTGCTCACGCGCATCGGCAACGACAACGCCGCCGGCGAGTACTACCTGCCCGACGCGGTGGCCCTGGCGGTCGCCGAAGGCCTCGCGGTCACCGTGGTCCCGGTGGACGAGGCCGAGGCGCAGGGCGTCAACGACCGGGTTCAGCTCAGCGTGGCCGAGGCCGCGATCCAGGCACAGCTGCGCCGCAGCGCCATGCTGGGCGGCGCAACCCTGATCGCCCCGGAGACGGTGTTCCTCAGCCACGACACGGTGCTGGGGCGCGACGTGATCGTCGAGCCCAACGTGGTCTTCGGGCCGGGCGTGCGGGTGGCGGACGGGTGTACGGTGCGGTCCTTCGCGCATCTCACCGAGACCAGCCTGGAGGCCGGGGTGAAGATCGGGCCGTTCGTGCGGCTGCGCGGCCACGCAGTGCTGGAGGCGGGCGCGGAACTCGGCAACTTCGTCGAGCTGAAGAACGCCCGGATGGGCGCCGGCGCCAAGGCCGCGCACCTGACCTACCTGGGCGACGCCGAGATCGGCGCCAAGGCGAATATCGGCGCCGGCACGATCACCTGCAATTACGACGGCGTGCTCAAGCACAGGACCACGATCGGCGCCGGCGCCTTCATCGGCTCGAACTCCGCCCTGGTGGCGCCCGTCACCGTGGGGGAGGGGGCCTACGTGGCCTCGGGCTCGGTGATCACCGACGACGTGCCGGCCGACGCCATGGCGGTCGCCCGGGGGCGGCAGGCGGTGAAGCCGGGCTGGGCCCGGGACAAGCGGGCGGCGCTGCAGGCCGAGAAGGCCCGGCGCGGGAAGGGGTCCTGACGGGGCGCCCGGACTGGGACTGGCCCTGCGCGCCCTCGATCCGGTACAAGTCGGGCTTGGCCCCATCCTGACCGGGGTGGCCCGGGCCTTGCGCGGCAAGCCCGCGCGACGATCCGGGCGTCGAAGCGAGAGACTTTTCCATGTGCGGCATCGTCGGCATCGTCGGGCGCGACGCGGTGGCGGGGCAGGTGATCGAGGCCCTGCGGCGGCTCGAATACCGCGGCTACGACTCCGCCGGCATCGCCACCCTGGAGCACGGGCGCCTGGAGCGCCGCCGCGCCTCCGGCAAGCTCGTCAACCTGGAGGCCAGGCTGCATCAGGAGCCGCTCACCGGCACGATCGGCATCGGCCACACCCGCTGGGCGACCCACGGGCGGCCCAACGAGACCAACGCCCACCCGCACGCCACCAAGCGTCTGGCCGTCGTCCACAACGGCATCATCGAGAATTTTCGCGAATTGAAGCAGGAACTCGAGGCCGACGGCATCGTCTTCGAGACCGAGACCGACACCGAGGTCGTCGCCCAGCTGGTCAGCCGCAACATGGACCGGCAGATGGCCCCCGTGGAGGCCGTGGCCGCCGCCCTGCCGCGGCTGCGCGGCGCCTTCGCCCTGGGCTTCATCTTCGCGGGCGAGGAGAACCTGCTGATCGGCGCCCGCCACGGCGCGCCGCTGGCCATCGGCTTCGGCCCGGGCGAGACCTATCTGGGCTCCGACGCCCTGGCGCTCGCCCCCTTCACCGACGCGATCACCTATCTCGACGAGGGCGACTGGGCGATCCTGTCCCGGGCCGGCGCCGAGATCCGCGACGCGTCCGGTGCGACAGTCGAGCGTCCGCGCCAGAAGATCGCCACGCAGGCCTACCGGATCGACAAGGGCGAGTATCGCCACTTCATGGCCAAGGAGATCCACGAGCAGCCCGAGGTGGTGGGCCGCACGCTCGCCCACTACGTCGACATGGCGCAGGGGCGGGTGATGCTTCCGGAGGCGCTGCCCTTCGACTTCGCCAAGCTCAGCCGCGTCTACATCACTGCCTGCGGCACCGCGTACTATGCCGGCCTCGTCGCCCGCTACTGGTTCGAGCAGGTGGCGCGCCTGCCCGTCGAGATCGACGTCGCCTCCGAGGCGCGCTACCGCGAGGCGCCCCTGGAGAAGGACGGCCTGACGCTGGTCATCTCGCAATCGGGCGAGACTGCCGACACGCTGGCCTCGCTGCGCTACGCCAGGAGCCAAGGCCAGCACACGCTCTGCGTGGTCAACGTGCCGACCTCGACCATCGCGCGGGAATCCTCTGTGGTGATGCCGACCCTCGCCGGGCCCGAGATCGGCGTGGCCTCCACCAAGGCGTTCTCCTGCCAGCTCACCGTGCTGCTCTGCCTCGCCATCGCGGCGGGCCGGGCGCGGGGCACGCTCGACGCCGAGGGCGAGCGGCGCCTGGTCGACGGCCTGATCAAGGCGCCGGGCCTGATGGCCGAGGCGCTGACGCACGAATCGGCGATCGAGGGGCTGGCCCGGGAGGTCGCGAAGGCGCGGGACGTGCTCTATCTCGGCCGCGGCACCAGCTACCCGATGGCGCTGGAGGGCGCGCTGAAGCTCAAGGAGATCAGCTACATCCACGCCGAGGGCTACGCGGCGGGCGAGCTGAAGCACGGGCCGATCGCGCTGATCGACGAGAGCGTGCCGGTGATCGTCATCGCGCCCCACGACGCGGTGTTCGAGAAGACGGTCTCCAACATGCAGGAAGTGGCCGCCCGTGGCGGGCGCATCGTCTTGATCGGCGACGCTCAGGGCGCGGCCGAGCACGGGCTCGACACGCTCGCAACCTTCACCATGCCGGCGGTCAACGCCACCGTGGCGCCGATCGTCTACGCGGTGCCGATCCAGCTGCTGGCCTACCACACGGCGGTGTTCATGGGGAAAGACGTCGACCAGCCGCGGAACCTCGCCAAGTCGGTGACGGTGGAGTAGGCGCGGCCGACCCCAGCGGC
This sequence comes from Methylobacterium mesophilicum SR1.6/6, assembly GCF_000364445.2. Lineage (NCBI taxonomy): Bacteria > Pseudomonadati > Pseudomonadota > Alphaproteobacteria > Hyphomicrobiales > Methylobacteriaceae > Methylobacterium > Methylobacterium mesophilicum. Next base: position 5,645,906 of record NZ_CP043538.1, on the reverse strand, counting down.
GGCTCGTTCGGACGCGGCGCCGTCTCTGCGAGCGGTTCCGACAGACCCGTACGAGGACCTTCATGGCCACACGTGAGACCGAAGCCCTCGGCTGGCTCGACGGGCAGGAGGGCGCCATGCTGGCCCTCCTCGAGGATCTGGTGAACATCGATTCCGGCTCCTACGACAAGCCGGGCGTCGACGCCGTCGGCACCCGCATCGCGGCGTTCCTCGCCGGAGAAGGCATCCCGGTCACCACGATCCCCGTGGTGGGCTACGGCGACGCGCTGCGGGCCCAGGTCGCCGGATCCGGGGGCGGCAACCGCCCGGTCGTGCTCATGGGTCATCGCGATACGGTCTTCCCGAAGGGCGAGGCCGGGGAGCGCCCGTTCCGGATCGCCGAGGGCCGCGCCTACGGGCCGGGCGTCGCCGACATGAAGGCGGGCCTCGTGATGAACGCCTTCGTGCTGGCGGCCCACCATCGGGCCGGCGGCGCGCCGGTGCCGCTGGTCGGCCTGTTCACCAGCGACGAGGAGATCGGCTCCCCGGCTTGCCGGCCGATCATCGAGGAGACCGCCCGCGGTGCCCGGGCGGTGCTCAATTCCGAGCCCGGCCGCCCAACCGGCAACGTCGTCACCGGCCGCAAGGGCGGGGTGTTCATGCAGCTCGCGGTGTCGGGCAAGGCGGCCCATTCCGGCGGCAACTACGCGGACGGGCGCAGCGCCATCCTGGAACTCGCCCACAAGACCGTCGCGCTCCACGCGATCACCGATCTCGACCGCGGCACGACGGTGAATGTCGGGCTGGTCTCGGGTGGCCAGTCGGTGAACACCGTGGCCCCCCGGGCGACCTGCGAGATCGACCTGCGCTACGTGACGCCGCCCGACCGGGAGGCGGCGATGGGCCGGATCGGCGCGATCGTGGCGTCCTCCACGGTGCCGGGCACCACCGCGCACCTCACCATCAAGGGCGAATTCCTGCCGCTGGTGCAGGACGCGGCCTCGCGCGCGCTGTTCGAGACCTACGCCCGCGTGAGCGCGGCGCAGGGCATCCCGGTCGAGGGCGAATTCACGGGTGGCTGCGCCGATTCCGGCTTCACCGCCAGCGTCGGCTGCCCGACCCTGTGCGCCGTCGGCCCGGTGGGCGGCAAGGCGCACTCGCCCGAGGAGTATCTGGAGGTCGGGAGCCTCGTCCCGCGGGCGCGCGCGATGGCCGAGACCATCGCGGCCCTGGCGCAGCCTTAGTCCGGCAGCGCCGCCGCGAGGCGGAGCAGGAAGCCGTCCAGGGCCACCTTGTCGATCCAGCGCAGCACCGCGACGAGGTCGTGCTCCGGATCGCACCAGATCACGTTGTTGCCGGCGCCCAGCGCGCTGAACGCCGAGGCGGAGAGCTGCGGCTTGGCGGCCGCGCCGCGGTTCAGCCACCACAGGTAGCCGTAGCTGTCCAGGGTCGGCGAGGGGGTCAGCATGGCGCGGATCCAGCGCTCCGACAGCAGCCGGCGGCCGTTCCAGGCGCCGCCGCTAGCGATCAGGAGCCCGAAGCGGGCGTGGTCGTCGGCGCCGATGAACAGGCCGCCGCCCCAGTGGCCGCCGCCCGGCACGGACTGGATCCGTTCGCCGTCGCCTTCGACCCAGGCGTTGTCGTAACCGTGCCAGGACCAATCCCGGGACGCGCCGATCGGCGTCATGATCCGCTCGCGCAGCACCTCGGGCAGAGCGCGGCCGAACCGGCGCATCAGGCAGTAGGACAGCAGGTTCACCCGCACGTCGTTGTACTCGTAGTGCGTGCCCGGCGGCTGCAGCGCGCGCCTCTCGCCCTTGCGGCTGTTGTCGGCCCCCGGGCCGATCTGCCGGAAGTGGTCGACCTGATCGGACTTGCCGAACAGAATGCCCTGCCACTCGCTCGATTGCTGCAGAAGGTGGCGCCAGGTGATCGCGCCGTTATGCGGGCCGTCGAGGAGCGGATCCGGCACGCTGTCGCGCACCGGCGCGTCCACGTCGGGGATCAGGCCGTCGTCGTGCGCGAGACCGGCCAGCACCGCCAGATAGCTCTTGGCGATCGAGAAGGTCATGTCCGGCCGGCGCGTATCGCCCCAGGCGGCGACGCGGCGGCCGCCCTTCAGGATGACGCCCGCCGGGCCGCCGCGTTCGTGCACCGGTCCGGCGATGGCGCTCCAGGGGCCGGTCTCGTTCCACTCGACGATCCCGACATAGCGGCCGTCGGGATAGTACAGGCTCCGCGGCCATGCGCTCTCGTGCGTCTTCGCGAAGGCGACGGCGTCCGCGAGCCGCCCGGCATCGAGCCCCGCCGCTCCCGGGTCCTGCTCCGCCCAGACCTCCGTCGGCCAGTACGGCCCGGCTGCTTCTGTCACGCGCGTTCTCCTGACGGTCGTCTCGGGTCCGGACGCATGCAGGGCCTGCGCCGCGGATCGCACACCCCGTAGAACCATCGCGCCCGCCAGGGCCTTATAGTTCGGCAGGCTGGAGTTTTGGTCTCTGCGCGGCCCAACAACCTCGATCTCATTCTTCGAGGCGCGGAGCCCGCAATCGCTCCACGTTCGTCATCCCGGGGCCGCGCAGCGGAGCCCGGGATCCCAACACGCCGACCTGCCAAAGCTCAGCACTGTCGGCGGCTCTGGGTTGCCAGCCTCCGGCGTACCCCTTCGAGTCCGGGCTCGCCTGCGGCGCCCCGGGATGACGCAGCGGACGCGTCATCCGAAGCGTCCACACGCCCAGGAGATTGATGTTCTGATCCGTAGAGCCCTAAGCGCCAGGGCAGAGCGCGCGGCGCGGTTCGGGCCTCGCCCCGTGCGCAGGCGCGGGATGTGTCAGCCCTTGTCGGTGAAGCGCGCGGTGCAGCCCGGATGAGCCGAGACGAGGGCCGCGCCGCGCGCCCGCCCCAGGACCATGCAGGCGGTCGACAGCCCGTCGGCGAGGAGGCCCCTCGGCGCGGTCACCGTCACCGACGACAGGGCACGCGGCGATCGGCCGGTGGCCGGATCGAAGATGTGGTGGTCGGCGCGATCGTCCGAGAAGCTCATGTTGTAGTCGCCCGAGGTCGCGGCGAAGCCCGTGAACGGGACGATCACGGCGGCGATCTCGGCGGGACGGCGCGGATCGGCCAGCCCGAGGCGCCAGGGGGTGCCGTCGGGATGGGCACCGGCGGCGCCGAACTCGCCGGTATCCACGAAGGCATCGTCGATGCCGCGCGCCCGGAGCGCCGCCATGACTTGGTCGGCGGCGTAGCCCTGGATCAGGGCGTTCAGGGTCAGGGCCGTCCCGGGTTCCAGGACGATACGGTCCGGCCCGACCTGCACGCGCCGCCAACCGATCCGCACCAGGGTTGCCCGGAGGACGTCGTCCCCCGGTCGCGCGCCGCGGGCGGCCGCGCCGGCCCAGACCGGCCAGAGCGGCTGGACGGTCGGGTCGAAGGCGCCATCCGTCTCGGCCGCGAGCGCGAGGGCGAAGCGCAGCAGGGTGCGCAGATGCGGGTCGGGGTCCTCCAGGGATCCGGCCCGGTTGAGCCGCGCCAGGGCGCTGTCGGCCCGGAACAGGCTGGCGGACGCCTCCACGGCGCGCATCGCCGCGAACCCGTCGGTCAGGGCGGCCTCGATGGCGGATGGATCGGGCGCCGCGGCGGTCAGCGCCACGGTGGTGCCGAAGGCGAGGCCGGCGCGGGTGCGAAGGGTCAGCCCGCGCGACGCCGCCGCGGCGCGGAACGCCGCGAGGCCGCCGAGGCCGGCGAGGCCCGCGGCCCCGACGAGGATCCGTCGTCGTCCGGGCGCGAAGCGGACCGGCGCGCTCACCCGACGGCCACCGGCCGGGGCGCGACGCGGCGGCTGCGCTTGCGCGCCACCACCTGCGGCACGCATTGCCCGGGATCGTGGATGATCGTCACGCAGTCCATGCACTGGAAGCATTCAGCGTAGTCGATCCGACCGGAGGGCGCGATGGCGCCGTAGCGGCAGCGCACCTTGCACAGCTGGCAGGGAGAGCCGCACTCTGCCCGGCGCGGGATCCAGTCGAGGATCCGCACCCGCCCGAGGAGGGCGAGGCTCGCGCCGAGCGGGCACAGGTAGCGGCAGAACCCCTTGTAGACGAACAGGTTGAGCACCAGCAGCCCGGCAGCGTAGGCGACGAACGGCCAGGACCGGACGAAGTACAGGGTGATGGCGGTCTTGAACGGCTCGACCTCGGACAATGTGTCGGCCAGCGGCGATCCCGCCGCCGCGGCGGCGAGGATGCCGGCGAGGACGACATATTTCAGGGCCCGCAGCGCCCGGTCGAGGCCGGGCGGCACCGTAACTTGGCGGATGCGCAGCGGCCGGGCCAGCAGCGCGGCGAATTCCTGCAGGGCCCCGAACGGGCAGAGCCAGCCGCAGAACGTGCCGCGCCCCCAGGCCACCAGGGCGGCGAGGGCGAAGGCCCAGAGCACTAGAGAGGGTGGATCGTAGAGCAGGAAGGCGAGGTCGTGGGTGATTGTGGCGGCGCGCACGAGGCCCACGAGGGTGACGATCGACAGCTGGGCCTGCGCGTACCAGCCGACGAAGCCGAGGGTCAGCGCCAGGAAGCCGAGGCGGAAGACGGCGAAGCGACGGGCGTCCGCCACCAGCCCGCGCTGGCGCGCCAGCACCGGCACCAACACCCCGAGCATCAGCCCGATCAACCCGAGTTCGGGAGCCCGCGCGCGCCAGGGGTCGGTCCAGCTCGGCCCGTCATCCGGACGGAGCCGGGTGAACAGGTCGGCGGGCAGGGCGGTCTCGACCGTGAAGGTCCGGGCGATCTTCTCCGACAGGATCTGCCCGCGCTCGCGGACGATCGTCTCGGTCAGCATCCAGGGCGCCGACGGATCGAAGCCGGCGGCCTGATCGATCCGCAGGATCGTCCAGGGACCGGGCGGCAGGCCCTCGGCAAGGCCGGCGTCGCGCCGCTCCACCGCCATGTCGCGGGCATTCACGATCAGGCCGCCCTGGCTCAGCGCCAGACGCTCGGGGACTGCGCCCAGCACGAAGCGGTCGCCGATCGGGTTCTCGGGCGCCTCCTCCGGCCCGGCGCTGATCACCATGATCGCGTGGTTGCCGGGGCCGAGCTCGCGCATCAGCGCGTCGTAGCGGGTCTGCCCCAGCAGGTTGCGGCCGATCGACGGCGGATCCAGGCAGGCCACGTAGAGGTCGGTCAGGGGGGCGTCGGGCGGCCCCTCGGACGCATCCGCCACCCCGGTTCCCTTGAAGGCCTCGGCGGCGGCGGTGTTCGTCACCGTCAGCCGCTTCGCCCAGCCTCGGGCGAGGATGTCGGCGAGGGTGAGCGGCTCGTAGTGGTCGGGCTTGGCCTCGACCTTCAGGCCGACATTGGCTGCCCCGAAGCCGAGTTTCTGGCGGGCGACAGCCAGTGCGGAAGCCAGGATCGACTGGTTGATCACCCGCGTCGAGGCCGTCGCCATGGAGATGCCGTCGACCGTGGTCTGAGGCGCGGCGCCGGCGGCCCGGGCATTCGGCCGGCCCACCCGGATCGCCTGCCGGGCGGAGAGGCCGGCATATTGCTCGACGAAGGCGAAGAGCGGCTCGGAGCCGAGCCCTTCGAGGAAGACCGGCTCGTGGTGCGAGACGACCTTCACGTCCCGGAAGGTGCCGTCGGGGGCCAGCGCGATCAGCAGGTCGGGGGCGTGCCGCCGAAGCCGGGGATCGGCGCGAGATCGACGGATTCGAACGCGTAGGCGAAGACCTCGTAGGACCCGGCCTGCTGCTTCAGGATCGGCCAGACCGGGAGCCTGTCGTCCTTCTCTCCGACCACCAGCGGGGGCGGGAAGTATCTTTCGAGGGCGGCGCGATCGAGCTGGCCGGCGGCGGCGGGGTGCGCGAGCAGGACGAGGAGGAGAAGCGCGGCTTGCAGGACGTACCCCGCGCTGCGGTGGTTGCCGAATGCGCCACGGATCGCGAGTAGTTTCCAGAAGTTCCTGCCCCAGATCTGCAACCCGCGCGTTTCCCTCCCCCGCAGAGGGGGGAGGGAGAGCGCGTGGGAGATCTGGACCGCCAGCCTTGGCAACCGGATGATGGCCCCGAACCCGACATGTGAGCCCGGTAGCCTCAGCGGGGGAGGGCGTGCCGCGGCACCCCGCTTGGAAAAACCTCACGGCGTCGCACCGGCGGCGCGCCCGTCCGGCGCCTGCGCGGCACTCATCGGACGGGCCGCCGCGCCCCAGGGGAAGCGCCCGACTTTCACGGTCTTGATCGGCTTGAAGGTCTCGGCGTCGATGACCGTCACGTCGCCCGAGACGCCGTTGGTGGTGAAGACCCGCGTGCCCGCCGCGTTGAGCGCGAGTTGCCAGACCCGACGGCCGACCAGGATGTAGCTCTCGACCTTGAAGGTGGCCGTATCCACCACCGCAACGCGATCCGACGGACCCAACGCCACGAAGGCGTGGCGCCCGTCCTTCGCGAACTGGATGCCCACCGGCTGGATCCGGTCGGCCGCGATCCCCTTCACGGCGAACTCGATCGTCTCGGTCACCTTGCGGCTGGCGACGTCGATCACCGAGACGGTGCCGCCGATCTCCGACGACGCCCAGAGCCTCGACCCGTCCGCCGTGAAGGCGGCGAAGCGCGGACGCTGGCCGACCGGCGTCGCGTCCACCGCCTCCAGGCTCTTGGTGTCGATCCAATGGACCATGTTGGTGGTCTCGGAGGTCGTGACGGCAATGCGCCCGTCCGGACTCACCGCGACGCCCTCCGGCTCGATGCCGACATCGATCTGCGCCAGGACCTTGCGGGTCTGCGCGTCGACCACCGTAGTGGTGGCGTTCTCCTCGTTGGCGATGAACAGGGTGTGCCCGTCCGGCGCCAGGGCGAACTGCTCCGGATCCTCGCCCGAAGGCAGGTTGTGGCGGACCTGACCGGTCTCCGGGTCGATCACCTGCACGGCGTCGGAATCGCTTGCGCAGACGTAGAGGGACCGGCCGTCCTTCGAGAAGGTCAGCCCCCGGGGCCGCCGGCCGACAGGGAAGGTGCGCACAACCTCCAGGCTGTCGCCGTCGATCACCGAGACGGTGTTGTCGCGCTCGTTCGAGACGAAGATCTCTTCGCTTCGCGCGGGCGCCGCGAGGCAGAGCATGAATGCGAGGAGGGCGAGCCGGCTCATCCTGACGTCCCGGAAAACGCCCGGCAGGCACTCTCGGGCTCGTCGAGGCCGAGGGTGTCGAGTTCGGTGCGGTGGTGGAGGTAGCCTTCGAGCGGCGCCGTCGCGGTGACGGCCCCGGGCCAGAGCAGGAAGATCGGCTGGCGCAGTTGCCCGTCCCAGGTGCGGAAGCTCAGGGGCCGGCCCTTGAAGCCGCCGACCTCGAAACCGGGTGCCGTCAGGGCGCCGCGGACCGCGGCGGCCTCGGTGCTGCGCGCCTTCACGGCGGCCTCGCCGACCGCGTGCACCGCCATCCAGCCCGCCCAGTCGACCGGCCGCATGGCGCGGCCGGCGAGCTTCCGGAACCGCCCCTGGAGCTGAACCGCGGCCCAGGCTTCCACGGGGCGGCCCCAGGCCGCCGGCGCGAGGCCCTGGGTGCCGACCAGAGGCCGGGGGGACGCGGTGTTGTAGTTGAGGCTCGCGCCGAACGCGCCGGCCTCGTCGGCCACCGCCACCACGTCGTGCTCGGGCCCGCGGGTCGTCAGGGCGAACTCGCGCAACGCCGTGTCGCGGACATCGCCGCCCTGCGGGTCGTAGCGCGACTCGGCGACGATCCGCGCCCCGAACTTTTTCGCGCTGCGCTTCAGCGCCTCGGCGTAGAGCGCATCTCCCGGGGCCGGACCGGTCACGAGAAGGATCCGGGACCAGCGCTTGAACGCCAGGAACTGGATCAGCGCGTCGGCCAGCATGGCGCGGGAGGGCAGGACGTGGAGCAGGTTCCTGCGGCAGTCCGCGTCGCGCAGGCGCGTGTCCGGGGCACCGATGTTGAGGAGCACGCTGCCCTTCGCCTCCGGCAGGTCGGCGAGTGCGAGGACGTCCGCGGCCGGCGCATTGAGGACCACGAGGCGCGGATCCGGAAGCGCCCGGAAGGCCTGCCGGATGTCGTCGCCCGGCTCGACGACCTTCGTGTCGAGGGCGAAGGCCAGTCCGAGGAAGCGGCCCGTCGCGTTCGAATCCTTCAGGCCGAGTTCCGCACCCTTGGCGCCCTCGTCGTCCGGGATCGGATCCTCGTTGTTCAGCGGCACCGGCCGCTCGACCCGCCGCTCGAGGTAGTGGATCGTGAGGGGCGGGCCCGCCGGCGGGGTCGCGGCCCCGGCCACTGACATCCCCGCGAGACCCATCAGGGCGCACGGCAGCAGCCGGCCGGCGAGGGTCCGTCCGCACGTCCAGGCCCGCCGCGCACCGGAGGACACCATCCTCGCCCGTCTCCTCCGTGCCCCCCGACATGATCGTTGGCGCGGACTCTAGGGGCGGGTTGCTGCGGGCGGATATTGGACCAAGGTGCACCCATCAGTCTTGATGCAGTGCAACATTAGTCGTGGATCTGCTAATCTTCGCCGATCCGTACCAAAGCATAATGGGTCGGCCGCCCAGACCTTGCTAACCGTCGCACAACGACGATGGGAGGCGGCGGATGCGCACGATGAAGACGGCGGCGGGCGGCGTGCTGGTCGCGCTCGGCCTGGTCCTGGGGGCCGGCGGCGCCTTCGGTCACGGCGACGTCCAGCCCCAGCCGGTGAAGACCGACGGCCTGAAGCCGCTCGGCGCCGAATGGGTCACTGAGAACCCCTACAAGGGCGACGCGCACGCCATCTCGATCGGCGCCTCGGGCTTCAACCAGAACTGCGCCCGGTGCCACGGCCTGGAGATGATCTCCGGCGGCCTCGCGCCGGATCTCCGCTACCTGCCGCAGGGCAAGGAAGGCGACGAGTACTTCGTCGAGCGCATGAAGCACGGCGCGGTCATCAACGGCGTGACCAAGATGCCGGCCTTCGACGGGGTGATCTCGCAGGAAGGCCTTTGGGCGATCCGCAGCTACATCGAGTCGAAGCATGAGGAGTAGCGCGCGCCTCCTCTTGGCCTGCGGGCTGCTTTTGACGCTTCGGCCGCCGGACGCGGGCGCGCGTCCGCTCGATCAGGTCGTGGCCGACGGCACGTTGCGGGTGGCTGTGTACGGCGACAACGCGCCGTTCTCCGACGAGGTCGGGAAGAAGGCCCGGGGCATCGACGCGGATCTGGCCCAGGCCATCGCCGAATCGCTGAAGGTGAAGCTCGACCTGCGCGTGGTCGATGCCGGCGAGAACGTCGACGGCGACCTGCGGCTGAACCTGTGGCGCGGCGACCTCGCCGGCACGCCGCTCGCCGACCTGATGCTGCACGTGCCGACCGACCGGCAGCTCGCCCTGCGCAACGATCAGGTGTTCTTCACCGCCCCGTATTTTGAGCAGGAGATCGCCTTCGCCTACCGGAAGGGCGCGCTGGAAGGCTTCGACAAGCTCGACGACATCGGCGACCAGACTGTCGCCCTGGAGGGCACGAGCGCCGCGGACCTGATGCTGCTCACCGCCCAGGGCGGTCGATTCCGGCCGAACCTGAAGCATTACAAGAGCTTCGAGGAAGCCGCGACGGCATACCTCGCCGGCGAGGCGCCGATCCTGGCCGGCACCCGCGCGGCGATCGAGGCCGCCCTGTTCGCCGCCAAGGCGCCGAAGGACGACAACCCGATCGCCACGGTCCCGTCGACGGGGCTGGTCAAGACCCGATGGGAGATCGGCGGCGCGGTGAAGACCGATTCCCGCGACCTCGCCTACGCGGTCGGGGACGCGATCACCGCGCTCAACGCGGACGGGCGGCTCAAGGCGATCTGCGAGACCTACGGCGTCACCTACACGCCGCCGAAGGGGTATTGAGAGACGCCGACGCGCATTCTCCTTCCCCGCTCTGCGAACGACCAGATCCATACATCTCGGCTTGGCACCAATGCCTTAAAGGGCGCTTTCCCCTCCCCCTTGTGGGGAGGGGCCAGGGGTGGGGGTGGTGCAGGAGGCACCGCAGCGCCCCATCCTGAACCACCCCCACCTCCAACTCCTCCCCACAAGGGGGAGGAGAGAGCGCCCCGGCCAAAGATGTGTGAACATTGTAGCTCTTCGGGCGAGGGCCGGCACGCGGCAGTTCCGGACCGCCTCCGCTTTCGCGCCGGCGCCGAGCCGGCGCGCCTTCATGTGTTGCCTAATACAGTTTTGATGCTGAACAAATCTGTCGACTTATTGGACCAATGGCCAATAAGACTTCTCTGAGAACATCGATAGCTTCGTTCTCCAAGGGGGCGCCCCGCGACTCGAGCGGACCGCGCCGAAGCCCGAGCGCTCCGGCCATGCGGACCGGGGCCGATCACGGAGGACACGTCATGAGAATGCGGACCCGGTTTCTCGCCGCGGTGGGCGTCGCCTCCCTCGTGGCGGGAGGTGCCCTGCCGGCCATGGCCGAGGGGGTGAGCGAGCAGGACATCATCAACGACGCCAAGACCCCCGGCGACGTCGTCACCTACGGCCTCGGGCCGCAGGCCCAGCGCTTCAGCCCGCTGAAGACCCTCAACCGCGACAACATCAAGGGCCTCGTGCCGGCGTGGTCGTTCTCGTTCGGCGGCGAGAAGCAGCGCGGGCAGGAGAGCCAGGCGCTGGTCAAGGACGGCATCATCTACGTCACGGGCTCGTATTCGCGCATGTACGCGATCGACTCCCGCACCGGCGACAAGAAGTGGGAATACGACGCCCGCCTGCCGGAGGGGATCCTGCCCTGCTGCGACGTGGTGAACCGCGGCGCCGCGCTCTACAAGGACAACGTCTATTTCGGCACGCTCGACGCCAAGCTCGTCGCCCTGAACACCAAGACCGGCAAGGTGGTCTGGCGCAAGGACATCGACGACTTCAAGGCCGGCTACAGCTACACGGCCGCCCCGATCATCGTGAAGGGCAAGATCATCACCGGCGTGTCCGGCGGCGAGTTCGGCGTGATCGGGCGGATCGAGGCCCGCGACGCCGAGACCGGCGAGGTCGTGTGGAAGCGGCCCGTGATCGAGGGCCACATGGGCGAGCTCAACGGCAAGCCCTCGACCATGACGGGCAAGACCAACGAGACCTGGCCCGGCGACATGTGGAAGTTCGGCGGCGGCGCCACCTGGCTCGGCGGCACCTACGACCCCGAGACCAACCTGATCTACTTCGGCACCGGCAACCCGGGCCCGTGGAACAGCTGGCTCCGGCCGGGCGACAACAAGTGGACCTCCTCGCGCCTCGCCCTCAACCCCGACAACGGCGAGATCGTCTGGGGCTTCCAGACCACCCCGCACGACGGCTGGGACTTCGACGGCGTCAACGAGTTCGTGCCGTTCGACCTGAACAAGGGCGGGAAGACCATCAAGGCCGGCGCTACCGCCGACCGCAACGGCTTCTTCTACGTGCTGGACCGGACCAACGGGAAATTCATCTCGGCGACGCCGTTCGTCGAGAAGATCAACTGGGCCAAGGGCATCGATGAGAACGGCCGCCCGATCTACAACGACGAGAACCGGCCCGGCGACCCGAGCAAGGCCACCGGCGACGACAAGAAGGGCAAGTCGGTCTTCGCGGTGCCGAGCTTCCTCGGCGGCAAGAACTGGATGCCGATCGGCTACAGCCCCGACACCAAGCTGTTCTACGTGCCCTCCAACGAGTGGGGCATGGACATCTGGAACGAGCCGGTGAACTACAAGAAGGGCGCGGCCTATCTCGGCGCCGGCTTCACCATCAAGCCGGTCTTCGACGACCATATCGGCTCGCTCAAGGCGATCGACCCGGCCTCCGGCAAGGTCGTGTGGGAGTACAAGAACAAGGCCCCGCTCTGGGCCGGCGTGCTCACCACCGCGGGCAACCTCGTCTTCACCGGCACGCCCGAGGGCTTCCTGAAGGCCTTCGACGCCAAGACCGGCGAGGAGGTCTGGAAGTTCCAGGTCGGCACCGGCGTGGTGTCCTCGCCGATCACCTGGGAGCAGGACGGCGAGCAGTGGGTCGGCGTCGCGGCCGGCTGGGGCGGCGCGGTGCCGCTCTGGGGCGGCGAGGTCGCCAAGTCCACCGCCGGCATCAACCAGGGCGGCAGCTTCTGGGCGTTCAAGCTGCCGAAGACGGTGGCCTCGCGCTGAAGGCTGTCAATTGAAAGCGTGCCGGCCTTACCCGCCGGCACGCCCAGGCCTCGGGATACGGGCGGTCGTCTCAACACCCGCTTGCGCCCCGGGGCCGCTTCCATCAAATTTCGGACCTCCCGCCCGCGTATTCGGCGGATCCTGTGAGGATCTCGAGCGAAGGACCGAGGTCTCCGTGCATCTCCTGATCGTCGACGACCACCCGCTGTTCCGCGACGCCCTGGCGGCCACGATCCGCCTCGCGCATCCGGAGGCGGTGCTGCACGAGGCCGACGGCATCGAGGCGGCCTGCGCGGTGCTGGCGGGCAACCGCGGCATCGACCTGACGCTCCTCGACCTCTCCATGCGCGGCGTGACCGGCTTCGACGGGCTGATCACCATCCGGGCGAGCTTTCCGCGCATCCCGATCCTGATCGTCTCCGGCCACGAGGATCCGCGCATCGTCCGCGAGGCCCTGCAGCACGGGGCGGCGGGTTTCGTCCCGAAGGCCATGGACAAGGCGACGCTCACCCGGGCGATCACCGAGGTGATGAGCGGCGCGCTGTTCCTGCCGCCGGGTCTGGCCGATGCCAGCGCGCCCGCGCCCCGGGGCAGGAAGGCGCCGCTGCCCGAGCGCCTCGCCCGGCTGACGCCCCAGCAATTGCGGGTGCTGATGATGATCCGGCAGGGGAAGCTCAACAAGCAGATCGCCCACGAGCTTCAGGTCGGCGACTCGACCGTGAAGGCGCACGTCTCCGAGATCCTGCGCAAGCTCGAGGTCATCAGCCGGACGCAGATCGTGATCGACACGGCGTCCCTCGACTTCGACCAGATCCACAACGCGCATCCGGCCTGACGGGCGGGCAGAGGCGCGGTTCCATTGCGAACGTGCCGGCTCAGGCTGCACCGTCATCACGAGTGCAGCGAAGTGACCCAGGACAGCGCGACATTGCTCAGCGTTGCGCAGCCCTGGGTCGCTACGCTGCGCTCGCGATGACGAGGCGGGCTGCTCCGACCGGCGCGCTCCACCGGAAGGGGTATCAGACGGACGCTTCGCAGTGCCTTGCGCTGATTCCCCGGTCGCATTCCGCTGGCGCTGCATGCGCCCTGGACAAGCGTGCGCCCATTCGTATCCCGCAACCCTGCTCCCCTCGCAGGACCTCCTTTGCCAAATCGATATGATGCTATCTATCAGTATGCGAGCTGATTGATCCGATCATCCAGCCGGATCCTCGCGGCGGTGGACTTTGCCCATGCCCGACAGCGACGATCCGAAGACGCGGGAGCGCCTGCAGCAGGCCTGCACCCACGCGCTGCTGACCACCGGCCGCCACTGGCGCCGAGCGGCCAACACGGTCGCGGAAGCGCACGGTCTGTCCGACGCCACCGCGCACCCGCTGATCATCATCGGCCGCATGGACGAGGAGCCGCGCCAGAATGCCCTGGCCGAGGCCGTCGGCATCGAGGGCCCTTCGCTGGTCCGGCTCCTCGATCAGCTCGCCGCCGCCGGGCTCGTGGTCCGCCGCGAGGATCCGTCCGACCGTCGCGCCAAGGTGCTGGGTCTGACCCCGCGCGGCCGGCAGGTGTTCGAGCAGATCGAGGCCGAGCTCTCGACGCTACGCGCGCGCGTCTTCGCCGAGATCGACGGCGCCGATCTGGAAGCGAGCCTCCGGGTCTTCGCGGCCCTCCAGCGCTACGGGCGGGAGGCCGCCGAGACGGCCGAGCTGGAGCCGGCGTCGTGACTCTTCCCGGATGGCGCGATTGGGCCTTCGCGCTGAAGACCTACGCGGCGGCGATGCTCGCCCTGTTCCTCGCGCTCTGGATCGACCTGCCGCGACCCTACTGGGCGCTGGGCACGGTCTACATCACCAGCCAGGTCCTCTCCGGCGCCACCCGGTCGAAGGCCCTCTACCGGGTGGGCGGCACCGTTCTGGGCGCCGCCATGAGCGTCGTGCTGCTGCCGAACCTCGTGAACGCGCCGGTCCTGCTGAGCCTCGCGGTCGCGCTCTGGGTCGCGCTCTGCCTCTACGTCTCGCTGCTCGACCGCACCCCCGCGAGCTACCTGCCGATGCTCGCCGGGTACACGGCGGCCCTGATCGGCTTCCCGGCCGTGGACGACCCCGGGGCGATCTTCGACACCGCCGTCGCGCGGGCCGAGGAGATCTCGCTGGGCATCCTCTGCGCCAGCCTCGCCGCCACGCTGATCCTGCCGCAATCGGCGGCGCCGCTCATCGTCGAGCGGCTGAATCACTGGTCGGCGGAAGCGCGAGCCTGGATGCAGAGCGCCCTCGCGGCCGCCCGCGCGCCGGAGGTCGCCGGGCCGAGCCAGGGACGGCGCCTGCGCCTCGCCTCGGACGCGCTCGGCCTCGACGCCCTCGGCCTCGCCCTGCGCAACGAGGCGACGGGTGCCGAGCGCGCCGCCGAGGCCTTCGCGCCGCTCCGGCAGCACATGCTGATGGTCCTGCCGATCATCGCCGCCGTGGCGGACCGCGTCGCCGCCCTGGAGCGGGCCGGCGCGCTGCCGGCACGGGTCCGCGCCGTCCTGTCCGACCTCGCCGTCTGGCTCGCCGACGAGGGCGATGATCCGGATCGCGCCTCGGAGCTGCGCCGCCGGGTCGACGGGTTCGACCCCGTCCTCGACCGGGCTCCGGACTGGACCACGCTCCTGCTCGCGAGCCTCGCGGCGCGCCTGCGCGACGTCATTGACCTGCGGCAGGACCTGCGGGCGCTCCGCGGCCACCTCGCCGCCGGCACCGCCCCCCGGGCGCCGCTCGCCTTCGCCTACACGGCCCGGGTCCGGTCGATCCGCCACCGGGACCACGGTCTGGCGGCGTTCTCGGCCTTCGGGGTGTTCGTGGGCCTGCTCGCCTGCTGCGCGATCTGGATCGCCACCGGCTGGCCGGACGGCTCCGCGGCGCCGATGATGGGCGCGGTCGCCTGCTGCCTGTTCGCCGCGCAGGACGATCCCGCGCCGCAGATCCTGGGCTTCACCAACTCGGCGATCGTCGGCGCCCTCGGCGCGGGCGTCTACCTGTTCGCCGTGCTGCCGCTCGCCAGCTCCTTCGAGATGCTGGCGCTCGCCCTCGCGCCGGCCCTGATCCTGTGCGGCCTGATGATGACGCAGCCGCGCACCGCCCCGATGGGCATGGGCGCGGCGCTGAACGGCGCGACCCTGCTGGCCCTCCAGAACGGCTACAGCGGCGAGTTCGCGCCCTTCGCCAACGGGGTGATCGCCTCGGTGGTGGGCATGTGGGTCGCCGCCTTGGTGACGCGGCTGATCCGCTCGGTCGGCGCCGGATGGAGCACCCGGCGGCTCGTGCGGATCAACCGCCGCAGCCTCGCGGCCGCCGCGGACGGGCGCGGCGCCGGCCACGGGCTCGAACTCGCGGCCCTGATGCTCGACCGCGTCGGCCTGATCGCGCCGCGGCTGGCCACGCTGCCCGCCGACATGTCGGCCACCGTGGGCGACCTGCTGGCCGACGTCCGGGCGGGCATCAACCTCGTGGAGGTGCGCCGGGTGCGGCGGCGGCTGACGGGGGCGCCCCGGATTGCCGTCGACCGGGTCCTCGCGCTGGCGGCGCGCCAGCTGCGCGGCCGGCCGGACTCCGCGCTCCTGGCGGCCCTGGACGACGGGCTCGACGCCGTGGCGGGCGCAGCGGCGTCGCCGGAGCGGCGGTCCGCCCTGATCGGCCTCACCGGCCTGCGCCGCGGGCTCTTTCCCGACGCGCCGGCCTACCGGGCGGCGCCCGCAGCGGACGGCCGGGAGATGGCGGCATGATGGGCGAGATCGACCTCTACGGCGTGTTCGTGCCGGGCCTCGCCCTGTGGATGGCCCTGGCCTTCGCCCTCAGCCTGCCGCTGCGCCGTCTGCTCGCGGCGACCGGCTTCTACCGCCTCGTCTGGCACCGGCCGCTCTTCGACCTCGCCCTCTACGTCGTCCTGCTCGGCGGCGTCGTGACCCTCGCCCATCGGACCCTGCAATGACCGCCCTGTTCGCCACCCTCGGCCGCCTCCTGGTCACCCTCGGCATGGTCGCCGCGGGACTGATCGTCGGCCTCGGCCTGTGGGACTACTACATGGATGCCCCCTGGACCCGGGACGGGCGCGTGCGCGCCGACGTGGTGGCGGTGGCCCCCGACGTCTCCGGCCTCGTGACCGAGGTGCTGGTGGAGGACAACCAGGTGGTCCGGAGGGGCGACGTCCTGTTCCGGATCGATCCGGACCGGTTCCGCCTGGGTCTGCGGCAGGCGGAGGCGATGGTGGAGGGTCGCAAGGCCACCGCGGAGCAGACCGCGGCCGACTTCGCCCGCTACAGCAAGCTCTCCGACGCGGCGGTGTCGCAGCAGAAGGTCGAGGCCGCCAAGGCCGCCGACCTGTCCGCGCAGGCGGCCTACGAGCAGGCCGTGGCCGACCGCGACCTCGCCAAGCTCAACCTGGAGCGCTCGGCGGTGCGGGCCTCGGTCAACGGCCGGATCACCAACATGGAGCTGCGGCCCGGCGCCTACGTCACCACCGGCCGCGGGGTCATGGCGCTGATCGACCGCGACACCGTCCGGATCGAGGGCTACTTCGAGGAAACCAAGCTGCCGCGGATCCGCGTCGGCGCGCCCGTGACCGTCCAGCTCATGGGCGAGGACGGCGTGCTCGCCGGCCACGTCGCCAGCATCGCCGGCGGCATCGGCGAGACCGGCCGCAGCGACGCCACCAACCTGCTGGCCAACGTAAACCCGACCTTCTCGTGGGTGCGCCTCGCGCAGCGCATCCCGGTGCGGATCACCCTCGACGGCGGCACGGCGGATCCGCGGCTGGTGAGCGGCCGGACCGCGACGGTCTCGATCGCGCCGGCGGCGGGCGGAGCGGGGCCGCACTGGCCCTGGACGGCGTGGCGCGAGGCGCTCGCCCGCTGAGGGCAGCCGAACCATCCCGCCGGGATCGGGTTGGCCCCTGACGATTTCACGACGCTTCAGGAGGCCCCATGTCGAAGACGATCCTCGCTCTCGCCGCATCCATGGTTCTCGCCACGTCCGGCGCGGCGCTGGCCCAGGCGCCGCATACGGGCGGCGCCAACCAAGGAAACGTGAACAAGTCGGGCGCGGTCGGCGGCACCGGGACGGGGGCCGGCACCCTGGAGAGCACCGGCTCCACCGGCGCCGGCATGGCGCCCGGCACCAGCGGCGGCCCGCGCGTCAGCATTCCGGGCGCGCCCGCCGGCAGCAGCTCGGGTAATGGCGCGACGGGCAGCGGCGCGGCGCCGAGCGGGCGGTAGGCTGCAGGCACCGCAGCCGCTCTCCTCCCCCTTGTGGGGAGGAGTTGGAGGTGGGGCAGGATCGAGCGGTGCGGTGCCGTCTGCACCACCCCCACCCCTGACCCCTCCCCACTAGGGGGAGGGAAAAAGCGCCCTTCTCTCGAGGCATCAGTGCCAGGCCGAGATGTGTGAACCCGGTTGCCTGCAGAGAAAGCACCCGTCAGATCCCCTGCGGGTCATCGTGAACGCCGCCCCTACGCCCCCAGCCCGCCCACGCACAGGTACTTCGTGTTCAGGTAATCCTCGATGCCCTGGTACGAGCCCTCGCGGCCGAGGCCGGATTCCTTCACGCCGCCGAAGGGCGCCACCTCGGTGGTGATGATCCCCTCGTTGATCCCGACCATGCCGTATTCCAGCGCCTCCGCCACCCGGAAGGTGCGGCCGAGGTCGCGGGTGTAGAAGTAGCAGGCGAGGCCGTACTCGGTGTCGTTGGCCATGCGGATCGCCTCCGCCTCGTCGCGGAAGCGGAACAGCGGCGCCAGCGGCCCGAACGTCTCCTCCCGGGCCACCGCCATGGCGGGGGTGGCGCCGGTGATCACCGTCGGCTCGAAGAACTGGCCGCCCAGCGCGTGCCGGTGGCCGCCCGCGACCACCCGGCCGCCCTTCTCGACGGCGTCGCGGATATGGGCCTCGGTCTTCTCGACGGCCGCCATGTCGATCAGCGGCCCCTGGGCGACGCCGTCCTCGGTGCCGTTGCCGACCTTGAGGCGGTTGGCGGCTTCCGCCATCTTCTCCGCGAAGGCGTCGTAGATCCCGTCCTGCACCAGGAAGCGGTTGGTGCAGATGCAGGTCTGGCCGGAGTTGCGGTACTTGGCGAGCATCGCGCCGGCCACCGCCTTCTCGAGATCGGCGTCGTCGAACACGATGAAGGGCGCGTTGCCGCCCAGCTCCATCGAGACCTTCTTCACCGTGTGGGAGGCCTGCTCCAGCAGCACCTTGCCGACCTCGGTCGAGCCGGTGAAGGTGATCTTCTTGACCAGCGGGTTGCTCGTCATCTCGCCGCCGATCGCCCGGGCCGAACCGGTGAGGATCGAGACCGTGCCCGCCGGGAAGCCAGCGCGCTCGCACAGCACGCCCCAGGCGAGGCCCGAGAGCGGCGTCTGCGAGGCGGGCTTGATCACGATCGGGCAGCCGGCGGCCAAAGCCGGGGCGATCTTGCGGGCAATCATCGAGGACGGGAAGTTCCACGGCGTGATCGCCGCCACCACGCCGACCGGCTCCTTGGTGACGAGGATCTTGCGGTCGCCCCAGGGGGAGGGGACCACGTCGCCGTAGACCCGCCGCGCCTCCTCGGCGAACCACAGCACGTAGGCCGCCGACATCCCGACCTCGCCGCGGGCTTCCGTCAGCGACTTGCCCTGCTCGGCGGTCAGGATCTGCGCGAGATCCTCCTGATGCTCGGTGACGAGCGCGGCGAGCTTGCGCAGCAGGACGGCGCGCTCGTTGGCGGTCTTGGCGCGCCAGGCCGGGTAGGCCGCGTGGGCGGCCTTGATCGCCTGGCGGGTCTCCTCAGCGCCGGCATTCGGTACCTTGGCGATCAGCGCGCCGGTCGCCGGGTTGGTGACGTCGATGCTGCCGGAGCCGGCCTTCGACCATGCGCCGCCGATCAGGCAGGAATCGACCAGGAGGGCAGCGTCCTTCAGGACGGGAATTTCGGTCTCAGGCATCCAACGGTTCCTTCGGCGGCTGCGGCGCGTCGGAAACCGACAGGGCCGTCCGCGGCTTGAGGGCAGCGCCCTGGGCCGTATTCCTCGCCTGTGCCTCGGCTTTTGTCTCGAATACATGGGGAGCCAGATCGCGGCTCGCCAACGAGGCGCCGAGTTTCAATCGCAAGAACGCGCTCGTGGTATACCGGGATGCGGTCTCGTAATAGCGGTTTTCGAGGTAGGCGATCGCCGAGAAGTACGCGTCGCTCACCGTCGGGTCGATCTCGAACCCGTCGTAATTGGCGATCAGGTGGACCTTGCGGCCGATCTCCTGGCAGCTCCGTTCGAATTCCCGGCGCACCAGCTCGACGTCGTCGATGGTGCGCACCTGGAAGCCCTCGAGGTTCGAGAACAGGATGTTGCGCTCCGGGTCGTAGCTGATCCGCTCGGACAGCGAGAGGCCGAGGAGCCACGGCTCCAGGGCCATCACGGCGTCGCGGAACAGGCGCGGATCCATCGGCTTCGGATCCTGCACGATGGGGGTGAAGCCCATGTGGCCGAGGATGTCGCGCTCGATGTCGATGCCGGGAGCGACCTCGGTGAGCTCCATGCCGGCCCGCGTCCGCCGGAACACGCAGCGCTCCGTCACGTAGAGCACCGGTTGGCCACGCTCGGCCGCGTAGGCCCCCGAGAAGGTCACCTGCTCGACCGCGGCGATGAACTTCCGGGAGCGGCCCTCGGCGAGGATCCGCATGCCGCCGTCCTCCACGGCGACCTTCAGCCCGTCGGCCGTGAAGGTCCCGGCGAAGACGAGGCTCTTCGCGTTCTGCGAGATGTTGATGAAGCCGCCCGCGCCCGCGAGCCGCTTGCCGAAGCGGCTGACGTTGACGTTGCCCTCCGCGTCGCACTGGGCGAGGCCCAGGCAGGCCAGGTCCAGGCCTCCGCCGTCGTAGAAGTCGAACTGCTGGTTCTGGTGCAGCACAGCGGCGGGGTTCAGGGCGGCGCCGAAATCGAGCCCGCCCTGCGGCAGGCCGCCGATCACGCCGGGCTCGGCGGTGAGCGTCAGATACTTCAGCACCCGCTCCTCGGCGGCCACCGCCGCGACGCCCTCGGGCATGCCGATGCCGAGATTGACCACGCCGCCGGGGGGCAACTCGAAGGCGCAGCGCCGGGCGATGACCTTGCGGGCGTCGAGCGCCATCGGGGCGATCCGGTCGAGCGGCACCCGCTGGCGGCCCGTGAAGGCGTGATTGTAGGGCGTGCCGTAGGTCTGGCGGTGGTTCTCGGGCTGGCTCAGGACCACGCAATCCACCAGCACGCCGGGCACCTGCACCTCGCGCGGGTTGAGGGAGCCGGCCTCGGCCAGCCGCTCAACCTGCGCGATGACGAAGCCGCCGGAATTTCTGGCCGCCATGGCGGCGGCGAGGTTGTCCAGCGTCAGCGCCTCGCGCTCCATGGTGATGTTGCCGGCGGGGTCGGCCGTGGTGCCGCGGATCAGCGCGACGTTGACCGGGAAGGCCTTGTAGTGGAGCCACGACTCGCCGCCGATCTCGACCACGCTGACCAAGTCGTCCCGCGTCTCGGCGTTGAGCTTGCCGCCCTCCAGCCGCGGGTCGACGAAGGTGCGCAGGCCCACCTTGGTGATGTGGCCTGGCGTGTGGGCGGCGATCTCGCGGTAGAGGTGCGAGACCACGCCGAGCGGCAGGTTGTAGGCCTCGATCCGGCCCTCCACCGCCATCGCGCCGAGCTTCGGCACGAGCGCCCAGTGGCCGCCGACGACGCGCTTGACGAGGCCGGGGATCGCGAGGCGGTTGAGTCCGCGCTCCTTGCCGTCGCCGGGGGCGGCGGCGAACATCAGGCCGAGCCCGTGCGGGCCGGCGCCGGATTCGAAGCGGCGCGCGAGTGCCAGGATCAGCTCGTCGGGCGTGCCGATCCCGACGAAGCCCGACACCGCCACCATGTCGCCGTCCTGAAGGATGGCGACCGCCTCGTCGGCGCTGACGATCTTGTTCTTCAGGCTGCCCATCGGGTGGTCCTCGGCGGCCGGGATGCGGCCGGAGCGGCTGCGCGCGTCGCACTCCTGGCTCTGCGACCTATGACATTCAAATATCGATGGCAGCGGGGCGCTCTCCTCCCCCTTGCGGGGAGAAGATGGAGGTGGGGGTGGTGCAGGATCGAGCGCTGCGGTGCCTTCTGCACCACCCCACCCCTGACCCCTCCCCGCAGGCGGGAGGGGAAAGGCGCCCTGTCCTTGGAAGGTCAGGATGCGTCGCGCCCTGCATGAGCTGTCGCGCCACCATCCTACCCCCGCTGGCCGAGCCAGTCGGCGATGCCGGAGCCCAGCAGCTTCTGCGCCTTGCCGCCGACGAACACGCCGACATGGCCGCCGGGCAATCCCAGCTCGGTGTAGTCGGTGGTGCCGATCCTGTCCTTCAGCGCCTGCGAGGTGGCGGGCGGGATGATGTGGTCGTCCTGCGCGAAGACGTTCAGCACCGGGCAGGTGATCTTCTTCAGATCCACCCTCCGGCCGCCCAGCTCGAAGGCGCTCTCGACCAGCTTGTTGTCCTGGTAGAGGTCCTTGAGCCACTGCTTGGCCGCCTCGCCGGGATGGTCCGGACGGTCGGCGATCCACTTCTCCATGCGGAGGAAGTTCAGGAACTTCTTCTTGTCGTCGAGGGCGTCGAGGAGGTCGAGATTGTACTTCGTCATGGTCCGCATCGGCGTCATCATCGAGAACACCGAGCCCATGAAGGCGCCGGGCAAGGTGCCCTGCGCCTCGATCAGCCGGTCGACATCCTCAGGCGTGAGCGAGCGCGTCCAGACGTTGATGAAGCCGTGGCCGGCCCGGTTCTCCCGGGTGTCGGCATGGAAGTCGATCGGCGTGATGGTCAGCACCATCGCGTTGACGGTCTCGGGGTAGAGCGCCGCGTAGCAGGTGGTGAAGACGCCGCCCTCGCAGATGCCGAGCAGGCTGATCGTCTCCCGCCCGGCCGCCTCCTGGATGAAGGCGACGCACTCGGCGAGGTAGCCGTCCACGTAATCGTCGATGGTGACGTAGCGGTCGGCCCGGCCGGGATTGCCCCAGTCGACCACGTAGAGGTCGAGGCCGAGGTTCAGGAGATTGCGGACCAGCGAGCGGTCCTCCTGCAGGTCGGCCATCGTGTAGCGGCCGATCAGGCCGTAGACGATCAGGACCGGCGGCAGCCCCTTGCTCTCGGCGAGCGGCCGGTAGCGGTAGAGCCGGACCTTGTCCTGGCTCCAGACCAGGTCCTTCGGCGTCGTGGCGATCTCGACGTCGGCGTCGCGAACCTCCGCGAACAGCTTGGCGCCGGCGCTGATGCGCTGGCCGAGGGTGCCGACCTCGGCCAGCATCTCGGCCGGGGACAGGCTGAGCGGGGCGGCCGGCGCCTTGGGATTCTGCTGGTCAGCCATGGGCGTCCTCCGCGGCGCGCGCGCCGTCCGCCTTCGCCCGGACCGCGCGGCGCTCGCGGCGGAGCGCCCGCACCTCGCGGCGCAGCTCGGTCAGGCTCTTGTGCACGTCGTCGAGCTCGGCCCGGGTCGGCTGGCCGTAGAACTCGGACAGGAAGGCCGCGACATCCTGCTGGGCGAGGCGCAGATC
Organism: Methylobacterium mesophilicum SR1.6/6; assembly: GCF_000364445.2. Classification (NCBI taxonomy): domain Bacteria; kingdom Pseudomonadati; phylum Pseudomonadota; class Alphaproteobacteria; order Hyphomicrobiales; family Methylobacteriaceae; genus Methylobacterium; species Methylobacterium mesophilicum. Next base: position 5,623,252 of record NZ_CP043538.1, on the reverse strand, counting down.
GGCGGAGGCCCGCAGCACCGCCCGCTGCGAGGCCAAGAACTTCTCCGAGCGCTGCACCTCCAGCAGGACCGCGTTGGCGGTCTCGATCCAGCGGGTCATCATGTCCCGGGCCGAGGCGAAGCTCTCGCCGCGCTCCGCGCGGGCATTGGCCTCCTTGGCGAAGGTCCCGGCCGCCCGGGTCCAGGCCTCCAGCATCACGGCCTGGTGCTCGCTCTGGGCGCGCCGGAGGCTCGCCCAGGCGGTGAACAGGGCCGCGTAGCGCCGCTCGGTCTGCCACAGGTCGGCGAGCTGCGGGCCCTCGGCCATGCGGGTCAGCGCGGCGTCGAACTCGGCCGAGCCGCCGAGCCAGGCCTGCGGATCGAAGATGCGCGCGAGCACCGCCCCGGCGGTCGGGTCCGGCGCGTCCGGACCGCCCTGGAGGGACCGCGTCAGGGTCTGCGAGAGGGCGGTGGCGGCGGTCCAGGCTTCGGTCAGCTTGGCCTGCGCCGTTGCGAGATCCGCGAGGTCGCCCCCCGGGAAGGTCGGCCAGGCGAAGCCGGGCGTGGCCTGCCCGGCGCCCGGGGTGAAGAACCCCGCGCCGGCCCGGGTCCAGAACTCGCTCATCGCCCGGAACGCGTCGAACTGGTCCATGCTGGCGCCCCCTCCCGACCGGTTCCGGTCCGCGACCCTGCCGAGCCTGCTTTGCTTTCACGCGACCCGAGGCGTGGTCCTCCGAACCGCATGTCTCCAACCCTCCACCTCATCCCGAGGTGGAGGGTTGGAGGTTATGGGTTCATCGAGCCCTCACGCCGCCGGCCGCGCCTCTCCCAAGGCCTCGGCGTAGATCGCGAAGGCGTCGTCGTAGGTGACCTCGCGCGGATTGTTCACGAGGAGCCGCGTCTGCTTCATCGCATCGGAGGCCATGCGCTCCAGGTCCTGCCGCGCGACGCCGACCTCGGCCAGCGAGGCCGGCACCTTGCAGTCGCGGCAGATCGCGTCGAGGCTCTCCACGAAGCGCTTGGCGGCCTCAGGCCGGGGCAGGTCCGCGGCGGCGGGGTCGAGGATCGGCGCGAGCTCCGCGTACAGCCCCTCCGCGTGTGAGAGGTTGAAGCGCATCACCCCCATCAGCACCAGGGCGTTCGAGAGCCCGTGCGGCACGTGGAAGATCGCGCCCACCGGGTAAGCCAGGGCGTGCACCGCCGCCACGGGGGCGTTGGCGAAGGCCATGCCGGCCAGCATCGAGCCCAGAAGCATGCCGGAGCGCGCCTCGAGGTCCGTGCCGTCCGTGCAGGCGGTGCGGATGTTGGCCGAGAGCAGCGCCAGCGCCTGCTTGGCGAGCTGGTCGGAGATCGGGTTCTTCTTGTTCTTGCTGGTGAAGGCCTCGATGGCGTGGACCATGGCGTCGATGCCGGTCGCCGCCGTGACGTGCGACGGCAGGCCGAGCGTCAGCTCCGGGTCGAGCACCGCCCAGTCGGGCAGCAGCTTCGGCGCGACGACGCCCTTCTTCTCGGTGGTCGGCGTCGTGACGATCGAGATCGGCGTCACCTCCGAGCCGGTGCCGGCCGTGGTCGGCACGAGGATCAGCGGCAGGCGGTCGCCCTTGGCGAGGCCGACGCCGTAGATCGCGTCCAGCGGCTCGTCGGACTTCGCGAGATAGGCCACGAGCTTGGCGGTATCGAGCGCCGAGCCGCCGCCGATCGACAGGACGAGGTCGGTCCCGAGTTCCCGGGCGCGCTTGGCCGCCGCCTCGATCACCGTGGAGGGCGGGTCGGCGACCACGTCCTCGTAGACGTCGAGGGTGACGCCGGCGTCCTTCAATGCCGCCTCGGCGGCCTGGGTCAGCCCGGCGCTGCGCACGCCCTTGTCGGTGACCAGCAGGACGCGCTTGGCCCCGAAGCTGCCCACGATCTCGGGCAGCTTCTTCGCGGCGCCGGCCTCGAACAGCACGTTCGGCGTGGTCTGGAAGGTGAACGGGTTCATCGCGCTGCCCTGTTGTCGTGCCGATCCGTCTGCGGGGCCGAGATCACTCGGCCGGCTCAAAATCCTTCACCTTGGCGCGCAGCTCATCGACCAGCACGCGGGTGTTCTCCGAGTAGTCGATCGGCACCGCCACGAGGTGGACGCCGCCCGCCGCGAAGGCCCGGTCCAGGGTCGGCACGAGGTCGTTGACCGACTCGACCCGGTGGCCGGTCGCCCCGTACGACTTGGCGTAGAGGACGAAGTCCGGGTTGTTGAAGGTCATGCCGTAGTCGGCGAACTTGTCGACCGCCTGCTTCCAGCGGATCATCCCGTAGGCCGAGTCGTCCAGCACCAGCACGACGAGGTTGAGCTTGAGCCGCACCGCGGTCTCCAGCTCCTGGCTGTTCATCATGAAGCCGCCGTCGCCGCAGACCGCCATGACGCGCCGGTTCGGGTAGAGCATCGCGGCCATCATGGCCGAGGGCAGGCCCGCGCCCATCGTGGCCAGCGCGTTGTCGAGGAGCAGCGTGTTGGCGACGTAGGTCCGGTAGTTCCGGGCGAACCAGATCTTGTACATGCCGTTGTCGAGGCAGACGATGCCGTCCTCGGGGATCACCCGGCGCACGTCGCGCACCAGCCGCTGCGGCGTCACCGGGAAGCGGTCCTCGCCCGCCCGGTCGGCGATGTGGCTGAGGATGTGCTCGCGCAGGTGCATCAGCGCGCCCGCGTTCGGCAGCTTGCCGTCGAGCTTGTCGGCGAGCAGCTTCAGCGTCGGGCCGAGGTCGCCCACCACCTCGGCATCGGGGTAGTAGACCTGCTCGACGTTGGCCGGCATGTAGCTGATGTGGATGACCTTCTGGTCGGCCTGGCCCATGAAGAAGGGCGGCTTCTCGATGGTGTCGTGGCCGATGGCGATGATCAGGTCGGCCCTGTCGATCGCCTCGTGGACGTAGTCGCGCTCGGACAGCGCCGCCGTGCCCATGTAGAGGTTGGTGCCGCCCGCGACGGTGCCCTTGCCCATCTGGGTGGTGAAGAACGGGATCTGGGTCCGCTGGACGAAACCGCCGAGCTCGCCGGTGGCGCGCGGGCGGCTCGCGGCGGCGCCCAGCATGATCAGCGGGCGCTTGGCCTTCAGGATCATGTCGGCGGCGCGCGCGATGGCGGTCGGGTGGGCGACCGGGATGTCGATCGGGTGCGAGGGCACGAGGTCGGCCTCGGCCTCCTCGGAGGCGATGTCCTCGGGCAGCTCCAGCAACACCGGGCCCGGCCGCTCCTCGGTGGCGACCCGGAAGGCGTCGCGCACGATGGTGGGGATTGAGGAGGCGGAGACGATCTGCCGGGCCATCTTGGTGATCGGCTTCATGGAGCTGATCACATCGACGATCTGGAACTTGGCCTGGCGCGAGGACAGGATGCCCTTCTGGCCGGTGATGATGATCATCGGCATGGCGCCGAGATGCGCGTAGGCGGCGCCGGTGGAGAAGTTCAGGGCGCCCGGCCCCAGCGTCGAGAGGCAGACGCCCGGCCGGCCGGTGAGGCGGCCGTGGGTGGCGGCCATGAAGCTCGCCGCCTGCTCGTGGCGGGTGAGGACCAGCTCGATCTTGGAATGGCGCAGCGATTCGACGACGTCGAGGTTCTCCTCGCCCGGGATGCCGAAGATGCGGTCGACGCCTTCGTTTTCCAAAGCTGCGACGAGGAGATCTGAACCCTTGGGCATGCGAAGTCTCGCTGATGCTGCGGCGCGCCCGCGCTGCCCGGCCTGTCCATGCTCCGCACCTCGCGGAACCTTGAACGGAACGGCCCGGACGAAGGAACGCCCCCCGAATATTCGGTTCGTTAGAGGGCTCGCCCGTAGAAGGGTCAAGGGCCGTGACGGGCCGGGCAGTCACAGAGCCGGGCGGATGCTACCGTGTCGAAGTCCGTCCCCGCTCCGGGACGAGGCCCGCCCGGTCGCGGCTGTCCGGCGTTCACGGATTGGATAGCGATGGACCGCCTCGGAAGCGACACGACGGCTGCGGACGACGGGGATGCGCGCGCGGCCGCGGCCGACTCGGTGCTCGCACCGATCGCCGAATTCCCGCGCATCGACCTGCGCGTCGGCGTCGAGGCCTGGGACAAGCGCCGGCAGGCCGGCAAGCGGCTGCGCGCCGCCGTACCCCACGCGGCCCAGGCCGGCCTCGCGGACGACCCGGACCGCCCCGACCCGGTCGCCCTGATCAAGGCGGCGCATGAGGGCCGGCAGGCGCGCCTGATCCCGCTCCGGGTCGCCCGGATGGCGAGTTCGCCCTTCGCGTTCCTGCGCGGGGCCGCGCACGTCATGGCCTGGGACCTGTCGCGCGGGCCGCGCAGCGGCATCGACGTGGTGATGAACGGCGACGCCCACATCGACAATTTCGGCCTGTTCGGCACGCCCCAGCGCGACATCGTCCTCGACCTCAACGATTTCGACGAGGTGACGATCGGCCCTTGGGAATGGGACCTGAAGCGCCTCGCCGCCGGCCTCGCGGTCGCCACCGCGGATGCGGGCGCGCCGGTGCGGGCGCGCCGCGATGCCGTCATGGAGACGGTCGCCGGCTACCAGCACACGATGCGGCGGCTCGCGCCGCAGGGCTCCCTCGACGTCTGGTACCAGACCACCCGGGCCGACGCGCCGCACATCGCCGGCCTTCGGATGGATACGGAGGCCCGGGCCGTGGTGCGGCGGGCCGTGGACAAGGCCCGGCGGCGCAACAACCGCAGCCTGCTCGGGCAGGTGGCCGAGCGGCGCACCGACGGCAGCTGGCGCCTGCAGGCCGATCCGCCGATCCTGACCCCGGTGGACGACGCCACCCGCGAGGGCGTCGTCACCGGCCTGGAGCGCTACGCCGAGACCCTGCCGCGGGAGCGGCGCTTCATGCTCGACCGCTACCACGTGGTCGACGTGGCCCACCGGGTCGTCGGGATCGGCAGCGTCGGGACCCGGGCCTATCTCGCCCTGCTGTTCGGCAACTCCGACGCGGACGCGCTCTTCCTCCAGGTCAAGGAGGCGGTCCGCCCGGCACACGCGCCCTACCTGCCGGGCGTGCCCGCCCCCTTCGCCGGCCATGAGGGCGAGCGCGTGATCTACGGCCAGCGGCTGCTCCAGGCGGTGGGCGATCCGCTGCTCGGCTGGACCAGCATCGCGGGCCGGCCGTACTACGTGCGGCAGATGAAGAACCTGAAGGGCGCGATCCCCCTGGCCCGGATGGCGGGCGCCTCGCTCCTGACCTTCGCGTACGCCTACGGGGCCCTGCTCGCCCGCGCCCATGCACGAACGGGCGATGCGGCGGCGATCGCCGGCTATTGCGGCAGCGGCAAGCACCACGACCTCTCGGCCGCCATCGCCGACTGGGCGGCCGCCTATGCCGAGCGGAACGCGGCGGATTTCGCCCTGTTTCGCGCCGCCATCGCGAGCGGCCGCCTGGAGGCCGCGGAGGATCCTTGCCTGTGAGTCTCGGCCTCAGATGATGCCGGGGGGCGGCGGCTCGTGGGCCAGCCGGACGAGAAGGTCCCGCAGCCAGCGGTGCGCCGGGTCGCGGTCGTAGGAGGCGTGCCACAGCATCGAGACCGCCACGTCGTCGAGCTTCACCGGCACCGGACTGACGCTCAGGGCCAGGGCGCTCGCGAAGGACGTGGCCAGACGGGCATGCATGGTGGCAATCACCGGCGCGGCCCGGACGAGGAACGGGACGACGAGGAAGCGCGGCGTCGTCACCGCCAGGGTACGCGCCCGCCCGATGAGGGCCAGCGCGTCGTCGACCACCCCGTGGGCGGTCTCGCGCAGGGATGTCAAAACGTGGGGGAACCGCAGATAATCCTCCAGGCCGATCGGCGGCTCGACGCCGATCAGGGCGGCGTTGAAGAGCACCACATAGCTGTCCCGGTAGAGGAGCCGCTGCTTGTGATGGAGCTGTCCCTCGGAAAACAGGCCGATGGCGAGGTCGACCCGGTCGGCATCGAGCTCGTCCAGGATCCGCGACCGGTCGACGGAGCGCAGCAGCAGCCGGATCCCCGGCGCCTCCCGCCGGAGCTGCGCGATCAGCCGCGGACCGAGCAGAACCTCGACGCTGTCGGGCAGGCTCACCGTGAAGGAGCGCTCCACAGTGGCCGGATCGAAGCTCTCCTCCCGGTGCACCAGCGCCTGGACCTGCCGCAGGGTGGCGCGCAGGGGCTCGGCGATGGCGAGGGCCCGGGGCGTCGGCCGCATCCCGTCCGGCGCCCGGGTGAGAAGCTCGTCGTCGAACAGGCGTCGCAGGCGGGCGAGGCTCGAACTCATCGCCGACTGGCCGATCCCGATCCGGGCGGCCGCGCGGGTGACGCTGCGCTCGTCGAGCAGGGCGTCGAGGGCGACCAGCAGGTTCAGGTCGATCCGGCTGAGATCGATATGGTCAATGGCCACGGGCAGCGCGATCGGCGAGGGCTCGGACGGCCGGCATAGCAGACCCGGCCGTCCTCCTCCCTCGACCTACACGATCGGATGAGATTTTTTCCGCCTGCGGTGCAGCGCCGTGACCGCTTCAACCCGTCATCCCGGGGCCGCGCAGCGGAGCCCGGGATCCAGAACCACCGGAGCCGCAGAGCGTGCACCGTCGCGGCTCTGGGTTGCCCGCCTCCGGCGTGCCCCTTCCGGTCCGGGCTCGCCTGCGGCGCCCCGGAACGACGGCAGGCTCGGCCGATGTGCCAAGGGCTACGGCTGATATGCTCGGCACCGTCGTCCTTGCGGGCGCAGCGGAGCAAGCCAGCGGCGCCACGCCGGCCGACGTCGCGCTGCGCTGGGTCGCTTCGCTGCGCGCGCGATGACGGTTGAGCACGCGTCGACCGGGGCTCCCGACGGCACGAACCTTGACAATGTTCCTATTTTGTGCTTCCTGACCGCACCTGCCCGCGGCGCTTCGGGAGCGATCCTGTGGCGTCCGTTCTGGGGCTTGTCCGGTGGCTGACCGGGCGGGTCCGCGGGCGGGGCGGTGCCCGCGTCGGTGGCTCTCAGCCGCCATCGCCCCGGGCGGCGGACCGGCACGGGGCGTGTCTCGGAGGCGGGCGTGAGACCGGGCGGCCCTTGGCCCGGCGGGGTGAGGAAATGCCCCCGCGCCGACCCGCCTCTGGGCCTGCCCGAAGCTCCCTGCGGACCCGCCCACTACGAGGCGGGGGACGGCTGGAAGGCCACGGCGCTGAAGGGCGGGTTCCGGAGGTGCGTGCACCTCGACCGAGACCGCCGGCAGCGAGGCGCAGGACCGGGACGTCGGCAAGACACCGCGACGAGAAAGACGGCCGCGATCGGGGGCGATGCCCGGCCGCTGCCGCGGGCGCCGCGGGGATCGGATCCCGCGCGTACACGGCCGACACCTGGGTTCCCGCGGCGTCCCGCGTCCCGCGTGTTGCTTCTTGGGCCATGCCCCCGGCGCCGAAAGGCGGGTGGGGACGATGGCGCGTGCGGGCGGAGAGCGTGATCATCCCGCCCGTTGCCCTCATCCTGAGGCGCCGGGGCGCAGCTGAGGCCTCGAAGGAGCCCTCCAGGAATCCGCGACGTCTGGAGTACGCCTTCGAGGCGGCTTCGCCGCACCTCAGGATGAGGGGATGGATGGGACTGCCGGAGGGTCCGAAACCATCGTTCTCGCACGCCAGGCGCGACAGGCCTCAAGCCGGCAGAGGCTCGTGGGGCTCGGTGTGGTCGAACAGCCGCGGCGGCGGGATCTCGTCTCGGGCTCCCATCCGCTTCACGAGATGATCGGCGACCCGCAGCGCGTTGGCGATGATCGTAAGCGTCGGGTTCACCGCGCCGATCGACGGGAAGAAGCTGGCGTCGGTCACGTAGAGGTTGTCGAGTTGGTGGGTCTTGCAGTCCCGGTCGAGGACCGAGTTGGCCGGATCGTCGCCGAACCGGAGTGTTCCCGCCTGATGGGCCGTCCCGCCGATGGGGACGTTCTTGCCGAGATAGAGCGAGCGGTCGAACAGGTGCGGGTGGATGTCGGTGAAGCTGCAGATGTCGCGCAGCTTGTGCCGCAGCCGCTTGTGCGCCTCGACGTTCGTCTCGGTGAGATCGAGATGGACCTTCCCGCCCTTGTAGAAGATCCGGTTCTGCGCCAGCGGCACGTCCTCGGAGGTCAGCCAGAAATCGACCGAGTGCTTGGCGATCCAGTCGAACGGCTTGTCGGGAAACCATTGCAGGAAGCCCGGCAGGCCCTCGCCGTGGATCTGTACCCCGTCCGATTTACCGACCATCTGGATGTGTCCGAGCGGGAAGTCCCAGTCGTCCTTCCGGTCGGGATCGCCGAAGTAGAAGTCGTTGAGCCCGAGGGTCTTCTGGAACCGGGTCGGGTTCGGCACCTTCGAGATCGCCAGCACCGTGGAGTTGTTGTGGCGCATGTAGTTGCGCCCGACCTGATCCGACCCGTTGGCGAGGCCGTTCGGGTGCTGCGCGTTTGCCGAGCGGAGCAGAAGCAGCGCCGAGGAGAGCGCCCCGCAGGCCACCACCACGAGGTCGGCCGAGGCCTCGAACGGCGCCCCGTCCCGCTTGCCCGCGACGCCCGTGACGGTGCGGCCCAACGCATCCGTCATCAGACGCTCGATGTAGGTGCGCGTCAGCAGCGTCAGGTTCGGACAGTCCCGCAGGGCGGGGTCGACGACCATGGTCTGGGCGTCGGACTTGCCGTTGGTGGGGCAGGGGAAGCCGTCGAAGGACTCGCACTTGATGCAGGGCGAGGTGGGGACGGCGCGCCCGTCCTTCTCCACGAGCCGGACGCCCACCGGCAGGTGGAACGGGTGATGGCCGGCCCGCTTCAGGTTGTCGAACAGCTCCTGGATCCGCGGTTCGTGCGTCACCGGCGGATGGGCGTACGGCTTCCGCGACCAGGGCTCGGTCGGATCCTCGCCGCGCAGACCGTGGACGTGGAACAGCTCCTCGGCGGCCTGATAGTACGGCTCGAACTCGTCGTAGCCCACGGGCCAGGCCGGCGCGACGCCGTCCTGATGGCGGATCTCGGAGAAATCCTTCTCGCGGAGGCGGAAGAGGATCGAGCCGTAGAACTTGGAATTCCCGCCAACGAAATAGTGGAGGCCCGGTTGGAAGCTTTTGCCGTCCGAGGAGTACCAAGTCTCCTTGGCCTGGTAGAAGCCGTCGACGATCACCGCCTGGCTGTCCCAGTTCCGCGGCTCGCGCAGCAGGTAGTCGCCGCGCTCGATGAGCAGGATGCGCTTGCCGGTCTGCGCGAGGCGCCACGCCATCGTGCCGCCGCCGGGGCCGGATCCGACAATGATGACGTCATAGTGCTCACCGGGCATGGGCCATCTCCGTCCGGACCTTCGTCCTGGCAGGCAACTCGTGAGCCGCCGTTCGGATCATGCGGCGGCGCCGTTTCGTGCAGTCCCCGCGAACCGTCGCGACTCGGCGAGCTTCGCAACCGAAGGTTAAGCGCCTTTCCCAACGCCGCCTTCAGCTTCGCCTGCGATCCTGCCCCGGACCGGCCTCCCGCCGGGGAGGCAGGCATGATCGAGGACATCGCGCTGGTCCTGGCGCTCCTGGTCGCGGCGATCCTGGCGCTCGGCCGACGGCGTGCGCAGGATCAGGCCTCCGACGAGGCCGAGGCCGAGCGGCTGCAGGATCGCATCTGGCGGATCAGCGAGAGCGAGGACCGTTACCGGGCCCTCGTGGCCGCCACCACCGAGATCATCGTCCAGCGTGACGCCCGCGGACGCATCACCTACGCCAACGACGAATTCGCCCGCCTGCTCGGGCGCGAACCGATCGAGCTGCTCGGCACGCAGATCGATCTCGAGATCCTCGACCGCAACGCCGTGGAGGTGGGCGAGGATGGGGTGCGCCGGATGGAGGCGCAGGTCCGCTCGGTGGACGGCCGCGTGCGCTGGTTCGCCTTCGTGGAGATGCCGGTGGCGCACGGCGACGCGATGCACTGGCTGCGGGCCGGCCGCAACGTGACGGCCCGGGTCGAGGCGATCCGCAGCCGCGACGCGGCGCTGGAGCGGGCCGAGTCGGCCAGCGTGGCGAAATCCCGCTTCCTGGCCACGGTCAGCCACGAGATGCGCACGCCGCTCAACGGCATCCTGGGGATGGCCGATCTCGTCCTCGGCACCGATCTCAACCCGGAGCAGCGCACCTACGTCGAGGCGGTCCGCACCAGCGGTCAGGCGCTGCTCGGCCTGATCGACGGCGTCCTGGATTTCTCGCGGATCGAGGCCGGGCGGCTCGATCTGGCGACCGAGCCCTTCGATCTGGCGGCGCTCGCCGAGGGCGTGGTGGAGTTGCTGGCGCCGCGGGCGCAGGACAAGGGCACGGAGATCGCCCTGGACGTCGCCGAGGATTTCCCGTCCGCGCTCGTGGGCGACGCCGACCGGGTGCGGCAGATTCTGATCAATCTGGCGGGCAACGCCATCAAGTTCACCGAGCGCGGCGGCGTGGGCGTCAGCCTGAGCGTCACCCGCACCGAGGCCGGCGGCACGGTCACGCTCGCGGTGGCCGATACCGGCCCGGGCATTCCGGAGGAGCGGCTGCCGGTCCTGTTCGAGGAGTTCGAGCAGGGCGACGGCAGCGCGAGCCGAAGCCACGAGGGCACGGGTCTCGGTCTCGCCATCACCCGGCGGCTCGTCACCCGGATGGGCGGGCGGATCGAGGCGGAGTCGCGGGTGGGACGCGGCTCGACCTTCCGGGTCGTGTTGCCGCTGGCGGAGGCGCCGGAGGCCCGGCGCGAGAGCCGCCAGCCGTTGCCGGCGCTCTCCGCGCAACGCTGTCTGATCGTCGCCGATTCGCCGTTCCAGGCCCCCTTTCTCGCCCGCAGCCTCTCCCGTGCCGGCGCGGCGACGGTGATCGTGGACACTCTGGAGTCCGGGCTGGACGCCCTGTCGGGCGCGAGCTTCGACGTGGTGCTGGCCGACCGGGCGCTGGGTGACGCGGCGGTGCGGCAGATCGCAGACGCGGCGCGCGCCTGCGGGGTGCGCACCAGCCTCGTTCTGCTCTCGCCCTTCGACCGGCGCGGCTTCGGATCGCCGGGCGCGGCGGGATTCGACGGTTATCTCATCAAGCCGGTCCGGCCCCGGTCGCTGTTCGAGCGCGTTCTGGCGCCGGCCGTCGCTCCGGAGAATGCGGCGGCGGCGCCCGAGACCCCGTCCCGGACCGGCGCCGGGATGCGCGTCCTGCTCGCCGAGGACAACCCGATCAACGCGCTTCTGGCGACCCGTGCGCTGGAGCGGCTCGGCGCCACGGTCGTCCATGCGGTGGACGGCGTCGAGGCGCTGGAACGGCTTGAGGCTGACGGGCCGTTCGACCTCGCGCTGATCGACGTGCGCATGCCCCGCCTCGACGGCCACGAGACCGCCCGGCGTATCCGCGCGGCGGAAGCGGCGGGGACCGGGCGGCTCCGTCTCGTCGCGCTCACCGCCAATGCCGGCCGTGAGGACGAGATCGCCGCCCGGGAGGCCGGCTTCGACGGTTTCCTGGCCAAGCCGCTCAACCTGAAGCTCCTGCCATCCCTGCTAGAGCGCCGATCCGCCCGGGCGGCGTGACCGGGGGCTGCCGCGGCCCGCGTTGACAGCGGGCCGCATCCCGCGCCAACAGAGCCCCATGTCGACCTCCGCTTCCCCGTCGCCCGAACCGCGCTCGTCGAACGGCGCGCTCGCCGCCTGGGGCTCGGCGGCCCTGGTGGTCGCGACGGTACTGATCGGCGCGCTGGCGCCGTCCCAGCACGCGGCGCCGGCCCGCTCGGTGGCCGAGGATCCGGCCTGTCTGGAATGGACCGACGGCTGCAAGGTCTGCCAGCGCTTGGCAGAGGGTCCTGCCTGCTCGCTGCCCGGCATCGCCTGCCAGCCCGAGGCGCCGCACTGCCTGCGCCGTCGCGAGGGGTGACCGGGATCCGCGTGAATCCCGGTCCGCCAGTCCTGCGCTTCGCACCGAGCCCGAACGGGCGCCTCCATCTCGGCCACGCCTACTCGGCGCTGCTCAACGCGGATCTCGCTCGCCGAATGGGCGGCGTCTGCCGCCTGCGGATCGAGGATATCGACCCACAGCGCTCGAAGCCCGCGTTCGTGGATGGAATCATCGCCGACCTCTCGTGGCTCGGGCTGACCTACCCGGAGCCGGTGCGGCATCAGTCCTGCCACATGGCGGCCTACAGGATCGCTCTCGACAGTCTGATCGACCGGGGTCTCGCCTATCCCTGCTTCTGCTCACGCGGAGACATCCGCGCGCAGGTCGACTCGACCGGCACGACACGCTGCGATCCGGACGGCATACCGCTCTATCCCGGCATCTGCCGCGCCCTCGACGCCGCGGCCGTCGCAGGCCGCATTGCGCGGGGCGATCCGCACACGTGGCGCCTCGATATGGGATCTGCCCTTCGCAGCATCTGCACCCCACTAGGCTACAGCGCCTTCGACGAGGCTGGCGAACGCCGGGTCGCGGCGGATCCAGCGCGCTGGGGTGACGCGGTGATCGCCCGCCGCGACGTTCCGACCAGCTATCACCTCGCCGTGGTCCACGACGATGCCGTAGAGGGAATCACCCATGTGGTGCGGGGCAGCGACTTGGAGGCGGCAACGGACCTGCACGTCCTCCTGCAAGCTCTGCTGGATCTGCCTGTGCCGCTTTACCGGCACCATCCGCTGCTGCGCGACGCCGCGGGCGCGAAGCTCGCCAAGTCGCGCGGCTCGGCAACCCTCGCCGATCTCCGTCAGGCCGGATCGACGCCTCAAGCCATCCGCGCCCGACTCGGCTTCGGCTGACGCCGGGCTTGAGTCTCAGCGGACGGCCGCGTCGCGCTGGGCCAGCGCAGTGGCGCTCTTCGACTTCTGCATGGTGGCGTCGATCTGCTCCCGCTGACGCTTGAACTCGGCGAGCAACCGCCCGTCGAGCTCGCGACCGCGAGGGACTCGGATCTTCATCGGGTCGACGAAATGGCCGTTGATGATCACCTCGTAGTGGAGGTGTGCTCCCGTCGAGAGGCCGGTGGAGCCGACATACCCGACGATCTGGCCCTGCCGGACCTTCACGCCTTCTCGGATGCCACGACCGAACCGGGACATGTGGTTGTAGGTCGTCACGTAGCCGTTGACGTGCTGCAGTTCGACCCGGTTGCCGTAGCCGGACGTCATCTCGGCCCGGATCACCACGCCGTTGCCCGCCGCCATAATCGGCGTGCCGATGGGGTTGGACCAGTCGACGCCTGTGTGCAGCTTGGCATAACCCAGCACCGGATGACGTCTGTAACCGAAACCCGAGCGCATGATCCCGTCAGCGATCGGCTTGCGCAGCAGGAACTTCTTGAGGGAGCGACCCTGCTCGTCGAGGTAGTCGATGGTGCCGTCGTCCGGCGACTGGAAGCGGTAGACCTTACGCGTCTCCCCGCCGAGCGTCAGTGCCGCGTAGAGCAGGTCAGGCCGGTCCGCGCTCGCTTCGTCATCATAGGTGTAGAACACGTCGACGCCGTCGCCGCTGGAAATGCGGCGCTGGAAGTCGAGGTCGTAGCTGAACACCCGCACGATGTCCTCGACGGTGGCTCGCGGCAGGTCGTGCCGCGCGGCAGTCTCGTAGAGGCTCTGGTACAGGCGCGGACCGGAGCCCGAATCCTCGTCCTCATCTTCCCCTGCCTCAGCCTGCGGCTGCGGCTTGGGGGAGGGGGTCTCCTCGGCAGGGGGCGCCACCGACACGAAGGCGCCCCGGTCGTTGAGGGCGGCGATGCCCTCGATGCCGGCCTCGCCGTAGAGGACCACCCGGGTCACTTGGCGCGGGTCGCCCGGCTTGGGACCCGGGGCGATCTGCACGCGCATCGGCTGCCCCTCGTTGAGGGCGGTCGTACGAGTCTTCCCGCCGAGCGCCGCGACGATGCCGCGGATCGCGTCCTCACCCGCCAGTCCCGTAGCCTTGAGCGTACTCTCCAGGGTCTCGCCGCGCTTGAGGGCGAGATCACGCTCCTCGACCAGCGGGGCTTCGTTGGGTTTCAGCTCGGTCTTGGCAACCTTGGTGACGTTCTCGGGGACGACGAGCACCTCGATCGATTTGAACGGATTGGCCTCCTTGGCGACCGATCCGTCGCCGTCACCTGCGCCGCCCTGCTGCAGGGTCCGCGACAGCAGGATTTGTGGCGCGATCGGTATGGCGGCGCGGCGCCCGGCCTCGGCGGCGATGCGGCGCTCCTCCTCGACCTGAGCGGTGACATCGTCATCGCTGAGCGCCGGCGCGCTGGCATCGACGGTGGTGTCGGCCAGGTCGCGCTTGACCACGGTGACTTCTGCGCTCGGCGTGTCGTTGGCTTCGAGCGCGCGCTCCAGAGGCTCGTCGGAGATGAACTTCATGGGATCGAAGCGCGGCGGCTCAGCCGCGTAGACGCCGGTGGTCATGGACAGTGGCGTGCTGAGCCGAACGAAAGCCTTGGCCTTGATGATCTCGCGATCGCCGAGCCGCACGGTCACGGGCGCACGAAAGCTCTGCTTGGCAGAGGCAATCATCAGGTTCCGCACTAGCCGGTCACCCTTGCGGGCGAGGTTGGCGCCGCTCTCACTCGGCTGCGGCCGGGCCACGACGGTCGCTTTCTCGGGCATCGCCGCGAAGGAGACATCACCTTGGAGGGACACGTGAAGCGCGGCCGCAATCAGGCCCGCGCCGGTCAAGCCCGTCAGCGTGCTGGCGCAGAGCCAGCGCAGGTTGACCGCGCGCCTGTCGATTTGCGCTGTGCCAGCGCCAAGATGGTCGAGCGGCGCCTGCACCCCATGGACGGTGGAGACGGCAGCCACGTCACCGATCTTGAGTCGCTCGCGCTTCACTCGAAGGCCCTGAGAAGACGATGGCAAACGGGTCCGCGACCCGGCTTGTACCATGCCGCGCTCGATAGCGCGCCCGCTTGGTCCATCTCACGAGGCAGCGTGTCGAGATTGAGGCGTCATACCCGTGTGCCCGCATCGATGCGGATGAAGGAACACATCGGTCGCGGAGGACCGCGGACGGTACGGGGAACTTTTTCGAACAACCCTGTTGACGGGCCATCTGAGTGTCCGTATACCCCGGCTCATCGGCGCCGGCCGCGGAAGTGGACCGGGCGCTGAGCCATCTTCTGACAAGCGGGCGGGCTGGCCGGCGGGATTGCCGGGCGGACAACGTGACCATGGACGTGGCGCTGATCGTGCCGGTGGCCATGGAGGAGAAGCTGCGCTTCGCCATCCGCGAGGGCGGCCGCACCGTCGGCGCCGGCGTCGTCGCCGCCATCAACGACTGAGCTCGAGCAAGCATCCTTAGCAGGGCGCGGCGGGGCGAGAGCCTCGCGTACCCCGCCGTCCCTCTCAAGGTTCCAGGATCATGAACGGTCAGAACATCCGTATCCGCCTGAAGGCGTTCGATCACCGCATCCTCGATGCGTCGACCAAGGAGATCGTCTCCACGGCCCGGCGCACCGGCGCGACCATCCGGGGTCCGATCCCGCTCCCGACGCATATTGAGAAGTTCACCGTGAACCGCTCGCCGCACATCGACAAGAAGTCGCGCGAGCAGTTCGAGATGCGCACGCACAAGCGGGTGCTCGATATCGTCGATCCGACGCCGCAGACCGTGGACGCGCTGATGAAGCTCGACCTCGCCGCGGGCGTGGACGTGGAGATCAAGCTCTGAGTCCGCTGAGGACTTAGGGCTTACCGTTTCATCGCGCGAGGGAGAGAACCTATGCGCTCAGGCGTCATCGCACAGAAGGTCGGCATGACCCGCGTCTTTACGGACGCGGGGGAGCATGTCCCCGTCACGGTGCTCAAGATCGATCAGTGCCAGGTGGTGGCCCACCGCACCGTCGAGAAGAACGGCTACGTCGCGCTGCAGGTCGGCGTCGGCAAGGCCAAGGTCAAGAACGTCTCGGCCGCCGAGCGGGGCCGCTTCGCGGTCGCCAAGGTCGAGCCGAAGAAGAAGCTCGCCGAGTTCCGCGTGTCCGAGGACGCGCTGATCCCGGTCGGCGCCGAGATCACCGCGGATCACTTCATCCCCGGCCAGTTCGTGGATGTCACCGGCACCACGACCGGTAAGGGTTTCGCCGGCGGCATCAAGCGCTGGAACTTCGGCGGCCTGCGCGCCACGCACGGCGTGTCGATCTCGCACCGTTCGATCGGTTCGACCGGCGGCCGTCAGGACCCGGGCAAGACCTTCAAGAACAAGAAGATGCCGGGTCACCTCGGCGTCGAGCGGGTCACCACCCAGAACCTGCGCGTCGTGCGCACCGATCCCGAGCGCGGCCTGATCCTGGTCGAGGGCGCGGTGCCGGGCGTTGCCGGCGGCTGGATCCAGATCCGCGACGCGGTGAAGCGCAAGCTCCCCGCCGATGTTCCGCTGCCGGGCAAGTTCCGCGAGAACGGCGCCTCCGCTCCGGCGACCGAGGCCCCTGCGGCTGAGGAGACCGCGTGATGAAGCTCGATGTGAGAACCCTCGACGGCGCCGGTGCCGGCTCTGTCGAACTGAACGAAGAGATCTTCGGCCTGGAGCCCCGCGCTGACCTGCTGCAGCGCATGGTCCGCTGGCAACTCGCCAAGCGCCGCGCCGGCACCCATGCCGTGCAGAACCGCTCGGACGTGAACCGGACCCGCAAGAAGCTCTACAAGCAGAAGGGCACCGGTAACGCCCGCCACGGCGCGGCCTCGGCGCCGCAGTTCCGCGGCGGCGGACGCGCCTTCGGCCCCGTGCCGCGCGACCACAGCCACGACCTGCCCAAGAAGGTCCGTGCGCTGGCCCTGCGCCACGCCCTGTCGGCCAAGGCCAAGGCCTCGACCCTGATCGTCGTCGACGACATCAAGATCGAGGATCACAAGACCAAGGGTCTCGTCGAGCGCTTCGGCAAGATGGGCCTCTCGAACGCGCTGATCATCGGCGGTGCCGAGGTCGACGTGAATTTCGGCCGGGCCGCCCGCGCCATCCCGCAGATCGACGTGCTGCCCGTGCAGGGCATCAACGTCTACGACATCCTGCGCCGCGACACGCTCGTCCTGACGAAGGCTGCCGTCGACGCGCTGGAGGAGCGTTTCAAATGAGTGCCGATCCGCGCCACTACGACATCGTCGTCTCCCCGGTGATCACCGAGAAGGCGACGAACCTGACCGAACAGAACAAGGTCGTCTTCCGCGTCGCCCCCAAGGCGACCAAGCCTCAGATCAAGGAGGCCGTCGAGAAGCTGTTCGACGTGAAGGTCACGGCCGTGAACACCCTTGTCACCAAGGGTAAGAAGAAGATTTTCCGCGGTCTCCGCGGACAGCGCTCCGACGTGAAGAAGGCGATCGTGACCCTGGCCGAGGGCCACTCGATCGACGTCACGACCGGGCTCTGAGGACGGGATTTAGGGATCCAAGCCGATGGCCTTGAAGACATTCAAACCGGTCACGCCGAGCCTGCGCCAGCTCGTGCTCGTCGACCGCCGTGAGCTCTACAAGGGCAAGCCGGTGAAGGCGCTGACGGAGGGCAAGTCGTCCTCCGGCGGCCGGAACAACCTGGGTCGCATCACCGTCCGCTTCCGCGGCGGCGGTCACAAGCGCGTCCTGCGCAACGTCGACTTCAAGCGTCGCGAGCAGCTCGGCGTCGCCGCCACGGTGGAGCGGATCGAGTACGATCCGAACCGCACGGCGTTCATCGCGCTGATCAACTTCCCCGACGGGAAGCAGAGCTACATCCTGGCCCCCCAGCGCCTGCAGCCGGGCGACAAAGTGGTGGCCGGCGAGAGCGTCGACATCAAGCCGGGCAATGCGGCTCCGGTCGGCTCGATGCCGGTGGGCACGATCGTCCACAATGTCGAGCTGAAGATCGGCAAGGGCGGCGCGATCGCCCGCTCGGCCGGCAACTACGCGCAGATCGTCGGCCGCGACCAGGGCTACGTGACGCTGCGCCTGAACTCGGGCGAGCAGCGCCTGGTCCACGGTCAGTGCTTCGCCAGCGTCGGCGCGGTCTCGAACCCGGACCACATGAACATCTCGCTCGGCAAGGCCGGGCGCAACCGTTGGCTCGGCAAGCGCCCGCACAACCGCGGCGTGGCGATGAACCCGGTCGACCATCCGCACGGCGGCGGCGAGGGTCGCACCTCGGGCGGCCGCAACCCGGTCACGCCCTGGGGCGTGCCCACCAAGGGGAAGAAGACCCGGTCCAACAAGCGGACCGACGTGTTCATCCTGTCCAGCCGCCACAACCGCAAGAAGTAATCGCTATGGCACGCTCTCTCTGGAAGGGGCCGTTCGTCGACGGCTACCTCTTCAAGAAGGCCGAGGCGGCGCGGGGCTCCTCGCGCTCCGAGGTCATCAAGATCTGGAGCCGCCGCTCCACGATCCTCCCGCAGTTCGTCGGGCTCACCTTCGGTGTGCACAACGGGCAGAAGCACATCCCGGTCTACGTCACCGAGGAGATGGTCGGGCACAAGTTCGGCGAGTTCTCGCCGACCCGCACCTTCCCCGGCCACGCGGCCGACAAGAAGGCGAAGAGGCGCTGAGATGGGCAAGCAAGCCACCCCCGCGCGCTCCCCGAGAACGAGGCCAAGGCCGTCGCGCGCATGCTGCGCGTCAGCCCGCAGAAGCTCAACCTCGTGGCGCAGATGATCCGCGGCAAGAAGGTCGACACGGCGCTCGCCGAGCTGCAGTTCTCGCGCAAGCGGATCTCCACCGAGGTCAAGAAGTGCCTCGAGAGCGCCATCGCCAACGCCGAGAACAACCACGACCTGGACGTCGACGACCTCGTCGTCTCCCAGGCCTTCGTGGGCAAGGCGCTGGTTCTCAAGCGTTTCCACGCCCGCGCCCGCGGCCGCGGCGCGCGCATCCTGAAGCCCTTCTCGAACCTCACCATCGTGGTTCGCGAAGTCCGCCAAGCCGAAGCGGCTTGAGGAGGATCTGATGGGTCAGAAAGTCAACCCGATCGGTCTCCGGCTCGGCATCAACCGGACCTGGGATTCCCGCTGGTTCGCCAACAAGGGCGACTACGCGAAGCTCATGCACGAGGACGTCGCGATCCGCGCCGCCCTCATGAAGCAGCTCAAGCAGGCGGCGGTCTCCAAGATCGTCATCGAGCGCCCGCACCGGAAGTGCCGCGTCACCATCCACTCGGGCCGTCCGGGCGTGGTGATCGGCAAGAAGGGCGCGGACATCGAGAAGCTGCGCAAGCTCGTCGGCACGATGACCAAGGCCGACGTGACCATCAACATCGTCGAGGTGCGCAAGCCCGAGATCGACGCCACCCTGGTGGCCGACTCGATCGCCCAGCAGCTTGAGCGCCGCGTCGCCTTCCGGCGCGCCATGAAGCGGGCCGTGCAGTCGGCCATGCGTCTGGGCGCCGAGGGCATCCGGATCAACTGCTCGGGCCGCCTCGGCGGCGCCGAGATCGCCCGGCAGGAATGGTACCGCGAGGGGCGCGTCCCGCTGCACACGCTGCGCGCCGACGTCGACTACGGCACCGCGACGGCGTTCACGACCTATGGCACCTGCGGCATCAAGGTGTGGGTGTTCAAGGGCGAGATCCTTGAGCACGACCCGATGGCCCAGGACAAGAAGGCCCAGGAAGAGGGCGGCCGTTCCGGCGGACGCCGTGAGCGCGATGGCGAGGGCGGCCGCGAGCGCGGACGCCGCGAGCGCGAGCACGCATAAGGTAGGACGCCATGCTGCAACCGAAAAAGACCCGCTTCCGCAAGCAGTTCAAGGGCCGCATCCACGGTGCGGCCAAGGGCGGCTTCGAGCTGAACTTCGGCCAGTTCGGCCTGAAGGCGGTGGAGCCTGAGCGCGTCACCGCCCGCCAGATCGAGGCGGCCCGCCGCGCGATCACCCGCGAGATGAAGCGCCAGGGCCGCGTCTGGATCCGGGTGTTCCCGGACGTGCCGGTTTCGTCGAAGCCGACCGAGGTCCGCATGGGCTCCGGCAAGGGCGCCCCGGATTACTGGGCGGCCCGGGTCCATCCCGGCCGGATCATGTTCGAGGTCGACGGCGTTGCCGACAACATCGCCAAGGAGGCGCTCCGCCTCGGCGCCGCGAAGCTCCCGATCCGCACGCGGGTCGTCCAGCGCATCGCCGACTGAACGGAGGATATCGTGAAGTCGACCCAACGAGTGTCTGATCTGAAGGCGCTGTCGCCGGATCAGCTGAATGACGAGTTGATCAACCTCAAGAAGGAGCAGTTCAACCTGCGCTTCCAGGGGGCCACCGGCCAGCTCGAGAACGTCGCCCGCGTCCGCGAGGTCCGTCGCGACATCGCCCGTGTCCGGACTCTGCAGCGTGCCAAGACGCTGCAGCAGGCCAAGGGCTGAGGCGGGTTTTAGGAGACAACCATGCCGAAGCGCATCCTGCAGGGCACCGTCGTCAGCGACAAGGGTGAGAAGACTATCGTGGTGAAGGTGGAGCGCCGCTTCACGCACCCGGTGATGAAGAAGACCGTCCGCCGCTCCAAGAACTACCACGCGCACGACGAGGCGAATGTCGCCAAGGTCGGGCAGACGGTGTTCATCGAGGAGTGCCGGCCCTACTCGAAGACCAAGACCTGGAAGCTGGTCGAGGGCGAGGTTGCCCAGGCCGAGGCTGGCGAAGCCGCCTGATCCCGACCCGGCGGCGCAGCGGGATGGTGCCTGAAGCGGCGTCCATCCCGGGGGCGCCGTCTGAGCGGAACGACGAACGCCCGGACGCATTTCGACTCGCAAGAGCCGGATTCGTGCCGGGCGTCGTCGTTTTCGGTGCCTGCGGCCGGTGGGGTCCGGACGAGCGCCTGCGGCACGGTCCACGATCGTACGCTGCTGTGCGTGATCGAGTGATCCCGTCCTTATGCCGAGATGCCCGCGTGCGAGGGCGGCCATCGAAAGCTCCAGGGATCTCGGGGCGATCTGGAGGGCGTCTTCGAGGCCTGCGCGGCCCCTTGCCGCTCCTCAGTATGAGTGCGTGGCTTGGATCGCCGATCTGAGGCTCTCCGATCTCGTGTCGCGTACCGTGCGCCCGCGAATCTCGCCCTCCCCGGTCGAGACTCCGGACGGGTTGCTGTCGTCGCAGCTTTATCCGAGACGCACGCAGAATTTCGCGGCCAGCCGGCGGCCGAGCAGCCCTACAGCCCTTGCCGATAGAGAACAAAACAGGTACATAGAGGCCGTGGCGACGCGCGTTGTGAACTGCGTCCAACCCCTTCATAAGGAGCCCGCCAGATGGCCCAGCCCGCATTGAAAGTGGTCGACATGCCCCCGGTGGACAAGGACAAGTCCAAGGCCATTGACGCCGCCCTGTCTCAGATCGAGCGCGCCTTCGGCAAGGGCTCGATCATGCGGCTCGGGAAGTCCGACAAGGTGCAGGAGGTCGAGACTGTCTCGACCGGCTCTCTGGGTCTCGACATCGCGCTCGGCGTCGGTGGCCTGCCGCGCGGCCGCGTCATTGAGATCTACGGCCCCGAATCGTCCGGCAAGACGACGCTGGCGCTGCACACCATTGCGGAGGCCCAGAAGAAGGGCGGCGTCTGCGCCTTCGTGGATGCCGAGCACGCCCTTGACCCGGTCTACGCCCGCAAGCTCGGCGTCAATCTCGACGACCTGCTGATCTCCCAGCCCGACACGGGCGAGCAGGCGCTCGAGATCACCGACACGCTGGTGCGCTCCGGCGCCATCGACGTGCTGGTGGTCGACTCGGTGGCCGCGCTGACTCCGCGGGCCGAGATCGAGGGCGAGATGGGCGAGAGCCAGCCCGGTCTCCAGGCCCGCCTGATGAGTCAGGCCCTGCGCAAGCTGACCGGCTCGATCTCGCGCTCGAACTGCATGGTCATCTTCATCAATCAGATCCGGATGAAGATCGGTGTCATGTACGGCAGCCCCGAGACGACCACGGGCGGCAACGCCCTGAAGTTCTACGCCTCGGTGCGCCTGGATATCCGCCGTATCTCGACCCTCAAGGACCGGGACGAGGCGATCGGCAATCAGGTCCGCGTCAAGGTGGTGAAGAACAAGGTCGCGCCGCCCTTCAAGCAGGTCGAATTCGACATCATGTTCGGCGAGGGCGTGTCGAAGGTCGGCGAGCTGATCGACCTCGGCGTGAAGGCCGGGATCGTCGAGAAGTCCGGCGCCTGGTTCTCGTATAACAGCCAGCGCCTCGGCCAGGGCCGCGAGAACTCGAAAGGCTTCCTGCGCGACAACCCGAAGATCGCCGCGGAGATCGAGGGCTCGATCCGGCAGAATTCCGGTCTGGTCGCCGAGAAGATCCTGGAGAACGCCGCCCCGACGGCGGACGACCTCGACGAGGGCGAGGCGTAAGACGCGCCGCCGCGGGCCTGAGAGGGCGGGCGGCGCATTGATCGACGCTTGAGTTTTGGCGGCCTCGGAGTCTCTCCGGGGCCGCTTCCCGTTCCGGGGTAGGACACGGCCGCGTCGCGGCTGCGCGCGTGCTGTGCGCCGTCATCACGAGCGCAGCGAAGGTGAACCCAGGGCGGCGCGAGGCTGGCCGTCGTTGTGCGGCCGGATCGCTTCGCTCCGCTCGCAAGGACGCCGGCGCTCGCCATGGAACGGACACTGCGAGAACCCGGGCATGCCGCCCGGGAGAGCCCGGGCGCTGGCGCGCGGCCCCGCCTCAATCCACCATCGTCTTCTTCACGGTCTCCACGAGCTGCTTCAGGCTGAAGGGCTTGGGCAGGAAGTTGAAGGTCTCGCCCTCCGGCAGGTTCTTGCGGAAGGCGTCCTCGGCGTAGCCGGAGACGAAGATCACCTTCAGGTCGGGCTGGTGCTTGCGCACCTCTCGGAGCAGGGTCGGGCCGTCCATCTCGGGCATGACGACGTCGGAGACCACGAGGTCGATGGGCTGCAGGCCCTCGCGGACGATGGCCAGGGCCTCAAGGCCCGAGGCCGCCTCCAGCACGGTGTAGCCGCGGGCCGAGAGCGCCCGGCTGTTGACCGCGCGCACCGGATCTTCGTCCTCCACGAGCAGGATGGTGCCCTGCCCCGTATGGTCGGCCGCGGGCTTGCGCGGCGCCGGCACCCCGGCCTTGCCCGGTGCGGCCTCGCCGGGCGGGGCGGGCTCGGACGGCTTGAGATCCGGCTTCGCGCCCTCCGCGGCATCCGGCTTCGGGAGCGCGCCCGGCTCCGCGCGCGGCAGGGCCGGCGTCGGCACCTCCTCCGGCTCGGCGACCGGCACGTGCCGCGGCAGGTAGATGCGGAAGGCCGTGCCCTCGCCCATCGTCGACTGGACGTCGATGGTGCCGCCGGACTGCTTGACGATGCCGAACACCGTCGAGAGGCCGAGGCCGGTGCCCTTGCCGATCTCCTTGGTGGTGAAGAACGGCTCGAAGATCTTCTCCATCAGCTCGGACGGGATGCCCTGGCCGGTGTCGCGGACCTCGATCAGCACGTGGTCGCCCGCCGGAGCTCCGCCTCGCCCTTCGGCGCCGGCGGTGGTCCCCGGATCGGTGACGTTCTCGGTGCGGATCATCAGCTTGCCGCCGTCCGGCATGGCGTCGCGGGCATTGACCGCGAGATTGACGATCACCTGCTCGAACTGGTTCACGTCCGCCTTCACGGGCCACACCTCGCGGCCGTGCTTCAGCTCCAGGGCGACGCGCTCGCCGAGGAGCCGCTTGAGGAGGAGCGTGAGTTCGGAGAGGGCCTCCCCGACATTCATCACCTCCGGCCGCAGGGTCTGCCGGCGGGAGAACGCCAGGAGCTGGCGGACGAGGCCCGCCGCCCGGTTGGCGTTCTGCTTGATCTGCATGATGTCCTGGAAGGCCGGATCGGTCGGCCGGTGGCTCGCCAGCAGAAGGTCCGAGTAGCCGATGATCGCCTGCAGCACGTTGTTGAAGTCGTGCGCGATGCCGCCCGCGAGCTGGCCGACGGCGTTCATCTTCTGGGCCTGGGCGACCTGCTGCTCCAGCTGCCGCTGGGCCGTGGTGTCGAGGGCGTAGAGGATGACGCGCTCGGCCTCGTCGGTCTGCTGCCCCGGATCGCCGCCGTCGGCCGGGCTGAGCCAGACCCGCGCCGAGCGGCCGCCCGGACCGTTCAGCTGCACCTCGATGGGCTCTGGGTCGGTGAGCCCGCTCGCCGCCCGGGCGAGCCCGGCCTCGAGGCTGGTGCGGTCGGCCACCGAATCGGCGACGTTGGGCTCGACCCGCGGGGCGGCCTCGCCGTCGATCTCGCCGTCATCCGCCTGGCGCGGCACCGTGCCGAACAGTCGGGTGAAGGAGGCGTTCGCCCGGGCGATCCGGCCGGCCCGGTCCAGCGTCGCGATGGCGATGGGCGAGTTGTTGAGGAAGCGGGCGAGGCGCACCTCGGCGGCGCGCTGGGGCTCGTCGGTCTCGGCCCCGGCGGAGCGGTTGATCACGAAGGTCCGCGAGGAGCCGGGCTTGCCGTCCTTGCCGAAGGCGACCCGATGGTAGAGCCGAACCGGCAGCGTGTGGCCGTTGCGCCGCCGCAGGTCGAGGTCGAACCGGTCGGTGCGCACCTCCCCCGGCAGGCCGGCCGTGCGCACGAGGACGTCCGCCTCAGGGGCGATCTCGGTCAGGTGCGGGCCGCCGGGGCCGACGCTGGCGAGGTCGTAGCCGAGCCACGCCGCGAGCGTCGCGTTCATGTAGACGATGGCGCCGGCGGGATCGATCGACAGGAACCCCGCCGGGGCGTGGTCGAGATAGTCGATCGCGTGCTGGAGCTCCTGGAAGACGTTCTCCTGCCGCTCGCGCTCGGCGGTGATGTCGGCCACGGTCCACAGGGAGGCCGCCCGGCGCGGGCGCGCGAGCGGGCGCACCGAGACTCGGTACCAGCCGAAGCCGCGCTCGCCGGCCACGGGGCCGAGCGGCGGCGACATCCGGACCTCCTCGGTGTGCGCCCTGGCATCCCGCGAGGCCTGAGACAGGCGGTAGACCGCCTCCGACACCTCCGGTGAGCCGACCAGGATGCGCTCCACCGGCACGAGGTTGGAGAAGGTGTCGCCGCTGGCGATCCGCAGGTAGGCCTCGTTGGCGTAGATCAGCCGGCCGCCCTCCTCGACCACCAGCTGCCCGTCGGGCGAGGCGTCGACGATGCCCTTGGTGATGTCGTCGCGGGCGGCGCTGCCGCTGAGCTGGAGCGCTCCGATCGCCAGGGCGAACAGGAAGAACACGCCCGCCATGGCCAGCAGGGCGAGCAGCCAGACGATCAGCGACTGGGCCTGCTCGTTGGCCACGAAGGACAGACCGATCGCGGCGCCGACCAGGAGCCCGGCGAGCACGAGCAGCAGCCCGACCCGGCCCGGCTGCTCCGAGCGGTCGATCGAGCCCGTCCCCTGCGGGGCGGCCGACGACGCGGCCGACGAACCGACCGGCGGCGCGACCGGCACCTGCGCACCGGAGACCGGCAGCGCCGCATTCGGCGGGCCCTCGGCGGGCGCCGGAGGTCCAGTGACGTCGGCCATCAGCTTCATTCCAGAACAGTCACCCGGTTGGGCCCATCGGCCATATCAGTACACGGGCAGGCCGGCACTACGCGCGTCGCGCCAAGCCTCGACGCAGCCTCGCGAAAAAAGGTGGAGGAAGCGTGGCTTTCCCACGTCCCGCGCTCGGCGAGGCCCGGCATGGCGGGCCTACGCGGCCCTTCGGCGCAGGCGCAGCACGAACCCGATGACCTCCGCCACGGCGCGGTAATGCTCGGCCGGGATCTCGCGGTCGATCTCCACGGTGGCGTGGAGCGCCCGGGCGAGGGGCGGGTTCTCGATCACCGCGACGCCGTGCTCGGCCGCCACCGCGCGGATCCGCAACGCCAGGGCGTCGACGCCCTTGGCGACGCAGACCGGCGCGGCCATGCCGGCCTCGTAGCGGAGCGCCACCGCGTAGTGGGTCGGGTTGGTCACCACCACGGTGGCGGTCGGCACGGCGGCCATCATGCGCTTCTTCACCCGCGCCATGCGCAGCTGCTTCAGGCGGCCCTTCACCTCCGGGTTGCCGTCCGACTCCTTCATCTCCTGCTTCAGCTCCTCCTTCGACATGCGGTGTCGCTTGCGCCAGCGGAACCGCGCGTAGAGCGCATCGCCCAGCGTGATCGCGAGGTGCATGCACAGCATGCCGGCGAGCAGCCGCAGGCAGAGGGACAGGATCGCCGGCAGGGATGCGACGGGATCGAGCTGGGCGAACACCTCCAGCCGGTCGCGGTCGTTCCACAGGAGCACGCCGCCGACGACGCCCACGGTGATGATCTTGGCGAGCCCCTTGCCGAACTGGAACCAGGCCTCGATCCCGACGAGCCGCTTCACGCCGGCCATCGGCGAGAGGCGCTCGAACTTCGGCATCAGCGCGTCGGGGCTGAACACCAGCGGGTGCTGCAGGAGCCCTGCCGCGAGGCCCGCGGCCGCCGCCAGCCCCACCGGGACGGCCACCGCCTGCACCCATAGCCAGAGGCCGTGGGTCAAAGCCTGCCGCATGGCGGTGGCGTCGTCCGGCAGGGTGTGGGCGTTCGCCAGATAGGCCTTGAGCCCCAGGACGAGGTTCTGGGCGATGCTCGGGCTCGCGAGCATCAGGGCGAGGGTGAAGGCGCCCAGGATCGCGAAGGTGTTGACCTCCGTGCTGGTCGCGACGTCGCCGCGCTCGATCGCCTGATCGAGCCGCCGCTGCGACGGCTCCTCGGTCTTGTCCTCGTCGTCCACGCCCTCGGCCATCGCTCAGCGGCCTGGGCGCGCGCTGGGATACGGGACCGCGGTCGGCCCGCTCAGGGGCCGACCGGTTCGGCGAGATACCGGCCGATATCGTCCAGGAAGACGCCCATCATGACGCCGAGGCAGCCGATCAGGATCAGCATGCCCACCAGCACCGAGGCCGGCACCGCCAGGAAGAACACCTGAAGCTGCGGCATCAGACGCGACAGTACGCCGAGCCCGAGGTTGAACAGGATCCCGAAGGCGATGAACGGCCCGGAGATCTGCACCGCCAGCGTGAAGCCGCGGGCAAGCGCCCGGGTCGCCAGCATCAGCGCGTCCGAGAAGGCCGGGACGCCGTCGGGCGGCAGCACCTCGTAGCTCCGGGCCAAGCCCCGGATGGCGAGATGGTGCAGGTCGGCGGCGAAGATCAGCGTGATCCCGAGGAGCGATAGGAAGTTGCCGACCGCGACCTGCTGGCCGCCCTGACTCGGATCCACCGTCATGGCGTAGGACAGGCCGAGCTGCGCCGAGATGATCATCCCGGCGGTCTGCAGGGCGGCCAGAACCATCCGCACCGTCAGGCCGAGGACCAGCCCGATGATCGTCTCGCCGAACAGGAGCCCGATCAGCCGGGGACCGGCCAGCCCGTCGGTGCCGCCGAGCAGCGGGCGCACGGTGGGGAACAGCACCAGGCTCACGAGCAGCGCGAAGGCCAGCCGCAGGCGCGGCGCCACCGTCTGCTCGCCGATCCCCGGCATCAGCATGATCAGCGTGCCGACGCGGGCGAAGACGATCAGGTAGGCCGAGGCGATCCCGGGCAGGAGCAGGTTCATCGCCGCCCCTATGACACGCGGATCGTGCCCCTGTCGTGGCCGGACCGGGCATCACCCGCCCGCCGCGATGCGGGCGGCGATCCGGGTCATGTAGCCGGCCATGGCGTCGCCGATGAAGGGCAGCATCAGCAGGAGCGCGGCGAACACCGACACGATCTTGGGCACGTAGATCAGGGTCTGCTCCTGGACCTGGGTCAGGGCCTGGACCAGCGAGACGGCGAGACCCACCGCGAGGGAGACGAGCATCAGCGGTCCGGCGATCTTCAGGAACACGAAGATGCCGTCGCGGGCGACGTCGAGGATGGCGAGGCCGGTCATTGGGGGTGCCGTTGTGTGCCAGGATTGCGGAACGGGACGGCTGGAGCGCTGTCCGTGCCGGTGGAAGGTCTGTCCAACCCTAACCCCTCATCCTGAGGTGACCGCACAGCGGGCCTCGAAGGAGGACTCCAGGGATCGCGCGGCTGCCTGGAGGGCTCCTTCGAGGCCTGCGCCGCGCTCCGGCACCCCAGGGTGAGGAGGGTGGATGGGATGATCCGGCTGCTGATCGCGAGCGGTGGACGACCCATCGTCAGATCTGCATCCGCATGATCTCCTCGTAGGCGGAGATCATGCGGTCGCGCACCGCGACCATGGTCTGGAGGGCGGTCTCGCTCTCGGCCACCGCGGTGACCACGTCGACCACGTTGGCCTTGCCGGCGGCGGCCGAGACGGCCTGCGCGTCGGCCCGGCGCCCGGCGTCGCCGACGCTGTCGAGTGTCTGCCCGAGGAACTGCATGAAGTCGCCGCCCGCTCCGGCGGCCGGCTGCACCCGGGGGGTGGGCTGGCCGGAGGCGAGGCCCTGGACGGCGGCGTAGGCGCCCGCCGCGAAGTTGCTCGAAGCCATGGCTATGCGTCCCCGGCCGTCACTTCAGGATCGCCAGCGTCTGCGCCAGCATCTTGCGCGTGGCGGTGACCATGTTGAGGTTCGCCTCGTAGGAGCGCTGGGCCTCGCGCAGGTCCATGTTCTCGATCAGCGCGTTGACGTTGGGCATCTGCACCTCGCCCCGCACGTTGGCCGCGGGGTTGCCGGGCTCGAACTTCGTGCGGAAGGCCGATTGGTCGCGCCGGACGCGCCCCGCCTCGACGAGCCGGGCGCCGGTCTCGTCGTCGAGGTGGCTCGTGAAGGTCGGGATCTTGCGCCGGTAGGGCTGGGTCCCCGCCGAGGCCGGCGCGGAATCGGCGTTGGCGATGTTCTCGGCGATGATCCGCATCCGGCCCGACTGGGCCTTGAGACCGGCGGCCGCCACCGCGAGCGATTTGGTGAATTCCATGGCTCAGGGCCCTCCTGCCGCGACGGATGTCCGGCCTGCCGCCTCGTCGACGCCCGATCAGCTCCTGATCAGCTCTTGCCGACGGCGATCTTCAGGGTGGTCAGGCTGTGCTGGTAGAGCGAGGCGGCGAGCTGGTAGTCCGACTGGTTCTCGCCGGCCTTCATCATCTCGTCCTCGAGATTGACGCCGTTGCCGCTCGGGCGGATCTCGAACCCCTTGGCGCGCTTGGAATCGGTCCCGACGCCCTGCCCGGCCGGCGCGATGTGCGCCGGACTCGTCAGCGCCAGCGTGGTGGAGGCGTTGACGGCCGCACCGGTCGCCCGGTCGAACCGCGGCGCGACGAGGTCGCGGGGCCTGAAGCCTGGCATGTCGGCATTGGCGACGTTCTCGGCGATCAGGCCCTGGCGCGCCTGGGCCCATTGCATCCGGGTCCGGAGCATGCCGAGCACGGGCAGGTCGGTGAGGGCCACGGTCGCCTCCGGTCTGATGTCGCCGCGCCGGATCGAGCGGGCTCGGCAAAAACTGCCGTGCGCATGGTTAACGGCCCGTTAAGCCATCGCCCGGCCCGTGACCCGGGGCCCGACTGCCGCGATCCAGCGCAAGACGCTGCGGCCCGAGCCGGCGTGCAGGGCGTCGAACGAAGTATCCGATTGCCGGACGGCCCGTGCCCGGAGACGTCGGAATGCTTGAGGGCGCGCCCTCGGGCGTCGTGCGCCGACGACGCGGCGCAAGAGGTCCACCTGCATGTCCGCCCATCTTGGAGCAGGTCGTCCCGCGACCGTCGCGGGACCGCGACGGCACGTCGGATGTCCGATTTGGAGGGGGCAGAAGCCTTTTTCACAACCTATTGTCTTGATAGCGTTAATTTAAAAGGTCTGTTAACGAACACTTAACGGCGTTTGCCTTGCGACCCGTCCGGCGTGATATGGACAAGCCCATGCCGGGCGCGCACCCGCCGCGGCCGGAACGTGCGAGTGCGTAACCTTGCGATGGCTGCAATCCGTGTTCGGCTCTGACGGCTCCCCCATCGTCCAGTATGTCGTGATCTTCGCCGTCATCTTCGCGGCGCTGGCGGCCATCGTGTTCACCGTCCGGCGGCTCACCGGCCGCAGCCTCGCGCTGCCGGGACGTGCGGGCAGCCGCGGGCGCCAGCCCCGGCTCGGAATCGTCGACGTCTACGAACTCGATCGGGCCCGCCAGCTGATCCTGCTGCGCCGGGACAATGTCGAGCACCTGCTCCTCGTGGGCGGGCCCAACGACGTCGTGGTCGAGCGCAACATCCAGCGCACGCAGCGCCCCCTGACCGATGCGGCCCTGCGGCCCGATCTGGCTCCAGACGCCCTCGACGAGCCGCTCCCGGATCCGCTGGTGCAGGGTGGCCGTCTGCCCGAGCCGGCGCTGGCCCTTCCCGATATGCCGGGGCGGCGCGCCGATCCCCTGTTCGATCCGGGCTTCGCGATGCCCGTGGTGGTGCCGCCTCCGGTCCCGCGCTCCGCGGCGGCCCCCGCGGTGACGCTGCCGCTCGACGTTGCCCTCCTCGGCGGCGACGAGCCCGGCCAGGATGTGTCCGCGCCCCTGTCGGCTCCGCCCCTGTCACCCTCATCGGCGTCACCCTCGCCGGCGTCACCTCCGCCGGTCGCGGCGCCCGCCGTGGCGCCCGCGCCCGCCCGCGAGCCCATCAACCCCCGCCGGATCCTGAGCCGGACGGCACCGCCCTTGGCCGAGGCGCGGCCCGGGCCGGCCTCCGAACGTCTGGTCGAGGCCGCCGGAGAGCCGCCACCGGCCCCGAGCCTCACCGTCCCGTCCGATCGCCGCACCGTCGATCCGGCGGTGCTCTCCGACATGGCCCGGCAGCTCCAGGCCGCTCTGTCGCGTCCCTCCTCCGCGGTGACGCCGGCCCCCGCGCCTGCGGCGTCCGCTCCGGCGACCGAGGGGGTCGATCCGGTCGCCGCCGCGATGGCGTCGGCTCCGCCTGCGCCTGAGGCCCCGCCCGCGCAGCCCCGTCCGCCTGCTGTTTCGCCCCCGGTCGAGAAGGCCGCCGGTCAGCCCGCGCCGCCGGCCGCGCCCTCCGCCAGCCCCCCCGTGCCGGTTCCTCCCGTGCCGGTCCCCCCCCCGCGCCTGCGCCGGTCTCGAGGCCCGTTCCGCCCCCGCCTCCCCCGCCGCAGCCGGCCATGCCGAAGGCCGCACCGGCATTCCCGGACGCTCCGCCGCAGAAACCCGCTGCACCGGCTGCGCCACCGCCCCCGGCTCCGACCGAGCGGCCCGACCAGAAATCGGCTGGAAACCCCTTCTCCGTGGAGGAGATCGAGGCCGAGTTCGCCCGCCTGCTGGGCCGCCCCCTGGACAAGCGGAGCTGAGCCGGGCTGCGCTACCCGGATCGCGGGTGATAGGCTGCCGAGGCCGCACCGGGCCTGTCCGGCGCCGTTAACGATCGGTTAACCGATCTCGGGAACCCTCGGCGCGGAGGAGGGCCCGATGCTCGCACTGACCGCTGAGACAGCGCGCCGAAGCCGCGCCTACCGGGCGTTCAAGCTCGACCGTGCCGGTCGCATCTCTTCGGCCGAGATCGTGGCCGCCGAGGATGACATCCAGGCCCGCCGGCAGGTCCGGGCGATGGCGGAGCGCAACGTGGTCGAGCTGTGGGAACGGACCCGGTTCCTGGGACGGTTCGAGCCGGCTTCCCCCCAGCGCGCCTAGCGCCGACCGGTGCCGGCGAGGCCCGTGCCCGGCGG
Source organism: Methylobacterium mesophilicum SR1.6/6 (assembly GCF_000364445.2). Classification (NCBI taxonomy): domain Bacteria; kingdom Pseudomonadati; phylum Pseudomonadota; class Alphaproteobacteria; order Hyphomicrobiales; family Methylobacteriaceae; genus Methylobacterium; species Methylobacterium mesophilicum. The sequence goes on along the minus strand of NZ_CP043538.1, from coordinate 5,591,881 downwards.
CAGGTCGAAGGCGCCGGATTCTCCGGCCGGCCGGAGGCGAGAGGGCGTGCGCGGGATACGGGTGCGCCGATCGGGGATGCTCGCGATGCGGCGCACATGCCTGGCCCTGCTGGTCCTCTGGCCGACGGCCGGCTCCTGCGAGACGCCGGCGCTCTGCGCGGATGCGCCGAACCAGGCGGACGGAACCCTCTGCGCGCGCCGCAAGCTGCAGGCGGCCGAGGCCGATCTGTCACGCGCCGAGGCGGCCCTGCGGGACAGGCTCGATCCCGTCGGCCGCCGCAACCTGGAGCGAGCCCAGCAGGCGTGGCGGCTGTTCCGCGACTGCGAGTGCGATCTGGAGACGGGCCATGACGCCGATCATCCCGAGTCCGGCGGGACGATCATGCCGATGCTCCTCGGCGAATGCGCGGTCACGCTGACGGCGCGGCGGACCCGCGACCTGACGGATCAGCGCGCCTGCCCCGGCGGTGACCTGTCGTGCGAGCGGTGAAGCGGCCTTCCTCCGCGCCTGTCTGATCTGCCGGCCGAGCCGGGCGATACAAAACGTTACGTCGGAGGCGGAGCTGAAAAACAGGCGCAAATCCGCGCCGCGATGGTGCGTGGGTGGCGCCGCCGAACCCGTCCGCGCGGTCGTCCCGCAGGAGTGATCCGATGAAGAAGCCCGTGCTCGCCGTGATCGGCCTCGTCGCGTTCGCGGCCGCCCTCAGTTCCGCAACCGCGCCCGCGTCCGCGCTCGGCGCCTGCGGCCCCAACGGCCACCGCAATGCCTGGGGCCGCTGCGTGTGGGGCGGTCAGAACCAGGCTTGGTGTCTGCGCCATCGCGGCCGCGTGGCCGGCTACGGCCCCTACGGCACCCGGTGGTGCCGCTGAGCCGGAGGTTGCCCCGAGGGGGAGCCCGTCCGACGTAAGGCTCCCACGGGCAGCTTCGGCCCGCGCTGCGGTGGAGCCGCTCAGGCCGGATCCGCGATCTCCGGATACGCCATGAGCCGTGCCGGACGCCTCCGCCGCCCCTACCTCACCGGCGGCAAGCGCCGATGCCACTCGGTCGCCTGCTGGTAGGCCTGCCCGATCCGCAGGGCCATGGCCTCATCGTAGCCCCGGCAGACGATCTGTAGCGAGAGCGGCAGCCCGGCGGCGGTGAACCCGTCCGGCAGCGACAGGGCGCAGAGATCGAGCAGGTTGCCGAACCGGGTGAAGCGCGACGGCAGATGCGCCTCGTCGACCTCGGACAGTGCCACCGCCGCGCATTCCGTGGTCGGCGTCAGCAGGGCGTCGATCCCCTCCAGGGCGGCCGCGTATTGCAGCTTCATGGCGGCGCGGCGGTGGAGCGTGCCGAGGTACTCCTGGGCCGAGACCTTGGCGCCGGCCAGGATCCGCGCCCGCACGGCGTCGCCGAGCTGGGCGGCCGGATCCTCCGCCAGCGCGCCGTTGACGAAGTAGGCCTCCGCGTTGGTGATCCCGCTCATCGCCACGCAGTCGCTGAACCGGAACGGCAGGGCGACGTCGACGATCTCGGCCCCGAGCCCGGCCAGGACGTCGAGGGCCGCGTCGTAGGCGGCCAGCATGTCGGGCGCGACGCCGTCCCGCTCCGTCGCCGGCATGCGCCCGAGCCGCAGGCCGCGCACGCCGCGGTTGAGCGCCGACCAGGGGGCGTCCGGCTGGATTCCGCGGGTCGTCGGGTCGAGGGGGTCGGGGCCGGAGATCGCCTCGTAGAGGAGCGCGGCGTCCTCCACCGTGCGGGCGAGCGGGCCGGGGGTGTCCAGCGTGGTCGAGAGCGGCACGATCCCCCAGGTCGAGACCCGCCCGACCGTCACCTTGAGCCCGGTCAGGCCGCAGAAGGCGGCGGGCAGGCGCACCGATCCGCCGGTATCGGTGCCGATGCCCCAGGGCGCCATGCGGGCCGCCACCGCCACGCCGGTGCCGCTGCTCGACCCGCCGGGCGTGCGCGGCGTCTCAAGATCCCAGGGATTCCAGGGCGTGCCGAGGTGCTGGTTGGTGCCCCACCCGCCATAGGCGAACTCCACCGTGTGGGTCTTGCCCAGCACGATCATCCCCTGCGCGATCAGGCGCCGCGCGATCGTGGCCGTCCGTTCGGCCCGGCGGGCGCGGTGGGCGGCCGAGCCGCCCATGGTGATCCGGCCCTCCAGGTCGATCAGGTCCTTGAGCACCACCGGGACGCCGTGGAGCGGCCCCACCGCGTGGCCCGACCGGATCGCCCGGTCGGCGCCCTCGGCGGCGAGGCGCGCATCCGCGTGGAAGACGTCCGTGAAGGCCTGGAGCTTCGGCTCCAGCCGGTCGACGCGGCCGAGCAGCGCGTCGACCGCGTCGACCGGCGAGAGCTTGCGGGTGCGGATCGCCTGGCCGAGTTCGGCTGCCGAGGCGTGGACGGGATCGAGTTCGGACATCGGGGTCACTGCACGCTGACGAGGGTGAGATCGACGAACCAGGATTGCGGCGAGACGAAGCCGTGGATCTTCTTGGACATCCCGCGCGGGTTGAGGTCGTGGACGACGAACAGCCAGGGCGGATTGTCCACCAGCCGCTCGTGGGCGATCTTGGTCTGCGCGTCGATCACCTTGGCGTCGGTGGTCTCGGCGAGTGCCTTGAGAGCCGCATCGAACGCATCGTCCTTCCAGTTGGGGAAGTTGAAGCCGGCCGGCGGGAACCGGTCGCCCGCGAAGTAGCGCGCCATCACGGCGGCGTCCGAGGAGGGCGAGGAGACGTTGAGCGCCAGCGAGCCCTGGAGGCTCGGCGTGTCCGGAAGGAGCCGGCTCGCGTTCAGCAGCACCTGCCACTCGACCACGTTGAAGCTGAGATCGACGCCGCAGGCCTGTTTCAGGTTCTCTTGGAGATACTCGTTCATCGGCATCGGCAGCATCTGGCCGGAGCCCGAGGACGAGATCATCACCTTGAGGCTCAGCGGCTTCCTGTCGGTGTAGCCGGCCTCGGCGAGCAGCGCCTTCCCCTTGGCGGCGTCGAACGTGTAGCGGTTCTGCGGAGCGCCGAAATTCGGGTCCTTGTCGTTGAGCCACCCGGAGGCCGGCTCGGCCGTGCCGTTGAGCAGTTCGACGATGCCGGCCCGGTCGATGCAGTAGTTGAGCGCCTGCCGGACGCGGACATCCTTCAGCGGGCTGTCCTTGGCGCCCATGTTGTAGATGTAGGGCCAGACATGCGGGTACGAGCCCGTGGTGATGGTGAAGCCCGCCTGCTTGAGCGACGGGATCGCGTCGGGCGCCGGCACCTCGATCCAGTCGACCTGGCCGGCCCGGAGCGCCGCAACCCGGGCATTCGCCTCCGGGATCGGCAGCAGCCGGACCCTGTCGACCTTGGCCTTCCGGTTCGGGTCCCAGTAGGCGTCGTTCCGGGCGAGGTCGACCGCCTCCCGCGGGGCCACGCGGGTGATCTTGAACGGCCCGGTCCCGGCCGCCGGCAGCGCCGCGACCTTCGCCCAGTCGCGCCCCGCCTTCTCGAACGAGGCCGGCGACGTGAACAGCAGGTACACCGCCATGTAGGGGAAGTACGAGGCCACCTGCGTGGTGGTGATCTGGACCGTCGCGTCGTCGATCTTCTTGTAGCTGCCGACCAGCGGCGCCCGCGCCCGGGAGATGCCGGCGCCCTGCGGCTCGAATTGCGGGCTGTCGTTCTTGAAGTACCGGTCGAGGTTCCAGATCACCGCGTCGGCGTTGAACGGCGTCCCGTCATGGAATGTCACGCCCTGGCGCAGGTGGAAGGTCCAGACGGTCTTGTCGGCCGAATCCTGCTCCCAGCGCTCGGCGAGCGCCGGGACGATGCCGGCGAGCTTGGTCGTGCTCGTCAGGTCCCACTGCACCAGGCCCTCGAAGATCGGGTAGCCGAGGAAGCGCATGCCCTCGAAGCCGTTATTGGGCATGCCCGTGGTCGTCGGGATGTCGGTGGCGGTCATGGCGATGCGCAGGACGCTCTCCGCGCGGGCCGCACCCGTCAGGGCCACGGAACCCGCCAGGGCGGCGGCAATCAGGCGGCGAACTCTCATTGGGCTCCACTCGTCGTAGGTGCGGTGCGCCCGCCGCGAATCCCATGCCATCCCCCGGCATAGTCCCCGCGTCGGGCGAAGAGGAGGTGTCAGGCCTCGCCCCTTGCGCGCCGCGCCGGCTGCGCCACGATAATAAAAAATGCGAGTCGTCGGCCAGCGGGGCCGGACGTGAGGGAGCCGCCTGTGACCGATGGAACGCCGAGCACCATGAACGGGGCCGAGAGCCTGGTCCGGACCCTCGTCGACGGCGGGGTCGAGGTCTGCTTCACCAATCCCGGAACCTCGGAGATGCACTTCGTGGCTGCCCTCGACCGCGTCGAGGGCATGCGCTGCGTTCTCTTCCTGTTTGAGGGCGGCGCCACGGGCGCGGCCGACGGCTACGCCCGCATGGCCGACAAGCCGGCCTCGACCCTGCTCCACCTCGGGCCGGGCCTGGCCAACGGCCTCGCCAACCTCCACAACGCCAAGAAGGCGCGCACCCCCGTCGTCAACATCGTCGGCGAGCACGCGACCTACCACCGGGAGTACAACGCGCCGCTGACCTCGGACATCGAGGGGCTGGCCCATCCGATGTCGTCCTGGGTGCGGACCGGGATGAGCGCGGCCGAGATCGGCACCGATGGCGCCGCCGCCATCGCGGCTGCCCGCACCAGTCCCGGGCAGGTCGCGACCCTGATCCTGCCGGCCAACACCGCCTGGGATCCCGGCGCGGGGCCCGCCGCCGTGCCGCCCATCCCCGAGCGGGCGAAGGTCGGTGAGGACGCGATCACGGCCGCCCTGCGGGCGCTGACCAGCGGCGAGCCGGTGCTGCTGCATCTCGGCGACCGGGCGGTGCGGAACGAGGGCCGGATCCTCGCCGACCGGATCGCCCGTAAGACCGGCGCGCAGCTGATGGCGATGACGTCGAACGCGCGGATCGACCGCGGCGCCGGCACCGTGCCGATCGAGCGCCTGCCCTACCCGATCGACCAGGGCATCGACGCCCTGAAGGGGTTCCGCCACATCATCCTGATCGGCGCGACCCCGCCGGTGGGCTTCTTCGCCTATCCGGGCAAGCCGAGCCTGCTCGCCCCCGAGGGAAGCACGACCATCACGCTCGCCACGCCCGAGGAGGACCAGATCGACGCGCTGGAACGGCTGGTCGAAGCCGTCGGCGCCCCGCCCGCCGAGCCGATCGCCGCCGCGCCCCGGCCGAACCTTCCGACCTCCGGCCCCCTCGACCAGGACACGATCGGGCAGGTGCTCGGCGCGCTGATTCCGGAGGGCGCGGTGATCTGCGACGAGTCGATCACCACGGGGCGCAACTTCTTCGCGCTGACCCGGGACGCCGCGCCGCACACGTGGCTCCAGCTCAGCGGCGGCTCGATCGGGCTGGGCATTCCGATGGCCACCGGCGCGGCTTTGGCCTGCCCCGACCGCAAGGTGATCAACCTCCAGGCGGACGGCAGCGGCCTCTACACGGTGCAGGCGCTCTGGACCCAGGCGCGCGAGCGCCTCGACGTGGTGACGCTGGTCTGGTCCAACCGGTCCTACGCGATCCTGCGGGCGGAACTCGCCAATGTCGGCGCCCTCAACCCCGGCCCCAAGGCGCTCGGCATGCTGAGCCTCGACGAGCCGGCGGTGGATTGGGTGAGCCTCGCCAAGGGGTTCGGCGTCGAGGGCCGGCGCGTCGAGACGCTCCCCGATTTCATCGCGGCGTTCCGGGACGCCCTGGCCAACAGGGGGCCGCACCTCATCGAAGTGGCTCTGTGAGCGGGAACACCTACCCGCTCCCCGGGCTCGAAGGCCCGGTCGAGATCCGGATCGACCGGTGGGGCCTGGCGCATATCCGCGCCGGGACCGCGCTGGACGCGTTCCGCGCGCAGGGCTTCAACGCCGCTCGGGATCGGCTCTGGCAGCTCGATCTCTGGCGCAAGCGCGGGCTCGGCCTGCTGGCGGCGGATTTCGGGCCCGGCTACCTCGCCCAGGACCGGGCCGCCCGGCTGTTCCTCTACCGGGGGGACATGGCGGCCGAGTGGGCCGCCTACGGGCCGCAGGACACGAAGGCCATCGTCACGGCCTTCGTGGACGGCCTCAACGCCTACGTGGCGCTCACCGAGGCGCGGCCCGCGCTGTTGCCGCCGGAATTCGCCCTGACGGACACGCGCCCGAGCCGATGGCAGCCGGAGGACGTGGTGCGGATCCGCAGCCACGGGCTGGTCCGCAACGTCCTGTCCGAGGTCGCCCGCGCCAGGGTTCTGGCCCGCGCCGGAAACCGGGCGGACGGGCTCGCGGCGGACGACCTGCGCAAGCGCATCAGCCCGCCGCACGCGCCGGTGATCCCGGACGGCCTCGGAGCCGCGGATTGGCCGGACGATCTCCTGGACGAGTTCCGCCTCGCCACCGCGACGGTCGGGTTCTCGCGCGAGCGGATGGCCGCCACCCGCGACGAGGCCTGGGCCTGGAGCAAGGTCGACGCGCACGGCTCCGTCACCCGCGGGCCGCGCAGCGCCCCGAAGGAGCCGGCCGAGGGCTCGAACAACTGGGTGGTCGGGCCGTCCCGCACCGCGACCGGCCGGCCGATCCTCGCGAGCGACCCGCACCGGGTCTACCTGCAGCCCTCGCTGCGCTACGCCGTCCACCTCACTGCGCCGGGCCTCGACGTGATCGGCGCCGGCGAGCCGGCGCTGCCCGGCATCTCCATCGGTCATAACGGCCACGCGGCCTTCAGCCTGACCATCGCGCCGATGGACCAGGAGGATCTCTTCGTTTGCGAGACCGACCCGGCCGATCCCGACCGCTATCGGTATGGCGAGGGCTGGGAGCCGATCGCGCGCAGCATCGAACGAATCCCGGTGCGCGGCGGGGCGGACGAGACCGTAATTCTCGGCTTCACCCGCCACGGGCCGGTGATCCGCGAGGCTGCGGGGCGCGCCTTCGCGCTGCGGACCGTCTGGTCCGAACCGGGCTCTGCCGCCTATCTCGCCAGCCTCGCCTATCTCGGCGCCAGCAGCCCGGAGGCTTTCGGGGAGGCCTTGCGCCACTGGTCGGCGCCCTCCGTCAACCAGCTCTACGCCGACGCGACCGGGCGGATCGCGTGGTTCATGGCCGGCAAGGCCCCCGTGCGGCCGGCCCATGACGGGCTGCTGCCGGTGCCGGGCGACGGCCGCTACGACTGGGCCGGCTTCCACGATCCGGGCACCCTGCCCCGCGGCATCGACCCGGAATCGGACTGGCTCGCCACCGCCAATGAGTTGAACCTGCCGCCGGATTTTCCCGCGGAGACGCACAGGGTCGGGTTCGAGTGGGCCGAGCCCTGGCGGGCCCGCCGCATCCGGGCGGTGCTCGGAAGCCAGAGCCGGCACGGCCTCGCCGACTCGCAGGCGCTCCAGGGCGATGTCGTCTCGGAGCCGGCCCGGCGCCTGGCTGACCTCGTCCGCGCGCTCCCGGCGGGGGCCGATCCGGATCTCGCGTCCGCCCAGGCGCTGCTCGCTTCGTTCGACGGCGCGCTGCATCCGGATTCCGCCGCGGCCGCCCTGATCGAGGTGTTCTGGGTGCATCATCTGCGCCCAGCCTTGATCACGGCGCTGGTGCCCGATGCCGGGACCCGCCGCCTGCTGCCGCCCGGCGACACCCAGAGCTTGATCGAGCGGCTCGAGACCGGCCTCGATCCGGCGATGCGCGACGGGCTGCTGGCGGACGCGCTCGGCGCGGCGTTCCGGGACTGCCTGCAGCGGCTGGGGCCGGACCCCATGGGCAGGCTCGCACCGGACGCATCCGCATCACTCCCTCCCCCCTCTGCGGGGGAGGTGGCCCTCGCGTCAGCGAGGGTCGGGAGAGGGGATCGACGGTGCAGGAACGCGCACTGCCTGTCACGAAGGCCGCACCCTTCTCGGAAGCCGGGTTCCCCTCTTGCGGGACTTCGTCCCGACCCGATCCGCTTCGCGGGCCACCCTCCCCCGCAGAGGGGGCAGGGAGAGATGCGGGGCCGACCGCCCCCCACACCGGCTGGGCCTGGGGCCGCCTGCACCACGCCCTGTTCGCCCATCCCCTGACAGCCCTGAGGCCCGATCAGGCCTGGGACGTCGGCTCGCTGCCCGTCGGCGGGTCCGCGGCATCGGTCATGCACGCGGAGTACCGGACCGACACGTTCCGGCTCACCCACGGCGCCTCGTTCCGCATGGTCGTGGACGTGGGCGACTGGGACCGCTCGGTCTTCGTCAACGTCCCGGGTCAGTCCGGCGACCCGGCGAGCCCGCACTACGCCGACCTGGCCCCGGTCTGGGGGCGCCAGGACCACGTGCCGATGCTCTACGGCCGCGCGGCCGTGGACGCCGCCACCGAGACGATCATCACCTTGAGCCCCGCCTGACCCGGCGGCCGGGACGGAGTGGGACTAAGACCTTGAAGATTCTCATCGCGGGCCTCGCCACCGAGACCAACACGTTTGCGCCGCTGCCCACCGGGCGCGCCGCCTTCCTGGCCGACTACGCCCGCCGGGACGGCAGCCGGAACCCGCCGAGCCTCAGCAATATCGGCCTCAAGGCGTGGCGCGAACTGGCCGAGGCGGACGGGCACACGGTGGTCGAGAGCCTCTCGACCTTCGCCCAGCCCGGCGGGATCACCCTGCGGGCCGTCTACGAGGAGCTGCGCGACGCCCTGCTCGACGACCTGAAGGCCGCCATGCCGGTCGACGCCGTGCTGCTGTTCATGCACGGCGCCATGGTGGCGGAGGGCACCGACGATTGCGAGGGCGACACCCTGGAGCGGGTCCGCGCGATCGTCGGGCCGGACGCCACGATCGGCGTCGAGCTCGACCTCCACTGCCATCTCACCGAGACGATGCGGACCAGCGCCGACGTCATCGTGATCTACAAGGAGTACCCGCACACCGACATCGTCGACCGCGCCCGCGACCTCTACCCGCTCGTGGTGCGGACGGTGGAGAAGGACATCCGGCCGGTCATGGCCTATGCCGACTGCCGGATCGTCAACATGTGGCGCACCAGCCGCGAGCCGGTCGCCGGCTTCGTGCGCCGGATGGAGTCCCTCGAGGGACGGGACGGCATCCTGTCGGTCTCCTTCGGGCACGGCTTTCCCTGGGGCGACGTGGCGGATGTCGGCGCCAAGATGCTCGTCGTGGCGGATGGCGATGCGGCGAAGGCGCAGGCGCTCGCCGACGAACTCGCCGCCGCGGTCTGGGCGATGCGCGAGGCGGCGGCGAGCCGGTGCGACACGATCGACGCCGCCATCGACCTCGGCCTCGCCTCCGGCGATCCGCGTCCCATGGTGCTCGCCGACTTCGCCGACAATGCCGGCGCGGGCGCACCCTCGGACAACACGGCGATCCTCGCGCGCCTCGCCGCGCGCGGCGTGCGGGACGTGGCCCTGGGCCTGGTCTGGGATCCCGGCGCGGTCGGTATCTGCCACGAGGCCGGCCTCGGCGCGACCTTCACCCTCCGGATCGGCGGCAAGTGCGGCGTCACCTCGGGTGATCCCGTGGATCTGCGGGTCGCCGTGCGCGGCCTGTCGGACGATCACAGCCAGACGGGGCTCAGCGGCGGCCGGGCGCAGCTCGGCCCCGCCGCCTGGGTCGAGGCCGACGGGCTCCACGTGGTCCTGACCCACAGGCGCCAGCAGGCCTTCGCGCCCGACGCGTTCACGGGGCTCGGGCTGACCCTCGACGACAAACGCATCGTCGTGGTGAAGTCGATGCAGCACTTCTACGCCGCCTTCGCGCCCATCGCGAGCGAGGTCCGCTACGTGGCGGCCCCCGGGGCGGTGCCGCCGGATTACGGGGCCATCCCCTACACCAAGCGGTCGGGCGCCTACTGGCCGCGCGTCCCCGATCCTTTCGCCGCCCCTTTCGCCGAGGAGAGCGCCCGATGATCCCGGACCTGAGCTTCGACGCGGGCGAGATCCTCGCGACCCTGCGCCCCTGGGTCGCGTGCGAGAGCCCCACTTACGACGCGGCGGCGGTCAACCGGATGATGGGCGTGGCCGCCCGCGACCTCGCCCTCGCGGGCGCGACGGTCGAGACGATCCCCGGCCGGATGGACCTGAGCGACTGCGTCCGCGCCCGCTTCCCGCATCCGCGGCGGGATGTGCCGGGCATCCTGGTGCTCGGCCATCTCGACACGGTCCATCCGGTGGGGACGCTCAGCGCCCTGCCCTGGCGGATCGAGGGGAACCGCGCCTACGGGCCCGGCATCCTCGACATGAAGGGCGGCAACGTGATCGCCCTGGCGGCGATCCGCGCGCTGGCGGCGGCCGGCGTCGCGACGCCGCTGCCCGTGACCGTCCTGTTCACCGGCGACGAGGAGGTGGGCAGCCCCTCGACCCGCGACCTGATCGAGGCCGAGGCCGCCCGCCACGCCTTCGTGCTGGTGCCCGAGCCCGGCCAGCCCGGGAACGGCGTGGTCACCGGCCGCTACGCCATCGCGCGCTTCGCGCTGGAGGCCCTGGGCCGGCCGAGCCACGCCGGAGCCTCGCCGCACGAGGGGCGCTCGGCGATCCGCGCGATGGCGCGCAAGATCCTCGCCATCGACGCGATGTCGGATGCGGACTGCACCTTCTCCACCGGCATCGTCTCCGGCGGGCAGTGGGTGAACTGCGTCCCGACCCTGTGCCGCGGGCAGGCGCTCAGCATGGCCAAGCGCCAGGCCGACCTCGACCGCGGCGTCGAGCGGATGCTGGCCCTGTCGGACGAGGAGGACGGCGTCCGCTTCACCGTGACCCGGGGCGTGACCCGGCCGGTCTGGGAGCCGGATGCCGGCTGCCTGGCCCTCTACGAGCGGGCGCGCGCGCTCAGCGAGGCCCTGGGCCAGCCCCTGCCCCATCGCAGCGCCGGCGGCGGCTCGGACGGCAATTTCACGGGCGCCAACGGCATCCCGACCCTCGACGGGCTCGGGCCCCTCGGCCAGGGCTACCACACCCTGGAGGAACACGTGCTGATCGACACGCTGCCCCAGCGCGCGCGGCTGTTCGCGGCGCTGCTGGCGAGCCTGGGTGCGGAGGCGCAGGGGTGAGCCCGACGCCGCCGGACAACCGCCGTCAGGCCGGATCCACCGGCATCTCCGGGGCGCCGGCCGCCTCGATCGCGGCGCCCGCCGCGAGGCACAGATCCTCCCGGTAGCGCGCGGCGACCAACTGCACGCCGACCGGCGCCCGCCCGACGAGCCCGGTGGTGACGGTGAGCGCCGGAACGCCGATCGGCGCCAGCCCGACCTGCAGGAGGTTCGCCTCGAAGGCCCGGGCGATGCCGGCATCCCCGGTGCGGTCGAGCCCGTCCGGGAACGGCAGCTCGCCCGAGACCGGCACCAGCAGCACCGGGTGCTCCGCGAGGAACAGGGACCAGTCCCGGGCGAGCGTCGCCCGCCGGGTCAGCGCCTTCGCGATCGCGTCGGGCGGCATCGCCTCGGCGCGGGCGCGGAAACTCTCCAGGAGCCCGATCGCCGCCGGATCGCCCTCGCGCTCCGCCGCGTCGCGGACGGCCGCGTAGCCGTCGCCCAGCCAGAGCTGGAGCTGGATCTCGCTCGCCTCGCGGATCGGGGGCGTGTCGGCGATCTCCGTCACCGCCCAGCCGGCCTCCCGCAGACGCCGCGCGGCGTCCCGCAGGGCCGCCTCGACCTCGGGGACCACCGCGAGGCCGCCCGGCCGCACGCAGAGCGCGGCCCGCCGCGGCCGCTCCGGTCCCTCCAGCGGGGCCGGAACCCACCAGGGATCGCGCGGGTCGGGCGCGGCCATGACCTCCAGCCCGAGACGGACATCCGCGATGCTGCGGGCGAGCGGCCCCGACACCGCCATGAGCTGCGGCCCGATCCCCCGCTCGGGCGACGACGCGTTGAAGGCCGGGATGCGGCCGAGGCTCGGCCGGAGGCCGTGAACGCCGCAGGCATAAGCCGGGTAGCGCACGGAGCCCGCGATGTCGGTGCCGTGGGCGATCGCGCCGATTCCGGCGGCGACGGCCGCTCCGGCGCCGCCCGACGAGCCCCCCGGGGTCAGCGCCGGATCGCGCGGGTTCTTGGTGGCGCCGTGCAGCTGGTTGGTGGTGAACCAGCGCAGCGAGAAGGCCGGCGTGTTGGTCCGCCCGAGCAGTACCGCCCCGGCCCGGCGGAGATTGGCGACCACAGGGCTGTCCTGCGCGGCGACGAGGTCGCGCTGGAGGCGCAGCCCGTTCGTCGTCGCGAAGCCCTGCTGGTCGGCATTGACCTTCACGGTCACCGGCACGCCCGCCAGAGGCCCCAGGGCGTCGCCGCGACCGCGGGCGGCATCGACCGCGTCGGCCTGCGCCAGCACGTCCTCCGGGCGGTGCTCGACCACGGCGTTGATCCGGCCATTGACCGCGTCCAGACGACCGAGGGCGTCCTGCGCGACTTCCCGGGCCGAGACCTGACCGGAGCGGATCAAGGCCGCGAGGTCGGTCGCCGTCTGACGCCAGAGCTGCATGGGAGTTCCTTTCGCACGCCCGCAACGGGGCGAATCGGCCTGCCAATCGCGCCCTCCGGGCGGCACCCGGCTGGACGTCTCACCATATTCAAAATGCAAACGCGGGGCCGCATTTTTAAGCAGCTTCGGATCGCCAGTGCGGGCAACGGCTTGCCGCGCTGCAGCGGAAATACTTAAGCATTATTTCATCCGCGGGTCTTGCCACGTCGGAAGGCGTGGCTAACCTCGTTCTGGTTCGCGCGTTCGATCCGCCAATCCAACAAGAAGGGACGATCTCCTCAGACGAAGGCAGGCAACCTCAAGCACAGGGAGGGCTCCATGGCAGAGGTGATTCGCGTCAGACCGACCCACGATGGGACTTATACCGTGTATCGCGGCACACGCGCGCTGATCTGCGGTCTCACACGCCTCCAGGCCGAGCGCTACGAGGCAAGCCTCAGTCGCCAGCTTCGCTCAGACCTGCTCGCCGCGGGCCTCTGACCGATCGGCATGACGAACGACGCGCCGGCGCGACCCTAGAGACCGACGACGTGCCGGCCGGCTCCGTCAGGCGAGATCGAGAGGGCCGAGGTCGCACATGGCCCCGGCCGCATCGAGGCCCCGGCGCCGGGCGCTGATCGCGAAGCCGGCCGCCGCCGGAGCGATATCGTACAGAAGGTAGGAGGCCCGGCGCGACGCGGTCGCCCCGTGCCCGTCCGGCCGGGCCGAGGCCGAGGGGACCCCGACCACCGGGACGCTGCGCCCGTCCGGCCCCGGGATCGCGGCGCTGCTGATCACGTGGTTGTGGCCGTGCAGGATCAGCTCCGCGCCGGCCCGGGCGATCATCGCCGTGAAGGCCGCCGCATCCTTCAGCTCGCGGCCCGCCGCCGCTCCGCCGGGCTGCGGCGGATGATGGATCATGATGATGCGAAAGGGCCGGCCCGGCTCGGTGGCGAGCGCCCGCAGCAGGGTCTCGGCGGCGGCGAGCTGCGGGGCGCCGAGGCGTCCGGTGGCCACGAAGGGCTTGGTGGGGATCGCGCTGGAGAGGCCGATCAGGGCGAGGGGGCCGCGCCGCCGCAGGTAGGGGAAGCGTCCCGACGATCCCGAATCGTCGCCGGTGTAGCGGCCGCAGGCGGCGAGCAGCCCCTCCAGGGAGCCGCGGACATAGGCGTCGTGATTGCCCGGGACGAAGCTCACCGTCTCGGGTGTGCCGAGGGCCTCCAGGAACGTGCGCGCCGTCTCCCACTCGCTCGGCAGGCCGATGTTGCACAGGTCCCCGGTGCAGGCGACGTGCCCGGCGCCCTGCTCCTTCAGGTCGGAGACCAGGGCCTCCAGCACGGTCATGTCGTGACTGCGCGAGCGGCCGCGCCGCCAGTTGGCGTATCCGGTGGCGCGCTTGCCGAGGAGCTGGTGCAGGCGCACCCGGCCGAGGGGGCCGACATGGGGATCGCTGAGATGGGCGAGGCGGAAGGTCAACGCCGGGGTCACGCTTGAGACGGCCAGGAAAGCCCGCACCGCATCGCGGGCACGGGCCCCGGCGTCAAGCGCTTCCGATGAGCATTCCCGTGGCCAGCACCAGGGCGCCGCCGAGCATCACCTGCAGGGCCGCCCGCCAGAACGGCGTGGCCATGAAGCGCGTGCGGATCGCCGCGATGGCGACCAGCTCGACGACCACCACCAGGACGGCGAGGCTTGTCGCCAGGACGAAGGGGTTGGGCCAGCCCGGGGGAAGCGAGTCGGGGATCGCGTAGGGCAGCGTGTGTCCGAGCCCGCCGAGCGTGGTCATGACCCCGCAGACGAGGCCGCGGAGCCACGGGTCGCCGCGCCCGGTCACGCTGCCGTCGTCCGACAGCGCCTCCGTGAAGCCCATGCTGATGCCGGCACCCACCGACGCCGCGAGCCCCACCAGGAAGGTCGCGCCATTGTGACCCGTCGCGAAGGCGGCGGCGAAGATCGGTGCCAGCGTCGAGACCGAGCCGTCGATCAGCCCGGCCAGGCCGGGCTGCACGTAGCGCAGGACGAAGGTGCGACGGGCCTCCCAGGCCCCATCGGAGATGCCGCCGAGCATGGCTGCCATCGTGAAACTCCTCGATTAGATCTATTCCAATCTACAGTCTGGAATAGATCTAAACAAGCCCGGCCGCCCCGTTTTCGCCGCGCGGCGGGAGCATCCGCAGGGTCGGAACGGCCGGCAGCCCGGGCGACCCTAAACGTCTGGTTGAGGACGAGGCTGATTGTTTCGTCTCAGGCACGGGGGCTAGAGCATGCGCGGTCCGATTCGATCCGGAACCGATCGGGCGTTGGCGGTCGAGCCGCCTCAGGCGTGACATGAGTCTCGGCAAGCGTTTCCTTCGTCGTCCTACCGTGCAGCGCGTCCTCGGCCGCTTGGCGGCGGCCTATCTGGGGCTCGTGCGGGCGACCAACCGGTTTCAAGTCCACGCGGCCGGGGCGAATCCCGGCGGGGCCGATGCGTGGCTGGATGCGCGGCTGCCGGTCATCGCCGGCATGTGGCACGGGCAGCACATCATGATGCCGTTCATGCGCCGGCCGGGCGATCGGGTGGCCACGATCATCTCGAAGAACCCGGACGGCAACATCAACACCATCGCGCTCGAGCGGCTCGGCGTGCGGGTGATCCGGGCCTCCGGTGCCCGGGGCAGGAACCGCGCCAGCGACACCCGCGCCAAGGGCGGCGCGGAGGGGTTCCGGGCGATGCTGCGGGCCCTGAAGGCCGGCGAGTCGGTGGCCTTCAGCGCGGACGTGCCGAAGGTCTCGCGCCGGTGCGACGCCGGGATCCTGACGCTGGCGCGCTTCTCCGGCCGGCCGATCATCCCGGCGGCCGTCGTGACGAGCCGCCATCTGCGCTTCAAGTCCTGGGATCGCGCCTGCCTGGGCCTGCCCTTCGGTCGCGGCGCGATCGTGCTCGGCGATCCGATCTTCGTCCCGCGCGACTGCGCGGACGATGCCTTCGAGGCGCTCCGGCGCTTCGTCGAGGCCGAGATGAACCGGGTCCATGCCCGGGCCTACGCCCTGGTCGGGCGCGCCGACCGGGCGGCGCTCTACCGCGAGGCGGCGCCGCTGGCCGCGCCCGCGACCGTGGGAGACGCGGCGTGAGGCGCCCCTCCGTGACCCTGCCGCTTCAGGCCTACCGGGCCGGCCTGCGGATCGGCGAGCCGGCGCTGACCGGCCTGCTCGCGTGGCGGGCGCAGCGCGGCAAGGAGGACCCGTTGCGGCTTCCTGAACGGCGCGGCCTGCCCGGCCGGGCCCGCCCGGTGGGGGTCCCTGGCCTGGATGCACGGGGCGAGCGTCGGCGAGGCGCTGTCGCTGATCGGCCTCGTGGAGGGCATGATCGCCCGCGGCTTCTCGGTGCTGGTGACCACGGGCACGCGGGCGGCCGCCGACCTGATCGGCGCCCGCCTGCCGGTCGGGGCGGTGCACCAGTACATGCCCCTCGACGCACCGCGCTGGGTGGCGCGGTTCCTCGACCACTGGCAGCCGGATCTCGCGGTGATCGCCGAATCCGAGATCTGGCCGAACACGATCCTGGAGCTCGACGAGCGCGAGATCCCCCTCATCCTGGTCAACGGGCGCATGTCGGAGCGCTCGTTCAGAGGCTGGGAGCGCTGCCCGCGCACCGCCAAGGCGCTGCTGTCGCGCATCGCCATCTGCCTCAGCCAGACCCAGGAGGACGGCGCCCGCTTCGCCAAGCTCGGCGCGCCGCGGGTGAGCATCGCGGGGAACCTGAAATTCGACGCGCCGGTGCCGCCGGCCGACCCGCAGCAGCTCACCTATCTGGGGTCCATGATCGCCGACCGGCCGGTCTGGGTCGCGGCCAGCACGCACCCGGGCGAGGAGGCCATGGTCGCCTACGCGCACGCGATTCTGAAGGCGGAGTTCCCGCGGCTCCTCACCATCATCGCCCCGCGGCACCCGGCCCGGGCGCCGGAGGTGGTCGCGTGCGCCGACGCGGTGGGCCTGCGCAGCGCCCGGCGCTCCACCGGAGGACGACCCCACCCCTCCGTGGAGGTCTACGTCGCCGACACGATCGGCGAACTGGGGCTGTTCTATCGGCTCAGCCCCCTGGTCTTCCTCGGCGGTTCCCTGGTCCCGCGGGGCGGCCAGAACCCCATCGAGCCGGTGCGCCTCGACACGGCGGTGCTGCACGGGCCGCACACGGAGAATTTCGACGCGATTTATCAAGCCCTCGACCGGGCCGGCGGGACCCTCGCGGTGAGCGACGGCGTGGAGCTCGCCGCCCTCGCCGGGGAACTCCTGCGGGATCCCGCGCGCCTCGCCGGCATGGCGCAGGCGGGTCAGGGCGCGCTCCTGCCCTTCGAGGGCGCGGTGGCGCGCACCCTCGCGGTGCTCGACCCGTTCGTCGCGCAGATGAAGCTCCAGCGCCTCGACCGGGGCGATGGCGTGCGCCCGCTCGCGCGGGCCTGATGCGGCCGCCGGGCTTCTGGGCGGCGGGGGCCGACCACCCGGCTGCGCGCTGCCTCGCGCCCCTCGGCGCCGCCTACGGGGCGCTGGTGTCCCGGCGCATGGACCGCCCCGGCGTCGCGGCGGGCTGTCCGGTCGTGTGCCTGGGCAACTTCACCCTCGGCGGCGCGGGCAAGACGCCGGCCGCCCTGGCGGTCGCGGCCCTGCTCGCCGACCTTGGCCGCGCGCCCGCCTTCCTGTCCCGCGGCTACGGCGGCCGGATGGCCGGACCGGTGCAGGTCGATCCGGAGCAGCACACCGCCGCCGAGGTGGGCGACGAGCCGCTGCTCCTCGCCCGCCGGGCGCCGGCCGTCGTGTCCCGCGACCGTCCGGCCGGAGCGGCCCTGTGCCGGAGCCTCGGCGCGGACGCCGTGGTGATGGATGACGGGCTGCAGAATCCGACCCTCGCGAAGGATCTCAGCCTCGCCGTGGTCGACGGCCCCGCCGGCCTCGGCAACGGCCTGCCGTTCCCGGCCGGGCCGCTGCGCGCGCCGCTGGCGCGGCAATGGCCGCACGTCTCCGGGCTGATCGTCGTCGGCGACGGGGCGGCGGGGGACGTCCTCGCCCGGGAGGCGGAGCGTCGCGGCTTGCCGGTCTACCGGGCGCGCCTGGTCCGGGACGGCGACGCTCTCGCGGGCCGGCGCTGCCTCGCCTTCGCGGGGATCGGTCGGCCGGAAAAGTTCTTCGCCACCCTGGCGGAGGCGGGGGCGGAGGTCGCCGGCACCCGCGCCTTCCCGGATCACCATCCCTATCGGGAGAGGGACCTCGCCGCCCTGGCCGCCGAGGCGCGGCGGCTCGGGGCGGATCTCGTCACCACCGAGAAGGATGCGGTCCGCCTGCCCCCTGACCGGGCGGCGGGCATTCGCGTGCTGCGCGTGCGCCTCGTCCTCGACGACGCGGAGGCCCTGCGCCGTCAGCTCCGGCGCGCGCTCGGCGGTGGGCCGTGACCGGTCAGGGCCGGCCGGTGTCCTTCAGACGCTTCAGGATCGCCTCGGGGGAGGCGTAGGCCTCCTGCCGGGCCGCGCTCCAGTAGCGCAGGGCGTCGAGCGGGATCGGCTCTCCGGTCACCGCGCAGCGCACGAAGCTGCCGGGCTTGACCACCCGCATGGTGCCGTCGCCGTACTCGACCACCGCCTCGCCGTTGTTCGCGCGCTCGTAACGACCCAGCACGTCCGCCTCCTGCTCGTTGGCCCCTTCTACACGATCCGCACCGCTCGCGGTGCCCCGCGGGGATCAGGCCAGCATCGACCGGGTCGCATCGCGCGCCAGCAGGGCCCGCGCCGCCTCCGCGTCGACGTGCATCCGCGCGACCAGCGCGTCGGCGCTGGCGAACCGCTCCTCGCCGCGGATGTGGCCGACGAACTCCACGGCGATCTCCCGACCGTACAGATCGCCCGTGAAGTCGAACAGGTAAGTCTCGAGCAGCGGCGCGCCGTCGTCGAAGGTCGGCCGGCGGCCGTAGCTCGCCACGCCGTCGCGGAACTGGCCGGGTCCGAGGCGGGCCCGCACCGCGTAGATGCCGTGCGCCAGCCCGCAATCGGGCAGCCGCATGTTGGCGGTGGGGAAGCCGAGCTGCCGCCCGCGCTTGTCGCCGTGACGGACCGGGCCCAGCACGAACCATCGGTAGCCGAGCAGGCTGTTGGCGCGGGCGACGTCGCCGGCGGCCAGTGCGGCGCGGATCGCGCTCGACGAGACCGGTTCCGCCTCGTCCCCGAGGGCGACCGGATCGACGATCCGGCAGCTCAGACCCGTTTCGCGGCAGAGTGCGGCCAGGACGGCCGGCGTGCCCTCGCGGCCACGGCCGAAATGAAAATCGTGGCCGACCACCACTCCGGACAGGCCGAGGGAGGCCTTCAGGAACTCGTGCACGAAGGCGCTGGCCCCCGTGGCGGCCAGCGCGCCGTCGAACCGGCGGACGATCAGCCCGTCGAGCCCGAGGCTGGCGAACACGATCTCCTTGGCGGCGAGGCCTGTGAGGCGGAACATGGGCGCCTCGGGCGTGAAGTAGGCGCGCGGATGCGGCTCGAAGGTCAGGATCGCCGCCGGCCGGCCGGTCTCCCGCGCCGCCGCGCGGACATTCTCCACGAGCCTCCGGTGGCCGAGATGAACGCCGTCGAAGTTGCCGATCGCCGCCACGGCCCCTGCCAGGGATTGCGGCACCGGCATGTCCGGCCCGCAGATCGTGAAGGGCCGCGCGGCCGTCTCGTCGCCTGAGACCATCGGTTGGGGGCTGGATGCTCGGAAGGGTCGGAAGGGGTCGCCTGACATGTCCGCGAGGGGCCCGACGCCACCGGACCCTGCCGAAAGCCGTCCGGAGGGTCAAGCGAGGCGGGACCGCGCGCCCGTGCCGATTAACGGCTTCGCAATGCGGGTGCCCTATTTAAAATGCCGAGCGTCGCAGCTAAAAAGCCGCGTTAGCGAAGCGTTAAACTATCCGGGAGCCGCCGCGGCTTCCCGCCGGGCAATACGGAGCACTTATTCGATGGCTCTCGACTTGAGCATGCCGATCCTCGTTGTCGACGATTACCAGACGATGGTCCGCATTATCCGCAATCTACTGAAGCAGCTTGGATTCGAAGAGGTCGATGACGCGTCCGACGGCACCGCGGCACTGGCGCGCCTCAAGGACCGCAAGTACGGGCTCGTGATCTCCGACTGGAACATGGAGCCGATGACCGGGTACGAGCTGCTGCGCCACGTGCGCGCCGACGAAAATCTTCGGACCACGCCGTTCATCATGGTCACGGCCGAATCGAAGACCGAGAACGTCATCGCCGCCAAGAAGGCCGGCGTGAACAACTACATCGTCAAGCCGTTCAACGCGGCCACGCTGAAGTCGAAGATCGAGGCGGTCTGCGGGAGCTGACCGGCCGCATGCACCGCCCCCGCGCCGTCCAGCCGGTCCGCCGAAGCGCCTGATGGCCCGCAGACGCGGCCCGGCCGGGGCGGGCGTCCATCGATCCGAGGAGGAAAGCATGTCGTCAGCCTTCGCGCGGCAGGCCGAAAGGCGGCTCCGTGAACCGCAGGCCGTGATCTCGGAGCTGATCGAGATCGCGGATTACATCGCGCATCTCCGCGAGGAGATCGGCGCGCTGCGGGCGAACGAGATGAGCCAAGACCGGATTCCGATGGCGCACGAGGAACTCGGCAGCGTCGTTGCGGCCACCGCGGGCGCCACCAACACGATCATGGAGGCCGCGGAGGCGATGCTCGGCCTGCCCGACGGGCCGGGCTACCGGGATGCCGTCGAGGAACGGATCAACACGATCTTCGAGGCCTGCGCGTTCCAGGACATCACCGGCCAGCGGATCGCCAAGGTGGTGGAATCGCTGCGCCTGTTCGAGCAGCGCCTCGCCCGGTTCGTCGGCGCCGTGAAGGCCCGCGACACCGCCTCGCTGGACCCCGCCGAGCGCGCCCGCCGGGCCCGGGCCGAGGACCTGATGCTCAACGGCCCCCAGGCCGCGGACACCATGCCGTCCCAGGACGACATCGACGCGCTGTTCGCCTGAGGCCGTCCCGTCCCGGCCCGTCGACTCCGCCCGGGCAGGCCGGTTAGATCGTCCTCCGAGAGCCGCGACCCGGCGGCGGAGGGAGGCCAGGGCGGATATGGCGGTGCGGCTCTGGTCCGATCTCACGACGGGCGACTTCTCCGGCCGCGACATGCGGCGGGTGATCGCGGTGCTGCCGGTGGCCGCCGTCGAGCAGCACGGCCCGCACCTGCCGCTCTCCACAGACTGCGACATCGCCGAGGGTTACCTCGCCCGGGTGCGCGCGCTCGCGCCGTCCGAAGGCCCCCCGGATCCCGACGTGCTGCTGCTGCCTGTTCAGGCCGTGGGCAAGTCCGACGAGCACGACGCCTTCCCCGGCACCCTGTCGCTGGACACCGGAACGGCGCTCGCCGCCTGGACGGGGATCGGCGCGGCGGTCCACCGCGCCGGATGCCGCAAGCTGGTGATCGTCTCGAGCCACGGTGGCAACAGCGCGCTCATCGACCTCGTGGCGGCGGAGCTGCGCGCCCGCTTCGGGATGGTGGCGGTGACGACGGCCTGGGCGCGGTTCGGCTACCCGGACGGCCTGTTCCCGGACGCCGAGATCGCGCACGGGATCCACGCCGGCGGGATCGAGACCGCGCTGATGCTGGCGCTGCGGCCGGACCTCGTGCGGACCGACCGGATCGCCGATTTCCCGCCGCGGACCCTGGCGATGGCCCGGACCTTGACGCACCTGCGCGCCGGCCGCCCCGCCGCCTTCGCCTGGAAGGCCGGCGACCTGCATCCCTCCGGCGCCATGGGGGACGCGCGCCTCGGCACGGCCGAGGCCGGGCGCGCGGCGCTGGACCACGGGGCCCGCGCCTTCCTGGCCCTGCTGCGCGAGGTGGACGCCTTCGAACTCGACGGGTCCGGTCCGGCGTAACCGCCGCGGCTGCCGCGCCGAAGGAGCCGGTACGCCGGGCATGATCCGGCGCCGGAGCCCCGGCCATGCGCCCTGCCCTCTTGATCTCGGCCGCCCTCCTCGGTGCGGCACTCCGCCCGGCCGTGGCGGCGGACCGTCCCGTCGTCGTCGAGCTGTTCACCTCGCAGAGCTGCTCGTCCTGCCCGCCCGCGGAGGCGCTGATCGGGCGGCTCGCGCACGAGGGCCCCGATGTCCTGCCGCTCGCCTTCCACGTGACCTACTGGAACCATCTGAACTGGCGCGATCCCTACAGCCTGCCGGCCGCCACCGCCCGCCAGGAGGCCTACGCCGCCCGTCTCGGCGGCCCCAGCTACACGCCGCAGGCGGTGATCGACGGGCGGGTCGGGCTGGTCGGCTCCGACGAGACCGGCCTGCGCGCCGCGATCGCCCGGGCGCGGACGGCCAGCGACGGCATCCCCGTCACGGTCGCGCGCGACGGAGACCGTGTCGTCGCGCGGGTCGGCGCCGGAAGCGGTTCCGCCCGCGTCCTGCTTGTGGGCTTCGACCCGAGCCACACCACGCGGGTTCTGCGCGGCGAGAATGCCGGACGCACCATCGAGCAGGCCAACATCGTCCGGTCCCTGCAGGACCTCGGCCCCTGGTCCGGCACGGCCGCGACCTTCACGGCGGCGCGGCCCGAGGGGGAGGCCGCGGCCCTGCTGCTGCAGGCGCCGGACGGACGGATCCTGGGGGCGGCCCGGCTCGACCCGCCCGCTCCCGCCCGGGAGGCTTTGCGATGATCCTCGCGATGGCGGGGGGCGGCGGCTGGGCCCTGGCGCCGGGATCCGATCGCAGGGTAGATTCGGCCCGTGCCGGGGAACGGAACGGCGGCGGAGCCCGGATGGTGCTCGAAGAGGAACTCGCGGCCCTGATGGCGGCCGCGCAGGGGGGCGACGCGGCCGCGTACCGCGCCCTGCTCAAGGCCTGCCTGCCGGTCGTGTCGGCGATCGCGCGGGGGCAGGGCGTGCGCGGCGAGGCGGTGGACGACGTGGTGCAGGACACCCTGATGACCGTCCACCGCGCCCGGGCGAGCTACGATCCCGCGCGCCCGTTCCTGCCGTGGCTGCGGGCGATCACGCAGCGGCGGGCGATCGACCGCCTGCGCCGGGCCGGACGCCGGCCCCACGAGGTCAACGATCCCCTCGCCTACGAGGCCGAGGTGGATCCCGGCCCCGCCCCCGGGCAGGGACTGGAGGCGCGGGATCGCGCCGCCGCCCTGGCCCGCGCCGTGGCGGCGCTGCCGGACGGGCAGCGGCAGGCGGTGGAGCATCTCGGCCTGCGCGAACTGTCCCTCGACGAGACCGCGGCGCTCACCGGCCGCAGCAAGGGGGCGCTCAAGGTGAACCTGCACCGGGCGCTGAAGGCGCTCCGGGCCAGCCTGACGCAGGAGAGGGAGTGATGTCCGGGGAGGGGAGCCGCGCCGGCTGCGCACTGACCCGTCACGAGCGGCTCGTGGAG
This sequence comes from Methylobacterium mesophilicum SR1.6/6, assembly GCF_000364445.2. Taxonomy (NCBI): domain Bacteria; kingdom Pseudomonadati; phylum Pseudomonadota; class Alphaproteobacteria; order Hyphomicrobiales; family Methylobacteriaceae; genus Methylobacterium; species Methylobacterium mesophilicum. The sequence goes on along the minus strand of NZ_CP043538.1, from coordinate 5,569,074 downwards.
GACCTCGCGGGCCGCCTCGACCCGGTGCGGCCGCTGCCCTCGCCGGTGGCCCGCGCGGCCCTGTGGCTCGGTGCGTCCCTCCTGATCGGCCTCGGCCTCGCGGCCTGGGCCGGGACGGGGGGCTTCATGCTGCGCATGCGCGTGCCCGATCTCGCCCTGGCGGCGATCGGCGCGGTGCTGACGGCGGCCTTCGCGGCCTTCGCGGCCTTCGCCACCAGCGTTCCCGGTCGGTCCGCCGGCTGGGCGCTGCTGCCCCTGCCGCCGCTGGTCCTCTGGATCGGCGCGAGCGGGTTCGGCTGCCTGCGCGAGTGGATCGCCCCGGGGACCGACGTCCCCGGCGCCCACACGGTGATGGGTTGCTTCAGCTTCCTCGTCTGCGTCTCGGTGCCGCTCTCGGCGATCATCGTCGTGATGCTGCGCCGCGCCTGCCCGCTGCGGCCGAACCTCACGGCCGCCCTCGGGGGTCTCGCGGTCGCCGCCACGGCTGCGGCGCTGCTGATGCCGGTCCACCCGCACGACGCCACCGCGACGGATCTCCTGATGCACGCGGCCGCGGTCGCGATCATCATCGCGGTGAACGGGCTGGCCGGCGGACGGCTGCTCGGCGGGCAGGATCGCTGAGACAGAGAGGGCGCGGCTTTCTCCGCCCCGCAGGGAGAGGCAGGAGCGTCGCGTCGGGTTCGGATCGGATCCTTCCGACCGGGGTGACCCGCCCTGATGGGGGCGCCTTACCCCGCGTAGGGATCGCGCCCCGGCCAGTCCACGATGCGGTCGGGCAGCTCGTCCTCGGAAAACTCCTCCTCGTTGCCGGCGAGCCGGCCGCGGACGGAGATCCCGGCCTCGTGAACGCTCGACGCCCGGCCGGAGATCAGGGGGTGCCACGGGTGGAGCGGCTCCCCGTCCCGCACGAGGCGGTAGGCGCAGGTCGGCGGCAGCCAGGAGATGCTCCGCACCGCCTCGGGCGTCAGCCGGACGCAGTCGGGCACGCGCTTCTGGCGCCGGGCGTAGTCGCGGCAGCGGCAGGTGAGGCCGTCCAGCAGCGTGCAGCCGATATCGGTGTGGTGGACCTCACCGGTATCCTCGTCCTCGAGCTTCATCAGGCAGCACCGGCCGCACCCGTCGCACAGGCTCTCCCACTCGGACGGGGTCATGGCCTCCAGCGTCTTGGTCCGCCAGAACGGGTCGACGGCCCCGCGGCTCGCCGCCTCGGGCTTGGGCATGGTTGAAGTCTCTCGGACGGGGATGCGCCTCTCTGCCCGAGCCGCGGGACCGGTGCAAGCGTCGCCGGTGCAAGCGTCGCCGACGGAAGCGTCGCCGGCGAAGCCCCGATGCGACCGGATCGCGTCCGGCGCGTTATGCCCAAGCTCGCCCGCGGCGATCCGCTAGACTGCGCAGAGCCTCGCCGACGAGTCCGGTTCCTGTTATGGACGGGGGCGTCCCGTGGCGGCGCGGGCACGGGGATCGTGTCCGCGGCACGGGCGCTCGCCAAGCCGGGTCCGACATCGTGCGCCTGCCGACGTTCACCGAGATCAAGATCCGCCTCGAACGCGCCGCGCTCGCGTTCGACGCCTGGGTCAACGCGTCCCTGTACGACGGCGGCCAGTCCACCGGCCAGGCCTACGAGCGCTTCCAGCGCGTCATGAGCCGTTTCGCGGTGCGCGGCTGGAAGCGCGTCGCCCTGGATCTCACCAGCGAGGGCGTCACCATCGGGACCGGCGGCGCCGTGCTGATGCTGGCGCTGGCCCAGCCCGCCTTCCAGCTCACCAGCGAGAACTGGCTCAAGCAGCAGGACCTCGCCGTCACCTTCCTCGACCGGTACGGCACCGAGGTCGGCCGGCGCGGCATCAAGCACGACGACTCGCTCAAGCTCGACGAGTTTCCCGACATCATGATCAAGGCGCTGGTCTCCACGGAGGACCGGCGCTTCTACGAGCACTGGGGCATCGACCCGATCGGGACGCTCCGGGCGCTGGTGAACAACTCGAAGGGCGGCAGCGGCACGCAGGGCGGCTCCTCGATCACCCAGCAGCTCGCCAAGAATCTGTTTCTCACCAACGAGCGGTCGCTGGAGCGCAAGGTCAACGAGGCCTTCCTGGCGCTGTGGCTGGAGAGCCACCTCACCAAGAACGAGATCCTGAAGCTCTACCTCGACCGCGCCTACATGGGCGGGGGCACCTTCGGCGCCGTGGCGGCGGCGGATTACTATTTCGGCAAGCCGCTCAAGGACATCAGCCTCGCCGAGGCCGCCATGCTGGCGGGCCTGTTCAAGGCGCCGACCAAGTACGCCCCGCACGTGAACCTGCCGGCGGCCCGCGCCCGGGCGGCGGACGTGCTGCACAACATGGTGGAGGCGGGCTTCGTCACCGAAGGCCAGATCCAGACGGCGCTCCGCAACCCGGCGACGCCGGTGACCCGCACCCGCGACATCACCGCCGACTACTACCTCGACTGGGCGTTCGGCGAGATCAAGGGCATGGCCGACGCGGGTAAGCTCCGCAACGACCGCGTGCTGACCGTCAAGACGCCGCTGGACCTCGCCATCCAGAAGCGGGCCGACGAGGTGGTGGCCGACATCCTGCGCAAGTCCGGCGACGCCATGGACGTCGACGAGGCCGCCATGGTGATCCTCGATCCCGACGGGGCACTGCGCGCCATGGTGGGCGGCGCCGATTACGGCGAGAGCCAGTTCAATCGCGCGACCGACGCGCTGCGCCAGCCCGGCTCCTCGTTCAAGCCGTACGTCTACTCGGCGGCCCTCGCCTCGGGCCTGTTCAAGCCCGAGACCGTGGTGGTCGACAGCCCGGTCTGCATCGGCAACTGGTGCCCGCAGAATTACGGCCGTTCCTATGCCGGGCGGGTGCCGATGTGGCTCGCGGTGGCGAAGTCGATCAACACGATCCCGATCAAGATCTCGATCGCGCTCGGCAAGGCGATGGGCATCACCCACGAGGCCAAGGCCGCGAAGGCCGGCCGCGCCAAGATCACCGACCTCGCCCACAAGATGGGCATCACCTCGAACCTGATCGACACGGTGTCGATGCCGATCGGCTCCGACGAGGTGACGGTGATCGACCAGGCGGCGGGCTACGCGGTGTTCGCCAACGGCGGCTTCCGCGCCAAGCCCTACGCCGCCATGGAGGTGAAGAACTCCTCCGGCGAGGTAATCTACCGCCACGCCGACGAGGCGCCCGAGCGGGTGCTCCCGCCCCAGGTCGTGGCCGACATGAACTTCATGCTCAACAAGGTGGTCGAGGAGGGCACCGGAAAGCGAGCCCAGCTCGAGGGCGTGAAGGTCGCCGGCAAGTCCGGCACCACGAACGCCTACCGGGACGCGTGGTTCGTCGGCTACACGGGCAATTACGTCGGCGCCGTCTGGTTCGGCAACGACGACCACACCTCGACCAACAAGCTGACCGGGGGCTCCCTCCCAGCCCAGACCTGGCACGACGTGATGGAGCCGGCCCACCAGGGCATCGAGATCAAGGGCCTGCCCGGTCTGAAGGACAGCCCGCGCGCCGCGCAGCAGCAGGCCTCCGGCGGGCCGACAGCCCCGACCGATCCCAATGCCAGCGCCTACGGCAAGCTCTCGCGCCGGTCCTTCGAGGTGATCAGCGGGCTGAACGGCCTGTTCCGCACGGTCGAGCGCGCGCCGGCCTCGGAGGCCGGGTCCGCGGGCGAGCCGCGCAAGGCCGAGAAGAAGCCCGGCGACCGGGCCGCGGCGGGTGCGCCGCGGGAGATCGCCGAAGGCACCCGCTCGGTCGGCGGCTTCATCGAGGTGCGGTGAGCGCAATGAAGCTCACGCTGTCTCAGGGACTCGGCCGCCCGTCCGCGGCCGACGGAGTCCGGCGCAGCCGCGCCGTCAGGCTCGTCGCCCGCCTGTGGCGCAAGAGCTCGGTGGTCGGCCTGGCGATCTACACCCTGGCGCTCGGCGGCGTGCTCGGCCTCGCCAGCGCGGACTGGGCGACGAGCGGCGGCTACCCGTTCGGGGGTGTGCAGGTCGGCGCCTGGACGGCCTGGCCCCGGGCCGGCGCCGCGAATGCCGACCCGTACACGCGCGCGGTCAACGCCCGCCGGGGCGAGATCCCGCTGGCGGTGGGCGAGGGCCTCCTGCTGACCGCGGCGGCGGACGACGAGGGTCAGGCGCTCGACGCCACCTGCACCTACCGGATCGGCGGCGGCACCCCGCCTGCCCGTGCCTGGACCCTCACGGTGGCGGGACGAGGCCCGCGGGATCCCGGCCGCGCGCCGGTGCGCGAGGGCTTCACCTCGACGGAGGTGCTCCGGTCGGCCGACGGACGGTTCGTAGTGGTCCTCGGACCCGATGTCGAACCCGGGAACTGGCTGCCGAGCCCCCGGGCGAGCGGACCGGTGCGGCTGGCGCTGCGCCTCTACGATACGCCCGTCGCCGCCAGCGTCGGCTCCCTCGACCGGAGCACCGTGCCGGCCATCACGCGTCTGGGATGCGCCCCGTGAGCCTGCGCTTCGTCTACGCCACGCTGGTCGGCCTGGTGCTGGCCGGGATCGTCCACATCGCGGCGGTCCTGGCGATCCCGGTCCTGTCGGAGAAGGACGCCGTCTCCCGTGCCCGCACCAGCGAGGGCCTGGACCACCCGCAATCGATCTACACGGTGGCGACCGGCGACGACCCCTCCCCGCCCGAGGCTTGGCTGCCGATCCCGGATCCGGCGGTGGCGGTGGGCGTCTGCGCCTACGACCTCGCGGACGGCCCCATGCGCGTCTCGGCGCGCACGGGCCCGCTGTCCCTGTCGCTCGCCGCGCATGCGCGGCGCGGCGCCTTCTACGCGGTCACCGATCAGGCCGCCGTTCGCGGCGCCCTCGACCTCGTGATCCTCACCCGCGCCCAGTACGACGAGGCGCTCGCCGACGACGACGAGAACGACCCGAGCCGGGACGTGCGCATCGTCGCGCCGGACACGCGCGGCTTCGTGGTGGTCCGGGTGATCGCCGGGCTGCCGAGCCAGCGGCCGGCGGCCAACGCTGCCGTGCAGGCGGTCTCGTGCACCACCGACACGGCGACCGACGAGCCGTCCGCCAAGGGAGCCGGGCGGTAGGTCTCGTTCCGCCGCGTGTCACCGCACGGGCGCGGAGTGTCTGTACGCCGACGCGAATACCTGTCTGGTCCGGGGTGTCGCGGTGCCGAATGCAGCACATCAAAAGCTGGGTGCGGGCGGTGCTTTGAGAAAGCGGTCGTGATACAGTAATCGCTCTAAAATCGCGCGGGAGGACGCAGTCTTGGACCGGGCCGTCGAGCGCCGCCTCGCCGCGATCCTGCTGACAGATGTGGTCGGCTACAGCCGGATGATCTCGGAGGACGAGACCGGCACCCTGCGCCGGCTGAAGGCACTCCGCCGGACCGTGATCGAACCGCAGGTCGCCGCCGCGCACGGGCGGATCGTGAAATCGACCGGCGACGGCGTCCTGGTCGAGTTCCACAGCTCCGTCTGCGCCGTCGCCTGCGCCGTCGCCATCCAGCGCGCGGCTTCCTCGCTCAATGCCGACCTGCCCGCCGACAGGGCGATGCGCATGCGCATCGGCATCAATCTCGGCGACGTTCTCGCCGAGCCAGACGGCGACCTCTACGGCGACGGCGTGAACGTGGCCGCGCGCCTGGAACCGCTGGCGGAGCCTGGCGGCCTGTGTGTCTCCCGCTCGATCCACGATCAGGTTCGGGACAAGCTGCCCTACCGGTTCGAGGATCGCGGCAAGGTCGAACTCAAGAACATCGCCCGGCCGATCGGCGTCTTCGCACTCTCCGCCGAAACGATCGCGGCGTGCACGGATCTGCCCGAGGATGAACTGGATCAGGTCCCACGGGCTGCCGCGTCTGGCCGCCGTGTCAGGGCCGCCGCAATCTCGGCCACGGCCGGGCTCGCCGCGCTGGGCTTCGGCTGGTGGTTCTGGCCCGCCAAGGCGCCCACGGCCGATCACACGCTCGCGGTCCAGACCGGCCTTCCGCCCAAGGCGATGCCGCCGCTGTCATTGGTGGTGCTGCCCTTCGTGAACCTCAGCAGCGATCCCGAACAGGCCTTCTTCGCCGACGGTCTGACCGAGGATCTGACCACCGACCTGTCCCACCTCGCCGGCAGCTTCGTCATCGCCCGCAACACCGCCTTCACCTACAAGGGCAAGGCCGTCGACGTGAAGCAACTCGGGCGCGATCTCGGCGTCCGCTACGCCCTCGAAGGCAGCGTGCGCCGCACCGGCGATCAGGTCGTGCTGAACGCGCAGCTCATCTCGACGGAGACCGGGGCCCACGTGTGGGCGGACCGCTTCGAGGGCGAGCGCAGCCGCCTCGGCGACCTGCAGGTCGAATTCGTGGCCCGCCTCGCCCGCTCCCTCGACGTGCAGCTGACGCAGGCGGAAAGCCTGCGCATGCTCCGCGAGCGGCCGGACAACCCGGATTCGGCCGATCTCGCCATGCGCGGATGGGCCGCGCTCAATCGACGTCCGAGCCCTGCGCACCTTCAAGACGCCCTCGGCCTCTTCGAGCGCGCCCTCCAGCAGGATCGGACCCTCGTCTCGGCCCTGGTGGGCAAGGCGCGAACGCTGTCGTACCTCGTCTGGCTCCGCTGGAGCACGAAGCCCGCGGACGATCTGGCCGCAGCGGACGAGGCCATCACGCCGGTTCTCTTGGATTCGCCCGAGCACGCGATGGCTCATTTCGTGAAGGCCGAGATCCTGAAAGCACAGAAGAAGCACGATCTCGCGGTCCCCGAGTTCGAAACCGCGATCCGGAACGACCGCAACCTCGCGGTCGCCTATGAGGAGCTTGGCCACACGAAGATCCTGCTCGGCCGTTCGACCGAAGCCTTGCCGCTCATCGAGAAGGCCCTGCGTCTCAGCCCGACCGACCCGGCGCTGAATTTCTGGCTGTTCCACATGTGCCACGCCTACACCCATCTCGGCCGCGACGCGGAGGCCATCGACTGGTGCCGCAAATCGGTCGCGGCGGGGCCGCTCTGGCTGGCCTATGTCGATCTGTCCGCTGCCTATGGCTGGACCGGGCAGAAGGCCGAAGCGCAGGATGCGGTCGCGGAACTCCTGAAGCTGATGCCGGGCTACACCGTCAGGAAGTGGGCAACGGCAGGGTTCTCGGACAATCCGGCGTTTCTGATCGAATATCAGCGAATCGTCGAGGGCCTGCGGAAGGCGGGCTTGCCCGAAGGATGAAGCCCCGCCTCCGGACGGAGAATGCCGGTGGCGTGCGTCTGCTCAATCCTTCACTACCAGCGGCCCGGCCTGCGCGACCGGCAGCGGGAGGGGTTCGAGGCCGCACCGCGCTGCCGCGTCGGGCGGCAGCAGCGGGCCGAGCAGGTTTCGACGGGCGGCCAGCATCGCCAGGGAGCGCTCGGCCGAGACGGCTTCCGGGGCCGGCGCCGCCGCGAAGAGGTGCTCCAGGGCGAAGCGGTAGCGCGCGAGGCGCAGGCCGGCTTCGAGCCTGACCCAGGCGATGAGACAGCGGTTCTCGGCAACCCGCTGGGCGGCCAGCCGCACGTCGATATCGTTGAGGGTCTTGGCGAAGGGCAGGCTGCGGAGGCGCGCGGCATCCGCGTCGATCACGCGGGCGGCGAGCGCGGCGAAGAGCGGGATCAGCCGGGCATCCGCCGTGGCGTCGTCGCCGAGCTGCCGGTAGCGGGATACCGGCGAGCGGGCCGGCTCGGCGGTCAGCACATCGTAGTAGGCGCCGATCTCGTCCACGCGCCAGGTCGGGGGCATCGCGTGCGCGCTCGCGAGGCCGTACGCGGCGTCCTGGAAGGCCGCGAACGTGCTGGTCGGCTGGACGAAGCGCCATGCGCGATCGCGCAGGGCCTGCTCGTCGTCGGTCAAGCCTGAATCGAGGAGCAGCCGCCCGCGGCCATGGGTGCTGAAGCTGCCCGTGGTGTCGATGAGGCCGTTCCAGACGCCGGTGCGCGGCCGGCCGAAATCGCCGTTCTGCGTGCAGGCGGCCAGCAGCGCCAGCGCCGCGAAGACTGGAAAGAGGCCCGTTACCGTTCGAGAACGGCCGGGCCGCGGGCGATCCGGGACTGGCATGGGCAATCCCCGGGCAGGCTCAGGAAGCGAGGCGCTCGTAGCGCACGCCGAGGAACAGGAGAATCTCGCCCCGCTGCTCGTCCGAGCGCGGGATGCGGCGCGTCCGGCGCGCTTCGGCGCCGGGAAACGCGATGACGGCCGCCGTCGCGGTCGGGTCCGGCTCGCGCCTGGGATCGGCTGCCTGCAGGGATTGAGGCGCCGTGCCCGACGCCTGCGGCTTGATGACGGTCATGATCTCCGGCTCCTGTCGGCAATCCGAGCTTCTGGCCCGGGCCCGGGACGGGCGTCGGCAAGGGCTACGTGGGCAATGCAGCACGACGTGGTTAACGGACTCTTTCCGGCCCTCGGCCCGCTCCGTCGCCCGCTGCTCGGCCCACCCCTCAAGGCTTTCTCCGGCCGGCTCCCGGCACTGGCCGGCGGGCGGTTGGCGCGCGATTTGCGACGCGGTTCCCGCCCATGGCGGGCGTTTCCTCCCTTCGACTTGAGGCCCTGTCCGATCGCGGGCGGGGCCTTTTTCTCGGCCTGGAGCCTGTCCTGCGACCCGCGCGCCACAGTGCGGCGAAGCGTTGCCGTCGCCACTCCGCTTGGAACCGCCGCGGACCCGCGGCGCTTGCCTACGGCCCGGCACGACCGATATGCCGGATGCGGGTGGATGGGGGGACCGTCGCGTCGGTTCTCCGCCCGAACGAGATTTGAGGACACCGCTGAATGCGACTGGTTCCGGAACGATCCCTGCGCTCCTTCCGCCGCCGCGGGCTGGCCACGGCGGCGCTGGCGCTGTTCGCCCTCACCGCTGGCCCGGCTTACGCCCAACGCGAGGACCAGGGGCTGCAGCTCGGCTGCGCGAACGACTATTTCCGCCTCTGCGCTGGCGTCGACCCGAACAGCCAGGACGCGGACCGCTGCATGATGCGCAACCGCAAGCGCCTGTCGCCCGAGTGTCGCGCGGCGATCGGCGATTACGACAAGCGCACGGGCAGCAAGTCGCTGTCCGACGAGTGAGTCGGCCTCCGGTCGCGATACCCGCCGCTGGCGAGGGGCGTTTTCGATGAGCCTGACCGTCGCGGTCCAGATGGACCCGATCCAGAACATCCGGATCGCGGGGGACACCACGTTCGCTCTGTTGCTGGAAGCCCGGCGGCGGGGGCACACGCTCGTGTACTACACGCCGGACCGGCTCTCGATGCAGGGCCGGCGCGTCACCGCGCGGGTCGAGGGGCTGACCGTGCAGGACGTGGAGGGCGCGCACTTCACCCTGACGCCGCCGGAGCGGATCGACCTCGCCGAGGCGGACGTGGTGCTGATGCGCCAGGACCCGCCCTTCGACATGGCCTACATCACGGCCACCCACATGCTGGAGCGGATCCATCCAGAGACGCTCGTGGTCAACGACCCGTTCGAGGTGCGCAACGCCCCCGAGAAGCTGTTCGTCCTCGACTTCCCCGAACTGATGCCGCCGACTTTGATCAGCCGCGACAAGGCGGAGATCGAGGCCTTCCGGCTGGAGCATGGCACCGTGGCGATGAAGCCACTCCACGGGCATGGCGGCGCGGCCGTCTTCAAGGTCACCGAGAAGGACCCGAACTTCGGTTCGATGTTCGACCTGTTCGCCACGACCTTCCGGGAGGCCTGGGTGGTGCAGCGCTACCTCGACCGGGTCACCGAGGGCGACAAGCGCATCATCTTGGTCGACGGCGTGGCCATGGGCGCGGTCAACCGCGTGCCGGCAGCGAACGACATCCGCTCCAACATGGTCCGCGGCGGCGCGGCTTCCGCGTCGGAGCTGACTGAGCGCGAGCGCGAGATCTGCGCGACGATCGGCCCGGAACTGGCGCGCCGGGGCCTGATCCTGGTGGGGATCGACGTCATCGACGGGCATCTGACAGAGATCAACGTCACCTCTCCCACGGGCATCCGGGCGATCAAGCGGCTCGGCGGACCCGACCTGTCGGTGGCGGTCTGGGATGCGATCGAGGCGCGGGTCGCCGCCCGCAAGGGTGTGTGACTGTGCTCTGCCTTGCCGCTGAAGCGCTTCGCGCGGCCCGTAGAAGCCCCGGCTGGAAACGCCCCCTCACGTCTCCGCCTTCGGCGTGGCGCTGAGCTCGGCCCAGTCAAACTCCTCTTCCAACAGGTAGTAGGCGTCGTCGCCGATCCGGCCGCGCCGGCGCAGGGACAGCACTGCGTCCCGGGCAGCCTCCACGGCCCGGCGCCGGGCGGCGTCCGCCGGCAGGCTCTCCGGCGCCAAACCCTCCTCGTGCTCCTCGGCCTCGGCCAGCGCCGCCTGGAACTCGGCGCGGATCGCCTCGGTCGCCGGCTCGTCCTCGGCCTCCGCGAGGCTGTCCAGAGCGGCCTTGTAGGCGGCGGCCCGGGCACGGCCGGTCTCGCGCCCGACCGGGTCGTCATCCTCCAGCTTCAGGTGCGCCAGCAGCGGGCGCAGGGTCAGGCCCTGGATGATCAGAGTGCCCAGCACGGTGCAGAAGGCGGTGACCACCACGAGGTCGCGATGGGGGAATTCCGCAGGCAGGGCCAGGGCGGCCGCCACCGTGACGATCCCGCGCATCCCGGCCCATGACAGAGCGATACCTGGCCCGAGCCGGGCCGGTGCGCCGGCCTGCCGGATGCCGATGCCGCGCATCCCGGTCGTCGGCAGCACCCAGGCGAGGCGGGTCACCACCACGGTGGCGAAGGTTGCGCCCGCGAGGATCAGCGCCTGCCATGCATCCGCGCCGGTCAGCCGCTCCCGGATCGGGTCGATCTGGATGCCGATCAGCACGAAGGCCAGGACGTTGAGGACGAACACCGCCGTGTCCCAGACCGCATAGGAGATCACCCGGGCCCGCGGCGCCGTCACGCCCGGCGCCCGGCGCGCCACCGTCACCGCGAAGGTGACGATGGTGAGCACCCCGGACAGCTCCAGCCGCTCCGCGGCGAGCCAGATCCCGAAGGCACCCACGAACTGCATCACGATCGCGCTCGCCGGGTCCGTGACGCGCCGCGTCAGGGCCACGAAGATCAGGCCCAGGACGGGGCCGACGACGAGGCTCCCCACGACGCCCAGGAGAAAGACCGGTGCAACCTCGGCGGGGTGGAAGGCGCCGGCCATCGCGGCCGTCACGCCGAGCCGGTAGATCAGCAGCGAGGCCGCGTCGTTGAGCAGGCTCTCGCCGCGCAGGATGGTGGCGAGCCGGTGCGGCATGGGCGCGTGCTTGAGTACCGCCAGCGCCGCCACCGCGTCGGGCGGCGCGACCACGGCACCGAGCACGATGCAGGCGGAGAGCGGCATGTCCGGCACGACGAGCCGGGCCACGACCGCGACGGCCAGCGTCGTCACCGCCACGGCGCCGACCGCGAGCCCCAGCACCGCGCGCCAGTTCTCCTTCATGTCCCGCACGGAGGCGTCGAAGCCGGCATCGAGCAGGACGGGGGCCAGGAACAGCGCGAGGGCGAGCTCGGGATCGAGCCGCAGGTTGGGGACGCCGGGCACGAAGGCGAGGCCGACTCCGCCCAACGCCAGGAAGGCCGGATACGGCGCGCCCAGCCGGCGCGCCAGGCCGGCCAGGAGGACGGCGCCGAACAGGACGCCGACAACCCACTCGAAGATCAACATGCTGCTGAAAGAGGCGGAGCGCCGTCACCGTTCCCGGCGCCGCCGTCGCAGGCCGGCTCAGTATTGCACGGTCGCGCGCAGGCCGAGCACCGCGGCGTTGCGCAGCCGGCGGCCGTCCGGCCCCGCGATGCCGGCGCCGGGATGAATGACGTATTGCGCGTCCGGCTGAATGGTGAAGCCCGGCACGACCACGGCCTGATAGGTCGCCTCGATCACCGCCTCGGCCCTGCGGCGGGGCATGGGCTGGCCCGAGTAGAGGATCGTGTCCCGGTCGGCCCGCTGGGCCTCGTCGCTGATGCGGGCGAAGGCGACGCTCACGCCCACCGTGTCGTCGTCCCGGCCCTCGAACAGGCCCTTGTAGGCCAGGCCGGTATCCACGTAGGCGTCGATCAGGCTGGATCGGGTGGGCGACCACGCGGCGCGCACGAAGAAGCCGAGGCCCTCGTCGTCCTTGCCGGATTCCCGGTAGAGCGTCTGGTCGTAGATCGCGTAGAGCCCGGCATTGCCGCGCACCGGGCGGCCGATGCCGGAGGCGCTCGGGTCGGCGAGGGGAACGCCGGTGATGTCGAAGCGCAGGCTGTCGAAACGGCCGAAATGCTGCCAGCCGCCGAGGGTGATGTCGCCCGGCAGGCCCTTGGATCCGGGGGCGATGTTGTACGCGTAGGTCGCCTCCGCGACGATCAGGGCTGGGTCGTTGACGCGGAAATTGGTGCCCGTCCGATTTAGGCGCTGCGCCTCGGGATCCTGGCCGGGGCGGTTCGCCCCGGCCGGGTCGCCGTCGTAGAGCCCGACCTGCAGGGAGAATCCGTTGCCCGGGACGTACTTCGCCCGGATCGCCGGGGCCGCGAGCGGGTAGGCCGGGCCGCCGCTCGGCAGGTCGAGCCCGGTGATCGCCGGCCAGCCGAAGGTGGAGTTCACGAACAGCGTCGCGGTCTGGCTGACGAAGAACTCGGTGTCGGCTGCCTGCTGGCCGATGCGGATCCCGAGCTGTCCGTCCATCAGGGTCTGGTCGAACCAGAGCACGTAGAGGCGCGTCGAGGGCAGCGCCTCGATCACGCTCGTGGTCAGCAGGTTGCCGACATAGTAGCGCGACAGGCCGGTGCCGTGGATGAAATAGGCGTTGGCGTGAACCGTCGCGCCCTGCCAGCCCGCCAACCGGTCGAGGTCGAGGTTGAGCCGCAGGTTGAGGCGGTCCTCGACGATCGCGCCCTGCCGGATCCCGCCGACCGGGTTGCCCAGGACGTCGGCGATGTAGGTCAGGCTGTACTCGATCCCGCGTTCCTTCAGAAGCGGGCGGATGCCGAGGGGATCACCGAGGGGGCCGAGATACGGTTCCACCGAGCGGACGTAGCCGCCGGATGCCTGGCTGGTGGTTTCCGGCTGGGAGACCGAGATGCGCGGATCGGCGCCCGCGCCTTCGAAGACCGTCCGGGTTTGCTGCTGGGCCTCGGCCGGCGCGACCACTAGGCCGAGCCCGATCGCGAGACGGGGTGTGAGCCTGCGGATGATGCTCCGGTTGCCGCTGTGAGCGACCAAACACGATAATCCGGCCCACGCCCTCATCCTGAGGTGCCGGAGCGTAGCGGAGGCCTCGAAGGAGCCCTCCAGAGATCGCGGAGGCTCTTGAACCCCCCCTTCGAGGCCGCTTCGCGGCACCTCAGGATGAGGGGGCGTGTTGGAGGGCCCGGCACCTCTTACTCCGCTACGGGGGCAACGGTGCCACAGCGTAGCATACTGCATCGGTTGAGGGCCCCCACCCTTTGCAGGATCCACACGCTCGCCTAACCCTGCGTCCGGAACACGACAGGATCGCCGATGCCCGAGACCCCCGTCTTCACGTCAGCCGCCGTGGCCGCGCCTCACAGCCTCGCCGCGCAGGCCGGCCAGACCGTCCTCGCGCAGGGTGGCAACGCCATCGAGGCGATGGTCGCGATGGCCGCCTCGATCGCGGTGGTCTACCCGCACATGAACGGCATCGGCGGCGACGGCTTCTGGCTGGTTCGCGAGCGGGGCGGCCGGGTGCGCGGCATCGAGGCCTGCGGACCGGCCGGGCGCCTCGCCACGATCCCGCGCTACCGCGAGAAGGGCTACGACGCGATCCCCGCGCGCGGCCCCGACGCGATGGTCACGGTTGCCGGCGCGGTGGGCGGCTGGCGCCTCGCCCTGGAGCTCGCCCGAGCGCTCGGCGGGCGCCTGCCCCTGGAGACGCTGCTCGCCGACGCGATCGCGCAGGCGCGCGCCGGCGTCCCGGTCTCGCCCTCGGAGGCGCGCTACGTGCCCCAGGAGCTCGACACGCTCCACGACGCCCCGAATTTTTCGAGAACCTTCCTGAAGGACGGCAAGCCCTATCCGGCGGGCGAGACCCGCGCCCTGCCGCTGCTCGCCGCCACCCTGGAGCAGCTCGCCCATGCGGGCCTCGCCGACTTCTACCGCGGCGATATCGGCCGGGAGATCGCCGCCGACCTGGAACGCCTCGGGGCGCCGGTGACCCGGGCGGACCTCGAGGCCTTCACGGCGGCCGAGCGGGTGCCGCTCTCGATCCGGCGGCGGGACACGACGCTCTACAACTTCCCGCCCCCGACCCAGGGGCTCGCCGCGCTGCTGATCCTCGGCATCTTCGACCGGCTCAACATCGCCGAGCCGGAGGGGACGGCCCACTATCACGGCCTGATCGAGGCGACGAAGCGGGCCTTCGCGATCCGCGACCGGGTGGTCACCGATTTCGGCCGGCTGCGGCACGACCCGGCCGCCTTCCTGACCCCGGAGCGCCTCGCCCGGGAGGCGGCGCTGGTCGATATGGGCCGCGCCGCCCGGGTGCCGCTGCCCGATCCGGGCCACGGCGACACGGTCTGGATGGGGGCGATCGACAAGGACGGCCTCGCGGTCTCCTACATCCAGTCGGTCTACTGGGAGTACGGATCCGGCACGGTCCTGCCGGCGACCGGAATCTGCTGGCAGAACCGGGGCATGTCGTTCTCGCTCGATCCGAAGGCCGTGAACCCGCTGGAGCCAGGCCGGCGCCCGTTCCACACGCTGATCCCCGCCATCGCCGCCTTCGACGACGGCCGGGTGATGAGCTACGGCAGCATGGGCGGCGACGGGCAGCCGCAGTTCCAGGCCCAGATCTTCACCCGCTACGCCGACTACGGGATGGCAGTGGCAAACGCCGTCGATGCCCCGCGCCTCCTCTACGGCCGGACCTGGGGGGCGCCCTCGCTCAGCGTGAAGGTGGAGGACCGGTTCGATCCGGCCTGTATCGCGGCCCTCGGCCGCCTCGGCCACGACATCGAGGAGCTGGGCGGTCCCTACATCGACTCGCTCGGCCATGCCGGCATGCTGGTCCGCCACCCTGGAAACGGGCGGATCGAGGCAACCCACGATCCGCGTTCGGACGGCGGCGCGCTGGGGCTCTGAAGACAGGTATCCTTGGGTGGGGGCTGGTTCTCAGGGCGTGCAGCCCTTCCCGGCCTCCCTGTCAGCCCGCCCCGCCTGCGCGTCGATGTCGAGGGCGGTCATGTCGCCCAGGATGGCGAAGTCGCCGTAATCGAGCTTGAGCGCGCCGCTGACGCCGTTCTCGTAGAGGTCGAAGCCGAGGGTGTAGATCGGTGTCCGCTCCCCGGCGCCCTCCGTGTAGTAGCTCAGGCGCACGGGCCAGTGCGGCATGGCGGCGAGGGCCCCGTCGCGCAGGGGCTTGTCGCGGGTCGAGCCGGAGGCGGGTGCCGGCCCCGTCTCCGTGTGGCCGATCACCGCGAAGGTGTCGTAGATCTTCTTGCCGTCGTCCGAGCCGTCGAACACCTTCACCGACAGCGTCGGCTGGCCGGCCCGCGCGGTCTCGATCAGGCGGCGCATGTGCTCGCTGGGGAACAGGACCGGCCCCGCGACGGTCAGCGGCTTACCGGGACCCTTCAGCTTCACCGTCAGGCTGTCGCCCTGCTCGGTGGCGGTCCCGTCCACGGGGGCAGCGGGCTGGTTGTTGGTGAGCGTCGTCGTCTTGAACCGGAACTCGCGGCCCTGCCCGCCCTCGAAGGTGGTGCTGCGCATGTCGGACAGGCGCGTGCCGGTCTCGCCCGAGGCCAGTTCCGTCACCTGACGGGTCAGCATCGTGTAGCCCCGGCAGGCATCACCCCGGAAATCGACGACGATGCGGCCCCGGGCGCTCTCCACCGAACGGGTGCCGCCGCCCTCGGCGAGCGACAGGTCGTAGACCGCGCGGTGGTTGGCCAGCACGATGGCGGGTTCGGTGGCGGGAGCCTGCGGCTTGGCCTCAGGCTCGGGCGCCGCGGGCGGGGCCGCCTGCGCGCTCCAGGCGGAGACGAGAAGGCCGGCCGTCAGCAGTCGGGAGAGGCGCAGGCGCATGGAGGACCTCGGTTCAGCCCGCCGCAGATAGCAGGCTGGGCAAATCGGGCAAACCTCGCGATCACCGGTAGCCCTCGGCCTGCAGGGTGAACAACTCGGCATAGCGCCCGCTCCGCGCCATCAGGGCCGTGTGGCTGCCCGATTCCAGCACCCGGCCGCCCTCCAGGACCAGGATCCGGTCGGCCATGCGCACCGTGGAGAAGCGGTGCGAGATCAGCACCGCGGTGCGGCCAGCCGACAATTCGCGGAAGCGCGCGAAGACGTCGTGTTCGGCCCGGGCGTCGAGGGCGGCGGTGGGCTCGTCGAGGATCAGGATCTCAGCTTCGCGCATGTAGGCGCGGGACAGCGCGACCTTCTGCCACTCGCCTCCGGAGAGGTCGAGGCCGCCCGCGAAGCGCTTGCCGAGCGGCTGGGCATAACCCTCGGGCAGGCGCTCAATCACCGGGGCGGCGAGGCCCCGGGCGGCCGCGGCCGCGATGCGATCCTCATCCGCCGCGGCCTCGATACGGCCGACCGCGACGTTCTCCCCGGCGGTGAGATCGAAGCGGACGAAGTCCTGGAAGATTGCCCCGATCCGCGCGCGCAGATCCTCGAGGTCGTAGGCGGTGAGCGGCATGCCGTCGAGGAGAACACGGCCCTCGTGCGGGTCGTAGAGACGGGTCATCAGCTTGACGATCGTGGTCTTGCCGGCGCCGTTGCCGCCGACCAGCGCCACCGTCTCCCCGGCGCGGACGGTGAAGGAGAGGCTCCGCAGCGCCCAGATCTCCGTGCCGGGATAGCGGTATCCGACATCCTCGAAGACCAGCCCCTCGCGGATCGGCACCGGCACCGGGACGGGACGCGCGGGCGCGACGATCTGCGGCCGTATCTCGAAGAACGCGTAGAAGTCGTCGAGGTACTGGGCCTGGCCGGTGATCTGGGTGAGCCCGAGGAGCATCTCCCTGATGCCGCTGTGCAGGCGCTGGAAGGCGCCGGCCAGGAAGGCGAGGTCGCCCACCGAGAAAGATCCCGCCACCGTCCGCCAGACGATCACCGCGTAGGCGGCGTAGTAGGCGAGCGTCCCGAGGCCCGCGAAGGCGAAGCCCCAGCCGGCGCGGGCGGTGGCGAGCCTCCGGTTCTCGGCCAGCAGCCGGCGCGCCACCGTCGCGTAGAGGTCGGTGACGTAGCCCGAGAGGCCGAAGAGCTTGACCTCCTTGGCAGTCTCCACGCTGGCGCCGAGATAGCGCAGGTAGTCGAGCCTGCGCCGCTCGGGGCTGCGCAACCAAGCCAGCCGGTAACCGGCCGCGGTGAAGTGCCACTCGTTCAGCACCGCCGGCACCAGGGCCACGGCGATCAGGACGATGAGCCAGGGCGTGAAGGCCGCCACGCCCGCCGCCAGGGAGACGAGGGTCAGCAGAGCCTGGACCTGCCAGAGCACCGTCCCGATGAGGCCGGTGCGGCCGCTGACCTGCCGGCGCGCGCGCTCAAGGCGATCCTGCTGGGCACTGTCCTCGAACTGCGCGAGGTCGAGGGCGGCGGCATGCGCCATCAGCCGCAGGGAGGCCGCGTTGGCGTAGCGGTCGCCGATCAGGGTCTCGACGAGGCTCGTGAGCCGGCCGGCGAGATCCGAGACCAGGGCGAGGCCGAACTCGGCCGCCACCAAGCCGGCGAGCCGCGCCCGGGCGGGATCGGCGAGCCACTGGGACAGGCTCATCTCCGGCGCTGGCCGGGCGTGCTCGGCGACAATCCCGTCGAGGATCAGCTTGGCGAGATACAGGGACAGGACCGGCAGGCAGGCCGCGACGAGCCGCAAGGCGAGGCTCGCGGCGAGCAGGCGCGGACTCGCCGCGGCGATCTCGCGGAACAGGACGGGCAGGTAGCGCAGTGCGCCGAAGCGCCCGGCGAGGCGCGACGTGCGCTCGGTCATCCCCGGACGATTCCGCGCCGCCGATCGACGCCCGGTTGGCCGGCGTGCAGAGAAAGCATAAGCTGTAGCATTATAGAGGCTTAGATCTCGTCGAGTGGTGTGTGCTCAGCGGCCCTGCAATTCTGAGAGTTTCGGTCTTACTCATTATCGCTGGCATACTCGCCGCGGTGGTGCAGTTCCTGTTGCCGTCCGCGGGACCCGGGCTCGGGACCCAATCGGCACCGCCGCCCGCTCCCTCTCAAGTGAACGAGCCGCCGCCCGTCGTCCAGCCGGCGCCGCCGCCCTCGTCGCCCGTGCCGGCCGAGCGTTCCCGGGAGCCGGCCGCGCCTTCCGGGACTGGCGCGACGACGCAAGCAGCCCCGCACCGGATGCCCTCCGATGCCCTCGCCTTCCCGTCGGATCCGGCCGCGCAGCAGGACGCGCAGACACAGGCACAGGCACAGCCTCAACCGCAAGGCCAGGAGGCCGCAGGTCAGGCCGAGGTCGAGCGGGCCGAGGACGGTGCCGGACCCCGGGCGCTGGCGGTGGTCGACCTGAACACCGCCTCGGTGGCGGATCTCAACCGCCTGCGGGGTGGCGGCACCATCGGCCGAGCGATCGTCGCCAAGCGCCCCTACACCTCGGTGGACCAGTTGCTGTCGAAACGCGTGCTCAGCCGGGCGGTCTACCAGCGGATCAAGGATCAGGTGACGGTGCGGTGAGGCAGCGGCGGCCCCTGCAGATCATTGTATCGCGGATGCCGCGCCCCGACCGAGATCGATTTCGCGGCGCGGGCGCGCGGGCTCACGCGGTCAGCCGTCCTGGTCTCCGCGGCGCGGGACAAGATCCAGGCCGAAGGCTGACATGCGCCCCTTCAGAGCCTGGTCCCGAAGATCTCCGCCACCTGCGGGATGTCCTTGTCGCCGCGGCCCGACATGTTCATCACCATCAGGTGATCGGCCGGGCGCTGCGGCGCGAGTTCCAGGACCTTGGACAGGGCGTGGGCCGGCTCCAGGGCGGGGATGATCCCCTCCAGCATCGAGCAGAGCTTGAACGCCTCTAGGGTCTCGGTGTCGGTCGCCGACAGGTAGGTGACCCGGCCCATCTCGTGCAGCCACGCGTGCTCGGGGCCGATGCCCGGGTAGTCGAGGCCCGCCGAGATCGAGTGGGCGTCAGCGATCTGCCCGTCCCCGTCCATCAGCAGGTAGGTGCGGTTGCCGTGCAGCACGCCCGGCTTGCCGCCGGTGAGCGAGGCCGCGTGCAGGCCCGACTGCACACCGTGGCCCGCCGCCTCGACGCCGAAGATCTCGACCTCGCGGTCGTCCAGGAACGGGTGGAACAGCCCCATGGCGTTCGAGCCGCCGCCGATGCAGGCGACGAGGGAGTCCGGGATGCGGCCCTCCTGGGCGATCATCTGCTCGCGGGTCTCGCGGCCGATCACCGACTGGAAGTCGCGGACCATTGCCGGATACGGATGCGGGCCCGCCACCGTGCCGATGCAGTAGAACGTGTCGGCGACGTTGGTGACCCAGTCGCGCAGCGCCTCGTTCATGGCGTCCTTGAGGGTCTTGGTGCCGGATTCCACCGGGATCACCTCGGCGCCGAGCATCTTCATGCGGAAGACGTTGGGCGCCTGCCGGGCGACGTCGACCGCGCCCATGTAGACGACACACTTGAGGCCGAAGCGCGCGCAGAGGGTCGCGGTGGCGACGCCGTGCTGGCCGGCGCCGGTCTCGGCGATGATCCGCGGCTTGCCCATGCGGCGGGCCAGCAGGATCTGACCCAGCACGTTGTTCACCTTGTGGGAACCGGTATGGTTCAGCTCCTCGCGCTTGAAATAGACCTTGGCACCCTGCCCCGCCGGAGCCTTGGCGCGCAGGTGCTCGGTGAGGCGCTCGGCGTAGTAGAGCGGGCTCGGCCGGCCGATATAGTGGGTGCCGTAGGACTCCATCTCGGCCTGGAAGCTTGGGTCGGTCTTGGCCGCGTCGTAGGCCGCCTCCAGCTCAAGGATCAGCGGCATCAGCGTCTCGGCGACGAATCGGCCACCGAAGATGCCGAAGCGGCCGCGCTCGTCGGGGCCGGTGCGGAAAGAGTTGGGCTCGGGGGCGATGGTCACGGGACGGGTCCTGCGCGAAGGTCGATCGTTTGCCGGGTGCCTAGACCCATGCGGCCGCCGCCGCAATGCGGCCAGCCGCCCGCGTAACCGGATCGGCCCTCAGGACGAACAGGCTGTCAGCGCACGCCGCCGCATCCGGCAGGCGCATCCGACAGGAGGTCTGCATGGCTCTTCGCGATACGGTCCGTCCGCTCCTCGGCGCGGCTCTCGGGCTCGGCTTGGCCGGCGCGCTCCTGCTGCCCCGGCTGCCCGCCTTCGCCGAGGAGGCGCCGCGCCGTCTGCCGGAGGCGGTGACGCGCTCCGCCGAGGCGCCGGGACCACACGTGGCCGTCTTCGCCGGCGGCTGCTTCTGGGGGGTGCAGGGGGTGTTCCAGCATGTCCGCGGCGTGAGCAGCGCGGTATCGGGCTACGCCGGCGGCACCCGCGCAGACGCCGATTACCGGGCGGTGAGCGGCGGCGGGACCGGCCATGCCGAGGCCGTCAAGGTCACCTACGATCCGGCTTTGATCCGCTACGATGAGCTCCTGCGGATCTTCTTCTCCGTAGCCCTCGACCCGACCCAGGTGGATCGCCAGGGACCCGATTCCGGGAGCCAGTACCGCTCGGCCCTGTTCCCGCGGGATGACGCGCAGGCCGGCGTGGCGCAGGCCTATATCGCGCAGCTCGACGCGGCCAAGGCCTATGCGCGGCCGATCGCCACCCGGATCGAGCCGGGCGCGGCCTTCTACCCGGCCGAAGCCTACCACCAAGACTTCATGGCGCTCCACCCGGGGCACCCGTACATCACCGTCAACGACGCGCCGAAGCTGGAGGCGCTGCGCACGCTCTTCCCGGAGCGCACGGCGCCGCAGCCGGTCCTGGTCAACCGTCCCCCGGCGTGAGGGTCCGCTCCGTCATCACGAGCGCTGCGAAGCGACGCGGGGCAGCGCGACATCCCTGAGCGTGGCGCCACCCTGGATCGCTTCGCTCCGCTCGCAACGACGGCGGTGCGATCACCGCGAGCCGTCCAGACTCCCCTACTCTTCCGGCGGCCGCGGACGGCCGAAATCGGGAGCCGCGGTCTCCTGGCCCAGGGCCACGATGCTGCGCCGGATCGCCCGGGTGCGGGTGAACATCGCGTGCAGCGCGTCGCCGTCGCCCCAGCGCACCGCTTTGGCGAGGGCCGAGAGATCCTCGTTGAACCGCCCGAGCATCTCCAACACCGCGTCGCGGTTGTTGAGGAAGATGTCGCGCCACATCGTCGGGTCCGAGGCGGCAATGCGGGTGAAGTCGCGAAATCCGCTCGCCGAGAACTTGATGACTTCGGATTGCGTGGCTGATTCGAGGTCGGCGGCCGTGCCGACGATGTTGTAGGCGATCAGGTGCGGCAGGTGGCTGGTGATCGCCAGCACGTGGTCGTGGTGCTCGGCGCTCATCGTCTCCACGTTGGCGCCCATGCCCTCCCACAGCGCCCGGACCCGCTCGACAGCCGCCGGATCCGTGCCCTCCGGCGGCGTGAGGATGCACCAGCGGCCGTTGAACAGGGTCGCGAAGCCCGCATCCGGCCCCGAGAACTCGGTGCCGGCGATCGGGTGGCCGGGGACCAGTGCGACGCCCTCGGGCAGGTGCGGCCGGACCGCCGCCACGACGGCGCCCTTCACCGAGCCGACATCCGACACGATGGCGCCGGGCTTGAGATGCGGCGCCATCTCGGCCGCTGCCGCACCGATGGCGCCGACCGGCACGCAGAGGATCACCAAGTCGGTGTCGGCCGCGCCCTCCGCCGGATCCCCCGTGACCACGTCGGCGATGCCGAGCTCGCGCACCCGCTCGCGCACGGCCGGATCTCGGTCCACCGCCACGATCGTGCGGGCGAGGCCGTAGCGGCGCGCCGCGCGGGCGATCGAGGACCCGATCAGGCCGAGGCCCACGATGGCGAGGCGGCCGAGGGCGGGCTCCGCCGGGATCGTCTCAGGCATGCTGGCCCCGCACGAAGTCGCCGAGGGCTGCCAGGAAGGCCGTGTTGGCCTCCGCCCCGGCCACCGTCACCCGCAGGGCGTCGGGCAGGCCGTAGGCGGTCACGCGGCGTGTGATCAGGCCGCGCTCCGTGAGGAACGCGTCCGCGTCGGCCGCCGAGCGGCCGGGGGCGTCGGGGAAGTGGATCAGCAGGAAGTTCGCGACGCTCGGCGTCACGGTCAGGCCCAGGGCGCGCGCGCCCTCGGTGAGCTTCGGCAGCCACTCGGCATTGTGGGCGGCGGCCGCCGCCATGTGGGCCTCGTCGGCGATGGCCGCCGAGCCCGCGGCGATCGCCGGTCCCGAGACGTTGAAGGGGCCGCGAATGCGGTTGACCGCGTCGGCCACGTGTGACGGTGCCACCATCCAGCCGATCCGGACCGCGGCGAGCCCGTGGATCTTCGAGAAGGTGCGGGTCATCACGACGTTCTCGGCCTCAAGGGCGAGTTCGAGCCCGGCCGAGTAGTCGTTCGCCCGGACGTACTCCGCGTAGGCGCCGTCGATCACCAGCAGCACGTGCGGCGGCAGGCCGGCATGCAGGCGGCGGATCTCGTCGAAGGGCAGGTAGGTGCCGGTCGGGTTGTTGGGGTTGGTGACGTAGACGATCCGGGTCCGGTCCGTGACCCGGGCCAGGATCGCGTCGACATCGACGGTGAGATCGCGTTCGGGCGCCACCACGGGCTCGCCGCCGGAGGCCAGGATGGCGATCCGGTAGACCAGGAATCCGTGCTCCGAGTAGATCCCCTCGGTGCCCGGGCCGCCATACGCGTAAGCCAGCAGCGAGAGCAGCTCGTCCGAGCCAGCCCCGCAGACGATCCGCTCAGGATCGAGCCCGTATCGCTTCGCGATGGCGGTTCGCAGCACCGTGGCGCGCCCGTCCGGGTAGGTCTCCAGCTTGGCAGTGGCTTCGTGGAGGGCCGCGAGCGCCGCCGGGCTGGGGCCGAGGGGCGTCTCGTTGGACGAGAGCTTGTAGACCTTGCCGCCGCCGGGCCGCCCGCTCTTGCCGGGCACGTAGGTGTCGATCGCCAGGACGCCGGGACGCGGTTCCGGACGGGCGGGTCGGGGGGCGGACATGGGCGGGCGACTCGGGATGGGCGGGTTTGAGGATTCTCGCGCCCGTCTACAGCATTTCCTTTGCCGGTGAACCCGGGCCCTCCGGACGCGCCGGCGGATCCGCCGCGAAGCGGTCCGCCCGATCCATCCCCGCGCGACCGCGCCGCCCTACTTCTTCCCCGTCCCACCTCACTGCGGAGGACGATCCCATGCCCCTCGAACGCTATCTGGACGGCGGCGCCCACATCCTGCCCGCCAACGAATCCCTGATCCGCTTCGCCATGACCGACGGCCAGCGGGTGATCGGCATCGACGTTCCGATCCCCGTGCTGCGCCAGCACTTCGGCGGCGGGGCCGAACTCGCGCCCCTGGAGCTGTTCGCCCGCAACCAAGCGGTGATCGAGGCCGCGGCGAGCCAAGCCTACGACCGGACCGAGACGCCAAACGACCTGCTGGACATGGGGCCGGAGGATTTCGACACGCGGCCAGCCCCAGCCAAGCTCTGACCAGCAGGATCTCTCAGCGGCAAAACGGTGACGCGCAAATGCCGCGGGGCACTCGCCACGTTTCGGCCTGTTGAGTCCGGAGAAGGGGCGCGTCGGGCGTGCCGCGCCCAGAATCCTCGTTGGCGGATCGACGATGCCCGGTGACCTGATCCTCTGCAGCCTGTTCTTGACCGGGATCCTCACCTCGGTCGCCGCGGATTGCCGCCTCCGGCGCGTCGAGGCTGCCCCGTGGATGAACGGCTGCATCACGGCGGCCGGCGCAGCCCTGGTCTTCGTCGCCTGCGCGGCCGCGATCCGCTGAGGAACCGTCCGGCACCGGACGGATTTCCCCAGCCGGATCGGGTGCTGCGCAGGCGACGCGGCCGGTTGGATGAGGTGTTTATGGTTTCGATACAGGCCCTCATCGGCTGCGGACTCGTCCTGACCGGCATGGTCATCGAGAGTGCGGCGAGCCGGCATTGGCGTGGCGGTGTGCGCGCCGATCGGCTCGATGCCCGCGCAGCCCTCGCCCTCGGCCTTCCGGCGCTGGGTCTTGCCGTGATGGCCGCACCGCTGGCGTGAGCGGGTCGGGGCCGGCGCGGAAAGGTCCCTCCTTCACGAAGCCGCGGACGTGGCGCGTTGACGCTCGGCGCCCCGCGCATTACCTCCGCGGACGCTGACCGCGTCGGGCGAGTGCGGCGCGTCACGCGACCTCCCTTCTCTCCCGGTTCGGCTCCGATCGGATACACGGTCGTCACGACCCGCCATGGACACCCAACCGGACACGGCCCTTCGGCCGGACCCGACCGACGCGCCCGCCCGGACTGTGCCCGAGCGCTCGCAGGCGCTCGACCCGAAGAGCCCGGTCGCCCACTTCGCCGCCGACACGCCGCTCCTCACGGATGCAGGGGTCGAACTCGCCCCCTTCCAGATCGCCTACCAGACCGCCGGCACCCTCAACGCCGCGCGCTCGAACGCGGTGCTGATCTGCCACGCGCTCACCGGCGACCAGTACTTCGCCCACACCCATCCGGTCACCGGCAAGCCCGGCTGGTGGGAGACCCTGGTCGGCCCCGGCAAGCCGATCGATACGGACCGCTACTTCGTGGTCTGCTCGAACGTCATCGGCTCCTGTATGGGCTCCACCGGCCCGGCCTCGATCGACCCGGCGTCGGGGCGACCCTACGGACTGAACTTCCCGCTGGTGACGATCCGCGACATGGTCCGGGCCCAGGCGATGCTGCTCGAGCATCTCGGTATCCGGGACCTGTTCCTGTGCATCGGCGGCTCGATGGGCGGGATGCAAGTGCTGCAATGGGCGGCGCTCTATCCTGAGCGCGTCTTCGCCGCGATGCCGATCGCCACCGGCGCCCGCCATTCCGCGCAGAACATCGCGTTCCACGAGGTCGGCCGGCAGGCGATCATGGCGGATCCCGCCTGGGCGGACGGGCGCTACCTCGAGGCCGGCACGCGTCCCGCCAAGGGGCTCGGCGTCGCCCGGATGGGCGCGCACATCACCTATCTGTCGGAGCCCGCTCTGCACCGGAAGTTCGGCCGGCGTTTCCAGGACGGCACGGCGCCGACTTTCTCGTTCAACGCGGATTTTCAGATCGAGAGCTACCTGCGCCACCAGGGCCTGAGCTTCGTCGAGCGGTTCGACGCCAACGCCTACCTCTACCTGACCCGAGCGATGGACTATTTCGACCTCGCCGAGGACCATGGCGGCGTGCTCGCCAACGCCTTCCGGGGTACGAAGACCCGCTTCTGCGTGATTTCGTTCACGTCGGACTGGCTGTTCCCGACGCGCGATTCCCGGGCGATCGTGCACGCTCTCAACGCGGCCGCGGCGCCGGTGGCCTTCGTGGAGGTCGAGAGCGACAAGGGCCACGACGCTTTCCTGCTCGACGAGCCGGCGATGTTCTCTGCGGCCCGCGGTTTCATCGACGCCGCGGCACGGGCACGCGGCCTGTGAGCGGCTCGATGCTGGGCAAAACCGCCCACGGGGCGCCCTGGGAGAGCGCTGACGCCCTCCCCCACACGGCCGAGGAGAACGGCGCCCGCGTCGATCACCTCGTCGTGCTGGGCCTCGTCCCGGCGGGTGCCCGGGTCCTCGACATCGGCTGCGGTGACGGCTCGCTGCTGGCCCTGCTGCGCGACCGCCGCGGCATCGACGGGCGCGGGATCGAATTATCCCGCGAAGGGGTCAATGCCTGCCTCGCCCGGGGCCTCTCGGTGATTCAGGGCGACGCTGACACCGACCTCGCCAATTACCCGGACGGGGCCTTCGACGTGGTGGTCCTGTCCCAGACCATCCAGGCAACCCGCAACCCCCGGATCGTGCTGGAACACCTGTTGCGCATCGGGCGGCAGGTAATCATCTCATTCCCGAATTTCGGGCATTGGCGGGTGCGCTCCGAGCTGGCCTTCCGCGGGCGGATGCCGATCACCGAGATCATGCCGGATGCGTGGTGGGAGACACCTAACATCCACCATTGCACGATCCGCGACTTCGTCGGCCTCTGCCGCCTGATCGGCGCCCGCATCGAACACGCCACGGCGCTCGACGCCCGCGGCCGGCCGATGCGGTTCTCGATGCCCTGGTGGGTCTGGAACCTGTTCGGCGCCCAGGGGGTGTTCCTGCTCCGGCGCGAGGGCAGCGAGAACTAAGACGGGCGAGGCGGGACCCGCACAGCGCGCGTCCGGAGGCAGATGCGGCGGACGCGGCCTGCCCAGGCGCGCTCCCCGCATCGGGGAGCGCGCGTCGCACTGCGACGTGGAACGCATCCCAGGCCCGCGCCGGCGCAGCGGAGTCTGACCCGGTCACCGGCCCGAGAGCCCGCCGCGCCGCTCCGCATTCCCGCACATATCCTGAAATAGAGCAGAAACGGAGCTTGGCTATTTCTGATCGCGTCGCCGTGATCGGACCGTGATTACGGATTTGGCTGAGTCTTGCCCGAGGCATATGCGTCCACGGAGGGGTCGTGGACTGCGTTCTGCTGGGCTGAGATCTTGCCGCAATCACGAAGTCCAGCGAGGTCGACAGCACAGGTGCGACGGGCCATCGTCCATATCGGTATGCCGCGAACCGGCTCGACGTCCTTCCAGGAGGTTCTGGCCCGTCTGAGGCCGCGGCTCGATTCGGTCGGGATCTGCTACCCGACGCTGGCGTCTCCCGGAGCTCCGGGGCACGAGGACGTCAACCATTTCCGGCTCGGCCAGGCGCTCGACCGGCGACGCCCCACGGTCGAGCGCCGGGATGCCCTCGCCTGCCTCGACGCGATCCTCGGCACCACCGGGGCGGATACGGTCCTCCTGTCCTACGAGGATTTCTCCGTGCAGCGGCCCTACTGGCGCGTGCCCGACACCCTGCACGCGATCTTCGCGCGGCACGGATTCGCCATGGAGGCCGTGCTCGTGGTCAAGCCGCAGGTCGAGCAACTGGCCTCGGCCTACGCCCTGCGGACGCAGGTGGTCGTCGAGGGCCGCACCTTCCGCGGCTTCCTGCGGGGCGAGGGCGCTTCCGGACGCTACGATTACGCGGCCCGGCTGGAACCCTGGCGGCGGGCCGCGGCAGGTCGGGTCGTGGCCGTGCCCTTCCGGGACCGGGCCTCCGACGCGCCGCTGCTCAAGCGCCTGATCGACGATCTCGGGCTCGGCGAGCGCCTAGCGCGGCTGCTCGGCCCAGCCGATCTCGAGTACCGCACGAACCGCAGCTCGGGCCCCGTGGCGGTCGAGGCCGCGCGCCGGCTGTACCGGCTCGGGGTTCACCGTCAGGTCGCGGGGCATCCGCGCCGGCTCGGCCATTTCCTCGACGACTGGGCCTGGGCGCGGGGACTCGACGGCGAGCGGTTCCGCGGCGATGCCCCGGACGGGCTGGCGGAGGTCGCCGCGCGCTACGCGGACTCGAACGCGCGCTTCGCAGCCTCGTGCTGGGGCCGTTCCTGGGACGCGGTCGTGGAGGCGGGCCCCGCCGCGCCTCCGAACGAACTCGCCGCGGGGCCGATCGCACCGGAGACGGAGGCGACCGTCGACGCTCTGGTGGCGGCGGCGACGGCATACGCCGCCTTCCGGGCGCCCCCCGCCTGGCGGCGCCGTGCGGCCCACGCCCTGGAGGAGGCCAAGGAGCGCCTCGGCGATGCGGTCGGCCTGCCGGTCTGGCGCGTGCCCTAGGGCGAGGAGGGCAAGGCGTTGACGATGCGATGCTTTTCCGAACAGGGCCGGCTTGCGCGGCCTGAGCCTCAGATGGTGGATGCGGGTGCCGTACCGAAGATCCCGACCGGCGTCACATGGCACAGCCTTCAGCCCCGGGAGGAGCGTTGGGTGCGTCTCGGCCAGAGGCCGGTGATCGCCTGGCTGACGGGCTTGTCGGGGGCCGGGAAGTCGACCATCGCGGTCGCGGCCGACCGGACGCTTGTCGCGAACGGCCGGCACAGCGCCGTCCTCGACGGTGACAACCTGCGCCACGGCCTCAACGCCGACCTGACCTTCACCCACGCGGACCGGTCGGAGAATGTCCGGCGCACCGCCGAGGTGGCGCGGCTGATGGCGGAGTCGGGCTCGGTGGTGATCGTGTCGCTGATCTCACCCTACCGCGCCGACCGGGCGGTCGCCCGGCGGATCGCCGGCGACATCCCGTTCTTGGAGGTGTTCGTCGACACGCCGCTCGGCCTGTGCGAGGCGCGCGACCAGAAGGGGCTGTATCGGCTGGCCCGCGCCGGCCGGATCCCGGGATTCACCGGAGTCTCGGCCCCCTACGAGGCACCGGAAAGCCCGGACCTGACGATCGCCACGGAGGATTGCAGTACGGAAGCCTGTGCGTACCGCCTGAGCACCCTGCTCCTGCGGCTCAGCCGCGGAGGCGAGGCGGCCGCACAACGGCGATAGACGCCCGGGTCGCGGCCGACATCGCGGGGGAACGCGCCCGAGCGCACCCGGTTGGTCCGAGGGGCCCAGCAAGGCGGGGCTCGGCATGAACCGTGGAGGTCCCGTGAGGCAATCCCATCGCACGATCCTGTTCGCGGCGGCGCTCCTGACCTGCGCGACCGGGGCCGCGGACGCGACGGACGGCAAGGGAAAGGCGCCGTCGACCGGTGCCCGCAAAAATGACGGCGCATCGACCACCAGCGTGGGAGCGGGTGGCCTGACCGGTACGGGAGCCGTCAGGGACGGGGCCCGCACCGGCGACGGCCAGGCGCGGACCGGCGACGCGAAGCCGTCCTCCGCCCCGGCGGCCGGCATCACCCGCTGAGACGCCCGACTGGCCGCGCTACTGCGAGCGCCGGCTGAACGAGACCGCGTAGGCCTGGACGCGGGCGTCGATCAGCGGGTCATCCGACACCTCGATACCGTCGGTCAGGTTGTTCGGCATGAACAACAGGGCTTTCTCGGCCTCGGCGCTGTCCGGAACCGCCTTGCTCACCGTTAGCGTGCCGAGATCGATAGTTTTGCGGTCGTCCGGCCAGGGCTTGGTGGCGTCATTGGTCGGATCGCCCGGCTCAGCGAGCTGCGCCAGGATGCGGAACTTGGCCGGCTCCTTCGCAATGCGTGGGCCGATCTCGGTCATCAGGTAGTTCGGATCGCGTTTGGCCGCGTCCTCGGACGACAGGATCTCCTCGCCCTGCACCGGCTCGATCCGGAAGCGGAACGGTTGACGCTTGCCCGCCGCATCCACGAAAATGAAGGCGTTGACGCCGTTATAGGTCTGCCGGGCGAGGCTCGACGGAGTCTTGGCCGTGCCGCCCGCCGTGGCGGCGGCCGGATGGGCCGAGGCGAAGCGCTCCAGAGCGGTCGGGTGGGCCGCGTTCGGGCCGCTGTCGGCGACCGCCTTCAGGAGGTCGCGGAACTCTTCGCCGGTGGCGACCGGGAAGTATTTCAGCGCGTTGGTGACGACATCCATGTCCGAGCCGTCGCTGAGCTTGAACTTCAGCGCCATCCCGTGCGGATTAGCATTGGCCGAACCATCCGGGATCGTCGGCACGCCGGTGGCGTCCGAGAACCGGATCGTCACGGGCACTGCGGGGCCTTTGAACAGGGAGGCCTTGCTGATCCGGGCAGCCTCCGCCGACGGGGTGAAGCTGCCCTCGGCGACCACGCCCTTGGCATGGTTGGCGCGCGCCCCCGGATGCTTGCCGAACAGCGTGTTCATCACGTCGATGGTCTGCTCCGCCGTGGAGGCCTCCTGGGCCGCGGCCGGAACTCCGGCCGCCAGGGCCAGGGTGGCGCTCAGCGTCACGGCGCACCCAAATCGCGTCAACAGCATGTGGATCCTCTCGGCTGCGCCAGTCCCATGAACGGGACGAGGTCGATCAACCCACCTTCTAGTGAGGCCGACACAACGCGCACAACCCGAAGCTTCGCCGTCGACGGGCGGCGGTTACGTCCGGCCGGGATTTTTCCGCGCGCGTCGCCCGTGTGAAGGTGCCTGCGGTCGCTCCTGCGGGTGCAAGCCGAGGAACGGCTGTCCCGGCGGGCCCGCAGCCGTCATGGCAGCAGGAGCGTTGGCCGATCCGGCCGCCACCCCCGACACGCCACCCTTTGTCGGAGACCGATCACGGCGCACCGGTGCCGCGACCTTGGAGCAAGGGCTGCAGATCGTCGTACAGGGCGGACAGGATTGCGCCCGGCGCTGCGTCGCACGTCCCTGGAACGACGAGCTTCACGGCCCGCTCGTCCCCGGCGAAAGGCCCGCTGACGCCGAGGACGGCGCCCGCCCGGTACATGAAGTACAGCATGCTCAGCTTCATCACGGCGCGAGGCCCGGCCAGCGTCCAGCCGCGATAGACGAAGGTGGTGCGGTCGCTCGGATCGGGCGAGGCCATCAGGGACGTGTCTCTGCCGTGCGGCGATGGCTCGACGAAATCGACCAGCACGGGTGTCGGGCACGCGGCGATCCGGAGCAGACGGCGACCGGCGTGGTGGAGTGGCAGGGCCAACCGTTCACCCGGCGCGATCGTAACGGTGTTGGCATCGGAGTCCGAGGCTGCGGATCGGTACGCGACGATCCGGGCCGAGACCGACGCGAGGAGCAGCAGGCACAGGACCATCAAAGTCGCGCGATCCGCTGTCCTCAGGCGCGCGGAGTGGCTGGACACGGCGTTCTCTCGAGCTGCAGGACGATCGGCAGGACCGAGGCGGCCGCCGACGCGAGTGCGACGAGGACCGAACCGGTCCCATCGTGCCAATAGTGATAGGCCACGGGCGACGGCAGCATGGCCAGGATCCGGGCAATATTGATCGCTACGACCAGGACGGCACTCACCGCGAGGGCTCCGAACGCGCCCGGATCCGCCCGTCGTCCGGCGATCTTGAGCACGCACAGCCAGATCAGGGCGGCCAGCGACAGGTTGTGGAAGGCCGAGCAGCCCTCCAGCATGACGATCGTCCAGTCAGGACGGGTGCTGAGGTACACGCCCGTCGCGTGCAGGTTGGGAAAGGCCAGACGCCCGATCCAGGCCATGACGGCGACCTCGAACGGCTCGATGGCGTGGTAAAATAGCTTGAAGGCGAGTTTGCTCCACAACTCGCAGAGGGACAGGGCCAGCCAGATCTGGGCGACATCGGTCATCAGGCGGTCGCGGGACCGCTGCGTGATGAGCCATGCCGCGGCCAGCGTCATGCCGGCGTAGACCGCATGCGCCTCGGGGAGTGTCCAGGCCAGGGCGGACACCGCCAGGATGGCGAGATCGACCGGTGTCAGGGCCGGTCTCGAGCGCGGCGCGGTGAGGATGAGCGCGATTACGGCGGCGGTGGCGAACAGCTCACCGAGGTCGAGCTCGATCAGCCGCTGGGCGCCGGGATCGGGTTCCAGCAACATCCGCTGTAGCGCGGCGGAGATCGCCGTGCCGCAGGAGAAAACCAGCAGGATCCAGCTGGCGGCGTGAATGGGTAGGTTGCGCGGGATGAGCAGCGCGATCGTGGCGCGCAGTCCTCTCCCGCGCCGCGCGACGGAGCGGGCCATGGCGAGACCTCAGGCGACAGCGACCGGGCGGCCGACGTGCCTGCAGAGCAGGAACGCCGAGGTGCCCATGGGCATGGGGAAGCCGAGGAGCGCGTTGACCGCGAGCGCGTGGGGGCCGCCCAAACCGCTACTGCTGGACGCGGTGATCGACGAGACCAATTCGGCGACAGCGCCATCACCGCCGTAGGAAGTCGCCGCCACGCTGCTGGTCACCGCGTATGAGCCGGCGCTCAGGTTGAGGCTTGCTTGGCTGGAGGCAGCGTCCATCAGAGTTGCGGACGGTCTGGAGGTATCGGCACCGCCGTTCCCCCGCCTGAACGTCAATCCAGTGAGGACGGTCTGAGCCGCCGTGGTCGCAACGTTGATGCGAAACGGGTGAGCGCCCGAATAGGCGTCAGTGACTGTAGGGGGCCCAGAGACGGATGGGACGAAGGAGAGCCGTGGTGGCGCTCCTTCGACAATACCGGAATGGACCGGAAAAAATCCCGTATCTGCACGGAAGGAGATACTTTGCGGCCGGGCCGGAACGACATTGGCCATCGCCAACGTCACCCCGAGCAATACGGGCGCAGATCTGAGATTGCCCACTGCCCCAGCCTTCCGTTCGAGATTCTTGAAGCCGCAAGCGTTATGGGTGGATCGCACCCGATGGCTTATGTGCCATGATAATAGATGGTGTTTCAATCTGACCGACAGATAGTTGTCAAGCGGACAATCGTCGGCGATGCGAGTTAATATTAAGTACGGGCTATAAGATTTCAGCCGGATCGCGTGTCGATCACTGTCGATCTGGCTGAGTGGGATTACCGGTGTACGGTCCAGGCACAGATGGCCGTCCGCCGGCTCAATGCGGCGTGCGTCACGCGCCTTTCGCCGTAGGCCGGGGGATAGCGGCGCTCGGTGTTCCAGACGCTGCGTGGCCTGTTCGAACCGGTCGCGGTCTCCCGAAAGGGCGACATCCGGCGTCGTCCCGCCCGGGGTACAGCCGCCCCGGCTCCTCCGGGCGTGTTGCAAGCGCGTCGAGCCTGTTGCGTCAGTAACGACGATCACCTTCGAAGGCCATCAGGCCAGGACGATGGTCCGTGGGCCCTACCGCGCCCCGCGGTGGAGGTCGCCGTCGATCAGAAGGGCGCTGCGGCTGTCGAGCCGGGAGCGGTAGACTTGAAGGTTCTCCATCACCCGCTGCACGTAGTTGCGCGTCTCCGTGAAGGGGATGCGCTCGACCCAGTCGATCACGTCGACGTCGCCCTTGCGCGGATCGCCGTAGGCGTCGATCCACTTCTTCACGTTGCCGCCCCCTGCGTTGTACGACGCGAAGGCCAGCACGTAGGAGCCGCGCCAATCCTCCATCAGCTCGCCGAGATGGGCTTGGCCGAGCTTGGCGCAGTAGGCGGGGTCGCTGGTCAGGCGGTCGACGTCGAACGCGGCCGAGACCCGGCGGGCGGTGCGTTGGGCGGTCGCCGGCATCATCTGCATCAGCCCCCTGGCGCCGACGCCCGATTGCGCCCGCGGGTCGAACTGGCTCTCCTGCCGGGCGATGGCGTAGACCATGGCCCGCTCCACCTGCGGCACCGCCGTGAAGGTCTCGTAGGTGGGGATCCCGATCGTCGGATAGGCGTGGGCGTCCAGCGGCAGGCCCCGCTGAACCGCCAGCTTGCCGATTGCCACCAGGGCGCGGGCATCCTTCATATCGGTGGCGAGGTCGCCGAGCGCCTGGATCTCGCGGGGGTCGGAGAGCTCCCGAGCGGCGTCGATATAGAGCGGCAGGGCCAGTTCCTTGATCCCCGCCTCGCCCAGCAGGCGCAGCGCGCGGATGTAGAGCCGGCCGTCGAAGGCCTGACGCTCGGGCCCTTCGAGATCCGCGGGCGCCCGCAGGGGCAAGCTGGTCTGGCCGAGCCGCGCGCGGGCCACCTGCCCGTAATAGGCGATCGGCTGGAGGGCTGCCCGCTCGTAAAAGCGCTTCGCCTCCTCGGTCTGGCTCAGAGCCTCGGCCGCGCGGCCCTGCCAGTAGGCGGCCCGCGCCACCGAGATCGGACTCTCGGCAATCGCCACGACCTGCGCGAAGTGCTGCGCGGCGCGTGCCGGGTCGTTGACGAAGCGGAGCGCGATCCAGCCGGCGTGGAACTCGGCCTCGATCCGCTTCTCCGGAGTGCGCGCCGCCGGGGCGCTGGCCACCGCGTAGGCGGTCTTCGCATCGCCGAGGTCGAGGAGCTTGCGCGCCACGATCCGGCGCTCGATCCACCACTCGTCGCCGTCGACCAGCACGTCCGGGTTGCTTGGCGCCGTGGCCAGCACGGCGGCGGCCGCCTCGGGCTTGTCGGCCCGGCGAAAATATTGCGCCCGGGAGAAGATGTAGGAGGCGTCCCCCCGCAGGGACGGCGGCACCGCGGCCAGAGCGGCGGCGGCGCCCGAAGACTTGTCCTCCACGGCCCGCCGGGCGCGTACGAGGCTGGCATAGCCACCCCCCGCGTAGCCGGCGGCCCGGCCGGCGCTCTCCCAGTCGTCCTTCAGGAGCGCCCGCTCCATTCGGTAGCGGTGATCGACCCGGGTGAGCACCTCCGGGAAGGCGTCGAGAACCTTGGCTTCGAGGCTCCGCCCGAAGTTCTCGCCGCGCCAGAGGTCGCGGACCATATCGGCGGCGTCCGCCTCGTAGCCCTCGGCGCGCAGCGCCAGGGCAAGGGCGAACTTGCCCGGCGCGCTCGAGGGCTTCGCCGTGGCGAAGAACGCCCGTACCGTCGCGGGGGATTTTCGCTCGGAGAGCAGCGCCTCCTCGGCCCGGCGACGCAGCAGCGGGCCGGCCGGCCAGTCCGGGTTGGCCCGGGCGAAGGCGACGGTTCGGGCGAAGCCGATGCCGGCGCCCGCGCGGATCGCCACCCATTCGAGCAGCGCCTTCGCGGCCGGATCGGTGAAGCCGTCGCGCATCCGGTCGCCGTCGGCGACCCGGCCCTTGCGATAAAGGTCGATGGCGCCGCGCAACAGCGTCGGGTCGGTGTCGCCGGAGATCGTCGGGCGCGCCGGATCGGGCACCTCCGGCACCGGAGCCGCCGGGGTGACGGCGGCATCCGGCAGCGGGAAGGCCACGGGGGCGTCGGGATCCGCGGAGGCGTAGGCCGAGGCCGCGGCCGGCAGCGTGCGGGCGGGTTCCTCACCCTTGTCGTCACCGCCGGAGGCATGGACCGGATCAAGCTTCAGGGCGTCGGCCGCGACCGCGTCGGCGGCTTTCTCGGCCTGCGCCCCCCGGACCTGCGCGGTGGACAGGGCGTCGTCGCTCGCGGGCGGTGTCGGCTGCGTGGCCGGCGGCGTCGCCGTAGGCACGTCCGGGCCGACCGGGCCGGCCAGCGCGACGCCGACGGTGGCGATGAGCGCGGCGGCAGTGAGGGACGTGCGCCTCGAGGCCGGATACGGGGCCGCGGATCCGATCACGATTCCCCCCTACTGATCACCGGAGCGGGAAAGGCCGAGGTTGAGGCGGCGACCATTAAGATCGCGTTAACCGACGCCACGATCTGTTTGCGCGGCGTGGCGCGACCGCCTATGTCTGCCCGTCCGCGCCCGTGAGCCGTGCGGCACGCGCGACGTCGAGATCCGTTGGGACGCCTGAGATGACCGAGATGACCGGGAGCCGCCTGCGGGGCTCGCTCACCGCGCTTGTGACGCCGTTCCGCGACGGCGCCTTCGACGAGGCCGCGTTCCGGAAATTCGTGCGCTGGCAGATCGAGCAGGGCAGCCACGGCCTTGTGCCCACCGGCACCACGGGGGAGAGCCCGACCCTCACTCACTCGGAGCACGACCGCGTGGTCGAGGCCTGCATCGACGAGGCGGGTGGACGGGTG
Organism: Methylobacterium mesophilicum SR1.6/6; assembly: GCF_000364445.2. Classification (NCBI taxonomy): domain Bacteria; kingdom Pseudomonadati; phylum Pseudomonadota; class Alphaproteobacteria; order Hyphomicrobiales; family Methylobacteriaceae; genus Methylobacterium; species Methylobacterium mesophilicum. The sequence goes on along the minus strand of NZ_CP043538.1, from coordinate 5,533,738 downwards.
CCGGTCGTGGCGGGGGCGGGCTCCAACTCCACCGCCGAGGCGGTCGAGCGGGCGCAGCACGCCGAGCGCGCGGGCGCCGACGCCGTCCTGGTGGTGACGCCCTACTACAACAAGCCGACGCAAGAGGGGCTCTATGCCCACTTCAAGGCCGTGAACGATGCGGTCGGCATTCCGATCATCATCTACAACATCCCGCCGCGCTCCGTCATCGACATGAGCGTCGAGACGATGGCCCGGCTCTTCGAACTGAAGAACATCGCCGGCGTGAAGGACGCGACCGCCAAGATCGACCGCGTCAGCCAGCAGCGTCAGGCCATGGGGGCGAGCTTCCTCCAGCTTTCGGGCGAAGATGCGACGGCGCTGGGGTACAACGCCCAGGGCGGCCACGGCTGCATCTCGGTGGTGGCGAACGTTGCGCCCCGCCTCTGCGCGGACCTGCAGGAGGCGTCGCTGTCGGGTGATTACGCGAAGGCGCTGACCCTGCAGGACAAGCTGTACCCGCTCCAGAGCGGGCTGTTCGCCGAGGCCAACCCGGCGCCGGTGAAGTATGCGCTGTCCCGGCTCGGTCACATGGGTGCGGACCTGCGCCTTCCGCTGGTGCCGGTGAGCGCGCCCACGAAGCGCATCGTGGATGACGCCCTGCGGCACGCCGGGCTCCTGGTCGACTGAGAGGATCCGCATGGCCCCGAAGCCGGAGCCCGGCCGGCGCGTCGTCGCGGACAACCGCGCGGCGCGCTTCCACTATGCCATCGAGGACACGCTCGAGGCCGGCATCGCGCTGACCGGCACCGAGGTGAAATCCCTGCGCGGCGGCAAGGCGACGATCGGCGAGGCCTATGCCGGCCCCTCCGGCAATGACCTGATGCTGTTCAACGCCTACATCCCGGAATATCTGGAAGCGAATCGCTTCAACCACGACACGAAGCGGCCGCGCCGGCTGCTGCTGCACCGCCGCCAGATCGACAAGCTGATCGGCGCGACGCAGCGCCAGGGCTACACGGTGGTGCCGCTGAAGATCTACTTCAACGACCGAGGCCGCGCGAAGGTCGAGTTGGGTCTCGGCAAGGGCAAGCAGGCCCACGACAAGCGCGAGGCCGTGAAGGAGCGCGACTGGCAGCGCGACCGGGCGCGGCTGTTGCGGGACCGGGGGTAGGCGGAGCGGCCGCCGCGCGCGGGCAGCCCCGTCCCGTCATCGCGTGCGGCGCGACTGAGGGCGACATGACGGCGAGCCCGGTGCAGCCGGATGGCTGCCGCCGGGCTCGCAAGGACGGGGCTGCCGAAGTCGTCCGGTGGCGACAGGATCGCTTTGGCCGTGATCGCGCGATATCTCATGGTCACGGCTCCGCCGGTGCGGCGTTCCGAGCTTGCGATATGCGGAGCGATCGATGCAGTCCAACCCCGACTCCCTGCCCGACGACCTCCCGAGCCCTGTGGATGACGGCGCGGCCGATCATCTGCGCGGGATGCGGCTGCCCGACGTGGCGCTCACGGCCACGGATGGCCGCACCGTCTCGCTGGCGCGGCTTCCCGGCCGCACCGTGGCCTACGCCTATCCCCGCACCGGCGAGCCGGGGAAGCCGAGCCTCACACCCGACTGGGACGCGATTCCCGGAGCCCGGGGCTGCACGCCGCAGGCCTGCGATTTCCGCGACCACCACACCGAGCTGACGGCGCGGGGCGTCGACCACGTCTTCGGCCTCTCGACCCAGCCGAGCGCCTACCAGCGCGAGGCCGCCGAGCGGCTGCGATTGCCGTTCCCGCTGCTCGCCGATCCGCATCGCGCCTTCACGATGGCGGCACACCTGCCGGTGTTCGAGGCCGGCGGGCATGTGCTGCTCCGCCGCCTCACCCTGGTGATCGATGACGGCGTGGTCAGCCAGCTGTTCTATCCGGTCTTCCCGCCGGACCGGAGCGCACGGCAGGTCCTCGACTGGCTCGACGGCGCAGGCGCCTGAGGCGCTAGTCCTCTCCGTCCTCCGGCTGGCGGATGCCGTAGCGGTTCTCCAGGCTCGGGTTCGCCCGGCCCTCGCCACGGTAGCGGCTCGGCGAGTCGGCCGTCGTCCGGGCCGGGCGCTCGCCGGGCTCTCGCCCGATCCGGCTCGCGAGGCTCGCGAGGTCGACGAACTCGTCCGCCTGTCGCCGCAAGTCGTCGGAGATCATCGCCGGCTGGGTCTGGATGGTGGAAATCACCGTGACCTTGACCCCGCGCCGCTGCATGGCCTCGACCAGCGAGCGGAAGTCGCCGTCGCCCGAGAACAGGATCATATGATCGATATGGGCGGCGAGTTCGAGGGCGTCGATCGCCAGCTCGATATCCATATTGCCCTTGTACTTCCGACGTCCCATCGAGTCCGTGAACTCCTTCACGGGCTTGGTCACGACGCGGTAGCCGTTGTAGTCGAGCCAATCGATCAAGGGACGGATGGAGGAATATTCCTGATCCTCTATCATGGCAGTATAGTAGAAAGCGCGGAGAAGGTTCTCACGCGACTGAAATTCCTTCAGCAATTTTTTGTAGTCGATGTCGAAGCCCAGGGCTTTGGTCGTGGCATAGAGGTTTGCGCCATCAATAAAGATGGCGCTGCGCTGCATCGCAGTCATGGATAGTTCGAATCCTGAAAAGAAGGGTGACGGGAAATCGCTAGATGAAACGGCCTGGCCTCGTCCGGCGTGGAAGGCCGGGACCGGGGCCGCCAGGAGGCGTCGCTATAGTCTGCAATCCCGGGCGCAATAGCCCGGTCTTCTTCCGTATGACCGCCGCCCAGTCGGACGAACCATTCGTTCCAAACGCCGTCTTGTCAAGCAGATCCGAAGATTTCCCGCCCTTAAGATCGTCTCCCGTCGGGTTGGTGACCGGAAGGGACCGATACGGTTTGGCTTTCACTGTAGCTGGGAAGATTTGCCGAAGATAATCGACGCAATCTCAGGTCTGTCCCCCGGCGGGCAGGCTCAGCCGTTTACCCGCTCGACGCTGTTCACCGGGCGCTTGCCGCGCAGTTCGGCGATGATCGCGTTCAGGTGCTGAAGGTCCCAGACCGAGAGGTCGATGGTGATGTCGGTGAAGTCCTGGGTGCGCCGCTTCATCGAGATGTTGTCGATGTTGCCGTCGTGGTCGGCGATCACCTGAGCGATCTGAGCGAACACCCCCGGCTCATTGATCGACTTGAGCGCGAGCCGGGCGGGAAACCGCTCGCCGCTGAGCGCCTCCGTGTCCCAGCGGACGTCGAGCCAGCGCTCCGGCTCGTTGTCGAAGGCGGCGAGCGCCGCCGACTGGATCGGGTAGACGGTGACGCCGACCCCCGGGGTCAGGATGCCGACGATCCGGTCGCCCGGTACCGCGCCCCCGTTCGGCGCAAAGGTCACCGGCAGGTCGCCCGCGAGGCCGCGGATGGGGATCGCGTCGCTCCGGTTCTCGTCCGCACCGCCCTCGGCACCCGGAAATGTCAGGCGCATCGTCTGGTCGGACGAGCGCACGAGCCGGCCCGCGCCCCCGGCCGCTCCCGGCGACGGTGACGGCCGGCGCTCGTCGCGGTGGTCGGGGTAGACGGCGCGGACAACATCTCCGGAAAACATCTCGCCGCGGCCGACCGCGGCGAACACGTCCTCGGTGCTGGCGCGGGCGAGCCGCGGCAGGGCGCCCCGCAGCTTGTCCTCCGAGAAGGTCTTGGCCGCCCGCTCGAAGGCCCGGTCGAGGATCTGGCGGCCGAGCCCGGCATATTGCCGGCGCACGGCGGCCCGCGTCGCCCGCCGGATCGCCGCCCGGGCCTTGCCGGTCACCACCAGGGATTCCCAGGCGGCCGGCGGCGAGGCGCCATCCGAGCGGCTGATCTCCACCTCGTCGCCGTTGGCGAGTTCGTGCAGCAGCGGCGCCATCCGGCCGTTGATCTTGGCGCCCACCGCGGTGTTGCCGACGTCCGTATGGACCGCGTAGGCGAAGTCGATCGGCGTCGCGCCCCGCGGCAGCGCGATCAGCCGGCCCTTCGGGGTGAAGCAGAACACCTGGTCCTGGAACAGCTCCAGCTTGGTGTGCTCCAGGAACTCCTCAGGGCTGTCGCCCTCGGCGAGCAGCTCGATGGTCCGGCGCAGCCACTGGTAGGCGCCGCTCTCGGCGGCCAGCCGCGGATGCACGCTGCCCTCGCCGCGGGCCGGCTCCCGGGTCAGCTCGATGCCGAGCTCCTTGTACTGCGCGTGCGCGGCGATGCCGTACTCGGCGATCTCGTCCATGGCGCGGGTACGGATCTGCAGCTCGACGCGCTGGCTCTTCGGCCCGATCACGGTGGTGTGGATCGAGCGGTAATCGTTCTGCTTCGGCGTCGAAATGTAGTCCTTGTAGCGGCCCGGGACCATCGGCCAGCTGGTATGGACGATGCCGAGCGCCGCGTAGCAACCCTGCACGGTGTCGACAACGACCCGGAAGCCGAAAATGTCGGAGAGCTGCTCGAAGGCGACGGACTTCCGCTCCATCTTCGACCAGATCGAGAACGGGCGCTTCTGCCGGCCGCTCACCTCCGCGGTGATGCCCTGCGCGCCGAGCTTGTCGGTGAGCACCTGCGCGATCGTCTCGACCACGCTCTCGGACTTGGCGGTGAGCCGCTCCAACCGCTGGGTGATGGTAGCGTAGACATCCGGCTCCAGGTTGCGGAAGGCCAGATCCTCCAGCTCCTCGCGCAACTCCTGCATGCCCATGCGGCCGGCCAGCGGCGCGTAGATGTCGAGCGTCTCCTGCGCGATGCGGTGGCGCTTATCCTCCCGCATGTGCTGGAGGGTGCGCATGTTGTGCAGGCGGTCGGCGAGCTTGACGAGCAGCACCCGCACGTCCGCCGCCACCGCGAGCAGCAGCTTGCGGAAATTCTCGCCCTGGGCCGCCTGCTTGGAAACGAGGTCGAGACGCTTGAGCTTGGTCAGTCCATCGACCAGCGCGCCGATCTCCGGCCCGAACAGCCGACGGATCTCCTCCAGCGTCGCCTCGGTGTCCTCCACGGTGTCGTGCAGAACCGCGGCCACGATGGTGGCGTCGTCGAGATGGAGGTCGGTGAGGATCGCCGCGACCTCGAGGGGGTGGGCGAAGAACGGGTCGCCCGAGGCGCGCTTCTGCGTGCCGTGCGCCTGCATGGCGTACACGTAGGCGCGGTTGAGCAGCGCCTCGTCGGCGACCGGATTGTAGCGCTTGACCCGCTCGACCAGCTCGTACTGGCGCATCATCCGCCGGGACGGGGCCGGCTCCTGGGGCGTGCGCGGGGGCCGGATCACGCGCGATTGTTCCGCACCCTTCGGCGCCACGCCAGCCTTCGCGGCGAGCGGGGCCGGTGCGGGCTCGGAACGAGAGAACCCGGCGTCGCCGCCGGGTCCGGATTCACTCAGGTCGTGCGTGTCGAGACCCACGGGGCCTGACTCACTCGCCCTCGTCGTCGGTCTCGACCGGCGGGGCGAGGTTCTCGAGGCCGCGCAGGAGGTCCTCCTCGCTCATGCGGTCGAACTGGACAGCCGCGTCGTCGCTGGAGGATTGCGGCGCCACCGCGGCGGCGGCCGGCGAGCTCGACAGCAGCGGCACGGTCTCTGCCTCGGGCTCGTCCACCTCGACGTATTTCTGCATCGAGTGGATCAGCTGCTCCTTGAGGTCGTCCGCCGTGATCGTCTCGTCGCCGATCTCGCGCAGGGCCACGACGGGGTTTTTGTCGCGGTCGCGGTCGATGGTGAGGGGAGCCCCGGCGGCGAGGAGGCGTGCCCGATGGCTCGCCAGCAGGACGAGCTCGAAGCGATTCTCGACCTTCTCGATACAATCTTCAACGGTGACGCGCGCCATGCGGGGCGGCTCCTTGGGCTTGAGCGACGTGTGCTGTCAGGTATGACGCCGTCTTACACCGGATGCCGTTCTGCAACAAGCACAGCGGCTTGCGCCCGGCGCGGCCCTGAGGGGCGAGCCGGGCCTGCCCGGAGGCATGCGCGGGGTCGGAGGCGGGGTCGAACGAAGGTCAACACCGTGCGGCACATTGTGCGGCGCATTGTTGACACCCGCGGCCGCGGGTGCGAGTGCGCGCGCCATTCCAGAGTTTCAGCCGACACGGGCGGCGTCCGCGCGCCGTCCGGCGCCGGCGATCGGGAAGTACCATGCGCGCACTCATCTTTCCCGGCCAGGGCAGCCAAGCGGTCGGCATGGCGCGTGACCTCGCCGGGGCCTTCCCGCAGGCGCGGGCCGTGCTCGACGAGGTCGACGCCGCCCTGAGCCAGAACCTGTCGCGGCTGATGTTCGAGGGGCCGGTCGAGGAGCTCACGCTCACGGCCAATGCCCAGCCGGCCCTGATGGCGGCGAGCCTCGCGACCCTGCGCGTGCTGGAGGCCGAGCGCGGCCTCGACCTGACCCGGGATGTCTCCTGCGTGGCCGGCCACTCGCTGGGCGAATACGCGGCGCTGGCGGCCTCCGGCAGCCTCTCGGTCGCCGACGCCGCCAAGCTTCTGCGGCTGCGCGGCGAGGCCATGCAGGCCGCGGTGGCGCCCGGCGCGGGCGCCATGGCGGCGCTGATCGGCACCGACCTGGAGGCCGCCCGGTCCGTGGCCGAGGCCGCGGCCGACGAGGCCGGGGGCGCCGCGGTCTGCGACGTCGCCAACGACAATGGTGGCGGCCAAGTGGTACTCTCGGGCGACAGGGCCGCCGTGGAGCGTGCCATCGGCATCGCCACCAGCCGCGGGATCAAGCGCGCCGTGCTGCTCAACGTCTCCGCGCCGTTCCACTGCCGACTGATGGCGCCCGCCGCCGAGGCCATGGCCCGGGCGCTCGCCGCAGTGCGCCTGGCGGCGCCGCGCGTCACCCTCTATGCCAACGTCACCGCCGCCCCGGTCTCCGACCCGGAGGCGATCCGGCGGGCGCTGGTCGAGCAGGTCACCGGCACCGTGCGCTGGCGCGAGAGCGTCGCCGCCATGGCGGGGTCGGGCGTGGACCGGTTCTACGAGCTGGGCGCCGGCAAGGTGCTCACCGGCCTCGTCAAGCGCATAGCCCCCCAGGCCTCGGCCTCCGCGATCGGCACGCCCGCGGACGTCACGGCCTTCGCGCTCTGATCCCACAGGAGCCCTGCATGTTCGACCTCACCGGCCGCAAGGCCCTCGTCACCGGTGCCACCGGCGGCCTCGGCCAGGCGATCGCCCGGACGCTGCACGCGCAGGGCGCCACCGTGGCGCTCTCGGGCACGCGCCCGCAGGCGCTCGAAGCGCTCGCCGCCGAACTCGGCGAGCGGGCTCACCCGGTGGCGGCCGACCTCGCCGACGCGACCTCGGTCGAGGGCCTCGTACCGGCCGCCGAGGCCGCGATCGGCCCGCTGGACATCCTGGTGAACAACGCCGGCATCACCCGCGACAACCTCTTCATGCGGATGAAGGACGAGGAGTGGGAGCAAGTGCTGGCCGTCAACCTCACCGCCGCCTTCCGCCTGTCGCGGGCTGCCGTGAAGGGCATGATGCGCCGCCGCTTCGGGCGGATCGTCAACATCGGCTCAGTGGTGGGCTCGACCGGCAATCCCGGCCAGGGCAACTACGCCGCCGCCAAGGCCGGCCTCGTGGGCCTGACCAAGGCGCTCGCCGCCGAGGTCGCCTCCCGCGGAATCACCGTCAACTGCATCGCTCCGGGCTTCATCAGCTCGCCCATGACCGACGCGCTGAACGAGAAGCAGCGCGAGGGCATCCTGACCCGGGTGCCCGCCGGGCGCCTCGGCGAGGGCGCGGAGGTGGCGGCCGCCTGCCTATACCTCGCCTCCGCGGAGGCCGGCTACGTCACCGGCCACACGCTGCACGTGAATGGCGGAATGGCGATGTACTAGGATCTGTATACTGGTCTTGGCTGTTCGCGAATCAGGGTGTCCGGCACGCAAACGCCACACCCATGAAGGGTTTCTGAACGGCCCCTCGCCAGGGCGGGAGCCCTGTGCTACCAACCCCCCGCAGCCGCACAGGGGGTTGACGGTTCAGCGGGTTTTCAGTCCAAGGCCTCCCGGCGGGGGCACAGGGTTCACCTCGCCGGTTACCTCAGAAGCACGCGCGATCGGACACCGGCCCGTCAACAAGCCCTAGAAGGGGCGCGACGCGGTCAAGGCATCACCCCGAGAAGACTGACAGACCAGAAGGACGAGGACGGAAGACCGATGAGCGATATCGCTGAGCGCGTGAAGAAGATCGTCGTCGAGCACCTGGGCGTCGAGCCCGAGAAGGTGGTCGAGAGCGCCAACTTCATCGACGACCTCGGTGCCGACAGCCTCGACACGGTCGAGCTGGTGATGGCCTTCGAGGAGGAGTTCAACGTCGAGATCCCGGACGATGCGGCCGAGACGATCCAGACGGTGGGCGACGCCGTGAAGTTCCTGGAGAAGAACTCCGCCGCCTGACGGCGCCGGGACTTTTTCGATTCACGCGGCGCGGGCGAGGCGGAACGGCCCCCGCGCCGTTATGCGTTTGAAGGCTCGGAGGCGTGATCGGTCCCGACGGGACCGAATCCGCCTCCGGCAGTTATAGACGATGCGCTCCGGCGGACCGGGTGCGCCTCAAGACGGGACGGGTGCGATGCGGCGGGTGGTGGTCACGGGTCTGGGGATGGTCACGCCGCTCGGCAGCGGGGTCGAGCACACCTGGAGCCGGCTGATCGCGGGCGACAGCGGCGCCGGCCCGATCCGCGGCTTCGAATCCGGCGACCTGCCCTGCCGGATCGCCGCCCAGGTCCCCTTTGGCGACGGCACCGACGGCACCTTCAACCCCGACGCGGTGATGGAGGCCAAGGAGCAGCGCAAGGTCGACCCGTTCATCGTCTACGCCATGGCGGCGGCCGACGAGGCCCTGAAGGACGCGAATTGGCTCCCGAAGAGCCACGAGGACCAGTGCGCCACCGGCGTGCTGATCGGCTCCGGCATCGGCGGCATCGGCGGCATCTACGACGCCTCCGTGACCCTGCACGAGAAGGGCCCGCGCCGGATCTCGCCATTCTTCATTCCGGGCCGGATCATCAACCTCGCTTCCGGGCAGGTCTCGATCGCCTACGGCCTCAAGGGTCCGAACAACGCCGTGGTGACGGCCTGCTCCACGGGCGCCCACGCCATCGGCGACGCGAGCCGCCTGATCGCGCTCGGCGACGCCGACGTGATGGTGGCGGGCGGCGCCGAGTCGCCGGTGAACCGCCTCTCGATCGCGGGCTTCTCGGCCTGCCGGGCGCTGACCACGGGCTTCAACGACATGCCGGAGAAGGCCTCCCGCCCCTACGACCGTGACCGCGACGGCTTCCTCATGGGCGAGGGCGCCGGCATCGTGGTGCTGGAGGAGTACGAGCACGCCAAGGCCCGCGGCGCGAAGATCTACGCCGAGGTGGTGGGCTACGGCCTCTCGGGCGACGCCTACCACATCACCTCCCCCTCCCCGGACGGCGACGGCGCCTTCCGCTGCATGAGCGCGGCGGTGAAGCGGGCCGGGATCTCCCCGTCCGAGATCGGCTACATCAACGCCCACGGTACCTCGACGCCCATGGGCGACGAGCTGGAGTTGAAGGCCGTGGAGCGCCTCCTGGGCGACGCCGCCGCGAACGCCACCATGTCGTCCACCAAGAGTTCGGTCGGCCACCTGCTGGGCGCCGCCGGCTCGGTCGAGGCGATTTTTTCGATCCTTGTCCTGCGCGACAACGTCATCCCGCCGACGCTGAACCTCGACAACCCCTCGGTCGAGACCAAGATCGATCTTGTCCCGTTCGAGGCGAAGCGGAAGCAGGTGGATGTGGTGCTGTCGAACTCGTTCGGGTTCGGGGGGACCAACGCGTCGCTTGTGATGCGGCGGGTGAATTAATTTCTAGGGACTTTGATCCATTACTGAGGTCATAGGATCAGGCGCAGGCCTCAAAAGCGAATTCTACCTGACCAACACATTGTCATGGATCGGTAGGAATTAGAGGTTGGCGGTCACCACCTCTGCCGCTCCTCTGCTCCGGGCACCCGCCCCTGCGGCGTGAGCGCGTGCACCACCTCTGGCAACGCCTGGGCCAACTGAGAAAGAAGCATCTCGCGGTCCATCCCAGTCTGCTGCTGGAGGGTATCCACTGTGCCGGGGCCCAGCGCCCGGGCAAGCTGGTCCGGGGCCACCGGGCGGTTGGCGCCGTGGCCGATCCAGGACTCCATCACGTCGCCGAGGCCCCCCTGGCGGAACCGGTCCACCAGCCCGTCGAGGCCGCCGAGATCCCCCTGCCCTTCCGGCGCGGCGCGGCTCGGGGCCGGGGCGTCGCCGGGGCCGTCGAGCATGCCGGACAAATCCGAAAAATCGCCGGGCGGCAGGGACGGGTCGACGGTGCCCTCGGGGCCGCTATCGCGGCGGCCGCCATACTGGTCCCAGCCGCCGATATCGCCCCCGTCGGGCCGGCGCCCGCCGGCATCGGCGGGGTGCTGGCCGGGATCGCGCCCGTAGGGCCCCGCGCCGCCGGAGCGGTCGGCCTCGGGTCCCGGCTCACCCTGGTGCCCGCGCCCGAAAATGTCGCCGAAGCCGCCGCTCGCGCCCTTGGCGAGTAGCAGCATCAGCAGGGCCTTCACCAGGGGCGACATCCCCCCGGATCCCTGCTTCTGCCCGCCGAACACCTGGCCGAGCACGCCACCGATCGCCGATTCGAGCAGTCCCATGGCCGTCTCCCCGGAGCCCGGATGCGGGCTCGGGCGGACAACAATTCGGAGCCGGTCCGGGTTGCCTCACCGGACGCGGCGGGCCGGCGGATCCGCCGCGGATCGCGGTGGGCGGAGCAGATCCGCAACTGCCCATTCCGCGCCGCAGCTTCCGGAGTCCCGTATCCGGCGCGGCCCGAACGGCCGCGGAGCGGGGCGCGAGGCTCCTTCCCCCCGGCCGGGATTGCCCGTCGAGGACTTCTTCGTGCCGATCCCGGGCAGACCCGGGATCGGCCGGGAGGAGCTACGGGGTCAGGGATCATGTCCTTCCGGACAACGCGCACCCCTCGCCCTACCCCTTTCCAGCACGGCAGTGACGGCGCGTCCGCCCGACGCGCCGCCGCCATTAGCGGGCCGGGAGTGTCAGGGCCGCCTGCGCGGTGTGGCCGGAGGTGGTCGCGTCGGCGGGCTCGACCAGCGGCACCGTGGCGGCCGAGAGGGCGAGAGCGGCCAGGAACAGGCCGGTGGCGGCGGCGCCGGCCCGGGGGCGCGGCAGACGGAGGGCGGAGCGGCGCTGCGCCGGGCGGGGACTTCGATCGGTCCGGATCATGGCGGCCTCGTCGGTTCGGGGTGGGCATCGCGCCCTGCATGGGGAGGCAACGCGGGCAGGCCGCGCACCGGTTCCCGAACCGATCGATCGCCCGTCGCCGGAGCCGCTCAGCTCCGCGTCGCGAGATGCCGCCCCAGCGCCCCGAGCACGCAGCCGACGAGATAGGGCGGCAGCAGCAGGGCCGCCGCGTCCAGCCAGAGGCCCGGCACGCCCGGCACGAACCCGGCGATCGCCGCGGCCGCCAGCAGACCCGCCAGCACGAACAGGCCAAGGGGCACGCCGTACCGGTCCGGCCAGCCCGCGAGGGCACCGACCACGAGGCCGAGCGCACCTGCCCCGGCGAGCCCGGGCCAGAACCCGGCGAGCAGAAGCGTCACGGCCGTCCGGCCTCCCTGCGGGTGCGGTGAAGACGCGGGCGCGGGAACGGGCGCGACCCGGCCGGCGGGCGCGCGGCGGGGCAGATGGCCGTCACGGCAGCAGCGCGATGGCGACGGGCCCGGCCGGGACGTCCGGTCCCGGCGCGACCTGATCGGGGCGGGCGCCCGCCTGGAGCAGGTACTCGACCACGGCCTGCGCCCGCAGGCGCGGCAGGTCCTGCGGCGGCTCGTCGGGCGCTTCGGCCGGCTTCTTCGCCGCCGTCTTGCCGTGGGCGGCGGCCTCCTTCCGGAGCGGATCCTTCTTCGATCCGTCCTTCTTCCCCGCATCGGCCTTCGGCGCGTCCTTCGCGACCGCCCCCGCCTTCTCTCCGGGCCCCTCCGGCGCGGCCTTGCCGGATGCCGGTTTGGCCGCCGCGGACGTGTCCGGCGTCGCCGCGGGCTTCCCGGCCTGTCCCTCCGGCTTGGCGGCACTGGCGGCACTGGCGGGCTGGGCCGGGTCCGCGGCGGAATGGGCGCCCTCCCCCGGGCCCGGTCCGGCGGCCGGCGTCGGCGGAGCCTTCGCCGGGGCCGGCTTGGTGGCGTCGGCGGGCCCCGAGACCGCGAGGTGCAGCGACGGGCACGCCTTGGCCAGGGCGGCCAGGGCGTCGAGGGTCGGGTAGAAGGCCGGCGACAGCACGGTGCTGCCCGCCGGGAAGCGCAGGTCCGCCCGGGTCAGGTCGGCGGCGTCGGCCCGGCAGGTCTCCGGGTCGCGCCGTTCCGCCGGCTGCCGGGCCGAGACCGAGGCCTGCCCGGTCCAGCCCCGGGGAAGCGCCTCGGCCAGCCGGTCGGAGGCGCGGGCGGCGCTCTCGCGGTAGAGGCTTTCGCCGCTCAGCGTCAGGGCGCGGTCCGAGGCCGCCAACTCGCCCGAGGCGAGGCCGGTCACCAGGGGGATCGCGGCGGCCAGTGCGCCGCCCAGATCCGGCGGGGCACCCTCGGCGAGGCGGGTGCGGTCGATCACGGGCTCGCGGAACAAGCGCGGCCTCAGGGCGTCGAGCAGGCGCTCCCGGGTCTGGACATCCGGCACATGCCCGGTGAGCGTGACCGCATCCGCGGTCCGGCGGATCGTCACCCGGTAGGGCGAGAGTGGCCGCGCCGCCAGCGCCACCCTCCCGGCCTTCACGCCGGCGGGCCGGGCGTCGCGCATCAGCGCCTCCGCGTCGGGAACAGCCTGCCCGTCGATGGCGTCCCCGGTCACCGAGACGGCGCCGTCTGCGAAGGCGACGCGGCCGGTCTGGATCAGCTCAGCCAGCCGGAACGCGAAGGCGATGAGGGTCTTGGGATCGATCGCCGGGTCGAGGCCGCGGGCCGGCAGGAGCCGGTCGTCCACGGCGTCGCCGGCCGCAGCCTCGGAGGCGGCGCGCCGGGCCGCTTCAAGGTCGGACGCGGTGGGTGCGAACCCGTCGAGCGTGATCCCTCGGGCGGTCTTCTCCACGGCGAACCGATACGATGCCACCAGCGGAGGCAGGATCTCAACCCGCCCGACACTGAACCCCTCCGGCGGCTCGGATAGGGCGGCGCGGAGCGCCTCGTAGGCGGGCACGTCCACGGCCTCGCCGGACAGGCTGAGCACCGTGTCGTCGAGCGACGCCCGGCCGCCCTTGGCGAGGCCTGAGAGCCGTGCCGCCAGGAACGCCGCCGCGCTCGCGAAATCCGGCGGCGCCCCGCGGGCGGCCCGCGCGATGTCGTCGAGGCTCGTGCCGGGGCTCAGGGCGCCGGTGACCCGCGCCTCCAGGGCGCGCCGGCCCATCTCCGCCGGGCGGCTGCCCTCCAGGGCGACCCGGTCCGGCCCCAGGCGGATCGCGGTCCACCGGAACGGCGCCGCGGTCTCGACGAGGCCGATCTCGGAGACGATCCGGCGCGGCCCGTCCAGTGTGGCAAGACGGAGGAGCACGCCGGTGCGCGCCGTGACATCGGGCGCCTCGCCGGCCGCCAGGAGGTCCCGGCCCCGGGCCTCCAGCCGCAGCCAGGGCTCGCCGGTTCCGGTACCGGTGCCGGCCACCACGGTCGCGCCCGCGGCCTCGATCCGATCACCGATCTCCGGGGCGGCGTAGAGGGTCGCGCTCGCCCAGACCAGCGCGAACGCCGGCAGGCCGGCGAGCCAGCCGGCACGGCGCAGGCCTGAGGCGAAGAAGTCGGGCAACGGTGCAGTCGTGGGTTCGGGCGGATCCGCCTGTCAGACGACACCGGCTTTCCGGCAGGATGAAGGCCGCAACCTCCCGTTCCGGCCGCTGCGGTGGGTGGTCCGCGTCAGCGCGCCGCCGGACCCGCACGGGCCGCGGCTTCGTTGATCCCTGAAGCGCCTCACGCGGAGACAATCATGCGGGCCATCCTCGCCGCCCTGCTGTTGCCGATCGCCGTCCCGGCCTGGGCCCAGAGCCTGTCGGCCACCGCGACGGTCCCGAATTCGGCCTCCCTGGAGCCCAACAGCGCCATCGCTAATCCCGGGCAGCTCAGCCTCGGCGGCGGAACGACCACCGGCCCCTTCCCGACCCTCTCGGCGCAGACCGGCGGCCTCGTCAATGCCGGCCAGCTCAGCCTCAGCCGCTCGGGCGGCGGTGGCGGCACCATCGGCGCGCCGTCTGGAACCGGACTCGCCGCGGGCCAACTCGGCCCGTCGGGAACCGGGGATACGGGCGGCGCCGGACTCGCGGGGACGACGGCCGGTTCGAGCGGGATCGGCAACACGATCGGCGCTACCGGGATCCGGATCGGCTCCAGTTCCACCGCACGCTCGGCGCAGGGTTCGATCGGGGGCGGCGTCTCGTCGATCGGCTCCGGCAGCCTGCCGGTCGGCGCCTCCGCGAGCGGCCTGACCTCCCCGGCAAACGGCTTCGGAGCCGGTGGCACCGGGACATCGACGGGCGGCGTTTTCGGGGTCTCGACCGGACAGGGGCGCCTCGGCACCGGCTTCGCGACATCGGGGATTGCGGCCAGCGGCGGCGCAAGCAGTGGCGGCGCCGGAATCGCTGTCGGCACGTCCGGGATCACAGACCGCGATCTCGATGCCGCCGCCACGGCGCGCACGCCACAGGCCGCGGGCGGCGCCTCCGGCGGTGCCGGCATCGCGGGCGCGGCGCCCGGCTCAGGGAGCAGTGCCTGCAAAGGCTTGCCGGCCGAGGCCTGCCTCGTCGGGGCTGACACCTTCTGAGGGACCGGTCGACGCGGAACCGGTCTCAAGCGGTGCCGTTCCTTCTGAGCCGGCACCTGGGCCGGGACAGGAGGCAGGGATGAACGTCACGGTGGGCCGCATCTCGCTCGCGGCCGTTCTCGTTCTGGGCGTCTCCAGCGCGGCGTTTGCGCGCGAGGCGGGGACCAAGACTCGCGGGGCCGACAGGGCATCGGGCCTGCATGGGATCGGCTTCACCGAGCCGAAATTCGGATCGACGCTTCGGACGGCCAGGGATCAACCCTATACGTGGCCGGTGAGCGACCGCTATCGTCCGGTCTCCCAGCCCTTCTACGGACGGGCCTACTGAGAGTCTCCGAAACACCGCCGGCGCGACCCCGCGCCGGCGTCCAGAGGCAGAGCCAGGAATGTGCGCGATGCATCCGCGAAGCTGGCTTGTCCTAACGGCCCTCGTCGCCTCGCCTTTCTCGGTGCAAGCGGGGGAGTTCGCGCAGACGGCGCCAACTCCCGGCATGGCCTTGACGCTTCCCGAGCCCGGCATGGCGAACGGCGTTCCCGCACGGGCGCCGCCCTCTGCCGCAGAGACGCCAGCACCGGTCGCGCCCCAGGTCGAATTCCAGGGCAGTCGGCGGCGATTCAAGGCGCTTGGCAGTGGATTGCCGGTGATCGACGGCCAGCTTCCCAACCAGCGCACAGGGCCCAAACGCGAACACGTGGTGCACGACATCTGTATCGGCTGCTGATCGCTTTCGACGGCGCCCCGGGTGACCGAAATCGGGGCTGAAGACCCTATTGAAGCGGGCGCCCAAGGGTGTTGGCCCGGATCCAACGCGGCGAGAGGATGTCGCCCGCCTCGGTGATGATCCAAGGTTGAGCATCCTCGGCCTCGATCGCCTGTGCGGCGACGGCGAGTGCTTCCCTGAGGGTTTTAAACGGTCGTCCCTCGGCGGAACGGCCAGGCGAGCGCCGGGGCCAGACGGTCAGTTCGGCGCGCATGTCGAGATCGGCGGGCGTCATCTCTCGCTCCGAGTGCTTCGCGGGCTCGCCATCCCTAACGCCGCCGTGTGACGTGGATCTGGCGATCGTGTTGCCGATTCGTGTCGCGGTTCCGCGCCGGTCCTCAGTCCGCATGCGCGGGCAGGGGGCAGGAACTGCGTCGTCTCTGAAAATCAAATCTTATACGGCCTCAATTTTGATTTGAACTCGGCATATGGAAGTTTAATTCCGCTTGCAGTCAATGCATGGCTTCAACAGTCCTTCCTCAAATCTCGCTCTCAGAATGCATCGGAAACATTGCAGTACCGTTCCGATGCGGCGTTATGGTGCAATGCGCAATCAACATGCCGCAACGCACAAATCCATGGTTTTCTGCGGGTGTCGGTCGTGTCCTGCGATCGATCCGCGCTCGAAACGGAGATGCCCCATGCGCACGATCCTCATCCTCGCCTCGGCCGCGCTTGCCACGGCTGCCGTCCTGGTCGGTCCCGCTGCCGCCGATGACCGCCTGCACCTCACCCCGCCGCTCTACAGGGAGCAGGCGCGCAGCACCCGCGAAGTCCACCCCGCCGGCGATCTGACGACCACGCCCCAGCCCGTGGCCGCTCCTGCCAGCCAGATCCGGTCCACCTCCGCCCTCGTTCGGCCCCTCATTCAAGCCTCTGCCGAGGTGAGCCGCTGAGCGCGACGCCAGGGGCACGATCGTCTCCGGCGCAGCTTCAGCCCTAGCGTCATCCTGTGCCGAGCATCGCGACGTCGATGATCAGACGAGGCGCAGGTCGCGGGCCGCGGCGGAAGGCGCGACACCCAGCCGGATCAACCGGCGTGTCCGCGCCCTCTGATCCTGTCGAGCGCTGCAGACTGAAGCTGCCGACCGATGCGCTTCGAACCACCATTCGAACCAGGCATAGTGGACGGCAACAGCGAGCAGGATGACGGTCTCCGCCTGCCGAAGACTCAGCCTCAGGCTTTCGTCCGCCAGACGGTCAACCTCGCCCGACATCATCGGCGCACCCGTTCCGATCCGTTCACAAGAACCGGGGCCGCGACTGCCTCCTGCGCGCTCAGAACCGACACGGCGCGACCGAACGGGGACCGGGATCTTCGCAACGTCATCCTGCCTCCTCGTGCACGAGCTGGCTCCTCAACCCCACCCATCCGTTGGGCGGTCCGGGTGAGGCTCGGTCAGATGTCGGTCTCGCGCCGGATCACGGCGTCCTCGTCGAGGCCCTTCTGCGACAGGCCGACATCGGGATCCTCGTCGGTGATCGCCGGAGGCCTGACCGCAGGAGGCGACCGGCGCGATCCGGGCTCCGGCTCGACCGCGGCGCTGTCCTGATCCGAAAGCTCGGTCGCGCGCGCGTTCGACATCCTGAAGCTCTCCCCACCCTTTCAACGCGCCGCGTGCGCTCCGGCTCCCTGTCGGGAGCGCCCACGGCGGCAGGATCGGATCGGCAGCGCTATATGGGTCGGGAGAACAAGGAGAGCGTTGTGTTCACCGTCAAGGGGATCGACCCGTCCGGGCGCGTCATGACCTTCGCCTGCGGGACCGACGAGCAGGCCATGGAGAAGACGTGGGAACTTGCCCGTCGCGGCTTCCGCGAGATCACGGTCGCCGATCCCAAGGGCAAGGAGATGTCGGCGGCCGCTTTCGAGCGTTCCCTGAACATCGACTGGGATTGATGCGCACTCCGGCGAAGCGGCCCATCCGAACGGCGCCGCGACTGCGCCGTCAGTGCAGCTCGTAGCAGTTCGTGATCACGCGCGGGTTGCGGGTCACATCGTACAGGATCGAGCACTGGACGAGATACGGCCTGTCCTTCCTGCGAAACAGGATGAGGGATGAGCGGTTGTCGAAGGTCCCGGTATAGCCGGCGATCTCCCAGCCTTCCGTGCTGAGCCGCTCGATGGTGAGTGGTTGCTCGGCCGCCGCGGTCCCCGAAATCCAAGCGAGGCTGGCGATCAGACCCAGACAGCTGCCCGGCAGCCTGAAGCCTTGAGGCCATACGGTTGGAATGGGCCTGCGTCCCCACGGTGCGAAGTTGCGTCCCGCCGGGATCACAGCCCCGTCACCTCATCGATTTCCGGCGCAGGCTCCTCTCGCGGGGGCATCGGCTCGTCCTCCGGTGCTGGAGGAAGCCGCGGTGGGGGCATCTCGCCGCTGTTCGGCGGTGTCGGCAGCCCCTGCGGGAGGTCGACAGCAGGCGCTGCGTCGGCGTCGCGCGATTTCGGATCCGGCATGATTCGTCCCCGATGTGACTCCGGCGACGCGCCGCGCCGCGACATCAACCCGACAGAGAACGACCGGAGCGCGGGAAGGTGCCGCCCCTGCGGCGGTCGGTCCGTCGATGCCGGTCAGGACAGCTCGAGCGCGCGGGTAAGACCGAGGCCGTCCATGTGTAGGATCGGGGATTCGTCCGTCGTCGCTCCGATCTCTTCCGCCTTTCGCCAGACCGCCCGGCAGACGAGAAACTCATTGCTGGCATCGATGCTGAGCACGAAATGCTCCGGCACGATCTCGGCATCCGGCAGAGCGACGCGGATCCCGCCTGCGGATCGGTCGTAGACGATGCACGGCAGGCTCCGGTGCTCGTCCACCGAGATGCTGCCGGTCTCATTCAGGCGCGTACGCGGGTAACTGCGTCGTTCGAACATCGCCGCCTCGTGGAGCTTCGAGCGGCAGAATCGGCGATACGCGTTCAGGGGACGTTTTTGAATTACATCAAATTGTCTGCACTGGCGATCGATTGTGAATTATGAGTTTTGATGTCGTATCCACAACATATTCGCGGAATGTATGCAGGTGATGGATCGTCCTGCCAGGCGGTTGAGCCACGCCGAAGGCCCTAACGAGGCCAGTCCGGACCGCGAAAGCCTATCCGGTGATCACCTCGACAAGGGTGGTCAAGAAGCCAAGGGCGACCGCGCCGATCCCACTCATGAACGCCACATCCCAGCCGGCGAACTCCTTCGACTGCGGCGCGCGCATGAAGGTGAACACCGTAACGACGGTTCCGCACACGACGAGCGCGATGGCGAGGTAGATCGGACGGGACATGACGCTTCCTCTTCACCGGTCCCGCGGCCCTGGAGGGCTCATTCTGCGGACGCATGAAACCGGCGTGATCTGTCTTTGCGCATCCGTGGACGAAGCATGACAGACGCGAACGCGGTGAACAAGGTGCATGTCAGTTCTGCATCGCAGAACGACGACGCGCGAAGGTGTGGAGATTTGATCTCAAGGTCGAGCTGCTTCAAGGCGGTCGAATTGTACCGCAGCGCTGCTGGGGCGGCCGGCCCGGGCAGGTCGGAGAAAAGGCGAATGCCATCGGCGTCGAGAATGTCTTACCGGCCTGGCGCCGTCGCGCTGAGCCGATCGTCGCCAATTCCCGCGCGGCGCCACGGCCTTCCGTGGCGAAGCGAGCCTACACGCCGACGAAACGAACCGACGCCGCAGGCTTGACCGCCGACGCGTCGACCGCGCCCGCCCGATGGAGGATCCGAGGCTTATGCTCGGGTGATTACTTCCGGGCAGCCATCAGGTCGTGGGTGAGTACCGTCAGCTTGCCGATCAGGCTGCTGATGTCGGCGCCCTTGCAAGACCACTGCGTTCCGATTGCTTCCCCGTCCGCCGAGACGGAGACCACGGCCACGGAGCGCAGCCGACCCTCACGGGCGAGCGCCAACTGGTCCTGCAGCACTGCGATGATCGACGCGGTATCCTCGTCGGCAATGGCGGGGGCGACATGGGCCGGGAAGGGCACCACCGTACTCGTCTGCTCTCGCTTCATCTCGCTGATCCCTCGACTCTCGTCCCAGGGACCGACGTGCGCATCCGCTTTGTGCAGAGTAAGGCAGCTTGTCCGTGTCGCGCGACGTTGCGGATCAGTGTGGCGCTCGCGCAACGATCGCGGCGTCCGGGCAGCGTCGTGGCGGCATCCCGTCCGGGCGCCGCACGCGCAGCCCCGCGACGGGACGCGGATCGGCTCAGGCGGCCTGACGGCCCTTCCGCTCGGCCATGGCGCCGGGCTGTCCGAGGCCGATGGCCTTGGCGAGGGCGGAGCGCTGCTCGGCGTAGCTGGGGGCGACCATCGGGTAGTCGGCCGGCAGGCCATAGCGCTCACGGTAGCTCTTCGGGTCGAGGCCGTGGCTGGTGAGGTGGCGCTTGAGCGTCTTGTAGGTCTTGCCGTCGATGAAGCTGACGATGCCGTCGGGCCGGACCGACTTGCGGATCTGGGCCGCGCCGGGCTTGTCGACGTCCGCCGGTGCCGCCGCGCCGGTCTCGACCGTCAGCGTGCCGGCGACGAGGCCGGCGATCGCGCCGTGCACGCGGGCGATCAGCGCCGGCAGCTCGGCGGCCGGAACGGGATTGTTCGACACGTAGGCGGCGACGATATCACCGGCCAGTTCGATGAAATTCGGATTGGGACCGGATGTTTCTTCTATCACTTCAAAATTCCTGATGTGCCCCTCTCCTGCGATTTGCTACCTTCGTGCGCCGAAAGCAAGTTACAAAAACATTCAACGGCCAGCATTTCGTGCATGATTGGTATGCCCGCCCGCGCCAATGGGTAGGAATTTCTAGCATTTTCGCCGTGAGACCTTTTCGCCCCGACCACCGGGCAACCGGTTCATTGCGGGTCTGTTTCCGTTCTGCAGAACAACCGAGGCGGGCGCCTAGGCGGGTTGTGAGCAACTTACGAGGCGCATCAGGGGCGCACAGAGCCGTAGCTGCGCCTCGACCCGGAGATCCTGTTTCACCTCCGCGGTGACGTGACGGCCTGATCGTGGCATGGGGCAGCGATGCTCCTGCTCGTGCTTCTCGTCGCCCTGCTGGCCGTCGTGGTCGCGATGTTCGTCCTGCGGCGATGGACAGGCCGGCTGACGTCCCTGGCAACACTCATCGCGGCGGCGATCGTGGCATTGTGGCTGGCGCAGGTCGGACTTCTCCCGGGCTCCAAGGGACCGCTCACCGCGGAACGGCCGCTGATCCCGGGCCTCGACCGGTAACGGTCCGGTAAGCGTATCGGCGCGAGCATGGCCCATGCCCTCGCTCTCCGCTCCGCGTCTGCTCACGTTTCTGGTGTCGGCCGTGCTGATCGGCCTCGCCGTCGCAAGCCTGTATACCCGGATCCCCATGGTCGGCCGTACGGTCGTCATGCACCGGCAATGGTTCTTCATCGGTGCCTACGTCCTGCTTGCCCTCGGGGTCACCACCCGCAGCCTGTGACGGACCGCCTGCCGGGCAGGAAGGGACCGATGCTCGCCCCCGTAGCGCACGGCATGAGCCTCGAGATCACCTTCGTCATGCAGGCCTCCAAACTGCATCGGAACCGCTCGAGAGCCGCGCGCCAGGAGCCCGCCCAGATCGAGTCCGGCGCGCCTGAGAAGGCCGCGGTCCTTGCCGCAGGCATGCCGGGCACGGCCGTGCTGAAAGGGACGCCGTCGACGGGACCGTCGAACCGAACGGCGCGACGATCCGCGCGGTCCCGGAAGACTTCTCCGACCTCTGCAGGGCGGCTGACAAACCGGCCCGTTTCCCGGTGCGACAAGCGCGACACGCGATTGCGGGGGCCCGGAAACTACGTAGAAACGACGGAGACTGATTCCCGCGGGCTGATACGCTCGCCGAGCAGAAACCCGTGCCCCGCTATTTCATCGATCTTCATGACGGCGCCAACCTCGTCCGCGACCATGAGGGCTACGACCTGCCCGACCTCGCGGCGGCGCGGGCCCAGGCGGTCCGGATCCTGACCCGCCTGGCGCAGGGTCTGACCGACCCGGTCGAGCGGCAGGACTTCATCATCGCGGTCCGCGACGCGGACGGGCTGGTCCGGCTCCGCCTGCGATTGTCCTACGATGTCGAGCCCAGCTGAAGGGGTTCTCACATTCGGGATAGCGTGGCGCCGCGCCGCGTTGGTGCTGGGCCGGCGCAGGTGCTCGGCCGGGGAGATCGGATGCGACGGTCCACAGGTGTGATCGGGACGCTCGCAGCGTCCCTCGTGGCGTTCGGCTGCATCGGCGGGGCGTCGGCACAGACCGCGCCGCCCCCGCCCGTGGGCACGGCGACGGCGACGGCGGACAACGCCATGCTGCTGACGGTCTTCCTGCGGCACGACCAGTCGCGGCCTCTGGCGGAGCTGAACGCGCAGCTGGCCAAGCAGGGCTTCTACAAGGCCTTCCCGCCGCCGGGGATCGAGGTGGTCTCCTGGAACGTCGTCATGGGCATCGGGCAGATCATCACCCTGCGGCTGCCCGCCACCCGGCTCCGCGAGGTCAACCGCGTCCTCGAGGACACCGCCTGGGGTGCCTACCGAACCGAGTTCTACCCGAGCTACGATTACAAGGCGGTCGGTCTCGCGGAGCACGAGAAGGCGCGCTGAAGCGGCGTCGGCGCCGCTGCCCCGTCCCGTCCGCGCGTCGGCGGCCGCAATGCTTCTCAGCGCGGGCCGCTGTCGCTGTTCCGCTGCCGGCAGCGCCAGCCGGCCATGCAGGACGGCACGTCCGCGGTGGGCTCGAAAGCCGGGGCCGCCGTCTCGTCGATCCGGCATGAGCCCGAATCCAGGTGGACGGTCTCGTAGGCCGTCTCGCTGGTCGCCAGGACCAAGTTGCGCGCCTGCGCGACGCGGGCCTGCAGCGCCGCGCAGGTGAGGCTGCGCGTGGTCACCCGCTCCTGCGCCAGGGCGGCGGGGGCGAAGGCGATCAGCACGAGGACGGAGACGAGGCGGGTCATGGATCCCTCGAGCGTTTCCCATCGGTTCGGCTTCGTCCCCGGTGAGGATGTGGGTGAGCACCGCGGCACGGCCCGGCGCCGCCCTCCGACCGGGATGCCGCCTCCCGTCAGGGCGTGTCGTCCGGGTCGTGATGGCCGTCGAGCACGGTGCCGCTCGTCGGGACCGCCGCGGCCACCGCCTCGGCACGGCGGACATCCGGGGCCGTCGCCTCCTCGACGAAGGCCGCCACGGCCTCGGTCAGCGGCAGCGTCCGGGTCTGCTGGCTGCCGAGCCGACGGATCGAGACCGTCCGCTCCTCCGCCTCGCGGCGGCCGAGCGCCAGCAGCACCGGCACCTTGGCCAGCGAGTGCTCGCGGACCTTGTAGTTGATCTTCTCGTTGCGCAGATCGGCCTCGACCCGCAGCCCGGCCCGCTCCAGGGCGCGCACCACGTCGCGGGCGTAGGGATCGGCCTCGCCGGTGATCGTCGCCACCACCACCTGCACCGGCGCGAGCCAGAGCGGGAAGTGCCCGGCGAAGTGCTCGATCAGGATGCCGGTGAAGCGCTCCATCGAGCCGCAGATCGCCCGGTGGACCATCACGGGCGGCTTCCGGGCGCCGTCGGCATCGATGTAGAAGGCGCCGAACCGCTCCGGCAGGTTGAAGTCCACCTGCGTGGTCCCGCACTGCCAGTCGCGGCCGATAGCGTCGCGGAGCACGTACTCGAATTTCGGGCCGTAGAACGCCCCCTCCCCCGGATTGACGGCGGTCTTGATCCGTCCGCCCGACTGTTCCTCGATCTGCGCCAGCACCCGGGTCATCACCGCCTCGGCGTGGTCCCACAGGGCGTCGGAGCCGACGCGCTTCTCGGGCCGCGTCGAGAGCTTCACGACGATCTGGTCGAAGCCGAAATCCGCGTAGGTGGAGAGGATCAGGTCGTTGATCTTCAGGCACTCGTCGGCGAGCTGGTCCTCGGTGCAGAAGATGTGGGCGTCGTCCTGCGTGAAGCCGCGCACCCGCATCAGCCCGTGCATCGCGCCGGACGGCTCGTAGCGGTGGACCACGCCGAACTCGGCCATGCGCAGGGGCAGGTCCCGGTAGGATTTCAGCCCGTGCTTGAAGATCTGCACGTGGCCCGGACAGTTCATCGGCTTGAGAGCGAACCAGCGCTTGTCCTCGGCCTCCTCGCCCGCCGACTGCGCGGCGAACATGTTCTCCCGGTACCAGCCCCAGTGGCCGGAGGTCTCCCACAGCGCCTTGTCGAGGATCTGCGGGGCGTTGACCTCGGCGTAGTCGCCGCGCAGGCGCCGACGCATGTAGGCGATGAGTTCCTGGAAGATCGTCCAGCCCTTGGCGTGCCAGAAGACGACGCCCGGCCCCTCCTCCTGGAAGTGGAACAGGTCCATCTCGCGGCCGAGCCGGCGGTGGTCGCGGCGCTCGGCCTCCTCCAGCCGGTGCAGGTAGCCGTCGAGATCGGCCTGGTTCGCCCAGGCCGTCCCGTAGATGCGGGTCAGCATCGGGTTGTTCGAATCACCGCGCCAATAGGCACCCGCGACCTTCATCAGCTTGAAGGCGGTGCCGACCTTGGCGGTCGAGGTCATGTGCGGGCCGCGGCAGAGATCGAACCAGTCGCCCTGGCGGTAGATCTTGAGGTCCTCGCCCGGGGGGATCGCGTCGACCAGCTCGACCTTGAAGGCTTCCTGCTTGTCGGCGAACAGGGCCCGCACGTCCTCGCGCTTCCAGACTTCTTTGGTGAAGGGCGCATCGCGCGAGATGATCTCGCGCATCTTCGCCTCGATGGCCGGGAAATCGTCCGGTGTGAACGGGGTCTCGCGATAGAAATCGTAGTAGAAACCGTTCTCGATCACCGGGCCGATCGTGACCTGCGTGTCCGGCCAGAGCGACTGAACCGCCTCGGCGAGGACGTGCGCGCAATCGTGCCGGATCAGCTCCAGGCTGCGGGGATCGGTGCGGTCCAGAAACTCGATGCGCGCGTCGCGCGCGATCGGGTCGTCGAGATCGGCAACCGTTCCGTCCAGCGCCATGGCGACGGTGCGCTTGGCCAGCGACTTGGCGATGCCCTCGACGACGCTGCGGCCGGACGTGCCGGCGGCGACCTCCCGCGTGTTGCCGTCGGGAAAGGTGAGAATCGGCATGGCTTCAAGCGTCTCCAGGCTCAGTCCTGCATACGGGGCAGGTAAGCGTCTTCAGGGGAGCGGCCGTGTAGACCGATTTTTTCGGAGAGGGAACCGAGCCCGGCGCGTGGTCGCCCCGCGCCCTCGCGCAAATGCGCGCCATCGTCCCCACCCGCCGTTCGGCGCCGGGGGCATGGCCCAGGAAGCAACACGCGGGACGCGGGACGCCGCGGGAACCCAGGTGTCGGCCGTGTACGCGCGGGATCCGATCCCCGCGGCGCCCGCGGCAGCGGCCGGGCATCGCCCCCGATCGCGGCCGTCTTTCTCGTCGCGGTGTCTTGCCGACGTCCCGGTCCTGCGCCTCGCTGCCGGCGGTCTCGGACGAGGTGCACGCACCTCCGGAACCCGCCCTTCAGCGCCGTGGCCTTCCAGCCGTCCCCCGCCTCGTAGTGGGCGGGTCCGCAGGGGGCTTCGGGCACGCCCAGAGGCGGGTCGGCGCGGGGGCATTTCCTCACCCCGCCGGGCCAAGGGCCGCCCGGTCTCACGCCCGCCTCCGAGACACGCCCCGTGCCGGTCCGCCGCCCGGGGCGATGGCGGCTGAGAGCCACCGACGCGGGCACCGCCCCGCCCGCGGACCCGCCCGGTCAGCCACCGGACGGGCCCCGCGAAGGACGCCACAGGATCGCTCCCGAAGCGCCGCGGGCAGGTGCGGTCAGGAAGCACAAAATAGGAACATTGTCAAGGGATCGGCACGGGAGGTCGGTGTCTTCCCGCTCTGCAGGCCTCGATAATCAGACGCCCACTTGCCGATGCGCTCTCCTTCCCCCTTGCGGGGAGGAGCCGAGGTGGGGGTGGTTCAGAAGGCACCGCTACGCCTCATCCTGAACCACCCCCACCCCTGACCCCTCCCCACAAGGGGGAGGGGAAAAGCGCCTCGATCTCAGCAGGTTGCGTGTCGCGGACAGACGCGTGAATCCGCAAGCCTGCATGAAGATGGCGCGTCGCGCTCCCTCATGAGCATCGATCCCCGCGGAGACGCGAAAACGTCGTTGCCCGGTCGGCCGAGCGCGGTGTCGGTGCCGCACGCCAAGCGCATCCCAACCCCTCACCCGCTCGCGCCTCGATGCACCGCCCTCCTCACCCCGCGCGCCGCAGCCGGCTCGCGAAGAAGCCGTCGAGGCCGCCGCGGGCGCCCGGCACCTCGGGGAGATGGCACGGCAGGGTGCGCAGGTCGCCGTTGCCGTCGATCAGCTCCGCGGCGCCGCCGACCTCCTCGGGCCGGACCGGGACCCGGACGAACCGGGCGTCCCGGGCCAGGAAGGCCGCGACCTGCGCCTCGCCCTCCTCGGGTTCCAGCGAGCAGGTGCAGTAGACGAGCAGGCCGCCCGGGCGCACCAGCCCGGCCGCGTGGTCGAGGAGCCTCGCCTGCAGGGTCGCGAGGCGGCCGATATCGGCCTCCGCCTTGGTCCAGGCCACGTCCGGATGGCGCCGGATCGTCCCGGTGGCCGAGCAGGGCGCGTCGAGCAGCACCGCGTCGTGGTCCTGCGGCTCCAGGGCGAGCGCGTCGGCGACCACGATCTCGACCTCCAGGCCGAGCCGCGCGACGTTCTCGCGCAGGCGCTCGAGCCGGGGCGCCGAGCGGTCGATGGCGGTGACGCGCGCCCCAGCCGCGGCGAGCTGCATCGTCTTGCCGCCGGGGGCGGCGCAGAGATCGAGCACGCGGGCGCCGGGCTCCGGCGCCAGCAGCCGGGCGGGGATCGCCGCGGCGGCGTCCTGCACCCACCACGCGCCGTCCGGGAAGCCCGGCAGGTCGGGGATCGGCGGCCCGCTCTCCGGCATCCGCAGGGAGCCGGTGGGGAGCGTCACGGCCCCGAGCCGCTGCGCCCAGTCGCCCGCCGGGCCGCGCAGGGTCAGATCGATCGCCGCCCCGGCGAGATGGGCCTGCGCGATCCGGCCGGCGCGCTCGGGCCCGTAGGCTGCGCTCCACCGGCGGGCGAGCCAGTCCGGCGTGTTGATCGCCAGGGCGTCGGCGCTCTCGGCCAGGATCGCGTCCCGCTCCCGGGCGATCCGGCGCAGCACCGCGTTGACGAGGCCCGCGAGGTGCGCGGTGCGCGGGTCGGCCTTCGCGAGCCGCACCGCGAGGTCGACCGCCGCGTGGTCGGGCACCGCGAGGTCGAGGATCTGGGCCGCGGCGGTGGCGAGCAGCGCCGTGAGCTGCGGCTTGGCGGCGGGCAGCCCGCGCTCCAGCCGCTGGGCGAGCGCGGCGCGGATCAGCCCGTAGCGCCGGAAGGTCGCCACCGCGATCGCCCGCGCCAGGGCCGCGTCCGCGGGTGCCAGCGCGGCGGCGCGGGTCGCCTGCGCGATCGCGTCGTCCAGGGCCGGCGGGCGCTCCTGGCCGATCAGGGCGGCCACCGCCTGCAGCGCGGCCCGGCGCGCGCCCAGGCCGGCGGCCTCGGGCCCCGACTCTTCCGCCGGTCCGCCGGTCGGTGTCCCGACCCGCCTGTTGCGACCTTTGTCCCGCGATGCCACTTCTGCTCCGGAGCCGACTTTCATCCGGCCCACGCCCTCACACCCGAGCGAGCGCGATGCAAGACCCCACCGGAAAAGACCCGAACGGCCATGGCGCGGACGCGCCCGAAGGCGCTCCGCGCCGTCTGAGCCCCGCGGCGCAGCGCGCCCTGGCCGAGGCCGCCGAGCGGCGGGCGGCGATCGATGCCCGCGCCGCCGCGATCAGCGCCAAGCCCGAGCGTCAGGGCCGCGGCGGGCTGGAGCCGGTGCGCTACGACGACTGGGAGGTGAAGGGCCTCGCGGTCGACTTCTGAGCGGATTTGCGGTGGCCGTCTCCACGGTACAGGACAGGATGCGGTCGGACGGTGTTCCGGTAGATCCGACCCTGCTCGCCTCATCCTGAGGTGCCCGCGTCAGCGGGCCTCGAAGGAGGGCTCCAGGGATCTCGGAGCAATCTGGAAGCCTTCTTCGAGGCCTTCGCTGCGCTCCGGCCCCTCAGGATGAGGTGGAGGATTGGACAGCCGATCCGAAGCTGCCCGGGCTTGTGTCACGGACCGTGGGCAGGCCGACGCGGCATCCGCTCAGACCCTCGGCCCGGCGCAGGTTCTCGTCGCGAAAGAGGCTCCGCCCGCCTACTCGGCCGGGAGGCCGGCGGGCGCCCCCAGCGCCTGCTCGACCGGCGCCTCCGCGGCGCCCGCCCCGAACCGCCGGTACCAGAGGCCGGTCAGGATCGGCACGACGATCGAGGTGACGATGATGCAGATCGTCACCAGCACGGTGGCGGTCGGGGCCGCCGGGGCGAATTGCGGCGCCACGGCCGCGATGGCGAGCGGGTTGGCGGCCGCCGCCCCGGCCGTGGAGGCGGCGGCGAGTCCCGCCGTCCCGGTGCCGCCGCCGATGGCCCGGTCGGCCAGGATCAGCGGGATCCCGGTCAGGACGATCACCGCCAGCGCCAGCGCGATGCCGAGCCCGGCGAGCGGCGAGAGCAGGTTGCCGAGATCGACCGTGTTGCCCAGCGCGAAGGCGAAGAACGGGATCATCAGCTGGCCGCCCGGGGCGAACAGGGCGCGCAGCTTCGGGTCGAGGTTGCCCAGCGCGAAGCCGACGAGGAACGGCAGCACCGCGCCGACGAAGATCTGCGGCTCGAAATGGGCCGCCCCCGAGGCGCCGAGGATGATCATGCTCATCAGCGGGCCGGACTCGATCGACGTCAGGATGAAGGCACCGGCCTCCTCGCGGCTGCCGTAGGTCTGCATCAGGGAGGCGTAGAGGCCGCCATTGGTCATATCCATCGCGCAGACGATCGCCAGGATCGACAGGCCGGCGGAGAAGCCGGACTGCACGCCCTCGGGCGGGATGAACAGCGACGCGACCATCACGATCGCCCAGGCCGACAGGAGCTTGGTCAGCACCAGCGTGCCGGACTTGCGCAGGACCGTACCGGTGGCGCCGAGGCGCAGCGACGCGCCCATGCAGAAGAACCAGACCGCCAGGATCGGGATCACGCCGGTCATGATCCCCTGCGTGAAGCCCTTGAAATAGGCCGGCGCCCCCGGCGCGAAGGTCTTGCACAGGGCGCCGAGCAGGAGCGGCACCAGCATGAGCCCACCGGGAATCCTGTCGATCGCCGCCTTGATCTGCATGGCCGTCCCCTCCCGCACGTCCGGCATCTGCCGACGCGCCGGGTCCCGGGCGGTCCCGCTGGCGTCGGGCCGGCCCGCGCCTCTGACGGGCGCCCTGGTGGGTCGGTGCGACATCCTGTTCCGGCCGGCCGATCATCGTCAAGCGCGCCGCCCGGGGACGGAACGGGGCCCGCGCGCCGCCGTTGGCCTGGATCATCCGGAAAGGGCGCGCGATGGCGACGAAGGTATCGGCACGGGGCGCGGCCGAGGGGCCGCACGGCGAGATCACCCTGGCGCAGGGCGCGCGCTTGGGGATGCGGATGTGGCGGGGCGAGGAGCCCAACGCCGACAAGCCGATGACCACCTCGCCCCACGAGACCGTGGGCTACGTGATCAGCGGCCGGGCGGAGCTGATCGTCGGGTCGGAGACCGTGGCGCTCGCGGCCGGCGATTCCTACTGCGTGCCGGCCGGGGCCGAGCACACCTACCGGATCCTGGAGACGTTCACGGCGGTCGAGGCGACGGCGCCGCCGGCGACCTGATCGGCCCCTGCCCTCAGTGGGTCATGTAGACCCGCGTGCCCACGTCGACCCGGCCGTAGAGATCGACCACGTCCTGGTTGTACATGCGGATGCAGCCGTAGGACGCGTAGGTGCCCACCGAGCTCGGGCGGTTGGTGCCGTGGATCGCGTACTCGCCGCCCGCGAGCGTCATGGCCGCCGCGCCCATCGGGTTGTGCGGCGAGCCGCCCGCGATGAGGTTCGGCAGGCGCGGGTTGTCGCGCTTCACCTCGGCCGGCGGGGACCAGGCCGGGGCGACGTACTTGCCGTCGATGCTCGCCGTCCCGAACCATTGCTTCCCGGGCCGGCCGACCGCCACGGGATAGCGGATCGCCGTCCCGTCGCCGTTCACCAGATACAGCTTGCGCTGCGAGACGCTGATTACCACCGAGCCCGGCGCGACGCCGTTCTGGAAGGCCACGACCTCGCGCGCCTGCGCGGAGCCCAAACATCCGGCCAGCATCGCTCCGGCCAACCCGAATAAAGCCGCCACCCGACCCGACATCACCTGTACCTCGACAAGCAAGAGCTTCTGCGGCCAAGTAATCCACGGCCGAGCTTGTCGTTCCAGGAAAAGCTATGGTTGATGCGTCTTCAGTCCCGGAAACCCTAGGGGACGGTAAAAGAGCATCGTAAATCGCCGCGTCGCGCCGGGACGGCGGTCCCAAAACCTCGGCGGCGTCCCGCTCAGCGCTCGATCAACGTGCCGCCGCGCCTGTCCTCGGCCTGCCAGCCGTGGCGCTCCAGCTCCGGGTCGCAGTGCTCCTCCACCGGGTGGCCGACGCAGAGATAGGCCACGAGCCGCCACGTCTCCGGCACCGCCAGGAGCGCCGTCACGGAACCGGGGTCGAGGATCGACACCCAGCCGACGCCGAGCCCCCGGGCCCGCGCCGCCAGCCAGAAGCACTGCACCGCGCCGACGACCGAGTAGGCGAGCGTCTCCGGCATGCTCGCCCGCCCGAGGCCGAGGCCGGCCACGGTCGCGTCGTCGCAGAAGGCCGCGAGATGGACCGGCGCCTCGTTCAGCCCGGCGAGCTTGAGCGACCGGTACTGCGCGGCGCGCTCCGCGTCGTAGCCGGACGCCGCGGCGGCGTTGCAGCGGGCGAAGCTCGCGGCGACGCCTTCCCGCCGGCCGGGGTCCGAGACGCGCACGAAGCGCCAGGGCCGGCTGTTGCCCACCGAGGGGGCCCGATGGGCCGCCGCCAGGCAGGCGCGCAGGGCACCCTCGTCCACCGGATCCGTCCGGAACCGGCGCACGTCCCGGCGCCACGCGAACAGCGCGTCGAGGTCGTGCAGGAAGGCGTCGTCGAAGGCGGGCGGGCCCATGATGGATCTGGCATACCCGCATCCCGGTCCGAACCGGAACTAGAAAAAAGGCCGCCCGGGTGGGCGGCCTGAAGTCCTTGGGTCTCGAAACCTCGGAGTGCCGGATCCTGGGATCCCGAGCGGCGACCGCTGGCTGGGGAGCTGGGTCGCGGGGCGCCGCCCGGGCAGGGCCCGGCGAGGTTCACGAAGTGTTGTGCCCCGGCAACGCGGCCCCGAAAAGGCGCGATTGGGGCGGAAGCGTGTTTTTTGTCGCTTGGGTGTGTCTTCGACGACACGCAGCGTACCCGCAGCCGCCCTTGCGGCCCGCTGCGGCGAAGCCCATCATTCGGCAAAGGATCGATGCACGGGAGCGGTGATGACCGAACGGACGAGCGCCGGGCCGAGGCCCGACGAGGCGGCAGGGCATGTCATTCCCTTCCCAGCCCGCGCGGCTCCTCCGCAGGTCGCCTTCAACCGGGACGAACTGCGCACGATCTTCAACCTCTACGGCCGTCAGGTCGCCGCGGGCGAGTGGCGCGACTACGCCCTCGATTTCCGCCGCGACAAGGCGGTGTTCTCGATCTACCGCCGTTCGTCGGAGATGCCGCTCTACCGGATCGAGAAGGATCCCAAGCTCGCGCGTCGCCAGGGCGCCTACGCGGTGATCGCCGCCAGCGGCCACATCCTGAAGCGCGGCACCGAGCTGGCCCGGGTGATCGCCGTGCTGGAGCCGGCGCCGAAGGCGGTCTGACCGCTACCGCATGCAAGGCCCCCGGGATGACGAGGGCGACTTGCTCGCTCAGGCCAGCCCCAGGGCGCGGACAGTTGCGGCGATCTCGGCCACGACCTCCGGTGGCAGCGGCCGGATCGGCCGCGGCGGCTCGGCCCGGCACAGGCCCAGGATGTCGGCCGCCGCGTAGACCACGCGCAGGCTCGAATGTGCCTTGAACAGCGCCCAGAGCGGCTCGAGATCCGCGTTCAGGGCGCGCGCCCGCGCGGCATCGCCCGCCTCGACCGCGCGCACGATCGCCGAACAGGCCTTGGGAAACAGGCCGCCCGCGACGCTGAACCACGCCGCGCCGCCGGCGATCAGCGACTCGGTCACGTTCCAGTCGCCGCTGAAGCCGATCGGGAAGTAGGGCGGGACAGCCTCCCGAAGCGCCGCGACGCCGGGGGCTGCGGCCGCCGGATCCGGCGCCGGACACTTCGCGGCGACCACGCCGGGCAGCCGCGCGATCCGGCCGATCAGGGCCGGCGAGAACCGGAAATGCGTCGTGGCCGGATTGTCGTAGATCACGAGCGGCAGGCCGCCTTCCTCCGCCACCGCTTCGAAATGCGCCGCGACCTCGTCGTCGGTCAGCGGCGTGTAGGACATCGCCGCGAGGAGTCCGGCCCCGGCGCCGGCCGCCCGCGCGTCCTGCGCGAGGCGGATGGCCTCGTCGGTGCGCAGGGCGCCGATGCCGACGAGGAGCGGTACCCGCCCGCCCACGGTCTCGGCGGCGATCGTGACGGCCCGCCGCCGCTCGTCACGGCTCAGATACGCGTAGGTCCCGGTGCTGCCGAGCAGGCCGACCGAGTCGACCCCGGCATCCGCCAGGGTCTCCAGGAGCCGGCGCAGGCCCTCGGCGTCGACGCGGCCGTCGGCATCGCTCGGGGTGATCGGGAAAGCGGAGAGGCCGGAGAGTGCGGGCATGGCCGGAGCTTACCAGCGCTCGTGCTCGCAGGCCACGCGGTCGCCGACACGAGCCAGGACAAACCCGGGCCGGCTCCCCAACCCATGACCTCATCCTGAGGCGCCGGAGCAAACCGGAGGCCTCGAAGGCGCCCTCCAGAGGCCGCCGCGATCCCTGGAGCGCTCCTTCAAGGCCCGCCGACGCGGGCACCTCAGGATAAGGGCGTTGGATGGGACCCCCCGGCACCACATCCTGTCGTGTCCCGTCGGCAAGCCGAAGCTTCGTCCTCTTGGAGTCCACTCGCGGTCTCGGCCGCAGATCTTCGTCGCAAACCGACAGCCGCTTTTGCCAAGCCTGCTGGGCGCATCCGGCTGCGCCGGGCACACAAAAAGAAACCCCGGCGGTTTCCCGCCGGGGCTTCGCTGGTTCGCCGTCCAGGCTGGCTTAGCGGCGGTCGCCGATCAGGCTCAGCAGGAACTGGAACATGTTGATGAAGTCGAGGTACAGCGTCAGGGCGCCGTTCACCGACATCTTGGCCGCCATCTCACCGTCGAAGCCGCCGTAGAGATACATCTCCTTGAGCTTCTGCGTGTCGTAGGCGGTCAGGCCCGCGAAGATCAGCACGCCCAGCACCGAGATGGCGAACTGGAGGGCCGACGAGGCGAAGAAGATGTTCACCAGCGACGCGAGGATGATGCCGATCAGGCCCATCATCAGGAACGAGCCCATGCCCGAGAGGCTGCGCCGGGTGGTGTAGCCCCAGAGGCTGAGCGAGCCGAAGGCGGCCGCCGTGATGAAGAACACCTGGACCACGCTGCCGCCGGTGAAGACCAGCAGGAGCGAGGACATCGAGGCGCCCATCACCGCCGCGAAGGCCCAGAACATCGTCCGCGCCGACGAGGCCGACATCCGGTCCATCCGCATGGAGAAGACGAAGATGAACGCCAGCGGGGCGAGCATCAGGACCCACTTCAGCGGGCTGAGATAGAGCGTCTGACCGAAGGGGGTCAGGATCGGGCGGGTGCCCTGGTAGGCCGCCACGGAGGCCATGTTCAGGCCGAGCGCGACGAGACCCGAGATGCCGAGCCCGACGACCATGTTGTTGTAGACGCCGAGCATGAACGTGCGCAGCCCCTGGTCGACCTCGACCTGGGTGCCGGCGTAGCCGGACGGCTGCTGGGCGCCGTACCGGAAGGGGCTGTTTTCGAATGCCATGGGAGTTTCCTTGCGGAGGCTCTCTCAGCGTGGTGTTCGGGCGAGGCCCACGCAGGACCTCTGGCGCCCGACTGGCGCCTCGGCCAGGAATATGTTGCGCCTGCGTCCGCGACACAAGTCCCCGGTCACGGTTGCGGGGCCGCTTTTCCGTGTCCGGCGGATGTATTTTTGTCCATTCAGGCAGGGATTAAAATGCATTCCGGTCCGACAGCGTGTCGTTCGACTGACGGTTGCCGGGATCGGACCGTTTCGATGAGCCCGCCGGAAGTCTTAACGGCGTCCTGATGCGACCTGCGCCTGCGCGGCGGCGCGTTTTTCCGGTGCGGACCGGCACCCCGGGCCCGGATACGTGCCTGCGCGGGCGAACCGCATCGTCTGAGATCCGACCCCCACCGCGTGGAATCTGGGCTGACCGGATCCGCCGGCCGCGGGGCTGGATCCGCTCCCGGGACGCCGACCGGCGGGGTTGCTCAGTCGGCCACCGTGCCGGCGATCGTGCGGCCGAGACCCAGCAGGACGAGTTCAGCCGCGGTTCGCACCTCCGCCGGCATGTCGTCGGTGAGCGTGTCCTTGAGCGCGAGGGCGAGGTCGACCGCCCGCTCCAGGGGATCAACGCCCGTCAGGGGCTTGCCGAGCACGTAGCGGTCGCCGCCGTCACGGATTTCCGTGATGTCCATCAGGATTCCGTGCGACCGCTGCGGCTGGCCGTCCGCGCTCCGATGGGTCCGACCCCGGCTCAGGAGCCAGCGGACGGAGCCGTCCGCCTTGAACACGCGGTACTCGGCCAGCACCAGTCCGCTGGACGAGACGGCCCGCAGCATGTGGTCCATCAGCCACGTCATGTCCTCGGGATGCACCGCCGCCAGAGCCATCGGTCCGTTGATCGGGCGGTCGGCGAGGTCGGACTTGCCGGTCAGCAACAGCGCCGCGCCCGCGTCGTAGACGACGACACCGCCGACATGGTCCCACTCCCAGGCTCCCACAACGCAGGAGGCGTCGAGGGCCGCGCGGAGACGGTCGGCATTCTCCGCGTAGCCATCGATCTCGTTGATGCGCATGGTGGATGGTCCCCCAGACCGTTCACAATCCAAATGTCTGTCTCCGTACCAATCCTACGGCAGAATGACAAAGAGTTCACTTGCGAATACCTGTTTGTCCGATCACCTTTCCTCAGGTTGGGAATTCATCCTCCGTCTGGGGACCTCTGAGGCACTTCCATGGATGAGGGTGGGATCGACTTCCCGCGCATGATTGTCGAGCCGGCGGGCGAGTCCAGATCTTCCCGCGCGCTCGACAGGATTGCCCGGTCTCTAGATCTGCCGATTGCGGCGTTCCTTCGGCCTGATCGACATCAGCCCGTCCTCCAGCCGATGACCGAGCGGGAAGCCGAGTGGCTGCTGCGGCTGGTGGAGGTCCACCTGCGCCAGCTCGATCCGAGCGCGCGGCGGCGCTTCGGCGAAGCGGTCTGCGCGATGCTCGACGCCGCATCGGCGGAGGGCTGAGAGCGCCGGCCGATCCGATCGGCAGACCGGCGATGCGGGAACGCGCGCGTGGCCGGTCCGCGGGACACCGCACAGGACCGCAACGACGAGGTGGGTCGGCCCCGGTCGCGGCCCGTCTGCCGCCGGGCGGAGTCGCATCTCGCTGAGTGGGCCCCCGGAGCGGGACCGTGGCGGCCGGCACGGCTTCTCGCGCGCCTCTCCCCAGACCACCGTCGCCCGGGCCCCACCTCCCTTCGCGCTTCAGATCTGCCGCAGGTACGGCGCCGGCTTCTGCCCCAGGATCCGCCAGGTGCCGGCGAGGCCGAGGAGGATCGCGAGCGCCACCGCGGCCACGGCCGCCACCAGCGCGCCCGACAGGTCGAGCCGGAAATCGAGGTGCATGACCTTGGCGACGATCACCCAGCCGGCGAGCGTCCCGGCCATGAGGCCGAACAGGGCGGTGGCGAGGCCCAAAGCGGCGTACTCGATCGCGTAGGCCGCGAGCAGCCGGGACCGGCTGGCGCCCAGGACCTTCAGCACGACGGCGTCGTAGAGCCGCGCCCGGTGCCCGGCCGCGATGGCACCCGCCAGCACGAAGAGGCTCGCCAGGACTGCGACGGCGCTGGCTCCGCGGATCGCCAGGACCAGCCGGCCGACGAGGTCGCCGATGGCGTCCAGCGCGTCCTTGACCCGAACGGCGCTCACTGACGGGAATGTCTTCGCCACGTCGCGCAGGATGTGGTTCTCGGTGGCCGCGTCGGTGCCGCCGGGCAGGGTCAGCGTGGCGAGGTCCGAGTGCGGGGCGCCCCGGAACGTGCCCGGCGAGAACACCATCACGAAGTTGATGCCGAGGTTGCGCCACTCCACCCGGCGCAGGTTGAAGATCGTCGCGGTGAGGTCGCGGCCGAGCACGTTCACCGTCACGGTGTCGCCGAGCTTCAGGCCGAGCTGGCGGGCGAGGTCGGCCTCGAAGGAGACCAGCGGCTTCGCGCCCTGCTCGGCGCTCCACCACGCGCCCTCGGTGAGGCTGGAGCCGTCCGGCACCGTGTCGGCGTAGGTGATGCCCCGGTCGCCGTCGAGCACCCAGGCGGCGTCTTCCGGCGGCCGGATCTTGCGCGCCGGCACACCGTTCAGGGCGACGATCCGGCCGCGCATCATCGGCACGTCCTCGATCTTCCCGTTCGGGGCGGCGCCGGCCAGGAAGTCCCGGAACCGGGCGGCGTCCCGCGAGGGGATGTCCAGGAAGAAGAGATTCGGCGCCCGGGCCGGCAGGGTCGCGCTGATCGTGCGGCGGACGTTGACGTCGATCAGGCTGAGCGTCACGAGAAGCGTCACGCCGAGTCCCAGCGACAGGACGATGGCGGGCGTCAGGGCGCCGGGCCGGTGCAGGTTGGCGAGCGCCATCCGGGGCGCGGGCCAGCGCGGATGCGGCAGGCGGCGGGCGAGCGCCATCAGCCCGAGCGCCACCAGATGCAGCAGGCCGAACGCGATCGCGGCGGCCGCGATGAAGATCAGCGCCACCCGCCGGTCGAAGGCGGTCGCCACCGACAGGGCGACCAAGGCCGTGAGGCTGACAGCCAGCCAGATCCGGTAGCGCCAGCGCGGGCTGACCCGGGCGGGGTCCACCGTGTCGCGGAACAGGCCGGAGACCGGCACGTCGTGGGCGCGGCCGAGCGGCGTGATCGCGAAGGCGAAGGCGGTGATCAGCCCGTAGGCGGCGGCGAGCGCCAGCTCGCCCGGGGCGAGGGTCGGGTTGAGCGGCAGCGGCAGGTCGGCGGCGAACAGGGCGTCCAGCAGGAAGGGCAGGCTCGCGCCGATCGCGAGGCCGATCCCGGTGCCGAGGCCGGCGATCAGCATCACCTGGGTCAGGTACAGGGCGACCACCTGCGAGCCCGGCGCGCCCACGCTCTTGAGGGTCGCGATCGAGGGCCGCTTGCGCTCCACGAAGGCGTGGACGGCGTTGCCGACCCCGACGCCGCCGACGATCAGCGCGGTGAGCCCCACCAGGGTCAGGAACTGCGTGAAGCGCTCGATGCTCTTGGCGAAGCGCGGGTCGGCGTTGCTCCGGGAGCGGATCTCCCAGCCGGCCTCCGGCGTCGCGGCGCGGATCCGGGCCTGCGCCGCGTCGAGGTCGGCATCCGGCGTGCCGGACGGCAGGAGGATCCGGTAGCTCCAGCGGTTGAGGCTGCCGGGCTGGACGAGGCCGGTGGCGCGGAGCGTCGGCTCGGAGATCATCAGCCGCGGCCCGAAGCCGATGCCGCCGGCGATCTTGTCGGGCTCGGACACGATCGTGCCGCGGATCGCCACCGGGTGCCCGGCGAGCGCGATCCGGTCCCCGACCTTGACGTCGAGCCGGGTCAGCAGGGCCGGGTCGGCGAGCGCCCCCGGCACCCCGTCCCGCTCCGCCAGCAGGTCGGCGAGGCGGCCCGGCGGGTCGGTGGCGAGGTCGCCCGCGGCCGGGTAGGTGGCGGGATCGACGGCCTTCAGCTCGACCAGGGCCGCGTCGCCGCTGCCCGCCACCGCCATGGCCCGCAGGGAGGCGACGACGTCGAGGCGGCCTTCCCGCGCCAGCGCCTGCCGCTCCGTGTCGGTCGCCTCGCGGTTGATGAGGTTGTAGGCGAGGTCGCCCCCGAGGATCCGGCGTCCCTCCCGCCCGAGCCCGTCCGAGAGCGAGCGCGAGATCGACGCCACGCCGGCGATCGCCGCGACGCCCAGCGCGATGCAGGCGAGGAACACCGCGAAGCCCCTGAGCCCGGCCCGCAGCTCGCGCAGCGCGAGGCGCAGGGTCAGCGGGATCCGGCGGGGTGCGGGGTCGGGGCGGGCGATCGTGCCGTGCATCAGGCGGCCACCGCCTCCTCGATCCGCCCGGAGCGCAGGCGCACGGTGCGGTCGCACAGGCGGGCGAGGCCGTTGTCGTGGGTGACCAGCACGAGCGTCGCGCCGCGGTCGCGCTTCAGCCGGAACAGCAGGTCGACGATCTGGCGGCCGGTGGCCTCGTCGAGGTTGCCGGTGGGCTCGTCGGCGACCAGGATCGCCGGGTCGGGGGCGACCGCCCGCGCGATGGCGACGCGCTGCTGCTCGCCGCCCGAGAGCTGCGCCGGGTAATGGTGCAGCCGGTGCCCGAGGCCGACCGCCTCCAGCTCGGCGCGGGCGCGCTCCAGGGCGCCGGAGCGGTCCGCGAGTTCCAGCGGCAGCGCCACGTTCTCGAGCGCCGTCATGGTCGGCACGAGGTGGAAGGCCTGGAACACGATGCCGATCCGGCGGCCGCGGAACCGGGCGAGCGCGTCCTCGTCGAGGCGGACGAGGTCGGTCTCCTCGATGACGACGCCGCCGGAATCGGGCCGCTCCAGACCGGCCATGACCATCAGCAGCGTCGACTTGCCGGAGCCGGAGGGGCCGACGAGGCCCACCGCCTCGCCGCGGTCGACGCTGAGCGAGATGCCGCGCAGGACGTGGACGCGGGCGGCGCCGCGTCCGAGGCTGAGATCGATGTCCGAGAGCGCGATCGCCGGCGCGCGCGGCACCTTGCCTTGGCTCACGGGCAGGCCGATCTGTGGGCGATGACGAGCATGGCGCGCGAGGTCCTCGGTTGGCTTCGATCTTGGCTGTACGGGCCGCGGGTGCACCGCGATATGGGTGCCGCATTGGGGCCGCGCCATGACGAAGGCGGTGTGTTCCGGCGCGCGGCCCTGTTTGCCGCAGCGCTAACCCTCCTGATGGTCTCTTTCATGACAGCATCGCAGGCCGCTCCGGGCGGCCCGGTCAGGCTCGTCGCCCTCGGCGACAGCCTCACCGCCGGCTATCGCCTTCCCGCCGACGCCGCCTTCCCGACGGTGCTGGAGCGCCTGCTCAAGGGCAAGGGCGAGGACGTGAGCGTGGCCAATGCCGGCGTGTCGGGCGACACCGCCACCGGCGGCCTCGACCGGGTCGACTGGTCGGTGCCGGACGGGACCGCCGGGGTGATCCTCGAACTCGGCGCCAACGACATGCTGCGCGGCACCGACCCGAAGGTGACCGAGGGGGCTCTGTCCGCGATCATCGAGCGGCTGAAGGCGCGGGGCATCCCGGTGCTGCTCGCCGGGATGCAGGCCGCGCCGAATCTCGGGCCGGACTACAAGGCGCGCTTCGACGCGATCTACCCGACCCTGGCCAAGCGCTACGACCTGACCCTCTACCCGTTCTTCCTCGACGGGATCATCGGCGACCGGGCGCAGCATCTCGATGACGGGCTGCACCCGAACCGGCAGGGCGTCGAGACCATCGCGGCCCGCATCCTGCCGACCGTGGAAACCTTCCTGGGCGGCCTCCGACAGGGGGCGTCGCGGTAATGCCGCGCCTGTTCACCGGGCTCGCCGTCCCGCCGGCGATCGCCGACGCCCTGAAGACCTACCAGGGCGGCCTGCCCGGCGCCCGCTGGATCGAGCCGGGCGACTTCCACGTCACCCTGCGCTTCCTGGGCGATATCGAGGCCACGGTGGCCGACGACGTGGTCGAGGCTCTGGCCGAGATGCGGCCGCGTCCCGCCCTGCGGGTGACGCTCGACGGCCTCGGCATCTTCGGCGGCGACAAGCCGCGGGCGCTCTACGCGGCGGTGGTTCCGGAGGCGAGCCTGATGGATCTCCAGGCCGAGCAGGAGCGGCTGGTCCGGCGGGCCGGGGTCGAGCCGGAACGGAGGAAGTTCACCCCGCACGTGACCCTGGCCCGCCTGCGCCGCGACGCGACGCCGGAGGCGACGGCGATGTACCTGTCGCAGGCGCCGGTCTTCGCACCGCTGTCGTTCGACGCGGATCGGGTGACGCTGTTCTCGGCGCGGGACTTGACCGGCGGCGGCCCGTATGTGGCGGAGGCGGAGTTCCCGTTCGCGTGAGCTGTGCGACGGCTTCGCCGCACGCACCGGTCGGCCCCTGGATCCGTCCCGCGTCGTTCCGGGGCTCGCCGCAGGCGAGAGCCCGGAATCCAGAACCGCCGGCGAGGCCCAGGCACGCACGGCCCCGCGCCAGACTGAACACGCGTCGAGGTCCTGGATCCCGGGCTCCGCTGCGCGGCCCCGGAAGGACGGGCGCGCATGTCATGGAAGCCCTGTCTGCGCCTCACGATCACAGCCGCCGCAGGGCCACGCTCTCGATCCGGTGGCTCGCGCCCTTGGTCAGGATCAGGCTCGCCCGCTGGCGCGTCGGCAGGATGTTCTCCCGCAGGTTGGGCAGGTTGATCGTGGTCCAGAGCCGGTCGGCGATGTCGAGCGCGTCGGATTCCGCGATCTCGGCGTATTTCCGGAAGTAGGAGCGCGGGTCGCGGAAGGCGGTCTGGCGCAGCTTCATGAAGCGCGTGACGTACCAGCGGTGCAGATCGTCCTCGTGGCCGTCGAGATAGATCGAGAAGTCGAAGAAGTCGGACACGAACGGGATCGCGGTGCCGTCCCGCGGCAGGCGGGCCGGCTGGAGCACGTTCAGGCCCTCGACGATCAGGATGTCGGGGCTCTCCACCACCCGCTCCTCCCCGGGCACCCGGTCGTAGACGAGGTGCGAGTAGAGCGGCGCGGTCACGCGCCGGTGGCCGGCCTTCACGTCGTTGAGGAAGCGCAGCAGGGCGGCGGTGTCGTAGCTCTCGGGAAACCCCTTGCGCTCCATCAGCCCGTTGGCGGCCAGGTCCGCGTTGGGCAGCAGGAAGCCGTCCGTGGTGACGAGGTCGACCTTCGGGGTGTTGGGCCAGCGCGCCAGCAGGGAGGCCAGGATGCGGGCGGTGGTGGACTTGCCCACCGCCACCGAGCCGGCCAGCCCGATGATGTAGGGGGCCTTGGACTCGCGCTCGGCGAGCAGGAAGCGCTGCGTCGCCTTGAACAGGCCCTGCGTCGCCGCGACGTAGAGCGACAGGAGACGCGACAGCGGCAGGTAGATCGCCACGACCTCCTCCACCGAGATCGGGTCGTTGATCGACTGCAGGCGCTCCAGATCCTCCTGGTTGAGGGTGAGCGGCGTGTCGGCGCGCAGCTGCGCCCACTCGTCCCGGCTGAAGCGGCGATAGGGCGAGAGCCGGTCCGAGGCTTCGAGGATCGCCTCGACGGAGCCCGGCAGCGCGGCCGCGTTCACGCGTGGCGCCTCGCGGCCTTCTCGGCGATGCCGCTCTGGGCCGTCCGGCGCTCCAGCTCGGCCATGACGGCGCTGAGCTCGACGCCGCCCGCCCGGAGCAGCACGACGAGGTGGTAGAGCACGTCCGCGGCCTCGTTCGTCAGGCCGGTCCTGTCGCCCTGCACGGCCGCGATCGCCGCCTCGACCGCCTCCTCGCCGAGCTTCTTGGCCGCCTTGGCGGGGCCCTCCGACAGGAGCTTGGCCGTATAGGAGGTGGCCGGAT
Organism: Methylobacterium mesophilicum SR1.6/6; assembly: GCF_000364445.2. Lineage (NCBI taxonomy): Bacteria > Pseudomonadati > Pseudomonadota > Alphaproteobacteria > Hyphomicrobiales > Methylobacteriaceae > Methylobacterium > Methylobacterium mesophilicum. Next base: position 5,492,423 of record NZ_CP043538.1, on the reverse strand, counting down.
CGGTCCCGGCGCGGCTCGCCACGAGGGCGGCGAGGTCGGCGAGCGTGTAGGCGGTCATGAAGCGATCTGCATGTTGGACCCGTCCCTTATACGGACCGGCACCGGATTTCGGCAGGAAACTGCGCTACGGCCGGTCTGCGGGCAAGCGGGGCGTGTGAAGGCGGGCGTCGTTTGTTCGGCGCGCAGCCCGCGCCGTCCTTGTCCCGGGCGCGTCCAGCGCCAGCGGATTGCGACCGGGGATCCGGCACAAGACTTCGTGAAGCGGCTGGCTGAACCAACCTGTGCCGCCGGCGCGGCGCTCAATGCGCTGGGTCTCGGATCGCCTTCTGCTGGGTTCCAGGCGTCCGGGAAAAGGGCGCGTCTCATCCGGAGCCGCGGCGCGCCGCTTTACTCGTTCGGCAGGTGCCGGGCGAGCGCCTCCAGCACGGCCATGCGCACGGCGACGCCCATCTCCACCTGCTCGCGGATCAGCGACTGCGCCCCGTCGGCGATCTCCGAGGAGATCTCGACGCCGCGGTTCATCGGCCCCGGATGCATCACCAGCGCGTCGGGCTTGGCGAGCGCCAGCTTGTCGCCGTCGAGGCCGAAGTACCGGAAATACTCCTTCACGGACGGCACGAAGGAGCCGTTCATGCGCTCCCGCTGGAGGCGCAGCATCATCACGATGTCGCAGCCGACGAGACCTTTTCGCATGTCGGTGAAGGTCTCGACGCCGAAGCGCTCGATCCCGGCCGGCAGCAGGGTCGAGGGCGCGATCAGGCGGACCCGCGCGCCCATCGCCTGCAGCAGGATGATGTTGGAGCGCGCCACTCGCGAATGCAGGACGTCGCCGCAGATCGCCACCTGCAGCCCCTCGATCCGGCCCTTGTTGCGGCGGATGGTGAGCGCGTCGAGGAGCGCCTGAGTCGGGTGCTCGTGGGCGCCGTCGCCGGCATTGACCACCGCGCAGTCGACCTTGCGGGCGAGGAGGTGCACGGCGCCGGCCGATTCGTGGCGGACCACGATGATGTCGGGCCGCATGGCGTTCAGGGTCGCGGCGGTGTCGATCAGGGTCTCGCCCTTCTTCACCGAGGACGAGGCCACCGACATGTTCATCACGTCGGCCCCGAGCCGCTTGCCGGCGAGCTCGAAGGACGACTGCGTCCGGGTCGAGGGCTCGAAGAACAGGTTGATCTGCGTGCGGCCCCTGAGCGTCGTGCGCTTCTTCTCCACCTGCCGCGAGATGTCGACGGCGGAATCGGCGGCGTCGAGCAGGCCCTCGATGTCGGGCCGGGTCAGGCCCTCGATACCGAGGAGGTGCCGGTGCGGGAAGGCCAGGGGCGCGGGCGTCGTCATGATGAGGCCCGGGTGTAGGTGCGGCGCGTCCGGCGGGCAAGGCCGTGATGGGCATACATCGCCATCGGAGGACGAGGAGCGACCGGCCCCGCATCGCTCCCTCCCCCCTCTGCGGGCTACGATGTGCACACATCCTTATCTGATGGGCGATGAACGGCTCCGCGGCTCCCCCTCGCCCCTCAGTGGGGGAGGGTGGCCCTCGAAGGGGGTCGGGAGAGGGGAGCGACGGTGCAGAAAAGGGCACCGCCCTTCATGCAAGGCGCGTCCCTTCCGGAAGCCGCGCTCCCCTCTCCCGACCCCTGCTTCGCACGGGCCACCCACCCCCGCAGAGGGGGGAGGGAGGGCGCGTGGGTGGGTCGTTGTTCTCATCCTTCACTGTGTGAAGCCGGGCGCTCCGGCGAGCCGTCCGGCCGCCTGCGGCCTTTTTTCCCGCGGATGGTAACCGAACGCCCCTGCCCCACGTATCCGCCCGAACGGTCGGGATTCGCACGCTCCCGGCCTCGCGCCGCTGATCCGGGATTCAGACGCTTGGCCGCCTCCCCTGCCCTCGAAGCCCCCGAGACCGTCGACCGGCAGGGCCGCCGGTGGTTCTACCGCCACCCGCTCGTGATCCGGCTGGCGCACTGGATCAACGCCGCGGTGCTGCTGGTGCTGCTCATGAGCGGCCTGCAGATCTTCAACGCGCATCCGGCCCTCTACTGGGGCGCGGTCTCGACCTTCGACGATCCGGCCCTCGCCATCACCAGCGAGCAGGGCCGCGACGGCAGGAACCGCGGCGTCGTGACGGTCGGCTCCCGCACCCTCGACACCACCGGGGTGCTCGGCCTGTCGAAGCAGGGCGGCACCGAGGTGGAGCGGGCCTTCCCGTCCTGGGCGACCCTGCCGGCCGATCAGGACCTCGCCACCGGGCGGCGCTGGCACTTCCTGTTCGCGTGGCTCCTCGTGATCAACGGCGCGGTCTACCTGCTCTACGGGCTGGTCTCGGGCCAGCTCCGCCGCCGGCTGATCCCGGACGGGGACCAGATCCGCGACTTCGGCGGCTCCGTGAAAGAGCACCTGCTCCTGCGCTTCCCCGAGGGCACGGAGGCCAAGCGCTACAACGTCATCCAGAAGCTGACCTACCTCGTCCTCGTGCTGGGCCTGCTGCCCGCCATGGTGCTCGCCGGCCTCGCCATGTCGCCCGGGATGGATGCCGCGTGGCCCTGGCTGACCGAGCTGTTCGGCGGCCGGCAATCGGCACGCAGCGTCCACTTCATCGCCGCCGGTTTGATCGTCCTGTTCGTGGTGGTCCACGTGCTGCTCGTGCTGGTCTCCGGCCTGGTCAACAACATGCGCGGCATGATCACCGGCTGGTTCAGCCTCGGCCGCGATCGGGAGACCGCGCGATGATCCTCCACCGCCGCAAGCTCCTGACCACCGGCGCCGGGCTGATGGGCACCGCCCTGCTCGGCGGTTGCGACCGCTTCGCCGGGACCGAGACCGGTCAGCGCACCCTCAAGATTGGAGAGGACGCCAACGCGTACGTCCAGCGCCTGCTGATGTCGCCCACGACCCTGGCGCGGGAATTCCCGGCCTCGATGATCTCGCCCTGGTTCAAGCCGAACGGCACCATCGACCCGCCGGACCGCGCCTATCGGGCGCTGGCGGCGCGGACATTCTCGGACTTCAAGCTGACGGTGGACGGGCTCGTGCAGACGCCGCTCTCGCTCAGCCTCGCGGATCTGCGCGCCCTGCCGGCGCGGACGCAGATCACCCGTCACGATTGCGTGGAGGGCTGGAGCTGCATCGGCCAATGGGCCGGCGTGCCGCTCGCCGAGGTTCTGAAGAAGGCCGGGCTGAAGCCGCAGGCGCGGTTCGCAGTGTTCCACTGCGCCGACACGCTGGAATATGCCGGCCGCCAGGACGGGGCGACGCTGCTGCGGCCCGGCCATCCGGGCGCGGTGCGGGACGGATATGTCCAGCTCGCCGCCGCGGAGGATTGGGGCGGCGCACCCACCGCCACCGACGCGCCCAAGGACGATTGGGGCCAGGGCAGCCCGGCCGCGGAGCCCGAGGATAAGCGGATTCCGATCCGCTACTACGAGAGCATCGACCTCTACGACGCCTTCAACCCGCAGACGATCCTGGCCTACGACCTCAACGGCAAGCCGCTGCCGGTCTCGAACGGCGCCCCCCTGCGCCTGCGGGTCGAGCGCCAGCTCGGCTACAAGCAGGCCAAGTACGTGATGCGGGTCGAGATGGTGGAGTCGCTCGCCGGGATAGGCCAGGGCGGCGGCGGTTACTGGGAGGATCGCGGCTACGAGTGGTACGCGGGGATCTGACCGCTCAACGCGGTATCTCCCCGCGCTCGCGCTCGATCGTCTCCATCAACACCGCGTTGATGCGGGCCTGCCAACCGGGCCCCTGGGCACGAAAATGAGCGACCACCTCCGGAAGGAGACCGATCACGACCGGTCCGTCCATCCTGTCAGGCGGGTCGCGCCGCACGAGGCGGTCGCCGATATAGAAGTCGGCGCGCGCGAGCATCGCGTCGGTCAACTTGGGGATCTCGTCGTACTCCTCTGGCGTGATCACGTGCGCGTCCACCCGGGTCAGATCGCTCTTGATCGCGGCCTCAACGGATGAGCGGTGCGTAACGCCTCTGCTCTCTGACATTGGCCTTCCTCATCCGGGACTGCCACGCGCCACCTCCCTCCCCCCTCTGCGGGGGAGGGTGGCCCCCGAAGGGGGTCGGGAGAGGGGAGAGACGGTGCAGGACAAAGCTCTGTGCTGTGTGATGGCTGCGCCCTTTTCTGAACCCGGGTTCCCCTCTCCCGACCCCTGCTGACGCAGGGGCCACCGTCCCCCGCAGAGGGGGGAGGGAAGGTGCCAGGGGAATCGGGATCGCCATCGCGCACCGTTCAAATAAGCCGCTCGCGCCGCTTACGACGAGTCCCTTCGGCGAGGCTTGCGTCACGGTCGTCATTTGACATCCCGCCGCCCGTGACCCACTTGTCCCCGGCGCGCGGCCCCGGCCCGACGGCGGGCCTCTGTCCCGCGCGAATCTCGAACAGAATTCGTCCGTCGAGCCCAGGCTCCGTCAGGGGCAGAGGTCTGAATGAAAGTCGTCGTCGTCGAGTCGCCGGCCAAAGCCAAGACGATCAATAAGTATCTCGGTCGCGACTATGAAGTCATCGCCTCCTTCGGGCATATCCGCGACCTGCCGCCCAAGGACGGCTCGGTGGATCCCGAGCAGGACTTCCACATGGTCTGGGAGCTGGCCGACCGCGGGGCGAGCCGGGTCTCGGAGATCGCCAAGGCGGTCAAGGGCGCCGACAAGCTGATTCTCGCCACCGACCCGGATCGCGAGGGCGAGGCGATCTCCTGGCACGTGCTGGAGGCACTCACCGCCCGCAAGGCGCTCAAGGGCATCCCGGTCGAGCGCGTGACCTTCAACGCCATCACCAAGGCGTCGGTCGAGCAGGCGATGCGCAAGCCGCGGGAGATCGACCAGGCGCTGGTCGACGCCTACCTGGCGCGCCGGGCGCTCGACTACCTCGTGGGCTTCAACCTCTCGCCGGTCCTGTGGCGCAAGCTCCCCGGCGCCCGCTCGGCGGGGCGCGTGCAGTCGGTGGCGCTCCGCCTCGTCGTCGAGCGCGAGATGGAGATCGAGCGGTTCAAGCCGCGTGAGTACTGGACGCTCATCGCCACCCTGACGACCGCCGACGGCGCGACCTTCGAGGCGCGCCTCGTGGGCGCCGACGGCAAGCGCATCCAGCGCCTCGACGTCGGCACCGGCGACGAGGCCGCCGCCTTCAAGCGCGATTTGGAGCTCGCGACCTTCCAGGTGGCGAGCGTCGAGGCGAAGCCCGCCAAGCGCCACCCGCAGCCGCCCTTCACGACCTCGACCCTCCAGCAGGAGGCATCGCGAAAGCTCGGGATGGCGCCGGCCCAGACCATGCGGGTCGCCCAGCGCCTCTACGAGGGCGTCGACATCGGCGGCGAGACGGTCGGCATCATCACCTACATGCGGACCGACGGCGTCGACATGGCGCCTGAGGCGATCCAGGACGCCCGCCGGGTGATCGGCAAGGAGTTCGGCGACCGCTACGTGCCGGACGTGCCGCGCAAGTACAGCGTCAAGGCCAAGAACGCCCAGGAGGCCCACGAGGCGGTGCGCCCCACCGACATGGGCCGCCTGCCCAGGATGGTCGCCCGCCACCTCGAGCCCGAGCAGGCCCGGCTCTACGAGCTGATCTGGACCCGCACCATGGCGAGCCAGATGGAATCGGCCGAGCTGGAGCGCACCACCGTCGACGTCACCGCCAAGGTCGGGCCGCGCACGATCGACCTGCGCGCCACCGGCCAAGTGGTGAAGTTCGACGGTTTCCTCGCGCTCTACCAGGAGGGCAAGGACGACGAGGAGGACGAGGAGAGCCGTCGCCTGCCGCCCATGAAGGCCGGCGACCCGCTCACCCGCGAGCGGATCAGCTCGACCCAGCACTTCACCGAGCCGCCGCCGCGCTACTCCGAGGCGAGCCTCGTGAAGCGCATGGAGGAACTCGGCATCGGCCGGCCCTCGACCTACGCGGCGGTGCTGCAGACCCTGCGCGACCGCGAATATGTGAAGCTCGAAAAGAAGCGGCTGCAGCCGGAGGACAAGGGGCGGCTCGTCACGGGCTTCCTCGAGAGCTTCTTCCGCCGCTACGTCGAGTACGACTTCACCGCCGGCCTCGAGGAGCAGCTCGACCGCGTCTCCAATGCCGAGATCGACTGGCGGGCGGTTTTGCGCGACTTCTGGCGCGACTTCTCGGCGGCGATCGGCGAGACCAAGGAGCTGCGCGTCGCCGACGTGCTGGAGGCGCTGAACGGCCTCCTCGGGCCGCACATCTTCCCCGACAAGGGCGACGGCTCGAACCCGCGCACCTGCCCGACCTGCGGCTCCGGCCAGCTCTCGCTGAAGCTCGGGAAGTTCGGCGCCTTCATCGGCTGCTCCAACTACCCGGAATGCAAGTACACCCGCCAGCTCTCGGCCTCGGGCGTCGAGGGTGAGGGCGACGGCTCCTCGGCCGAGGGCGGGCAGCCGGGCGTGCGCGTGCTGGGCGACGATCCGGCGACCGGCCTGCCCGTGACGCTCCGCGACGGCCGCTTCGGTCCGTTCCTGCAGCTCGGCGAGGCCTCGACCGAGAAGGGCGCGGAGAAGCCGAAGCGCTCGTCGCTGCCGAAGGGGCTCAGCCCGTCGGACGTGGATCTGAACAAGGCGCTCGCGCTCCTGGCGCTCCCCCGCGAGGTCGCGCGCCACCCCGAGACCGGCGAGCCGATCCTGGCCAATCTCGGCCGGTTCGGGCCCTACGTGCAGCACGGGAAGACCTACGCCAATCTCGGGCGTGACGACGACGTGCTGGAGATCGGCGGCAACCGCGCCATCGACCTCATCGTCGCCAAGGAGCAGGGCGGCGGCCGCGGCCGTCCGGCCGCCGATCCGGGCCGGCCGCTCGGCAAGGACGAGGCCAGCGGCCGCGACCTCGTGGTCAAGGCCGGCAAGTACGGGCCCTACGTCACGGACGGCGAGGTGAACGCCACGCTGCCGAAGAGCCTCAGTGCCGAGGCGCTGACCCTCGATGAGGCGATCGCCCTGGTGAATGCCAAGCGCGCTTCCGGTGGCGGCAAGCCGGCCAAGCGCGGCGCGGTCCGGAAGAGTTCGGCGCGTGCCGCGGGCGGCGACAAGCCGGCGGCGAAGAAGACGACAGCGAAGAAGCCCGCGGCCAAGAAGGCGGCGGCGAAGAAGTCGAGTTCCGGCTGAGGGATTCGTCGAGGAGCGTGTTCGGACGCAGCGACGAGGCTCCTGATCCCACCCCTCTTCTCACGTGTCCACGTCAGCGGGACTCGAAGAAGCGTTCAGGACGCGCGCGGCTGGCTGAAGGGCTCCTTCGAAGCGTCCGCCGCGCTGCGTCGCCTCGGGATTAGGGCGAGGATCGGAGCCAGGATGGACCGCCGCACCGAGGCGCTGCGGAGATCCTGCCCGCCTCAGACCAGATAGGTGATCGTCGCGGCCACCGCGGTCGCGAAGGTCGCGAGCGTGATCGTCGTGGCGTTCACCAGGGCGCGGGCGGGCGGCACGCCGGCCGCATCGTCCTCGCAGCCGAAGGCGGCACCGGCCGCGTGCTCGAAGCGGATCAGGGTCAGGCGGCGGGCTTCGATCGCGGCGTCACTCATCGACTGCGGCTCCCTGACCACGGTCAAGTCTTGTCTGCGGCGCTAACGCCGGGCCGATCGTTCTGTTCCGGCGGTAATCTGCTGAGTGCGGACAGGCTGATCATGGGAAAGCCTTAACCCAATGTTGTGCAACGTCGTGATGACGGTCGACGCACCGCGACCGGTCCGGGGCGCCGCGCCGGCCCTCGCTCGCGGCGGCGCAGCATGCGATAAGGCGGCGGCATCGCCAGGGGGCGAAGGCCTTTGATGTTTACGTTTTGTTCCGCTATCATGCGGGGATGAAGGCGCATGCTCCACGACCCAAGACCCGTCTGCGTGATCCTGAGCCAGCCGATGCGCCGCGCCCGCGGAGGCCGCGCGTGAGCGACCCGGCGCGCGACCTGTTCGGACCCGGCGGAAAGGCGTCCGCCGTCCGCCCGGCCGAGCCGCGGCGGCGCCTGGACGCCTCGGCTTCGGTGACCGCGCTCGCATCGGCTGCGCCGGAGGCAGGGTACACCGCCTCCGACATCGAGGTTCTGGAGGGGCTGGAGCCCGTCCGGCGTCGCCCCGGCATGTATATCGGCGGCACCGACGAGCGAGCCCTGCACCACCTCTTCGCCGAAGTGATCGACAACTCCATGGACGAGGCGGTGGCGGGTCACGCCAGCTTCATCGAGGTGGAGCTGGAGGAGACCGGCGCACTCGTCGTCACCGACAACGGCCGCGGCATCCCGGTCGACCCGCACCCGAAATTCCCCGGCAAGTCGGCGCTCGAGGTCATCATGACCACGCTGCATGCCGGCGGTAAGTTCGACTCGAAGGTCTACGAGACCTCGGGCGGGCTGCACGGCGTCGGCATCTCGGTGGTCAACGCCCTCTCCGACCTGCTGGAGGTCGAGGTGGCGCGCAACCAGACGCTCTACCGCCAGACGTTCTCGCGCGGTCACGCGCAGGGGGCCTTGGAACTGGTCGGCCGGGTCCAGAACCGCCGGGGCACGCGGGTCCGTTTCCATCCGGACGCCGAGATCTTCGGATCGCTGAAGTTCGATCCGCGCCGCCTGTTCAAGATGGCACGCTCGAAGGCCTACCTGTTCGGCGGCGTCGAGATCCGCTGGCGCTGCGCCCCCGCCCTGCTCGAAGGGCTGGAGGACGTGCCGCCGGAGGCCGTGCACCGCTTCCCCGACGGGCTGCGCGACTACCTCGCCCGGGACATCGACGGCAAGGAACTCGTCACCGAGGCGATGTTCTCCGGCAAGATCACCAAGCCGGGCTCGCACGGCTCGCTCGAATGGGCGGTGGCCTGGATGGTCGCCGAGGACGGGATCTCGCATTCCTACTGCAACACGATCCCGACGCCCGAGGGCGGCACCCACGAGGCCGGCCTGCGTGTCGCGCTGCTGCGCGGCTTGCGGGAGCACGCCGAGCGGGTGAACCAAGCCAAGCGCATGACGGCGGTGACCACCGACGACGTCATGGCGACCTGCGCGTCGATGCTCTCGGTGTTCATCCGCGAGCCGGAGTTCCAGGGCCAGACCAAGGACAAGCTCGCCACCGTGGAGGCGCAGCGCATCGTCGAGACGGCGGTGCGCGACGCCTTCGACCATTGGCTCGCCGCCTCCCCGGCCCAGGCCAACAAGCTGCTCGACTGGGTGATCGACCGGGCGGAGGAGCGCCTGCGCCGCCGCCAGGAGAAGGAGGTCGCCCGCAAGAGCGCGACGCGCAAGCTCCGCCTGCCCGGCAAGCTGGCCGACTGCTCGGCGGCCGGCACCGCGGGCTCGGAGATCTTCATCGTCGAGGGCGACTCGGCCGGCGGCTCGGCCAAGCAGGCCCGGGACCGGGCGACCCAGGCGATCCTGCCGCTGCGCGGCAAGATCCTCAACGTCGCCTCGGCCTCGCGCGACAAGCTCGGCGCCAACCAGCTGATCTCGGATCTCACCCTGGCGCTCGGATGCGGCACCGGCTCGGCCTTCCGCGAGGCGGACCTTCGCTACGAGAAGGTGATCATCATGACGGACGCCGACGTGGACGGCGCCCATATCGCCTCGCTGCTGATCACATTCTTCTACCGCCAGATGCCGAAGCTGATCGACCGCGGGCACCTCTACCTCGCGATCCCGCCGCTCTACCGGCTGCAGCAGGGCTCGAAGGTGGCGTATGCCCGGGACGACGCGGATCGCGAGCGCATCATCAAGACGGTGTTCAAGAACGGCAAGGTCGAGATCGGGCGGTTCAAGGGCCTCGGCGAGATGATGCCGGCCCAGCTCAAGGAGACCACCATGGACCCGAAGAAGCGCACGCTCCTGCGCGTCGCGGTCCTCGACGAGGCCCGGGAATCCACCGGCGACACGGTGGAGCGCCTGATGGGCAACAAGCCCGAGGCGCGCTTCGCCTTCATCAGCGAGCGCGCGGCCTTCGCCGAAGGGGCCGATCTCGACATCTGATGGGGTCGCGCCGGCGCGGCCTCGCCGCGCCGGCCGATGGCGCCGCTCCGCTCGCAACGACGGATGACGGGCTTCGGTCGCGGCCTATCGGGGCGCCGGGATTACCTTCGCGGGATCGAACGGCTGGGCCGCCGCCACCGTGTCCTTGCTCATGTTGAGGACCGCCGAGAACCGGTCCCCGCCCGGACGCAGCACGAGAGCGCCGGGCTCTACCGCGATCCGCTTGCCGCCGAGCCCGAGGAACCCGCTCACGTCGATGACCACCGCCTTGAAGGTCCCGCCGTCGGTGATCAGGAGATCTTCGATCGTGCCGACGTTCTCGCCCGCCGCATTGCGCACCGTCACGCCGATCATCTTCGAGGTGAGGAAGGTGGCGGGCTTCAGACCCTGACGCTTGGCGGCCTCCTCGGCGTTCGGGGCCTCCATCAATCGGCCGACGCTGTTGCCGTCCGTGGCGGTGCCCGGACCGGTTCCCGGCAGCACCGTGTCGCGGCCGATCACGGTGGCGTCCTGGGCCAGGGCTGGTGCAATCGCGAGGCCGATGGCCGCCAGCGATGCGAGAAGGATGTGGCTGCGCATGGCCGATCGCTCCGAAGCGCCCCGTCTCATCGCGGCGCACCCGGCCAATCGTCTGATGCCGGCCCGGTTCCGGACGGGCATGTCGCACCTGCGCCGGCCCTGAGACACCGCGCCTCAACGCGAAAGGGCCCGGCCTCGCGACCGGGCCCTTCCCGTGCGCGGAGCCGGTCGAGCCGGCTCCGGCCTTCGATCTCAGTACGAGCCGAACTTGTAGTTCAGGCCGGCGCGGACGACGGCGAACTCGGTCTTGGCCGCGGCGCCGTTGAGATAGGCGGTGCCGTTCGGGGGGAGCAGGTTGCCGTAGAAGACACCACCGGCGGTGTTCTTCTGCCGGTCGAGGCTGACGTACAGGCCTTCGACCTTGAGCGTCACGGCCGAGGAGCGGAAGAAGTTCAGGAAGGAGTCGGTGGGCAGCGCGTACTCGATGCCGCCGCCTGCCGCCCAGCCGGTGCGGAAGCTGTCACGGAACCGATTGCCGGCGAAGTTCTGGTCGTCCTGGCCGGAGCCGTAGGCGAAGCCGCCGGTGCCGTACACGAGGGTGCGGTCGAAGGCGTAGCCGAGGCGGCCGCGCACGGTGCCGAAGTAGTCGAGGCCGTTGCCGCTGGTGGCGACGTAGGCGCGCGGCGGCGCGAAGGCGATGCCCGTGCTGGGGCCGCCGAAGGCGTAGTTCTGCGTCGCGTCGGCGCGGCGGGCGAAGTCGACGTACTGGGCGTCGGCCTCGAAGCCGATCACGACGCCCGAGCCCGGCGTGAACTGATAGTTGTAGCCGATCTGCGCGCCGCCGCTGAACCCGTCATTGTTGCTGCGGTTGTTGACGCTGACGACGCCGTTGGTGCCGGGCGAGTTGATCAGCGAGCCGGCCGGCAGCGCGTAGTTGGAGGTGTTGCGGCTGCTGGCATCGAAGCCGTAGCCGGCGTTCACACCGAAGTAGAATCCGGTCCAGGTGAAGACCGGGACGGGGGTGAACACGGGCGGCGGGGCGGCGCGGCGCGGCAGATCCGCGGCGGACACGGCCGCGGTGGTGGCGACAAGCACCGTTGAGGCGAGGAGAAGCTTCTTCATGGTTCCAAAGGTCCTGGTTTAGCTTGAGCCGGCAGCCTTCAAGGCGCTCTCGGTCGGCAGGTCTGTCGCTTTCCCGCAACAAGCAGGGTGAGACTAGGACGATCCCGTCAACGAAAGATGAAGACTAACAGCCGGTATCCCGGGTCGCCGCGCCAATCCTGCGGTGACATGGCCGGTAGAAGGATAAGAATCCGAGTAATGCTGGCGGGCGTGGGACTCGGCGGTCTCCCGTAAGACCTTCGTGGCGCGGTGGAGTCTGTCGACCGTCGCGCAGGCGGGGCACGGGGCCGCCGTTATATTCTGGGACAACTGGATCGGCGGCGACGGTCTAACGTAAGCCGACCATTAACCCTGTTGCCGGAAGTTGCGCCGAGGGCGGCCCCGCGCCCGGCCCGGAGAGCCGCCCATGCACAGCCGCCATCACCGGGGCGTCCAGCCTTTCGGCAGGCGACGCCCGACGTCCGAGGACCCGGATCGGGGGCACCCCGCCCGTGCGGCGAGCGCCCTGCCCTGGGCGGTGCGCGTGTCGGGTCTCATCGGGCTCGTGGCCGTGCTCGCCGCCGCCCAGCTGGCCCGGTGGAGCGTCCCGGCGGAAGCGCCCCCGGCGATCGCCCTGGCCGCGGGCCGCGTGCCGGAGGATCCCGTGACGACCGGTGCGATTCCGGCCGCGCGGGCGACGCGGCTGGACCCCTGTCTGGCGCCCGCGGCGGCGCATCTGCGGCCCTGATGCGGCCCGATCGCCTGTGCGCGGCGTCGCGCCGGGACGCATTGCGAGATTGACAAGCTGCGCCAAGCCCCTAACTGACAGGAACTATGCGCCCTGCGGCCCCGGGAGCATCCGAGCGTCCCGCGCGAGCCTTCTCCCCTGCCGTTGCCGCGACGGTGTCCATCGCGCCGGCCGGGCGCGCAACGGTTCCTGAACGCAGATGCCTTTTTCCGACCTGGGACTGAGCGAGAAAGTCCTGAACGCCGTCGAAGCGGCGGGTTACACCGAGCCGACGCCGATTCAGGCCGAAGCCATCCCCCATGTGCTGGCCCGCCGCGACGTCCTCGGCATCGCCCAGACGGGCACCGGCAAGACCGCGGCGTTCACGCTGCCGATGCTGACGCTCCTGGAGAACGGCCGCGCCCGCGCCCGGATGCCGCGGACCTTGATCCTGGAGCCGACCCGCGAGCTGGCCGCGCAGGTGGTCGAGAATTTCGACCGTTACGGGACCAACCACAAGCTCAACGTGGCGCTGATCATCGGCGGCGTCTCCTTCGCCGATCAGGACGCCAAGCTGATGCGCGGCACCGACGTGCTGATCGCCACGCCGGGGCGTCTCCTCGACCATTTCGAGCGGGGCAAGCTGCTTCTCACCGGCGTCGAGCTCCTGGTGATCGACGAGGCCGATCGTATGCTCGACATGGGGTTCATCCCCGATATCGAGCGCATCGCCAAGATGGTACCGTTCACCCGGCAGACGCTGTTCTTCTCGGCCACCATGCCGCCCGAGATCGAGCGGCTGGCGGACATGTTCCTGCACAACCCGCAGCGGGTCGAGGTGGCCCGGCCCGCCTCCACGGCGACCACGATCACGCAACGTCTGGTCGCCACCGGACCGGAGGGGCACAGCAAGCGCGAGCGCCTGCGCGACCTGATCCGCGGCGAGGCCGAACTCAAGAACGGGATCATCTTCTGCAACCGCAAGCGCGACGTCGCCATGCTGCAGAAGTCTCTGGTGAGCCACGGCTTCGACGCGGCCGCCCTCCACGGCGACATGGATCAGCGCGCGCGCACCACCGCCCTCGACGCGTTCCGCAGCGGCGACACCGCGCTCCTTGTCGCCAGCGACGTCGCGGCCCGCGGCCTCGACATTCCCGCGGTCAGCCACGTGTTCAATTTCGACGTGCCGCACCACCCGGAGGATTACGTCCACCGGATCGGGCGCACCGGCCGCGCCGGCCGGTCAGGCACCGCCTACACGCTGGTGTCGCCCGACGATTCGCGCTCGCTCGGCGCCATCGAGGCGCTGATCGGCCAGCCGGTCCCGTGGCTCGACGGTGACCTGTCGACCGTGGCCGAGGGATCCGGCGAGACCGGCACCCGTCATCGCGGCCGGTCGGGCGAGGGCCGCCGCGGCGGGCGTTCGGCCAAGGGAACAGGCAGGGGCGACGCCAAGTCTGACGTCAAGCGTGACGTCAAAGATGACGCCAAGGGGGACGTGAAGCGTGAGGCCAGGGCCGACGGCGAGGCGGCGGACCGGCCCCGCGCCCGCCGCGGCAGCGCGTCGACGGCCCAGCGCGCCGAAGCGCGTCCGGCCTCGCCCCGCGGCGAGGCCCGCGCCGCGTCGCGCCCCGAAACCGGCCGCGAGGAGCGCGGGCGCCGGGCCGAGCCGGACGGCGAGACGCCGGTCGGCCTCGGCTCGCACGTTCCAGCCTTCCTGCTTCGTCCAGTCTTGGCGAAGAAAGAGAAGTAACAGCAGTCTTTCCTGGCTTAACTCTCCGGCTACCACCCTGCCCTACATTGATTTTCGAGCCACGACGGATTGAAGCGTCGGCGGCTCGGGCGGCGGGACAGGGATGAGCCAGGACACCCATTCGGATCGCGACCGCAGCTTCGCCCTGGCGAAGCGGGCCCACGATCTGATTCGCGATTACGGCCCCGCGGCGACGCCGCGGGCCTACGCGGTCTGGTACGCCTACGTCTCGGGTGAGCTGCCGCTGCTGGGCGACGCCGTGAAGCGCCTGACCGCGCAGAACGGCTGCCTGACGGAGTCCGATATCGACACGCTGCACGAGGCCTATCTGGACGGCCGGCGGCTGGCGAGCGCGATCGACGATGTCAGCCGGGTGGTGCTGTCCGAGATCGCGGCGGTCACCGAGATCCTCGACCTGTCCCTCGGCTCCACGGCCCAGTACGGCGAGTCGCTGCGCGGGCTGGCGCTGGATCTCGCGCAGGGCGCGCCGAGCCGCGCCCGGCTGGGCGAGATCCTCACCACGCTGGTCTCCACAACCCGCGAGGTCGCCGCCAACAACCGCACCCTCGAGGCGCGGATGCGCGAGACCCGCGGCGAGATCGAGACCCTGCGCGAGAAGCTGGAGGCGACCCGGCTCGAGAGCCTGACCGACGCCCTCACGGGCCTGTTCAACCGCAAGCACTTCGAGGAGACCCTGAAGGCGACGGTCGAGGCCGCCCGCGGGCGCCAACTGCCCATGAGCCTGATCATCCTCGACATCGACTTCTTCAAGCGCTTCAACGACCTGTACGGCCACCTCACGGGCGATCAGGTGCTGCGGCTCGTGGCGATCGTCATGCGCGAGAGTGCCGGGACGCAGGCGCACCTCGCCCGGTTCGGCGGCGAGGAGTTCGGCATCGTGCTGCCGGACACCGACCGCGCCGCGGCCCGGCAGATGGCCGAAACGGTCCGCGCCAGCGTGATGGGGCGCGAATTGATCAAGCGCTCGACGGGCGAGTCGCTCGGCAAGATCACGGTCTCCCTCGGCGTGGCGGTGCTGCGCCAGGGCGACACGCCGGCCTCGCTCGTGGAGCGGGCCGACCTGTGCATGTTCGCCGCCAAGCGTGCGGGCCGGAACCGCGCCGTCGACGACACGGCCGAGTCGCTGACGCAGGTGGCGTGACGGGGTCCCGGAGGGCGCGGCCCTTCGGCGGGTCGTCGGGGCAGGCCCCCGACGGATCGCGCGAAGCCCGACGGCCGGGGGTCAGGCCCGGACGGGCACCCGGTCGGCCGAGACCGGCGTGATCGCCACGGATTCCCCGCAACCGCAGGCCGAAGTCTGGTTCGGGTTGTTGAACACGAACTGCGCGGCCAGCTTGTTGGTGGTGAAGTCCATCTCGGTGCCGAGCAGGAACAGCACCGCCTTCGGATCGACGAAGACCCGGACGCCGCGATCCTCGACCACGTCCTCGCCGGGCTTGGCGCCTTCCGCATATTCCATCGTGTAGGACATTCCGGCGCAGCCGCCGTTGCGGACGCCGACCCGCAGGCCCGCGATCGGCCGGTCGGCCTCCGCCATGATCGCCTTGATCCGATCGGCCGCCCGATCGGTCAGCGAGAGAACCTTGAAGCTACCCGACATCGTCACCCTCCCGCCCATCCGGGTTCAAGGCCCGGGGACGCGTATTCTGACGCGCACAAGATAAGCATTGGGTTGAGGCCGGTCCACCGCGCCCGGGTCACACCCGCCCGGCATTCGGCGGCGGAGGGGCTTGCCCGATGTCAGGGCGATCGGATGATCCCATCCGACCCCCCCCCTCATCCTGAGGTGCCCGCGTCAGCGGGCCTCGAAGGAGGGCTCCGGGGATCTCGGAGCGATGTGGCGGGCTCCTTCGAGGCCTCTGCTTTGCTCCGGCACCTCAGGATGTAGGGCGTGAGCTGGACAGCCGATCCGTGGCTTCGCGAAGGCGTGGGGCGAGCCATGCGGCCTGCCCGCGCGCGCCTGCTCACTCATCCCCGGCGGTGAGCCGCGCGAAGGTCGCGAGGTCGACGTTGCCGCCGCTGATCACCACGCCGACGCGCTTGTCCGTCACGTCCACGAGGCCGTGCAGCACCGCCGCCGCCGCGAGGCAGCCGGTCGGCTCGACCAAGATCTTCATCCGGCTCGCGAAGAACCGCATGGTCTCGACGAGCTGCGCGTCGGTGACGGTAAGGATGTCGGCGACGCGGTCGCGGATGATCGCGAAGGTGAGGTCGCCCAGCGCCGTCGACTGCGCGCCGTCCGCGATGGTGCGGGGCACCGGGATAGTCACCACGCGCCCCTCGCGGAACGAGCGCTGCCCGTCATTGCCGGCCTCCGGCTCGACGCCAATCACCCGGCAGCCCGGCGACAGCGCCGCGGCGGCGAGCGCGCAGCCCGCCAGCATGCCGCCGCCGCCGAGGCAGACCACCAGCACGTCGAGGGGGCCCGCGGTCTCGATCAGCTCCTGGGCGAGGGTCCCCTGCCCGGCGATGACGTCCGGGTGGTTGAAGGGCGGGATTAGCGTCAGGCCCCGGGGCTCGGCGATCGACCGGCCGAGCGCCTCCCGGTCCTGCGTGTAGCGGTCGTACAGGACGACCTCGGCGCCGTAGCCGCGGGTGGCGGCGATCTTCGCGGCCGGCGCGTCTGCCGGCATGATGATCGTGGCAGGGGCACCGAGCAGCCGGCTCGCCAGGGCGATCGCCTGGGCGTGGTTGCCCGACGAGAAGGTCAGCACCCCGCGGGCGCGCTCCGCCTCGGTCAGGGCGCTGATGGCGTTGTAGGCCCCGCGGAACTTGAAGGCCCCGACCCGCTGCAGGTTCTCAGCCTTGAAGAACAGTTTTCCACCGGTCCGCGCGTCGGCGGTGCGGGAGGTCAGGACCGGCGTGCGGTGCGCGGCCCCCGCGATGCGCTCGGCCGCGCGCGCCACGTCGGCATAGGTGGGCAGGCCCTCGGCCGCCGCGCCGTGTTCGCCCCGCATCGGATCCCGCCTCGCTCCCGTTCCGGTGGGATGTGTCATACGGGCGATTGGCCCCGCACGCATCCCGCTCCCGTGCACAGCTGGAAGCGGAGCCATTCGCCGGCTCGGGGCTTATTCCGGCGGGATCAATCTTGGCAGCAACGCTGGGGGGCGGCTTCGCCATGCGGACGGGATCGAACGGGCGGCGTGGTGCGGCGGATCAGCGGCTGGCCGCAGGGGGCAGCAGGTGAGCGGCTGGGCGCGGGAGCGAAAGCCGGGCGACGGGGCGACCGAGGTCACTTTCCGGGGCCGCGGGCTGGCCCTGCGCGCCGGCGGGCGGCTGATTCTTCTGGTGTGTCCGCTCTGCTCACAGCGGAACGCGCCGCGGGGGGCCGAGCGGGGGATCTGTGAGTGGTGCGCGTATGTGCCTTCGCCGGATGAGGAGGAGCCGGTGGAGGTGGGGCGGGGGTGAGGGTGCGCCCGGCTCCCGCCGGCACAGGGCCGAATCCCGGTCTTTCCGATGCGATTGCATCGAGCCCGCCATGCACGTTTCGCCCCGCACTGGCACTGCCGGCCTCGTAGATCGCGGCGCACGAGGTGACCGCTTTCCCGGACAGGTGGAGCGAAGCGGAGCCTGATCGGGATCCGGCACAACACCGGGCCGCGCAGCGGCACCGCTTGCGTAAGTCGGACGCTTCCCCTGGTCTTGCGCTGGATCCCGGGTCGCGTTCCGCTGGCACTTCCTGCGCCGGGGGGAAGACTGACCTGGACCGGGCCGCCTCCCCCTACGTGTGGATCACCTTCCCATACGCATCCAGCACGCTCTCGTGCATCATCTCGCTGAGCGTCGGGTGCGGGAACACCGTGTGCATCAGCTCCTCCTCGGTGCTCTCCAGGTTCATCGCCACCACGTAGCCCTGGATCAGCTCGGTCACCTCGGCGCCGACCATGTGGGCGCCGAGCAGCTGGCCGGTCTTCGCGTCGAACACGGTCTTGATCAGCCCGTCCGGCTCGCCGAGCGCGATCGCCTTGCCGTTGCCCGCGAAGGGGAACCGGCCGACCTTCACGGCAAACCCCTGCTCCTTGGCCTTGGCCTCGGTCAGCCCGACGCTGGCGATCTGCGGCTGGCAATAGGTGCAGCCCGGGATCTTGGCCTTGTCCATCGGGTGGGTGTGCAGGCCCTTGATGGTCTCGATGCAGATGACGCCCTCGTGCTCGGCCTTGTGGGCGAGCATCGGCGGCCCGGCGACGTCGCCGATCGCGTAGAGGCCGGGCACGTTGGTGCGGCCGAGCCCGTCCGTCACCACGATCCCGCGGTCGATCTTCACCCCAAGCTTCTCGAGGCCGATATTCTCGATGTTGCCGACCACGCCCACCGCCGAGATCAGCTTCTCCGCGGTGATCTGCTGGGTCTTGCCGTCGCCGCCCTCGATGGTGGCGGTGACGGAATTGGCGCCCTTCTCGACCTTCGTGACCTTGGCGCCGGTGAGGATCTTGATGCCCTGCTTCTCGAAGCGCTTGCGGGCCAGCCCGGCGATCTCGGCATCCTCCACGGGGAGGATCTGCGGCAGCAGCTCCACCACGGTCACCTCGGCGCCCATGGTGCGGTAGAACGAGGCGAACTCGATGCCGATGGCGCCCGAGCCCATCACCAGCAGGCTCTTGGGCATCGTCTCCGGGACCATGGCCTCGTAGTAGGTCCAGATCAGCTTCTTGTCGGGCTCGATCCCGGGGATCGCCCGGGGGCGCGCGCCGGTCGCCACGATGATGTGCTTGGCCTGGTAGGTGCCGGCGCCCTTGGCGCCCTTCGGCGGCTCGGCGCGCTTGGTCTCCTTCACGGTGACCTGGCCGGGCTGGTTGCCCTTCGCGGCGCTGTCGACCGAGGCCTCGCCCCAGATCACGTCGACCTTGTTCTTCTTGAGCAGCATGCCGACGCCGCCGTTGAGCCGGGCCGAGACGCCGCGGGAGCGCTTCACGATGGCGGCCGTGTCGAACCCGACCTTCTCGGCCGTCAGCCCGTACTCGCCGGGATGCTGGAAGTAGTGGAAGATCTCGGCCGAGCGGAGCAGGGCCTTGGTGGGGATGCAGCCCCAGTTCAGGCAGATGCCGCCGAGATGCTCGCGGTCGACCACGGCGGTCTTGAACCCGAGCTGCGCCGCCCGGATCGCCGTGACGTAGCCGCCGGGCCCGGCGCCGATGATGAGGACGTCGTAGGTGTCGGACATTTACCTCTCCGCGGACGCCCCTCCCCCTTGCGGGGAGGGGGCAGGGGGTGGGGGTGGCTCCGCCTGGCCGGCTGAATCCGGGAAAGGCGCGTCGCATGCGGCGAGCGCCGCGTGGATCGTGTCGAGGACGGTATCGATCTCCCGCAGGACCATGCGGTTCGGGAAACGCAGGACGCGGAAGCCTTCAGAATGAAGATAGGTATCCCGACGGGCGTCGTAGGCCGTGCCGGCTTCGAAGCCGTGCTGGTCGCCGTCGACCTCGACGATGAGTCGGGCCGTCAGGCAGCAGAAATCCGCCACGTAGGAGCCGAGGGCGACCTGCCGGCGGAAATGCGAGCCGTCCACCGGCAGGCGGTGACGGAGGTGCCACCAGAGCCGCTTTTCAGGTTCGGTCAATGTCCGACGAAGCGTCTTCGCGTTCGCGGCGGCTCTTGGGGACGCGGCTCTCCGGGGCTGTTGGTTCCAGGTCATAGGGTGGCGCGTCAATTGAACGTGGCTGATGGAGGCATGCTGATCGACAGCAAGGAGCACGGTTCATCGCATAAGCAGTGCGTGTCCTGGCCGATGCCCGTCACGTTCCCCCACCTCGACATTTCACGACGCGCCTTCCCCTCCCCCTTGTGGGAGGGGCTAGGGGTGGGGTGGTGCAGGATTGAGCGCAAAGGTGCCTTCTGCACCACCCCCACCTCCAACTCCTCCCCACAAGGGGGAGGAGAGTGCACCCCTCACACCAGCATGCCCATCGGGTTCTCGATCAGCCCCTTGAAGGCCGAGACCAGCTCCGCGCCGAGCGCTCCATCGAGGACGCGGTGGTCGCACGACAGGGTGGCGGTCATCACCTGGACTACGGCCGGCGCCCCGTCCTTCACGACGACGCGCTTCTCGCCCGCGCCCACCGCCAGGATGCTCGATTGCGGCGGGTTGATCACCGCGGTGAAGTGCTTGATGCCGAACATGCCGAGGTTCGACACCGAGGTGACGCCGCCCTGGTACTCCTCGGGCTTCAGCTTCTTGGCGCGGGCGCGGGCCGCGAAATCCTTCATCTCGTTGGAGATGGTGGACAGCGTCTTCTCGTCCGCCCGGCGGATCACCGGCGTGAACAGGCCGCCGTCGATCGCCACCGCGACCCCGACCTCGGCGTGCTTGAAGCGCAGGATCCGGTCCTCGGCCCAGACCGCGTTGGCGGCCGGAACGCGGGTCAGCGCGAGGCCCATCGCCTTGATGACGAAGTCGTTCACCGAGAGCTTGAAGGCGGGCTTGCCGTCCTTGTCCTTGCCGGCCGAGCCGTTCAGCGTCTCGCGCAGCTTCATCAGCGCGTCGAGCTCGCAATCCACCGTCAGGTAGAAGTGCGGGGCGACCTGCATCGCCTCGGTGAGGCGCTTGGCGATGGTCTTGCGCATGCCGTCCAGCGGCACTTCCTCGTAGGCGTCCTTGGCGTAGAAGCCCTTGACCTGGTCGGTCGTGAGCCCGGCCGGCGCGCCGCCCGCGGGGGCGGCTTTCGGCGCGGGGGCCGCCTTCGGCGCCTCGGCGGCGGCCTGGGGTGCCAGTGCCTTCGTGGCGCCGGAGGCCTTCGCGGCCTGGACGTCGCGGGCGATGATGCGGCCGTGCGGACCGCTGCCCTGGACGGCGCCGAGCTCGACGCCCTCCTGCTTGGCGATCCGCCGGGCCAGCGGCGAGGCGAAGACCCGGCCGCCGGAGCCGGCCTGCGGAGCGCCGCCGGGCTGCGCGCCCTCGGGGGCCGCGTTCACCCGCTCGTACGACATGTGGCCGCCGCCGGGCGTGGTGTTCTGCGACGCGGCCGACGCGTCGGTCTTGGGCTCCGGCTTGGGCTCGGCCTTGGCCTCACCGTTCGAGGCGGCCTTCGGCGCGCCGCCCGAGGCCTGCACGCTCGACGGGTCCTCGCCCTCGGCGGCGATGATGGCGATCAGGTCGTTGACCGGCACGTCCGCGGTGCCCTCGGGCACGAGGATCTTGGCGAGCACGCCCTCGTCGATGGCCTCCACCTCCATGGTGGCCTTGTCGGTCTCGATCTCGGCCAGCACGTCGCCGGACTTGATCGGGTCGCCCTCCTTCTTCAGCCACTTGGCGAGGTTGCCCTTCTCCATGGTGGGCGACAGCGCGGGCATCAGCACGTTGATCGGCATGGCATCAGGTCTCGGGCTGGGCCGGGGCGGCCGGATCGTCGAAGGGAAAGAAGTCGTCGAGGGGGAACGGCACGGCGTCGAAGGGCGGTTGCGGACCTGGGGCCGGCGCCTCGTTGAAGCGCGCAGCAACGCGATGTGCGGGGACCGCCTCCAGATCCGCGTAGATCGCCTGCCGGACAGCCGCCTCAGCCATGGTCGGCCGCCATCGTCAGTTGAGACCGCCGGGGTCGAGCCCCTCGGCCTCCCAGCCAGCGCGGATGCGCTCGACCGCCTCCTCCTCCGACATGTCGGTCTCCAGCGCGTAGGCGCGGGCGGCCTGTCGGGCGAGGTCGGCCAGCAGCCTCCCCCAGGTCGCCGGGTCGTCGAAGGACCGGCGCAGGGCGACGCTCACCGCGCCGTCCACGACGGCCGCGCGCAGCACCTCGATGCCGCCCTGCTCCAGGGCGTCGGGCGGGATGGCGAGTTCGGCGAAGTCGTTGCTGGACTCTTGGCTCATGGCGCGCCGGCTGTTCCTTGACCCCCCTGCCGGGACGGGGCGGGATCGTACCCGCCCGCGCGCCGGTCACTTGTAGCAGACGCTCTTGGCCGCCTCGACGACCTCCGCCACCGTCGGCAGCGCCAGCTTCTCGAGGTTCGCCGCGTAGGGCATCGGCACGTCCTTGCCGGTGATGCGCAGGACCGGGGCGTCGAGGTAGTCGAAGGCGTCGACCATCAGGCGGGCCACGATCTCGGCGCCGATGCCGGATTGCGGGAATCCTTCCTCGACCGTGATGCAGCGGCCGGTCCTCTTGACCGATTGCACCACCGTCTCGCTGTCCATCGGGCGGATCGTGCGCAGGTCGATCACCTCGGCCTCGATGCCCTGCTCGGCGAGCGCCTGCGCGGCCTTGAGGGCGTAGTTCATGCCGATGGCGAAGGACACGATGGTCACGTCGCTGCCGGTGCGGTGGATCTTCGCCTTGCCGATCGGCAGCACGAAGTCCTCGAGCTTCGGCACCGGGAAGGATTGCCCGTACAGGATCTCGTTCTCAAGGAAGATCACCGGGTTCGGGTCGCGGATCGCGGCCTTGAGCAGGCCCTTGGCGTCGGACGCCGTGTAGGGCGCGATCACCTTGAGGCCCGGCACGTTGGAGTACCACGCGGCATAGTCGTGGCTGTGCTGGGCGGCGACGCGGGCGGCCGCGCCGTTGGGGCCGCGGAACACGATCGGGCAGCCGAGCTGGCCGCCGGACATGTACAGGGTCTTGGCCGCCGAGTTGATGATGTGGTCGATCGCCTGCATGGCGAAGTTGAAGGTCATGAACTCGACGATCGGCTTCAGGCCGGCGAGCGCCGCGCCGACGCCGATGCCCGCGAAGCCGTGCTCGGTGATCGGGGTGTCGACCACGCGCTTCGCGCCGAACTCCTGCAGCAGGTTCTGGGTGACCTTGTAGGCGCCCTGATACTCGGCGACCTCCTCGCCCATGACGAAGACGTCCGCGTCGCGGCGCATCTCCTCCGCCATGGCGTCGCGCAGGGCCTCGCGGACGGTCTGGGTGACCATCGGCGTGTCGGCCGGGAACTCCTCCATCACCGGCTCTTGGGCCTTGTTGGTGATGACCGCCGGGGCCGCCGGCGCTTTGGGTGCGTCGTCGCCGGTCTTCGCGGCGGGCGCGGCCTTGTCGGCCATGCCCTCGGCCTGCATGTCGGGCGTCGGGGCCGGGTGGCCGCCCGCGCCGTTGGGCTTGGCGCCGCCGCCGGACGACTGGACGCTCGCCGGATCCTCGCCCTCACCGGCGATCACGGCGATCGGCGTGTTGACCGCGACGCCCTCGGTGCCCTCCGCGATCAGGATCTTGGCGAGGATGCCCTCGTCGATGGCCTCCACCTCCATGGTGGCCTTGTCGGTCTCGATCTCGGCCAGCACGTCGCCGGACTTGATCGGGTCGCCCTCCTTCTTCAGCCACTTGGCGAGCTTGCCCTCCTCCATGGTGGGCGAGAGGGCGGGCATCAGGATGTCGGTCGCCATGCTCAGCTCTGCGGTCGTTTATTCGTTGGGGGGCGGCCAGCGGCTTTGTCCGCGCTCAGGCGTGCGCTTCGAGCAGGATGTCGGTCCACAGCTCGGACGGATCCGGCTCGGGATCGTTGGTGGCGAACTCGGCGGACGCGTTGACGATCTCACGGACCTTGGCGTCGGTGCTCTTCAGATCCGCCTCCGGCACCCCGTGCAGTTCGAGCAGGCGCTTGCGCACCATCTCGATCGGGTCGTGCTCGTCGCGCATCTTCGAGACCTCGTCCTTGGTCCGGTACTTGGCCGGATCGGACATGGAGTGGCCGCGGTAGCGGTAGGTCTGCATCTCCAGGATGTACGGGCCCTGGCCGGTGCGGGCGTGCTCGATCGCCCGGGTTGCGGCCTCGCGCACCGTGCGCACGTCCATGCCGTCGACCTGCTCGCCGGGGATGCCGAAGGAGAGGCCGCGCTTCGAGAAGTCGGTCTGCGCCGAGGCCCGGGCCACCGAGGTGCCCATGGCGTAGCGGTTGTTCTCGATCACGTAGACGACCGGCAGCTTCCAGAGCGCCGCCATGTTGAAGCTCTCGTAGACTTGGCCCTGGTTGGCGGCGCCGTCGCCCATGTAGGTCAGGCTGACCTTGCCGTTCTCCCGGTAATGGTCGGCGAAGGCGAGGCCGGTGCCGAGCGACACCTGCGCGCCGACGATGCCGTGACCGCCGAAGAACTGCTTCTCGCGGCTGAACATGTGCATCGAGCCGCCCTTGCCGCGGCTGTAGCCGCCGCGGCGGCCGGTCAGCTCGGCCATGACGCCCTTCGGATCCATGCCGCAGGCCAGCATGTGGCCGTGGTCGCGGTAGCCGGTGATGACCTGATCGCCCTCGACCGAGGCCATCTGCATGCCGATCACCACGGCTTCCTGGCCGATGTAGAGGTGGCAGAAGCCGCCGATGAGGCCCATGCCGTAGAGCTGGCCGGCCTTCTCCTCGAAGCGCCGGATCAGCAGCATCTCGTGATAGGCGTGGAGATCCTCGTCCCGCGTGAACTGGGGCATGTTCGGCGCGGGGCGATGCGCCTCGGCGGCCTGAGGGCTCGCGGCCTGCACCGGCGCGGACGACGCGTCCTTTGCGGGCTCCTTGGCAGGCTCCTTGGCGGCGTCCATCGGCGCTCTCCCCGTGATTCCACGCGACTTCGTGGGGGTGTAGGACAGCGACGGTTGGAAAGCGAGGGCTGCCGCTCTGACAGGAAGCCGCTCTTGTCAGACGACTTTGGGGACTAGAGAAACTGCGCGCCTCAACTTCGGCGGGACATCCCCGGAACTGTCAGGGCGTGATGACGACCACGTCGTTGGCGTGGACCCGGCCCAGCACGATTCGCGCGCGCTCTTCCAACAGGTCGCGGTCGATCTGGTCGCTCTTGAGGAGGGCCACCCGGTGCTCCCAGGTGGCGCGCTCGGCCTTCACGGCGGCGAGTTCCTGGTTGAGGCCGTAGGCGCGGATCTTCAGCACCTTCTTGGCTTCGAGGCCCCGGTTGCCGCTCTCGGCCTGCCACACGAAATAGCCGACTACGAGCGCCGACAGGGTCCAGAGACCCAGCGGCAACACGACCATTCTGACTCGGCGGCGCACGACCATGGCGTGACCCTGGCGCGGAAAGGTTAACGGTTCTTTTCGGCCGCATGGCGCGGCCAGCACGGACAGGGGCGAGCCTGCGGGATGGACCTGACACACCTGGGACGCTGGATCGCCGCGCACGCCACGGCGACCGACGATCACGACACCCTGCTCGCCGGCTTCTGTGAGGCGCTGGTCGAGGCCGGCACCCCCGTCTGGCGGGTGAGCGTCATGGCGCCAGCGCTCGACCCGACGCTGCGCGGTGTCAGCCTGAACTGGCACGCGGGCGAGGGCATGTCGTTCGTCGCCAACGCCCACGGCGCCGATGAGGAGAGCGACTGGCTGCTGAGCCCGGTCTACGCCCTGGTGGAGACGGGCGAGACCTTCGGCCGATGGCGCCTCGACGCGCCCGGACTGGCGGTGGACTTCCCGGTCCTGAAGGCCCTCGGGGCGCAGGGCGGCATCGACTACGTGCTGCACATCGCCGAGTTCGCCCCCGGCACCGCCCTGCGGGGCATCGCGGTCTCGTTCTGTACACGCGACGCCGCCGGCTTCACCGACGCGCATCTCTCCGCCATCGCCGATGTCCTTCCATTCCTGACGCTGGCGATGGCCAAGATGGGCTTGGCCCACACGTTCCGCGAAGTCTCCGCCACCTATCTCGGCCGGTCCACCGCCGAGCGCATCCTCGACGGCCAGATCCGGCGGGGCGAGGGGCGCGCCGTGCCGGCCGCCATCCTGCTGAACGACCTGCGCGGTTTCACGGCTCTGGCCGACCGGGTGGACCCGGCCGACATGGTCACGTGGCTCAACGAGCACTTCGACGCGCTGGGCGATCCGGTGGCACGGCACGGCGGCGAGATCCTGAAGTTCCTCGGCGACGGCTTCCTGGCGATCTTCCCGGTTCCGGACGCCGACACTCTCCCCTGCCCGGTCTGCGGTGCCGCCCTCGCCGCCGCGACCGAAGGGCTCGCCGCCAACGCGGCGCTCAACGCCCGGCGCCGCGTGGCCGGACTGCCCGAGCTCCCGGCCGAATGCGTCGTGCATTTCGGGACGGTGATCTACGGCAATGTCGGGACCGAGCGCCGCCTCGACTTCACGATCATCGGGCGGGCGGTCAACGAGGCCAGCCGGATCGAGAGCCAGTGCGCGGCGCTGGGCCATGATCTCCTGGTGTCGGACTCCTTCGCCGAGCGCTGCGAGCGCCGTCTGGAGCCGGTCGGGACGATCGAGCTGCGAGGCCTATCCCGGCCGATGCGGGTTTGGACCGTGCCGGCGGAGCCGTCCGATGCGGCGATCCCCTGAGGCGGGCGCCGTCATTCCGGGTCGCCGTCGGCGAGCCCGGACCCGGAGGGGCACGCCGAAGGCGGGCAATCCAGACGCGCAGATTCTCCCAGATCTTGCTCCGGCGGCGGATCCGGGTTCCGGGCTCCGCTGTGCGGCCCCGGAACGACGGGATTGACGGATCAGCGGCGGGCGAACTGCTTGAGCGCCGCGGGGCCGGCATAGAGCGCCTGCGGACCCAGGCCCTCCTCGATGCGGATCAGCTGGTTGTACTTGGCCAGTCTGTCCGAGCGGGCGAGCGAGCCGGTCTTGATCTGCCCGCAATTGGTGGCGACCGCGAGGTCCGCGATGGTCGAATCCTCGGTCTCGCCGGAGCGGTGCGACATCACCGCGGTGTAGCCGGCGCGCTGGGCCATATCGACCGCCGCCAGGGTCTCGGTGAGCGAGCCGATCTGGTTGACCTTGATCAGGATCGAGTTGGCCGTGCCCTCCGCGATGCCGCGCGACAGCCGCTCGACGTTGGTGACGAACAGGTCGTCGCCCACGAGCTGGCACTGCGCGCCGACCTTGTCGGTCAGGAGCTTCCAGCCGGCCCAGTCGTCCTCCGACATGCCGTCCTCGATGGAGACGATCGGGTAGGTGGCGACGAGCTGCGCGAGGTAGTCGACCTGCGCCTCGATGGTGCGGGTCTTGCCCTCGCCCTCGTACGCGTAGGCGCCGTCCTTGAAGAACTCGGTCGCCGCGCAGTCGAGGGCGAGCGCCATGTCCTGGCCGGGCTTGAAGCCGGCGGCGCTGATCGCGTCCATCACGAAGTCGAGGGCGGCCTCGGCGGAGGGCAGGTTCGGAGCGAAGCCGCCCTCGTCGCCGACATTGGTGTTGTGGCCGGCCTTCTTCAGCTTGCTCTTGAGGGTGTGGAACACCTCGGAGCCCATCCGCACGGCCTCGGCGATCGAGTCCGCGCCGACCGGCATGATCATGAATTCCTGGAAGTCGATCGGGTTGTCGGCATGCGCGCCGCCGTTGATGATGTTCATCATCGGCACCGGCAGCACCCGGCCCTGCACGCCGCCGACGTAGCGGTAGAGCGGCAGGCCCGAGGCCTCGGCCGCGGCCTTGGCCACCGCCAGCGACACGCCCAGGATCGCGTTGGCGCCGAGCCGCGCCTTAGTGGGCGTGCCGTCGAGCTCGATCATCGCCTCGTCGACCGCGACCTGATCCTCGGCCTCCATGCCGCCGATCGCGTCGAGGATCTCGGTCTGCGCCGCCTCGACCGCCTTCAGTACGCCCTTGCCGAGGAACCGGTTCTTGTCGCCGTCGCGCAGCTCCACCGCCTCGTGGGCGCCCGTGGAGGCCCCCGACGGGACCGCCGCGCGGCCGAAGGAGCCGTCCTCCAGGATGACGTCGACCTCGACCGTGGGGTTGCCGCGGCTGTCGAGGATCTCGCGGGCGCTGATATTGGTGATCGCGGTCATGGAACGTCCTCTCGCGGGGGCCGCGGGTCGGCGACCGCGCCCAAATCAGAGGGTGCGGCGCATCGCGGCGGCTTATCCGTCAAGCCGCGGCCGGCGGCAAGCGCCGGAACGGCCAGCGCACAGCCGGAGCCGTCCGGGAAAGCGTCGCGACTCAGACGGATGCGCACGGCGCTGCCAGGCTCTATATGCGCGCCATGACCTCCACCAACGACACGACCTCCACCGACGACTTGCAGCTCGGCCAGCCGACCCCCTTCCCCACCTCTCCCGAGGAGGCTCGCCTGGACCGTGTGCCGAACCCGCACGCGGATACCGACTACGTCGCCCGCTTCACCGCGCCCGAATTCACCTCCATCTGCCCAGTCACCGGCCAGCCGGATTTCGCGATTCTGGTGATCGACTACGTGCCCGGCGACTGGCTGGTGGAGTCGAAGTCGCTGAAGCTCTACCTCGGGTCGTTCCGCAACCACGGAGCATTCCATGAGGACTGCACGGTGGCGATCGGCAAGCGGCTGCGCGACCTCCTCGCGCCGCGCTACCTGCGCATCGGCGGGTTCTGGTATCCCCGCGGCGGCATTCCGATCGACGTGTTCTGGCAGACGGGCGAACTGCCGAAGAATGCGTGGCTGCCCGAACCTGGCGTGCCGCCCTACCGCGGTCGTTGAGCGACCAAACGAAAAGGGCGACCGGCTCGCGCCAGTCGCCCTCCGATCCTCGCGGATCTCAGATCTCAGTAGCCGTAGCCGTAGTAGCCGTAGCCCGGGCTGGCGTAGCCGTAGCCGCCGTAGACCGGGGCGTAGCCGTAGGACGGGGCATAGCCGTAGCCGCCGCCGTAATAGCTGTCGCGGGCCGCGCCGGCAGCGATCGCACCGGCCGCGAGGCCGGCAATGCCGAGGCCGATCGCGGCGCCGGTGCCGATGCCGCGGCGACCGCGGTAGTAGCCGTGGCCGTAGCCGCCGTAACCGCCATGGTAGCCGTAGGGACGCGCCTCGGCGCCCGTGGTGGCGGCGACGCTGCCGAGCGCCATGGCGGCGGCGGTAGCAATGATACCGATCTTGCGCATAGTGTTCCTTCTCGATCCTCGATCGAACATGCCCAATAACGTGGCCGCGCAGAGTGAGTTCCAGCTTTCGGATCGGGTTTAGGTGCGCATCCGCACACAACCGAAATTATGAACCGCCGTTCATCATCCCCTGCAGGGCCGGCGGCACCGCCAAGCTTGCCGATCTGTGTGCGGATCCAGCGCCAACTCTTGCGCAGGGGCTTCCCGACGATACCCGCGGGGGGGAGCCGGTCGCCGGGCCGGGACGATCGAGCCATCCCGACGGCGAGGAGGCGCCCGTCCTGTGACGGGGCATGCTAGGGAGAGATCCGGAGGACTCTCAATGGACGCCTTGAGCCTGATCCGCGACACCTTCGCGCCGCTGGCGGGGAAGCGGATCCTCGACATCGGCTGCGGACCCGGGACGCTCGCACGGCGGCTGGTCGATGGCGGGGCGGCCGTCACCGGGATCGATCCCGGCACGGCGGCCCTCGCCAGCGCACGGGCTGCCGTGCCGGAAGCGCGGTTCGAGGCCGCCGGCGGCGAG
This sequence comes from Methylobacterium mesophilicum SR1.6/6, assembly GCF_000364445.2. Lineage (NCBI taxonomy): Bacteria > Pseudomonadati > Pseudomonadota > Alphaproteobacteria > Hyphomicrobiales > Methylobacteriaceae > Methylobacterium > Methylobacterium mesophilicum. Next base: position 5,463,102 of record NZ_CP043538.1, on the reverse strand, counting down.
GCCCTTCCCTTTCCCGATGCCAGCTTCGACGGCGCCGTGATGCTCAACGCCCTGCATCACGTGCCCGATCCCGCGGCCGCCCTCGGCGAGGCCGCGCGCGTGCTGGCGGCCGGCGGGTCCATCGTCGTTGTGGAGCCCCTCGCGGCCGGCAGCTTCTTCGATGCCCTGCGACCGATCGAGGACGAGACCGCGATCCGGGCAGCGGCCCAGGACGCCATCGCGGCGTCCCTGTCCCGCGGCGCCTTCGTGTGCCGGAGGGATGTCACGGTCGAGCGGCGCGAGAGCTTCGCCTCCCTCGACGGCTTCCTCACCCGCGTCTGCGCCGTGGATCCGGCCCGCGCGGCGACGATCCAAGACCGGCGCTCGATCGTGGAGGCCGCCTTCCTGAGGGCGGCGGCGCGCGACGCCGACGGCCGCTACGCACTCGTCCAGCCCCTCCGGATCCACGTGCTGGAGCCGGTCGCGGCCTGAGCCCGTCAGGCGGCGCGGCGTTTGGCCAGCCGGTCGAAGGCGATGAGTTCCTCCAGAAGCGCCGGCATATCCTTGAGCGCCACCATGTTGGGGCCGTCGGAGGGGGCCCGGTCCGGGTCGGGATGGGTCTCGATGAAGACGCCCGCAACGCCCACCGCCACGGCGGCGCGGGCCAGGACGGCGACGAATTCCCGCTGGCCGCCGGAACTCGCTCCCTGCCCGCCCGGCTGCTGCACGGAATGGGTGGCGTCGAACACCACCGGGGCACCCTCCGTCACCTGCGCCATGATCGGCAGGCTGCGCATGTCCGACACCAGGGTGTTGTAGCCGAAGGAGGCGCCCCGCTCGGTGACGATGACGTTCGGATTGCCGGCCTCCGTCACCTTGGCGGCCACGTGCTTCATGTCCCAGGGCGCCAGGAACTGGCCCTTCTTGATGTTGACCGCCCGTCCGGTCGCGGCGGCGGCCAGGAGCAGGTCGGTCTGGCGGCACAGGAAAGCGGGGATCTGGAGCACGTCCACCGCCTCGGCGGCGCGGGCGCATTGCTCCGCGGCGTGCACGTCGGTGAGCACCGGCAGCCCCAGGGATTCGCGGATCTCGGCGAAGACCGGGAGCGCGCCGTCGAGGCCGATGCCGCGGGCGGCCTTGCCGGAGGTGCGGTTGGCCTTGTCGAAGGAGGTCTTGAACACGAGGCCCAGGCCCAGGCCGGCCGCCAGTTCCTTGAGGGCGGCGGCGACCTCCAGGGCATGGCCGCGCCCTTCGAGCTGGCACGGTCCGGCGATCAGCGTGAGCGGCAGGTGATTGGCGAAGCGCACGCCGCCGACTTGAACGACGGGGCCGGATTCAGCGAGGATCGACATGGCCGCCGGTCTACCCCTTGCTGCGCACCCGCGAAAGTCCGGTCCGGACCGCGATCCGGCAGACGGTGAGATCGTCGCGCAGGGCGTCCCCGCGCGGGCCGGTCTCGCACAGCATGAGTGCCCGGCCGCTGGCGCCGCGCCGCGGGGCGCCGGCCAGCAGGCTGGCCTGATGGAGGTTGAGCGCCAGCACCTCGGCCGCGGCGGCGTCCGCGCCGGCGAGCGCCCGCGCCGCAAGCCCGATCAGGACGAAGTAGGCGGGTGGCGGCTCGCGATCCAGGGACGCCACCGTCATCCGTGCGGGGACGCGGCAATCGAGGCTCATCCGCTCGGCATCCTGAGCGCGGAACACCGCGACCGGTCCTGCCCGGCCGGCCAGGGACGCCCCCGTGGAGCGGATCACCTTGGCGGCGAGGACATCGCAGGCATCGGCCGCGCGGGCAGGCGCAGGCCCGAACGTGAGCGCACCGGCGAGGGCGACCTGGGCGGGGAGGCGCAGCATCGGGGACATCCGCGGCTGGAGACGGGAGCGATCAGCAGATAGCGCGGCCGGACGGAAGCGCGAACCTGTGCCGCCGCGCATGGCTGCGGCGCATGGACAGCGGCGCATGGACAGCGGCGCCCGAATGCCCGATCTGGGCGGGCGGTGCGGCGCCGACCGCCGCTCACCGACCAGGTCCGACGCTGCCATGCTCCGATTCGCCCTCGCCTACGTCCTACTCGCCCTGGCGCTGCCAGGGAGCGCTCCGGCGGAGCCGCTGCCGCAGCCGGCTTACGGACCGGAACTCGAAGGCTTCGCCTATCCGTTCCCGGTCGAGCGCTTCACCTTCACGTCTCAGCGCCAGCCGCTGCAGATGGCCTATCTCGACATCCGTCCCGCGACGCCGAACGGCCGCACGGTCGTGCTGTTCCACGGCAAGAACTTCTGCGCGGCCACCTGGGAGAGCCAGATCCGGGCGCTTGGCGCGGCCGGCTACCGGGTCGTCGCGCCGGACCAGATCGGCTTCTGCAAGTCGAGCAAGCCGGCCGCCTACCAGTTCACCTTCCGCCAGCTCGCCGAGAACACCCACGCCCTGTTGGGTAAGCTCGGGATCGAGCGACCGGTCGTGGTCGGCCACTCCACCGGCGGCATGCTGGCCGCGCACTACGCCCTGCTCTACCCGAAGGAGGTCGAGCAGCTCGTGCTGGTCAATCCCGTCGGACTCGAGGATTGGAGCGCCAGGGGCCTGCCGCCGATTTCCCTGGAGCAATGGTATCAGCGCGAGCTGAAGGTCTCGGCGGCCTCGATCCGCGCCTACGAGACGGCGACCTACTACGCCGGCACCTGGGAGCCACGCTACGACCAATGGGTGGACATGCTGGCCGGCCTCAACAACGGACCCGGCAAGGAGGCGGTCGCCTGGGATTCGGCGCTCCTCTACGACATGATCGTGACGCAACCGGTGGTCTACCGGTTCCCGCAGATCACGGTGCCGACGCTCCTGTTGATCGGCCAGAAGGACAATACCGCCATCGGCAAGGATCTCGCGCCGCCGGAGCTGCGGGCGAGCCTCGGCAACTACCCCGAACTCGGGAAGGCCGCCGCGAAGGCGATCCCGGGTGCCCGGCTCGTGGCGTTTCCCGAACTCGGACACGCGCCGCAGATGTCGGATCCAGATGGGTTCAACAAGGCGCTGATCGAGGGGATCGCGGCGCGCTGAACCCCCTCGATCGGAGGCGAAGCTCCGTTTTCCTGAGCGAGCGGGGATCTGGACGGGCGCGCGAACGCTCCCCGTCATCCCGGGGCCGCGCAGCGGAGCCCGGGATCCGGAGCCGCCGACTTGCCGGGGCCTCGCACTGACAAGGCATCTGGATTGCCCGCCTTCGGCCTGCCCCTTCGGGTCCGGGCTCGCCTGCGGCGCCCCGGAATGACACGGTGCCTTTCCCGGGAAGTGTCGGTCAGGACATATTCCCGTCCCGGCTGCGCCCTCTCCCCATGAGGAGAGAGGGCGACGGCGCAGGTCCTAGAAGTACGACTTGAGCACGCCCCGGCGGCGCACGTCGAGCGTGGCGCAGTGGAACGAGCCGCCGAACGGGCCGTAGCTGAGGAACGGCGCCGGGATCGGGTCGAAGCCCCAGTCCTTCAGAGCCTTGATCAGCGTCGGCTGGCTCTGGTCGACGACGATCTTCTTCTCGGTGATCGCCAGGACGTTGATCGAGGTCCAGGGCGAGCACATCGAGATCTTGCTCATGAAGCCCTCGACCGGGTCGGGGCGCGGGGCGATCAGGACATCCCACTTCTTGAGCACGGCGGGCAGCTTCTCGACGTCGATGTAGTCCGGGTTCACCAGCACCTTGCCGGGGGCCAGCGGCATGAACGACGAGTCGATGTGCATCGGCTGCGGGCAGCGGCTCTCGATCTCGTGGATGCGGAAGCCCGGGCCGAGGTGGCGGCGCAGCCACTCGATGCCCATCAGGTTCGTCACGTTCGAGCGGGTCACGAACAGGTCGCGGCCGCAGCGGACGAAGTCGGCGGCGTCGAAGACCGGCTCGAACTCGTTCACGGTGAACTGCATGGGCTCGCCGGCTTTCAGATTCGGCACCCGGTAGTCGTAGTTGTACAGGTCGTCGGTGAGCTGCGGGCGCGGCGCCGAGGTCCAGCGCGCGCCGGCGCGGAAGTATTCCTTGAACAACGACCGGTAGGCATCGCCCTCGAAGTAGCGCGAGCGCCAGCACATCGGGCTCTCGATGATCTCGTCGCCGATCACGAGATACGGGTCGCGCGGGCAGGCGACGCAGAAGCCGCGGGAGGTCCAGCGCGGCGCCTTGAACTTCTTGGAGAAGTCCACCGTGTCGGGGCGGCGAACCTTCACGCCCTCTCCGGCCAGGATCCCGATGAAGTTGTCGAGCTCGGCCTGGGCGAGCTTCTTCATGAACTTCGGATACTTCCAGCCGCTCGCCAGCCGGTAGAAGGGCTGCGCGGCACGCGGCAGGTTGAAGATCACCGTCAGGTGGTGGGTCGGGATCGTGGCGCCGTCGAGCGAGCCGACGATCACCTCCTCCAGCGGGTCCCACTCGTTCCAGGCCATCACAGGCGAGTGCGGCGCCGGGACGCCCGGGCTCGATCCCGCCGCGAAGCCGCCGGCATGCGTGTCGTCGGTCACGGCCTCCAGGGCCGTGATCGGTGATTCGCGCTCCATGACGTGTGCCCCTTCTGCGACGTGCCGCGGCCTTCTGCGTAGGCCCTCAGGCCCCGCGCCGCTTTGGCCCCCGGTGTGTCAAACGGGTGATAGACACCGCTAATCCGTGCTGCAACGTGGCAGAAACGTTCTCGGCCTGGCGGACCTATTTCTGCCGCGACCGTGGCCGATTTCCCGCATCAAGCCTTTTGCGAGCTTGAAAGACGACAATGAAGCGCCTGACGACCTTGGCCTCGATCGCCGGTCTCTGCACGGTCGTCGGCCTGTTCATGTCCTCCGGCCTGGAAGACGTATCGGCCGCCGTCGTGAGCGCCGGGTGGGGCGCCGCCCTGGTGGTGCTCGCCCGCATCGTGGCCGTCGCCTGGGCCGGCCTCGGCTGGCACGTGGTGTTCCCCGCCGGCACGGCCAAGCTCGCCGATTGCGTGTTGCTGCGCTTCGTGCGCGAGGGCATCAACACCCTGTTGCCGGTGGCCACGGTGGGCGGCGACTTCGTCGGCGCGCGCCTGCTGGCCAAGCGCGGCGTGCCGGGGGCGCTCGCGGGCGCCAGCATGTTCGTCGACCTGATGACCCAGGCGCTGACGCAGCTTCTCTTCACCGTGGCGGGTCTCGCCCTGCTGGTGCTGATCTCCGGCGACGGGCCGATCGCCCACACCGTCGAGGGCGGCCTGGCCCTGGCGGTCCCCGCGCTCGGCGCCTTCTACCTGATCCAGCGGAAGGCGGGTCATCGGCTGATCCAGGGCCTGCTCAGCCGCTTCGCCTCCGGCCGCGAGTGGCGGGCCTTCGGCGCCATCGACCAGCTCTACGACAGCCTCCGCCGGCTCTACGGCAACCACGGGCGCTTCGCGGCGGCCCTGGCGGTCCACCTGGTCGGCTGGGTGATCGGCACGCTGGAGGTCTATGTCTGCCTGCGCTTCATGGGCTATCCCGTGGACTTCGCGCAGGCGCTGATGATCGAGAGCCTCGCCCAGGCCGTGCGCGGCGCCGCCTTCGCGGTGCCCGGCGCGCTGGGGGCCCAGGAGGGCGGCCTGATCGCCCTGTGCGGCCTGTTCGATATCCCGGCCGAGGCGGCGCTCGCCCTGTCGCTGGTCAAGCGCTTCGCCGATCTCGGCGTCGGACTGCCGAGCCTCCTCCTCTGGCACCGGCTCGAGGCCAGACTCCGTGCCGAGGCGCCCGAGGACGAGGACCGGGAGGTGGAAACCGCCGGCGGAAGCAGGGCAACCCGCGTGTCCCAGCCCGCGACCCTGGGGCCGTTCTACAGCTACGCCCCGCCCCGCATGGTCGCGCGGCTCGGCGACGGCGAGGAGTTGAAGAAGTGCGCCTGACCCGCCGTCTCGCGGCCGCCGTCCTCCTGGCCGCCCCCCTGCTCGTCCCGATCCAGGCGTGGGCCGCGGACGATCCCGCCGTCCAGACCGTGCGCGACCTGTACGCCGCGTTCAGCGCGGCACTGAAGGATGGCCCCGGTCCCCTGCCCGCGCGGGTCGAGGCCGTGGGACCGGCCCTCGACAAGGCATTCGATTTCCCCGCCATGACGCGGGTCGCCGTCGGCTCGAAATGGTCGAGCTTCACCCCGGAGCAGCAGGCGGCGGTGATCGACGCGTTCAAGCGCAGCCTGACCGTCACCTACGCCAACCGGCTGGCCCGCGCCGCAGGCGGCAAGTTCGACGTGACGCCGAAGGTCGAGGAGCGCGGCTCCCAGCGCGTGGTGCCGACCCGCGTCACCGCCTCGGACGGCGACGATTCCGAGGTCGACTTCGTCGTGAGCGACAGCAACCGAATCCAGGACGTGCTGCTCAACGGCGACGTCAGCGAGATCGCCGCCCAGCGCAACGCCCTCTCGGCGCCGCTGAAATCCGGTGGGGCCGACGGCGTCGTGAAATTCCTCCGGCAGCGCGCCGACGGCATGCTCGCCGCCAAGCCGACGCCGTGAGCCTGACCGACGGGGGCGAACTGAACCGGCCGCCCATGGCCATCGCCGCCTGAGGCGGCCGGACGATCGCACGGACCCGACCGGATGGATCTCTCCTCGCTGGCGCTGCACAGCCTTTCGTGGCTCTCGCTGATCTGCCTGATCCTGGCGGCGGCGGGCTGCCTCTACGGGCTGGCGGCCGCCTATTGCGCCGGCCGCTACGCGGCCCGCCCCGCCCCGGTGCTCGCGCCCGGCTCGCGCCGGCCGTCCGTGACCGTGCTCAAGCCTCTCTGCGGCCTCGAGCCGAACCTGTATGCGAATCTCGAGACCGTGCTGCGCCAGGACTATGCCGGCCCGGTGCAGGTTGTGTTCGGCGTCCAGAAGGCCGGCGATCCCGCCATCGGCGTGGTGCAGCGGCTGAAGCAGGCCTACCCCCAGGCCCGGATCGACCTCGTCATCGATGGCCGCCAGCACGGCTCGAACCGCAAGGTCTCGAACCTGATCAACATGGCCGAGGCCATCACCCACGAGGTGGTGGTGCTGGCCGACAGCGACATGGTGGTTCCGCCCGACTATCTGGAGCGCCTCGTCGCGGAGCTTTCGCAGGAGGGCGTGTCCGGCGTCACCTGCCTCTACCACGGCGTTCCGGCCTTCCGGGGGCTGTACGACCAGCTCTCCACCCTGGCGATCGACGCGCAGTTCCTGCCCAACGTCGTGATGGGCCTGAGCCTCGGGCTGGCCAAGCCCTGCTTCGGCTCCACGGTCGCCTTCACCCGGGCGAGCCTTGAGGCGGTCGGCGGGTTCCGCCGCTTCCGCGACGACCTCGCGGACGACTACGCGATCGGTGCCGCCCTGCGCGGCCTCGGCGGCCGGATGGTGATCCCGAGCTTCACCATCGGCCACACCAGCGTCGATACGGATCTGTCCGGCCTCTGGCGGCACGAGCTGCGCTGGAACCGTACCATCCGCACGGTCGATCCGGCGGGCTATGCCGGCTCGATCATCACGCACGCCGTCCCCCTGGCCCTCGTGGCCGCCCTGCTGCCGGGCAGCGGCACCGCCGCGCTGTGGGTCGCCGGCTTCGCCCTCGCGAGTCGCATCCTGCTCTGCCGTCAGCTCGAGCGGGCCTTCGGCCTCGCCCCGCACCCCTACGGACTGTTGCCGATCCGCGACATCCTCTCCTTCCTGAACTTCGCCTGGGCCTTCGTGTCGGGGGCGGTGACATGGAAAGGTCACGATTATCACGTGGTTGCGGACGGTACCCTGATCCCGGACGCCGAACTCGGCCGCGATGCCGGCGCGCCGCTCCGCTGAACCCGGCTTCCTCGTCCTCCGCCCCTCCCCCGGCACTGCCCTGAGGCCTTGAACCCCATGCGCACGCTCTTCCTCCAGGCCCCCACCTTCGACGGTTTCGACGGCGGTGCCGGCTCCCGTTACCAGGCCAAACGCGAGATCAAGTCGTTCTGGTACCCGACCTGGCTGGCCCAGCCGGCCGCCCTGGTGCCGAACTCGAAGCTGATCGATGCGCCGCCGCACAACATCAAGCTCCCCGAGATCGTCGCCCAGGCCAACGACTTCGACCTCGTCGTGCTCCACACCTCGGTGCCGTCGTTCAAGTCCGACGTGAAGACGATCGAGGCGCTGAAGGCCGCCAACCCGAAGCTGATCGCCGGCCTGATCGGCGCCAAGGTCGCGGTCGATGCCGCCGGCGCCATGGCCCAGGCCCCGGTGGTCGATTTCTGCGCCCGCAACGAGTTCGACTTCACCGTCAAGGAAGTCGCCGAGGGCGTCCCGATGTCGGAGATCAAGGGGCTGTCCTATCGCGACGCCAACGGTGTCGTGGTCCACAACGAGGACCGCGAGATCATGACCGACATGGACCAGCTGCCCTTCGTCACCAGCGTCTACAAGCGTGACCTGGAGATGGAGAAGTACTTCATCGGCTACCTGAAGCACCCCTACATCTCGTTCTACTCGGGCCGGGGCTGCAAGAGCCGCTGCACCTTCTGCCTCTGGCCGCAGACGGTCGGCGGCCACACCTACCGCACCCGCTCGGTCGCCCACGTGATCGAGGAGATCAAGTACTGCCTGAAGGAGTTCCCCCAGACCAAGGAGTTCTTCTTCGACGACGACACCTTCACCGACAACCTCCCGCGCGCCGAGGAGATCGCCCGCGAGCTCGGCAAGCTGGGCGTCACGTGGTCGTGCAACGCCAAGGCGAACGTGCCGCGTGAGACCTTGAAGGTGCTCAAGGAGAACGGTCTGCGCCTGCTGCTGGTCGGCTACGAGTCCGGCAACCAGCAGATCCTACACAACATCAAGAAGGGCATGCGGGTCGAGGTCGCCGAGAAGTTCACCAAGGACTGCCACGACCTGGGCATCGCCATCCACGGCACCTTCATCCTCGGCCTGCCGGGCGAGACGAAGGAGACGATCCAGGAGACGATCGCCTTCGCCAAGCGGATCAACCCGCACACGATCCAGGTCTCGCTGGCGGCACCCTACCCGGGCACCTTCCTGTACAAGCAGGCGGTGGAGAACGGCTGGCTCGACATCGAGAACGCCGAACTCGTCGACGAGAACGGCGTGCAGGTCGCGCCCCTGCACTACCCGCATCTCTCCCACACCGAGATCTTCACCTCGGTCGAGGAGTTCTACAAGAAGTTCTACTTCCGCGCGCCGAAGATCGCCTCGATCGTCAGCGAGATGGTGCGCTCGCCCGACATGATGAAGCGCCGCCTGCGCGAGGGCGTGGAGTTCTACCGCTTCCTCAAGGAGCGTCAGGGCACAGCCAAGGCGGCGTAAGTCAGGGGTCCGGGGCCTGCCGGCCCCAGCGGGGAGTGCGGGGCAGAGCCCCGCCCCTCTTCCAGGGCTCCGCCCTGGACCCGCGAGAGGGCGCGCCCTCTCGACACCCGTTACGAGGTTACCGTGAAGCGTCTGGTCGTCACCGCGGATGATTTCGGGCTGAGCCCCGAGGTCAACGAGGCCGTCGAGCAGGCCCATCGCGACGGGATCCTCACGGCGGCGAGCCTGATGGTCTCGGCGCCGGCCGCCGCCGACGCCGTGGCGCGGGCCCGGCGGATGCCGTCCCTGCGAGTCGGGCTGCACCTCGTCCTCGTCGAGGCGTGGCCGACCCTGCCGGCCGCCGAGCTGCCCGACCTGACCGATGACGCCGGCCTGATGCGCGCCGACATGGCCCGACTCGGCCTCGACTTCGCCCGCAGGCCCGCGGCCCGGCGCCAGCTCGCCGCCGAGGTCCGGGCGCAGTTCGAGGCCTACCGGGCGACCGGGCTGCCGCTGGACCATGTCAACGCCCACAAGCACTTCCACGTCCACCCGCTGATCGCGGGCGCGGTCCTGCGCATCGGCCGCAATTTCGGGATGCGCGCCCTGCGGGTGCCCCGGGAGCCGCGTGAGATCCTGCGCCGCGCCGAGCCTGGCGCCCGCCCGAAGCCGGCCCTCGACATCGCCCCCTGGGCGGCGCTGCTCGCCGTGCGCGCCCGGCAGGCCGGGCTGCTGATCCCGGACCGGACCCTCGGGCTCGCGTGGTCCGGCGCCATGACCCCCGCCCGGGTGGCGGCGCTGCTCACGCATCTCCCGGATGGCCTGACCGAACTCTACACGCATCCGGCCACCGGCGGCGGATTCCCGGGGGAAGCCCCGGGCTATCGCTACGCCGACGAACGGGACGCGCTGGTGGCGTCCACATCCCGTGCGGCGGCCGAGAGCTCCGGCGCGATCCGGGGCGGCTTCTCCGACTTCCTGCGTTGATCTCCCGAGATATCTGACTAAAGTCAGATATCATGGATCGTAGCGCCGTCGCCCGAATCCGCCGTTTCGCCCGCGCTGTAACAGCCGAGGTCGGCGCACTCGACAACTCCTTCCTCGGCCGGGGTCGACCCCTGGGGGCGGCGCGCGTCCTGAACGCCATCGGGGCCGGGCGGACCGACATCGCCGCGGTCCGTGCCTATCTCGGTCTCGATTCCGGCCTCATGAGCCGCCTGCTGCGGAGCTTGGAGGACGAGGGTCTGATCGAGATCGCGGCGCACCCCGCGGATGGACGCCGCCGGGTCGCAACCCTGACGGAGGCGGGGCAGCGGGAGTTCCGGGCCTACGAGGATCTGTCCGACGCCCGCGCCGCGGAACTTCTGGCGCGCGCCCCGCAGGTTGATGCTCTTCTGAACGCCATGGATCGCGTTGCCCTCGTGCTGGCCGCCGACACCATCGGGATCGAAGAGGCCGACCCGGCGAGCGAGCCGGCCCGGTCCAGCCTCGGTGCGTACTATGCGGAATTGGCCGCGCGCTTCGCGGGCGGCTTCGACGTGGCCCTGTCCTGCGATCCCGAGGCCGCCGATATGGTGCGGCCGCGCGGCACCTTCCTGCTCGCCGTCGCGGACGGCCTGCCGGTGGGATGCGTCGGACTCAAGGGCAACGGCGGCCCGGTCGCGGAGATCAAGCGGCTCTGGATCGATCCGGCCGCCCGGGGCCTCGGTCTCGGCAAACGCCTGATGGGCGAGGCCGAGGCCGCCGCCCGCGACCTCGGCATCCGGACGCTGCGGCTCGACACCAACAGCGCCCTCCCCGAGGCGTTGGCCCTCTACCGGCGCTCGGGCTGGGTGGAGATCGACCGCTTCAACGACGACCCCTACCCGGATCTCTTCTTCGAGAAGGCTCTCTGACCGGCCGCTACTTGGCCGGGACCGGATCCTTCATCGTGGTGCTCTTCCTCAGCGCCGCGCCCGCGGCCTTCTCGGCTTCCGGGCGATCCTCATCCGGCTGAACCGGCGGCTCGCCCAGCGTCGCCGGGACCACGAAGAACGCCGCCACCAGGGTGAAGAACAGCGACAGCGCCAGCAGCTTGCCCATGCTGGCCGTGCCCGGATGGCTCGACAGGACCAGCGACCCGAAGGCGCTGCCGGTGGTCAGCGCCGAGAAGAAGATCGCCCGGGTCAGGCTGGAGGCGAGCATGTCGGTCACGCCCGCCCGCCACGCGATCACGTAGTAGATGTGGAAGGCCACGCCGACCGCCAGCATCAGCGGCAGGGCGATGATGTTGGCGAAGTTCAGCGGCATGCCGACGATGCGAAGGGCCATCAGAGTCCACAGGGTCGCGATCACCAGCGGGCCCAGCGTCATCGCCACATCCCAGGGTTTGCGCAGCGCCACCGACAGGATGACGAAGATCAGCACGAAGGCCGTCACAGCCGCCTGCACGAAAGCGCCCAGGATGGTGTAGCTCGACTGCGTGGTCGCCACCGGCGCGCCGGTGGCGTGGGGCGCGACCTTCAGCACCTCGTCCGAGAAGGTACGCAGCACCTGATCGTCGTTCGAGTCGCCCTTGGGGTGGACCTCGATGCGGGCGCGGCCGTCCGCCGCCACCCAGTCGGCCTTGAGCTGCGGCGGCAGGTTGTCGAGGGTGATCTTCTCCGGGTGCAGCAGGTCGCGCAGATGCGCCAGCAGCGGGCCGAGATCCTTGGTCAGGGCGACCGAGGCGGCCTCGCGCTGCTGGACCGGGCCGGCGGCGAGCTTGTCGAGGGTGCCGGCGAGCTGCTTGGCGACCTGGGCGCCCTTCGCGTCGCCCTTCGGCTCGTTCGCCACGCCGTTGAGCGCCGTTGCGGCGTCCTTCAGGGCCTTGACGTTGTCGGCATCGGTGGGCGGCGGCGGGCGGCGGCCGGGGTTGAGCACCGGATCGAGGAGCTGCGCCGTGTCGGCGATCTGCGCGAGCTTCTTGTCCTGGTCCCGCGGCACGAAGGTGTCGATGCTGTTGACCGAATCGGTGACCGGCAGCGCCGCGAGCTTCTTGGAGAGCGCCGGGACCGCATCCACGCTCGGGGCCAGGACGTCGATGACGTTCGGGCTGGTCTCGGGGTTCTTGATCAGGTCGAGGTAGGTCGCGATCGACTGCGTCTTGGCGCTGCGCAGATGCATCGGGTTGGAGTCGAACGGCAGGTGCCAGAGCAGCGGCGCGCCGGCCAGCGTGACCAGACCGACGGCGATCAGGATCGGCTTGCGGTGGCGGATGATCCACGGATCGACGCCGACGAGCCACTCGGTCTGGACAGCGGCCTTCTCGCCCTCCGGCTTGAACACCGCGATCAGCGCCGGCAGCAGGGTCAGGGAGAACAGGAAGGCCACGACCATCCCGACGCCGGCGATCAGGCCGAGCTCCGACACGCCCCGGAAGGCCGTGGGCAGGAAGGCGAAGAACCCCGCCACCAGGGAGACTGCGGCGAGGGTCAGCGACCAGCCGACCCCGCGGGCGGCGGCGCGGATCGCGCTGTCGAGGCTCGGCTGCTCGTAGCGGTCCGCCCGGTAGCGCACCGAGAACTGGATGCCGAAATCGATGCCGAGGCCGACGAACAGGGCCGCGAAGGCCACCGAGATCGGGTTCAGCTCCTTGACCATGACGAGGCCGAGGGCGGCCGTGACCACGAGGCCCGCGAAGGTCGTGATGATCACCGCACCGACGAGCTTGCCCGAGCGCAAGGCCAGCCAGAGGAACAGCACGATGGCGCCGACGATGATGCTGTTGTTGAGGCCCGCATCCTCCGAGAGCGTGGCGAATTCCTCGTCCGCGACCGCGACCGTGCCGGTCAGCCGCATGCGCAGGCCGTGGGCCGCGTCGATCTTGAGGTCCTGCGCGACGTTGCGGATCAGCTTCGTCGCCTGGTAGCCGGGCTCCAGGGCGTTGAAGTCCAGCACCGGCTGGATGATCACGAACTTCATCTTGTCCGTGACGCGGGTCTCGCCGTTCGACAGCAGCTCCTGCCAGGACATCCGCGCCGGCTGGCCCGCCAGCACCTTCTGGAGCGTGGCGTCGATCTGCCCCATGGGTTTCTCGAGATCCTCGAGCTTGGCGTCGCCGGTCTTCACGCCGCGCGCGCCCAGCGTCAGCACCCGCATCACGCCGCGCAGGGACGGGTCGGCGGCCAGCGGCCCGAGCAGCCCCTGCTGTTGGGTCAGGGCCTCGAGGGTCTTGTCCAGTTCGGCCTGGGACATCAGCAGCAGGCCGTTCTTGTCGAAGAACGGGCCGCCGTCCGGGCGATAGACGGTCTCGATCAGGTTCTTGTGGGCGGTGAGCGCCTTGGCGAGGTTGGCGGCCGCCTCCTCGGTCTCCTCGGGGGTCTGCCCGTTGATCACCGCCACGATCGTGTTGGTGCGCTGCGGGAAGGCCTGCTCGTAGTTGATCTCGTCCTGACGCCACGGCTCCTTGGGGTCGATCAGCCGCTCGACATCCGTATTGATTCGGAACAGGTGCGCCGCGACGCCGGCACTCGCGACCGTGACGAACGCCACCAGGGCGATCACGATCCACCGATACCGCACCGAGAACGCGACGAGACTTTCGATCACGAGCACCCTGCCTGTTCGCCTCGGATACGCCTCCGGCGCATCCGGCTCATCCAATCCGGCTCAGCGGGATCCCGACGGCCGGCGCCACCGGGATACGGAGCCCCCTGTGTCGGCCGCGCCGTGCTCCGCCCGGACACGCCTCGGGTTCGAGGAACGCTGTACTGTCCGCACCGGCCGTGCGGCGCGATGCGCGCGGATCGTGGCCGATATGGACTCCCGCGCCGCGATCCACCATGGGCCGCTCTTGCGTTACGGCCACGGGGCTCAGTAAAGAGAGCGATGCCAGAATGCAACGCGACCGCCTCGGTGTGGTCCTTGCACCCGTCCATGTGCGCTAGCGCACGGCGTCCTCGGCGGGTTGACCAAAATCTGGGTGTTTCGGTCGCATTGCCGACGCATTGCGCGTGCTGACCTCAGCGACCGGGTTTCCCAGTCCAGCGCGTCTGCGCATGCGGACCATGTGGCGGCGTTGCGTCAGGCGCGGAATAAGATGTCATGATCCCGCCGAAACGGGGTCGTTTGAGATTAGTTCCAAGCTAGGTCGCTAGAAATCGGGATTTTTTCGCGTTAAGCACCCCAACGCCCCGGGGTCGACGAAGTGAAGGAGCCGCAATCTTGGGTATCCCCCTCCGGTACGTCGCGAAGATCGGCGGCTACATCCTGAAGCAGCACCTGACGGGCCGCAAACGCTACCCGCTCGTGATGATGATGGAGCCGCTGTTCCGCTGCAATCTCGCCTGCGCCGGCTGCGGCAAGATCGACTACCCGGACGAGATCCTCAACAAACGCCTGCCGGTCGCCGACGCGCTCGAATCGGTGCGCGAGTGCGGCGCCCCCGTGGTGGTGATCGCCGGCGGCGAGCCGCTCCTGCACAAGGACCTGCCGCAGATCGTCGAGGGCATCATCGCCCAGAAGAAGTTCGCGATCGTCTGCACGAACGCGCTGCTCCTCGAGAAGAAGATCAAGGAGTACAAGCCGAGCCCGTACTTCACGTGGTCGATCCACCTCGACGGCGACAAGGAGATGCACGACCAGTCGGTGTGCCAGCGCGGCGTCTACGACAAGGCCGTGGCGGCGATCGCGAAGGCCAAGGAGATGGGCTTCCGCGTCACCATCAACTGCACCTTCTTCAACAACTCCAGCCCTGAGAAGATCGCCGACTTCTTCGACAGCGTGACCCGGATGGGCATCGACGGCATCACCGTCTCCCCCGGCTACGCCTACGAGCGCGCCCCCGACCAGAAGCACTTCCTGAATCGCAAGGCGACCAAGGAGCTGTTCCGCGGCGTGTTCCGGCACGGCAAGGAGAAGGGTCGGGAGAAGTGGACCTTCCAGCAGTCGGGCCTGTTCCTCGACTTCCTGGCCGGCAACCAGACCTACCACTGCACCCCGTGGGGCAACCCGACCCGCACCGTGTTCGGCTGGCAGAAGCCCTGCTACCTGCTCGGCGAGGGCTACGCGGCGACCTTCAAGGAGCTGATGGAGACCACCGACTGGGACGCCTACGGCACCGGCAACTACGAGAAGTGCGCCGACTGCATGGTCCACTCGGGCTACGAGGCCTCCTCGGTGGTCGATTCGGTCCGCAAGCCCTGGAAGCCGCTGGTGCACGCGATCCGCGGCATCAAGACCGACGGCGCGATGGCCCCCGAGGTCAGCCTCGAGAACCAGCGCCCGGCCGAATTCGTGTTCTCGCGCAACGTCGCGCAGAAGCTGTCCGAGATCAAAGCGGCCGGCGTCGACACGAAGCAGGAAGCCCGCAAGCGCACCGCCGCCTGATCCGGGCGCAGCGCTGACGATGAGACCCGCGGTCGACAGCCGCGGGTTTTTTCGTACCAGGGGCCTGCCTGCGCTCAGGGTCGCCCGCGGCCGCCGCCATCGAGCCGCGGGATGTGCGCGGCGCAATCCCGGGGCAGCGCTCCCGTGAGCCGCGGATCCGGCGCCACTTCGACGTGCACGGCGTAGGGCTCGAAGCCCGAGCGCCTGTAGAAGGCGAGCGCTCCGGGATGGTCCAGGGTGCAGGTGTGCACCCAGAACCGTGCGATCGGACGCGACCACGCCCGCCGGATCGCCTCGTCCATGAGTGCGCGACCCAGTCCGTTCCCGATGAGATCCTGCGTCAGTCCGAGAAACACCAGTTCGCAGGTTCCGGCCTCCCGGAAGTCCAGCTCCAGCATCCCGACGTTCTGCCCGCCCCGACGGAGCGCCCGGATCTCGACCCGCGGATCGGCGAGGATCGCCGCCAGCGCGTCCTCCGGCATGGTGAGCCGCGAGAACCAGAGCCAGTCGGCACCGACCGCGCGGAACAGGCCCCGGTAGCTATCCGGATCGGCGGGGACAAGCGGCTCCAGCCGGAGCCCGGCCGGGAGGGGTCGCGGCGGGCGCGAGCACGGCGGGCGGAGCATCTCCAGGCTTGTGACGATCGTGGCGATATGGCCGGGCGGCACCGCCGCGTAGCCGGGTCCGAGCATCGGGATCGCCGGACCTGCGATCATGCCTAGGCCGCCCGGACGCGTCGCCGCGCGAACAGCCAGGGTAGGACGCAGGCTGCCGACACCGCGATCGAGAGCGCGTAGGCGAGGACAGGATCGAGCTGCCCGACCATCAGGTGGACGCAGACGTAGAAGGCGAGCACGCCGAAGGCGCCCTGGGCGCTGCCGCGCACCACGTCGAGGGAGGCGCCGACGCCGTCTTGGTAGCGGGCGAAGGCGATGAGCGGCCAGGAGATGATCGGGATCGGCGCGAGGACGCCGCTCAGGCCGGGGCCGAGCAGCGGCGCGAGGCCGGAAACCGCCAGGACCAGGATCGTCGCCGCCGCGAGGCGCGCCGGCATGTCCCAGCGCGGCGGCCTCGGCCGGTGCCGCTGAGCGCCCTCCGGCGGGCAGAGTGCGACCACCAGCGCCATCAGCGGAAGGTCGATGGCCGTGGCGAGCCAGAGCCCGGGCCGGACGAGTCCGTGCAGCAGCATCCCGCCGAGCGCGAAGGCCGCAAGGGCGGCGCCGATGGCCCGGAGCGGCGTGGTCCGCGGCGCGCAGAGGGCATAGGCCAGGTAGCAGAGGGTGACCGCGCCGAGCCCCTCCGCCGAGCCCACCGCGGCCTCGGCGGCGAAGCCCTCGCCCTGCTCGACGGCGAGGTAGATCGAGATCGGCGCCGAGGTGAGCGGCAGGCCCGAGAGCAGGCCGCCGACGAGGCTGCCCCACCGCCGGGCGGCCGCCGAGACGGCCCACATCAGCGTCGGGGTCACGGCGATCTTGGCGGCGATCAGGCTCATGGGACGCGTCCGGGCCTCACGCGGCCTCGGGCGGCCCGTCGTCGTCGGGTCCGGTGGGCGAGTGGAGGATGTCCTCCAGCTCGTCCACCAGCCGGTCGATCTGGTCCTCGGTGGCGAGCACCTTCAGGACTTCACCCGACTCGGCCTCCACGGCCAGCTCGATATGCGGGCCGACCCGGGCCGTCAGGATCCGGGCCAGGATCTTGATTGCACTCATGCGTATGCACCCTCCGCCGCAATGATGCCGACCGCCACCGCCGGCCCGCAGGTCGAGATCCAGTCGCCCGCACCGTCGATCCGGTCCCCCAGAAGCGACACGAGGAGCCTCGACGGCCGCCCGACTCGTGCGGCGAGGCGCTCGCCCAGGAAGGCGCCGGCGCCGCAGAGGATCAGGGGCGCATCGGCGGCGATGTCCGGCCGGCTGAGCAGGAGTGCCGCCGCGTCGTGCAGCAGGCGCAGCTGCGCCTCGGCGAAGTGACCCGCCAGCGCCGCCCAGGCCCCCGCCGTTCCCTCCCGGCGGTCGCGGCCCACGATGCGGGCGAGCCGGGTCTCGCTCTCGGGGACCGACTTGCCCTTGCGGTCGCCGCTGGCCTGCTGGTCGGCTCCGTCGGGCAGAAGCCCAAGGATCCGGTAAACGTCGGCCATGTGGGCGAAGGTCTCGGTCATCAGCCGGGTGCGGCGGCCCGCGAAGGGCGCGTGGTCGGCGAGCGCGATCACTGGCGTGCGCACGACGCCGGTGTAGACGAGTTCGCCCGTCTCCAGGCGCTCGGCGTCGCTGTAGCCGGTCGCTGCGGCCCGGCCGCCGACGACCGGGATCAGGTCCGCGGTGGTCGAGCCGATATCAACCAGCAGGGCGTCCGGGGTGATTCGCCCGAAGAGCGCCGCCGTCGCGTGCCAGTTGGCGGAGGCCACATCCGCCGACACGGCGGCGGCCTCCTCCGGGACGACGAAGCCGCAGCGGCCGGCATAGATCCGCACGTGGCCCCGCAGCTGCGCGGCGGCCCAGCCGGACAGGGCCGCCACGCCCGCTTCCCGATCGGCGAAGCAGTCGGTCAGCTCGCCGGTCATGGTGACGGCGTGCTGGGCGTCGGCGCGCGCCCAGTCCGGCAGAGCGGCGAGCGCCCCGTCGAGGGCCGGCACGCCCTGCCAGAGCGGACAGGGAACCTGGGCGGCGTCGACCACCCGGCCCGCCACGATCCGCGCGGCCTTGACGTGGACCCCGCCGAGGTCCCACCCGATGGTCTCTGGAGGAGGTGAAGGCATATGACCGCGACGCGCGCCTCGACGGACCACAGGATCGGGCGCCCCGGCTTCGCGGTAATCCCGGTGCTCGACCTCCGCGGCGGCCGCGTGGTGCGGGCGCGCCGGGGCGAGCGCTCCTCCTATGCCCCGATCGAGACGCCCTTGGCAAAGGGCTCCGCGCCCGACGCGGTGGCGCGGGGGCTCCTCGGCGCGTGGCCCGCCGGGATCCTCTACGTCGCCGATCTCGACGCGATCATCGACGGGACGCCGCCGGATCTGCACGCCCTCGAGGCCGTCGCGACCGCCTGCCCCGGCATCGCGCTCTGGGTGGATGCCGGCTTCGCCGAGGCGGCCTCCGTGGACGCGTTCCTGGCTTCCGGCCTCGGGCGGCCGGTGATCGGCAGCGAGAGCCAGGCGGATGCCGATCTCGTCACCTCGCTCGGGGACCGCGCCGTGCTCTCCCTCGACACAAGCGGCGCGGAGCGTCTCGGGCCGGCCTCCCTCCACGACGACCCGTCGCTCTGGCCGCCCGAGGTGATCGCCATGACCCTCGCGCAGGTCGGTGCCGGCGCGGGGCCCGCCCTCGACGCCCTCGCGGCCCTGCGCGCGCGGGTGCCGGACCGCCGCCTCTACGCGGCGGGAGGCGTGCGCGGCCCGGAGGATCTGCGGTCCCTGCGCGCGGCCGGCATCGCCGGGGCGCTGGTCGCCTCCGCGCTCCACGACGGCAACCTGTCCCAGGCCATCGCGCCCGACCTCGCCTGACGCTTCCGGCCCGTGCCGGGGGCTGCTAAACCCCCGATAGAGAATCCACCTTCAAGAGCCGTCAGACGATGGAAAAGTTCACGACCCTCGAGGGCGTCGCGGCGCCCATTCGGACGATTAATGTCGATACCGACCGGATCATCCCGGCGAAGTACCTGAAGACGATCAAGCGGACGGGTCTCGGCAAGAGCCTGTTCGCCGAGATGCGCTACCGCGAGGACGGCTCCGAGAATCCGGACTTCGTGCTGAACAAGCCGGCCTATCGGGACGCCAAGATCCTGGTCGTGGGCGACAATTTCGGCTGCGGCTCGTCCCGGGAGCATGCGCCCTGGGCGCTGGCCGATTTCGGCATCCGCTGCGTCATCTCCACGAGCTTCGCCGATATCTTCTTCAACAACTGCGCCAAGAACGGCATCCTGGCGATCGTCGTGGCGCCCGAGGACCTGGAGAAGCTGTTCGAGGACGCCGAGCGCGGCGCGAACGCCACCCTGTCGATCGACCTCGACGCCCAGACGATCAAGGGTCCGGATGGCGGCCAGCTGCACTTCGATATCGAGGAAGGCCGCAAGCACAACCTCCTGAACGGGCTGGACGAGATCGGCCTGACGCTGGCGCGCGCCTCGGCCATCGACGCCTACGAGGAGAAGCTCGCGCATCGGGAATGGGCCTGAGCGGCCGGACTATCGTTCCGACGGCGGCCGCCTCGGCGGTCGACCGCCGTTCGGGATCGGCCTCGGGCTTTTCCAGACCTCACCCGAGCCGCATCGACAGTTCCACGTCCTCGGCGAACCGGACCGACAGGTAGCCGCGGCTCGGTGCGCGCACCCGCGCCAGATAGTCCGGGCTGTGATCCGCGTTGTCGGCGACGACGAGGGCGCCCGGCCGGAGGCGGCTCTCCACGAGGCTGAGAACCTCCGGGTAGAGGCCCTTAGCCCCGTCGAGGAGCACCAGGTCGACCGCGTCGGGCAGGTCGAGGCCGAGGGTCTGAAGGGCGTCGCCCTCGCGGAATTCGACGAGGTCCGCCAACCCGGCCTCCATCAGGTTCGCCCGCGCCCGCACCACCTTGGACGGCTCGAACTCGCAGGTGACGAGCCGGCCGCCGCCGTTGTCGCGCAGGGCCGCGGCGAGGTGAAGGGTCGAGAGGCCGAAGGAGGTGCCGAACTCGACGACCGTCCGCGCGCGGCAGCTCCGGGCGAGCATGTAGAGCAGCCGGCCGGTCTCCCGCGAGACCGCGAGCGGCATGTCCTTGAGCCGGCTGTAGAAGTCTCGATAGCCGGTGCTGCTGCCCATGAGGCGCGTCCGCTCGTCCGCCGAAAGATCCCCGATGGCGCTCAAGGGTGAGGACGTCTCCGCCTGGGCGAAGAGACTGTCTAACAAGGATGCGATACGCGGTTCTGCGAGTGTAGAGGCTGAACGTGACATGGTGCGTTGCTTTCCGTCTTGCATGTTTGACTGAACACAACGCAGAATACCGGCGCCCCCTGCCCTCGCCTATTCGCGTTCCGAGCGCCACCCCATGCCCGATCGGCCAAGTCCCGGAATCTCCAAGCGGAAACAGCCCCGGCAGGCCCGCTCCAACGACCTCGTCGCGGCGATCCTACAGGCGGCCACTCAGGTTCTGGCGGATGGCGGACCGGAGCGTTTCACGACGGCGCGGGTGGCCGAGCGGGCCGGCGTGAGCATCGGCTCGCTCTATCAGTACTTCCCCAACAAGGCGGCGATCCTGTTCCAGCTGCAGAGCGACGAGTGGCGGGACACGACCACCCTCCTCGCCGGGATCCTGCTGGATCGCGAGACGGCGCCGGACGATCGCCTGCGCGCCGCCGTCCACGCCTTCGTGCGCTCGGAATGCGCGGAGGCCGAGATGCGGCGGGCCCTGGACGAAGCCGCCCCGACCTATCGCGACGCGCCCGAGGCCGCGGAGCCGCACTTCGCCGGCACGCGGGCGTTCCAGGACTTCCTGCGCGCGGCGCTCCCCGCAACGCCCGAGGCGGAGCTGCGCGTCGCGGGCGAGATCATCGCGATGACCCTCGCCGAGGTCGGCGAGCGCATCTCGGAGACGGTGCGGACCGAGGCCGCCATGAACGCCTCCGCCGGAGCCCTGGCCGACATGCTCTGCGCCTACCTGGGACACCTCGGAGGCGGAGCCGCGATGGTCGCGCCATCCTGAAGGCGCCCCTCCGCGTCGATCCGGGAACGCCGCGGACCGGGCAGGCGGGCCGGCTCAGCCGCCCTCGCCGGTGAATGCCTCGAAGGCACGCGCGGTGTAGACCAGCGCGGCGCCCGCGTTCAGGGCTACGGCGACGCCGAGCGCCTCCACCACCTCCTCCCTGCTGGCCCCGGCCTTGCGCGCAGCCTCGGAATGGACGGCGATGCATCCGTCGCAGCGGGTCGTCACCGCCACCGCGAGGGCGATCAGCTCCCGGGTCTTCGCGTCGAGCTTGGGCTCCTTCGGGGTCGCGGCGGCGAGCTGATCGTGGGCTTGAAGTAGCGCCGGACTGACCGCCCCGATGCGCCCGAGCGTGCTCACCAATTCGGCGCCGTACTGCTTCCAATTCTTCATCATGGGCCGCGTCTCCCTGGTTCGACCATCCCGCCTCTCTCGGGCGGCACTGGTGCCAACCTACCGATAGGTAGATCCGGAGGTCAAGGTGCGCGTCTCGGCCACACGCTTCGTTAACCCACATGTCGCCTGATTCCGGCTGCAGATTACGTCCCGGACTCTGAGGATCGCCGACATGCCGAAGCACCCGACAGGACCGAGGACCGCGCGCGCCCTCGGTCTCTTCGCCGGCATCGCGGCCCTGCCCCTGGCGAGCCTGCCGGCCCGGGCCGACTTCGACGGCTGCCTCGCCGGGATCCAGTCGCAGGCCGCCGCGGCCGGCGTCTCGGCGCAGACCTTCCGGGCGGCGACGAGCGGGATCAGCTACGACGACAAGGTGATCGAGCTGTCCCAGGCGCAGCCTGAGTTCAAGACGCCGATCTGGGACTACATGGCCGCGCTGGTGGACGACGAGCGGGTCGAGGACGGACGCGCGGCCATGCGGCAGAACGCGGGCGCCCTCGCCCAGGCCGAGTCGCGCTACGGGGTCGACCGCTACACGATCGCGGCCGTCTGGGGTGTCGAGTCGAATTTCGGCAAGAACCTCGGCAAGATGCCGCTGGTGCAGTCCCTGGCGACGCTGGCCTGCTCGAACAACCGCCGCCGGGACTTCTTCCGTGGCGAGCTGATCGCCACCCTGCGGATCATCGAGCGCGGCGACATCGCGCCGGAGCGGCTCACCGGCTCCTGGGCCGGCGCCTTCGGCCAGACCCAGTTCATGCCCACCACCTATCACCGCCTCGCCGTCGACGGCGACGGCGACGGGCGGCGCGACGTAGTCGACTCGACGGCCGACGCCGTGGCCTCCACGGCGAACTTCCTGCACGTCGCCAAGTGGCAGCACGGTCAGGTCTGGGGCTACGAGGTGAAGCTGCCGCGCGGCTTCAACGTCGGCGCCGCCGGTCGCAAGAACAAGAAGCCGGTCGCCCACTGGTCGTCGCTCGGCGTGACCCGCGTGGACGGCCGTCCGCTCTCGGGCGAAGGTCCGGCCGGAATCATCGCGCCCGCCGGCATCGACGGGCCGGCCTTCCTGGTCACCAAGAACTTCGACGCGATCTACTCGTACAACGCCGCCGAGTCCTACGGCCTCGCCATCGCGGTCCTGTCGGATCGCCTGCGCGGCAAGGCCGGCGTCCAGGCGGCATGGCCGACCGACGACCCGCCCCTGTCGCGGGCGGAGCGGCGTGACCTCCAGACCCGGCTGGCCGCCCGCGGCTACGATGTCGGCGAGCCGGACGGCAAGGTCGGCCAGAAGACGCGCGACGCCATCAAGGACGTGGAGCGCCGGCTCGGCATGGCGCCCACGGGCCGTCCTGGCGGCAAGGTGCTGGAAGCCCTGCGCGGCGGATGAGCCGGCGGCTGATCGCGTCGGGCTCGCCGTTCGAGCGGGATTACGGCTACTCGAGGGCGGTCGTCGACGGGGACACCGTCTTCGTATCCGGAACGACTGGCTACGACTACGCCACCATGACGATGCCCGAGGGCGCCACCGCGCAGGCGGAGGCGTGCTGGCGGACGGTCGGGTCGGTGCTCGCCGAGGCCGGGGCGAGCCTCGCCGGCATCGTGCGCGCCACCTACTATGTCACCGACCGAGGCGACGCCGAGGCGGTGCTGGCCGTCTGCGGACGGGTGCTGGCCGACGTGCGGCCGGCGGCCACGATCGTGATCGTGGCCGGGCTCCTGCGCCCCGAGATGCGGGTCGAGATCGAGGTCACGGCGCGGATCGGGTAGGCTCTGCGCACGATCGCGGTGCTCGGATAACGACATGTCACCTGCCCTCTACGCCGCCTTCATCCTCGCCTCCCTGGGCCTCATCGCCCTGCCTGGCCCGAATGTCGGGCTGATCGTCGCGACGAGTCTGCGCCATGGGACGCGCTACGGTCTCGCCACGGTGCTGGGCACGACGGCGGCCATGCCGCCGCAACTCGCGCTCACCATTCTCGGCGCGAGCGCGCTGCTCGAGACTTCCGCGACGTGGTTCGAGATCCTGCGCTGGGTCGGCGTCGCCTACCTGCTGGTGCTCGCGCTGCGGGCCTGGCGCGTCTCCAAGGCCGAGGCGCCGCTCGTCCTCCCGCCGCGGTCGGTCCGCGGGATCGTCCTGCGCGGCTTCTTCGTCTCGCTGACCAATCCGAAGACTCTGCTGTTCTACGGCGCCTTCCTGCCGCAGTTCGTTGTGCCCGGTCCGGCGGCCGCGGGACAGATGACGCTGCTCGCCGTCACCTTCGTGGTCCTGGCGCTGGCCCTCGACTCCGCTTGGGCGATGCTCGCCGGCCGTCTCCGCGGTCGCGCGGCGCTGCCGGCGCGGTTGCGCGATCGGATCAGCGCCGGCTTCTATGCGGGTGCTGGGCTGGGGCTCGCGCTCGCCCGGCGGTCCTGATTCGAGCCGCTCGCGGCGGCCGCGGGCTCCGCGAGCGCCGCCAGGCAAGCGGGCCCGACGCTTGCCGCAACCGCGTCGTTCACGCGCCGGGCGCGGGTGCCGGCGGCTGCAGGCATGAAAAAGCCGGCCCGGCTGAGCCGGACCGGCCTGTCGCGTAGGGCCGCTCCGGCGCTGGCCGAGCGGCGATGGACGACTTACTCCGCGGCGGCGGGTGCCTCGGCGGCCGTGTCCTTGGCCTTGTAGCGGTCGGTGCGCTCGACGATGCGGGCCGACTTCCCGCGGCGGTCGCGCAGGTAGTACAGCTTGGCGCGGCGCACCTTGCCGCGGCGGGCCACCTTGATCGAATCGATCATCGGGGAATGGACCGGGAAGACGCGCTCCACGCCCTCGCCGTAGGAGATCTTGCGAACCGTGAAGCTCTCGTTGAGGCCACCGCCCGAGCGGGCGATGCAGACGCCCTCGTAGGCCTGAACGCGGGTGCGCTCGCCTTCCTTCACGCGGACGTTGACGATGAGCGTGTCGCCCGGCTCGAAATCCGGGATGGTCTTGGCGAGGCGCGCGACTTCCTCGCGCTCCAGCTGCTCGATGATGTTCATGGCATAGCTCCGGCCGTCGCGCCGTTCCGCCCCTCATGGGCGTTCGGCGCCAGGATTTCGGCGATCCTGTTGTGAGTTGCGCGGGTCTCTACAGGATCGCCGCCGGCTTGTCGATTGCCTTGCGCGCGGCCCGATCCGGCACCGTCAGGCGGCCGTTGCGCCCGCCTCGGGCAGCACGCAGGCCGACAGAAAGGCCGCCAGATCGTCCGTGATGTGGTCGATATGCGGCTCGCGCACCGCCTCCTGCTCGAAGGCCTCGCGGTAGGGATCCGTGATCCGGGGCACCACCAGCACGGTCGCCATGCCGAGGTCGTGCGGTACGGCGAGGTTGCGGGCGATGTCCTCGAACAGGGCCGCGCGAGTCGGCTCGACTCCGTGGACGCGCAGGAACAGCTCGTAGGTGGAGCGCTCAGGCTTGGGCACGAAGTCGGCGGCGGCTATGTCGAATACGTCCTCGAAATGGTCGAGGATGCCGAGCTTGGCGGCGACGTTCTCGGCGTGGCGGCGCGAGCCGTTGGTCAGGATCAGCTTGCGGCCCGGAAGCCGCTCGATCGCGTCGCCGAGGTCCTTGTCGAGCTTGATCGACGAGTGGTCGATGTCGTGGGCGAAGTCGAGGAAGTCGTGCGGATCGACGCCTTCCTCCTGCATCAGGGCCGACAGCGTCGTGCCGTAGCGGTGATAGAAGTGCTTCTGCAGGGCCCGGGCGGAGATCCCGTCGAGGCCGTAGAGCCGCATGACGTAGAGGGTGATGCGCTCGTCCACCTTCGGCCAGACCTGCGCGTCGCTCGGGTAGAGGGTGTTGTCGAGGTCGAACACCCAGGTGTCGACGTCGGCGAACCCGCGGGCTGCGGCGGTGGTGAACTGCGCCTTGTCGGGGTGATGCACCGGCATCCCTTCTGGAGTCGTGGTCCCCAAGCTTGAGTCTGGACCTGAAAGGCCAAGCTCGCAAGGCCGGCTTGCACGGAGCTGGACCGGGGCACGACAATGCGCGAGCGGGACGGAAGTTGCCCTCCCGCTCGCGGTCGCCGGGTCGGCCGGCGAAGGGCCCTCAGCCGCGCCGGATCAGCGTGCCGGCGCCGTAATCGGTGAAGAGTTCCAGCAGCACCGCGTGGTTGACCTTGCCGTCGAGGATGACGACCGCCTCGACGCCGCGCTCGATCGCGTACATGCAGGTCTCGATCTTGGGGATCATCCCGCCCGTGATGGTGCCGTCGGCGATCAGGCGGCGGCAATCCTCGACGGTGAGTTCGGGGATCAGCTTCTTGTCCTTGTCGAGCACGCCCGGGACGTCGGTGAGCAGCAGCAGGCGCTTGGCCCGGAGCGCCCCCGCGATCGCCCCCGCGAAGGTGTCGGCGTTGACGTTGTAGGTCTGGCCGTCCGCCCCGTAGGCGACGGGCGCCAGAACGGGGATCAGCTCGGCCTTCAGCACCGCGTCGAGGACGCCGCGCTCGACGTGATCCGGCTCGCCCACGAGGCCGAGATCGACGGTCTGCTCCACGTGGCTCTCGGGATCGACCACGGTCTTCATCGCCCGCTTGGCCCGGACCATATTGCCGTCCTTGCCGCACAGGCCGACCGCCCGGCCGCCCTCGGCGGAGATCCAGCCGACGATCTGCTTGTTGATCAGGCCGGCCAGGACCATCTCGACCACCTCGACGGTGGCCTCGTCGGTCACGCGCAGGCCGCCGCGGAACTCGGACTGGATGCCGAGCCGGTCGAGCATCCGCCCGATCTGCGGGCCGCCGCCGTGCACGACGATCGGCTTCAGGCCGGATTGCTCCAGCAGGACGATATCCTCGGCGAAATCCTCTGCGGCCGCCCGGTCGCCCATGGCGTGGCCGCCGTACTTGATCACCACGATTTCCTGGTCGTAGCGCTGCATGTGGGGCAGCGCCTGGGCCAGGACCTCGGCGCGCACGTGCACGTTCGGCAATTCGGTCATCGCGGTCCTTCGCCGATCCTCGGGGCGGGGCCGCCGGGGCGGATCTGAGGCCGTCCCGCCGGGCGGTGGCGCTTCTACAGGAAGCCGCCCGCGCTGCGAAGCCGCATCGCGCCGGGGGATCCGACGCGCGCGATCCCGTGCGGACCGGGGAGAACAGCCGTGCTGTCAAAAAAACGTCACGCCTCCGGGGTGTTGCATGCTGGCGACAGATTGGAGCGCATCCAAGGTCGTCCGGGTTGCGGAACGGCGCGGCCCGGATCATGCTGCGTTGCAACAAGCGCGGGGCGGGCTGCCGGAGGGCCGAATGCGGATCGCGATGATTGGGGCCGGATATGTCGGCCTGGTCTCCGGAGCCTGCTTGGCGGATTTCGGCCACAGCGTGGTCTGCATCGACCGTGACCCCGACAAGATCGCGAGCCTGAACGCTGGCCGCATGCCGATCTACGAGCCCGGGCTCGATGCCCTGGTGGCCGAGAACGTCAGGCAGGGGCGGCTCGCCTTCCGCACCGCCATGCCGGAGGCGGTGGCCGAGGCCGACGCGGTGTTCATCGCGGTGGGCACGCCCTCGCGCCGCGGCGACGGCTTCGCCGATCTCAGCTTCGTCTTCGACGCCGCCCGGGAGATCGCCGGTGCGCTGTCGGGCTTCACCGTGGTGGTGACCAAGTCGACCGTTCCGGTCGGGACCGGCGACGAGGTCGAGCGAATCATCCGGGACGCCAATCCCGCCGCCGAGGTCTCGGTGGCGTCGAACCCGGAATTCCTGCGGGAGGGCGCGGCGATCGCGGACTTCAAGCGCCCCGACAGGATCGTGGTCGGCACGCAGGATGCCCGCGCCGAGGCGGTGATGCGCGAGGTCTACCGGCCGCTCTACCTCAACCAGGCGCCGATCCTGGTCACGGACCGGCGCACGGCCGAACTCACCAAATACGCCGCCAACGCCTTCCTGGCCGCCAAGATCACCTTCATCAACGAGATCGCGGATCTGTGCGAGCAGGTCGGCGCCGACGTCCAGCAGGTCGCCCGCGGCATTGGGCTGGACAAGCGCATCGGGCCGAAGTTCCTGCATGCCGGTCCCGGCTACGGCGGCTCGTGCTTCCCCAAGGACACGCTGGCGCTGGTCAAGACCGCCCAGGATGCCGGCACCCCCCTGCGGCTGGTCGAGACCGTGGTGGCGGTCAACGACCAGCGCAAGCGCGCCATGGCCCGCAAGGTGATCAAAGCCTGCGGCGGCTCCGTCCGCGGGAAAACGATCGCGCTCCTCGGCCTGACCTTCAAGCCCGACACCGACGACATGCGCGACGCGCCCTCGCTCGCCATCGTGGCCGGGCTGCAGGATGCGGGCGCGAAGGTGCGCGCCTACGATCCGGAGGGCATGGACCACGCCCGCGCCCTGATGCCCGGGGTGGATTACGCCGAGAACGCCTACGCCTGCGCGGAGGGCACCGAGGCGGTGGTGATCGTGACCGAGTGGAACGCGTTCCGTGCGCTCGACCTGGACCGGCTGCGCAGGATCATGTCCTCCGCGGGATCCGCGCCCGTGCTGGTCGACCTGCGCAACATCTACGATCCCGCCAGCGCCGCGCGACACGGTTTCACCTATTGCGGTGTCGGACGAAACAAGGAGAGCGGGGCGCCGAGCGCGTCCTGATCATCGGAGCGGCGGCCGGCGCCGCGCTATTCTTGCGCCAGATCTGTGCGGCGCCTCGAAGATCTCTTGGGGGATCCGGCCAGACGGCTTCCGGCCGCCGGGTCGCAACTGTGGCTTTTCGATGATCGTCCCAGCGTCTCAACAGGCAGCCGGGCTGTTCAATCCTCGGATTCTGATCGTCGGCACTGGATAAGCGTCTGATGAATACATGTCACAGCCTCCGGCAATTTTGCTACGCAGGGATGACCTCGCGTCCGGGCCGGTTGGACACCGCAATGGTGCCACAGTAAGGGGTGACAGGGTACTCACTCGTCGCGAGCCGAGCCGACTTCCGATAACGAGCGTGTGCGAACCGAACGTGACACAACGTACAGACATTGCGATCGTCGGACGCGCATGCCGACTGCCCGGGGCCCCGAGCGTCGACGGGCTGTGGTCACTCCTCTCCGAGGGGCGCTGCGCCGTCAGCAAGGTGCCGGCCGACCGGTTCTCCCTGGAGCGGTTCGCCCACCCGCGCGCCCATGAGCGCGGCAAGAGCTACACCTGGGCGGCGGGCGTCATCGACGACGTGTGGTCCTTCGACCCGGCGGTCTTCGGCATCTCGCCCCGCGAGGCTGAGCAGATGGATCCACAGCAGCGCATGCTGCTGGAGCTGACCTGGGAAGCGCTCGAGGACGCGGGCCTGCGCCCGTCGAGCGTGGCCGGCAGCAACATCGGCGTGTTCGTCGGCGCCTCGTCCCTCGACTACGGCAACCTGCGCATCCTCGACGCGCCGTCGGGCGACGCCTACGCGGCCACCGGCAACACGCTCTCGATCATCTCGAACCGCATCTCGTACATCTTCGACCTGAAGGGCCCGAGCTTCACGGTCGACACGGCCTGCTCGTCCTCGCTGGTGGCCTTCGACAACGCCGTGCAGGCGATCCGGTCGGGCCGCGTCGACACGGCCGTCGTCGCCGGCGTGAACGTGCTGGCGAGCCCGTTCAACTTCATCTGCTTCTCCAGCGCGCAGATGCTCTCGCGCACCGGCCTGTGCCAGGCGTTCTCCAAGAACGCCGACGGCTACGTGCGCTCGGAGGGCGGCGTGGTGTTCGTGCTGCAATCGGCCGAGGCCGCGCGGCGCAACGGCGCCACGGTCCGCGCCGTGGTGGCGGCCTCCGGCATCAACTCGGACGGCCGGACCACCGGCATCTCCCTCCCCTCGGGCTACGCCCAGGGCGCGCTTCTGGAGAAGGTGTATCGCGAGGCCGAGATCCGGCTCGACGACCTCGCCTTCATGGAGGCGCACGGCACCGGCACGCCGGTGGGCGACCCGATCGAGGCCTCAGCCATCGGCTCGAAGCTCGGCCGCGGCCGGCAGGCGCCGCTGCCGATCGGCTCGATCAAGACCAATATCGGCCACACCGAGCCGGTCTCCGGCCTCGCCGGCCTGATGAAGGCGACGCTGGCGCTTGAGCACGACCTCGTGCCGCCTTCGCTGCACGCGGCCGAACTGAATCCCGAAATCCCCTTCGGCGAACTCAACCTGCGCGTCGTGCGCGAGCCGCTGAAGATCGGCCGCAACGGGCGCGAGCGTTTCGCCGGCGTGAACTCGTTCGGCTTCGGCGGCACCAACGCCCACGTGGTCATCACCGATGCCCCGGCCTGGGCGAAGCCGAGCGCGGCGACCCCCGCGCCCGAGGCCCAGGTCCTGCTGCTCTCGGCCCAGAGCCGGGCGGCGCTGAACGAGCTGGCCCTCGACTACGCCGAGCGTCTCGAGGCCGAACCCGCCCAGGCTCCGACCATCGCGGCGGCCGTCGCGCATCGCCGCGAGCGCATGCCGGCCCGCCTGGCGGTCGCCATCGACGGCAAGACCGACGTCGCCGCCGCGCTGCGCGCCGTCGGCGAAGGCGAGGACAGCGCCGACGCCTTCACCGGCACCGCGGTCGACCGGGTCGCCGAGGTGGCCTTCATCTATTCCGGCAACGGCAGCCAGTGGGCCGGCATGGGTCGCGAGGCCTACGAGGAGAACGCGGTCTTCCGCGCGACCTTCGACCGGATCGACGCCCTGTTCCGCCCCTACTCGAACTGGTCGCTGAAGGAGGCGCTCTACGCCGACGATCTGGACGAGCGCCTCGCGCTCACCAGCGTCTCGCAGCCGCTGATCTTCGCCATCGAGAGCGCCTCCACGGCCGCCCTCAAGGCCAAGGGCCTGATCCCGTCCTACGTCCTCGGCCACAGCGTGGGCGAGATCGCGGCCGCCGAGGCCGCGGGGATCCTGAGCCTGGAGGATGCGGTCCGGGTCATCTACTACCGCAGCCACCACCAGGAGACGACGCACGGCCAGGGCACCATGGCGGTGCTGCTGATGCCGTCCGAGGAGGTCGAGACCTTCCTCAAGGATTTCCCGACCCTCGACATCGCCGCCTACAACAGCCCGAAGGCCGTGACGGTCGCCGGGCCGGTGGCCGATATCGACGCCGCCATCAAGGCCCTCTCGCGCAAGCGCCGCCGCGGCCGCAAGCTCGACCTCGCCTACGCCTTCCACGGCCGGCTGATGGATCCGACCGAGAAGCCGCTGCTGCGCGACCTCTCGGGCCTGAAGTCCCGGGCCGGCACCACCGCGATGGTCTCCACCGTCACCGGCTCGGTGCTGGACGGAGCCCATTTCGGCGCCGGCTACTGGTGGCGCAACATCCGCGAGCCGGTCCGCTTCTGCGAAGCCGTCCAGGATGCCACCCGCCGCGGCGCCCGCGTGTTCGTCGAGGTCGGCCCGCGCGCGACCCTGATGTCGCATGTCGGCGACGCGGTCGAGCCGCTCGGCATCGAGACCGCCACGGTCGGCGTCATGCACCGCAAGGCCTCCGGCGGCGACCCGATCGCCAAGGCGGTCAGCGCCGCCCTGGTCCAGGGCGCACAGGTCGACGAGACCCTGCTGTTCGGCGGCGCGCCGAAGGGTGACGTCCGCCTGCCGACCTATCCCTGGCAGCGCCGCCCGTTCCGCCTCGCCGACACCACCGAGGGCGTCGGCGCGATGAGCCCCCGCCCCTACCACCCGCTGATCGGGTCGCGCACGACCTTCGACGGCCTGGAGTGGAACGGCTTCGTAGATCCGGCGACCGTGCCGGAGCTGGAGGACCACAAGGTCGACGGCCAGGTGATCATGCCCGGCGCCGGTTTCGTCGAGATGGCGCTGGCCTGCGTCCGCGAAGCCCTGCGCGACGACGAGGTCGTGCTGGCCGATTTCGAGATCGTCGCGCCGATGGTGTTCGCCGAGGACGCCCTGCGCGAGGTCGCGGTGCGCCTGTCGGGCTCCGGCAACGGCATCCAGGTTCTGAGCCGTCCGCGCCTGACCCAGACCCCCTGGCAGCTGCACGCCCAGGCCAAGATCGTCGAGGGGACCTTCTCGGCCCCGAAGCTCCCCGATCTGGACGGCTTCAGCTTCGACACCGCGGGCGACCACGTGCTCACGGGCGACGCGCTCTACGCGAAGGCCCTCGCCTCGGGCCTCGCCTTCGGCCCGAGCTTCCAGCAGGTCGCCATGAGCGCCCGGTTGGACGATGCCACCATCGTGTCCGAGCTGCTGCCGGCCGAGCCCGACACCCGCTACGGCCTCGTGCCGAACCGCCTCGACGCCTGCTTCCACGGGCTGATCCTGCTCTTCGCCGACCTGCTCGGCGAGAACGGCGGCAAGGCCTATATCCCGGTGCGCTTCGGCGAGGTCCGGCTGCTGCGCCCCGGCGCGGTGATCGCCCGCTCGATCATCCGCACCCGCCGCTGCAACGAGCGCTCGATCCTGGCGGACTTCACCCTCCTCGACGCCGAGGGCGCCGTCGTCGCCACGATCCGCGAGGGCCGGTTCCAGGCCCTGCGTGCCAAGAACGGCGGCGACCTCTCGGCCTTCGCGATCTCGCAGATGCCGGAGCTCGCCACCGAGCCGACCGCGATCCCGATGGAGCGCCGCCCGAGCGTGGCCGCGCGGCTGCGTCCGCTCGCCGCCGAGGCGAGGGGGCCGTCCGACGCCGCCCTGTCGCCGGGCCACCTCCTGCTGGAGGGCTGGGCGACCTCGCTGGCCTACCGCCTCGCCTCCGGGCTGGCGCAGGGGGAGACCGTCTCGGTCACCGACAGCCGCGTGCCCGAGGCCCTGCGCCCCTGGCTGCTGAACGCCCTCTACGCCCTGGAGAGCAGCGGACTCGCCGAGCGCGCGGGCCAGAACTGGACGCTGGGCGACGGCTCGGCGCTCCCGGCCCCCGACGAGATCATGCGCTGGATCGCCGGCGACCACCCGGACCTCTCGGCCGAGCTGGTGCTGATCGCCGATGTCGGCGCCCTGGTCGACCGCCTGCTGGCCGGGAAGCTGACCGACGCGCCCGCGCTCCCGCAAGGGGCGATCGACGCCTTCGTGCTGCGCTCGGCCACCGCGCGCCACGGCGCCGACGTGGTCGCCACACTGATCGAGCGCAGCCGTGCCCAGCTCCCGAAGGAGCGGGCGCTGCGCGTTCTTCAGGTCGGCTTCGGCCCACTCTCGGCCCAGGCCGCGAGCTTCGCCGCCGCCGCCGAGGCCCGACTCACCGTGTTCGAGACCGACCGCAGGCTCGCCGAGCGCGCCCGCCTGTCGCTCGGTCGTACGGCCGCCGTGGCCGAGACCGCGGACGAACTCGCCCCGGCGAGCTTCGACCTGATCCTGGCCTCCGGCAGCCTGCATCGCGGCGACCGCGCCCTTCCGGGCCAGCTCGCCGGGGCGCTCGCCACCGGCGGCCTGCTGGTGGCCGTGGAGCCGGGCGCATCCCTGTTCCGCGACCTCGTGTTCGGCCTCACGGCCGGCTGGTTCGAGGAGGCCGTGGGCGGCCTGCCGGTAGGCCGGCTGGAGGACATCGAGGGCTGGCAGCGGACGCTCAGCGCCCACGGCCTCGTCAAGGTCGAGGTCGAGCGCGCGGCCTCCGCCAACGGCGACGACCTGCTGCTGACCGCCGAGGCGCCGGTGCGTCCGGGCCCGGCTCCGGCGCAGAGCTTCGCCTTCATCATCGGCTCCGACGACGAGTTCGCGGCCGAGACCGCCTCGTCCCTGGCGACCCTGCTGGTCGCGGGTGGCGTGCACGTCTCGATCATCCTCGACTCCGAGACCTCCCTGATGGAGCTGGAGAAGGAGACCCCCGACACGGTGGTGTTCCTGGCCGGCGCCTTCACCCGCGGCGGCGAGGCGTCCGAGCGTCTGCGCGACCGCTGCCTCAGCCTGAAGCGCTGCACCGAGCATCTCGGTGCCCGCCAGACCAAGCTCTGGGTCGTGGCGCCCGGCGCCACCCGCGACCGCGGCGGCCAGACCACCAATATCGAGGCCGGCGTGTGGGCCTTCTCCCGCACGCTCGCCAACGAGGCCCCGAACCTCGACGTCCGCCGCATCGACCTCTCCCCCGAGATGTCGTCGAAGCGCGCCTCCGAGCGCCTGCGCGACCTCATCCTCTCCGGCACGCCGGAGACCGAGATCGTGCTGGACGACGAGCGGACCCAGGTCGTGCGCTTCCATGCGGGCCGGCCGCAGCACCGGGATCCGGCGGATCTGGTCCCGGCCGAGGCGGCGCGCCTGGAGCGCAGCAACACCGGCGGCTTGAGCGAGATGGTCTGGGGTCCGGCCGAGCGCCGCGCCCCCGGCAAGGGCGAGATGGAGATCGCGGTTGAGGCCACCGGCCTCAACTTCCGCGACGTGCTCTGGGCGCTCTCGATGCTCCCCGAGGAGATCCTGGAGGACGGCTTCGCCGGCCCCCGGCTGGGCCTCGAGTGCGCCGGCCGCGTCACCGCCGTCGGCCCGGGCGTGAAGGGCTTCAAGGTGGGCGACCCGGTCGTCGCCTTCGCCCAGTCGGGCTTCGCCACCCACATTGTGGTGCCCGACCTCGTCGTCGCGCCGATGCCGCAGGGCCTCGACCCGATGGCGGCCGCCACCGTGCCGGTGGCCTTCCTCACGGCCTATTACGGCCTCGTCTCCTGCGCCCGGATGCGGCGCGGCGAGTGGGTGCTGGTCCATGGCGGCGCGGGCGGCGTCGGCCTCGCAGCCCTGCAGATCGCCAAGCTCAAGGGCGCCCGGGTCATCGCCACGGCCGGCTCCCGGGAGAAGCGGGCGCTCGTGAAGGCGCTGGGCGCCGAGCACGTGCTCGATTCCCGCTCGCTGGCCTTCGTGGACGAGGTCCGGGCGATCACCGGCGACGGCGTCGACATCGTGCTGAACAGCCTGTTCGGCGAGGCGATGGAGCGCTCGCTCAACGCGCTCCGGCCGTTCGGCCGCTTCGTCGAGCTGGGCAAGCGCGACTACGTCGCCAACACCCATATCGGCCTGCGCCCGTTCCGGCGGAACCTCAGCTACTTCGGCGTCGACCTCGACCAGGTCATTCAGCACCAGGGCGACGACGGCGCGCGGATGTTCCGCGAGGTGATGGCGCTGTTCAATGACGGCGGCCTCAAGCCCCTGCCCTACCAGCCCTTCACGGCGGCCGAGACATCGGACGCGTTCCGGCTGATGCAGCAGTCCGGCCATATCGGAAAGATCGTGATCAGCCCGCCGAAGGCCGGCACGATCATGAAGGACACGGCCCGGCCGTTCACGGTCTCGGCCGAGGGCGTCCACCTGCTGACCGGCGGCCTCGGCGGCTTCGGCCTGGAGGCGGCGCGCTGGCTGATCGACCGCGGCGCCAAGCACCTCGTGCTCGCCGGCCGCAAGGGCGCGGCCACCGACGAGGCGAAGGCCATCGTCGCGGAACTCACTGCACGGGGCGTGACCGTCGAGGCCAAGGCCGTCGACATCACCAGCCGCGCTTCGGTGGACCGGCTCATCGCCGGGATCGAGCAGGGCGGCAGGAAGCTCGCCGGCGTGCTCCACGCCGCGGCGGTGCTCCAGGACGGCCTGATCTCCAACATCGACGCCGCGGCGCTCGACGCGGTGATCGGCCCGAAGGTGGTCGGCGCCCAGCACCTGGACGCCGCGACCCGCGACCGGAGCCTCGACTACTTCGTCCTGTTCTCGTCGGCGACGACCTTCATTGGCAACCCGGGCCAGGGCTCCTACGTGGCCGCCAACGGCTTCATGGAAGGTCTGGCGCGCCAGCGCCGCCGCCGCGGCCTGCCCGCCCTGGCGGTGGCCTGGGGTGCCATCGGCGACGTCGGCATGCTCGCCCGCAACAAGGCGGTCATGGAAGGCCTTGCCGGCCGCGTCGGCGTCACGCCGATGGAGGCCCGCCGCTGCCTCGACCTGATGGCCGAGGCGCTGGGCAGCCAGGGCGCATCCCCCGACGAGGCCGTCATCGCCATCGCGGCGATGCACTGGGGCAAGGCGCGGGAGCGTCTCGCCACGATGCGCTCGCCGAGCTACGCCGAACTCGGGTCGGACCAGCAGGCCGAGGCCGGCGGCGTCCAGGCGATCAACATCGCCGCGCTCCTCAAGGGCGGCGACCTCGACGCGGTCCGCAAGACCGTGTCGGACGCGATCGTCGAGGACATCGCCCGCATCCTCCGCCTGCCGAAGGACGACATCAGCCGCGTGCGTCAGCTCTCGGAGATCGGCCTCGACTCGCTTATGGGCGTCGAGCTCGGCGCCAGCCTGCAGGAGCGCTTCGCCCTCGACGCGCCCCCGCCGGACTTTCCTCGGGCATGACCGTCAACGAGCTGTCGGAGTCCTTAATTCAGGCGGTTTCCGCGCCCATGGACGAGACGGCCGGCGTCGCGATGAGCCTCGTCTCGAAGCATGTCGGCGGTGAGGTGGATGCGCAGATCCTCGCGCCTCTCAAGGAACTCATCGAGCAGACGTCCAGCGAGATCAAAGAGACCAACTCATGACCGATACGGCACGGCCGGACGGCGGGCGCGCGGCGCTCGCCGGCTTCGTGACCAACCGGCTCGGGCGCGCCACGCCGCGCCCGGCCCCCGTCAAGGCGGCCTCCCCCGCCGGCAAGTCGGCGGCGCAGAATTTCGAGAATCTGCCGGGCTACCGCGAGCTGAAGCTCCAGCGTCAGGCGGCCGATCTGATCGGCCTGGGCAACCCGTTCTTCCGCGTCCACGACGCCAAGGCCGGGGCGACCACCCGGATCGACCAGAAGAGCTTCACCAACTTCTCGTCCTACGATTATCTCGGCCTGAACGGCCATCCGCGGGTGAGCAACGCGGCGCGCGAGGCGATCGACGCCTACGGCACCTCCTCGTCGGCGAGCCGCGTGGTGGCCGGCGAGCGGCCCGGTCACATCAGCCTCGAGCAGGCGCTGGCCAAGCACTACCAGTCCGAGGGCTGCGTCGTGATGGTGAGCGGACACGCCACCAACGTGACCACCATCGGCGCGCTGCTGGAAGCCGGCGACGTGATCTTCCACGACGCGCTCTCCCACAACAGCATCGTCACGGGCGCGCAGCTCTCCGGCGCCCAGCGCCGCTCCTTCGCGCACAACGATCTCGACGCCCTGGAGACCCTGCTCCAGTCGACCCGCCACGAGCACCGCCGGGCGCTGATCGTGGTCGAGGGCCTCTACAGCATGGACGGCGACGCGCCGGACCTCGCCGGACTCGTCGCCCTCAAGAAGCGCTACGATGCGTGGCTGATGGTCGACGAGGCGCACGGCCTCGGCGTCACCGGCCGCACCGGCGCCGGCCTGTTCGAGCATTGCGGTGTCGACCCCCGCGAGGTCGACATCTGGATGGGCACGCTGTCGAAGACGCTCTCGACCTGCGGCGGCTACATCTGCGGGCCGATCGCGCTGATCGAGTACCTGAAACACTCGGCCGGCGGCTTCGTCTACAGCGTCGGCATGTCGCCGCCGCTGGCGGCCGCCGCCGAGGCGGCGCTGGCCGTGATGCACGCCGAGCCGGAGCGGGTCGAGCGCCTGCGCCAGAACGGGACGTTGTTCCTGGCCACCGCCAAGAAGCTCGGCCTCGACACCGGATTCAGCCTCGGCCTCGCGGTCGTGCCGATCATCGTGAGCGATTCGCTGAAGGCCGTCACCCTGTCCGACCGGCTGTTCCGTCGGGGCATCAACGTGCAGCCGATCATCCACCCGGCGGTGCCGGAGCGGGCCTCGCGCCTGCGCTTCTTCCTGACCTCCGAGCACACGCCCGACCAGATCCGCGACACCGTCAACGCGGTGGCGGAGGAACTTGCGGCGATCGACAAGGGCGGCTCTCTGATCGAGCAGCTGCTGGCCAAGCGGGTCTGAGCGCGGTCGGGGCTTCTGCCTCGGGTGTCTGATGCGGGGTCACACAGCCAAACGGGGCGTGGATATCATCCGCGCCCTGTTTGGCGTTTCAGCGTAGGACGGCGTGGGCGCGACGCCTGCGCTTGAGGACTTGAGTCGGTTTAGCCCGTCTCCGAAAGCGCGGGCGGAGCGTACTGGCTCAATATCGGCGCGCCGCCGCCGCAGCTGGCCAAACTTGGAGCCGGAGCGCCGCTGACAGCCGGCGATATGGACGCTGCCGGTCCAGCTCAGTTTCTCGTGTACGCGTAGGCGGTGGCCGCGGAGGCGACCGGGCCGGTGACGCCGCTGAAGGCCGAGAGCACCTTCGACACCTCGGTGAACGGCGCGTTCGACACGTAGACGAGGTCGCGGTTGCGCATGCGGAACGCCTGGCTGACGAACAGGCTGTTGGGGTCGCGCATGTCGATCCGGTAGACCACCGGCACCAGCGGCGTGCCCAGAAGCTTCGAGCCCGGGTTCAGCCGGCGCACCACGCTGGCCGGCTCGAACCGGAAGATGAACGTGCCCGCCGGGTCGGCGGCGAAGTCCGACAGCCCGCGCGCCTTGGCCAGCGCCTGCGCCAGGGTGATCCCGTCGGCCTGGAACGGCAGCTCGGTGCTGTTGCCCAGCGCGCCCACCGCGATGAAGGTCTGCGGGTCGCGCACCAGGGTCAGCACGTCGTTGGGCCGCAGGTAGATGTTCTCACGCGGGTTCGACACCACCGTGGTCAGCGGCACCGTGGCGGTGACCGGCCCGCGCGAGAGCCGCACGAAGGTCTCGTTGACCGGCGCGCGGTTGCCGCCCGCGGAGGCGATGACGTCGAGGATGCGGTCGCCGTGGCCCGACAGCGGCAGGCGGGCGCCGGCCGCGCCCTCGCCGGTGACGGTGACCGCCTGGCTGATCGGGCGGGTGACCGAGACCAGCACCTGCGGCTGGATGGCCTTGCCGGCGAGCTCGTTCTCGATGAGCGCCTGCACGTCCTGGGTGCGGCGGCCGGCGACCTTGATGCGGCCGGCATAGGGCACCGAGATGGCGCCGTCGCGCCCGACCGGCTGCTCGGGGATGAGCGCGGACTTCGAGCCGGCGGAGAAGCGGTCGGCGACCAGCGGTCCGGAGAACAGGCCGCCGGAGCCGGCTTCCCAGACGGAGACGGAGACCATGTCGCCGATGCCGATCACCGGCTCGGAGGACGGGCGGTGGTCGCCGAAGGAGGCGAGCAGGCTGTCCAGCGGCCGGCCGCGCAGGGCCTCGACGACGCTGGGGGTGACGTCGATGATCTCGTAGCGCGCCAGGAGCCCGCCATCCGCCGTCGCCACCTCGGCGCCGGCCTGGATCATGCTCGCCGTCGGTCCCGCCGCGGGCAGGTACGTGCAGCCCGACGTCGCCGCGACGGCGAGCAGGACGAGGGGAAGATTGCGCATCCAGATGTTGCCCATCGGTATTGCCGAGCCCGTGCCTAGCCCATGGCGGCCCGGGTGTCCGTGGCGGGTGGGCCACACTCCGCAGGCGACGGCCGAGACCGCACTTTCATCCTCGTAAAGCACAGCTTTTTCGGGGCAGGGACGCGGTGTTTTCTGTTTCTGTCTATTGCCGACAGACGGCCTGTCGTGTTGGCGGGCTGGGCTCGTGCAGTCGGGACGACACCGCTCGCGCCGCAGCGCCACCGCCGGCTCCAGCAAGGCCCCGGGCCGCGGGCGGCCCCTCATCGAGCGCCCGGGACGAGTCAGTTCTGGGTCACCGCGGTGCTGATCTGGCCGTAGACCCCGCTCACCCGGGAGGCGTAGGTCCGCAGGCTCGCGGCGGCCACCAGGAAGATCAGGGCGCCGATCAGGGCATACTCGATCGACGTCGCGCCCCGCGCGTCGCGGGAGAAGCGGATCAGCGCCGTCGCGCCGCCGCCGGACAGGATTCCGACCCGTGCGACGGCCCGCCCGGTCCCGTGGCAGCCCGGTTCGCGCCCCGGTTCTTGCATCGTCGAAACCGCCTTCTCGTCACGTTCCGCTGCCCGAGCGGCCTCGTTCCATGACCTGTCGTAGCGCATCCGCCCTTGCCGGCGGCTTAATGCGGTCTTCGAAACTCGGCCGTCGCGCTCCGCCCGGCCAACCTTTGCACCGGGAAGATTGGCACCGGGAAGATTGGCACTGGGAAGAGCGCGCGACCGGATCAGGCCCGACCGGCCTTGTGGCGCAGGTCGTCGATCCGCTTGGAGGCCTCGGCCTTGTCGAGATCGGCCTCGAAGGCCTCCGGCTCCTTGGCCTCCTCCGACAGGGTCTTCAGGTAGGAGGCCTGCGCGCCCGTCATCGGCTCGCCGCCGGTGGTCCACTGGTCCGGGTCCTTGATCTGGTTGGACACGTCCTTCGGGTCGGTCTTGGGGTTCTCCTGAGCCGCGTCCCGAGGCGAAGCGTCTCTCTGCTGGGTCTTCGAAGCAGTCTTGGCCATGACTTCTCTGTTCCTGAAATGTTCTAACTTCCCTGCGCCAACGCGCGCGCCCGGCACGCGGTTCCGGCCGCGCCGGCGGCGTCTTGCGGGGCCGACACGGCCTTTCCTTCCCCGCGCGCGGGCCTATTGAAGGGGTGCTCGGCGTCGCGGGAACGCCTTCGAGCCGCGAGGTCCGGATGACGTCTCAGACGGGGGTGACCGACGAGGCCGCGGCGTCCGCGCAGGTGCTCGTGGTGATGGGCGTCTCGGGATCCGGGAAGAGCACCGTCGCGGCGCTGATCGCCGAGCGGCTCGGCTGGATCTTCGTCGACGGCGACAGCTTCCACACCCCGGAGCACGTGGCCAAGATGCATGCGGGCCACGCCCTCGACGACGAGGACCGCGCGCCCTGGCTGGCGCGGATCGCCACCTGGATCCAGCACCGGCTGGAGGCCGGCGAGTCGGGCGTCGTGGTCTGCTCGGCCCTGCGCCGCGCCTACCGGGACATTCTCACCCGCGGGAGCCGGCGGGTGCGGCTGGTCTATCTCGACGGGGACAAGGCCCTGATCGCCGGGCGCCTCGCGGCGCGCCAAGGCCATTTCATGTCCCCGCGCCTCCTGGACAGCCAGTTCGCCACGCTGGAGGTACCCGGTCCCGACGAACGCCCGATCATCGTCGGGGTCGCGGAGCCGCCCGAGGCCATCGCCGACCGGGTCGTGGCGCAGCTCGCCGCGGAGCCCCCCGTGCGCTCGGGAGCGGAGTGAGCCATGCCTGCAGGATCCGACGGGGCCGCGGGGATCGCCCTGGTGATCTCGGACGTCGACGGCACCCTGGTGACCGGCGACAAGCGCCTCACCGCCGCCACGGTGGCGGCCGTCGGGCGGCTGCGGGCGGCCGGGATCGGCTTCAGCATCGCCTCGGCCCGGCCGCCGGTCGGCCTGCGCAGCCTCGTGGCCGCGCTCGGCCTCGATCTGCCGATGGGCGCCTTCAACGGCGCCAGCGTGGTCCGGCCCGACCTCTCGACGATCGCGGAGCGGACGATCCCCGAGCCGGCCGCCAGGGAGGCCCTCGCCCGGCTGCTGGCCGCGGGCCTCGACGTCTGGGTCTTCGCCGAGGGCGCGTGGTGTCTGCGCGACCCGCAGGGCCCCTACACCGACCTGGAGCGCCGCACGATCGACGCGGAGCCGCGGGTCGTGGCCGACCTCGGCACGCTCATGGGGGCGGCCTCGAAGCTCGTCGGTGTCAGCCGCGACCATGCCCATCTCGCGGACTGCGAGCCCAGGATCGCGGCCGCGCTGGCGGACCGGGCGACGGTGCATCGCTCGCAGAAATACTACCTCGACGTCACGCCGCCCCACCTCGACAAGGGGCAGTTCGTCACCTGGATGAGCGGCCATCTCGGCATCCCGCCCGAGCGGATCGCGACCTTCGGCGATGCCGGCAACGACCGGCCGATGTTCGCCAACAGCGGCTTCTCGGTGGCGATGGGCAATGCCGAGGACGGCGTGAAGGCGGCCGCCCGCGCGGTCACCGACAGCAATGACGCGGACGGCTTCGCCCACGCGATCGAGCGCCTCATCCTGCCCTGACCCGTCTGCCGTGACCCGTCCGCGCCAGCCCGGCGCCCTCCCCTGCGCCCCGTCCTGTGAGCGGGCGGATCCACCATCGGCCCTGTGGATAACCGTACCGGCTCACGACGGGGCGCCTGCCTGTGGCCCGCGGAGCACAGATGGGGTCGCCGCCCGAGCCGCCCACAGCTTGCCGAAGCGAGGCCGCTTTCCGGCCTCATTTGCCCGCGACCTAGCTTGACCACAGAACAAGCAGAACCGGGTCTCGGAATGCATCGCCTTCTCCTGGCCGCCGTCCTCGCGGTCGCGCCCGCCGCCGCCTTCGGGCAGGCCGCGCGCGACAACATCGACGCGCTGATCGAGCAGCAGGCCAAGGCGAACGGCGTCCCGGCGAGCTTCGTCCACGCGGTGGTCAAGCGCGAGAGCAACTACAACCCGAATGCCAAGGGCGGCAGCGCGCTGGGCCTGATGCAGATCAAGCACGCGACCGCGCGCAGCCTGGGCTATACCGGGGACGCGGCGGGGCTCTACGATCCGGCGACCAACCTGCGCTACGGGGTCGCCTATCTCGCCGGCGCCTACCGCACCGCCCAGGGCAACCTTTCCCAGGCCTACCAATACTACAACCGCGGCTACTATTACGCCGCCAAGCGGCAGGGGATCTCCACCGAGGTCGCGTCCGTGGTGGCGCCGGTGGCGGCCTCGGCGAGCGCCCTGGCGAGCCTGTTCGGCGGCGGCGCGGCCGACGCCAGGAGCCCCGCCGCTTCGGCCCTTGCCTACGCCCCGACCACCGTGTCCGTGGCCGAAGCGCCCACCGAGACGGTGGAGGTGCCGCTGCCGCCCCGCCGACCCGCCGCGCTGGCCGGCGCGACGATCCAGCTCGCGAGCCTCGCGGTCGATCCGGCCGCCGCCGTCGTCGCGCCGGCCGCCGCCGCAGCGCCGAGCGAACAGGCAGCCGCCGCCCAGGCGGTGGAAGTGCCCCTGCCGCCGCGCCGACCGGCCGCCCTCGCTACCGCGGTCGCGACCGCGCCCGCGGCGGCCGAACTCGCCGAGCTGCGCCTCTCGCCCCCGGCCGAACCGGCCGCACCGATGACACCGGCTGCCGCATCAACCCCGGCGGCGGACACGGTCGCCGAAGCCGTAGACGTGCCGCTGCCGCCGCGCCGGCCGTCGGTTCAGATGCTCGCCGCCGCGTCGCCGCGGCGCGCGCCGATCGCCGCGGCCGTGCGCGAGGCGACGGCTCTGCCGATCGAGTGAGCCGGCTCGGACGGGGCGGCCCGACTCCGTGATTGCTCACATAAGGATCATGCCCACGGCTTGACCATCGGGACGTTACGCAACACATAAGCGCCACGCCAGCAACGTGGTTGGACCGGCCCGGCATCGCCCGGCGTCCGGTCTCAGCGGCCGGACAGTGGCGGCGCAACACTGATCCCAGGGCGGGAAACGTCGGCCGCCGCGCGGATGTTCGGGCAACCCTTCGCCCGTTCCGGACCGCGACGCATGATTGATCTCGAAGTGGCAGACATGCAGGGCACGGACTCTGCTTTCGAGCCGGCAGGAAAGCGGACGGCGCCATGACCGGCGTGGTGGAACAGGAATCACTCTTTCTCACGGATCTCGGGCGCCGGGTCCGTCACGCGCGCACCGTGCGCGGGCTGTCGCGCAAGGTCCTGTCGCAGACCTCGGGCCTGTCCGAGCGGTACATCGCGCAGCTGGAGGGCGGCCAGGGCAACGTCTCGATCATCCTGTTGCGGCGGGTCGCCAACGCCATGGGCGTGCGGCTGGACGACCTGATCACCGGCAACGACGCTCTGCCCGACTGGCCGGTGGTGCGCGACCTCCTCGGGCAGGCGAGCCCGGCGCAGATCGCGGCCGCCAAGGAGGCGCTCTCCGGCGGCGCTCGGCCGGAATCCAGCGGACGCGCGAGGGTGGCGCTGACCGGCCTTCGCGGCGCCGGCAAGTCGACCCTGGGCAAGCTCGCGGCCGATCGCCTGGGCTGGACCTTCGTGGAGCTCAATGCCGAGATCGAGCGCGAGAACGCGCTCTCGGTGCAGGAGATCTTCGCGATCTACGGCCAGGAGGGCTATCGCCGCCTCGAGCAGCAGGCGCTGCGCCGCCTGACCGAGCATCCCGGGCCGCTGATCCTGGCGACCAGCGGCGGCATTGTCGCCGAACCGCTGACATACGACCTGCTGCTGCAGGCCTTCTACACGATCTGGCTGCGCGCCCGCCCCGAGGAGCATATGAGCCGCGTGCGCGAGCAGGGCCACCTCGC
The DNA here is from genome assembly GCF_000364445.2 of Methylobacterium mesophilicum SR1.6/6. Taxonomy (NCBI): domain Bacteria; kingdom Pseudomonadati; phylum Pseudomonadota; class Alphaproteobacteria; order Hyphomicrobiales; family Methylobacteriaceae; genus Methylobacterium; species Methylobacterium mesophilicum. Next base: position 5,419,450 of record NZ_CP043538.1, on the reverse strand, counting down.
GACCACGGGCGACCATGCCTCGGCCATGCAGGAGCTGCGCGCGGTCCTGGCGAGCCGCGAGCCGCTCTACGCGCGCGCCCCCGCCACCGTCGACACCTCCAACATCCCGGTCCCGATCATGCTCGACCGGCTGACCGCCGCGATCGAGGCGCGGTTCGGGCAGGCGGTGCCGGCGGCGGGCTGACCCGTCACGCTCGGAGGCTGTGACAGCCATGCCTCCGGCGCAGCCCCGCAGCTGCCCTGACCCTTGATCGATGCGCCGCAGCACACCACGCTAAGCGTAAATCTTTGTTCCCGCATTCTCCCCCCGCCGGGAGCTTCGCGGCGTCGCGCGGCCTGTGCGGGAGAAGAACCATCCCGCGCCGGAGCTGTGGACGGCCAGCCGGAGCCTCGGACAGGAGCATCCGTCCATGAGCGCCAGCCCTGCCGTCAACCATGAGCACCGCGACCTCGCGGTCCTCGACCCGGTCTGGTCGCGGGTGCGCGCCGAGGCGGAGGAGGTGCTGCACACCGAGCCGCAGCTCGCCTCGTTCATCGTGGCGACCATCCTGAATCACGCGAGCCTCGAAGCGGCGGTGTCCCACCGGGTCGCGGCCCGGCTCGGCCATCCGTCCCTGCCGGCCGAACTGGTCGCCCACGCCTTCCAGGAGGCCATCGCGGCCGATCCTCAGATCGGGCAGGCCTTCCGCGCCGATATCGGGGCCGTGATCGACCGCGATCCCGCGACCCTGCGGGCGCTGGAACCGGTCCTGTACTTCAAGGGCTTCCACGCGCTCCAGGCCTACCGCCTCGCCCATCACGTGTGGAACCGCGGCCGGCGCGACCTCGCCCTCTATCTGCAGAGCCGGATCTCCGAGGTGTTCCAGTGCGACATCCATCCGGCGGCGCGCATCGGGCGGGGCGTGTTCCTCGACCACGCCACCGGTCTGGTCGTCGGCTCGACGGCGGTGATCGAGGACGATGTCTCGATCCTCCACGCCGTCACCCTCGGCGGCACCGGCAAGCAGCGCGGCGACCGCCATCCCAAGATCCGCCGCGGCGTGATGATCGGCGCCGGCGCCAAGATCCTCGGCAACATCGAGGTGGGGGCCTGCGCCCGGGTCGCGGCGGGCTCGGTGGTGCTCCGGCCGGTGCCGCCCAACACCACGGTGGTCGGCGTGCCGGCCCGCGTGGTCGGAACCGCGGGCTGCGACGACCCGGCCCGCGCGATGGATCAGCTCGTCGCCCTCGACCAGTTCATCCACCTCGGCGACGGGATCTGACGGGCGACGGGATCCGGGCGAGCCGGCGCGCACGCCAATTGTCACGATCGGGGCGGCCGCGCTTGCCGCTCCACGGCAGGCGTGGCAAGCCCACCGCCCATAGGCCCACGGCCCATCCGCGGCCGCCGTGCCGCCAGGGAGACGAGACAGCGTGACCAAAGCCGAGACCGCGAAGCTTCAGGACTATCTCCGTCGCAAGTTCGCGAACAACAACATCCGATTGACGGCGATGAAGACCGGCGACTCCGCCGAGGTGTTCATCGGCGAGGAGTCGATCGGCGTGATCGCCGACGACAAGGAGGACGGCGACGATTCCTTCGTCTTCCGGATGGCGATCCTCGACATCGATCTCGAGGACGACGCCTGAGGCGAGCGGCGGGTCCCGCGCGATCCCGGCACAGGTTCCCCGCGTCGGTGCCTGTGTACGGGTTAAGGCTAACCGAAGGTATTGCTTAACAACCGGTAAATGACGCGGCTAGACTGCGCGCAACCTGTACAGGAGCGCGAAGAATGGTCGTCTCGCCCACCGTTCTCGAATCGATCCGGACACTGTGCATCGGCCTGGCGCTGTCCGGGCTGATCGCCAGCGCCTTCGAGCTGTTCGCGGCGCGGCGGGCGAGCTTCAACCTGCTGGAGCGCGGCGGCCTGCCGGCGGTGGCGGCCCTGCCGATGCTGGCCTTCTCGGCCCCCTTCATCATCCTGCGCAACACCGTGCGCGGGCGTCGGATCGAGGGGCGTCCCATGCCGTTCGTCATGCTGGCGACCGTCATCGCCTGCGGCTGGGGCCTGCTCTCCGGCCGCGTCGCCCTCGACCTCGCGGCGATGCTCGTCGGCGCCTGAGCGGCCGCGGCACGAGGGCTCTTACGGCTCGGCGGTCGCCACCTGGGCGGCGCCGTCCTTGCCCTCCAGGGAAACCCAGGCCGGCCCGTCCTGGCCGGCACGCTTGACGAAGCTGTAGCCGGTGCGTCGCCAGGACCGGATCGCGTCGGTCTTGTTGTCGAGCACGAAGTCGCCGCGGTCGGTCCGGACCGTCAGCACCGCGTGGCCCTCGTTGGTCTCGTCGATCACCACGGTCATCAGCAGGGCCCGTCGCGGCAGACCGCGCTCGACCAGCATCCGCCGCTTCAGGAGCTGGTAATCCTCGCAATCGCCGAAGCCGTCATCGGGAAAGTCCCAGCGGTCCACGACGCCCCAATGTGCCTGATCGGTGATGGGCCGGATGCGTCCGTTCACCCGCCGGTTGACGCTCTGCAGGGTCCGCCACACCGCCACGGTGAGCGGGATCGCGGCCGGCTCCGCGGTGTCGACCGTGCATTCCTGCGGGGACCGCGTGCAGAAATCCGTCCAGCCGGCGATCGGGTGTACGGCGCCGGTCGGCTCGGTGAGGGAGGTCTCGTCCGGCAGGACCAAGCGGGCATGGGCGTGGGTGGTCGCGCCGCCGAGGGTCAGGATCGTGCCGACGAGGGCGAAGCTGATCGCCTGTCGCACCCGCCGCGCCGGCCCGGCCCAACCCCGCCACTGGAGCTGGCCGAACGCCTGATCCGAGATCCCGCCATCCGCGTGCCGCATGGTCGAAGTCCCCGCCGCCCGATGATGACGGAAGGGTGACACGGCTTTTCGCGACGCACAACGGGTGCGAGGGGCGATAGAACGCGTGGAACCACGTAACGGTTCCCTTTTAAGGGAGTGTTGCGTCCGCAGAACTCAAGGCTGCCGCATGCGCCAGGGGAATGGCCGCCCTGCGACCCCGCGGAAGGCCTTGATTTACGACGGCTTTGCCGGCTTCTCAGAAGCGCAGCCGCGCCGGCTCCGGGTCGGCCTGGTCCCGTCGCAACATTCCGGCCACACCGTCGATCGGGGTGCGCCGCGCACCATGAGAAGGATACCGTGATGCAGCCCGCCATCCAGCAGGTGATCAGGGCGCTCGCCGAGGATGGTCGGGCCGGCGCGATCAACATCGCCGAGCACGCGGTGGATTCCTACCTCGCCGGCGCCCCGAGCGAGGGCGACCGGACTCTGTCGCGGGACATCCTGGTCCGCGACCTCGCGAGCCTCCGGGGCATCGCGCCCCACCTCGCCGACTTCATCGGCCGCGTGGAGGCCTACGTGGCGAGCTTGGCCCGGCCGACCCTGAGCCGCGCCGCCTGAGGGCGGTCAGCGGTTTGCGGTGGTGACGGGGGAGGTGACGCCGCCGAGGGACACCCAGGCGACGGCGTCCTGGCTCTCGCGCTTGATGAACACGTAGCCGGTCTTGTGCCAGGGCAGGATCGCGCTGGTCTTGTTGTCGAGCACGAGGTCGCCCCGGTCGGTGATCAGGGTGAGCACCGCGTGGCCCTCGCCCTTCTCGTCGATCACCACGGTCATGCGCATCGCCCGCCGCGGCAGCCCGGCCTCGGCCAGCAGGTGGCGCTTGAGCAGCTGGAAGTCCTCGCAGTCGCCGATGCCGTCCTCGGCCAGGTCCCAGCGGTCGGCCACGTGCAGGTGCTCCTGGTCTGTCATCGGCTCGACCGCCTTGTTGACCCGCCGGTTCACCGACACGATCGTCGCCCAGGTCGACGGCGTCAGGCTGATCCGCGCCGGCTCGCTGCGGTCCACCGCGCATTCGGCCGCGTAGGACTGGCAGAACGTCACCCACGCGGCGATCGGACGGGCCTCCCCCTGCACCCGCGCCCCAGCCTCACTCGGAAGGCTCGCCAGCGTCTGAGCCTGCGCGGTGGCGGCGAGGCCGAGCAGCGCCGCCGCACCGGCCATCATCCCCCGAACCGTCCTGATCAGCCCCGCGCCCATCGAACCCGTCCCCGTTGTTGAGGACAGGATTGCGCCGCAGAGCCTCCGCGGCGCTGAAAGCGATGCGCGCAATTTTACCGATTCGCCGGCCGGCCCCGGGTCATGCGCGACAGCGTCGACGGGTGGCTTGAGAAGCCCGGCAAATCCGCGCCGTCGGCTTCGGGAAACGGAAACCTTGAGGGTTCGTTCAAGGGCCGAGGAGCTTCACGAAGGCGACGCCGGCTCCGAAGAAGGCAGCACCAGCCGTCGTCCCGGCCAGGGCGACCTGCCAAGGAGCGAGCGCCCGGTCCCGCTCAAGCTTCGCAGCTTCGGCCATCAACGTCTTCTGCTCAGCGACGAATTTTTGTGACTCGTCCATCGCACGGAAAACCCGTGTGATCTGCTCAGCAAGATCGAGAGAGTCCGGGGCAGAAGTCTCGGCCATCGGCCCTGATTCTCAAGCGTTCCGATCCTTATGATCGGAACGCCCCGCGACACGACGGCAAGAGTAGCCTTCTCACCCCGCCGTCTGGTCGAGCTTGCGCTCCGCCTCGCCCTTCAGCTCGGGGAAATCCGCCTGCGTGTAGGCCCGGCCGCGATACGGATCGTCGGTGACGCCCTCGTGCTCCAGGCGGCGCAGCTGCACCCGGCGGATCTTGCCCGAGATCGTCTTGGGCAGGTCGGTGACGAATTCGAGCCCGCGCAGGCGCTTGAAGGTCGCGAGCCGCGCGTTGGTGAAGCGGAAGATGTCGAGCGCCGTCTCAGGCCCGGCGGCGGCGCCCGCCACCAAGGAGACATAGGCCTTGGGGATCGTGTGGCGCATCGGGTCGGGCACCGGGACCACCGCGGCTTCTGCCACGGCCGGGTGCTCGATCAGCACGCTCTCCAGCTCGAAGGGGCTGATCCGGTAGCCCGATGACTTGAACACGTCGTCGGCCCGGCCCACGAAGGTGAAGCAGCCCTCCTGGTCGACGAAGGCCACGTCGCCGGTGTGATAGAGGTCGCCGTCGGCGCCCGAGAGACGGCCCTGGCCGTCGTCGTAGCCCTGCATCAGGCCGGCGGGGCGGTGGGCGCCGAGTTCCAGGCAGACCTCGCCCTCGGAGGCCGGCTGTCCGTCGAGGTCGAGGACGCGCACCCGGTAGCCCGGCAGGGGCCGGCCGAGCGCCCCGGGCACCACCGGCTGGCCCGGCGTGTTGGCCATGAGCGCCGTGGTCTCGGTCTGGCCGTAGCCGTCGCGGATCGTGAGGCCCCAGGCGCCCTTCACCCGCTCGATCACCTCGGGGTTCAGCGGCTCGCCGGCCGCGCAGACCTCGCGCAGGGCGAGATTCCGGCCGGTGAGATCCTCCTGGATGATCATGCGCCACACGGTCGGCGGGGCGCAGAGCGTGGTGGCGCCGGTGCGCTCCAGCTGCGCCAGCAGGGCGGCGGCGTTGAACGGCGCCTGGTTGATGACCAGGATCGTCGCCCCCGCGTTCCAGGGGGCGAAGAACGACGACCACGCGTGCTTGGCCCAGCCCGGCGAGGAGACGTTGCAGTGCACGTCCCCGGGCTGCAGCCCGAGCCAGTACATCGTCGAGAGCGCGCCCACCGGGTAGGAGCGATGGCTGTGGCGGACGAGCTTCGGCTTCGCGGTGGTGCCGGAGGTGAAGTAGAGGAGCATCGGGTCGTCGGCCCCGGTCGGGCCGTCGGGCGCGAAGCTCTCGGGCGCGGCGAACGCCGCGTCGTAGGCGGCCCAGCCCTCCGCGGCGGCCCCGGTGACAAGGCGGATGGCATCCCCCATGTCGAGGCCGGAGAACCGTGCGATCTGCTCCGGCCCGGCCACGATCGCCCGCGGGCGCCCGCGGGCGAGGCGGTCGGCGAGCTCGTCGGCGGTGAGCAGCGTGGTCGCCGGGATGATCACGGCGCCGAGCTTCATCGCCGCCAGCATGGTCTCCCAGAGGGCGGGGACGTTGCCGAGCAGCAGGAGCAGGTGGTCGCCGCGCTTCAGGCCGAGCTGCCGCAGGTGGTTGGCCACCTGATTGGACCGGGCCGCCAGCGCACCGAAGGTGAGGCTCTGCTCGGCACCGCTGCCGGCCTCGATGATCCGGAGCGCGGCGCGGTCACGGCTTTCGGGGCCGGCCAGCACCGCGTCGAACCAGTCGAGCGCCCAGTTGAACGGCACCGGATCGGGCCACGCGAAGGCCGAGACGGCGGCGGCGTAATCGGTGCGGTGGGCCAGCAGAAGATCGCGGGCCTCGCGGAAGCTCGGCATGGTCGTTCCCCTCCCCGTCTTATGATCTTTCTCCCCGCCCCTCCCGCCGGGGCGGGCCGCGTTCAGGTGTTCTCGAACCGGGGCGGCCGCTTCTCCACGAAGGCGGCCATGCCCTCCTTCTGGTCCTTGGTGGCGAACATGGCATGGAACACCCGCCGCTCGAAGCGGATGCCTTCGGCGAGCGTGGTCTCGTAGGAGCGGTTGACCGCCTCCTTGGTCATCATGGCGATCGGCAGCGACATCGACGCGATCGTCTCGGCCGCCTTCATCGCCTCGTCGAGGAGCTGGTCGGCGGCGATGACCCGGGAGACCAGCCCGGCGCGCTCGGCCTCGGCGGCGTCCATCATCCGGCCGGTGAGGCACATCTCCATGGCCTTGGCCTTGCCGACGAAGCGGGTGAGCCGCTGGCTGCCGCCGATCCCCGGCATCACGCCGAGCTTGATCTCGGGCTGGCCGAACTGCGCGGTCTCGGCGGCCACGATGATATCGCACATCATGGCGAGCTCGCAGCCGCCGCCGAGCGCGTAGCCCGCGACCGCCGCGATGATCGGCTTGCGCACGGCGGTGAACCGCTCCCAATCGCCGAACCGGTCGCCCGCGTACATCTCCGCGTAGGTGGCGTGCTGCATCTCCTTGATGTCGGCGCCGGCCGCGAAGGCTTTGCCTGAGCCGGTGAGCACGATGCAGCCGATCCCGGGATCCGCATCGGCCTCGGTCGCGGCCCGGATCACCTCGCGGGTGAGTTGCGCGTTGATGGCGTTGAGCGCCTTCGGCCGGTTGAGGGTGATGAGGAGGACGCGGCCGCGCGTCTCCGTCAGGATCGTCTCGTACGGCTCGCTCACGACTCGCCTCCCTGGCCACGGAGCATACGGATGATCGCGGAAAAGTCCTCTCCCCCGTGGCCCGCCCCCTCGAACAATCCGTAGACCTGCGCGGCCTCCGCGCCGAGGGGCGTCGCGGCGCCCGAGGCGAGCGCGGCGGCCTGCGCCAGGCGGAGATCCTTGAGCATCAGCGCGGCGGCGAAGCCCGGCTTGTAGCCGGTGTTGGCCGGCGAGGTCGGCACGGGACCCGGTACCGGGCAGTAGGTGGTGAGCGACCAGCACTGGCCGGAGGAGACCGAGGCCACGTCGTAGAGCGCCTGATGCGACAGGCCGAGCTTCTCGCCGAGCGCGAAGGCCTCGCAGACGCCGATCATCGAGATGCCGAGGATCATGTTGTTGCAGATCTTGGCCGCCTGGCCGGCGCCGGCGTCACCGCAATGGAACACGTTCTTGCCCATGGCCTTGAGCAGGGGCTCGGCCCGCGAGAACGCCGCCGCGCCGCCGCCGGCCATGAAGGTCAGCGTCCCGGCCTTCGCGCCGCCGGTGCCACCCGAGACCGGCGCGTCCACCGACAGGCAGCTCCGCGCCTCGGCGAGGGCGTGGGCCGTGCGGGCACTCTCGACGTCCACCGTCGACGAATCGATCAGAAGGGTGCCGGCCGGCAGGGCCTCGGCGAGCTGCGTCCAGACCTCGACCACGTGCCGCCCGGCGGGCAGCATGGTGATCACGGTGTCCGCCCCCTCGGCCGCCGCCAGGGCCGAGCCCGCCACCGTGACGCCCTCGGCGCGGGCGGCCTCCAGCGAGGCCGGCGCGAGGTCGAACCCGCGCACGGTGTGTCCCGCCTTCACGAGGTTGGCCGCCATGGGGCCGCCCATGTTGCCGAGACCGATGAAACCGATGGTCTGCGCCATCCCGTCCTCCCTTGATTGTTGTTGCTCGCGTCTCCCACCCGCGCCCTCATCCTGAGGGCAGACCAAATCCCCCATGCGCTCTCCCTCCCCCCTCTGCGGGGGAGGGTGGCCCCTGCGTCAGCAGGGGTCGGGTCGGGACGTAGTCCCGCAAGAGGGGGACCCGGCTTCAGAAGAAGTCGCGACCGGCATGAGGGGCAGCGCCTTGTTCTGCACTGTCGCTCCCCTCTCCCGACCCCCTTCGGGGGCCACCCTCCCCCGCAAAGGGGGAGGGAGGGTGCAGATGGGAAAAAGCGAAGCTTCATCACACCGCCGCCGTCCGCGACTCCGAGAACACCGGCGCCGCCCGCCTCTCCAGCCATCGGGCGATCCGCGCCGGATCGACCGCGTCGAGGGTCGGCGGGTTCCAGCGCGGGCTCTTGTCCTTGTCGATCACCGCGGCGCGGATGCCCTCGCGGAAATCGCCCTCGTCCAGCAGCGCCAGGGAGGCATGGAACTCCCGCTCCAGACAGGCCTCCAGGTTCGGCGCGCCGCGGCCGAGGCGCAGCAGGCAGAGCGTCAGGACGAGGCTCGACGGGGCCTTGGTCAGCAGGGTCTCCCGGGTCGCGGCGGCGAAATCCGAGCCGTCCGCCGCGAGGGCCGACAGGATCTCGTCCACCATGTCGAAGCCGAAGCAGCGGTCGATGACGGCCCGGTGCTGCGCCAGAGGCGGCGGACCCGGATCCTGCGCGAAGCGCGCGATCACGTCCCGCACCCCCTCGTCGCCGGCATCCGGCGGCAGGGCCGAGAGGGCGTCGATCAGATCGGGCAGGGCCGCGGAGGCCACCATCGCGTCGGCGAGCCGGCAAAACAGCGCGTCGGCGGCGCCGGCCGGCGCGCCGGTCAGGCCGAGATAGGTGCCGGTCTCGCCCGGCGCCCGGGGCAGCAGCCATGTCCCGCCGACATCCGGCAGGTAGCCGATGCCGGTCTCCGGCATGGCGATGCGCGACCGCTCGGTGACGATCCGGTGGGCGGCATGACCGGAAATCCCGACGCCGCCGCCCATGGTGATGCCGTCCATCACCGCCACGAACGGCTTCTCGTACGCGGCGATGCGGGCATCCAGCCTGTACTCGTCCCGCCAGAAGGCTTCCGCGAAGGCGGTGCCCCGGCTCTCGTAGAGGCCGCGGAGGTCGCCGCCGGCGCAGAGGCCGCGCTCACCCTCACCGGTGAGCAACACCGCCGCGACGTCCGGATCCGCCGCGAACCGATCGAGGGCGCGGTCGATCTCGCCGACCATGCCGTGGGTCAGGGCGTTCAGGGCCTTCGGCCGGTCGAGGCGCAGGCGCCCGAGGGCGCCGGCCCGCTCGACGATCACCTCGCTCATCGGCGCCCCCCGGTCAGCGCGCGGGCGATGATCACCCGCATGATCTCGTTGGTGCCCTCCAGGATCTGATGGACGCGCAGATCCCGGACGATTTTCTCCACACCGTACTCGGCGAGGTAGCCGTAGCCGCCGTGGAGCTGGAGCGCCTGATTGGCGACCTCGAAGGCGGCGTCCGTGACGTGGCGCTTGGCCATGGCGCAGAGCTGGGTCGCGGCCGGGTCCTTCGCGTCGAGGGCGGCGGCCGCGTGGCGCAGGAAGGTGCGCGACACCTCCAGGCTGGTCGCCATGTCGGCGAGGCGGAACTGCAGCGCCTGGAAATCGGTGAGCTTCGCCCCGAAGGCGCGCCGGTCGCCCATATAGGCCAGCGCCCTGTCGAGGGCCGCCTGCGCGCCGCCCAGCGAGCAGGCCGCGATGTTGAGCCGGCCCCCGTCGAGGCCGCTCATGGCGATGCGGAAGCCCTGGCCCTCCGCGCCGAGGCGATTGGCCACCGGCACCCGGCAGCCGTCGAAGCGCACCGCGCGGGTCGGCTGGGCGTTCCAGCCCATCTTTCGCTCGTCGGCGCCGAAGGACAGGCCGGGCGTGCCCGTCTCGACCACGATCGCCGAGATGCCCGCCGGTCCGGCCTCGCCGGTACGGACCATGCAGACGTAGAGGTCGCTGGCGCCGGCGCCCGAGATGAACTGCTTCTCGCCGGAGAGCACGTAATGGTCGCCGTCCCGCTCGGCGCGGGTGCGGAGCGCCGCCGCGTCGGAGCCCGAGCCCGGCTCGGTGAGGCAGTAGCTGGCGATCCGCTCCATGCCCATGAGCGACGGGAGCCAGCGCCGGCGCTGGTCGTCGTCGCCGTAGGCGTCGATCATCCAGGCGCACATGTTGTGGATCGACAGGAACGCCGCCACGGTCGGGCAGCCGGTGCTCAGCGCCTCGAAAATCAGGGTCGCGTCGAGGCGCGACAGGCCGGAGCCGCCGACATCCTCGCGGACGTAGATGCCCGCCATGCCGAGGGCGGCGGCCGCCCGAAGGGTCTCCACCGGGAACGTCTTGTCCCGGTCCCAGTCGAGGGCGTGCGGCGCGATGTGCTCGGCCGCGAAGCCGAGGGCCATCTCGCGGATCGCGGTCCGGTCCTCGTCGAGCCCGAAACGCATGGGCGTGGCTCCAGCAGGTCAGACGGAACTCCCTCCCCCCTCTGCGGGGGAGGGTGGCCCCTGCGTCAGCAGGGGTCGGGAGAGGGGAACCCGGATTCCGAGAAGGGCGCGACCATCATGAAGGCCTCAGCCTGATCCTGGACCGTCGCTCCCCTCTCCCGCCCTGCATCCGCAGGGCACCCTCCCCCGCAGAGGGGGAGGGAGAACCGGCGTGCTACCGCATCGTCGGGATGGAGAACTCCGCCCCGCTTTTGATGCCGCTCGGCCAGCGCTGCGTCACGGTCTTGGTCTTCGTGTAGAACCGGATCGAGTCCGGCCCGTGCTGGTTCAGGTCGCCGAAGCCCGAGCGCTTCCAGCCGCCGAAGGTGTGGTACGCGATCGGAACCGGGATCGGCACGTTCACGCCGACCATGCCGACGTTCACCCGCGCGGTGAAGTCGCGGGCCGCGTCGCCGTCCTGCGTGAAGATCGCGACGCCGTTGCCGTACTGGTGGGTCGAGGGCAGCGCCAGCGCCTCCTCGTAATTCTGCGCCCGCACCACCGAGAGCACCGGGCCGAAGATCTCCTCCTTGTAGATCGTCATGTCGGGGGTCACGCGGTCGAACAGCGAGCCGCCCATGTAGAAGCCGTTCTCGTAGCCCTGGAGCTTGAAGCCGCGGCCGTCGACGGCGAGTTGCGCGCCCTCGGCAACACCCTTGTCGATGTAGCTCGCGACCTTCTGCACGGCCTCCCGGGTCACCAGCGGGCCGTAATCGGCCGAGCCGTCGTGCGAGGGTCCGATCTTGAGCGACTCGACCCGCGGGATCAGCTTCTCCATCAGGCGGTCGGCGGTCTGCTCGCCCACCGGCACCGCCACCGAGATCGCCATGCAGCGCTCGCCGGCCGAGCCGTAGCCGGCGCCGATCAGCGCGTCGACCGCCTGACCCATGTCGGCGTCCGGCATGATGATCATGTGGTTCTTGGCGCCGCCGAAGCATTGGGCGCGCTTGCCCGTCTCGGCGGCGCGCACGTAGATGTACTCGGCGATGTGCGAGGAGCCGACGAAGCCCACCGCCTTGATGTCCTCGTCGTCGAGGATCGCGTCGACCGCCTCTTTGTCGCCGTTCACGACGTTGAGGATGCCAGGCGGCAGGCCGGCCTCCAGGAAGATCTCGGCGATTCGGATCGGCACGCTCGGGTCGCGCTCGGACGGCTTCAGGATGAAGGCGTTGCCGCACGCGATCGCCGGGGCGCATTTCCACAGCGGGATCATGGCGGGGAAGTTGAACGGCGTGATGCCGGCGACCACGCCGAGCGGCTGGCGCAGGGAGTAGACGTCGATGCCCGGGCCGGCGCCCTCGGTGTACTCGCCCTTGAGCAGGTGCGGGATGCCGCAGGCGAACTCCACGACCTCGACGCCGCGCTGAATGTCGCCCTTGGCGTCCGGCACGGTCTTGCCGTGCTCGGAGGCGAGGAGCTCGGCGAGCGAATCGTTCTCGGCGCGGATGAGTTCGAGGAAGCGCATCATCACCCGGGCGCGCTTCTGCGGGTTGGTGGCCGCCCAGGCGGGCTGGGCTTCCCTGGCGTTCTCGACCGCGGCGCGGAGTTCCGCCTTGCTGGCCAGCGCGACTCTGGCCTGGACCTCGCCGGTCGAGGGGTGGAACACGTCGGCGAACCGACCGCTCTCGCCGCCGACGTTCCGGCCGCCGATGTAGTGCCCGATCGTGCGCATGCGCGCCTCCCTATGAAGTTCGATTTTGGCGCACCCTAACAGGATCGCTTGAGCGATAAAGCCGGATGCGCTTACACCCGTCGTGCATCGATGCACAGCGGGAGTGCGGCCATGGCCAGGACCGGGCCCAACTGGGACGATCTCCGCTTCTTCCTCGCGGTCGCACGAACCGGGACCCTCAGCGCCGCGGCCGCGCGCACCGGTACCGAGCACACGACGGTCGGCCGGCGGATCCGGGCCTTGGAAGAGGGTCTCGGCGCCCGCCTGTTCCACCGCAGCAACCTCGGCTACGCGCTTACCGAGGACGGCGCGAACCTGCTGGGCGTGGCCGAGACCATGGAGAGCGCGTTCCTCTCGGCCAGCGCCGCCACCGAGGCCGCCCAGGCGGTGTCGGGCACGGTGCGGATCGGCGCGCCGGACGGGTTCGGCAGCGTCTTCCTCGCGCCCCGGATGCACCGGCTGACCGCCCGCCACCCGGAACTGGAGGTGGAGATCATGGCCACCGCCCGAATCTTCAGCCTGTCGAAGCGTGAAGCGGACATCGTAATCAGCCTCTCCGGCCCGCAGCAGGCGCGGGTGGTGGCGCGCCGGCTCACCGACTACCGGCTATTCGTCTACGGGGCCGAAGGCTACCTCGCCGCGGCGGCACCGATCGCGGAGATCTCGGACCTGCCGGCCCATCCGTTCGTCGGCTACATCGAGGACATGCTGTTCACCCGTGAGCTGAACTACCTCGGGGCGCTCGGCCCCGCGGTCTCGGCCCGGCTGCGGTCCACCAACCTGCTCGCCCAGGTCCACGCGACGCTCGGCGGCGCCGGCCTGTGCATCCTGCCGGCCTTCATCGCGGTGGCCCATCCCGGGCTGGTTCCGGTGCTGCCGGAGGCGGTCTCGCTGACGCGCTCGTTCCACATGCACATCCACGAGGATCACCGGAAGGCGGCCCATATCCGCGCGGTGGCGGGGTTCATCGCCGCCGAAGTGAAGGCAGCGGGGGCGCTGTTCGCCGGGCCGGCGGTGTCAGCGACGGCGGTTTCGCGGGAACCGGCGGCGCCCTAAGATCGGTTCGCTCCGGCAGGTTCACGACTCGCGCCGGGTAGGAGAAGCAAGCAATGGTCGCCTCGATCGCCCTGCCCCGGCTGATGCGCGTCGGCGCCGGCGCCTCGCGGCTCCTGCCAGAGGTGCTCGGCCAGCTCGGCCTGTCGCGGCCCTTCGTGGTCACCGATCCCTACCTCGCCGGCAGCGGCCGCACCGACACGCTGCTCGAGCGGCTGACCAAGGCCGGCGCGCAGGCGACGATCTTCTCCGAGACCGTGCCGGACCCGACCGTCGCCTCGGTGGAGGCGGCGCTCGCCGCCCTCAAGGCAGGCGATTTCGACTGCGTGGTCGGCTTCGGCGGCGGCAGTCCGATGGACACTGCCAAGGCCGTGGCCGTGCTGGCGCGACACGGCGGCCAGATGCGCGACTACAAGGCGCCGCGCCAGCAGGACGAGCCGGGCCTGCCGATCGTGGCGATCCCCACGACCGCCGGCACCGGCTCGGAGGCGACCCGCTTCACCATCGTCACCGACGAGGCCTCGGACGAGAAGATGCTCTGCATCGGCCTCGCCTACCTGCCGGTGGCGGCTCTGGTCGATTACGAATTGACGCTCACCAAGCCCAGCCGGCTCACCGCCGATACCGGCATCGACGCGCTGACCCACGCCATCGAGGCCTATGTCTCGCGCAAGTCAAACCTGTTTTCGGACGGGCTGGCGCTCCAGGCGATGCGGCTGATCGCCCCGAACCTGCGCCGGGTCTGGACCGACCCGGGCGACCGGGCGGCCCGCGAGGCGATGATGCTCGGCGCCACCCAGGCCGGCATCGCCTTCTCGAACGCCTCGGTGGCTCTGGTCCACGGCATGAGCCGGCCGATCGGCGCCCATTTTCATGTGGCCCACGGGCTGTCGAACGCGATGCTGCTTCCGACGGTGACAGCCTTCTCGGCCCCGGCCGCCATCGATCGCTACGCCGCCTGCGCCCGCGCCATGACGATCGCCGGACCGGACACCGACGATCGATCCGCGGTCTCCGCCCTGGTGCGGGAGCTGGAGGCGCTCAACGACGATCTCGATGTGCCGGGCCCGAAGGAATACGGGATCGACCCGGCCCGCTGGGAGGCGCTGCTTCCCACCATGGCGGCCCAGGCTCTGGCCTCAGGCTCGCCGGCCAACAACCCGATCGAGCCGAGCGCCGAGGAGATCGTGGCGCTGTATCGACGCGTCTGGGCGGGTTGATCGAAGTCTTCAACGCGCCATCGTCTTTGCGAGCGGGGCGAAGCGATCCAGGGGCACGACGGTCAACGTAGTCGCGCTGTTCTGGCTCACTTCGCTGCGCGCGCGATGACGGAGGGGCGTCCGCGCCCCTCCCGCCGCTCCTACTTCGCCGCCGTCAGCGGGCAGCCGCTCTCTGCCGGGGACGCGAAGGCTTCCTTGCCGGGGACCGTCGAGATCAACTTGTACAGGTCCCACTCGTCCTTCGACTCGGCGGGCTTTTTGACCTCGAACAGGTACATGTCGTGCACCATTCGGCCGTTCGGCTGCACGATCCCGCCATGGGCGAAGACGTCGTCCACCGGCAGCGCCTTCAGCTTGGCGTTGACCGCATCGGTCTCGTCGGTGCCTGCCGCCTTCACGGCCTTCAGATACGACAGGACCGCCGAATAGGTGCCGGCCTGGATCATGTTGGGCATCCGGCCGGTGCGCTTCATGTAGCGCTGGCCGAAGGCCCGGCTCTCGTCGTTGGCGTCCCAGTACCAGCCCTCGGTGAGCGTCAGGCCCTGCGCCACCTTGAGGCCGAGCCCGTGCACCTCCGAGAGGGTGAACAGCAGCGCCGCGAGCTTCTGGCCGCCCTCGACGATGCCGTACTCGGCCGCCTGCTTGATCGAGTTCGAGGTATCGAGCCCGGCATTGGCGAGACCGATCACCTTGGCCTTGGAGCCCTGGGCCTGGAGCAGGAACGAGGAGAAGTCCTGGTTCGCGAGCGGGTGCCGGACGCTGCCCACCACCTTGCCGCCGTTGGCGAGCACAACCTTGCTGGTGTCGGCCTCCAGGGCCGAGCCGAATGCATAGTCGGCGGTGAGGAAGAACCACGTGTTCCCGCCCGCCCGGGTCAGCGCGCCGCCGGTGCCCACCGCCAGCGCCCGTGTGTCGAACGCCCAGTGGTAGCCGTAGGGCGAGCACGCCTTGCCGGTGAGGTCGCTGGTCGCGGCCCCGGTGGTGATGGTGATCTTCTTCTTCTCCTTGGACAGGCCCTGGACCGCCAGCGCCACCGAGGAAGTGGTCAGCTCCATGATCGCGTCGACATTGTCGCGGTCGTACCATTGCCGGGCGATCGCCGAGGCGATGTCGGGCTTGTTCTGGTGATCGGCCGTCAGGATCTCGATCGGCACGCTGCCGATCTTGCCGCCCATGTCCTCCACCGCCATGCGAGCGGCCTCCACCGAGCCCTGGCCACCGTACTCGGCGTAGAGGCCGGACTGGTCGTTGAGGACGCCGATGCGCACCGCGTTGCCCGAGAACGCGTCCCCGCCGCCCTGCGCGGCCGCGCCGAACGCCGTCCCCGCGAAGGCCGCCGCCAGAATCGCGCCGCCGAATGTCCTGATCATATCTCCCCCCGGTTCGCCCGAGCGCCCGCTTCTGAGGCGGTTCCGGCGGCACGATAGATCACGAAGGGGTGAGAGGCCACGGCCAGGCTCGGGCGAACGCTGAAGGTTTGCATGCATTGTGACGCGCGGCGCGCGAGGCGGGCTCGCCTGCGGCCCCGAGACGATCCGTTTCCGGACCAGCCAGACGCGGCGAGGTTATAATAGCTTAACCATAATTACACGAATCCCCGGGCAGGTTCGGGTCATGGACGGCACTTCTGCCGTCTCTGGCGCGTGTTCATGCGATGAAACCAGCCCGTCTCGCCGTCCTCGGCATCGCCCTCGCGGCGGGCAGCGGAGCGGCCTTCCTGATGAGTGGCGGCGATCCGCCACCGACGCCGCCGCCCCCCCGGGGCCGAGGCACCGCCGGCACCCGTCACCGAGGTGCTCGTGGCCGGCGCCGACCTGCCCATGGGGCACGTGCTGCAGGCCGCGGACCTCCGCTGGCAGGCTTGGCCGGACGGCGCCATGGCGGCGGGCTACTTGTCGCGCAAGACCAATCCCAAGGCGCTTGATGAGACGGTGGGCGCCTCCGTCCGCTCGGCCTTCCTGGCGGGCGAACCAATTCGCGCACAGAAGCTCGTGCGGCCGGAGAGCGGGTTCATGGCGGCGATCCTGCCGCCCGGGATGCGCGCGGTCGCCATCGTCACCGACAGCCGCGGCACGAACTCGGCTGGCGGCTTCATCCTGCCCAACGACCGCGTCGACGTGATCCGCACCTTCCGCGACGAGACCAGCTCGCGGGCCAGCAATTCCGAGGTGCAGCTTTCTCAGACGATCCTGACCGACATCCGCGTCCTCGCGATCGGTCAGCTCATCCAGGAGAAGAACGGCACCAACGTCGTCACCGGCGAGACCGCGACTCTCGCGGTCACGCCCGCCCAGGCCGAGACCCTGGCGCTCGCCCAGAAGGTGGGCGCCCTGTCGCTGGCGCTGCGCAGCCTCGCCGATGCAGGGCAGCCCGATGCTGCGCTGCAGGCCGACGCGTCCCGGGCGCAGACGCCCGACTCCGCACTGACCGTGGTGCGCTTCGGCGTCGCGCGGCAGCAGACGCCGTGATCCCCATGACCGCTCCGCTCCCCCTCCACAGCTTGGCCAACCGCCAAAAGCGCCGCCAAGCCGGTTTCCTCGCCCTGCTCGCGGCGCTGACCGTCCCCGCCCACGCCCAAGAGCGCCAGACGCTCGGTCCGGCGCCGGTGCTCACGGTCGGCTCCGCGGAGGCCAACTCGACCCGCAAGGTCGAGTTGACCGCCGGCCGCTCCGTGATCGTCGACCTTCCACGGGACGCCAAGGAGGTCTTCGTCGCCAACCCGGCGGTGGCCAACGCCGTGGTCCGCTCGACCCGCAAGGTCTTCGTGATCGGCATGGCCGACGGCGCGACCTCGATTTTCATCATGGACGCGGAGGGGCGCCAGATCGCGGCCCTCGACGTGACCGTCGCCCGGGACCTCAACCTCGGAACCCTGCGCGAGTTGCTCAACCAGAGCATCCCGGGCGGCCGCTTCGACGTGCGCTCCTCGGGCGCCTCAGTCCTGCTTTCGGGCTCCGTCAACTCGTCGGCCGACGCCCAGCAGGCGATCGACATCGCCAACGCCTTCGTGGGTCTCGGCAGCGCGGGCGCCGCCTCAGGAGCGCCGAGCGGCGGCGTCGGAGCCGGCGTGCGAGGCGCGGTGATCAACAACCTGTCGATCCGCAACAAGGATCAGGTGATGTTGCGCGTCACCGTGGTGGAGGTGTCGCGCAACGTCCTGAAGCAGTTCGGTATCAACCTGACCGGCAACTGGTCGGCGCTGAACCCGCTCGGGAACGCGACCACCTCCCCGGCGCTCAGCAACAACCTGCCGTTCCCGATCAACGGCGACGTCCCGTCCGGCAACCAGATCCAGGCCTCCGTGAAGGCTGGCGGCTTCTCGCTCCAGGCCACCCTGAAAGCCTTCGAGCAGGCGGGCGTCTCTCGGATCCTGGCCGAGCCGACCCTCACCGCGATCTCCGGCGAGGCCGCGAAGTTCCTGGCCGGCGGCGAGTATCCAGTCCCGTCCAGTGCCGCGACCTGCCTCAACGGGGTCTGCTCCGGGCCGGGGCTCACCTTCAAGCCCTACGGTGTCGCCCTGTCCTTCACGCCGGTCGTGTTGGCCGACAATCGCATCTCGATTCGCGTCGCGACCGATGTGACGGAGATCGATCCACAAACGAGCTTCAACTACACCCTGGATGGCGTCACCACGGCCGTGCCCGGCACCCGGGTCCGCCGCTCGGAGACCACCGTCGAGCTGCCTTCGGGCGGCGTCATGATGACGGCCGGCCTGATCCAGCAGGTCAACAAGCAAGCGATCGCCGGCCTGCCCGGCCTGATCAACCTCCCGATCCTCGGCGCGCTGTTCCGCTCCCGCGACTACCAGCGCCAGGAGACCGAGCTGATGATCATGTGCACCCCCTATATCGCGCGGCCCATGGAGGCGAAGCAGGTGAGCCGGCCCGACGACAACTTCGTCGATTCGACCGACGGCCAGGCGGTGCTGCTCGGCCAGATCAACCGCCTCTACGGCCGGGTCGGCCCGGCCGCGGCCGCGGCGCCCCCGCTCGGACGCACCTATCGCGGCCGCGTCGGCTTCATCGTCGAGTAAGGCCCGAGGACCGGATCCATGACCCGACGCCACCCGTCCGCCCTGCCACGCCTCGGCAGCCTGCTCGCCGCCTGCGCCCTCGGCGCCCTGGCGTCCGGCTGCAAGAGCGACCCTGCCACCACCGGCGACATCGCGGTTTCGGATTACCGCGCCCGCCATCCGATCGTGCTGGCCGACGGCACCCGCAGCCTCGACGTGTTCCCCACCGGGGTCGGTCATCTCGACCCGCGCCAGACCGCCGATATCGACGCCTTCATGCTGGAATACCGCCGCTTCGGCCGCGGCGTCCTGCTGATGGAGGTGCCCAGGGGCGTGCCGCCGGCCCTCGCGCCCGCCGTCGAGCGGACGGCGGCGGCCCTGCGCGGGCTCGGCGGCCAGAACGGCGTCGGCGCCCGGGAGATCGCGATCACCGGCTACGCAGTCACTGCGCCGACCCTCGCCGCGCCGATCCGCCTGAGCTTTCAGCGCATGCAGGCCAAGGTGTCGGACCAGTGCGGGCTGTGGCCGCAGGACCTCGGCACCTCGAGCTTCCAAGTCGATTACAGCAACCGCCCGAGCTGGAACCTGGGTTGCGCCATGCAGTCGAACGTGGCCGCCCAGGTGGCGGACCCGGTCGACCTCGTGCGCGGACGGCCCGAGGGCCGCATCGACACGGTCAAGCGGGTCAGGGACATCGGCCAGTTGCGGGACGGCAAGGATCCGTCAACCACATGGCGGCAAGATGGGCAGACCGCCGTCAAGTCTCAGGTCGGCCAGTAGAACTGCCGCGCCCACATCCGACGCCGCACCCCGAACGCGAACCTGAAAGCGCCGTCATGGCAGACCAGTCCGAGACAACCGAGCGCACGATCGCCCCGGTGCCCCGGATCACCATCCAGGCGTTCTGCGAGACCAGCGAGACCGCGGCGCTGATCGAGGGGGCCGCCCTCGACCGGCGCATGCAGAAGGCGCAGGTCAAGGTCCGGATGGGCGGCGGCGCCGCGGCGATCGAGGCTTACCGGCACGCGCCGACGCCCAACGTCATCATCCTCGAGACGCAGGGACCGCGCTCCAAGCCGATCGAGTGCCTGGACGCCCTGGCCGAGGTCTGCGACGAGGGCACCCGCGTCCTGGTGATCGGCCATCTCAACGACGTGGTGCTCTACCGCCAGCTGATCCAGCGCGGCGTGTCCGACTACCTGATGGCGCCGGTCGATCCGCTGACACTGATCGCGGCGATCTCCGACCTGTTCACCGCCCCGGGGGTCAAGCCGGTGGGCCGCACCGTGGCGGTCTACGGCGTGAAGGGCGGCATCGGCGCCTCCACGGTGGCGCACAACTTCGCCTGGGCGGTTGCCCGCGGCCAGGGCGTCCAGACGGTGATCGCCGATCTCGACATCGCCTTCGGCACGGCCTCGCTGAACTTCAACCAGGACCCGCCGCAGGGCATCGCCGAGGCGGTGTTCGCCCCCGAGCGTCTGGATTCGGCGCTGGTCGAACGTCTGCTGTCGAAGTGCAGCGATAACCTGAGCCTGCTCTCGGCGCCCGCGAGCCTCGACCGGACCATCGACCTGTCCGAGCCGGCCTTCGATGCGCTGATCGAGTACATGCGGGCGAGCGTGCCCTGCGTGGTGCTCGACGTCCCGCACCAGTGGAGCGCGTGGTCGAAGCGCGTCCTCACGGCGGCCGACGAGATCCTGATCGTCGCGGGTCCGGACCTCGCCTGCCTGCGCAACACCAAGAACCTGCTGGGCGCGCTCAAGCACGGCCGCCCGAACGATCAGCCGCCGCGGATCCTGCTCAACGGCGTCGGCGTGCCCAAGCGGCCTGAGATCGGGACCGCCGAGTTCGCCAAGGCCCTGGAGGCCCCGATCGCCCTCACCATTCCCTTCGAGCCGGCCCTGTTCGGCACCGCCGCCAATAACGGGCAGATGATCGCCGAGATCCAGGCGGGCTCGAAGGTCGCGGACCTGTTCAATGACCTGGCGGCCGCGACACTCGGCCGGCCGGAGACGCGACGGGGGCGCCAGAGCCTCCTCGAACCGCTGCTCGCCAAGCTCGCGGGAGCCAAGCTCCCGGGCCGGAAGGCGTCGTGATGCGGCGGCGCGACGAGGATCCGACCCATGTTCGGTAGACGGCAGGTCGGCGGCGCACCCGCTGCGGCCCCGCCGGTCCCGCAGGCGCGGACTGCCGCGCCTGCGGCCTCGACCCAGCGCGAGACGACGGCGCCGGCCAAGCGGACCGAGCCCACCGCGCCCCTGGTCGTCGAGACCGTGCGGTCCGAAGACTACTACCGCACCAAGAGCCTGATCTTCGGCGCGCTCATCGAGGCGATCGACCTCACCCAGCTCTCGCGCCTCGATGCCGAGACGGCGCGCGAGGAAATCCGCGACATCGTCACGGAGATCATCGGGCTCAAGAACATCGTCCTATCCATCGCCGAGCAGGAGGAGTTGCTCGACGACATCTGCAACGACGTGCTGGGCTACGGCCCGCTTGAGCCCCTGCTCGCCCGCGACGACATCGCCGACATCATGGTCAACGGCGCCAACCGGACCTTCATCGAGGTCGGGGGCAAGATCCAGCTGACCAGCGTGCGGTTCCGCGACAACCAGCAGCTGATGAACATCTGCCAGCGGATCGTCAGCCAGGTCGGCCGGCGCGTCGACGACGCCTCCCCGATCTGCGACGCGCGCCTGCCGGACGGCTCCCGCGTCAACGTGATCGCGCCGCCGCTCGCCATCGACGGCCCGGCGCTCACCATCCGCAAGTTCAAGAAGGACAAGCTGACCCTGGAGCAACTCGTGCGCTTCGGGGCAATCTCGCCCGAGGGCGCGGAGGTGCTCAAGATCATCGGCCAGTCGCGCTGCAACGTGGTGATCTCGGGCGGCACGGGCTCGGGCAAGACCACGCTGCTGAACTGCCTCACCGCCTTCATCGAGCACGACGAGCGTGTGATCACCTGCGAGGACGCGGCGGAGCTCCAGCTCCAGCAGCCGCACGTGGTGCGCCTGGAGACGCGCCCGCCCAACATGGAGGGCCAGGGCCAAGTCACCATGCGCGACCTCGTCAAGAACTGCCTGCGCATGCGGCCCGAGCGGATCATCGTCGGCGAGGTGCGCGGACCGGAAGCCTTCGACCTGCTGCAGGCGATGAACACCGGCCACGACGGCTCGATGGGCACGCTCCACGCCAACAGCCCGCGCGAGTGCCTGTCGCGTATTGAGTCGATGATCTCGATGGGCGGCTTCACCCTACCCTCGAAGACCCTGCGCGAGATGATCTGCGGTTCGATCGACGTGGTGATCCAGGCCATGCGCCTGCGCGACGGCTCCCGCCGCATCACCCACATCACCGAGGTGATCGGCATGGAGGGCGACGTCATCACCACCCAGGACGTCTTTCTCTACGACATCGTCGGAGAGGACGCGAACGGCAAGCTGATCGGCCGCCATCGGTCGACCGGCATCGGACGGCCCAAATTCTGGGAGCGCGCCCGCTACTATGGACTGGAGCGCCGCCTCGGCGAGGCGCTCGACGCGGCCGAAGTCGTCGACCGAGCCTGAGCGGGGATCTTAACCCATGCCGGACCTCGCCATCCCCACCGCCAACATGCCGATCGCCGCGGGCCTGATCGGCATCGCGGTGGCGGCGGTCGCCTACGTGGCGATCTTGCCCCTCCTCAGCGGCGAGCGCCGGGCGAGCAAGCGCCTGAAGACGATCGGCGTCTCGGCCTCCGGGACGGCGATCCGGGGTGTCGCGATCAACCGTCGCGAGCAGGTCGCCAAGACCCTGAGCGAGATCGAGGCCAAGGCGAAGGGCGCCACGAAGGCCACCGTGGAGCTGAAGCTCGCCCGCGCCGGCCTAGCCTGGACGAAGCAGACCTTCTACATAGTCTCGGCCGTCAGCGCCGCGATCCTCGGGCTCCTGCTCTTCGTGATCACCGACAACCCGATCGTCGGCGTCGGCGCCGCCTTTGCGGGGGGTTCGGCGTGCCGGCCTGGCTGCTGCGGCACCTGCGGCTGAAGCGCATCGCGAAGTTCAACAAGGAACTGCCCAACGCCGTCGACGTGGTGGTGCGCGGCATCCGCACTGGCATCCCGGTGGGCGACTGCTTCCGCATGGTCTCGCGGGAGGCGGAGGAGCCCGTGCGCAGCGAGTTCCGGACCGTCGTGGAGACCCAGGCGATGGGCCTGTCGCTCGGCGAGGCCTGCACGCGTCTGGTCGAGCGGGTGCCCACCGCCGAGGTGAACTTCTTCGCGATCGTGATCAACATCCAGCAGCAATCGGGCGGCAACCTGTCGGAGGCGCTGAACAACCTTTCCGTGGTGCTGCGCGACCGCTCCAAGATGCGCGGCAAGGTCAAGGCGATGAGCATGGAGGCCAAGGCCTCGGCCTCGATCATCGCCTGCCTGCCCTTCGGAGTCGCGGGCATCACTACCCTGACGAGCCCCGACTACATCTCGCTGCTCTGGACCACGGACATCGGCAAGATCGCGCTGGTCGGGGCGGCGATCTGGATGTCGATCGGCATCTTCACCATCAAAAAGATGATCGCCTTCGATTTCTGAGGCGTCGCGCGCATGTTTTCGGATCCGACCCCATGATCGACGACATCGCCGCAAAGCTGTTCGATCCCCGCTTCATGGGGATGCTGCTGACCTCCGTGGCGGCCGCCGCGACCGCCTTCGCGGTGGCGCAGCCCTTCTTCGAGACCGACAAGCTCGCCAGGCGCATGAAGCTCGTCAGCGACGAGCGCGAGCAGATCCGGCGGCGAGAGCGTGCGCTGGGCGACCGCGGCCAGAACCGGGCCACGCTGCGCGTGGCGCCGAAGGCCTACATGAAGTCCATCGTCGAGCGGTATCAGCTGCACCGCTGGCTCGGCACCGACACGGCCAAGCGCAAGCTGATGATGGCGGGCTATCGGGGACAGGGGGCGGAGACGGCGTTCCTGTTCTTCCGCCTCGTCGTGCCGATCGGCTCGGTGATCGCGGCCCTGTTCTACCTGTTCGTGCTGGAGGGGCTCGACGCCTCCTACCTCGTGCGGTTCGGACTCGTGGTGGGCGCGGCCTATGGAGGCATCAAGGCGCCGGAGCTGTTCCTGGTCAATGCAGCCAAAAAGCGCCAGACGGAGATCCGGAAGGCGTGGCCGGACGCCCTCGACCTCACGCTGATCTGCGTCGAATCCGGCATGGCGATCGAGCACGCCTTCCGGAAGGTGAGCACCGAGATCGCCACCTCCTCGGTCGTTCTGGCCGAGGAACTCGCGCTGATGACTGCCGAGATGTCTTTCCTGCCGGACCGGCGCCAAGCCTACGAGAACCTCGTTCTGCGCACCGGGCTCGACCCGGTAAAGGCCGTGGCGACCGCCCTGATCCAAGCCGAGCGCTACGGGACGCCCATCGGCCAGGCGCTGCGAGTGCTGGCGCAGGAAAGCCGCGACCAGCGCATGAATGAGGCTGAGAAGAAGGCCGCGGCCCTGCCGCCCAAGCTCACGGTCCCGATGATCCTGTTCTTCCTGCCGGTGCTGTTCGTCGTCATCATCACCCCGGCGGTGATCCAGATCATGCGGACGCAGTGACGGCCGGGGCCCGAGGGCCCGCCGCTCAGCGGATCCGGCCGGGGCGGGTCGGCTCGAACACGATCCGCCGGTGATAGGCGCACCAGCTCTTGCCGTCGGAGACCGGCGCGCCGCAGCAGATGGCGCGGTCGTTGGGCTCACCGATGATGTACTTGCACACGAAGGCGCCGGACTGCGCGAAGGGCACGCGCAGGTCGGCGGACGGCTCCTCGACGGTCTCGGCATCGCCGATCTGGGACATGCGGACGAGTTGATTCATGGTGTCGATCGGCTCAATAAGCATCCTGCTCGGTGGGTGCGGACGCCCCGGCAGACAGGGAGGGTGAGACGCCTTTCGTTCAGGCGGCGACCCCGTCTCGCGTCCAGAGGAGCGGCGACCGGAGCGGCCAGCGCGATGCCGGCCGCAGGGACCGACGCGATCGGCGTCATCGTGTTGTCGTAACTGGGGTTACGACGTTTTAAAACAAGACCAACCTGCATTGAGCGCATCGGACCACGGTGCGGGATGCGTAGCTCGACGCAATCCGCGCGGGCTTGATTGCCATTCGGCGGCGCTGACGAAACCGTCCGAACGCTCCCGATCGGACGTGGCTCGGAGGTGCAACCCGGCGGGACCTGTGATTTGGTGCGCCCTCTGCCAACAGAGCCGGACCCGCCGACCATGGCCCACGCGCCCCTCGTGTCCCCCGACTGGCTGCACGACCGTCTCGCCGCCCCCGACATCGTGGTGCTCGACGCCTCGTGGTACCTGCCGGCCGCCGGCCGCGATCCGCAGGCCGAGTTCCGGGCTGCCCACATACCCGGCGCGCGGCGCTTCGACCTCGACGCCATGAGCGACACGGAATCGAGCCTGCCGCACATGCTGCCGCGCCCCGAGGTGTTCGCCGCCCGCATGCGGGCCCTCGGTATCGGCGATGGAATGCAGATCGTGGCCTACGACGGCCAAGGGCTGTTCTCGGCCCCGCGGGTCTGGTGGATGCTCAAGGCCTTCGGCGTGCGCGACGCGCTGGTGCTCGATGGCGGCCTGCCGGCCTGGGTCGAGGCGGGCTACCCCACCGAGGAGGGCGAGCCGCGCCAGCCCGAGCGCCGCCACTTCACGGCCCGCCTCGACCACGGCGCCGTGGCGGATGCCGACGACGTCGCCCGCGCCCTGGAGTCCGGCTCGGCCCAGGTGGTCGATGCCCGCTCGGGGACGCGGTTCCGCGGCGAGGAGCCGGAGCCGCGGGCCGGTGTCCGGCCCGGGCACATGCCGGGCGCCTGCAACCTGCACTACGCGGCGCTCCAGCGCGACGGGCGGATGAAGAGCCCGGACGAGCTGAAATCCGTCTTTGCCGAGAACGGCGTCGACCCGGACCGGCCGATCGTGACCACCTGCGGCTCGGGTGTGACGGCGGCGATCATCGCGCTGGCGCTGGAGACGATGGGACGCCCAGCCCGGAGCCTCTACGACGGCTCCTGGTCGGAATGGGGTGCCGACCCGACCCGGGCGGTCGCGACGGGGGCGCCATAGGGCGTCGATCGACAGCGTATCAGGACGGCACTGCCCGATTTAGGGGCAGGCCCTTTCCCGGGCGTCTGGAGCGAAGGCGTCCGGGAAAGGAGCGCCCGTCATGAGAAGGCCGCCGGGACTACCCATCCGGCTTCGCCAAACACCACGCGCCAGGTCCCAGACCTTGCGAAACCGAAACCGTTACGCCGCCCGCACTGCGCGGCGCTTGTCGGCGGCGCTCCACTGCATCAGGCCGACCATCACCGCGATGGTGGCCACGTAGACGAGTGCCTGCAGGGCGGTGGGACGGTCGGTGTAGCCGACCAGCGCGTGCAGCACGCGGCCCGGCCAGGACGTCTCGGCGATCAGGCCTGAGCTGTTCCAGAGGGTGTGGCCGAGGACCTCGACGACGCCGGCATTGGCCAGGAACTGGGCCGCCTGCGCGGCGAGCCCCGCTGCCAGGAAGATGATCAGCACGCTGGTCACCGAGAACACGTAGCGGCTCGGGATCGAGGCGAGGCCGAGATACGTCACCGCGGAGAGCAGGACACCTGCGCCGATGCCGGCGACCGCGCCGAACTGGATGTCGGCGCCCGACGTGCCCGATGCGACGAGGCCGTAGAGGAATAGCACCAACTCGGCGCCCTCACGCAGGATCGCCGCGCCGATCACGATGGACAGGGCCGCCGCCTCGCGCTCGCCCGAGCGCACCGCCTCGCCGGCCGCCCGCAGCTCGCCCGCAAGCTCTTTCCCGTGCTTGCTCATCCAGGTGTTGTGCCAGATCAGCAGCAGCACCGCGACGATCAGCACCGACGCGTTCAGGATGTCCTGACCGTTGCCCTCGAAAGCATCGGAGATCTTCTCGGCGAACAGGGCGACGAGGCCGGCGCCCGCCAGCCCGCCCGCGACGCCGAGCAGGACCCAGCGCATCCGTCCCGGGATTCCCCGGGTCGCCGCCAGCACGATGGAGATGATGAGGCCCGCCTCGATGACTTCGCGGAAGGCGATGACGAAGGCGCCGATCATGGCGGTCTCCCGGGGTTAAGAGGTTGTGCGGGGATGCGCGGACCGCGCTACCAGATCCAGAACAGGAGCACCCAGTTGGCCACCGACAGGGCGGCCGCACCGGCGATGCAGGTCGCGGCCGCCGCTTGGCGGACGCCACCCGCGCTGAGTCCGGCGACCCGCCACGCGAGCCAGACGCTCCACAGGCTCGCGCCGGCGAGCAGCCCCGCGCGGATCTCCGCGACATACGGGATGACGATACCGTCGCCGCGCAGGAAGGTGACGGTGAGCGCCGAGAGGCCCAGGAAGACGCCGCAGCCCGCCACCGGGATCAGCGTCTGCGTCAGGTGATGGAACCGGCGAAGCGACCATCCGCCGAGGGCGAAAGTCGCGAGCGCCACGATGCCCGACAGGGCGAGCCCGAGGATCAACGTGGCGGCGCCGATATAGGCCAGGAGCAGCCCGCCATCGAGAAGTGTCATCACGTCATTGCGGTCGGGGTAGTTCGTCAGCACGAACCAGGGCGCCGAGTGCTCCAGCGGCCACGTCGTGCCGTGCTCGATGAGCCACGTGGCGGTCCATTGCTTGGCATCGACATACCAGGGGCTCGACGACCACTGGAAGGCACCCACCGCCAGCGCGAGCATGCCGAACAGGATCAGCATGGTCTGGTCGAGGCTTGGCTCCCCGCCGGCGACATGCACGATCTCGTGGTTGGGCGAGCGCAGGGCGAGGCGCACCGCGCCCCGATGGCCGCTGCAGCGCCCGCACATGTGGCAGGCCCCGGCGCCGCGCATCGTCTTCACCGGGACGAGGGGGGCACAGTTGAAGGCCTCGGCGCCGCGGACGGGCTTGGGCGAAGCCGCCCAGGCGGCGCGGTCGACCTGAAAGCTCACGGGGGCGAGCTTCGACAGCACCGCGAAGACACCGTTGACCGGGCAGAGATAGCGGCACCAGACCCGCTTGTTGCGCCCGTAGAGCAGGCCGATCACCATGGCGGCGAGGGTCGAGCCACCGAGCACCGCCAGCACCGGCTTCGGGTAGCCGTACACGCTGGTCATCTGCCCGTAGACGGTGGTGCCGGCGAAGGCCAGGAACGGCCAGCCCTGCCAGGTGATCCAGCGCGGCACCGCATAGCCGCGGCTCCAGCGGCTCGTGAACTCGCTGAGCGCGCCCTCGGGGCAGAGCACGCCGCACCACGCCCGGCCGACCAGCACCATGCTCACCAGCACGAAAGGCCACCAGATCCCCCAGAAGGCGAACTGGGCGGCGAGCGTCAGGTTGGTCCAGATATGGGCGGCGTTGCCGGGCAGCGGCAGCAGCGCCGGCACAATCACCAGGACCGCGTAGACGGCGACAATCACCCACTGCACGGCGCGGATCATCCAGCCGTGTCGGCGCAACGCGTCGCCGAAACGGGCGAGCCGCGCGTCGAGGGCGGCCCGGCGTGTGGGGACGCGGGCGAGCGAGAGGGAGGCCGGCGCTGTCGTCGACGCGCTCATTTGGCCACCAGGGTCGCCTTCGCCTCCGGGTGGAAATCGTCGAACACCTGATAGGTGCCGGGATCCAGGGTGCGGAACACGATCGCCGAGGTCGAGCCGGCGGCCAGCGCCTTCTCGCGCTTGAGCTCGGTACTTTCGAACTCCACCGGGCTCTGGCCGGTATTCGAGATCTCGAGCTTGAAGCGGGTGTTGGCGGGCACCTCGATCACCGCCGGGAGGATCACGCCGTCGCGCATCTCGACCTTGATGACCGGCATGTCGTCCGCATGCGCGGACTCCGCCGCGCCGGCGAGGGCGAGCAGAGCGATGACGAGGCGGGCGGAACGCGACAGGCGAGACACGCGGGATCCCCGAGGTTCAGTAGGCACCCTTCTTGCCGACGCCGGCGAAGGTGAAATCCTGGGTGACGTCGAACGGCTCGAACCACGGGCCGACCCCCGTCTCCTTGTCCACGTGGCGGCCGAAATGGCTGTCCTTGCCGGGGGGTGCCACGGTGACCTTGAGGCGGTAGCGGCCGGGACCGAACAGCTTGACGTTGTCGCCGTAATGCGGCCCGTCATTGGCGACCATCGGCATCAGCATGCCGGCCACCTTCTGATCGGTGGGCTTGTCGCCGTCGAGCTTCACTGCCTCGAAACGCACCTCCAGCGCCGGCACCCAATCACCCTCGGCGAAGCCGTTGCGGTTGTCCTTGGCGGCCCGGATATCCGTCTCGAGGTGGATGTCCGACTGCGCGGCCTCGCGCATCATGCCCGGTGGATCCATCTCGATCGGCTGCAGGTAGACGGCGGCGACCTCAAGGCCGTTCCGCGTCACATGCGGCCCGATCGGCACCTCCTTGGCGGACGCCGCCCCGGCGAGCACGAGGAGCGAGGCCGCGGCGAGGCCGCGGAGAATCAGGAAGACATTCGGGGCACGCATGCGATCGCACATAAGCCCTCCCGCGGGAAGTTCAAACAGGAATCGCAGCAGCATCAAATGATAACAATTCTAATCTGAGCACACCTGTGCGGCTCTGAGCCGTATTTCTACGTGCTCCCGCCCAAGATCACGGGCTTTGTGCCACGTCCACGAAGTTTATCGCCATCCTGTGATCTGACGGATCTTGACCAAGCCTTTCCCCATGGCATCGTCACGCACCTGCCATGCGGGACGGCGAGAAAGGCGGGCCGAAGCAGGAAGACTGTGGGTGTTCCCCCGCCACTCGACACGTCGGCTTGCGTGTACGCAGCCGACGTTTTAGCAAGTGCTATACTTTTGCCGCGAGCCCGATGAGAACCCGTTCCGTGTCCCTGGTCCGCGCCGCGGCCCTCGCGCTGACCGCGCCGATTGTCGCACCCGCGGCCGGGATCGCGGCTGATCTCGCCGCATCGCGCCCGGCCGCGGCAGCACCAGTCTATGCCGACTGGTCCGGCGGCTATGTCGGCCTTGAGGGAAGCGCGGGCGGCTCCTACGGCGCCTACACGTTCGGCCCGACGACGATCGGCGTCCGGCCGGTTCCCGCCTTCAGGAGCGGCGATTCCACCGGGCGCAGCGACCAGGGGCGGGACGCGACTACGGCGGTCGGCGGCATTTTCGGCGGCTGGAACTGGCAGAGCGGCCCGTGGGTCTACGGCGTGGAGGCCAATCTCGACGTCGCGAACCTGAAACGGCCCGTCCCCTCGACCATTGCGGGTTTCGGCTACGAGAACGTGGACCCGGTCTTCAACGTGGTGCGCGCCAAGACCGACCTGTACGGCAGTCTGCGGGCGCGGATTGGCTACAGCTTCGACCGGTACCTGATCTACGGGACCTTCGGCCTCGCGGGGGCCAGCGCGCGCTTCCTCGCGACCTATCCCGACCTCGACGTGGGCGGCCAAGCAGTTGCGCGGCGGGAACTCGGCTATGTTGGCTTTACCCTCGGAGCGGGCGTCCAGTACGCCATCACCGACAGCCTCGCCCTCGGAATCGACTACCGCTACATCGATCTCGGCGGCAGCCGACGCTTCTCCCTGGGCGCTGTCCCGGGTGACGACGGCGGTCCCGTGACGACCCGGGCGAGCTTCACCTCGAACCAGGTGCTCGCCCGGCTGATGTGGTTTCCGGACGGGCTGAAGGTACCGCCGGACCCGGACGAGACCGCCCCGCACGATCCCGACAACGGCGACACCGGCCGGTTCTCGCTGCACGGTCAGACCACCCTGATCGCCCAGGGGGTTCCGGGCTTCCGCTCGCCCTATGTCGGCGCGCAGAGCCTGATCCCGCATCAGGCCCGCCAGACCACCACCGCCACGATCTTCCTCGGGCTGAAGCTCACCGACACGACCGAGGTCTACTACAATCCCGAGTTCAGCCAGGGCTTCGGCCTGTCGCGGACGCTCGGTGTCGCGGGCTTCGTCAACGGCGAGGCGCAGAAGGCCGGCGCCCCGTTCCCGAAGCTGCGCTCGAACCGCTACTACGTGAAACAGACGATCAACCTCGGCGGCGAGACCGTCGAGGTGCCGGACGGGCCGAACCAGGTCGCCACCCGCTACGATTCCGAGCGGATCACCCTCATCGCCGGCAAGTTCGCGCTCGGTGACTTCTTCGACGGCAACATCTACGCGCACGACCCGCGGGTCGACTTCTTCAACTGGTCGCTCTGGGCCGCCTCGGCCTGGGACTTCCCCGCCAACCTCCCCGGCTTCACGCAGGGCGTCTACGCCGAGTACAACCGGCCGGACTTCGCCATCCGCGCGGCCTACACGCAGGTGCCCAAGGAGCCGTCGAGCGACGTGCTCGACCCGCGCGTGTTCCGGCGCGCCGGCCTCAACGCCGAGTTCGAGCAGCGCTACGTGCTGCCGGGGCTGGATCAGCCGGGCAAGCTGCGCCTCGGGTTCTTCTCGAATGTCGGCACCTCGGCGAACAACCGGGCGGTGGTGACGCTGACGCAGCTCGGTGCCTTCGACGACATCAACGACGCCGTCGCGGCGACCCGGCGGCCGCGCCGCAAGACCGGCGGCTACATCAACCTGGAGCAGGCGCTGACGCCGGAACTCGGTCTGTTCGCCCGCGCAAGCCTGAACGACGGGCGCACGGAGAACATCTCGTTCACCGACATTGACCAGAGCTTCTCCGGCGGCCTGTCGCTCAAGGGCAAGGCCTGGGACCGGCCGGACGACACGGTCGGCCTCGGCGCGGCGATGAACGGGCTCTCGCCCTCGCACCGGGCCGCCTTTGCGGCGGGCTATTACGGGCTGCTGATCGGCGACGGGCGGCTCAACTACGGGACCGAGCGGGCGATCGAGACCTACTACGCCCTGAACCTCACGAAGTTCGTGACCCTGACCTTCGACTATCAGTTCATCGACAATCCCGGCTACAATCGAGACCGCGGGCCGGCGCACTTCTTCGCCTCGCGGCTGCACGCGGATTTCTGATCGGGGTGCCGGCCATTCGGCCGAGAGGCCTTGCGGCGCAGCCGTCTCCGCGATGACGACGATACACCATCGTTGACGCCCGATCGGATGTCCGAGGTGGCGGCCGTGTCAGTCCGCCGCCTCCATCGTCGTCGCCCCGAAGATCCCCTCGAACGCCGCCCGCAGCTGCATGTCGACCTCCGGCAGGCTCACCGGCAGGCCAAGATCGACGAGGCTTGTCACCCCGTGCTCCCGGACGCCGCAGGGGACGATACCCGCGAAGTGCGACAGGTCCGGCTCGACGTTCAGGCTGACCCCGTGGAAGCTCACCCAGCGCCGCACCCGGATACCGATCGCCGCGATCTTATCCTCCACACCGTCCCCCTTCTCGGGGCGGCGCACCCAGACGCCGACCCGGTCCTCCCGGCGCTCGGCGCGGACGTTGAAGGCCGCGAGCGTCTCGATCAGCCACGCCTCCAGGCTGGCCACATAGGCGCGCAGATCGCGGCTGCGCCGGCCGAGGTCGAGCATCACGTAGGCGACCCGCTGGCCGGGGCCGTGATAGGTGTATTGCCCGCCGCGGCCCGTCGCGTGGACCGGGAAGCGGCCCGGCGCCACCAGATCCTCCGGCCGGGCCGAGGTGCCCGCCGTGTAGAGCGGCGGGTGCTCTAGCAGCCACACGCATTCCGGAGCCGCGCCGCGAGCGATCGCCTCGGCCCGCACCTCCATCCAGGCGACGGCCGCCGCGTAGTCGACCGGACCGTCGCTCACCCGCCACGCCACCGGCCCGGCGACCGGATCGGAACCGGGGGACTTCGGGAACGCGTGCGGGCTGACCGTGAGGCGGGGCGCGTTTACCAAGGGTTCACCATCCTGCGACGATGGTCGAAGCCTTCAACACCCGCGGCCCGCGGTTGCAAGCGTTCGACGCCCAAGGGTCCGGCCGCGAGACGGGATGACGAACGGTGGCGGTCTTCGAGACCCTCAAGGTCGATCTGACGGTGGTGCTGGGCCGCGCCCGCATGCCGCTGCACATGCTCCTGCGCATGGGCCGCGGCGCCGTGATCGAACTGGAGGCCAGCGACAGCGACATGGTCGAGATCCTGGCCAACGACCATCCGATCGCCCGCGGGCAGATCGTGGTGACGGGCGACCGCATCTCCGTGGAGGTGACGGAGCTGATCCGCAAGGCGGCCTCGATCGTGGAGCCCGGCGCCAGCATCGGCGACGGTGCGGCCGCGCTTCTGGAGACCGGGTACGATCCGGCGTGAGCGAAGCGCTTGTCGGCGGCGGGACGATCTGTTATCCGCTGCGCCGCCGACACGACAACGCCCTGCGGGATCTCCAGCGGGCCGCGCCGGTCGAGCGAGCGGACACGGATCAACGCGTCCGATGCGGCCATGGCGGAATTGGTAGACGCGCTAGCTTGAGGTGCTAGTCCCGCGAGGGGTGGAGGTTCGAGTCCTCTTGGCCGCACCAACCTTTCTTCGAACGATCGGGGGAAGGAACTGGGGCACGACGTTGAGGCGGCCGGCTGTCCCGGCCCGCCCCTGCTCGACAGATTCGGTTTCACCGACAGTCTGACACCCGTGACGGACCGGCCGCGTCAGCGCCAGTCAGTTCGTCGGCCCCTCCGGCAGTCCTGCCATGCGCAGGCCCTGAACGATGAACTGATACTCCTCCAGAAAGGTCGGGTTGTCCGACCAGCCTTCGTTGGCCCACCTCTGCACGGTGTAGCCGGGCATCAGCTTGAGGATCTCCGACACCGCTGCCGCAGCCTCGGGCTTCTTCCCGAGCCACGCGTAGCCGGCCGCGAGATCAACGTAGGACAGCCAGTAGGGTCCCGCGGCCACCGACTTGTTGCACCAGGGGATCGCTTCCTCCCAGCGCCTCTGGTGCGTGTAGGAGTGGCAGACGAAATAGTACCAGACGTTCAGCAACGGATCCTTGGGGCTCAGGCGTATGGCATCGAGCTCGCTCGGGATCGCCGCCGCGGCGTGGCCGGCCAGCGTGGAGATATGGCCCCGCAGGGCATACGCCATGGCGTAGTTCCGATCCTTGGCGATCGCGGCCTCATACATCGACAGGGCGGCCTCGAACTGCCTCGAGGCGCGCAGGACGTCGCCCTTGGTCACGTAGCCGAGCGCGTCGTCCGGGTAGGCCGCCTGATATCGCGTCACCAGGCTGTCGGCCTCCCGTATGTCATGGGCCTTGTCGGTGCTCCACGACATGCCAGGCCTCAGCACATACGTCCGCGCCAGCCCGATCAGCGCCCTGGGATTGCTCGGATCCAGCGCGAGCGCTTCTTTGAACAGCTCGGCGGCCGCATTGTTGTTTGCCAGCGACCGCGGCTTGTTGACGAGGGCCCAGCCGCGCAGGGCGAGGTCGGCGGCGTCGGGATTCGCGCGCCGCTCCCGCAGGAGGCGCAGGCTCTCGGCTTCGGTGAGCTGCACGTCGAGCGACCGGGCGAGCCGCGCGACGAACTCGGTCTGGAGCTTGCCGAGGCGGCTCCGCTCGCCCTCGAACCGGTCGGCCCAGACATGGGCGCCGGTCTCCGTCGAGATGAGCTGCGCGTTGAGGACGATGTGGGCGTCGGTGCGGCGCACGCTGCCTTCGAGCACGTAGCGCACGCCCAGGTCGCGCCCGACCTGCTTCACGTCGACGGCCTTGCCCTTGTAGGTGAAGGCGGTGTTGCGCGCGATCACGAAGCTGCCGGCCAGGTGCGACAGGTCGGTGGTCAGATCCTCGGTCAGCCCGTCGGCGAAGAAGTCCTGCTCCGGGTCGGCGCTCAGGTTGGCAAACGGCAGCACCACCAGCGACAGCGCCGGCAGCGGCTTGGGCGGCAGGCCGTTCTGGACCGCCAGCGTCGCCTCCGCCCGCGGCGCCGCCCCCGCGCTCCCGGATCCCGCCGAGCCCGGCAAGCCCGACCCCGGCGATCCCGGCCCCACCAGCCAGGCTGCCAGCCCCAGCGAGGCCAGGACGGCGAGACCCGCCACCAGCCCCGTCAGCAGCCCGGCCCGCCGCCCCGGCCCGGCCCAGGCCCGCGCGGCCGGCCGCGCAGGCTTCCGGCTCGCGTCAGTGCCTGCGCGCTCGGCGGCGTGCTGCTCCGGGCAGATCCTCGTCGTCGTCCTCGTCCTCGGGCAGGACCAGCGCCTGGACGGCCGCGGCCGAGAGCGCGAACACGCCCACCGGCCGGGCGATGTTCTTCAGATCGAGCTTGCCGCGGTCCTCGAACCGGCAGGGCAGCCGGTCGCGCACCTGATCGTGGACCGAGCGCGAGACGCACAGGCCGCCCGGCTCGGCCAGCGGCTCCAGGCGGGCGGCCACGTTGACGCCGTCGCCGAACAGGTCGCCGTCGGCCTGGGCGAGCACGTCGCCGACGGTGATGCCGAAGCGCAGGCGGAAGCGGCGCTCCTCGGGCAGGGCGGGCTCGCGCTGCGCCATGGCCTGCTGGATGCGCAGCGCGCAGGTGACGGCGCGCAGCGGGCTGGGGAACTCCACGAGCAGGCCGTCGCCCATGGATTTGACGATGCGGCCCTGGGCGGCCTGGATGGCCGGATCGGTGACCTCGCGGCGCAGGGCCTTGAGGCGCCGGATCGTGCCGCCCTCGTCGGCGCCCATGAGCCGGCTGTAGCCGACGATGTCGGCCACGAGGATCGCCGCCAGACGCCTACTCATCGGTGTGTGGCCTCACGCGCATGCAACTCGGACGCGGCCGTGTATCGGGACGGTCATAGCATGACGGAGGGCGCGGCAGGCAAGTCCATCGCGACGAGGATCTCTATTGGCTGCGCGCGTGCGGATCATCACCGCCACCGGGACTGCATCGGCGCATCGTTCCACCTCGATCCTGCCGAGGGAGTTCGCCATGTGGAACCGGATCATCGCTTCCATGACATCATGGTACACCAATGCACGTGCCGGCCGCGATCTGTGCCGGCTCGATTGCAGATGCCTCGAAGACATAGGCCTCAATCCGAAAGATGTGACGATCGGACTTGGGCCGTCATGCCACCGACTTCGGCACCATCCATCCTGGGATCAGGAGTCAAGACCCGTAGATCGCGCCATTTATATCCGCGAAAATTAGAAAGTTGACGATCTAATACATCCTGGAATGGCCGCCGATAAGTGGGCTGTCCTAGGGTCCGGGCCTCGCGCCGGAACCAGCCCGGTCGGCTCGGGGTTTATGTCGGACCCCGGATCCGCAACGCCCAAGCACTGAGTGCCCATGAGCGCGCCTGCAAAGTCATTCCTCGCTATCGGGGCCGCCTTCGCCGCCGGCGTCGCCGTCACTGCAGCCTATGTCGGCGCTCCATCCGAGACGACAGGGGCCCGGCAGGGCATGATGAGCGGCGCCCCTGAGCCAGCCGCCCCCAGCCAGCCTCCACACGCCGCCAGTGTCGCAGCCCACGCCCCGGCCGCGCGCATGGCCGAATCGGCTGCGGCAACGGAAGGGGCAAAGCAGACGGCAACGCAGGGCGTGCCGGCACCCGTGACGGAGGCCTGGGTCGATCCGGTCAAGCAGCGGACGGCCGGGGGTGCGGGCACACCGCCCCGCCCCCCGCTGGTGTTCCACATGGATCGCGAGCGGGCCGAGAGGGACACAGCGCACCGGGAGGAAGCGGCCGTGATGCCGCCGCGCCGGCCGAAAGCATCCGAGTTCCTCGCGAAGACCGCGGGGCAGCGCGATCCGGACGCCACAGGCACTTCTATCGCCGGGAACGCTGCGGCGCGGTCCCCAGGCGCTGCGCCATCCCGCAAGACGCAGGCGTCCCGGCAGTTGGCGAGTTCCCAGCGACGGCCGATCGGCGGCCGGTTCGCCGCCTTCGAGGCGGAGCAGGACGAGATCCGCCTCGCGGTCGAGAGGCAGGCGCGCCGGGCTCCCATCGCGCGGCGGGACTTCGCGGCCTGGCCGCCCGACCCCTACGCCCTGCGCAACCCCGACGGCCTCGATCGCTACGAGCGAGACGTCGCGGACCGCCCGCCCGTTTCCCGACGCCGTGTCACCTCTGCCGAGACGGGCGGCGTCCTGCGCTGGCTTGAGGAACCTTGAGTCTTCCGTTCCGAGATGGTGATGGCGCGCATGATGAACTTCCGGACCCTGGCCGTCGGCGTCGTCGTGGCTGCCATCCCGTGGGTCGGCGCAGCCCATGCACTCAGCCCCGCCGACATGCAGGCCCGTACGGCCGTGATCGCGAACCGCTATCTCCAGATCTGGTCCTCGAACAATGTGAGCCCCGTCGCGGACGTGCCCTACATGTACGGGCGCACGGTCCAGTTCTACGGCAAGCCGTACACGCAGGCTGACCTGCAGGCGGAGAAGCGGCGGGCCATCGCCCAATGGCCCGTGCGGCGCTACGTCCATCGGCCCGGCACGATGCGGATCCTCTGCAACGCCGAGGCGCGCAAGTGCGCCGCCCGCTCCACGATCGATTTCGCGGTGGCCAATCCCAGCCGAGGAACCCGCAAGAGCGGTTCAGCGAAATTCGACCTGGGCGTCAGCTTCGCGGGCCCGCATCCCGTCATCCTCTACGAGGGCGGGAGTTCGAATCGGCGGCAAGCCGGCGCGCTGTCCGGACGTTCCGGTTCCTAGCCGCACGCAGGTCTCATCCGCGTATCAAGTCACGCATCGGGACGCACCTCGACGACGAGCCGGCGCCGATCCGAAGGTCAATGCGTCCGCACGGCAAAGCATTTCCGTTTGTCGATGGGTGAAATAATCACAATTGGATCGTATTTCAGACGCGACATGCAATCTTCGTTTCGACCCGCGAACGCGTTTCATGTCACCTGATCGGGCCTGTTCAGCATCTTCATCCGTTACTGCCGGCGCAGCGCGGGCACCAGACTGACCGAATCGACGTCCGCGAGCCGATTTCCTGTATCCAGCGCCGCGTAATCCGCCGAGCTTGCCTTGTTTGGCGCTCGGGGCTGCGCTCACGCTGCTCCTCTCCGCCGTGCAGGCATGACGTTTGGGCGTCAGGCGGAAGTCGAGACGTGCGCCGACAGGGGCTGTGCCATGCGCCGCCGCCGGCCTCCGTTCATTGACTTCGCAGCCGCACACCTGCATATCGGCGGTGCAGCGTCAGCGGCCGTCACGGTCCGCTTGAGGGGGCTGCGTGACGGATCGGGCGCCACCCGGCGTGATCCGGCCCCCCTCTTCATAACGTGCATGCACCCGGGCCGCCCCATCACGCGGGCTGCCCCCTGCCAACGGACCGATCCGAAGACGGCGCCGCTCGCGAGGAACGCGGGGCGCCCGGTCGGCCCTGCTGCATCGGATACATCCTTGACCCAATTCACCGATTTCGGCCTCGCCCAGCCCGTGCTGCGGGCTCTCAGCGAGGCCGGCTACGTCGCGCCGACCCCGATCCAGGCCCAGGCGATCCCGCCGGCCATGGAGGGCCGCGACCTCTGCGGCATCGCCCAGACCGGCACCGGCAAGACCGCGGCCTTCGCGCTGCCGATCCTGCACCGCCTGTCGCTCTCGGACCGCCGCGCCCCGCGCCGCGGCTGCCGGGTGCTGGTGCTGTCGCCAACCCGCGAACTCGCCAACCAGATCGCCGAATCCTTCACGGATTACGGCCGCCACCTGCACTACACCACCACGGTGGTGTTCGGCGGCGTCACCATCAGCCGCCAGGAGCGGGCGCTCGCGCCGGGCGTCGACATCCTGGTCGCCACGCCGGGCCGGCTGATCGACCTCGTCGACCGCCGCTCCCTGACCCTCGACGGCGTCGAGATCCTCGTCCTCGACGAGGCCGACCAGATGCTCGACCTCGGCTTCATCCACGCCCTCAAGCGCATCGTGAAGATGCTGCCGGAGAAGCGGCAAAGCCTGTTCTTCTCGGCCACCATGCCGAAGAACATCGCCGGCCTCGCGGCGCAGTACCTCACCGATCCGGTCCAGGTCGCGGTGACGCCGGTCGCCACCACCGCCGAGCGGGTCGAGCAGCAGGTGATCTTCGTCCACACAGGCGCCAAGCAGGCGCTGCTCGGCCACATCCTACGCGATCCGGCGATCGAGCGCGTCCTCGTCTTCACCCGCACCAAGCACGGGGCGGACCGGGTGGTGCGCGGCCTCGACAAGGTCGGCATCGCGGCCGCGGCGATCCACGGCAACAAGAGCCAGCCCCAGCGCGAGCGGGCGCTCGCCGCCTTCAAGGACGGCTCCTGCCGGGTGCTGGTGGCCACCGACATCGCGGCCCGCGGCATCGACGTCGAGGGCGTGAGCCACGTGGTCAACTTCGACCTGCCGAACGTGCCGGAGAGCTACGTCCACCGGATCGGCCGCACCGCCCGCGCCGGCGCGGACGGGCTGGCGATCTCGTTCTGCAACGACGAGGAGAAGGCCTACCTGCGCGACATCGAGCGCGTGACGCGTCAGAAGGTGCCGGTGGCGGGTTTCCCGGAGGGCTTCAGCCCGCCGTCGCGCCAGGAGGCCGCGGAGATCGCCCGCGAGGAGGAGCGCCGGCCCGAGCGCCAGCAGCGCCCCGGCGGCGGCCGTCCGGGTCAGCGGCCCCGGCAGCAGCAGGGCCGGCCCCAGCAGGGGCGGCCCGAGGGCGGACGCGGCTTCGGCGGCCAGGGTGCGCCCCGGCAGGGGCGGCCGCAAGACGGCCGGAGCGACGGCCGAAGCGACGGCCGCGGCCAGGCTCCGCAGGGTCGTGAGTTCCGTGCGGACCGTCCCGCTCGCCCGCAGGGCGAGCCGCGCCCGAACCAGGGCCGCCCGAACCGCGACGGCCGGCCCCAGCGGGCCGAGTCCCGCCCGCGCGGCGGCGGCGAGGGCCGCAGCATCGGCTGGCTGGAGCGGGCACCGCGCTCCTGAGATCGACGTCATGGTGTGACCTGCGGAGCCGCCCGGGACGAGACCGTCCCGGGCGGCTTCTTCATGGATCGTGGCGACGCACGGGATTTGTTGGCCGGGGACCGTGTCCTGCCGTTTCCCGTCGATCCCTTCGGTGCCACCGTATTCGCGAGCGCAGCGAAGCTATCCCGAGCGCCACACCATTCAGCGTCGCTTCGCAGCGCGCGTTGACGGAGCGGGCTACTGCGACCGAATCCATCACCCTGAGACCGCATCAGTCCCGGCAGGATACCCCGAACTGGCGCTCGAAACCCCGTCGGCCCGCCTCGGTCACGCCGACGGCACGACCGTCGCGCGCCCGCGTGATCCAGCCGAGTTCCTCGCAGCGGCGGCACAGAGCGGCCCCCAGCCGGCCGGCGAGGTGCGGCCGCCGCTCGCTCCAATCCAGGCAGGGCCGGCAGAACACGCGGCGGGTCCGTCCGGCAGGTTCGATCGGGACGCCGAACGCGGCGAGCCATGCTTGCCCCGCCTCGGTCGCCGCCCCGGCTTCGTCACCCAGAACGATCAGGCCCCGCGCCACCAGGGCGTCCGCGATCTCGACGCCCAGTCGTCCGGCGAGATGGTCGTAGCACGTCCGCGCCCGCCGCAACGCCGGGTCGATCCGCGGCGTCGCGCGCGGCGCATCCGGTCCGGGCTCGTCGGCCACCACCATGATGCCCTCCAGCATCCGGGCGACCTCGGGGGCGGCCAGCCGGAAATAGCGGTGGCGTCCCTGCCGCGCGACACCGAGCAGCCGCCCGTCCACGAGCTTGGACAGGTGCCCGCTGGCCGTCTGCGCGCTTACGCCGGCCGCGTGGGCGAGTTCCGTCGCCGTCAGGGCGCGCCCGTCGAGCAGAGCCATCAGGATGTTGGCGCGGGCGGGATCGCCGATCAGGGCGGCGGTGCCGGACAGGCGGGCGGCGGTCGTCATGCACGCAGCCTAACCGCGAACGCCCCGCCGGGCACGCCGGAACGCTTCGGCCGGCGCCGAAGCGTTCGCGGCTGACAGCCGGGACCGGCCGGTCCATCGTCCGCATCGTCACAACCGGGGCGCCCCGATGTCAGCCGGGGTGCTGGATCTGCACGTGGAGGACCACAGGGTCGCCGGCCCCGCGATGGGTCTCGGCCTGCTCCTGCTGGGCCTCGGACGCGGGATGAAGAACACGCGCGACGCGGGGAGGAGGCAACATGTTCTCGGTCATCTTCGAGCTCCGTCCCGGCGATGGCCGGACGGACGCGTATCTGGAACACGCGAAGCTCCTGCGGCCGGAACTGGAGGGCATCGACGGCTTCATCGACAATGAGCGGTTCGCGAGCCGGACGCGACCGGGCTGGATGCTGTCGCACTCGACCTGGCGGGACGAGAAGGCCGTGATCCGCTGGCGTACCCATGCCGGCCACCACCTGATCCAGGAGACGGGCCGCACCGCGGTGTTCGCGGACTACCACCTGCGCGTCGCCGAGGTGACCGCCGACAGTGCACCGCCGGAGGGCTGCGCGCTGCACCAGCAGCGTCTCGACGCGACGGAGGTCGGCCGCGCCAGGGCCTGCACGCTGGTGGAGGCGGCCGCGCGGGACGGCCGCGCCCTCCCGGAGGATCCGGGCGACTTGGCGCTCGCCCTGGGCCTCGACCCCGCGGCCGAGGGGCTCGTGGCGTCGGACGTGTTCGTCTCGCTCTACACCAGCGGCAAGGTCATGCTGCTGGTGTCCTGGATCGGTCCGGAGGCGGCCGCTTCGTTCAGGCCGACGAAACCGTCCACGGCCGGCGATGTCCGCGTCCGGACCGTGCGGGTGATCCGCGACTACGGCCTGTTCGATCGCCGGGAGGCTCCGCAATTCTTTCCGCCGGTCCAGCGGCCGGGGATGTCCACCGGCTGAAGATCCGCGCCCCGGACCCGATCGCGCGGATGGGCCGCGCAGCACATCTTTTTCTGGCGGGCGAGGTGACCCATCTCATCCGCTGGATGAATCGGGGGCCCATACCATGCGGTTCGAACTGTACCGGGATTCCAAGGGCGAGTGGCGCTGGCGCCTGCGGGCGCGCAACGGCGAGGTGATCGCCGAATCTGGCGAGGGCTACGTCCGCCGGGAGGATTGCGAGCACGGCATCGCCCTGGTGCGCCAGAGCGCCGAGGCCCGCATCGACGACATGACCACCAAGATCGCCTGACGCCGCGGCCCTCAACGCACGATCAACCCTGTTCGTCACTCCGTAGCGGTTACGCTGCAACGCTTCGGCTCGCCCATGCGTTGCAGCGTTTCGGACCGGCGGAGGGCCCTCGCTCCCCGCGCGGTTCGTCGTCCGAGACGCAATCACACGAAGGGAGTCGAGACCGTGCTGAGGAAATTCCTGCTCGCGGCCCTGCTGGTGCTGGGCTTCGCGGCTGCGGCCCCGGAGGGAGCGTCCGCCGCGCCCATCGGTCCGGGGCTTGCCCTGCCGGCCGACGCCGCACCGGCGGTGACCGAGAAGGCCCAGTACTACTACCGTCGCCGCTTCTACGGTCCGCGGCCCTACTGGCGCCGTCCCTACTACGGCCGCCGATTCTACTACGGCCCGCGCCCCTACTGGCGCCGCCCGTACTACCGCCGCCGGTTCTACTACTAAGCCCACGCCGGCTTGGTCGGCCCTGCGGCTCCTGCAGCCGCAGGGCTTTTTCATGCCTTGATTCGGGGTGCGCAACGGATGTCCATGCGTTATCCTGCATGCAACGGCACGGGCGACGGCAGATCGGCCCGGCCGGGAGGACGCCCGATGAACGATATCGCGCAGCGCGCCGAGCCCGCGGCGGCGCCGCGAGACCTCTGGCAATTGGTCCCGCTCGAATGCATCCTGAGCGCCGCCGCCGTCCTGCTGGCCGCGGGCCTCAAGCTCGCCGGCCTGTTCCCCTGACGGCGCGGAACGGGGGATGGACGGCATGAAGCACGTCGGACTCTCAGCGGGCACGAGTGTGCCGCCGCCCCAGGAGGTCGATCTGCCTCGGGGCGACCTGACGGTGCGCACCATCGCCATGCCGGCCGACACTAACGCCAACGGCGACATCTTCGGCGGCTGGGTGCTGTCCCAGATGGATCAGGCCGGCGGCATCGCGGGGGTGGACCGGGCGCAGGGCCGCGTCGTCACCGTCGCGCTCGAATCCATGACCTTCATCCGGCCGGTGCGGGTGGGCGACGTGCTGTGCGTCTACACAAGGGTCTCGCATGTGGGCCGGACCTCGATGAAGATCGAGGTCGAGGCCTGGGCGCGGCGTTTCTGCACCCAGGTCCGCGAGCGGGTGACGCAGGCGACCTTCACCTTCGTGGCCATCGACGAGGAGGGCCGGCCGCGCCCGATCCCGCCGGCGGTGCCCTCACCCTCCGCGGTTACTTGATCACCGCGCAAGCGACTCGGTCGCCGGCACCGCCGATCGGCTGGCTGGTGTGGTCGTCCGGGTTGGCGTGGATGATCAGCGCCGAGCCGTCGCCATCCTTCAACCCGCCCTCGCCGGTGAGGGGCGTCTCGCTCGACACCTCGGCATTGGCTGAGCCGTCCTGGGCAACGTAGAGGTTCGGCAGGTCACCCTCGTCCGGGCCGTCCGGGTTCAGCAGGCCGTGCTTGCTCTGGTCGTGGTTCACGTGCGCCTTGGAATTCATGAATTTCGGGTCGGAGCAGTCGCCGACCGCGTGGAAATGCATGCCGTGCCAGCCGGGCGGCAAGCCGCCCGCCTGGATCGCCACCCGCAGCACCAGGGCGTTCGCCCCGTCGCGGATCGTCAGCGAGCCGATCGCGTCGCCCTTGGCGTTCTTGATCGGCGCCTCGAAGGTCTCGGGTGCCTTGCTCTCGGGCGCCTTGGCCGGCTCCTGCGCCAGGGCGCCGCTCCCGGCGAGCGTCCCGAGCAATGCGAACAGCGGCAGGGTGCGGATCATGCGGTGGCTCTCCTGTAAGGCCCGGTCTAGTTAGGGAGCACGCCGCCCTTCGACAGGGCTGGCGCTCTTGAACCTCAGCCGCAGCACTGCCCGGATCACGCGAAGCCCTGATGACCCGAGACCGGCCCATACAGGACCGCACCGCCTCCGGCGCGCCGACACGGCGCGCCGACCTGTTCCTGGTGGAGCACGGCCATTTCGAGAGCCGCGCCCGGGCGCAGGCGGCGATCCGGGCCGGCCTCGTGCGGATCGACGGGCGGACGCTCGCACGCGCTTCGGACCCCGTTGCCCCGGACGCGCAGGTCGAGGCGGCACCCGAGCACCCCTACGTGTCCCGGGGCGGCCTCAAGCTCGCCGCGGCCTTGAAGGCATTCCGCTTGGATCCGCGCGGCCGAGTCGGCCTCGATATCGGCGCGTCCACAGGCGGCTTCACGGACGTGCTGCTCGACCGCGGCGCCCACCATGTCTACGCGGTGGACGTGGGCCGGGGCCAGCTCCACCGGCGCCTCGTGGCGGATCCGCGCGTCACGAACCTGGAGGGCACCGACATCCGCGGCCTCGACCCGGCGGCGCTGGCGCCGCGCCCGGATCTCGTCGGGATCGACGTGAGCTTCATCGGACTGCGCCTCGTGCTGCCGGCCGTGCCGGCGCTGGTCAGGCCCGGCGCGGATCTGGTCGCGCTGATCAAACCGCAATTTGAGGCCGGCCGGGCCCGGGTCGGTCGCGGCGGCCTCGTGCGCGACCCGGCGGTCCACGCGGAGGTCTGCGCGGCCGTGCGGGGGGAACTGGAGGCGCTCGGCGCCGCAATCCTCGGCCTGATCGACTCGCCCGTGCCCGGCGGCGACGGCAATGCCGAGTTCCTGATCGGGGCGCGCCTGCCATGAGCGGGACCGAGAGCGAGACGGTCACGATCCGCGCCCTCGGCGCCCGCGGCGACGGCATCGCTGAAGACGGAACCATCGTCCCCTACGCGCTGCCGGGCGAGCAGGTCGTCATCCGTCCGGAGGGCCGGCGCGCGGAGCTGCTCGGCATCGCCGAGGCCTCGGCAGACCGGGTGAAGCCGTTCTGTCCCTACTTCATGCGCTGCGGCGGCTGCCGCACGCAGCACCTCGCGCGGCCGGCCGAGCTCACCTGGAAGGGCGGCCTCGTCGCGCA
The DNA here is from genome assembly GCF_000364445.2 of Methylobacterium mesophilicum SR1.6/6. Taxonomy (NCBI): domain Bacteria; kingdom Pseudomonadati; phylum Pseudomonadota; class Alphaproteobacteria; order Hyphomicrobiales; family Methylobacteriaceae; genus Methylobacterium; species Methylobacterium mesophilicum. Next base: position 5,375,080 of record NZ_CP043538.1, on the reverse strand, counting down.
GGCCTTGTCGCAGGCCGGCCTCGGCCTGGAGCCCGCGCCGACGCTCGACGCCCACGGTGCCGGGCGCCGCCGCATCACGCTGCATGTCCGCGACATCGACGGCCGGGCCGAGGCCGGGCTCATGGAGGCGCGCAGCCACGCGTTGATCCCGATCGACCTTTGCCCGATCACGGTGCCGGCCCTCCACGCGGCACCGGAGGTCGCCCGTCGCCTCGCCGGGCCGCTCGGGCACGGCCGGAAGCCCCTCGACGTCGCGGTGACCGCCACCGACCAGGGCCTCGACGTCGACCTGCGCGGGCACGGGCCGGTCAGCGGCGGGGTCGGCGCCGCGCTGGTGCGGATCGCCGGAGAGCTGGGGCTCGCCCGGCTGTCGCTCCACGGCGAGCGCCTGATGGAGGCCGAGCCGGTCTCTGTCACGGACAGCGAAACGCGCCTCTACCCGGCCCCCGGCGGCTTCCTGCAGGCGACCGCGGCCGGGCAGGCGGCGCTCACCGAACTCACCCTCGCGGCCCTCGGCCCGCGGGTGCGCCGGGTGGCGGACCTGTTCGCGGGCTGCGGCCCCCTCACCCTGGCCATGGCCCGGACGGCCGCGGTCCACGCGGTGGAGACCGACGCGGCAGCGCTCGCCGGCCTCGACCGGTCGGCCCGTGCCGCCGTGGGCCGCCGCCAGATCACCATGGAACGCCGAGACCTGTTCCGCCGGCCGTTGCTGCCGCCCGAGCTCGACGCCTTCGACGCGGTGGTGCTCGATCCGCCCCGGGCCGGCGCCGAGGCGCAGGCCCGCCAGCTCGCGGCGTCGCGGGTGCCCCTCGTGGTCGGCCTCGCCTGCGACGCCGGCACCTTCGCCCGGGACGCCGCGACGCTCGTCGCCGGCGGCTACCGGCTGGAGGCGGTCACGCCGGTGGACCAGTTCCGTCACGCGGGTCACGTGGAGATGGTCGGCGTGTTCCGCCGCGCCGCCGCGCGCCGCCGATGAGCGACGCAACCTACGGCCACGTTTGACGTTCTCTCGATGATTGGAGGTCCCCCATGATCCGCGGATGCCTTCGCCCTGTGACCCTCGCCGCGCTGAGCCTCGCCCTCCCGGGCGCCCTCGCAGCGCAGTCCGTTGCGCCCGATCAGACCGGTACAGGCGGCGGCCCGGCCTCGACGATCACGGCGCCCAACACCAACAGCCTCGGCGTGACCAAGCCACCCGGCACGTCGCTGGGACCCGGTGAGGTGCCCTCACGCGAGGAGCGGCGGCGCGAGCGATCCTTGACCGACAAGATCGACCGCAGCATCTGCGACGGCTGCAACTGATCGACGTCGGGTCCAAGGCCGCGTCCAACGCGTCGGTTGATCTTCAGCGGTCTCCCGAGCCTGCGCCCTGAGGACGCCGCTCGCCGCGCCTGGGTCCGGGCGGCTGCGATGTCACGGAAGCGTCAGAAAACACCGCCACATCCGCGGCGCAGCTTGCGTCGGGACTCGCCGTGCCGGATGCGGGTGGCGCCCTGCGCTCGATCGTGACCGTCCTACTCCCGAGACCCGTCCGTGATCTTCATCCACCAGCCCGCCATCGGCGCCGGATCCACGCAGCTCGAGCGCCGCGTCGTCGACCTTCAGGACACGATTCCGGAGGACACGGTCTGGCTCGACCTGATCCGCCCGAGCCGCGAGGAGGAGCTTAAGGTCGAGGCTTTCGCGGGCATCGAGGTGCCGACGCGCGAGGAGATGAAGGACATCGAGCCCTCGGAGCTGCTCTACGTCGAGGAGGGCGCCCGCTACATGACCGGGCGGGTGCTGTCCAAGGTGAGCGATTCCGATGAGCCGGGACTGGCCGGCATCACCTTCATCCTGCGCGGCAACCGCCTCGTGACCGTGCGCCACGAGGAGCCCCAGGCCTTCCGCATGTACACGCAGCGCGCCGGCCGCTCGATGGGCAACGGCAGCAGCACGTCAGCCTCCGGCGAGACCATCCTGGCCGGCCTGATCGAGGCGGTGATCGACCGGGCCGCGGACGTGCTCCAGCTCCAGGGCGAGCGGATCGACCGCCTCTCGGGCAAGATCTTCGAGGTGCAGGAGGACCCCTCCGCCCGCAACACCGCCCTCCAGGACACGCTGCGGGCGCTGGGCCGGCACGGCGACCTCATCTCCAAGCAGCGCGAGAGCCTCGTCTCGATGGAGCGGATCCTGCTCTCCCTCTCGGCCACCTACCGGACCAACAAGGCCCCGCGCGATCTCCGGGAGGACGTCCGCTCGACCCTGCGGGATCTACAATCCCTGGAGGAGCACGCGACCTTCCTCAACAACAAGATCCAGTTCCTGCTCGACGCGACCCTCGGGCTCGTCAACCTCGAGCAGAACAACATCATCAAGCTGTTCTCGGTCATGGCCGTCGTCTTCATGCCGCCGACCCTGATCGCCTCGATCTACGGCATGAATTTCAAAGCCATCCCGGAACTAGATTTCTCGTTCGGCTACCCGATGGCGCTGGTCATGATGGTCGTAGCCGCCGTATTCCCGTACTTCTTCTTCCGCTGGAAGAAGTGGCTCTAGCCTCAGATGCGGGTCCACAACCGGTAAAGAATTAAGAGTTTCCTGCAAGAACCCCGGAGCCTGACGGCGCGGCGCGGCCGCGAAGACGGAAGCTCCCATGCAATTCTCCCTCAAGACGGTCCTGTCCGGGGCCATCGGCCTGCTTGCGCTCGCGGCCGCCGGGCAGGGCATCGCCAGCGTCGTGACCCTCTCGGAGATCGAGCGGAACGCGACGGCGATCTCGCAGCAGGCCCTCCCCGCGCAGAACGAGGCCGAGGCCATCGGGACGGCCGTCCGGGACGCACGGCTGAGGCTCTACCGGCTCGCGGTGGCCTCGCCCGACGCCAACGCCCTGGACAGGAACCAGACGGCGCTCACCGACACGCTCGGGGCGCTGTCCGGACTGCGCCAAGCCTTTCAGGAGCGCCTGACGGCGCCGCGGGACCGGGCGATCTACGAGCGCTTCACCACGGCGTGGAACGCCTATCAGAACATCCAGCTCCAAGTGGTGGAGCTGATGATCGCGGGCGACCAGCAGGGCGCCCTCGCGCTGGTGCTGGATCCCGCAACGGGCGCGCAGAACGACGCGGCGGTGGCCAGCCTCACCGAGACGATCGCCTCGGCCCGGGCGCAGACGCAGGCCAACGTCGCCGAGACCGCGCAGGAGGCGACGCGCGCCAAACTGATCGCCCTCGCCGCCACCGTGATGGGGCTGGCCGTCGCCGCAGCGGCGATGCTGTTCGCGATCTTCGGGATCGCCCGCCCGATCGAGCGCATGACCGGCGCGATGGGACGGCTGGCCGAGGGTGACGAGTCGGTTGCGGTACCGCATACCGGGCGTCGCGACGAGATCGGCGCGATGGCGGCCGCCGTGCAGGTCTTCAAGGACAATCTGATCCGCAGCCGAGCCCTGGAACGGGAGACCGCGCTGGCCCGCGAGGGCGCCGAGATGCAGCGCCGACGCGCCGTCCACGCGATGGCCGAGTCCTTCGAGGCCGCCGTCGGCGGCGTGCTGGCGCGGGTGTCGGATGCCGCCATCGGCCTGCGCGCCGACGCGGAGGCGATGTCCGACACCGCCACCCACACGGCCGAGCGCGCGGCCACGGTGGCCGGCGCCGCCCAGGAGGCGGCCCAGCATGTCGGCACCGTGGCGGCGGCCGCGGAGGAACTCGGCGCCTCCGTGCAGGAGATCAGCCGCCAGGTGGACGGTTCCGCTGACCTCGCCCGGGGCGCAGTGGTCCAGGCCGGCCAGACCACCGGTCTCGTTCATGAGCTGAGCGCGGCGGCGGGTCGGATCGGGGACGTCGTGCGGCTGATCACCGACATCGCCGGGCAGACGAACCTGCTGGCGCTCAACGCGACCATCGAGGCGGCCCGGGCCGGCGCGGCCGGCAAGGGCTTCGCGGTGGTCGCCGCCGAGGTGAAGCAGCTCGCCACCCAGACCGCCAAGGCCACCGGGGAGATCGCCGACCAGGTCGGTCGCATCCAGGGGGCGACGGGACAGACCGTGGGGGCGATCGACGGCATCGCGGCGCGCATCCGCGAGATCGACGGCGTGGCGACCTCGATTGCGGCGGCCGTCGAGGAGCAAGGCGCCGCTACCCGGGAGATCGCCCGCAACGTCGCCGAGGCGGCGTCCGGCACCGGCGCGGTCACCGGCACGATCGACGCCGTGGCGCAGGCCGCGGACGCCACCGGCACGGCCGCGACGCGGATGCTCGCCTCGGCGGCGAGCCTCTCCGAACAATCCGCCGAGCTGCGCCGGGAGATCGACACGTTCCTGGCGACCGTGCGGGCCGCCTGAGCCGTTCCGGAATGAGGCCGCCGCGGGGTACGCCCCTGTGGCGGCTCGGGGGCCCGCTCGCGGGAGCCGGGCTCAGGCCACCGCGGCGAGGTGCTTCACCTCCGCCTTCGCCGCCACCTTGCCGACCGGCGGCGCCTTGCAGGTCTCGACCTCCGGCACCAGGACCGGCGGCTGCACCCAGCGGCCGGCCTCGAGCTCGGCGATCCGGCCGTTGATCTCGCGGATGACGTAGCGCGAGAATGGGTAGACGTGCAGGTAGAGCACCATGTTGGTGACCACGGCCTCCAGGGCGGCCGGGTTGCGCCGGGCCGTCTCCAAGAACACGCTCCAGAAGTGCTTGGCGAGTTCCGGACGCCGCACGGTCATGCGCCAGCACACGCGCGCCAGCGACCAGAGATCGTGGGCGACGTGGCGCCAGTTGACCTTGTGGGCAGCGAATTTCGGGCGCTTCACCCGGCGCGCCACCACGCGCACCCGATCGAAGAAGTTGACCGGATCGTAGACCTCCTGAAGGACGTCGCGGTAATCGGCCAGCACGTCGCGCTGCGGACGCAGGGTCACGAAGTTGAGCCCCTGGGTGCACTGGTCGCCCTGGTCGGCCGTGGTCAGGGCGTAGTTCTCGTAGAGGCGGCCCTCCTTGCGCAGGCGGCGCGACAGCTGCGTGTTCGGCAGCGCGAACAGCAGGCCGACCATGGCGATCGGGATGCCGGTCTGGCTGATGCAGAGCGACATCGCCTTGGAGATGCTGTCCTTCTCGGTGTCGAAGCCGACGATGAAGCCGGCGGTGACGAACATCCCGTTCTCGTAGAGCTTGTGCACGCTGTCGGCGATCGACCGCTTGGTGTTCTGCTTCTTCTGGGTCTGGATCAGCGTCGCCTCGTCGGGCGTCTCGATCCCGGTGAACAGGGCGAAGAAGTTCGCATCCCGCATCATCCCGAGCAGTTCGTCGTCGTCCGCGAGGTTCAGCGACGCCTCGGTGGAGAACTTGAACGGGTAGCCGTGATCCTCCTGCCACTTGATCAGGTGCGGCAGGAACAGCTTGATCGCCTTCTTGTTGCCGATCAGGTTGTCGTCGACGAAGTCGACATGGCCGCGATAGCCGAGGCCGTGGAGCCGGTCGAGCTCGGCCAGCATCTGCGGCGTGGTCTTGGTCCGCGGCGCGCGGCCGTAGAGCTCGATGATGTCGCAGAACTCGCAGGTGAACGGGCAGCCGCGCGAGAACTGGACGCCGATGTAGAGGTAGTGGCTAAAGGTCAGCAGGTCGAAGCGCGGGATCGGGCTCTTCGTGACGTCGGCCTTGAACTTCTCCGCCGTCAACCGGCCGCGGCGCTCGCCGGCCTCCCAGGCGGCGACGAATTTGTCGAGGATGCCCTCGGCCTCGCCGAGCACGAGGAAGTCGGCCTTGTCGTAGACTTCCGGCGTCGAGGTCGGCGCGGGGCCACCGACGCAGACCGGCGTGCCGAGCGCCACGCATTTGTCGATCACCACGAGGCAGTCCGGCTCCTGGGGCAGCATGCCGCCGGTCATCACGAGGTCGGCCGCCTGGATCTGCGCGTCCGTCAGCTCTTCGCAGTTGCGGTTGACGAGCGTCACCTGCCAGGCCGACGGCAGCATCGCGGCCAGCGTGATCAGGCCGAGCGGGGGCGCGGGCGCGCGGGCGCCCTGCAGCTCCATGGCCTCTTTGAAGTTCCACATGGAGTTTTCGTAGAACTTCGGGAACACCATCAGCACGCGCGGGGCCGTGTTCGCATCCGACATGCCGGGTTCCTTCGTTCTCACAGGCGGCCTGACCCGCGCGAACGCGGATCGGGCAGAAGCGTGACCCCTGACTTGCGGGCGAAATCGGGCGAATTGAGGCCGTCTTTCGCGCCCGCAGCGATCCGGATCGCCGAGGCCGACAGGACGCCCGTCCGAAGGTCGCGAATCAACCCCTCCGGGTCCCGCGGAGAGAAATTCTGTCTGATTGACCGGATGTTGCGCCATTTCGGCGACAGCGCCCGCGGCGCACCATCACGGCCCGACCCGGAAACGCTCCGGCTGCGTGCCGTCAGCGTCGGTGAAGCCGTAGATCCGGGCGAGGTCCCCGGCATGCAGGACCGCACCGGCCCGGGCGGCGACCTCCGGATCGGCCGCCAGCGCGGCGAGCGCCCGGCCGGCGTAGAGCGGCCCCTCGGTGGCGAGCCCGTCCTGCCCTAGGTCCCGCGCCCGCTCGGTGGCGACGAAGCCCGGCGAGAGGCCGAGCGCCGTGACGCCGTGCGGCGCGAGTTCCCGGGCGAAGGCGAGCGCCAGCCGGTTGGTGGCGGCCTTGGCGGAATCGTAGAAGACGTCACCGAGATAATCCTCGGTCCCGAAGGAGACCAGCGCGATCAGCCCCGACCGCGCCGCCACCATAGCCGGCGCGACCGCGCGGGCCAGCAGCAGAGCCGGCAAAGGACCGGCCTCGAGGAAGCCGAGATAGGGTTCCGCGGAGCGGCGCCAGAACGGCGTGCCCCAACCGGCGCCGTCCGGATAGCGCTCGCCGTCGTAGCCCTCGTTGCCGCCCCAGACGGAACAGGCCGCCACGTCGATCCGCCCGAACCGGCGCAAGATCCAGTGGACCAGCGTGTCCGTGGCGCGCTCGGAGCGGTGATCGCAGAGGTAGTGGTGCCCGCGCCCGCCCGCGGCATCGACCATGCGGGCTGTGTCCTCGATCGATTCGGGCCGCAGCTCGGTGCGCGGGCCCGTCTCGCTGGAGCGGGCGGTGACGATCACGGTGGCGCCCGCCTCCCCCAGAGCGCGGGCGAGCCCGCGGCCGACGCCCCGCGAGGCGCCGGCCACGAGGCAGATCTTTTGGGACAGGTCGGGCGTGCTCACGCAGGACCAGGCTTCGACCGCGACAGGAAGGCGGCGAGCCGCTCCTGGGATTCGGGCGAGCGCAGTTGCGCGTCGAAGGCCCTGGCCTCGGCCTCCAGGGCCGCTTCGACCTGGGCCTGATCACCCCGGAGGAGCGCACGGGAGGCTGCCAGCGCACCGCGCGGGAGTGCGGCGAGGCGCGCCGCCTGCGCGATCGCATGCTCCATCAGCATGTCGGCGGGCATGACCGCGTTCACCAGGCCCAGCGCCTGGGCCTCGTCGGCCTCGAGCGGCCGGGACAGGAGGAGCAGCTCGGTGGCCCGGAGCCGACCGACGCGCAGGGGCAGCAGGTAGCTCGACGCCGCCTCGGGCACGAGGCCGAGTTCCACGAAGGGCATGCGCAGCCGCGCCGCCGGGCTGGCATAGACGAGATCGCAATGCAGGCAGAGCGTCGCGCCGATGCCCACCGCGATCCCGTCGACCGCCGCCACCATGGGCGTGCGCGTCCGGGCGAGCTGGCGGATGAACGACAGGGCCGGCGAGTTGCTGAACCCGTCCCCGGCATGCCCCATGAAATCGGCGAGGTCGTTGCCGGCGCTGAACATGCCGGGCTGCCCGGCGAAGACGACGGCGCCGACCTCGTCCGATCCATCGGCCTCGGCAAGCGCCGCGCGCATGGAATCGTACATGGCGCCGGTAAGCGCGTTCTTCTTCTCCGGCCGGTTCAGGGTGATGAGGCGGACGCCCCCTGGACGATCGGTGATCGCGACGGTGTCGGCCATGTCCCGCTCCTCAAACCGCCAGCGCCAGCGCGGCGTCGTCCGTGAAGGCGCCGCCGGCGACCACGCTCTGCTCCAGGCCGGCCGCGGCAACCAAGAGGTTCTCGGCGTAGAACCGGGCCAGCGCGATCCGCGCGGCGTGGGCCGGGTCGGTCTCGCCGGCGGTCCGGGCGGCGCTCGCCGCGAGCGCGCTCCGGGAGAGGCAGGCGCCGCCGAGCGTCAGGCCGAACAGGCGGAGATACGGGCCCGCGCCCGCGAGTGCCGTCTCGGGACGGTTCGAGGCCAGCGTCGCGAGCTGATGACTCGTGGCACGGTCAAGGCTGCCGATCGCGTCCCGCAGTCGCGCCGTCATGTGGCCGAAGGCAGGGTCGCCCGCCTTGAGCAGGCCCTCGGCCGCCCGGCGCATCCAGGCGATCTGCGAGCGGGCAGTGGCGCCGCCGTTCAGCGGCAGCTTGCGGGCGGTGAGATCGATGGCCTGAATGCCGTTGGTGCCCTCGTAGATGCCGAGAATACGCGCGTCGCGCATGAGCTGCGCCGCGCCGGTCTCCTCCACGAAGCCCATGCCGCCATGGACCTGCACGCCCAGCGATGTCACCTCGTTGGCGAGGTCTGTGGAGAACGCCTTGGCCACCGGGGTCAGCAGGGAGGCGCGGTCGAGGGCGGCCTGCCCCTCCAGCGCCTTCGACGCGTCGAGGGCGGCGGCGGTGAGGTAGCAGATCGCGCGAGCCGCCGCCGTGTAGGCCTTCATGGTGAGCAGCATCCGCTGCACGTCCGGATGGGCGACGATGGGGCTCGTCGCCTCCGCAGCCCCCACGGCCTTGCCCTGCCGCCGCTCCTGCGCGTAGGCCAGCGCCCGCTGCGTTGCGGCCTCGGCGACGCCGACCCCCTGAAGGCCGACGCCGAGCCGGGCCGCGTTCATCATCGTGAACATGCAGGCGAGGCCCTTGTGCTCCTGGCCGATCAGCCAGCCGGTCGCCCCGCCCTGGTCGCCGAACGCCATGGAGCAGGTCGGCGAAGCGTGGATGCCGAGCTTGTGCTCGATGCCGGAGCAGCGCAGGTCGTTGCGGGTCCCGTCCGGCAGAACCTTCGGGACCAGGAACAGCGAGATGCCGCGCGTGCCGGCGGGCGCGTCCGGCAGCCGCGCGAGCACGAGGTGGACGATGTTATCGGCGAGATCGTGCTCGCCGTAGGTGATGTAGATCTTGTTGCCGGTGATCCGGTAGGTGCCGTCGCCCGCGGGGACGGCGCGGGTCCGCAGCAGGGCGAGGTCGGAGCCCGCCTGCGGCTCGGTCAGGTTCATGGTGGCGGGCCATTCGCCCGAGACGAGCTTTTCCAGATAGCGCGCCCTGAGGTCGTCGGAGCCGTGGGCCGCCAGAGCCTCGATGCCGCCCTGGGTCAGGAGCGGGCAGAGGCCGAAGGCGAGGTTGGCGCCGTTCCACATCTCGGTGCAGGCGGCCTCGATCAGCTTCGGCAGGCCCTGGCCGCCGTGGTCGGCCTCGGCCGAGAGCCCGTTCCAGCCGCCCTCCGTGAAGGTGCAGTACGCCTCCCGCCAGCCCGGCGGGGTGGTGACGCGCCCGTCCGTGAAGGGCGTGCCGTGCCGGTCGCCGACCCGGTTGAGGGGCGCGATCACCCCGCCGGCGATCCGCCCGGCCTCTGTGAGGATCGCCTCCGCGTCCTCGGGATCGACGGCGTCGAGCCCGACCACATGCCGGAGGGTGAACAGCATCTCCGGAACCGGGGCACGGTAACTCATACGATCCTCCCTCGTCGCGGCCAGCACGGTCATTCGCCGGGCGGGTTTGACCGCGCGCGCGTGCCGGGGCTACGGCGGTTCGAGGATAGGCGGGCGCGCCGCGCGCCGCCATCACCTCGGAGACGGCTTCCCGCATGAATGATCCCGGGTCAACGGTCCCGGCCGCGACCCGGCGGCTCGCCCCCGATGCGTCCGGCCTCGGGGAGGCCGCCGCACTCCTGCGCGCGGGCGGCCTCGTCGCCTTCCCGACCGAGACGGTCTACGGCCTCGGGGCCGATGCCACGAATGACGCCGCCGTGGCGCGGATCTTCGCCGCCAAGGAGCGCCCGCGCTTCAACCCGCTCATCGCGCATCTGCCCGACACGGAGGCCGCCCTGGCGGAAGGCGCTTTCGACGCGCAGGCCCGCCGCCTCGCCGAGGCCTTCTGGCCGGGCCCGCTCACCCTGGTCGTCCCGGCGTGTCCGGGCACGCGCGTCTGCGACCTCGCCCGCGCCGGGCTGGGAAGCGTCGCCCTGCGGGTGCCTGCGCATCCCCTCGCCCGGGATCTGCTGGCCGCCGCCGGCCGACCCGTGGCGGCCCCCTCGGCGAACCGTTCGGGCCGGGTCAGTCCGACCCGGGCGGACCATGTCCTCGACGATCTCGCGGGCCGGATCGCCGCGGTGCTCGATGGCGGCGACACGCCGGTGGGCGTCGAGTCGACTGTTGTGGCCTGCCTCGGCGGGCCGCCGCGCCTGCTGCGTCCGGGCGGCATCACCCGCGCGGCGCTCCGCGCGGTCCTGGGCTCCGATCCGGCGGCGCCCGATCCGGCCGACGCCGACCGGCCGGCCGGGCCAGGCCTGCTCGCCTCGCACTATGCGCCCCGGGCACAGGTCCGGCTCGACGCGACGCACATCGAACCGGGCGAGGCGGCGCTGCTCTTCGGACCGGAACGCCAGCCGGGCCATGACCGGGCCCGCGCCGCGCTGAACCTCAGCCCGTCGGGCGATCTGGCCGAGGCGGCGGCGCGCCTGTTCGGCGCGTTGCGCGACCTCGATGCCGCGGGGACCGCCACCATCGCGGTGGCGCCGATCCCCGCAGAGGGTCTCGGAGAGGCGATCCGCGACCGTCTCGCGCGGGCCGCGGCGCCGCGCTGAGGGCCGAGATTGGGGCGGAGATTTTTTCCGCCACGGCGGAACAGACCCTGGGCCCATCCGTTTATTGATCACAAAGGCCTTCTCAGCCCCCATATGGCCTTTTCCCTTTCAGGCTCGGAGCAATCCGAGCCTTTTTTCTTGGGCCCTCCATCAGGCCAGCTTGGCGGCGATTCCAGCCACGTGGCGGCCCTGGAAGCGGGCGCCCTCCAGCTCGACGGCGCTCGGCTGGCGCGAGCCGTCCCCGTCCGCGATGGTGCTGGCGCCGTAGGGTGTGTTGCCCTTGACCGCCTCGACGCCGGCCTGTCCCTGGAAGCTGTAGGGTAGCCCAACCACGACCATCCCATGGTGGAACAGTACCGTGTGGAAGCTCGTCAGCGTCGTCTCCTGGCCGCCGTGCTGGGAGGCGGTCGAGGTGAAGACCGAGCCGACCTTTCCGACCAGCGCGCCCTTCATCCAGAGTCCGCCCGTCTGGTCGATGAACTGCTTCATCTGCGAGGCCATGTTGCCGTACCGGGTCGGCGTGCCGAAGATGATCGCGTCGTATTGGGGCAGCTCGTCGACGGCAGCGACCGGGGCGGACTGATCGAGCTTGAAGTGATTCTGGCGGGCGATCTCCTCCGGCACCAACTCGGGCACTCGCTTGACGACCACGTCGGCCCCGGCCTCGCGGGCGCCCTCGGCGACGGCGTAGGCCATCTGCTCCACGTGCCCGTAGGTCGAGTAGTACAGCACCAGAACCTTGGCCATGTGCGGATCTCCAAGATGAGTCTTGAACGATGAGGCTTGAACGGCCGGCCGTATCGTCCGGCGGCGCGGTACTCACCCATGGCGTGTTTTGGGTCTTGCAAGAACGCCTTCGGATGCAAGAGTGGTCTTGCATGAATGCAAGGATCGCCGCGTGGCACTCGATTGGGACGCGTTCCGGCTCGTCAAGGCGGTGGCCGACCGGGGCGGCCTCACGGCGGCCGCGGGGGACCTGGGGATCAACCCGTCCACGGCGTTCCGCCGGCTGGGTGCCCTTGAGGCTCATCTCGACGTGCGTCTGTTCGAGCGCCTGCGCACCGGTTACGTGCCGACGGCCGCCGGCCGGGCCATGATCGCGGCGGCCACCCGGATCGAGACGGACGTCACGGATTTCGCGCGCTCTGTGGCAGGCCTGGGCGAGACGCCGTCCGGCGAATTGCGGGTGACCGCCCCCGCCAACTTCGCGACCGACCTGCTCATGCCGATCCTCGTCGCCTTCCGCGCCCGGTATCCGAAGATCCACCTCAACCTGATCCTCGCCGAGGAGGCGCTGAACCTGTCCCGCCGGGATGCCGACGTGGCGATCCGCGCGAGCCGGGATCCGAGCGAGACGCTCGTCGGGCGCCGGCTCAGCGGGATCGCCTGGGCGATCTACGGCCAGGCCGGACGGGATTACGGCGACCTCGCTCAGGAGACCTGGGTCAGCGCCAGCCCGGCCGTGGCGGGCGGGGTGCTCGCGCGCTTCGTGGAGGCGCGGGCCGCGCCCGAGCGGATCGCCCTGCGGATCAACACCGTGACGGGCCTCGACGCGGCCGTGGCCGCAGGCGTCGGGATCGGTCCGCTGCCCTGCTTCGGGGCCGACGCCGACCCGGCGCTGCAGCGCCTGTCGAGCCCGGAACCGGACCTCGGTGTCGGTCTCTGGTTGCTGACGCATCCGGACCTGCGCCACGCGGCACGGGTCCGGGCCTTCATGGAGCATGTCGCCGAGGCGATCGTACCGCTGCGACCGCGCTTCGAGGGCCGCTGAGCCGGCTCAGCGGATCTCGATCAGCTCGACCTCGTGACCATTGACCTCGACCACATCGCCGATGGTCTTGCCGGTGAGGGCGCGGGCCAGCGGCGCCACGTAGGAGATTGAGCCCTTGTGCGGGTCGGCCTCGTCCTCGCCGACGATGCGGAAGGTCTGCCGCGTCTCCTTGCCGGCCTCGTCCTCGCGGATCACCGTGACGGTGGAGCCGAACTGAACGGTGTAGCCCCCTTTCGGCTCCACGAGCTGCGCGGTGTTCTTCCGGGCCGCCCAGTAGCGCAGGTCGCGGCCGATCCGGGAATCCTCGGCCTTGTCGGCGGGATCCAGGGACGCGACCTCCTTCTCCAGACGCGCGACCTCGGCCTCGATCTGGGCCAGGCCCTCCGGAGTCACGAAGTTGGTGTGGGGTGAGATCGGACGGTCGGGAAGGTTCTCGAACGCTTCTCCACCCTCAGGCTCTTTGACGAATGCGACGCTCATGGAGACTGAAACAGGAATGCTTAGGCTTCGGTTCCGGACGCGGCGATGCTATCCGATCTCGACCACGGTCCGCCCCCGCACCTTGCCCGCAAGGATCTCCTCGCCGAGGCGTCCGACCTCCTCCAGGCCGACCTTGCTCGTCATGGCGGCGAGCTTGGCCAAATCGAGATCCCGGGCGAGCCGCGCCCAGGCCTCGCGCCGCTTCTTCTGCGGGGTGGTGACGCTGTTGATGCCGAGCAGCGAGACGCCGCGCAGGATGAAGGGTGCCACCGAGGTCGGCAGGTCCATCCCCTGCGCCAGCCCGCAGGCTGCCACGGCGCCGTCGGCCTTCGTCATGGCGAGCACGTTGGCGAGCGTGGTGGAGCCGACCGCGTCGACTCCCGCCGCCCAGCGTTCCTTGCCCAGCGGTTTGCCGGGCTTCGACAATTCGGCCCTGTCCAGGATCTCGGCAGCCCCGAGCCCCTTCAGGTACTCCGCCTCGCCGTCCCGCCCCGTCGAGGCGATCACGTGCCAGCCCGCCCGCGCCAGCAACGCCACGGCCACCGAGCCGACGCCGCCGGAGGCGCCGGTGACGATCACCGGCCCCTGGTCGGGTGTCACCCCATGGGCGTCGAGGGCCATGCAACACAGCATCGCGGTGTAGCCGGCGGTGCCCACCGCCATGGCCTGCTCCGCCGTGAGCCCCTGGGGCAGCGGCACCAGCCAATCGCCCTTCACGCGGGCGCGCTGCGCGTAGGCGCCGAGATGGGTCTCGCCGACGCCCCAACCGGTCAGAACGACGGCATCGCCCGGCTTGTACTCGGGGTGGTCCGACGACTCGACGATCCCGGAGAAGTCGATGCCCGGGATCATCGGGAAGCGGCGCACCACCGGCGACGTGCCGGTGAGCGCGAGACCGTCCTTGTAGTTCAGGGTCGAGTGCGTCACCCGCACGGTGACGTCGCCGTCCATCAGGTCGGACTCGTCGAAGTCCCGGAAGGCCAGGCTCTGCCCGGCCTCGTTCTTCTCGACCACCCAGGCCTTGAACGTTCCCATCGTCACCTCCCGCATTGCGCGGTGAGGTGTAGCCGGGACGTCCGGAATCAAGACGGCCGGGACCGGATCAGTATCCGTCGTACTGGCTGCCGTACGAGAAGCCGAGGGCGACTCCGACGTCAGACGAACTGGCGCCGGTGATGCCGAGCGCGTCCGGGATCGAGCCGACCAGCGGGCCGCCATACGCGGCCGGGCGGTAGCCGTAGCCAGCTCCGTAACCGCCGACAGGCGCCCAACCGGCGCGCGCCGGCGCCACCAGGACGCGGCGACTCACGCTGGCATATTCCGGCGGAATCGTCTCGGGGATCGACTGCGGCGGGCGCACCAGCACGGTCCGGGTGCGCACCGCGAAGCGCGGCGGCGTCGTCACCCAGCAGCCGATCAGCTCGCCGCCGGGGCCGCGGCTCGTCTGCCAGAACCGGCCGCCGGGCGAGACCATCACGCGCTCCAACACGGTGTCGTAGACCGGCGGGACGGTGCGGTAGACCGTGCGGGGCGGGCGGACCAGTACGTTCTCCTGCACGGTGTCGTAGACCGGCGGCGTCACCACGCGGCGGTAGCATTGGGAGCCGTAGCAGCCGCCGGCTTCAGCCGGTACGGCGAACATCAGGCCCCCGATAGCGGCGGCGAACAATGCGGAGCGAGCGACCGGCGCGGTCATGAGAGTCCTCTGGTACGCGATACAGCGAGACGCTGCGCGAAGGCGGCGCTCGTCTCGACGTACCAGAGGCCAGACTCGTTGCCCGACGCGCAAGCATTATCGGAAATGAAGGTAAAATTAACCCTCGGTTTCGACTGCTTAGACGTCGCCTGCTTAGGTAGAATTCTCAGTTCATTCCACAGACTTCATTGTGAAAGCCGCTCGGCGGCCTGGGATCACGTCTGCCCTGCCTTGAGCTGATAGAAGATGTGGCGCCCGATCACGTCCATCTTGCGCAGGCGGCGAGCCCAGCCGGGCCGTACGTAGTCGGCATGGTAGTGGGTCGCCGCGCCGACCTCGGCGAGGTAGGTGCGTCCCTCGATGACCGAGCGAGCGATGCGGGTCGCGGTCTCCCAGGCGCCGGCATCGGTGATGCGCAGCGACTTGCCCTCGCAGGCGAACGAGAACTGGCAGCCCATGTAGTGGTGCCGGTTCTGGTAGACGACGCCGCAGACGTTGCTCGGGTAGAGGCCACTCTTCACGCGGTTGAGCACCACCTGCGCGACGGCGGCTTGGCCGGCCTCCGGCTCGCTCCGGGCCTCGAAATACACAGCTTCGGACAGGCAGCGCTGCTCCTTGTCGAGGGAGTTCGGGTCGATCAGGTCGGCGTAGCGCCGCCGCGCATCTTCCGGGACCGGCTGGGCACCGTCCGGGCGCTCGGTGCGGATCGCGAAATCGGGCAGGGCGAGGCTCGCCGCCGCGACCTCGACGGGGATCGCGTCCGCGGGTGCCGGGGTGGTGGAGGACAGGGCAACGGCACGCGGCACGGGCGGGGTCGATCCGTCGAAGCGCGCGGGGTCGCCGTCAACGGTGAGATCGGCCGTGCCCTCGCCCGTCGAGGCGGCGGTGCCGGCACCGGTGGTCAGGCCGAGATCGGGCACGGGAACGAAGGCGGCGTCCGGCTCGGAATCCGGATCCCAGACCGCGGAGCCTTGCGTCAGCACACCCGTGACGCTGCCGGTGACGTCGCCGAACACGAGGGCGCCGCCTGCTTCCCGCAGGTTCGCGGCCCGACGGGCGAAGCTCTCCGCGGGCGGCCGGGCCGGATTACCCTTGCCGCTCCGCTGGACCATCGGGAAGACATGCGCGCCGGTTTTGAACACCGCCTGAGGCGGCTCGTCGCCGAGCCGACGCAGGGCCGAGCCGATCAGCAGGGTGCCGGGTGGCAGCGGCGGCACGGTGTCGGCGTCGATCACGCCGAGACGGCTCGATCCGATGGCGTTCTCCGTGCCGGCATCGGCCGTGAACGACACCAGGAGGCCGAGCCCGACCATCCAGGGCGTCATGGCCGCCGAGAGCCAGCGGAGGCTCGATTCCCGTCGTCCCCGTCTCGTGCCCACGACGCCTGACCCGCACTCACGCACCTGACCCGACCCGATCCTCCCCGTTTCCAGGGTGTTTCTGCGGCCGTGCTGGATTTATCGCGCGGTATGGTTGAGTTGCGGTTAAGGTGGCCGACTGCGTGGTGTCTCGATGCGGCTTCGGGTTGAACGCTGCAGTCGACACGTCCCTGTCCGTCATCACGAGCGCAGCGAAGCGACCCAGGGCAGCGGGACGTCAGGACGCGCGGCGCCGCCCTGGCTTGCCTCGCTCCGATCGCAGAGACGGCGCTCACGTCGTCGATGGGAAACGGTCGAACAACGCGAGCCCGGAACGAAAAAGGGCGGCCCGAAGGCCGCCCTCTCTCAACGCAAACCGGCCGGCTGCCTCACTCGGCGGCGGGCGGAAGCTCCTCGACCGGCACCGCGCCGCTCTCGGTCTGCTTCTGCTGCAGGATCATCGCGTCGCGGCGGCGGGCGATGGCGCGGATGTCCGCCACCATCGAGCCGGTGCCGGCCGGGATGAGCGAGCCGACGATGACGTTCTCCTTCAGGCCTTCCAGGGTGTCGACCTTGCCGTTGACCGCCGCCTCCGTGAGGACGCGGGTGGTCTCCTGGAACGAGGCCGCCGAGATGAACGACTTGGTCTGCAGCGACGCCTTGGTGATGCCGAGCAGGACCGGAACGCCCTGGATCGGCTTCTTGCCCTCGGCAAGCAGCTTCTCGTTGAAGTCGGTCAGCTCGGTGCGATCGATCTGGTCACCCGAGAGGATGTCCGAGTCGCCGCCGTCGGTCACCTCGACCTTCTGCAGCATCTGACGGACGATCACCTCGATGTGCTTGTCGTTGATCGACACGCCCTGCAGCCGGTAGACTTCCTGGATCTCGTTGACGAGGTAGGCCGCGAGTTCCTCCACGCCCTTGATCGCCAGGATGTCGTGCGGGGCCGGGTTTCCGTCGACGATGTAGTCGCCGAGTTCCACCACGTCGCCGTCCTGCAGGTGGATGTGCTTGCCCTTCGGGATCAGGTACTCGACCGCCTCCGAGCCGTCGTGCGGCGTCAGCGTGAGCCGGCGCTTGTTCTTGTAGTCGCGGCCGAACGCGATGGTGCCCGACTTCTCGGCGATGATCGCCGCGTCCTTCGGGCGCCGGGCCTCGAACAGCTCCGCCACCCGCGGCAGACCGCCGGTGATGTCGCGGGTCTTGGCCGAGTCGGTCGAGACGCGGGCGAGGATGTCGCCGGCCTTGACCGTCGCGCCGGGGTCGAAGCCGATGATGGCGTCGACCGGCAGGAAGTAGCGGGCGTCCGAGCCGCGGGGCAGCTTGAGCGCCTTGCCGTCCTTGTCGACCACGACCATCGCGGGCTTCAGGTCCGAGGTCCGGGCCGAGCCGCGCCAGTCGACGACCACGCGCTTGGCGATGCCGGTCGACTCGTCGGTGGTCTCGGTCATGGACTGGCCGTCGACCAGATCCTCGTAGGCCACGATGCCGTCGACCTCGGTGAGGATCGGACGGGTGTAGGGATCCCACTCGGCGATCCGCTGCCCGCGCTTGATCTTGTCACCCTCGTCGACGCGGAGCTTGGCGCCGTATTGCAGGCGGTGAACCGCCCGCTCGACCCCGTCGGGCCCGACGATGACCACCGCCACGTTGCGGCCGGTGGCGATCAGGTCCCCGTCCGTGTTCTTGGCGATCGCCCGGTTGCGGATCTTGATCGTGCCCTCGAAGCTCGACTCGATGAACGACGAGTCGGCGATCTGGGCCGCACCACCGATGTGGAACGTGCGCATCGTGAGCTGCGTGCCCGGCTCGCCGATCGACTGCGCCGCGATGACGCCGACGGCCTCGCCCATGTTGACGGGCGTGCCGCGGGCGAGGTCGCGCCCGTAGCAGGTGGCGCAGACGCCGCTCTTGGTGGCGCAGACCAGCACCGAGCGGATCTTCACCTCCTGGATGCCGGCGGCGTTGATCGCCGGCAGGTGCCGCTCCTCGATGGTCTCGCCGGTCTTGACGATCACCGTGCCGTCCGCGGCCACGAGATCCTCCGCTGTGGCGCGGCCGAGGATGCGGGTGGCCAGCGTCGCCACGACCTGGCCGGCATCCACGATGGCGCGCATCTTGATGCCGCTCGTCGTGCCGCAATCCACCTCGCGGATCACCGCGTCCTGGGCCACGTCGACGAGGCGGCGGGTCAGGTAGCCGGAGTTGGCGGTCTTCAGGGCGGTGTCGGCCAGGCCCTTACGGGCACCGTGCGTGGAGTTGAAGTACTCCAGCACGTCCAGGCCTTCCTTGAAGTTCGAGATGATCGGGGTCTCGATAATCTCGCCCGACGGCTTGGCCATGAGGCCGCGCATCGCCGCGAGCTGCTTCATCTGGGCAGGCGAGCCACGGGCACCCGAGTGGCTCATCATGTAGATCGAGTTGACCTGCTTGTCCGCACCCTTGTCGTCCTTCTGGACGGCCGAGATGCGGCCCATCATCTCGGCGGCCAGCTTGTCCGAGCACTTGGCCCAGGCATCGACGACCTTGTTGTACTTCTCGCCCTGGGTGATCAGGCCGTCGTTGTACTGCTGCTCGTAATCCTTCACGAGCGCGCGGGTCGTGTCCACGATCGACCACTTGTTCTCCGGCACGACCATGTCGTCCTTGCCGAACGAGATGCCGGCCTTGAACGCGTGGGTGAAGCCCAGCGCCATGATCC
This sequence comes from Methylobacterium mesophilicum SR1.6/6, assembly GCF_000364445.2. Lineage (NCBI taxonomy): Bacteria > Pseudomonadati > Pseudomonadota > Alphaproteobacteria > Hyphomicrobiales > Methylobacteriaceae > Methylobacterium > Methylobacterium mesophilicum. The sequence goes on along the minus strand of NZ_CP043538.1, from coordinate 5,356,256 downwards.
GGTCGCAGAAGATCACCGACTCCTTCTGACCGCAGTGGCGGTAGACGGTGTCGATCATCGCCGAGATCTCCTTCTTGGTCATCAGCTTGTTGACGACGTCGAAGGGCACCTTCCGGTGCTTGGGCAGGGCGCCGGACAGGATCACCCGGCCCGGGGTGGTCTCGTAGGTCTTGGTCAGGGGCTCGCCGTCCGGGCCGATGCCGGTCCAGCGCCACTTGATCTTCGAGTGCAGCGACACGGCCTTGGCGGCCAGGGCATGCTCCAGCTCGCCCATGTCGCCGTAGACGCCCTGCATCGGGTTCTTGGCGTTGCCGGCCTTGAACTCGCCCGGCGCGCCCTCGGCCACGATCGACAGGTAGTAGAGGCCGAGCACGATATCCTGCGACGGCACGATGATCGGCTGACCGTTGGCCGGGTGCAGGATGTTGTTGGTCGACATCATGAGGACGCGCGCTTCCAGCTGCGCCTCGAGCGACAGGGGCACGTGCACGGCCATCTGATCGCCGTCGAAATCGGCGTTGAACGCGGCGCAGACCAGCGGATGCAGCTGGATCGCCTTGCCCTCGATCAGCTTCGGCTCGAACGCCTGGATGCCCAGGCGGTGGAGCGTCGGCGCGCGGTTCAGCATCACCGGGTGCTCGCGGATCACCTCATCGAGGATGTCCCAAACCTCCGGCTTCTCCTTCTCGACGAGCTTCTTGGCCTGCTTGACGGTCGCGGAAAAACCCTTGGCGTCGAGGCGCGCGTAGATGAACGGCTTGAACAGCTCCAGCGCCATCTTCTTGGGCAAGCCACACTGGTGCAGCTTCAGCTCCGGACCGACCACGATGACCGAGCGGCCCGAGTAGTCGACGCGCTTGCCGAGCAGGTTCTGGCGGAACCGGCCCTGCTTGCCCTTCAGCATGTCGGCGAGCGACTTCAGCGGGCGCTTGTTGGCACCCGTGATGACGCGGCCGCGGCGGCCGTTGTCGAACAGCGCGTCGACGGCCTCCTGCAGCATCCGCTTCTCGTTGCGGATGATGATGTCGGGCGCGCGCAGCTCGATCAGCCGCTTCAGGCGGTTGTTACGGTTGATGACGCGGCGGTACAGGTCGTTCAGGTCGGAGGTTGCGAACCGGCCGCCGTCGAGCGGGACCAGCGGGCGCAGGTCCGGCGGGATCACCGGCACGACCGTGAGGATCATCCACTCGGGGCGGTTGCCGGACTGCTGGAACGCCTCGATGATCTTGAGGCGCTTCAGCAGCTTCTTGGGCTTCAGCTCCGAGGTGGTGACGGCGATCTCCTCGCGCAGATCGTTGGCGATCTTGTCGAGGTCGAGTTCCTGCAGGATGCGCCGGATGGCCTCGGCGCCGATCATGGCGGTGAACGAGTCCTCGCCGTACTCCTCCTGGGCGCGCAGGTACTCCTCCTCCGTCAGGAGCTGACGCTCCTTCAGGGGGGTGAGGCCCGGCTCGATGACGCAGTACGACTCGAAGTACAGGATCCGCTCAAGGTCCTTGAGCGCCATGTCGAGCAGCAGGCCGATGCGGCTCGGCAGCGACTTCAGGAACCAGATGTGGGCGACGGGGGCGGCCAGCTCGATGTGGCCCATGCGGTCGCGCCGGACGCGCGCGAGGGTGACCTCGACGCCGCACTTCTCGCAGATGACGCCCTTGTACTTCATGCGCTTGTACTTGCCGCACAAGCACTCGTAGTCCTTGATCGGCCCGAAGATGCGCGCACAGAACAGGCCGTCGCGCTCGGGCTTGAAGGTCCGGTAGTTGATGGTCTCGGGCTTCTTGATCTCGCCGTACGACCAGGAGAGGATCTTCTCCGGGGACGAGATCGAGATCTTGATCTGGTCGAAGCTGACCGGCGTGGCCTGCTGGTTGAAAAGGTTCATGACCTCTTGGTTCATGATCCGCTCCTTGTTGACGCCGGCAGCCCCGCGCCGGGCCACCGCGTCCTGAAAACAATCCGGCGCCGCGCCCCGCGCGGGCGCTGCTCACCGTCGTCGAACCCTGGAAGGCCCCTCCCCTCCCCGCTCGACCGTGGCGGCGGTGCTCCGCCGCCACGGGAGGTTTTTTGCTGGCTTACTCGGCCGCGTCGGCCGGGGGCTCAAGCTGGTCGTTGGCGGCCTTCTTGGAGGACGTCAGCTCGACGTTGAGGCCGAGGGAGCGCATCTCCTTGACGAGCACGTTGAACGACTCGGGGATGCCGGCCTCGAAGGTGTCGTCGCCGCGGACGATCGCCTCGTAGACCTTGGTGCGGCCGGCCACGTCGTCCGACTTCACCGTGAGCATCTCCTGCAGCGTGTAGGCCGCGCCGTAGGCCTCCAGCGCCCAGACCTCCATCTCGCCGAAGCGCTGACCGCCGAACTGCGCCTTGCCGCCCAGCGGCTGCTGGGTGACGAGCGAGTACGGGCCGATCGACCGGGCGTGGATCTTGTCGTCCACGAGGTGGTGCAGCTTCAGCATGTAGATGTAGCCCATCGTCACCTTGCGGTCGAAGGGCTCGCCGGTGCGCCCGTCATAGAGCGTCGACTGCGCCGAGCGGTCGAGACCGGCCATCTCCAGCATCTGCTCGATGTCGGCCTCCTTGGCGCCGTTGAACACCGGAGTGGCCATCGGCACGCCGCGGCGGACGTTGTTGCCGGCCTCGGCCAGCTCCTCGTCCGTCAGGCCGTCGAGCTCGCCGGGGGAGTAGATCGCCTTCATCTCCTCCCGCAGCGGCGCGATGTCCTGCGACTTCAGATAGGCATCCACCGCCTTCGACACCTTGCGACCCAGGCCCGCAGCCGCCCAGCCCAGGTGCGTCTCCAGGATCTGGCCGACATTCATGCGCGAGGGCACGCCCAGCGGGTTGAGCACGATGTCGGCATGCGTCCCGTCCTCCAGGAACGGCATGTCCTCGATCGGCACGATCCGCGACACGACACCCTTGTTGCCGTGACGGCCGGCCATCTTGTCGCCCGGCTGGATCTTGCGCTTCACCGCCACGAAGACCTTGACCATCTTCATGACGCCGGGGGGCAGCTCGTCGCCGCGCTGCAGCTTCTCGACCTTGTCGAGGAAGCGCTGCTCGAGGCGCTTCTTCGACTCGTCGTACTGCTTCTGCATCGCCTCCATCTCGGTCATGAGACGGTCGTCGATGACGGCGAACTGCCACCATTGCGAGCGCGGGTAGTCGTTGATCAGCTCGCGGGTGAGCGTGGTGTCCTTCTTGAAGCCCTTCGGGCCGGCCACCGGCGCCTGACCGATCAGCACGTCCGCGAGGCGGGCGTAGGTGTTGCGGTCGAGGATCGCCTGCTCGTCGTCGCGGTCCTTGGCGAGCCGCTCGATCTCCTCGCGCTCGATCGCCTGGGCGCGCTCGTCCTTGTCGACGCCGTGGCGGTTGAACACGCGGACTTCCACGATGGTGCCGGTGACGCCCGGCGGCACCCGCAGCGAGGTGTCGCGCACGTCCGAGGCCTTCTCGCCGAAGATGGCGCGGAGCAGCTTCTCCTCCGGCGTCATCGGGCTCTCGCCCTTCGGGGTGATCTTGCCGACGAGGATGTCGCCCGCGTTCACCTCGGCGCCGATATAGACGATGCCGGCCTCGTCGAGGTTCTTGAGCGCTTCTTCCGAAACGTTCGGGATGTCGCGGGTGATCTCCTCAGGCCCGAGCTTGGTGTCGCGGGCCATCACCTCGAACTCCTCGATGTGGATCGAGGTGAACACGTCATCCTTCACGATCCGCTCGGAGAGCAGAATCGAGTCCTCGAAGTTGTAGCCGTTCCACGGCATGAACGCGACGAGCACGTTCCGGCCCAGCGCCAGCTCGCCGAACTCGGTCGAGGGTCCGTCGGCGATGATCTCGCCCTTCTTCACGAACTCGCCGACGCGGACCAGAGGCTTCTGCGTGATGCAGGTCGACTGGTTGGAGCGCTGGAACTTCTGCAGCCGGTAGATGTCGACGCCCGGCTTGTTGGCGTCGGCCTCTTCCGTGGCGCGGATGACGATACGGGTGGCGTCCACCTGGTCGATGATGCCGGCGCGGCGGGCCGCGATGGCGGCGCCGGAATCCCGGGCGACCACCGCCTCCATGCCGGTGCCCACGAACGGGGCGTCGGCGCGGACCAGCGGCACCGCCTGGCGCTGCATGTTCGAGCCCATGAGCGCGCGGTTGGCGTCGTCGTTCTCCAGGAACGGGATCAGCGCCGCGGCCACCGAGACGAGCTGCTTCGGCGACACGTCCATAAGGTCGACGCGCTCAGGACCCACGACGATCACCTCGCCGGCCCGGCGGCAGACCACGAGGTCCTCCGTGAGCTTGCGGGCCTCGTCCATCTGTGCGTTCGCCTGGGCGACGTAGTACTTCGCCTCCTCCATGGCGGAGAGGTAGGCGACCTCGTCGGTGACCACGCCGTCGCGCACGCGGCGGAACGGGGTCTCGATGAAGCCGTACTTGTTCACCCGCGCGAAGGTGGCGAGCGAGTTGATCAGGCCGATGTTCGGGCCTTCCGGCGTCTCGATCGGGCAGATGCGGCCGTAGTGGGTCGGGTGCACGTCGCGCACCTCGAAGCCGGCGCGTTCGCGCGTCAGACCGCCCGGGCCAAGCGCCGAGAGGCGGCGCTTGTGCGTCACCTCGGAGAGCGGGTTGGTCTGGTCCATGAACTGCGACAGCTGCGACGAGCCGAAGAACTCGCGCACGGCCGCGGCCGCCGGCTTCGCGTTGATCAGGTCCTGCGGCATGACCGTGTCGATATCGACCTGGCTCATGCGCTCGCGGATGGCGCGCTCCATGCGCAGGAGGCCCAGGCGGTACTGGTTCTCCATGAGCTCGCCCACCGAGCGGACGCGGCGGTTGCCGAGGTGGTCGATGTCGTCGACCTCGCCCTTGCCGTCGCGCAGCTCGACCAGCGCCTTGACCACCGCCAGCATGTCCTCCTTGCGGAGCGTGCGGACCGTGTCGGCGGCGTCGAGGTCGAGCCGCATGTTCATCTTCACGCGGCCGACCGCCGAGAGGTCGTAGCGCTCGGAATCGAAGAACAGCGAGTGGAACATCGCCTCGGCGGTGTCGAGGGTCGGCGGCTCGCCCGGGCGCATGACCCGGTAGATGTCGAACAGCGCGCCTTCGCGGCCGGAATTCTTGTCCACCGCCAGCGTGTTGCGGATGTAGGGACCGACATTGACGTGGTCGATGTCGAGCACCGGCAGCTCGGCGGTGCCGACATCCTCCAGGCTCTTCAGGAGCTTCTCGGTGATCTCCTCGCCGGCCTCGGCCCAGATCTCGCCGGTCTGGGTGTTGACCAGATCCTCGGCGATGTACTGGCCGACGAGATCCTCGTCGGTCGCCTTGAGGAACTTGGTGCCCTTCTCGGTGATCTGGCGGGCGTTGCGGGCGTTGAGCTTCTTGCCGGCCTCCAAGACGACCTCGCCGGAATCGGCGTCGATTAGGTCGACCGTGGCCTTCATGCCCTTCATGCGCTCGGCGTCGAAGGGCACGCGCCAGTCGGCACCGTCGCGGTCGTAGACGACCTTGTTGTAGAAGGTCGACAGGATTTCCTCACCGTCGAGCCCCAGGGCATAGAGCAGCGACGTCGCCGGCAGCTTGCGCTTCCGGTCGATGCGGACGTGCACGATGTCCTTGGCGTCGAACTCGACGTCGAGCCAGGAGCCCCGGTACGGGATGATGCGGGCGGCGAACAGGAGCTTGCCCGACGAATGGGTCTTGCCCTTGTCGTGGTCGAAGAACACGCCCGGCGAGCGGTGCATCTGCGAGACGATGACGCGCTCGGTGCCGTTGACGATGAAGGTGCCGTTCTCCGTCATCAGGGGCATGTCGCCCATGTAGACGTCCTGCTCCTTGATGTCCTTGACCGACTTGGCCTGGGTGTCGGGATCGACGTCGAACACGATGAGGCGCAGGGTGACCTTCAGCGGGGCCGCGAAGGTGATGCCGCGCTGGCGGCACTCGTCGACGTCGTACTTCGGGGCCTCGAAGGTGTAGCGTACGAACTCGAGCAGCGCCGTGGAGGCGAAGTCGGAGATCGGGAACACCGACTTGAACACGCTCTGCAGCCCCTCGTCGGCGCGCCCGCCCTCGGGCTCGTCGACCATCAGGAACTGGTCGTAGGACGCCTTCTGAACCTCGATGAGGTTCGGCATCTCGGCAACTTCCTTGATCTTGCCGAAGAACTTCCGAATGCGCTTGCGACCGACCAGCGTGTTGGCCATGTGACCTCGCTCCTACCCGCGTGCCTCGCGCCCGGGGAAGCGTTCCCGAAAGGGACCTCCCGCACCGGGCCGTGACGCGCGCCCCGCCGGGCCGCGCCACCGAACCGAATCTCTTGTCGGCCCTTTTCAGGACCATCCGCCGAAGCGGCCTAAAGCCCGCGGGCGCTGCACCCGCGGGCTCCAGTCACGACAGGCTCGCCGGGAGCCTCCGTGGGGTGATGGGCCGGTGCCGGCCCATCGTCGACTTACTTGAGCTCGACCTTGGCGCCGGCCTTCTCGAGCTGGCCCTTGAGCTTCTCGGCCTCGTCCTTGGCAACGCCTTCCTTGATCGGCTTCGGCGCGCCCTCCACGAGGTCCTTGGCCTCCTTGAGGCCGAGGCCGGTGATCGCGCGGACCTCCTTGATAACCTCGATCTTCTTGTCGCCGGCTGAAGCCAGGACAACCGTGAACTCGGTCTGCTCCTCGGCGGCAGCGGCAGCGCCACCACCGGCAGCCGGACCGGCGGCGACGGCGACGGCGGCAGCCGCCGAGACGCCCCACTTCTCCTCGAGCATCTTGGCCAGGTCAGCGGCCTCGAGCACGGTCAGCGAGGACAGGTCGTCGACGAGCTTGGCGAGATCAGCCATGGTGAATTCCTCTCAATATCGGTTCGAACGGATGGATTTTGAAGGGCCTCAGGCGGCCTCGTCCTTCTTGGCATAGGCCCCGAACACGCGGGCGAGCTTGGCCGCCGGCGCGTTGACGACCTGGGCCACCTTCGTCGCGGGAGCCTGGATGAGGCCCACGAGCTTGGCGCGCAGTTCGTCGAGGGACGGGAGCGAGGCGAGCGCCTTCACGCCGTCCGGGTTCAGGGCGGTCTTCCCCATCGCGCCGCCGAGGATCACGAGCTTGTCGTTGGCCTTGGCGAAATCGACCGCGACCTTCGCGGCTGCGACCGGATCGCCGGAATAGGCGAGCAGGGTCGGGCCCTTCAGGAGCGGCTTGATGGAGGCGACGTCCGTGCCATCGAGTGCGATGCCGGCGAGGCTGTTCTTGGCGACCTTCACGGTGGCGCCGGCCTGCTTCATCTGCGAGCGCAGCTTCTGCATGTCGGCGACCGTGAGGCCCTTGTAGTGGGCCACGACGACGACGGCGCTCTGATTGAACACGCCGTTGAGCGTCGAGACGAGATCAGCTTTAGCTGTCCGGTCCACTGGGCTCTCTCCGGTTGGCGAAACCCGGTCTCGGGTCCGCCGGTTGCACATGCCGCCCGGACGTGATCTCGGCCGTAAGACCGGGAACGTCCGAACGACGCTTCGCGGCCCTGTCCCCGCGCGTGCCCCTGGAGGCCGCCTCGGGCGAGTTGGTTCAAACCGACAACCCCTCCGCGGCGCGAGCCGAGGCGGAGCGTTTTCGAATTCGGTCTTCCCCGTCTGTGCAGGCTGGCGGATTAAGCCGGCGAACCGGCACCTGCAGTCTCGGACAGGACATGGCCGGACAAGGCTCCGCGGGGCTCGTCGCCCCTAGGATCCTTCCGGCCAGTGCCACCCGGTTGCCCGGGCGACATTTCGAGCGGAAACCGGCCGATCGGCCGTCTCCTTCCGTGAGGATGAAATGCGTGAGGCGCGGTGTATAGAGCCTAGCAAGCCGCCTGCCAAGGGCCGAAGCGCGACTTTTCCGCCGCAGGCAAGGACTTGCGCGGGAGCCTTGCCCTGACGGCATCGCTCCGCGCGGTCCGGATCCAGAGCTACGCCGCCTCCCGCTCCGGCACCAGCTTCCGCCGTGCCGCCTCCCACCAACTCCGGTCGCGGGCGGCTTTCGCCTCCGCAGCCTTGGCGGCGTAGAAGGAGGCGTTGTGCTCGCCGCGCAGGGCTTCCCGGGTGAAGCGGATCAGGTGGTGGGCCACGAAGCCCATGTTGAACACCGCCTCGATCTGCCCGCGCTTCAGCGCGTAGCCGGCCGCGCTCCAGAACGGCTTGCGGTAGTCGGAAAAGATCCCGACCCGGGTGATGATGTTGAAGCCGAGGATCAGGCCCCGGCGCAGGTTGGTGAAGGTGAGCTTGCCGGCGGTCGGCGTGGTGATGCGATTCGGGTAGGTCACCGCGCACTGGTGCTTGAAGCGCTCGAAGATTTTCTCGGGCTCGTAGGCGTGCGTGATGGCGCGGCGCCAGCTTCCCACCACCAGATCGTGAGGGCGCTTGAACAGCACGTTCGATTCCAGCGCCGCGTCGTGGACGAGACGCCCCTCGCGCTCCAGCCGGTCCCAGAGCGGGGTCTTGGGCAGAGCCTGCAGCAGGTTGATCGTCAGCACGGGGATCGCCGAGCGATCGATGAAATCGATCAGGTTCTGCTCGGACTTGTCGGTGTCGGAATCGAGACCCAGGATGATGCCTGAGGTGACCTCCAGCCCGTAGGAATTGAGGGTCTCGATCGCCTCGTACATCGGCACGGCGGCGTTGTGGGTCTTGTCGATACCCTTGAGGGCGTCCGCCTCCGGGGTCTCGATTCCGACAAACACCGTCATGAAGTTCGCCTGCCGCATCAGCTCGAGGATCTCGGGCTGCTTGGCCATGTTCAGCGTCGCCTCGCAGGCGAACTGAAGCGGGTAGTTGTTCTTCTTCTGCCAAGCCACGAGATGCGGCAGCATCTCGCGCGTCGCCTTGCGGTTGCCGATGAAGTTGTCGTCGACGAAGTAGACCACTGCCGGATGGCCCGGCTGGCTGACGATGGCGTCGAGCTCGGCGCACATCTGCTCGGGGCTCTTCAGACGCGGCTGGCGGCCGTAGAGCTGGGGAATGTCGCAGAACTCGCAGCGATAGGGGCAGCCCGAGGAGAATTGCAGCGAGCCGATCAGGTATCGCTTGAGCGGTGCTTGCTCGTAGGCCGGGGCCGGGAAGTCCGCGAGCGCGAGGCGGTCCTTCGTCTCCAGCACCACCTGCGCAGGCGGGGGAGTCAGGTCGGCATCGAGGCGCGCGACGAGCTGGTCGGTGGCGTCACCGATTTCGCCGATGTGCAGGTAGTCGAAATCGCCGTACTTCTCCGGTGCGCCCGAGACCGAGGGACCGCCCAGCACCGTGACCTTGCCGGCGGCGCGAGCGCGGTCGCGGATGTCGTGGATCTGCGGCTCCTGGATGTGCATGCCGGAGACGAACACCGCGTCCGCCCAGGCGAAGTCGACCGGACCGGCGCGGCGGATATTCTCATCGATGAACCGGCATTCCCAAGCCTCCGGCATATAGGCCGCGATCAGCAGCAGCCCCTGCGGCGGCATGAACGCCTTCACCCCGCCCATCAGCGGGTAGGCATGTGAGAATGTCCCGAAGGACGGTGTGTAGGCGGGAAAGACGCACAGGATGCGTCGCTTGGAGGTGACCGTCAGGGTGCATCGCATGGCGGCCTATTTAGCACAGCCATGCGCGTTGGCGCCCCCCTCGGCGGTTAAGAATGGCGTGAGGGAGCGTGGTGAAGCTGTCGCGGCGATTTCTGTGCTGGGTCCCAGGTCGCATTCCGCCGGCTCGCCAACATGTCGACGTCGGAAATTCGCTCCACCCTCGCCCCCGCAAAGCAAAACGCCCGGCCGTTTCCGGCCGGGCGCTCCGCAGCGTGGAGGCTTCGCCTTAGCTCAGGCGGTCAGAACCGTGCTCGGCTCGACCTTCACGCCCGGGCCCATCGTCGAGGTGACGGCGATGCGCTGGACGTAGGTGCCTTTGGCGCCCGCGGGCTTGGCCTTGGCGACCGCGTCCGCAAACGCTTTGATGTTCTCGACGAGCTTGTCGGCGTCGAACGAGACCTTGCCGACGCCGGCATGGACGATGCCGGCCTTCTCGACGCGGAACTCCACCGAGCCGCCCTTGGCGCCGGCCACCGCACCCTTCACGTCCATGGTGACGGTACCGACCTTCGGGTTCGGCATCAGGCCGCGCGGGCCCAGCACCTTACCGAGACGGCCGACCAGCGGCATCATGTCGGGGGTCGCAATGCAGCGGTCGAACTCGATCTTGCCGCCCTGCACGATCTCCAGGAGATCTTCGGCGCCGACGATGTCGGCACCCGCTGCCTTGGCGTCGTCCGCCTTGGCGCCGCGGGCGAAGACCGCGACCCGCACCGTCCGGCCGGAGCCGTTCGGCAGGTTGCAGACGCCGCGGACCATCTGGTCGGCGTGACGGGGATCGACGCCGAGGTTCATCGAGACCTCGACGGTCTCGTCGAACTTCGCGGTCGCCCGCTCCTTCACCAGCTTGATCGCCTCGTCGAGGGGATAAAGCTTGGTAACCTCGATGCCCTCGCGGGCGGCGCGGATGCGCTTGCCTTCCTTAGCCATGCTGCCCTCCCTTACGCGACGACTTCGAGGCCCATGGCCCGCGCGGAGCCACGGATCATCGCGACGGCCGACTCGACCGTGTCGCAGTTGAGGTCAGGCATCTTCTTCTCGGCGATCTCGCGGAGCTGCGCCTCGGTGATCTTGCCGACGGTCGGGCCCTTGCCCGGTGTCTTGGAGCCGGAGGCCGGCTTCTTGCCGAGCTTCAGGCCGACGGCCTTCTTCAGGAAGAAGGTGACCGGAGGCTGCTTCATCTCGAAGGTGAAGGAGCGGTCCTGATACGCGGTGATGATCACCGGGATCGGGGTGCCCTTCTCCATCTGCGCGGTCTTCGCGTTGAAGGCCTTGCAGAATTCCATGATGTTGAGGCCGCGCTGACCGAGCGCGGGACCGATCGGCGGCGACGGGTTCGCCGCGCCGGCCGGGACCTGAAGCTTCACGTAGCCCGTGATCTTCTTCGCCATGGGACTGCTCCCAATGAGGATCCGCCCCCGTGCGGCCTGAAGCGCGGCGGGTCGGACGGTTGCAGGTCGCGGTGCGAGCCGTTGATCCCGGAGGCGAGGCCGGGCGGGTCTCCCGCGGGGGTTTGGCGAATAGGGAGTAGCGAATAGCGAATAGGGCGGTCAGCCCGGCGGGGCGCCTGTACCCGTACTCGCTATTCGCTACTCCCTATTCGCTCTACGATCAGGCCTTCTCGACCTGGGCGTATTCCAGTTCCACCGGTGTGGCACGGCCGAAGATCGACACGGCCACCTTCAGGCGGGAACGGGCCTCGTCGATCTCCTCGACGGTGCCGTTGAAGCTGGCGAACGGACCGTCCGAGACCCGGACGGTCTCGCCGATCTCGAAGGAGATCGAGGGCTTGGGCCGGTCGACGCCCTCGGCGACCTGGCCCTTGATCCGCTCGGCCTCGGCGTCGGGAATCGGCACCGGCTTCGACTTGTCGGCCCCGAGGAAGCCCGTGACCTTCGGGGTGTTCTTGATGAGGTGGTAGACCTCGTCGGTGAGATCGCACTTCACCAGCACGTAGCCGGGGAAGAACTTGCGCTCGGCATCGACCTTCCGGCCGCGGCGCACCTCCACGACCTTCTCGGTCGGGACCATCACCTCGTCGAACAGCTCGGTCAGCCCGCGCTGGGCCGCCTGGTCCTTGATGGACTGGGCGACCTTGTTCTCGAAGTTCGAGTAGGCGTGGACGATATACCAGCGCTTCGACACGGTTCCGTTCAACTCCGACAAGTCCGCGAGGTCTCCCTCGTCCGATTGGGCCGCCCTCAGACGCCCAGGATCAGGCCGACCACGAAGCGCAGGGCCTGGTCCACCACCGTGAAGAACACGCTCGCGGCCACGACCATCACGAAGACCATGATCGTCGTAATGGTGGTCTCGCGGCGGGTCGGCCACGTGACCTTGCGGGCCTCGTCGCGAACCTGCGCGAAGAACTCGCCCGGCGTGGCCCGCTTCTGCGGCGTCCGGGTCGGCGTCGCCGGCCGGGCCGGCGGCGGATTCGCGGGTCCGCGGGCTGCGCCGCGCACCAGGTCCACCTTCTTGGTCGCTTCGTTCGATGCCATGGCGCCAGTGTCTGTGCGTGTTCGGCCCCGAGGCAGAGACCGCATCCGGGAATGCGAATGTCGGCGCCGAGGACCCGGATGGGCCCGCACCGACGGTCGCTTCAGATCTCGGATTGCGCCCGCTCTAGCGCAACTCCCCCGGCTTGTCGACCGGGCCGCCGCGCGGGATCGGGCTGAATGTCTGGCAGGAGTGGAGGGACTCGAACCCGCAACCTCCGGTTTTGGAGACCGGCGCTCTGACCAGTTGAGCTACACTCCTAGCGCACCGCCCAATGCCCCATCGCGGCCCGGCTTGCAAGGGGCTGCTTGCGGGAAGCGGAGCTTCGGAGCCGTTCTCGCGGCGCTCCGTCCGCTGGATCCCGGATCAGGTTCCGCTTCGCTCCAGCTGTCCGGACGAAAGGGGCACGCAGGATAAATCGCGGCCTTTTCCCGGGCGCATGCAGCGCCAGCGGAATACGCCCCGGGACCGAGCACGAGAATCGCCGCGAGAGCGGCTCTGTCAACGGGCTTGTCGGTCCCAGACGACAATGCCGGCCCCCGACGGGTCGGGGGCCGGCGCCGAAGGCGAAGCGGCGCGAAACGCCGCCCCGATCAATCGTCAGTCGTTGATGGCGGCGACGACGCCGGCGCCGACGGTGCGGCCGCCCTCGCGGATGGCGAAGCGCAGCTTCTCCTCCATGGCCACCGGCACGATCAGCGCCACGTCCATGGTCACGTTGTCGCCCGGCATCACCATCTCGGTGCCCTCCGGCAGCGTGCAGATCCCGGTCACGTCCGTCGTGCGGAAGTAGAACTGCGGCCGGTAGTTCGTGAAGAACGGCGTGTGGCGCCCGCCCTCCTCCTTGGTCAGGATGTACGCCTCGGCCTTGAACTTCGCGTGCGGCTTCACCGAACCCGGCTTGCACACCACCTGGCCGCGCTCCACGTCCTCGCGCTTCGTGCCGCGCAGGAGAACGCCGACGTTGTCGCCCGCCTGGCCCTGGTCGAGCAGCTTGCGGAACATCTCCACGCCCGTGACCGTCGTCTTCGTGGTCGCCCGGATGCCGACGATCTCGACTTCCTCGCCCACCTTCACGATGCCGCGCTCGACGCGGCCCGTCACCACCGTGCCGCGGCCCGAGATCGAGAACACGTCCTCGATCGGCATCAGGAACGGCATGTCGATCGGGCGCTCCGGCTGCGGGATGTAGCTGTCCACCGTCGCCATCAGCGCCAGCACCGCCTCCTTGCCGATCTTGGGCTCCTTGTCCTCCAGCGCCATCAGCGCCGAGCCCTTGGTGATCGGGATGTCGTCGCCCGGGAAGTCGTACTTCGAGAGAAGCTCGCGCACCTCAAGCTCCACCAGCTCCAGGAGCTCCTCGTCGTCGACCATGTCGACCTTGTTGAGGAACACCACCAGAGCCGGAACGCCGACCTGACGCGCCAGCAGGATGTGCTCGCGCGTCTGCGGCATCGGGCCGTCGGCCGCCGACACCACCAGGATCGCGCCGTCCATCTGCGCCGCGCCCGTGATCATGTTCTTCACGTAGTCGGCGTGGCCGGGGCAGTCCACGTGCGCGTAGTGCCGGTTCGAGGTCTCGTACTCCACGTGCGCCGTCGAGATCGTGATCCCGCGCGCCTTCTCCTCCGGCGCCTTGTCGATCTGGTCGTAGGCCGTGAACGTCGCCCCGCCCGTCTCCGCCAGAACCTTCGTGATCGCCGCCGTCAGCGACGTCTTGCCGTGGTCAACGTGCCCAATCGTGCCGATGTTGCAGTGCGGCTTGGTGCGGGAGAACTTTTCCTTGCCCATCAGAGCCTCCTAAATTCGAATTCGCGTTGCGGAAGAAGAGATGCTTAGGCGTGAACCTCAGGCGTACTTGGCGATGACCTTGTCGGCCTCGCCGCGCGGCACCTCTTCGTAATGGTCGAACTGCATCGTGAAGTTGGCGCGGCCCTGCGAGAAGGAGCGCAGCTGGTTCACGTAGCCGAACATGTTGGCCAGCGGCACCATCGCGTTGATGACGTTGGCGTTGCCGCGCATGTCCTGGCCCTGGATCTGACCACGGCGGGCATTCAGGTCGCCGATGACCGAGCCGGTATACTCTTCCGGCGAGACGACCTCGACCTTCATGACCGGCTCGAGCAGGACCGAGCCACCCTTCTGCAGGGCCTCACGGAAGGCCGCGCGCGAGGCGATCTCGAAGGCCAGCGCCGACGAGTCGACGTCGTGGTAGGCGCCGTCGATCAGCTCGACCTTGACGTCGACCACTGGGAAGCCGGCGAGCACGCCCGCGCCGAGGACCGAGTTCAGGCCCTTCTCGACGCCCGGGATGTACTCCTTCGGCACCGCGCCGCCGACGATCTTCGATTCGAACGCGAAGCCTGCGCCCGGCTCGTTCGGCTCGACGACGAACTTCACCCGCGCGAACTGGCCGGTACCGCCGGTCTGCTTCTTGTGGGTGTAGTCGATCTCCTGACGGCGGGTCAGCTTCTCGCGGTAGGCCACCTGCGGCTGGCCGATATTCGCGTCGACCTTGTAGGTGCGGCGCAGGATGTCGACCTTGATGTCTAGGTGGAGCTCGCCCATCCCCTTGAGGATGGTCTGGCCCGATTCCTGATCGGTGGACACACGGAAGGACGGATCCTCGGCGGCGAGCTTCGAGAGCGCGATGCCGAGCTTCTCCTGGTCGGCCTTCGACTTCGGCTCGACGGCGATCTCGATCACCGGCTCCGGGAACTCCATCTTCTCGAGGATGACGGCCTTCTGCGAGTCGCAGAGGGTGTCGCCGGTGCGGGTATCCTTGAGGCCGGCCAGGGCGACGATGTCGCCCGCGTAGGCCTCCTTGATGTCCTCGCGGTTGTTGGCGTGCATCAGGAGCATGCGGCCGACGCGCTCCTTCTTGTCGCGCGAGGAGTTGAGCACGTTGGCGCCCGATTCGACCTTGCCCGAGTACACGCGGCAGAAGGTGATCGTGCCGACGTGGGGGTCGTCCATGATCTTGAAGGCGAGCATGGAGAAAGGATCCGAATCCGTCGGATGACGGACGGTCTCTTCCTCGGTCTTGAAGTCGATACCCTTGATCTCGCCGCGATCGGCGGGGGAGGGCAGGTAGTCCACGACGGCGTCGAGGAGTGGCTGCACGCCCTTGTTCTTGAAGGCCGAGCCGCAGAGCACCGGGTGGAAGGCGCGCAGCTGCACGGCCTTGCGCACGAGCTTGCGCATGGCGTCCTCGTCCGGCTCGGTGCCGTCGAGGTAGGCGGCCATGGCGTCGTCGTCGAGCTCGACGCAGGCCTCGACCAGCTTGGTGCGGTACTCGACGGCCTGATCCTTCAGGTCGGCCGGGATCTCGACCTCGTCGAAGTTGGCGCCGAGCGCCTCACCGGACCAGACGATCGCCTTCATCTTGATGAGGTCGATCACGCCCTGGAAGCTGGACTCGGCCCCGATCGGAAGCTGGAGGCACACCGGCTTGCCGGCGACGCGATCGATGATGTCCGCGACGCACTTGAAGAAGTCGGCGCCGATCTTGTCCATCTTGTTGACGAACACGACGCGCGGCACGTCATACTTGTCGGCTTGACGCCACACGGTCTCGGTCTGCGGCTCGACGCCCTGGTTGCCGTCGAGCACGCACACGGCGCCGTCGAGCACGCGGAGCGAGCGCTCCACTTCGATGGTGAAGTCGACGTGGCCGGGGGTGTCGATGATGTTCAGGCGCTTGTCGCGCCAGAAACAGGTGGTCGCAGCCGAGGTGATCGTGATGCCACGCTCCTGCTCCTGCTCCATCCAGTCCATGGTGGCGGCGCCCTCATGGACCTCGCCGATCTTGTGGGACTTTCCGGTGTAGTAGAGGATCCGCTCGGTCGTCGTGGTCTTGCCGGCATCGATGTGGGCCATGATGCCGAAGTTGCGGTAGTCCTCGATCGCGTGCGTGCGGGGCATCGAATTGCTCCTGAGAGACGGCGGAACCGCTTACCAGCGGTAGTGCGAGAAGGCGCGGTTGGCTTCCGCCATCCGGTGCGTGTCTTCCCGCTTCTTGACGGCGTTGCCGCGGTTGTTGGCGGCGTCGAGCAGCTCGGCGGAGAGGCGCTCGATCATGGTGCGATCGTTCCGGGACCGGGCGGCCTGGATCAGCCAGCGGATCGCCAGCGCCTGGCGGCGCTCGGTGCGGACCTCGACGGGGACCTGGTAGGTCGCGCCGCCGACGCGGCGGGAGCGGACCTCGATCATCGGGGCGACATTGTCGAGGGCGGCGCGGAACACCTCGATCGGGTTGGCGCGGGCGCGGTTCTCGACGATGTCGAAGGCACCGTAGACGATCCGCTCCGCGGTCGACTTCTTGCCCTCGTACATGATGGAGTTCATGAACTTCGTGAGCACCACGTCCCCGTACTTCGGGTCCGGGATGATCTCGCGCTTCTCGGCAGAGTGACGACGGGACATTGTTTGCGGCTCTCGAACGAAAAGATCTTAAGCACCCTGCGCAGGCCACCTGAGCCTTCCGGCCGGCGGCATCCTTACAGGGCCGTGGAAACGCGAACCGGTGCCCGGAAAATGCCCGGGCCCCGAACTTACTTCGGACGCTTGGCGCCGTACTTCGACCGGCGCTGCTTGCGGTTCTTCACGCCCTGCGTGTCGAGCACGCCGCGCAGGATGTGATAGCGCACGCCCGGAAGGTCCTTCACGCGGCCGCCGCGGATCATCACCACGGAGTGCTCCTGAAGGTTGTGGCCCTCGCCCGGGATGTAGCCGATCACCTCGAAGCCGTTGGTCAGACGGACCTTGGCGACCTTGCGGAGCGCCGAGTTCGGCTTCTTCGGGGTCGTCGTGTAGACGCGGGTGCAGACGCCGCGCTTCTGCGGGCAAGCGTCGAGCGCCGGAACCTTGTTGCGGCTCCGCTGGATCTTCCGCGGCTGGGCGATCAGCTGGTTGATCGTCGGCATCCTGTGCCCTCTTCCTCGGTCACCTAGGCCGGACTGCGCAGGGCAGTCCGCAAAACGAATATGCGCCGGAGGGCCAGTCACGGACCCTCGGCGCGGTGTGGGCAGAGGAGCACGCCCGAAACGAACGCGCTCGTACCTACGGATCTGACTTACACGTCAGGCGATTTGAACCCTCGGAGCGCTCGGGGCGATGGCGGCGGCTTCCGGGGGTGTGCCCAAGGGCCGTCGGCAGCCGATGGCCGTCCGAAGTGGCGCGCTTCTAGACGCGGTTGCCCCGCAGGTCAATGCGTGCGCGGCAGAAAACTGCACCGCGCGGGAGGTTAAGGATCGGTCAAGACGCCGAAATTCCGAGCGCCCGAGCGACGCCCTTCCGGGCCGCCGCGCAGGCCCCTGCAGCCACCTGCACTGGCGACTTCGCGGGGACACGTGCAGGTGTGGAGGCCGGCAAGGTCGACCGTTCCCAGTGGACCCTTCGCGCGATGCAGCCCTAACCCGCGTCACATGCAGCGACGACAGCCTCGAACGTCGCAGGTGAAAATTGAATGGTTGCGGATCGAGGCCGCTGCTCTTGGCGTGAGGTCGTCAGGGCTGGGCGCGGGAGACCCGGCAAATCCTGCAGGGCGGCTCCGGTCCGGCGTGCCGGATCGGGGCAGGGGGGCGCCGTCTCGGTCTACGGAGAATTAAAGCGATCCGTCGAATTGTCGCGAACACCGGGCGGCCGGCACGCCGCCCTCACGTTCGCGTCGAGGATGTTGCGTATGGGTTGCGTCGCGGTCAGCAACGTCGTTCCGTTCCGGCGGCCACTCCCGTCCCAGGCACCGGGCGAGCGGGACGCGCGCAACCGCAGGCGCGGCGAGCAGCGCTCCCTGCTGGACGCGGTCTACGCCACGGGCAGCCTGATCGTCGCCGCCGATGACCGCGCGCTGAAGCTCACGGCCTCGCGCCTGCAGGTCTACGGCTTCCTGGCCATCGAGGAGATGGGCGAGGATGGGACCGCGCGGCGGCTGCGGCCCTCGGAGGCGATCCGCGCCCGGGCCGAGCGGCCGTGGCGCCTGTCGAAGCCGGCCTGCGGTGCGTCGGTGACGATTCCCAGCCTCGACGGCTTCCTGTTCGAATCGTCCGGCCAGCCGGCCTGATCCGGCTCACCTGAGACCGTCGTGAAGGGTTTCCGGCCGGCGCGCAGTCAAGCGCGCCGGCCGATCGCGTTGTCACGGACGCTTTCCAGCCGTGGCCCTCACCCGGAGCGGAGGCCACGCCCGATCGGACGAACCCGGTCCCTGAACCGGCGGGAATTGCCGCCCATCGAACATAAGTACTTCCCCAATCCCGTACCGGCCGGTATCGGCCCGCTGCGGCTGCGCCGCCGCGCGCCCCTTCACGCCGCTCAAGCCCGCTCCGGAGCGGGCTGAAGCGCGGCCCGGACCAGAGGCTCCTGCACGTGGCCAGCCCCGTCGCCGTCACAGGGATCCCGGCACAACCGGGTTCCGCCGCCCCGCCGGTCGTGCTCAACCACGGCGAGATCCGCGCGATCGTCCTCGGTCTGATGACCGCGATGCTGCTGGCCGCCCTCGACCAGACCATCGTGGCGACCGCCATGCCGACCATCGGCCTCGCGCTGGGCGACGCCGCCAACCTCCCCTGGATCGTCACCGCCTATCTGCTGGCCTCCACGGCGGTGACGCCGCTCTACGGCAAGCTCTCCGACATCCACGGCCGGCGGGTCATGCTCCTGATCGCCATCGGCACCTTCGTGATCGGGTCGCTGGCCTGCGCGCTGGCGCCCACGATGGTGACGCTGGCGCTGGCCCGGGGTCTCCAGGGGATCGGCGGGGGCGGGCTGATCGCGCTGGCGCAGACCATCCTGGCCGACATCATGTCGCCCAAAGAGCGGGCGCGTTACCAAGTGGTGATCGCGGGCGTGTTCGTCGCGGCCTCGGTGGCGGGGCCGCTGCTCGGGGGCTTCTTCGCCCAGCACCTGCACTGGTCGCTGATCTTCTGGATCAACCTGCCGATCGGTGTCCTCGCCTTCGCGCTGACCAACGCCAACCTGAAGCGCCTGCCGCGCCACGACCTCCAGCACCGGCTGGACTGGCCCGGGGCCGCCCTGATGGTCTCGGGCTCGATCGCCCTGTTGCTGGCCCTGAGCTGGGGCGGCGTGCGCTACCCATGGGGCTCCGCGCCGGTCCTGAGCCTCCTGGCCCTGGCGGCCCTGCTGGGCGGCGGCTTCGCGGCGCGGCTCGCCACGGCGGCCGAGCCGCTGATCCCCACCGAGGTGCTGAAGAATCAAGTGGTCTATAGCGCGACGCTGGCCGCCTGCTTCGCCATGGGGACCTTCATCGGACTGACCATCTACGTGCCGATCTTCCTCGAGGGTGTGATCGGCCTCTCGGCGAGCGAGGCCGGCGTCGCCCTGGTGCCACTCATGATCGGCACCGTCACGGGCGCCACCCTGTCGGGCCGGTCGATGATCTATTTTCGGCACTACAAGCGCGTGCCGCTCGCCATGATGTGCATCAGCCTCGCCTGCTGCGGGGTCATCGCCTGGCAGGGACGGGCGCTCCCCTTCTGGCTGATGGAGGTGCTGTTCGCGCTGCTCTCCATGGGGATCGGGACGATCCTGCCGCTCTCCACCATCGCGATCCAGAACGCGGTGGCGCGCCACCAGCTCGGCATCGCGACGGCGTCGATGAACTTCTTCCGCTCGCTGGGGGCGCCCTGATCGTGGCGGCCTTCGGCACCATCGTCCTGGGCGGTGTCGCGGGCGGCGCGTCCGGGGGGCACGACGTGGAGAGCCTGATCCGCGGCGCCGATCCGGCCCGCCTCGCCCTGACGTTCCGGCACGTGTTCCTGGCCGCCTGCCTCGGACTCCTCGCGGCCTTCGCGTTTCTGGCGCTGATGGAGGAGCGGCCGCTCGGCGAGCGCACCTCGCCGCGCATGGACGGCCGGACGCCGGACAAGCCGGCTTGAGGGTCCTGTCCGTCCCGGTCGGCTCCCTCTCACAGGGAGCCACGTGCCCGAGCCGGTCCGGGCCTCGCCACCCGCAGCCGTAGCCCGTCGTCCTGCACCCGGCCGCCAGATCCTGCCCTTGATTCGCCCCGATCGCCTCTTACCTCGCCTGCATCGGCTGCGGGCCCCTCTGGCGGGCGCTCCTCAGCGCCCGTGATGTCGGAGCCGATGCTTTCCGTCTGGAATCAGCATCAGGTCCCGCACATGATGGACGTCCTCACCGTCGAATGGCTCGGCAAGCCGTTGTGGATGTGGCTCGGGTTCCACGTCCTGATCGCCTGCCTCCTGGCCTTCGACCTGGGACTTCTCCACCGCGACAAGGACCACGAGATCGGCGTCCGGGAGAGCCTCCTGCTCACCGGCTTCTACCTCGTCCTCGGTCTGGCGTTCGGCGGCTGGGTCTGGTGGTACATCGGCCCCCAGGCGGGCGAGGAGTACGTCACCGGTCTCGTGGTCGAGAAGTCGCTGTCGATGGACAACGTCTTCGTCATCGCGATGATCCTCACGGCGCTGGGCGTCCCCCGCGCGGCTCAGCACCGGGTCCTGCTCTGGGGCATCCTGGGCGCGGTGCTCCTGCGCGGCTTGATGATCGGGCTCGGCGCGGCCCTGGTGCATCAGGTGCACTGGGTCCTGTCGCTGTTCGCCGCCTTCCTGATCTACGCCGGCCTGAAGATCCTGCTCTCCGGCGACGAGGAAGAGGGCGATTTCCAGAACAGCGCGGTCGTGCGCTGGTTCAAGACGACCTTCCGTGTCACGCCCGACCTGCACGGCCAGCGCTTCACTGTGCGCAAGACCGATCCGAAGACCGGCCGGGTGGCCCGGTACTTCACGCCGCTCGCGCTCGCCCTGGTGCTGGTGAACGGCGCCGACGTGATCTTCGCGGTCGACAGCGTGCCGGCGATCTTCGCCATCACCACCGACACGTTCGTGGTCTATACCTCCAACATCTTCGCGATCCTGGGCCTGCGGGCGCTCTACTTCGCTCTCGCCGCGATGGTCGATCGCTTCGCCTATCTCAAGACGGCGCTCGCCTTCATCCTGATCTTCATCGGTGCCAAGATCGTGGTCGCCGACACGTTCGGGCTCGTCGCGGTGCCGCCGTGGGTCTCGCTGGTGGTGACGCTCACCTTCCTGGCGGCGGGCGTCGTCTACAGCCTGTGGCGGACACGGACCGATGCGCCGGCCGAGGCGGTCCCGGAGTCCGGACACCCGCACGAGGCGCGGGCCCACCGGGCCTGATCCGGCCTGTCCTCAGGCGGCCGGGAGGGCCGCGATCAGGTCACGGAGGGTGGTGATGGTCGAGGCGTCGGCCACGCCGTCCACCCGCGCCTGCCGGAAGTGGCGCTGGAACGCTGTGACCACCGCGTGCGTGCGCCCGTCGAACATGCCGCTGACCGGCAGGTCATAGCCGTACAGGGCGAACATCGCCTGCAGCGCCTCGACGGGCTGGCCGGAATCGCCCTGGGCGAAGAAGCGGCCGTCCCGCATAGGCGCCGGCGGCACCCCGTGGCCGATTCCCGCCGCCGCCAGACGCGCCCACGGGAAGGTCTCGCCCGGGTCCTCCTTGCGCTCGGGGGCGATGTCGGAGTGGCCGAGCACCCGCTCGGGTGGGATCGGCCAGCGGCCGAGGATGTCGCGCGACAGGGCGGTCACGGCGTCGATCTGCGCCTCAGGGTAGGGCGGCAATCCGCCGGCATGGCCCGGATTCACGATCTCGATCCCGATGGAGCGGGAGTTGATGTCGGTCTCGCCCTTCCAGGCACCTGCGCCCGCGTGCCAGGCCCGGCGGCCCTCCGGGACCAGCTGGACGATGCCGCCATCTTCGAACACGAGGTAGTGGGCCGAGACCTCGCTCAGCGGGTCGCGCAGGCGCGCCAGCGCCGCGGCCCCGCTCTCCATGCCGGTGTAGTGCAGGATCAGCATGTCGAGCGGCCCGGCCCGGCGGGCGCCGTGGTTCGGCGAGGGTGCGACGCGGCGGGCGAGGGGGGTGTCGGGAACGAGGCTCACCGCAGCCCGCGCTCCTGCGCGACCCGGTCGTAGGCGGCGTTGATCGCGGCGAGCCGCCGCGTGGCGATGGGCCACGGCCTCCGTGGGCAGGCCGCGGGCGAGCGCCCGGTCGGGGTGGTGCTCGGCCACCAGCGCGCGGTGGCGCGCCTTCACGGCGGCGTCGTCCGCCTCCCGGTCGAGTCCGAGGACGCCGTAGGGATCGTCCGGCAGCCGCACATGCCGGGCGGCGATGCGCCGGAACGCGGCCTCGTCGAAGCCGAAGATGCCCGAGACGGCGCGCAGGTAACGCTCCTCCGCCTCGTGGAGCGCCCCGTCGGCGCCCGCGATCTGGAACAGCCCGTCGAGCACGTCCTCAAGCAGGGCCGGCTCGTCGCCGAAGGTCGTGGCGAGCTGCTGCGCGTAGGCCTCGAAGCCGTTCGTGGTCTTCTTGGCGAGATCGAACAGGCGTTCGACGCCCGCGCGCGCGGACGGCTCCACCTGCACGACCCGACCGAACGCCTCGACCTCGGAGGGCAGCACGACGCCGTCGGATTTGGCCATCTTGGCGGCGAGCGCCACCAGACCGGTGGTGAACACGACATCCCGGGGCGTCCGGCCGAAGGGCGCACCGACCCGGTCGAGGAGGAAGTGACCGGCGACGCCGCCGACCAGCGCCCCGAGGGGCCCGCCGATCGCGAGGCCGAGGCCGGCGCCGCCGATCTTGCCCCAGACGCCCTGAGCCTGGGTTGCGGAAGTCTTGGTGCCGGGATTCATCGGTCGAGCGACGCCGGCGAATATCGTGGACTCGGTGCTGTCATCGTAGGCGGCAAGCGTCCGTCACCGGGGACGCGCCCGGCCGGGCGTCGAGATAGCCGCTCCTCAGGCCGTGAGGAAGGGCCGGGTCGCGCCCGGCCCCCTCCCGCAGGTCAGCGGCAGTAGATGTTGCCGTAGGCGTCGCGATAGGTCCCGTAGGGGCAGCGCGGCGCGGTCGAAGCGCCCACGATGGCGCCTCCGGCACCGCCGATGGCCGCGCCCGCAAGGGCGCCGCCCGCGCGGCCCGTGGCGGCCGCGCCGATCGCCGCGCCGGTCAGCGCGCCGAGGCCCGCGCCGCCGAGCGCCCGGTCCTCGGGGGTGTTGCAGGCGCCGAGCGAGAGAGCGGCGATGGTGGCGAGGGCGGCTGCCGTGAGCTTCTTCATAGGTTCGGAACTCCCTTGTGCATCCGGTCCGGCATTTGGCCGTGATCGTGGCGGATCGCGCCGAGCTTAGCAGGAAAGGAATGGCGACCATACGGCTAAGGTTCCATCCGCCGAGCCTGGAGTTGCGACTGAGG
Source organism: Methylobacterium mesophilicum SR1.6/6 (assembly GCF_000364445.2). Classification (NCBI taxonomy): domain Bacteria; kingdom Pseudomonadati; phylum Pseudomonadota; class Alphaproteobacteria; order Hyphomicrobiales; family Methylobacteriaceae; genus Methylobacterium; species Methylobacterium mesophilicum. Next base: position 5,332,946 of record NZ_CP043538.1, on the reverse strand, counting down.
TTGCGTCGGGTTCCCCGATCGCCCTATGCCACCCCAGCAGGCGGCGCCCCGACCGGCACCGCCGCGGCACCGTGTCCGAGGGTTTTATGTCCGAGGGTTCCATGTCCGTGGGTTCCATACCGACCGCCACCACGATCGTCCGCCGGCCCGCCGTGCGCGCCGACCGCGTCGCCGACACCGTGAGCCTCGGCCACGGGGCGCGGGCCGCAGCCGCGGGCTCGCTGGTCGCAGAGGGCGGATTGACCTTCTCGGTGGCCCTCACCAAGGCCGCGACGCTTGAGGATGGCGATGCTCTTCGCCTCGACGACGGGCGGCTCGTTGCGGTGCGGGCCCAGGCGGAGGACCTTCTGGAGGTGCGCGCCGAGAACCCCGCCCGGCTGCTGCGGCTGGCCTGGCAGCTCGGCGGCAGCCACGTGCCCGCCGAGATCGCCGGGGACGTGCTCTACGTCCCGGCGACACCCGCCACGGCCGAGCTGGTCCGTGGACAGGGCTGCCTCGCGACCCCCGTCTCCCGCGCCTTCCGCCCCGAGCACGCCGCCCACGATCACAGCACCTGCGGGCACGATCACCACGGCCACGGTCACCACGGCCACGATCATCACGGCCACGACCACCATGGGCACGACCAAGGCCACGATCATGGCCACAAACACGGCCACCACGATCACGGCCATGATCACGGCCACGGCCATGTGCATGGACCCGGCTGCAGCCACGACCATTAGCTTGGGCCGGAGCTGGGCGGTCCCGGTTCCGCGATGCAGACCTCGGCAACTTCCGAAGCGGCGCCTGATCGATATCCGATCAGGCGCCGCTCTTTTAAGTCGCGATGCCGCCCCCACGGGCGACCTCAACCGCGCGACGCAACGGCCGTTTTTCCCGCAAGCGACAGCCCGAAGAAACACAATTCGAACCTCGGAAACGCGCCTTTATCGATTTCAATCTAGATATAATTCGAAATTAATTCTCATTTTTCGAAATGTATCTTTCAAATATGCTTGATTTTGCTTGTTGCAAACGCACAACAGACGGACTTGGTGGCGGCATATATATCGATTCCTGTATCTTATTCCTGGAATCGACAAACATGAAGAACATCGTTACGTCCGTGGCCGCTCTCGCGGCCCTGACCACTGTCGCTTCAGCCGCAGATCTGCCCCGTCGGGCGCTCCCGCCAGCAGCTTTTCCTGTGCCGGTCTTCACCTGGACGGGCGCTTACTTTGGCATCAACGCTGGCTATATCACCTCGACCAAGGATATAGTGGACACAGTGGGCACGATCCGGGCCCCCAACGGCCGCCCCGACCTGGACTATTCAGCCTCGGCTCCGCTGCCGCGAGATGGGTTCACGGGTGGCGGCCAGGTCGGCTACAATTATCAGTTGACGCCCGGCTCGGGCTTCGTCGTCGGCGTCGAGGCCGATGCAGCCTACACGGCTCTCCGCCGCAGCAGCAGCTTCCAGAGCAGCATCCTCGGGACCCACAACTTCCGCCAATCCAGCGATTACCTCGGCACCGTGCGCGGCCGGATCGGTTATGCCGTTGACCGCACCCTGTTCTACGCCACGGGTGGCTTCGCCTATGCGGGCGACACCTACCGCGCGAGCCTCTTCCAGACCCGGATCGAGCCGAACTTCTACGGAAGCCGCGCGCGCACCGAGACAGGCTACGCCGTCGGCGGCGGCATCGAGTACGCGCTGCCCACCGACTCCTTCCTGAACGTCTTCCACTCCAGCGCCGTGACGGTGAAGGGCGAGGCCCTGTACTACGACCTCGGCAGCCGCACGATCCCCGTCCTCCCGACCTACCGGAACGTCAACGTCTTCGGGACGCGCTTCCAGAACGAGGGCGCGCTTGGTCGCGTCGGCGTCAACTACAAGTTCGGAAGCTACTGAGCCGCCCAGCCCCGGCCTTCGGCGGGCATCCCCAGCCCGATCAGACTGGTCGCCCCGTCGAAGGCCGCCCCAGGAGCCAGCTCCTGGGGCGTTTTGCGTGGCGCGGCCCCGGTTCGCCCTGGAGCCCGACGCCGCTCAGAGCCGCTTCGGCACGGGCCGCCGGCAATAGGTCCGCGCCTCCTCCGCGGCGAGGCCGTCCTGCGCCGCGACACACTGGTCGAGGGTGAGCCCGATGCTGCTCGCGTAGGGCTCGTTCGGCGACAGCGCCTCGCGGGCGAGGCTGGCCAGGTAGAGCAGGAAGGCGCCGACCGCGAACACCACGGCCGCGAGCAGGGCGCGGCTCAGCATGCGTTCCGAACCCCGGCCTCGCGCCGCGAGGTCTCCGGACCGGGCAAGCCCGATCCCTCGACGGGCAGGCCGTGGCCCCGGGACCGGTGATGACAGGCACCGGGGCGACGCCATGGGGCCCGGCGCGGCCGGGACGATCGATCCACGGCGCGTACGGCTGATCCGGCCGGCATTCCGGCCCGCCCTACTGCAACAGGCCCCAGAGGCCCGTGGCGAGGCCGAAGGTCAGCGAGAGCATGGCCGCGGCCACGAGGGCGCGGTCGATCAGGCGCGCGGCCCGGTCTTCAGGATGCGATTCGATCATGGCGGCGCTCCCTCTTCCCGCGAGACTGCGCAAGGCCTGTTGCTGCCCTGTGTCGACGCACTGTCAAGGCAGAGGTTCCCAGTGTCCGTGCTTCCACGGCCGCGGCCGAGACTGTCGAATCGGGCGGCCTGAACCCGGCGAGGCTGCCCCGGAACACCCCGGGTGCCCCGCGGTTGGACCGGACATTCACCGGAGACGACGCGTGACCACGGACCCGCTGCACAAGTATCCCCGACCGCCCTTCGCGGCTCAGCCGCAGAGCTTTCCCGGCAAGACGGGCCGGATGGAACCCGAACCGGATCACGGCGAGGAGAGCTACACGGGCTCAGGGAAGCTCACGGGGCAAGCCGCGCTGATCACCGGCGGCGACAGCGGCATCGGCCGCGCGGTGGCGATCGCCTTCGCACGGGAGGGCGCGGACGTCGCCATCGCCTACCTGCCGGAGGAGCAGGCGGACGCCGAGGCCGTGAGCGGCTGGATCGAGAAGGCGGGCCGGCGCGCGCTGCTCCTGCCAGGGGACCTCAAGGACCCCGCCTACGGGCGCCAGATCGTCGCCCGCACCGTGGAGACCTTCGGGCGGCTCGACGTGCTGGTGAACAACGGCGCGTTTCAGCAGCCGAACCAGGATCTCGCGTCGATCGACGACGCGATCTTTGAGGACCATTTCCGCACGAATGTGTTCGGGTCCTTCTACGTGACAAAGGCGGCGCTTGCCCATCTGAAGCCGGGCGCCTCCGTGATCTTCACCTCCTCGGTGAACTCCAAGCATCCGATGCCCTCGCTCCTCGCCTACAGCGCGACCAAGGGCGCCCTGAGCAACATGGTGCTGAGTCTCGCGCAGCTGCTGGCCGAGACGGGCGTGCGGGTCAACGGCGTGCTGCCCGGCCCGATCTGGACGCCGTTCATCCCGTCCGGGATGAGCCAGGATTCGTTGAAGTCCTTCGGCAGCCAAGTGCCGTTCGGCCGCCCGGGCCAGCCGGCGGAACTCGCCTCGGCCTACGTGATGCTGGCCTCCGAGGAGAGCAGCTATACGTCCGGCGCGCTCGTCACCGTGGCGGGCGCGATGCCGGTCTTCTGAGCGGCGTCCCTCCGGCCGGGCGCTGCGCTCGGCCGGAGGGGTCGGGACCCGCGACGTCAGGCGGCGCGCATGTCGGCGAGGAAGCGCACCACCTCGGCGCGAAGCACCTCCGCGCTGCGGCTCACGCTGCTGGCCGCCTCCCCCACCTCCTGGGCGACCCGCCGCGTGTCGTCCGCGGCCGCCGAGGCTGAGACCACCGTCCCGCTCACCGCGTCGGTCCCCCGCGACGCCTCCTCGATATTGCGGGAGATGTCGCCCGTGGCGGCGCGCTGCTGCTCCACCGCCGCCGCGATCGCGCTCGCGATCGCGTTCATCGTGTCCACCGTCTTGCCGATCGACTGGACGGCGCCCACGGCCGCGGAGGTCTCGTGCTGGATGGCGCCGATCTGCGCGGTGATCTCCTCGGTCGCCTTGGCGGTCTGGCCGGCCAAGCCCTTCACCTCGGCGGCCACCACGGCGAAGCCGCGGCCGGCCTCACCGGCGCGAGCCGCCTCGATCGTCGCGTTCAAGGCGAGCAGGCTCGTCTGCTCGGCGATGGCGGAGATGATCCGCACCACCTCGCCGATCCGCTCCGCCGCGCCCGCGAGTCCGCGGATCTGATGGTCCGTGCGCTCGGCCTCGCTCACAGCCCGGCCCGCGATCTCCGCCGACTTGATCGCCTGTCCGCCGATCTCAGCGATCGAGGCGGTCAGCTCCTCGGTGGCCGCCGCCACGGTCTGCACGTTGGCGGAGGCCTGCTGGACCGCATGGGCGGCCGAGCCGGCCTGCTTGGCGGTCTCGACGGCCGTGTCCGACATGGCGCGGCAAGCCTGCTGCATCCCGGAGGCGGCGCTGTCGACCTGCTGCAGGAGCGCGCCCGCGCTCTGGTCGAAGCTGCGCGTCAGATCCTCCATCCAGCGGGCGCGCTCCTCGCGCTTGGCCTGGTCGGACAGCCGATCGGCGATCAGTGCCTGCTCCTTGAGCATGCTGTCGCGGAAGATCCCGGCCGCCGCGGCCATCCGGCCGATCTCGTCGTGGCGGCCGATCCCCGGGATCGTGAAGGTCAGGTCGCCGCCGGCCAGCCGACGCAGGGCCGCCGTGAAGGCCGCCAGGGGCTTGGTGATGCTCCGGACGAGCACGATCCCCACCGCGACGATCGCCAAGCAGATCGGGACCAGCCAGAGGAGCGATTCCAGCATCCGCGCCCGGCCCATCGCCTCGATGTCGTCCACGTAGAGGGCGGAGGAGACGATCCACTGCCACGGTTCGTAGGCCAGGGAGTACGCGACCTTGGGCGCGGGCTCGGTCTCGCCGAGGCGCGGCCAGCGATATGCGGTGAAGCCGCCGCCCTTCCGTCCACGCTCGACCATCTCGCCCACGAAGGTCTTCATCATCGCCGCGTCGTCGCGGCTCTTGGTGCCCTGGACCTTCGGATCCGGATGGACGACGTTGCGCCCGATATCGCCCGGAGCCGCGCTGTAGACGAAGACGTAGTTGCCGCCGTTGTAGCGGATCGCCCGCAGGGCCTCGCCGGCCCTCCGCTTCGCCTCGTCCTGCGAGATCGTCCCGGCCTCGGCCTGCTTGCCGAAGGCGGTGACGAGGCTGTGCGCGACCTCGACCTGGAAGCGGACCGCCGACTTTCGGCCCTCCATCATCAAGTCGGTATTAGCAAATATCTCAACTCCCAGTATCGATATGAATGCCAGCAAGATCCCGAAAATCAGAAAATATATCTTGGATCTTATAGTGAGGCATGAATATCTTAGCGCGGATAAACGATCTGGGAACTTACGGCCTGCCGGTGAATAAATTTCGCTCATGGCAACCTTCCAAACAATCGATTTGAATTGTCCTTATGCTAACTGCAAGCTTCCTACAAGATCGCCGTTTTTTGACGACTCGTGAACTTTACAATTCTCAAAATCCAGTATCTTGAATAGATATCGTCTTACGGAAGATCGAGAAAAGACGATCTCATGGGCTGAACGGCAAAACTATTCTTCTACACGAATGAATTTGTTCGGTGCGATCCTCATCTAGCCCGATCAATGGATCGCCCCTCGATGTCCCCCGTGCGTGTCCGGCGCGCGTCAGGGGCCAGCCGGAGCATGGAGCCGTCAGCCTGTGGCGAAGCGCTGTAGCGGAAACCGGACCGGCTGACGCTGCGGCCCGTCCTTCCGCGTGCACAGCATGCCTTCGGACGCTCGCTCCATGTCGGGCATCACAGACGCGGCGGGTCTACCGTGGAACCCCAGCCCGTGGTATCGAACGGGCATCCTCCACAAACGCTGAAGGCGAGACGCGGTGTCCTCGGGCAGCCCGGCATCGTCGAGCGTGGAGGCCTACCGGTACAGAATGGATCGGGCACACGTGACGGCGGCTGACGAACGCGGCGCACTGGCGGGATGGCGGTTCTCCGTCGCGCCGATGATGGACTGGACGGATCGCCACTGTCGCGCGTTCCACCGGACCCTCTCGGCGCATGCCCGGCTGTACACCGAGATGGTCACCACCGGCGCTGTCCTGCACGGCCCGCGGGAGCGGCTGCTGGGATTCTCCGGAACGGAACATCCCGTGGCGGTCCAGCTCGGCGGGTCGAACCCGGCGGAGCTGGCCCAGGCCGCGCGGATCGCCGCCGAGTTCGGCTATGACGAGGTCAACCTCAATGTCGGCTGCCCCTCGGACCGCGTGCAGGAGGGC